>CAXXRF010000003.1:1505000-2496324 GCA_963676495.2 Maridesulfovibrio sp. | reverse complement strand
CAAGATCCGGATTTCGCAAATGAATGGCTGTGGATTCTGCACAGAACTCCACCTGAAGGCTGCACGACATAACGGAGTGAGCGAAGGCAAACTCGACCTTCTCCCGGTATGGCGCGATTCTGGCGGCTATAGTGAGCGTGAACGCGCTGGCCTTTTCTGGGCCGAGCATGTCACTCTGTCTCCGACGGCCCCTTTACCAGAGGCCGACTTGGCTGCGATCAAGGCGGTTTTCAGTGATAGCGAGATTGTTCAGCTCACCATCGCTATTGCAAATATCAATGCCTGGAACCGGATCGCTGGCGCATTGCACTTCTCCGCCGCCAAGCCTTCCAGAGAAGACGCATGAGAGGGATGGCGCTGGCGCCAACAAGGCCGTAATGAACAGGCTGGCGGCTCTTAATGGCGTTTCTGGAAGGGGTCTGTTTTGAGCCATTCGAACATCTGGGCAATGGTGGTCGGGATATCGCGCATCTTCACACCCATTCTGTCCCTGCGCGTAAAGTCAAAGCGGGTGGGCTCTTCTGGTATCCCTTCCAAGGGTGCGGCATTGCCGAGGAGGGGACGTGTTTGGCAAATTCAGCATAGAGATCTCGCATGGCCAACTGTCATAAACTGCAAAATAGCGGCCTGAGGCGCTAGGTGTTTCATAGGCGGCCAAAAACAGCGCTGCAACATCTTCAATATGGCTAAGTGACATGGAGCCTGCCGGTGTCTCCTTGTGCAAGATCTGCTCGCCCTTGTTGAGGCCGACAATAAGGGAATGGCTATCCCCTTCCAGATGCTGCGGCAAGATAACCGGACCAAGCATCATCGTGGAAGGATGATGCTGAGCCGCATGCCATGGGCATCACAAAAGGAACGCGCAGCGGTTTCCATGACGATCTTTTCTGCTGCGGTGAATTTGCCTGCGCTCATCTGGAACTCGGCATCGGAAATGGCATTTTCCTCGGTTTTGATGGGGACCGGCTCTGGTGGATTCGTGCTCGAAGTGGAAGAGCAGAGAAGCACGGTCTTCACGCCCTTTCGCGAGGCTGCTTCCAACAGATTGAGACAGCCCTCTTTGACGGGCTTTACAATCTCGTCATAACCTCTTGCCCTATCCAGTTCTTTAGCGGGAGTCCCGTCCTTGGCCTTGTAGATGGTGGAAAGCGGGCGATGAGCAGGGCATCTGCACCATCAAGGGCGGCATCAAAACTGGTGCTTTCTGCACTATCGGCGGAAAAGAGGGTCAAGCGTTCTGCAGCTCCGGGCAGCGCCACAAGATAGGGACGTTTGCCCTCATCGTTGGCATCGCGCATGGTGCCGTTGACACGATACCCCTTGGCCAGTGCCGCCTTGACGATGTTTGAGCCGACAAGGCCGCTTGCTCCGGCCACGCAAGCGTTTTGGGATTGTTCATTGTCTTCTCCTTCCCTTGATCTTGCCTCGATCTCATTTGAAACAGGTCCGGACATGATCAAATGCTGTTGAATGCCTTTGTTGATGCGTCCATCGGATGCTTACCCCATAGCGTATAGCACAACAGGCGACCGTCAACCGACATGACGTCGCCATTCCGTCAGAGACAGGTGAACATAGTCGACCTTGCGTCCTTCGGATCACTGAAGGGACATGACGCATTTCTTTTTTGCTTGGCAATAGAGCAATCGGGCAAGAAGGAAATAAGGAAAGAAGGAAAGAAGGAAAGAAGGAAAGAAGGCTGCCGGGGGAACCTCGACAGCCAAGGCTTTGGAGTGAGATGTGTCAAGCGAGCTTTTCGAGTTTCGCGGGCAGGCCCTGACGCACCGCCGCTCCGAGATCGGATCCACCCAAACGCCCGGTTTGGAGCGGGTCGGGTCGATCAGTCCCAGATCATTGTGCAACACGCCGCTAGCCTGTCGTGGGTCGGCAGGACATGGTGACGCCGTCAATCATGATGTCGGCCGCGCCAAAGCGACGATGGCCGAAGCCATGCTCGATGGCCACTGTGCCGCACGACGCCATCCCGCACGACGGCAACCGCTCTCAATGCTGCCAACCCGGCGTGGTAAGGCGCACCTTGTCGCAGGTTACAATGCCGTGGCTCTCGGCCACATCACGGCCGATATTGAGGGTATTGGTCGCAACGATCCTCAGAAGCGTCTTGGCCCCGACAGAATAGGAATTCTGTAACGGAGATTTGAAGCTGATCACCTTGATCGGCCATTCGCTCTTTGGGTAGACTTCGGCCACCTTGCTACCATCGGCAAACTCGGCCTCGCGCCATGTGGGCACGCCGGGAGAGCGCTTGCCTGTCATGGCGTTGCGGGCGCTGCCGATCCCTTCGTTATAGACAAGCATCGGCTTGCTAAAGGGGTGGGCGCTTTGCTCCTGCTTGTAACTCTTGTCCTTATTCTCGTAACGTCCGCCCTTTGCATAGATTGCCGCCGC
This sequence comes from Maridesulfovibrio sp., assembly GCA_963676495.2. GTDB lineage: Bacteria > Desulfobacterota > Desulfovibrionia > Desulfovibrionales > Desulfovibrionaceae > Maridesulfovibrio. The sequence continues at coordinate 2,493,915 of CAXXRF010000003.1, read as the reverse complement.
CTTGCGCCATTCGTCCGGCTTGAGGGTGGCTTCCAGCTGATCACGGATACGGTCAACGCCCGAGACTATCAGGTCATCGTCGCTGGCATCCGGCACGGATGCGCCCGCCGACGGTTGCCACATTCACCGCGCCCCGCAGGTAGAAATCCTCCGGTCGGTTGAGCGGATGCATGGTGCCATCCTTGTCGGGGATTGCTTCGTCGCCAAAGCCCGGCAGCCCCATGCGCTTGGCCGTGGCAATGAGGAACATGTCCACATCAATCGGCACGCCATCGGCTGTTCTGGCGACCTTGGGGTTGACCACCGGCCAGCGTGCGGTGGTGACCTTGGTGGGCACGCCGCTCCATGGCTTCACAAAGCCCCAGCTTTCATACATCACCGTATCCGGCACGATATAATCGGCAAGGGCCGTGCTCTCATTGATGAAAGGATCAATCGAGATGATCAGCGGTACCACCTTCGGGTCCTTCAACTTGGGCACCAGATGCTCAATGCCCGCGATGCCATAGATCGGGTTGGCGTTGCGCAGGATCAGAGCCTCGATATTATACGGGTAACCATTGACCATGGAGGAGAACCATTCGGTCGCCAGCCCCGGTGCATTGGGATACCAGGGGCCATCGGCAGGGAAGGCCTTGCCCGCCGCTTTCTTGGTCTTGAATTCGGAGGTCTTCTCGTAAGGCACGTTGCGCCCCAGCGGTAGCCCCCTTGCTTTGACGCCACCCTTCACCTTGGCCAGATCATAGGCTGGACCGTTGGTGTCTGGATACCAGCCACCCAGCATGATGGTGCCGCCCTTCCAGTTGAGATTGCCAATCAGGGTGTTGAGCATCATCAGGGCAAAGGCATTGTAGAAGCCCGAGCCGCTCATCATGCCGCCATGGGTATTCACAGCAGCCTTGCGGCCATGACTGGTAAATTCATTGGCAAGGCCGGTGATGGTTTCAACCGGAATGCCGCAGGCCGCGGAATAGTCCTCATAGCTCAGTCTCTCGGCTTCCTCGCGCAGAAGAGTGAGGCTGGTCTTGACCGCGATCGGTCCGTCCTTGCCTTCTATTGTGCCATCAAAGAACAGTGGTGCCGATTGATCGCCAACCGGCACGGGGCCATTCTCGGACGCCAACCATGTAAGGGTCGCTGTCGTCATAGGCTTTCGCCCCTTCAGCCAGTTCAATCCCCATGTCCGAGCCGCGCAGCAGGTTTGCCCATGCGTGGATGGTCTTCGTCAACGATGACAAGATGGGTGGCGTTGCTCCAGTTGGCATCACCCGCCGCCATGGCCGCACCTTTGGAAGGTTGGGCAAGATAGGCCTTGTTGATGCGATCATTCTCGAACATCCAGCGCATCATGCCCATGGCAAGAGCGCCATCCGTGCCCGGAACAATCGGCAGCCAGCGTGAGCGATCCCCAGACGGTCCATTCTGGGCATGGTTGAGCACCGGATCGATGACCACATAATCCAGCTTGCCATCGCTGCGAGCTTCGGCCACAAGCGCACCGATGCGCTTGAAGGGGTTACCCGCGTTGCCCGGCGCAGTGCCAATGAAAATGATGAATTCGGCTTCTTCGAAATCCGGCTTGGCGTGGGGCATCTTCTTCACATTGCCGAACATGGCGCCGGAACCGGAGCGATAGGAGCCACCACAATAGGATCCGTGGCGGGCATAGTTGGTCGAGCCATAGGCCTTTTTGAGCCAGCGCAGATTCATGTTGTCGCGGCCATCATTGACCGAGCTGAGCATGACAACGCCATTGGCGCGCGGCCCCAACTCAGGTGCATCGGCCTTGATGGGTGTTTCCAGATCGCGGATTTCGCGCAGTCCGGCCACCTTGCCTTCACCAAACAGGTCTCCGCCCTCGACAACTTCTTCGACAAGTTGCTCAAAGCTGATGGTCTCCCATTGGCCGGAGCCGCGCGGGCCGACGCGCTTCAAAGGCTTGAGTACCCGACGTGGATTGTCAATCTGATCAAGCACCGCATTGCCGCGCCCGCAAGCGGTGGAGCGGCGCAACATGCCATCCCCTTCACCCGGCAGCCCCAGAGCTGCAAGGCTCTCGCGGACTGGGGTTTCATAGGGTAGAAAATGGGTGGTACTGAGCGGGTTATATGGGTTGCCCGAAACGCGCAGAACCTTGTTTTGGGCCTTGTCGACCCGAACCCGCACCCCGCACATGGTGGTGCAGCCAATGCACATGGCATAGCTCACGGCCTGTTCGGGGTTGAGTTCGATGTCGCCATTAGCGGCCACCTTGTATTCAGGTTCGGGGCATTGCCGGTGAGATGCTTGCGTAAACTCATCAAAAGTCATCCCCGAAGGCTCAAGTATCCACCTCAGATATTCATCCCAATCTTTCCACGGAAAGGCTTCATCCAACCCCAACCGATGAGCCATATCGAGCATCACTACCCGGTCATCACGGGTTTCGCCGATCTGGGCCAGCTTTTTACGCGCCAGAACACACCATATTTTATGATAGTAAACCACATCATCCTGTTCGAGCCAGTGAGCGGCAGGCAGCACCAGATCAGAAATAGCTGCCGTGGGCGTCATAAAGAAGTCGGACGTTACGGTAAACTCCATACTATCACGAAGTGCACTTCGAACAATATCTCCCCGGGTATGTGTCAAAATAGGGTTTGTACCGATAAGCCATATTGCCTTCGGTTTATAAGGCTTTCCGTCCACACATGCCTGCCAGAAGGAAGGAGGGTGCGCTCCAGGACAAAGCGGGAAGGGACTTATGCACTTTTCCCTCTGCTCAGGAGAAAGGAAGTGTCCCCCCTGAATTGTATGATCAACCATGAGAGACTTGGGCCGAAGATTTGAAGGCGGAACCCAGCGAACCATCCCACCGGGAACATCTATGGATCCACACAAGGCAAGCAGCAGAAATACAGCTCTGGCAGTTTGAAAAGCGCAGACACTCTCATCTATGCCGTTGCCCCAGATAAGAGTTGAAGGACCGGTCCGGGCAAAAGTCAAAGCCGCCTGTTCAATCATCTCGGCAGGAACTCCGGTTATATCCTGAGCCCATCGGGGAGAAAACTGTTGTATATGGGCCCGCAATTCCTCAAACCCTGAACAATAATTCTCTACAAAATCCTTATCATAAGCGTCATTAACAATAACCGCATGGATCAAGCCAAGCATAAGAGCGCATTCCGATCCGGGACGTAGTGCCAGATGATAATCACTGCCTTCACATGCTTTAATACGTCTGGGGTCAATAATAATGGTTTTCTCAGCCTCTTTAAGTGCTCTGGAAACCATCTTTCCGCAATATCCGCCTTCTCCCCCGGATTCCATAATATTACTTCCAAAAACCATTACACAGCGCGGCATAACTCCTGAATGACCGTATATATCGGGCTGAGGAAACCATCCCATTGTAATGCCGGCGCAAATATTTCTGGGAACATAGCAGTTATGGGCAGGAGAAACATGGTTGGGTGAGCCGAGCGCATGACAGAAACGGGGAGTAAATTCCGTATATGGACGTCCGGTTCCTTGTGCAATAGCGATATATTCTGGACCATGTTCATTAATAATCCGCTTGAAATGACTTTCCATCAAATCAAGCGCCTCGTTCCACTCAATCTCACGCCATGCTCCCTCCCCGCGCCCTTTTTCACGCAACATGGGACGAGTGATCCTGTCCGGATGATACAGGGTGTCTGCAGCAAGAGCCCCTTTGGGGCAGATGTACCCCTTACTGGTCGGGCTGTCCTTATCTCCGGTAATCCTGACTATTTTACCGGTTTCATCCCGGTGGACAAGAACCTGACATACTCCGTGACAGCCTCTGCAAGAGGATCTTGTAATCGTTATCTGTGTCATGATGATCTCCTTCTTTCGAGCATGGCCTGCTGTTGTTCTTTCAAAAGCGGGCCTATCCAGCTGATCAATAATGTAACATATTGCTGCTCTTCCAGATCCCAATCTTACATTATGGGAACGCCCCGGTATCCCGAACAAAAGTTCTCGCTAAAATCCAATGAACTCTGTTCTGAAGCAATATTCAAACTCATTTGAAATTAAGAACAATCTATAACACAAATTTAAATAGAATAATCGTAATTTATAGAAATCTCTTTTCTAAAAATGGACATAATAATATCGGGAGCACACTGATTTTTACCAAATAATGATGTAGATAAATATTTTTTAAAACAAGATATCATTCACCTATAAATGAAGAACCGAGGAGGATTATTAATTCATTAAAATTAATATTCTGATACAGTAAGTTTAATTTATAGCATCTAAAAAAGTAGCTGAAAATTTGGAACGCTAATACTCCGGTAAAAGAATTACCCGCAATAGGCCCCCAACATTCATCATTTTCAATAACTGACTGCAAGCGACTTCCTGCCCAGAAGAGATTTCCGAAAAATAAAATCCCCATGGTCACCATCAGAAAGGAAATTCATCACTATCATCAGCATTGCTTTCCAAAGGTTTATCTTCAGGTTTACGGGCAAGCTTATGAACAGGATTTCCATTTACATAGATAGCCTTGTAAGGACGTGTAGGACAGGCATGTTCACATCCGCCGCAGCCAACACATAATGATTCATCCACTTTAGGGATTACAAGTTTACGCCCTGCGTCATTCGGGTAGGAAACCATGTGAACCGCTTTAGTCGGGCAGTGTTCCGAACAGGCCCCGCAATTGGTATTATCGGTAAAGACAACGCAATTCTCCCGGATGAACCTGGCCACACCTACCTGAGTTTCTCGTTTATGTTCTTTACCAAGTGGTAAGATCGCTCCACTTGGACAGACCTCTGAACAAATTGTGCAGTCGAAATTACAGTGACCGGAATGAAACACCATCCGGGGCATCATGATTCCGTTGAGATCATATTCAAGAAATGACGGCTCCAGTACCCGCGAGGGACAGATGGAGACACATAGATGACATGCTGTGCACTTGGAAATAAACTTTCCGACACTACCAGATCCGGGAGGGGATATAGGCCCTGTCCGCGTCTCAGGTATTGTGGTTGGACGACTTTGAATTATTTTGGCTGGTTGTTCTGCTTCGCCCTTTCCAGACGTGAGACTTAATCCCATTGCAGCAAAGACAGTGATGAATTTTCTTCGCCCGCCGGATGGAGGATTTTTTCTTAAATCCTTAATGGAACCAACGGAAAAGCGCAGAGCATGATCAGGGCAGGAGGACAGACAATTGTAGCAACTTACACAGCGGGATAGATCTATTGACTTATCTTTAACATCTAAACAGCCGGCCTTACAGACATGTTCACAAGATCCGCACCCCCGGCATTCTGCTGGAGAGATCTGGATACGAAACATTGAATGTTTTGCAACGAGCCCCAGCAACGTCCCGACAGGACAGATGGAATTGCAGTACAGCCGACCATGAACCGCACTTGCCCACCCCACTCCCAGCAGCGTGACAAAAGCCACACCAAATGAAAACAGCGTAATCGGCTGCCCCCGAACATGATACACGCCCGAATACCCCGACAACTCGGTCAGAGGAACAAGAATATTGTTCAAGGCAAGGAGCATAGGTCGAAAGATATTAGATAATATCCTTCCAAAACTACTAAACGGATCTAGAAAGTTGAGCAGAAGACCGGAGCCCCCCACAAAAAACAATACGGTTAAAATCAAGATTGCATAACGCAAATATTTATGAGGCTTTAAAACTGAATACCTGCGTCTTTTCTTTCCTGCCCGGAAGGTCTTTATCCCAGATAGCCTGCTGATAAGATCCTGCAATCCTCCCAGGGGACAGACGAAAGAACAGTACACCCGGCCAAATAGCAGCGTAGTACACAAGACTAGAATGAAACCAGCCGCCCCCAGAGAAAATTCCGTTAAGAACTTAATCACCGAAGGTACAAACTGAAGATAAAGCACTTCATCGGATAAATATCTTATGCCTGCATCCCTGAAATCAAGAAAGAGGATAGAAGTCAGCACAAGGAATATTATTGCGATTACTACGCGCGCCTTTTTAAGGTGCCGGGAAATCATTTTAGCCCAGCTTGATTCTATTGATATTCAACTTTTTCAGATCAATCTGTCCAAGATTCATTTCAGCAGCAAGGCTGATATGCCTTATTTCTGAAGGGTCAACTCCGAACAGTTTTGCCGCGGCGGCATCAGCTGCAACAGGATCGGTAGAAAGGACCTGCGCTTTCATGGAAACAACATCGCTTGCAGAAACCCCTCTGGGACCATTTCGCTTCATGACGCTATAAGCATCAACTACAGTCAGGTCCGGCTTACGAAAAGAGGCGAAGTCCGCAATACACTGATGGAGGTCATTGCGATGCCAGTACCACCGATCCCAGACCACTCCCATGGAATTCTTCATACCGGCAGTAATTCCGGTGGAGGAATGGTCCTTCAAAACCGGAACATTGATAAACACGTCCGCATCAAGCAGAGCGCCATGAACCATTACTTTCTGCAATCTTTTAGCTTGTGGAACAGCTACCTCGCGATAATATTTCTGACTGTCTGCAGAAATCATTCTCCCCCCGGCCTGCTCTACTGCCTTCCTGACCCCGCTGTTAATATAGCACTGGCGCCAGTTATCACAGGTATGATCAAAAACAATCACCTCGGCAGCTCCGGCATCAATGCAGTGCTCGACAATCCGGCCCACCAGAACAGGGTTGGTATTTGCTCCGAGTTCGGGGGATACATCCCAGCCGACATTGGGTTTGACAACAACACTGCTTCCTTTCGAGACAAAACTCTGCATGCCTCCATAGGCATCAATGGCTGCGTCGAACATTTCGTTTGGTTCACCACCGCGTATGGCAATCAGGTCCCAGTTCTTTTCCGCTTCGGAAGCAATGGCTGCAGCCCAAAAGCCTTCCACTCCACCCAGCGCCAGAGTGGAACCGGCAACAATACCACCACTGATAACTTTTTTTAAAAAATCGCGACGATTCATTAATTTTCCCCTGATATTACTGGTTAGCATGCAGAGTCAGTTCTTTTACTAGACCTCAATAAGTTCGTACTCCCTTGTCCCAAGGCCGATCTTTTCTGCATGCTCAAGGCATGTCTTCCACTCTGATTCAGGAGTTGAATTGGAAAAATGATCATGATGGTCAACAAAATCCAACCTCGCCATATTTTCTGCAAGCTGGCTGCCCGGTAGAGGCTTTGCTTTCAAACAGGCATCTGCACAGGCCTGATCAAGGGCCAGAGGATCAAAAGACGCAAACATTCCGATGTTCGGCAAGATAGGCACGTCGTTTTCACCGTGGCAGTCACAATTGGGCGAAACATCAACTATCAGCGAAATATGGAAATGCGGGCGACCATCAAGCACGGCTTTGGTATATTCAGCCATGCGGCAGTTCAAAGATTTTACCGCTGCGTCAAATCCAAATGAAATAGCATCAAAATTACATGCGCCCAGACAGCGGCCGCAACCCACACATTTTTCCTGATCGATATAGGCTTTCTTCTCTTCAGGATTAAAATGAAGAGCATCGTTAGCACACTCTTTAAGGCAGGTTTTACATCCTACGCACAGTTCTCCATTAACAGAAGCCTTGCTGTCACTATGCTGCTCTGCCTTACCGGCCCTTGAACCGCACCCCATGCCAATATTCTTAATCGCTCCGCCAAATCCGGTAACTTCATGTCCCTTGAAATGGGTCAGACTGATAAATACGTCCGCATCCATTACAGCCCGGCCTATCTTGGCTTCCTTGATGTACTCTCCGCCGACAACCGGAACAGCGACATCGTCAGTTCCCTTGAGCCCGTCACCAATCAGAATTGGACACCCCACTGTCAACGGAGTAAAACCGTTTTCCCAGGCACATTCCAGATGTTCCAGAGCATTCTTGCGGCTTCCCGGATACAGAGTGTTACAATCGGTAAGAAAAGGCTTACCTCCCAATTCCTTGACGACATCCGCAACAGCCTTGGAATAGTTCGGGCGCAGGTAACTGATATTTCCAAGTTCACCGAAATGAAGTTTAATGGCTGCAAAGCGACCTTCCATTTCAATGTTACCGATACCTGCTTTCTTGATCATTTTCTTCAGCTTGGTCGGCAATCCGTCACCAAAGGCCTTTGTACGAAAATTGGTAAAATAAACTTCAGCTTTTTCCATTTTTCTCTCCTGGCTTGCGGTTTCAATTCTAAGATTCACAGAGCATAATACAGCCTGCACAAGCTGATTTCAATTAATGCCTTATCACCAGCGGATAAAGGAACTCCTGAAACCGGCAAGCTATACCGGACCTCCATTTTTCGGGATAAGAATATTCAAATTCTGATTTACCGTCTCAAGCACCTGAATAAACGGCTAGCACCATGGATGGGCAAAGACGCTGAATTTTCCTGCACGTCCTAAAAGCATATTTTCAGCTCCAAAACATCACAGCCGGTAACGCCGGGATAAACTATCAATCTGCATCAAGCTGCCCGCCATCCAATGCAGCCAGTATGATTTTTCTGAACTTTTCCTGACTAGTAACTGCATAACCGGCCATCGTCAGATATATCAATATCATCAATCATAAATAGCCTCATACTTTGTACCCGACCAGTCGTTCTTTTTCTATCTTTGGCTAAACTATCTCTGCCTTGATTCTTATTTGTACAATACCGCAAAATCTTAAGATATGTACAATCCTATTTGTTTATTGCCTAATACTGCAGATGAAACCAATAAATTTGAACATAGTAGTAATAAAGCTTTAAATCTAACGAGAAGTTCTTAACTTACCCACGCTCTTCATTGAACTTTCCAGCTATATTCTTACTTTTCTCCGCATCGGCAACAGTTTTGATGAATTTTGCAGGAACTCCCCCTACAATTGTGCCCGGGGCAACATCCCTGGTTACAACAGCTCCAGCGGCAACAATGGCATCATCTCCTATGGTAACGCCTTGTAAAATAGTTGAACTTGATCCAATCCACACATTTTTGCCAATCACAATAGGAGCGGGATAGTTCAATTGCCGGTTTTCAGGCGCATAGCCGTGGTTAATGGTAGCAAGAACAACTTTATGACCGATAAGAGCTCCATCTTTGATAAATATACCGCCTTGATCCTGAAAATTGCAGCATGAATTAACAAAAACATTTTTGCCGATATGTATATTTTTTCCAAAGTCTGTATAAAATGGAGGGAACAGCATGAAGGATTCATCCAGCTGCTTTCCGGTAAGTTCTGACATTACTTTTCGAACCTCTTCCGGGTTATGATACGAGCCATTTAATTCTGCTGTAATGCGCATAGCTTCATTGCTATATTTTACCAAAGCCATGTGCTCTTCAGAGCCGGCCTTAATGGGACGCCCACTATTAAAAATTTCCAGAAGTTGTTTTAAATCCATTGCTAACTCCCTTGGTTTGATTTGAACATGAGTTCTCAGTACTTATAGCTCCTCACAGGTCATGTAAAATAATCATATTAAATACCTAGGCATGCAAAAAACACATACGTAAACCTGCAACAGAATCTGTATCCATACATGAAAATAAATATACTCGAATCATTTCTAGCAGTTGCCAGATCAGAAAACATATCCAATGCAGCTCATTCCCTGTATATTACGCAACCCACCCTTTCCAGACAGATAAAGGAACTCGAAGAAGAGTTGGGAGTAATCCTTTTTACCAGAGGAAACAGAAAAATAATCCTCACAGAAGAGGGTCGCCTACTTCGGAAACGCGCAGAACAAATTGTTGGGCTGGTACAAAAAACGAAAGAAGAGTTTTCATCAATTGAAAACAGTGTAGGTGGAACGATTTATATAGCTGGAGGCGAAACACACGCATTCAGGGAGTTAGCCGTCCCGATTAATAAACTATCCAAACAATACCCGGACATTCATTTCCATATTTTCAGTGGTAATGCAGATGCAGTTACGGAGCGTCTTGATAAAGGCGAAGCTGATTTCGGCCTGATAATTGAACCCGCGGATTTATCAAAATACAATTACATCCGTTTGGCGGCAGTGGACAGATGGGGAGTCTTGATGAAAAAAGACAGCTCGCTGGCATGTCTAAAAGTCATAACTCCCGAAGACCTGCAAGGCCTTCCCCTTATTAATTCCCGACAGGCCATGAAGGGAGGCCAATTGCTCAGCTGGTTGAAAGTGACTCCCGAGAAAATAAATTTGGTTGCTTCATACAACCTGCTTTTCAATGCCGGACTTTTAGTTGAGGCGGGGGTCGGCTATGCTATCTGCCTGGAAAACATAATCAACACCACAGACGGCAACACACTCTGCTTTCGTCCGCTTAAACCAGCCCTGCACTCACAAGTGAATCTCGTCTGGAATAAACATCAGGTCTTTTCAAAAGCCTCTGAGCTTTTTCTTGAACATCTTAGAAATAAATCTCTTCAGAATTTAACACAAAACAAGAATTAGAATAAACCACATCTTATCAGATACATACACCAACATTACACACTTTAAACATCACCATCGCATATACATATATTTAATATATTCCATAAACATCAATAGTATTCTTGATTTAAACACTTAATTACAGCATTGCAAAATACATATAGGCCAATTACGCATACCAGAATCTGACAATATAGCAGTTGACGCTCACGACACATACAGCTATCCCCTACCCAGCACTTCATATCATTTATCGAGCAACTATTATCAGATTTATGCTAAGCCAGCTCAGGCTAATTGCCATCCATGCTCGGAGTTATCATGACATCTATTTTCAACACTTTCAGACCTAAACAGTTCATTTCCATACGTCTTCTCGCGGTGGGAGTGGTCATGGCCATCGGCGCCATAATTGCAGGCCTGACCATCGGTCTGGATTACTATTTCAGCTTGGATCTGGCCAAAACAGCCGCAGAGAAAACCTTCCGGTCCATTTCTGAAAATATCAGTGAAAGAGTCCGTTCAGTGGATAACCAAAGTGCAAACCTCATCACTATTTTCAGCCAGCTACCTGAGTTTAATGAGTACCCGTCCCAAAAACTGGACAAAAAATCGCTATCACTGATAACCGGGTGCATGAATCAGGCTCCGGTTCTATCAGTATATGTAGGATTCAAAAACGGCGACTTCCTTGAAATAGTAAATTTAAACAGCAGCATAAATGCCAGATTGGCACTCGATGCAACACCAAAAGACAACTGGGTCGTTATTCGTATTGAAACGAAACAGGGCGAGCGCATAAAGTCCACTACCTATATGGACCGGCTGTTTACCATTCGATTCGAGAAACAAGAACGAACTGACTATACTCCCATTGAGCGTCCCTGGTTTAGAAAAGCACTGACTTCCAACAGTATTATCCGAACCAATCCATATATCTTCTCCAACCTTAAAACTTCCGGGTTTACCTATGCCAAAAGCATGGATGGAGGGAACAGGACAGTAGCCCTCAATATTTCACTGGACGGGATTTCCTATTTTCTTCATCACCAGCATCTGCCCCCATCAGGAGTAGTCACAGTTTTCGACCAGCAGGGAAATCTTGTTGCCAAGACCAGCAAGCTGGACCCGCCCGCCACGCAATCCAGTATCACGAATATTCCCCTTACACGTGATGAATATTCCTTTATTGCCGAACATCCTGTTATTCGTGTTTCCGGGTCACCGCTTCTACCTTTTTCCCTACCGGCAACAACTGCGGAATCAGGATATTCAATAGATTTATTGAATCTGATTGCACGAAAACTAAATCTGCGAATTGAGTATGATGACAGTCCTTTTATTTCATACAAAAGGAACAGGATAGATATTCTTCATTCCCAGTTCAAAACACACTCGACCAGAAAACTTGGAATTTATACTGACACCTACATGACCCTGACTGACGGGATTGCGGTAAAGCGGGAAACTCCGCTGCCGACATCACTTACTGATTTAAATGGTAAAAGGGTCGCAGTTTCAGCCGGCACACTTGCCGCCATTTACCTAAAGGAACGCTATCCCGAAATTCTACAGGTAAATATGGACATTCTTGATGGGACTAAAGCTGTCGCCCTTGGACAAGTTGATGCCGTGATAGGAAAAGTTGCTGAACTCCGATATCTTGGAAACACTAATTTCATCGGGTTTATTCAACTGGGGATACAAATCCCAACTCCCGAACAAGGGCTTCATTTCATTGTTCGTCCCCAAATCCCGCAACTGGCTGAAATTTTGAATAAGTCAATTGCAACGATTTCCCCCGAGGAGAAGCAATGGCTGAACACCAAATGGTTCGGCAATCAGGAACTTGATGCAAATCTGAAATCTGGCCCAAAAGCACTTCACATACTTGAGCTTGCCGCCGACCAGACAAAACATGGCAAGCTCCAGTTTCTGAATATCAGCGGTAAGGAATACCTCGGTTATCTGGCCCGCTTGGAGTCAGATTACGGCGGACATGTTTTTCTGGGAATGCTGATCCCGCTTGATGTTGCAACTCAGCCATATACCAAAAAAATCAGGGTATCCCTGTTTTTTTCATTCACCATACTTCTTCTGCTGTCCCCGCTGGTCTGGATAGGATCAAGAATACTTATCAAGCCAATCCGGTCCTTATCGCAGGAAAGCAAAAAGGTCAGTCGGCGTCGATATAGCGATGTGTGTGAAGTCAGCAGCAATATAGCTGAAATCAGTGAGCTTTCCACAGCTATGACGTCCATGGCTTCATCAATCAGAACACATGAAAGATCCCTGCAGGAGCTTATCGACTCATTCATCCAGATAATCGCCTCTGCAATCGACTTCAAATCCCCTTATACGGGAGGACACTGTGCGCGAGTTCCAGAGCTTTCAATTATGCTGGCTCAGGCGGCCTCCGACTGCTCCAAAGGGGGGCTTGCTGATTTTTCATTAAACTCTGAAGAGCAGTGGCATGAATTCAAAGTTGCAGCATGGCTCCACGATTGCGGGAAAATCACTACCCCCGAATATGTGGTGGACAAGGCAACCAAACTGGAGACCATCTATAATCGCATTCATGAAATCCGTACACGATTCGAGGTGTTACTTAGAGACGCCGAGATAGAATATCTGCAGGCCCGCCTCAAAGGTGAAGATGAAAACAGACTGTCTTTTATTCTTCACCAAAAACAAGAAGAGATTCGCGAAGACTTTGCTTTCATTGCCTCCTGCAACATAGGAGGGGAAGCAATGGGACAAAACGAAATTGAACGAATCAAATCAATAAGCCGAAAAACATGGGTTCGCCAGCTTGATGACCGTCTGGGCCTGAGTCCTCAGGAACTCAAGCGTTACCCGGATCCTGAACGCCCTCTTCCCTGTATTGAACAGATCCTTGCCGATAAACCGGAGCAGATCCTAAATACAAGGCCGTCGACTCAATCCCGAAGTGATACAGATTCTGCTCTTAAAGAGCCTGCCTTTATCTACAATCTCGGAGAACTGTATAATTTAAGTATACCCAGAGGGACCCTGACTCCCGAGGAAAGGGATAAGATCAATGAGCATATTCTGATCACCATCAGAATGCTTGAAACCCTGCCTTTGCCTGCGAATATGTCCAAGATACCGGAATATGCAGGAGCCCACCATGAAACCCTTAATGGAACGGGTTACCCTCGTGGACTGGTCGGAGATGAAATTTCAATCCCTTCGCGCATAATTGCCATTGCCGATATTTTTGAAGCCCTCACAGCCAGTGACAGACCCTACAAAGAGAACAAAAAATTAAGCGAGTCAGTCAACATCATGGCAGATATGGTTAAAGCCGGACGCCTTGATCCCGACCTGTTCAAACTGTTTTTGGAAAGTGGAATTTATATGAAGTATGCTCAGCAGTTTCTATCACCGAATCAGTTGGACGCAGTTGATATTTCAAAGGTGCTCTCAGATATTAAACAAAAATAATTTATCCGGAATAAAAACGCCCCGAACTGAAAAGTCCGGGGCGCAGAATTTTAGAAAGGTTAATTTCCGGATTCCTACCGGGTGGCCTCCTCCACGAGATACAGAATGTTTCTGTAATTTTTACCGCCATGAAGAGTCAGACCGATCTCACAGGTACGGGAAACACTATACCCTTCATCACAACCTGCAATCTGCAATTTCAATTCTTCAAGAGCCGATGCGTTCAGCTCCGGCCTGTGAAACCCCTTGTCGCCGGAAAAACCGCAACAGCCTATGCCCTTGGGAATAATGACAGATTCCGCGCACCTGGCCGCAAGCTCACGAAATGAATTCTCCAGCCCCATTGTACGGGTTGAGCATGTCGGGTGCAGCGCCACAGTTCGGGGAAGTTTTTTAAATTCCAGCCTCTCAATCAGAATTTTTGACACAAACTCAATGGGATCCATAAGCACAAGGCGCTTATCCAAAGTTTTCTGCATCCTCGCAAGACAGGGGCTGGTATCACAAAGAACAATATGTTCGCCGTTGTTGCTGGCTTTTAACAGGGCCATGCTTAACTTAGCCGCAAGCTCATCCGCCTGTTCCATAAGGCCCCTGGTCTCAAAGGCTTTTCCGCAGCAAAGCCCCTCCATGGATTCAGGGAAGACGACTCCAAGGCCCGCCCTTTCAAGCAGTCTTACTGTTACATCCATAAGTAAATCGGAGTCATCCCCCCTGCTTGCGCCCATAGTACGCACAGCACATGAGGGGAAATAAACAACTTTCTGCGCTCCCCCACCAGAAGATGATACCTGCGGGATCTTGCCACCGCCTTTGGGCATGGCTTTATTCCACAGGGGTATACGGTTACCGGAAACAGATCGAACAGCTCCGGCCATGCGCCCCATATTATCATCCCCGATAACACGCTGGGCCAGAGACATGCAGCTTAAGGCCATGGATGCCTTGTGCAGGACTCCTTCCATGTGTCCGGAAACATAATCAGCCAGCTTGAGGGCATTTGAAGAAGCATTTCTGCCCCGGCCCTCGCGAACCATGTTAGCGACATCCACCCCCAGAGGACAACGGGTACGGCAAAGGCCGTCCGTTGCACATAGCTGCTCACCATATTTATAGAAAACCTCTTCCCATTCAGCTGCAGTATCAGCATTACCTTCAGCCCGCAGCTTTGTTATCGCCCTTGCAAGGCTGATCCTCTGGCGCGGAGTAAGCCCGATGTTGCGGGAAGGACAAATCTGTTCGCAAAATCCGCATTCAACGCAAAGATCAACATCAGGATGGGTTGCGACAGGGCTTTTAAGTCCATCAATATGGGCCGAAGCATCACCACTGATCAAAACCCCGGGATTTAGGATATTCAGCGGATCAAACAATTCTTTCACCCTGCACATCACTTCATAAAGGAAATCACCCCATTCCTTACGAACAAAAGGCGCCATAGCCCGCCCGGTTCCATGCTCAGCTTTTAAAGAACCATCAAACTCCTCGGTAATGAGATTTACGAGGTCGACCATGAAATGATGAAGCTTTTCCACTTCACCGGCATCGGCAATCTTGACCGGAATGGAAAAATGCAGGTTACCGTGAAAAGCATGTCCCATGATTCCGGCAGCATAACCGTAGCGGTCAAACAACTCCTGAAAAGCATCACAGCCCTCTGCAAGACGGTCTACCGGAATATTGATATCTTCGGTAAGAACATATTCATCAGGCTCACGATAGTTGGCAATTGCCGGAAAAAGGGCGCGGCGAATATTCCACAGCTTCTCACACTCTACTTCATCTGTTGTGAAACCAAGTTCTGAAAGAGCCGGAAAACCGGACATGACTTCCAGAATCTGGTCAACATTCTTTTGAACCCCATGCTCATCCCAGCCTTTCGTCTCAATAAGCATGGCACAGGAGCCTTCTTGTAGATTCTTCATCACATCAGGAATGCCCTTGAGATTCTGCATCGCCATTAGAGAGTTGAAATCAAGGACCTCAGCCGCATCGATTTTGCAGCTGTCCTTCATGGCAATCACGATATCTGTAGCCACATTGAGGGAAGGAAAAAACATAAGTCCAACAGCCCGCATAGGAGGAGTTGGAATGGTTTCCATCAGCACTTCATGAATAAAACCGAGTGTCCCTTCCGATCCGACCATCAAATGCATCAAAATATCAAGCGGGTCTTCATGGTCCACAAAAGAATTAACGGTATAACCAATAGTATTCTTGATGGAATATTTACGTCTTATGCGCTCGACCACAGTATTATCAGCAATTACCTTTTCACGAAGAGCCCTGAGCTCATCTAGGAGCTTTGCGTGGAAAGTACGGAAAGCGGAAACGCTTTTCTCGTTAGTGGTATCCAGATAAGTTCCGTCCGCAAGGACAAGACGCAAGCCTTTGATGGCGTGGTAGCTGTTTTCTTCAACCATGCAGCACATACCGGCAGAGTTGTCAGCAATGATGCCACCCATGGTTGCAGAAGTAATTGAGGCCGGATCAGCACCCATTTTACGCTGATACGGGGCAAGAGCCATATTAACCTCAATACCGATCACACTGCTCCCGGACCAGAACAGTTTCCCTTCATCAAGAACTTCCAGCCGCCTCCACTGCGGCCCCATCATCCGGACCAATACGCCCTCGCCGCAGGCCTGACCGCTTACTGCCGTTCCTGCCCCCCGAAATGTTACACCAACTTTATTTGCGGCGCACACCTTGAGTACATCAAGAACTTCATCAATGCTGCGTACATCAACTACAAGGATGGCTTTGGGTTCAAAATAGCTCGCATCAACGGCATAAGTTGAAACCAGTGCCGGATGATCATATATCTGAGCGGCAGGAAGAACCTGCCGCATCTCATTAACTAACTTCGTCAACACAGATCTCCTTTCCGGTTGCATCCTCAGGGAAACGCCATAGGCCGATACCACGTAAAACAGTGGGTACAGTGATCAGGAATAAAGTAACCCAGCCCATGGAACCGTATCCTTTACCGATAAGCGGGATAAGCCCGAACTGGGCTACCAGCCAGCAGATTGCAACCAGAATCATAGACGACCCCATAGCATGGAATCTCTGCTTACGGGTCCGTTCTTCTTCGTTTAAATTACGTCCAAGCAAGGTAACCAGACGGTTGGTGGTCCCGAATACAAGAGCCACCCCGGTGGAAACGGCACCTACAACGATGCAAAAGGAAACCAGAGTAGTCATCCATGGCCCACCGACGCCGTTCATGACAACAAACAAGGCTGGAACTGCCTCTTTAAGCACGCCCTGATCTGCAAAAGCCATGATTCCAAAATATGCCAGGTACATAATAAGGCTGTTGATAAAAATTCCTATACCGATCGCCTTACGCAGGCAGGCCTTGTTCGGGCAAACCTGTGCATGCACAATATAGGCGCCGATAGCAGCGCAATGCAGTGTTCCGTACTTTACCCCCCACCATAGGGCATCCCAGAAAGTGGCAGGACTGCTGACCGCAATTTCACCGGTCTTTATTGCATTGATGTTAGCAATGATCCTCGGGAAATACTCTATGATATTAGGCATATAAATTACAAACATGCTGGCAATCAGCATAACGGAAACAACCACTGCGGATTTACGAACCAGTTCCGAGCCATAGATGGTAAACACAAAAATAATCGCAGCAATGCAGAAAGTGTTTACCATGTATGAAGTGCCGAAAAGCTTGGTCAGAATGGTTCCGCCTGTGGCAAAGGCTACCGAAGTGGCAAGCAGCAGGATTGCGTTAACAAGAATCTCATAAAGCGGAACGGCAAAGAAGCCTATTTCCCCATACATTTTTTTGGACCAGTTGCTGTAATCATAGGTGTTGAAACGGGCTGCAATTACCATTGAGAAATACATGCATCCGCCCATGATCAGCATTGAAACAGCAGGCATAAAAATGGAAGTCCAATGGTGGTTTATATAGAAGGCAACAATCTGCCGCCCGGAAGCGAACCCGCCACCGAAGTGAGAACTGAACCAGACCAGTGCGATAGCAAGATAACCGGGAATAAATTTGTTCATCTGATTACTCCGCAGTTACTTTTTCAGCTGCACCATCGGAAAAGCGCCACAAGCCGAATCCACGCAGAAGCACAGGTAAAGTAAGGATCAGAAGTGAAACCCAACCTATATTTCCATACCCTTTACCGATGAGAGGAATAAGCCCCAACTGAGCAACAATCCAGCAGGCGATAATCAGGAACGCTGATGCAGCAATTGAGTGGATTTTGCGCCTACTTTCTTTCTGGGACTCTGTCATGTTGCGGCCGAAAAAGTTAACCAGACGGTTGGTAGTGCCATATACCAGGGCAACCCCGGTAGAGACGGCCCCGATTACGATGCACAGGGAAATAAGCACGGTCATCCAAGATCCGCCCACACCATGCATGACAACAAACAGAGATGGAACAGCCTCCTTTAAAACACCCTGATCAACAAAAGCAAGAATACCGAAATAAGTAAGGTACATGATCCCTGTATTGATAATGAAACCGACAACTGTAGCCTTCTTGAGGCTGGATTTATCTGGGCATGCCTGAACATGAACGATGTAGGCTCCGATAGCACAGCACTGCAGGGCACCATACTTGAATGCCCACCAGAGAGAATCCATTAGTGTATCCGGACTTCCCGTGACTATCTGACCGTTTTTTATGGCTGCGAAATTCTCCACAATCTTCGGGAAATAATACACAATATTAGGCACATATATAATAAAGATACAGGCGATAAGGACAATGGAAACCACTGTCGCCGATTTACGCACCAGATCAGCACCGTAAATGGTCAGTACAAAAATTACCGCGGCAATTGCGACAGTATTAAGCATGTAGGAAGTTCCGAATGCCTTGGTAATTGTTGATCCCCCAGTAGCAAAGGCAACAGCTGTAACCAGTACCAGCAGAACATTAAAAAGAATTTCAAACAAAGGAGCCATTACAGGAGATGCTGAGCCATATAGTTTTTTAGACCAGCGGCTATAATCATACACTTCATATTTGGCGGCAATAAGCATTGAGAAATAAAGACTCAAAGCCATAATCAACATTGATACCGCGGGCATGAATATGGAAGTCCATTGGTGATTAAGGTAAAAAGCTACAATCTGGCGACCGGACGCAAATCCTCCACCAAAATGAGAGCTGAACCAAACAAACGCGATTGCGAGATAGGCGGGAATTAATTTGTTCATACTCATAAGGGGTTAAAAGTTTACAGAAAATAATTGTCTTGTAGATTTTCTCTCAACACCAGGTGTTCATGCTTCTACCCATTATTAAGCCGTGTACTGCCTACAAAACCCAAAAGATGACCAGCGGTCACTTTTGCAGCCAAATGAAGTGCATCAGTTGATAATCAAAAAGAATCGCAATGACGGACAATTGCTAATCCGTATTTTTCATCTTTCGGGATAACTGGGATACAAGTACTGGAAAGGCAAAGTTGGATGAGATGACTAAGCTGGATCTCAAACGGGATAATAGAATAGAGAACATGCTCTTTCAGCCGATATAAAAAACAACTCAGGCTAACAAGAGAACTGTTTCTATTATAACAACAAAGTATGCTTTTCAATAAAAGTTTTTCAGCGCCCTAGTTAATTACATACTCACAGCGAACACTTACTTACGATTTTCATAAAAATTTACTGTGTATGAATTTGATCAGGAAACTCTTTTAGATTCGAACAGGCATACAACCATTTACCAACCTGCAAAACAACGCGCAGTAGAACCGATCGGATACTCCTGATTATCCACACCTGTTCAATACCAGCCCTCTTTAAACAAAAATCTCACAATGCCATAACACAGTGTGAAATTAATTCTTGTTGTAGCCACACATTATAAACGCACCCCGAGATACCCAATGCAAATCAGATTGCAAAATACTCACTAAATACTGGGAAGAGATGCCTATCCTTAATCCACACTAGCAACCTTCACACCCTAGTATTTACATTATGTAAACCTCCCCAAGTTAGTGCCATCCAAAAGTAGAGTTTTCTTGGGGTGAATGTGTTTGGGCATACTCGACAGGAGTCATGTCTCCGAGCGATTCATGGGGCCGCTCTTCGTTGTATTGACGAATCCAGTCTTCGGTTATGCCCTTGACCTCTGATAACGTTGAGAACAGGTAAAAATCCAAAACTTCGTTACGGAACGTTTTGTTAAAGCGTTCAATGTATGAATTTTAGGTTGGCTTACCTGGTTGAATAAATTCCAGTTCAACACCATTTCTTTCAGCCCAATCTGCCAACGTCACTGAAATAAGCTCTGGTCCGTTATCCATCCTCATTTTTTCAGGAAAACCACGCCATGCTAAAACTCTGTCCAGCACACGAGTAATCCTTCCGGCGGGCAGACTTGTATCGACTTCAATCGCTAAGCATTCACCGCTGAAATCATCAAGCACGTTAAAAGTTCTAAACCTTTGTCCGTTCATCAGCGAGTCATGCATAAAATCGATTGACCAGCAGAGATTGGCCTTTGGTGGAACTGCTAAAGTCTGAGGATTCCGGGACGGTAAGCGTTTCTTACCCTTTCTCCGGAAATTCATTTTAAGCATGCAGTAAACTCGATAAACCCTTTTATGGTTCCAGCGGTGTCCTTGCTTGCGCAGCAGGATAAATAATTTTCTGAACCCGTAACGGGGATACCGGTCAGCCAACTTAAGAAGCATTTCAATAAGTAACGAATCATCGCGCGGCTTCGGTTCGTAGCAATATACTGAGCGGCTTAAACGCAGCGCACAGCATGCTTGTTGAATACTGAGACAAAATTCGTTGCGAAGGTAGTCAACAAGCTCACGCTTCTCAGCTGGCTTTAAAGCTTTTTTGCTATGACATCCTTCAGAGCTTCGTTTTCAAAGCTCAAGTTGGCAAACATGTTCTTGAACTTACGATTTTCTTCTTCAAGGTCCTTCAAGCGGCGGATATAGGAAGCTTCCATACCGCCGTACTTCGACTTCCACTTGTAGTACGTGGCTTGACTGACTTTGTACTCACGGCAAACGTCTGCAACTTTGCGACCGCCTTCGGCCTCTTTCAGGATCTTGAGAATCTGACTTTCACTGAATCTGGATTTCCGCATCGAAACAACCTCCATCATGGCTGTCTTTATCAGAAATCTCTACTTTGCGCTGGGCCTAATATACGGGAGGGCTACAGCTGCGGCAGCTTCTTTTGATCGGATTGTTGGGGATGGGTAGGGAGGGAGTTTTCGGACATTGTCAAGTCACTCAAGGTCCGTTTTACCCCCTAACATATAGATTAATAGGGATAGGGAGCCATGGGATTACGGGATTCCAGCCGCCCTCCCCGCTAATCTTTAAAGCCGGAGGTTAGACGACATGGTGAATTTTGCAGATTATGTGATGAAAAAAAAGGACCGAGGAGAGCTGACAACCGGGCTTGTGCTTTATGGAGAGACCGAACCGCCTGAGATGCAGATCGAAAATCTTTGGAAAATCGTCCACCGCAGGACCGGTGAAGACCTCGCTGATCCCAGACCCGACTTTGATGAATTTTCATCCTCGGACCGCATGTATCCTTCCATGATGAAACCGGAAGTCAAACGCCGCTGGGACCTAAAAAATTACGAATGGGAAGAGACCAAGGCTCAACATGCAAAACTGAAGCGTATGGTCCATGCCCAGTTCATGCAGGAGAATCCCAATCTGCCCGTAGTTCAGGGGTTGCAGGGGACGACCTACGGCAGTGAGATTCAGTCTGAATTCCAGAAGATGCTCAGCGGAAAGCAGTCGGTTCTCAAGTCTCGCATGCCCAAGACCGGAACGGGCCGGACCATCCGAGACGAGCTGGAGCGCGACAATGTGGATCTCAATGAAATCGCTGATGAGGTTGTCCAATTTCAGACTCCCAAGTCCCGGAACACCTTTGCTGCTTTGGGTGTGGATCGGGATGAAACATTGCGCATAGTGGGTAAAATCCTTGCCTCAGCAGAATCCAGCCATGCTCTTGAATATCAGTACGATGACGAAGGGCGATTACAGGTTGTTAATTACGCTGGAAAGCCGGTTGAGGTGTATCGCTATAACCGCATGGGGCAGCGTGTTTTTTCGCAGGTCTCCGGTGGGCAGCCGTTGAAATACCATTACAATGAACATGGACAGCTCGTTCAGGCTGGCGATGAAACTTACTCTTACGATGAAGACGGCTATCTTGCAGGCAAAAAGAACTCGCATGGGCTGACCCGCTACCGCTATCTGGAGAATGGGCAGCTTTGTGGAGTACAGCTTCCTGACGGCAGGGAGATTGAATACCGCTTTGGTGAAAACGGGTTCCGCGCAGAAAAGCTTACCAACGGCAAACTTGTCCAGCGTTATCACTGGGATGATCTGATCACCCTGTCTGCCGTGGAAAATAAATCCGGGGTAATCCGTTTTCGTTACGATGAAGATGGTGACGCCATAGGGATGATCCGCAACGGCCAGAAATTGTTGCTGGCGACCGATCAGTTGGGGACTGTCTTTACTGTTGCTGATTTGTCGGGAAGCAGTGTACAGGAAGTCCTATATGATTCTTTCGGGGTGATGATACAGAACAGTCATCCTGAACTCGCGCTTCCGCTCGGTTTTGCCGGAGGCTTGTATGATTCCGATACCGGCCTGATCCATTTCGGCTACCGTGAATACGATCCGGCCATTGGCCGTTTCATTTCTCCTGATCCGCTGGGATATGCTGGAGGTGATGTGGATCTGTATGGTTATTGCGGAGATGATCCGGTTAACTTTGTCGATAGGTTGGGGTTGAGTGATACCAGTGAGGCGAGTGAGGATGAGGAGGAAAATTCTGAAGAATCCGCCGAGAACCAAAAGAAGCCGACGCAAGCAAAAGCCAGTTCTAAAAGTCTTTTGGACAGGAATATAAACAAAATTGCGGAGGGCCGCTTTGGCAAAGACGTTGCAAAGTACGCTGATGACTACAGACGTCGATCAAAACCGGGCGAGCCAATAGACGAAGTCCATATGTACCATAGCAACGGCACCTTTGAAGTGCGCCATAAAGACGGCACTTCAGAAACTTACGAAGTGACTTCCGGGAAACCGGGAGAGACAGATCAGTCGAAGAAAAACAAAGGGCCACTCCCTAAGGGAGAATACGAGTTCGACCCTAAAGAAGCTTCTACAGTTGAAGGTTGGAAATTTTTGGGAAGAAGCCGTTCTGGTGACTGGGGGCATGGAAGAGTTCCGTTGCATCCATCAAAAGATACAAAGACCCATGGTCAAGACGGTTTTTATATACATGGCGGGAAACTGAAAGGCTCGGCGGGCTGTGCTGATATTGGTGACAATGACAGGGAATTTTTCAGAAGCGTTGGAAAGACAAAGAAAAAAGTGAAAGTTACTGTTCATTAGTTATTATAAAAAATAGGCGGACTGTGGGATGCAGTCCGCCATTATGGATATGATTATGATTAATCTCATTGTATGTTTTATATTTGGAAATATTGCTAAGTATCTTTTTTATTTGGCAGTCCCCCATGACAGCATACTGATAATTTTACCGTTAGCCCTATCTTGCCTAATCATGAGGGCATTATACCAAAAAAAGATATGGGCATATCTTGGTTTTGCTCTGGGCTACTCTCTATATGAATATATTTTCCAATCGTTAGGCCGTTCACGAGAAGATATACTTACAGAATTTGGGTGGCACTTAGCTTGGGACTCTTTCGGATATTACCTTATATTCCAAATCGCAATTTTTTATCTTTTTGCCATCGCTCCAAAGATATATTCTAAAATGCGCAGAAAGGGGACTCTCAGGAATGAATAGGGAGGAGAAAAGACGAATCTTAAAACCGCCGCGAGCACTTAGTTGGCGACAACATTATTTATGAAGTAATTCCACACAAAACCATGCTTTTTCAAAACCTTACTCATCATTTACTTAATGTAGGATTACTAGTTTTTTATGCTTTATGATTACTAGTTCTTATTGCTTCAGCAACCGCCAATCTAAAAAACTTCCACCGAATTATCCTTAACGTACTGGACCAAATCCACCCTTCTGTACACGATCCTGCGGCCAAGAGTTGAAAACCTCGGTCCTTCTCCGTTACTGCGCCAGTGATCCAGTGTATTCTTTTTCACTGATAGAAAATCAGCGGCTTCTTGAACTGTAAGTGTCTCTTTCCGGTTCAAAATTTCCAGTTCCACGACCGGCTTAAAAGCCTCTTCAATAGCCAGTCGAATGTTCTTCATATTTTTCTCAGAAATATCTTTTTCCAAAATCACTATCTAATTCTCCAAGCTTATTTCGAATTACGACTAAACAAATCTTTGCGAATTTAGCAAGAAAGCTTTACAAACTTAAGAGAAAGATAAACCCATAGAGCCAGTTCTTGGATAGACAATTTTTCAAAACATTAATCAGCGCAGCCTCTCTTGCACACGAAAGAACAGACTGGCAACGTCCATTCCCAACACGCCCGCAGCTTGAACAGCCTCTGAAACCGGCAAGCTCTGAGGCTTGCCGGTCGGGGAACACTCCCTGATTTTACACCACTTAGACGGGGCTGTCTTTGTGTCACCGTACATCAATCGTGCAAATTGTGTATGAGAAATCCCCTTCTCTACATACAGGCTGACGATCTCAGCTACCAAAGCCCGCTCAAATTCATTCCCATTATTTTCCATCATACCTGACCATCTTAGTTAAATAATTTTCTTTGCTAATTTAGAACAAACTAACTCCATGTCAATCAGTCCAAACACACACCCAAACTAAACGAGCAAAGGCTCCTTAAATTTATCGAGGTCACAATGAAAAAGAAAAAAGGCTTCGCAAAAATTGAGTTCCTCGCCAATCTTGAGGAAATAAAAGCTCTCCACAAAAGCGGCCATAATAAAAAAATTATTCACGAGAATTTGCTTGAAAAAGGCAAAATAACAGTGAGTTACGCAATTTTCTGTTCATACACCTTTGACGGGGTACGGCGAAAAAAACAAAGCAAACCCAAACGTTCTGCCATCACACAAGAAGACAAGCCCTTCGTACACAAGAGCATCGTAACCAAAGCAGATTTGGATGAATTAATTTAGAAATCCCCCTAAACCTTTAGCAGCTACTTAATTTTATGACTTTAGAGGAACACAACTCAACCTCCCAGAACCCGGACAACTGTAATGAAACACATCAATTTCAAACGGGTGCTGGGTATTCACGGGTACTTCTTCGGCTCAAGTTAAACAAATTCTACAGATCCCTTTCATACACAGCCAAAAACATAATTGCAGTTCTCATCCAGTCCGCGCCGACAATGGAAAAACCGTTTCCGATTGTTATTTCCAAACTTCAAGACGCAGCCGGATGCAGCAAAGCGAGCGTTCTGCGCCATATCCCTAAAGGAGAACAGGCGGGGCTTTATGAACGCAAAAACCATGACGCAGGGCGCAAGCACGGAAGCATCGTCACGCTGAACAAAGAACTCTGCGAGCGGTTCCTTGAACTTCATTCACAGAAATACGGCCAATTCGCCAACACCAATAATGAATCATATTCCATTTTATTCGATGGCAGCCGAGATCAATGCGGCCAAGCCTAGGATCTGGAAAACAAAACAGACCTGTTTTTCTCCAGTTTATCCAATACGGAAAAACGTGTGTTCACTGTAATTTCAAAACTTGCAGAGGTTACCCCTAACGGCAAAGTTCATCTTATAATTAAAAACCTTGCCGAACAGACATCTTGCAGTGAAGTGACCGCTCGATACCACTCGTCAATCAATTCCCAAGGAGCAGTCAAATAGTGTGACCAGCGATAGTCCGGCATAATGATCCTTCCCATTTTATTTAGACGTGAATTTAGCTCAGCCCTGTCTTCTGGTATCAAAAATCGACTAACTGAGACACAGTTTATTAAATCAACCGCAATGACTTCCCGCAAGCCATGACGGACATCTATAGAGCACTTCAAGCGCAATAAAAGCTACCCAACCCAAAAATAAAATTATACACCCGGCTACCTTTTGGGTAGCAATAGAGTAGCAGGGATGAAAAAAGGGCTCACACCTATTCGATGCAAACCCTTGATTTAACTGGCTCCAACGATCGGAATTGAACCGACGGCCTGCTGGTTACGAATTGCCTGGCGGGAGATTAAATTTTGCGCCGGGAACGCCCGTAATCCCTTGATTCATAAGCCCTCCTCCTATTTTTCCCCATTTTCAAAACTGCCGAAAACTACCTAAAACTACCGAGTTTTGTACGCAGATTTGCGGACACTTTGCGGACAAGGAGATTGTTTATTTAAATCGTCCTTCCGCATCAAAATAAAGCTCTATTTATCCTTAAACACAGCGCAATAATTCCCATCCGCATGCCTGCACTTGGAACAGTGCACACATTTGGCTTTTTTGCGGTCACCTTCTTTCCAGCGTTTGAACAGATTCGGTTCAGCCAGCAGCGGACGTGACAGGCCGAAAAGCTCAATCCCAGTTTCGTTAAGCATGGTTTTAATATGGTCCGGCTGGGACAAGCCGCCCACAGTAATAACCGGGATATTCACATCCCAGCTGATGATATCGCCGTATTCGGCAAAGTACCCTTGTTTCTTAAGTTCATGCCCATCAAACACCTTTCCGATCATGGATTTAGCCTTGCCGTGGATATTGCCGGAAATTTCCAGCCCGTCTACGCCCATATCTTCCAGTTTCATGGCAATAATCCTTGTTTCAGCAAAGGTCAGTCCGCCTTCAAAGAATTCACTGGCGGTCAGCTTGACCAGAATCGGGTAGTCTGCTCCGACCTCTTTGCGCATGGCTTCGTATATTTCAATGAGAAAACGCATACGGTTTTCAAGTGTTCCGCCGTATTCGTCGCTGCGGTTGTTGTAGTACGGGCTTAAAAACTGGTTGATCAGATAGGTGTGGGCGGCGTGAATTTCAACTCCGTCAAAGCCTGACTCCTTGGCCCGCCTGCCCGCAGCGGCAAAGGCTTTAACGATATATTTGATTTCATCCTTGGTCATGGGCTTGCCGCAGGTACCGGTGCTTCTCTCCGGGACATTGCCCGGGGCAAAGATGGTCCGTTTGCCTACGTTGTAGGTGGTTTTGGTGCCGCCGTAAGCAATCTGGAGGATGATCTTTGAATCATGCTTATGCACGGATTCGGTCAGCTTGCGATAATCAGCAATGAAAAAGTCATCGTAAATGCCCATCATGCCGGGATTGGGCTGTTCCTCTGCAACGACATTTGCGTATCCGGTTATAATCAGTCCCACTTCGTTTTCAGCCAGAGTTTTGTAGATATCGTAAAGCCGGGGAGTCATATGCCCGTTTTCCGTGGTCATGTTCTCCCATGTGGCACTGCGCACCAGACGGTTTTTAAGCTTAATAGGGCCGAGTTTACACTTTTCGAATATAGTTTTCATTTTCTGTTCCTAAAAATGGTTGTTTGAATCTATACTTTACAGATCTATGTTACACTTTTATGGTGTGTAACATAGTTTGCATTTACCATGCCTTAACGCGCCATGAATTCTATGCTTTCATAAAAATTTAAACCCAGATTAAAACTCAAAATGAAAACTACCGACCCGAATCATTTAAACATAGCTGATGTTTTAAAACGCATAGATGAAGTGTGTGACAAGAATCTTCGGAACGTCCTCAGAAACACGCTGGAAGGTGCCCAGCAAAAACTCCAGAAAAGTACCAATGAACTCTACCGCTTGCGCCTTAATCTGGAGAATTCGTTCAACAGCATCCCCGACGCAATTGTCTCTGTGGACGAGGACATGCGCGTTATTTACGCCAATGCGGCATTCCTGAACCTCTACGGCGGCATCCTTGCGGATTACAAGGGACGGACACTTGAGCAATGTTTCGGTAAAAACGCAGCACCATACAACAGCGTGATCCGCCAGACCCTTGAACTAGGAAGGCTGACCTCCCATTTCCGGGTCAATACGACCACACCGGACGGCAGGGAATGCAAGCTGGAACTGAACGCCGCTCCCCTGCGCACCGGGGAATACAGCTTCGGCGGGGCCGTACTGGTCATCAAGGATATGACCCGGCTGGCGGTGCTGGAAAAGCAGTTGGAGGACCGCAAGCTGCTCAACAATATGGTCGGGCAGAGCGACTCCATGAAGCGGGTGGCAACGTTGGTACACTCCCTTTCGGACATCGGAACCACGGTGCTGATCACCGGGGAATCCGGTACAGGCAAGGAACTCATCGCCGACGGACTCCACTACAGCGGAAGCCGGGCCGATAAAAGAATCGTTAAGGTGAACTGTGCCGCTCTTTCGGAATCATTGCTGGAAAGCGAACTTTTCGGGCATGTGCGCGGAGCTTTCACCGGGGCCAGCCGCGACTCCGAAGGACGGGTTGCCGCAGCCGAAGGCGGGACCCTCTTCCTTGATGAGATCGGAGACCTGCCGCTTTCCATTCAATTGAAACTATTGCGGTTCCTCGAATACAAAGAGTATGAACGTGTAGGCAGTTCCAAACCGCGCAAGGCCGATGTGCGGGTGGTTACCGCCACCAACGCGGATTTGCTGCAAAAGGTTCAGGACGGTTCATTCCGCAAGGATCTTTATTACAGGCTCAACGTTTTTCAGATAGAGCTGCCCCCGCTGCGCGAACGCAAGGAAGACATCCCCCTGCTGGTGGACAATTTCATCACCCTGTTCAACAATGAAATGGGCCGTTCCATCAAATCCATTTCACCGGGATGCATGGACGCGCTCATGCAGTATGACTGGCCGGGAAATGTCCGTGAACTGCGCCATTGTATTGAATATGCAGCAATTCTGTGTCTTGAAGAAATGTTACAGTGCATTCATCTGCCGCAATGTTTCAGGGAGAACTGCAATTGCCCGGCGACCGTGCCTGCACCGGAACCGCTGCCCCAGCCTTCAGCGGTTTCTGGAACTCCTGTTAGTGATCCGGCGTCAAAACGGCATGGCTTTGACAAACAGAAGGTACTTGATGCACTGGAACAGGCTGGCTGGAAAAAAGCACGTGCCGCCCGCATTCTGGGCATCAGCCGCCCGACCCTTTACCGCTGGATGAAACGGGCCGGGATTACGGAAGCGTAAAATATTTCGAGAGTAGCGTTACACTTTTGCGTCCACGTTAACGTGTCACACAAAAGTGTAAATAAAGTGTAAATTTACACATTAAACTTTACGTGAATTATGTAACAAGAAATGATTTATACAAACCGTTTCTGTAAAATATTTTTCAATTAACCTTTTAAATCAGATATTTATGACACCTTTAAATTTGTGGCACGCGAACTGCTATCGGAGCGCAGGAGCGTAAACCATGACTCTTAACAGATGTAAAATGCTGACTCCCGACCAGTACCATGCCCTGCTTGAAGAAAGCATGGGACTGCTGGTCGTAGGGTATCTTTCGGATGACCTGATCTCAAGCAGGCAGATGCAGATTTTCGCGGACTTTGCGCAATCTGCCGCCGACCGCGTCACCTGTGCGATTCTTAATCCCGCATACGGCGCGCATTTTGAGAAGAATCTGAAGCTGGATGGTAGTCCTACTTTCCTGCTTTACTTCTCCGGTGTGGAACAACGCCGTTTTCTTGGATCAGCTGATTTCGAAGACCTCAGGGAGCTTGCCAGCGGCCCGGCAGGAGATGTCGCCTTGTAATCACGGTTGGAGGACTGTGGTGATAACCCTTGCCTGATGCTGGAATTTAGAGTGCAATTTTAAAGGAGATGAAGTGTATGCCTGATTCAAAAGGTAAAAAAGCAGCCATGATGTCGCGTCGTAAGCTGCTTATGAATGGAGGCGCCATGGCTGCCGGAGCAGTTCTTTTCGGTGCGGGCAATAGTCTTGCCAGTGAAAAAGCACCTGAAGTGCGGTCCCAGTTGCCGACCACCAAGTGGGACGGTGAGTTTGATGTGCTGGTTATCGGTAGCGGTTTTGCTGCATTGTCCGCAGCCATCGAGGCCCGCCGCAAGGGACTTGATGTCATGGTCATCGAAAAGATGCGCATGCTCGGCGGCAACTCCTGCATCAACGGCGGTCTTTTCGCCGTGGCAGGCAGCGAATTGCAGAAAAAGGAAGGCGTCAAAGACAGCGTTGAAACCATGGTCAACGACATGCTCAAAGCCGGTCGCGGCATCAACCATGTTGAAATCACCAAGGCCATTGCCGAAGGCTCCATGGATGCCTATAATTTCGTCATCCAGTGCGGCGCAGTTTTCAAACCCAAACTTTCATGGCTCGGCGGCCACTCCGTGGCCCGCACCTATCTGACCCACAATGCTTCCGGTTCCGGTATTGTCCGCCCCCTCGTGGATACCGCCCGTGCTGAAGGCGTTGTCCTGCGTACCGGCTGCAAGATGCTCGACTTCATCGTCAACGACGACGAACGCATTGTCGGCGTGCGCGTGCGTGACGGTTACCGTTTCCCCGATGAAGAAAGCGGGCAGATCCGCACTTTCCGCGCCCGCAAAGGTGTTGTGCTCGCCACCGGAGGATTCAGTCAGGACGCCAAGTTCCGTGCTGTGCAGGACCCGCGCCTTGCCGGGAAAATCGACAGCACCAACCAGCTCGGCGCCACAGGTGAAGCCATGCGTGCCGCATTCCGTGCCGGAGCCATTCCCGTACAGATGTCCCTTATCCAGCTCGGACCGTGGGCTTCCCCGGACGAAAAAGGGTTCGGCGTTGCTTCCATGTTCAATATCCAGTCCGGTTTCCGCTACGGCGTAATGGTTGACCGCTCCAGCGGCACCCGCTTTGTAAACGAACTGGCCGACCGCAAGACCGCGCCGATGCCATGCTCAAGAAAGTGGACGCCAGCGGCAACCCCGATTACCCCATCATCATCGTCGACAGCAAGGGCGCGGAAGCCTGCCCGACCCTCGACCGCTGCCTGAAATACAAGGTCGTCCACGGCTTTGATACCATCGAGCAGCTTGCTAATTTCTACAACGTCCCGGCAGCCAAGCTCACCGAGACCATCAGCAATTACAATAAATACGTTGCGGACAAGCATGATCCCGAATTCGGCAAGCCGCTGAGCACCGCAACCCCCATCGTCAAAGCTCCTTTCTACGCCGTGCGCGGCTGGCCCAAAGTGCATCACTGTATGGGTGGAGTCGATATCGACGTAAAAGGACATGTCCTTCATTCCCAGACCTTCAAGCCCATAGGCGGCCTCTATGCCGCAGGCGAAGTAACCGGAGGCCCGCACGGTGCCAGCCGACTCGGCAGCTGCGCTATCACCGACTGCCTCGTCATGGGACGCATCGCCGGGAACAGCGTTGCCGGGAACGAACCAAGTTAGGAATTTGATGCGCTTCGCGCTTTAGTTGAACGCATTTCGCCTCCGGCGGCCAAAGGAGCTAAGCCCCTTTGGAATCCCTATTAGTTTAAGAAGGACATTCCAATGAAAAATACATATAAATTCGCATTCGTAGCGACAATTGCATTGTTTGTCGCTGGTATCTTCCTTGCGCCGCACGGACTGCGCGCACAGGATAAAACTGAGAAAAAAAAGAGTGTTGCTGAAATCGATATGGAGCAGCACAAGGCCAAACAATACACCATTGATGTTATTGATGATGTGGTCTTCGGCAAACTTCCAGTCAAGAGCTTCCATAAGAAAGTTCACCAGAACGGTGCCAACTGCGAGCTTTGCCACGGTGTGAAAGCACCTACCGCTCCGCCGGACACCCGCAATTGCGCCAACTGCCACGGCACTCCCGAAGATGTTGCCAAGCGCACTGTGAAACTTGAGCCCAACCCGCATAAATCCCCGCACTGGTCCACAGAACTTCCCTGTGACACCTGCCACCGGGAGCACGGCCAGTCCGAATTCTACTGCAAAAACTGCCACCACTTTGATTATCAGGTTCCCTAGACACTGATCAGGAGGAATTACGCATGTTTATTAAACAGGCTACTCTCTGCCTGATCTTGACACTCGCCCTGTTTATGGCTGGAGCAGCCTTTGCTGCAACGCCCGGAACAGGCGAAACGAGTGCGCAGTCAGAGCAATTATACGCAAAGGCCGCCCAGTTGCGCCAAGGTGCGCTGAAGGAAAATCAGAAATGTTTTTCCTGCCACGGTGATGCTGAAATCACCACCAAGTGGGTTACTGACCGGGGCCGCACTCTTCAGCTACACGTGGACGAGGTTGACTACCGCAACTCCGTGCACAGCGGCCAGAGCTGCCAGAGCTGTCACGAAGGTGCGTCCGCGGACGATTTTGCCACTGCCCCGCATAAATTCAAAAATAAAAAGCCCATGGACTGCCAGTCCTGCCACGGCGATTACTTCAAGGACATCTACGCACAGGTGGACCGCAGCTATCACACCAAAGCCATCGTCAAGAAGGGCAAGGAATTCAGCTGCGCATCCTGTCACGATGCCCATACCTTCCACCTCCCGGCAAGGACTGAAGAGATTGCCATGACCGTGGCTGATACAAATGAACGTTGTTTCAGATGTCATTCCGACCTGCGCGGCTACCAGAAGCTGACCGACAAGAAGCTGCTGGACCAGAAAATGGGCCACTGGTTTCTGCCCAACAAGGAAAAGCATTTTGAGTACGTCAGCTGCGTGGCCTGCCACGGCGGCAAGGAAGGCACAGAAGTACACGTGATCATGGAAGTGGAAGACAACGGTGCTGCCAAGGTCAACTGCGAGAGCTGTCACTCCCTGTCATCCGCCATGACTACCAAGCTCAACAAATACCGCAGTGAACAGCGCGCCTTTTCCATGGTCAACAAAGGTCTCTTTGATGATGCTGAGTTGCAAAAAAAGAATGCCGAAGCCATCAAGGCATCCATGGGCGAAGCGGACTCCGTGCTCGGTTTCATGAACGCGCGTCTGCTGAAGAACAAATACATCATCGGCATCACCCAGACTCCCTGGCTGAACGCAAAGTTCGTCCAGATTCTGGCTGCCATGCTGCTGCTCATCGCAATCCATGCCGGGCTGCGTATGACGGGCACTAAGGCAGTGCATGCGGACGGTGAAACCGTAACTATGTTCCCGCTCATGGTTCGGCTCTGGCACTGGATCAACGCAATTCTGTTCGTAATCCTCATTGCCAGCGGATTCGCCATGCACTTCGGTGTCGGCATGCCCTTCGATTCTGCGCAATCCACCCACGCCTATTTTGCGCTGGGTCTTGCGGCACTCTGGGCACTTTATGTACTCTATCTGCTGCTCAGCGGACAGCTTATGCAGTACCTGCCGCGTGCGGACTTCATTTCCGCATCCATTGCGCAGGCCAAGTACTACTTGCTGGGCATCTACAAAGGGCAGGACAACCCCGCCGGACACGATCCCGCAAAACGCCTCAATCCATTGCAGCAGGGTGCTTACCTTCCGGTTCTGTTCGTACTCTTCCCGGTACTGATAACATCGGGACTGGCCCTGTTCATCCCTGAAGTGATTCCCCCTGAACTGATGGGCATGGACGGCAAAAAGTTTGCTTCTCTGGTGCATACCGGAGCGGCATTCCTGATGATCCTCTTCATCGTCATCCACCTCTACCTCTGCACCACCGGCGAATCCCTCTTCGCTCTGGTCCGCAGCATGGTCACAGGTAAGATGAAGAAATAAAGTTAGCCATAATATACACCTACCGGACAGGTTATCCTCATGCCTGTCCACCTCGTGAAAGGAAGGGGCTGGGCCGTAAGGTTCAGCTCCTGTCTTTTTATGTATTTAGAAATTCCACCTGCTGATCCCCAAGCAACAGACCAATGCAATAATTTCAAGTGATTATCGAGACACATTTCAATTTGTACGCAAATTGTCCGCACGATTTCACCACTTTTCAGCCCACACAAAGAAAGCCTCACAATGATATAAGACACTGTGAGGCTTAACTTTTTCATGGATCCAACGATCGGAATTGAACCGACGGCCTGCTGGTTACGAATTGCCTGGCGGGAGATTAAATTTTGCGCCGGGAACGCCCGTAATCCCTTGATTCATAAGCCCTCCTCCTATTTTTCCCCATTTTCAAAACTGCCGAAAACTACCTAAAACTACCGAGTTTTGTACGCAGATTTGCGGACACTTTGCGGACAGGAAAAAAACGATTAATCCACTTTCAATTCAGCAACTGCCTCAGCCAAATGATCATGCCAGATATTCCGAAAATCTTTATGTTCCAGAGAACCTTTAAACACTGGCAGAACTTCGCAACCCATGCCAGAAAGTATACTCTTCCACGACTTCTCGCCCTCACCAAACAAGTCAACCTGTACATGATGACCGGGAACGCACATGAAAGGAACGAGATGGATCTTACTGATTCCCCGGTCCAAAAAATGAGAGCCAAGTTCTGCAGGCCCTGACTTGTCCATGAGTGTCCCCACAAGCACATTGGGCAAGAAACGTGAAAGCAAGCCCTCAAGTGCCATATAGGCTGTGTGCCCTTTATGGTATGTTCCGTGTCCGATAAGAATAACCCCTTCATCTTCCTTTCTATTCGGAGGCAGATAGCCGGACACAGCCTGTACGGTTCGGTCAAGGTCCTCCATCTTGTAGAGCATAGGAGCACCCAAGGTTACCCGACTAAGCCCCTTACGGGGATGGCACATGGATCGAGCCAGCTGCTCCACCCACTCATATTCAACTCCGGGCAAAGTGTGCAGGGACTGCACCGCCACATGACTGAATCCGTCATCAATCATCTGTGAAAGAGCTTCCGCAACAGAAAAGGCAGGGATACCACGACTGCTCAATTTCCTGCGAATGCGGTTTGCTGTGAAAGCCCAACGGACATCCATATCCGGATATCTTTCCCGGACCTCATCTTCAAATCTATCATAAAGATAATGGGTATCAGGCAGAGCGCAGCCAAAAGCTGTCAGCAAAATTCCGGTTTTACCCTCCAGTGGTCCGGGCGCATAATCATATGAATGACTATGATCACCGTGATGGTGATCGCAATGGTCATGATGGTCGTGGTGGTGGCAGCCGTGTGCGCATTCTTCGCCGGAAGCGTGGTCATGAGCATGGTGGTTGCCTAATATATTCTTTTCTGAATCAAGATGCATAACTACTCTCACTTTTTTAAGTCTAAGATCAAAAGGTAAAGGTCAAATCAGTTAGAAAAATTTCAAGTAATTCTGCGCGTTGCCCTGCAACGTACCAATCGTCCCGGTTCAACTTCAATTAGTCCGCCGACGTCCCTTATGCATTGCGGTTCGGAGTGCTTGCAATAGACAGTAAATGGGCATCCATTTTCCATACTCTGTTTGCTTTCAAGATCCATAAAATCATGTTCTAAATGCGGCTCTGCATGTTTTTCATCGGCAAGAAGCAACTTCGTGTACGGATGAACAGGATTACTGAAAACTTCTTCCGCCGGTCCGGTCTCAACAAACACTCCGCCGAGCATGACTGCCACCTCATGGGCAATGGCCCTCACTGAACCAAGATCATGGGATATATAAAGATATGAAACTCCATTGTTGTCCTGAAAGGATTGCAGCAGGCTAAGAATCTGAGCCTGAATGGAGCGGTCTAGCGATGATACGGGTTCATCGGCAATAACCAGTTCCGGGGAAAGGGACATAGCCCTTGCGATCCCTATGCGTTGACGTTGCCCGCCGGACATCTCATGTGGATGGCGCTGCAGTAGATCCGGCACCAATCCAACCATGGAAAGCAATTCGGGCAGGCGCTCTTCTGCTTCACTACGAGGCAAACCATGAAGCAATAAAGGTTCCAGCAGCAGATCACGGGCACTAAAATTCGGGTTAAGCGACCCGTCAGCATCCTGAAAAACCACCTGTATACTTTTGCGCAAAGCCTTTCTATCCCAGTGGGCAATTTTTTTACCCCCGAATGTTATGGAACCGGAATCCGGCATGAGCAACCCTGCCGCCATACGAGCCAATGTGGTCTTGCCACAACCAGATTCTCCTACAACGGCAAGAGTCCTTCCCGGTGCAATATTCAACGAGACATCTCTTACCGCCGTATTAACCTGCCGGAAAAAGAAGCCGGAACCGTAGCTCTTGCGCAACCCCTTAATCTCAATCACTGATGGCTGTGGCAACGCACTCCCCCATTGAATTCCGGGACAACTGAAGCACACTGTTCACATGAGCAGTTACATCTAGGCTGGAATCTACACCCGCACGGTAAATCGGTTAGAGCCGGAGGACTTCCCGGTATCGGTTCAGGGCTCTCTCCACCCATGGAACGACGCAAAGCCGATGCGTAAGGATGCTTCGGGCAGTCAAGAACCTGCCCGGCCGGACCGACCTCCAAAAACTGCCCGGCATACATCACAGCCGCAGTCTCGCAGAGAGTGCGGGCTGCATCCCAATCATGGGTAATGCACAAGAGAGCAGCCCCGGTCTCATCAAGGCAATCCCGTAACAACGAAAGGATACTGCGACGAACAGTAGGATCAAGGGCAGTGGTCGGTTCATCTGCCACAAGCAAAGCAGGGTCTTTAGCCAGAGCAATCGAAATCATAACCCGCTGCCTCATGCCACCTGACAATTGATGCGGAAACTGCCTGTATCTTTTACGGGCTTCGGGTATACGAGCCAAATCAAGAAGACGTAACGCCCTGCTCTTCGCATCCTGTCTACTGCAACCGCGGCTTAGCCTGACCGCTTCAGCGACCTGCCAACCTACAGGAAAAAGCGGATTGAGGTAAGCCGAGGGCTGTTCGAAAATCATCCCCATGCCCTGCCGCCTGACCATGCGCATTTCTCTTTTTGAAATCCGCAGCAGATCTACCCCCCTGAAAAGAACCTTACCGCTTAGTTTAGCTCCGGGAGGAAGCAAACGCAGCAGTGCTAGAGCCAAAATAGTTTTGCCGCAACCGGATTCACCGACAAGACAGGCTTTCTCTCCGCGTCTAAGGCTGAAGCTCACCTCATCTACAGCCCGGACAATGCCGTCCATAGATGGAAAATGGACTTTCAGGTTTCTGACCTCAAGTAACGGACCGCTATCCATGCATAATTTATTCATGCTGTTTATCCTCAGGATGCAGGTTGCATTTTGCGGTAATCAGAAAGGTTGCTGCGCGGATCAAGGAAGCTCTGCAATCCTTCCCCCAGCAGGGTAAAAGCAAAAACACTGACTGAAATGGCCGCCATTGCTGAAAGGGAGATATGAGGGGCTGCTTCAAGCACTGGTATCCCTTTAATGAGCATGGTTCCCCATTCCGGAGTTGGTGGCTGCACCCCGAGTCCCAGAAACCCCAGCCCGGCAATATGAATAACCTTGCTCCCTATGCCCAGTGTGGAAATCGTCACCACAGAGGGCAAAACACCGGGAAGGATACAGTACCGAAGAATATAAAGAGGGCCGGCCCCGATGGCCCGGCTGGCTTCCACATATCCGCACTCACGCAGGGCCAGAGCTTTTGAGCGCACAACTCTGGCATATTTCGGCCATCCCGGCAGTCCTAAAGCTATAACCAGACTGGTAGTGCTCGGCCCCATGATACTGATGACGATAAGGGCCATGACAAACCCCGGAAAAGCAAAGAAGCAATCGGTGATCCGCATAAGCAAAGCATCGAGGGGTCGAAAATATGCTGCGAACACGCCAAAGAGAGTTCCTACCAAAGCAGCCATGGCTGTAACAAAAACAGCAAGACCTAGCGACGGACGCAATCCGTGAATAATGCGGCTGGCAACACAACGACCCAGCTTATCCGCACCGAGAGGAAACTTCTCACTCGGCCCCTCCAGCCTAT
Organism: Maridesulfovibrio sp.; assembly: GCA_963676495.2. GTDB lineage: Bacteria > Desulfobacterota > Desulfovibrionia > Desulfovibrionales > Desulfovibrionaceae > Maridesulfovibrio. The sequence continues at coordinate 2,456,361 of CAXXRF010000003.1, read as the reverse complement.
GGGCAAGATGCTGCCGATCCGGGTCATGCGGAGCTATTTCAGGAGCGAATATCGCGCAAAACATAAGGCCAAGACATAAAATCAGCCCGACCAGCATACCGAGGGTCAATCGACTATCCTGCATGACTGAGTCCCTCCCGAATTCTCGAATCAAGCCCTGCCTGAATTATATCCACGGCAAGATTGATTAAGACATAGATACAGGCAATGACCAGCACACATCCCTGAACAACATAAATATCACGAGCCTTGACCGCCTCGACCAGCAGACTTCCCAGACCGGGCCAGAGAAAAATTGACTCAACCACCACCGCTCCACCGAATAGATAGCCCATCTGAGCTCCCAGATAAGTCAATACCGGAGGAAGCGCATTCTTCATAGCGTGGCGTCCGGTTACACGATACTCCCCCATGCCTTTTGAGCGTGCAGTGATTACGTACTTTTCCTCGAGAGCCTGAACCATGCATGTTCGCATCAACCGCGTTGTTATCCCGGAACTGGAAATAGCCAAAGTCAGTGCCGGAAGAATCAGGTTTACAATTGATCCGTATCCTGCAACAGGCAGCAGATCCATTTGCACGGAAAAGACCAGGAAAAGTATGATTGCAATGCAAAAATCCGGGATAGAAACGATAGCCAACGACCCGGCCATCGTGGCTTTATCTACCCACGTTCCAGACATGGAAGCGGAAATGGAACCGAGAGGGAGAACTATAAACAAGGCCAACAGAATTGCTGTTCCCGCCAATAGCGCGGATGGGCCTAAAGCCTGCTTTATTTCGGAAACCACAGTCTGTCCTGTTTGATAGGAACGGCCAAGATCCCCTCCAACGGTCCTCTTGAGCCAGCGCCAGTACTGGACATGTATAGGCCGATCCAGTCCCATTTCCTTTTCAAGCTCCAACACGGCAACCTTCGGAGGTGTCTCCGATTCGGTTAATGAGCGTAGAGCTATTTCAGCCGGATTCCCCGGACTAAGTACCAGTGACAGAAAAGCCGCAACGCTGACCCCGAACATAACCGGAGCCAGCGATGCGATTCTTTTTAATATGAACAAAAACACGGTTACTTTTTCAGAGTAACGGTTTCCAGATGATAACTGCTTTCAGTAGGATGCATTGTGTATCCTTCAACACCTTTGACAACAGCATCCACATTCACATAGTAGTTGAGGAATATCATAGGGACTTCCTCCATGAGTATTGCTTGAACCTGATCATAGATGGATTTACGTTCAACCTGCTTGAAAACTTTTCGACCTTCCAACAGAAGATCATCAACTTTGGGATGACTGAAATGGTATGCACCCCAGCCCTTTTTGACAGTGTTGGCAGAATAGTAGTCCTTCATAAGATTGTAATCCGGGTCTGGGACAAACAGCAGTCCACGTCCGACCAGAAACATATCAAAATCGCCTCTGTTGCGGATTGACTGTGCTGCATCAACCTGAGTTACAACCAGTTCGACATCAAAACCGACATCATTCAACTGAGCCTGCATAACTTCAGCGGTGGGCGGCAGAGCTGCACGCTCGGGATAAGTAACCAACTTGACCTTAAGTTTTTTACCGTCCTTCTCCCTTACGCCATCACCGTCATCATCCTTCCAACCGGCCCGTTCGAGAAGCTTTTTTGCTCCTGCCTGGTCAAAAGAAAACCCTTTCAACTTATCATTCGCCCAATAAACCATGGGAGGATATAAAGTAGTTGCGGATTCTCCCATTCCCTCAAGTACGTACTTAACAAGGTCATCACGGTTTACAGCCATGCTGGCAGCCTTTCGCACAAGCACGTCGGCAAAAGGCCCTTCAGCCATATTCAATGCCACCATACGGCATCGACCTACCGCAGTTCTAGAAATTTCGAATTTATCGGACTTCTTTATCGATGCGACAGAATCAGGCGGCAAAATCATAGCGATGTCCAGGTCTCCGGCACGGAGCATGCCCAGACGGGTTATGGCATTGGGAACACCGCGATAAACTACCTTGGCAATCTTCGCCTTTTCACCCCAGTAATCAGGGTTGCACATGGTGGTAACGCGATCCTTCACTTTCCAGCTTTCAAATACAAAAGGCCCGGTTCCCACGGGCTTAACAATTTCCCCCGCAGCATCAAAAGAAGACATTGCCAGAGGGGAAGTTTCGCCCATGGACAGATATGCTCCCAGCGGAGCGAAAGGTTCGGATGTCTTCAGCACGAGAGTGTGATCATCAGGTGCCTCAATACTTTCAAGAGGCACAGCTTTGAGCAGGGAGCCTTTTTCCTGCAAACGCTCCAAACAAAATTTAACCACCCCAGCGCTAAGGGGAGCTCCATCGTGAAAAGCGATTCCTTTACGAAGCTTAAAAGTCCAGGTGGTCTTGTCCGGTGAAACTACCCATGACTCTGCCAGTCCTGGCTTCAGCTCCAGATCTTGACCCACTTCGATTAAATTCTCAGTAACTCCCAGACGCTTAAACACATATCCGGTTTTTTGAATGTCCAAAGTCTTAGGACCCCACGGCCCTGCAACATTTAGCACACTTTCAGCGGCAAAAACTGCGGAACCCAGCGCAACAACCAGACATAGGCTCAGCATAAATATTTTAAGAGACAGGCGACAGTTCAGTAACATGAATCCTCCATTTTGACTAAATTGTTGACACGCTAATGAAAAAAGTGACATGCATCAAGCATTAAAAATCATAACAACATCAATAAAGACATCACAAATAACCACAATCAACAACAAGGGCTAATCATGGATCTGCAAGAAACTACATCATGGAAAGAAATCTGGAGTAATCAGATGGAGGACATGGCTACTCGGAGCGACACGGAATACTGGAACCGAAGAGCTGAAGATTACAATGATTTTATCACATCAAGCAGATTCGGATATGGCAAGCAGATGTGCGAAATTCTGGTAGAAGAGGGACTTATTGATACAAATTCATCAGTTCTTGAAATTGCCTCAGGAGTAGGGGCAGTAACACTTCCCCTTGCCCGCCTTTCAAAAGAAGTAATTGCAGTAGAACCGGCCCAATCCATGGCGGACCTGCTGGAAGCCAATTCCGACTCCACCGGGATCAAAAATATCAAAGTTGAAGTTACAGATTTTGCTTCATTTGCCGATCAAGCTCTGGACAACAGCTATGACCTTGTCTTTCTCTGCCATGCAGCATGGCAATTCCCTGACATTGAAGAACTGATCAAAGAAATGAGCAGAATATCACGCGGCTTTTGCTGTCTGGCAGACACCATGGGAATGGGGGATGCCGAAAATCATCAAATGCAACGCAAACTGGGAATCAATGCACCGAAACTGGACCGATCTCTGTATCTTTATAATATATTGAATGAGCTGGGCAGGCCTGCAGACCTGTCCAACGTCAGTTATATCATGCGCCGCTCCACGGATTCAGCAAAATCCATGTGGACCAATCTGGTTTCTAAGTATCGCACGGTCTCATCTGATGACAGAGAACTCATTAAGCAGCACGTGGAGAGCAAAAACAACGCCGGATTTTACGAAGTTCCGGCAGTAATGTCGCTGATGTGGTGGAGATCCTGATGAATAAGAATACAAGTATGCAGGAGAAGACAGTGAATGAGAAACAAAGCGTGGAGCATTGGGAAAAAATATGGGCCGAACGCTGGGATACCCGCGAAACAATGTATGTGGGCAATGCGCATCTAAACTACTGGCAGGCCAGAGCAGAAGATTTCTCTGTGGGACGCAAAGCCTGCGACTATAACTTCGGACGCAGTATCCTTTCCGTCCTCAGCCCAAGACTGCCGGAGCAAGCCGAAGTGCTGGATGTTGGCTGCGGGCCGGGCAGCATACTAGTACCCATGGGGCAGGCCGGACACCGGATAACAGCAGTAGAACCCGCAGAAGAGATGATCGGGCAAATGCGGTCCAACGCGAACTCAGCCGGGGTGGATAACTATGAAGTCATACCCAAAATCTGGCAGGATGTTAACACCGACGGCCTAAAAGATTGTTTTGACCTAGCTCTTTCTGCCATCACCATGTGGATGTTCCGCGACCTACGGGTGCAGCTGGAACGTCTGGAGTCGGTATCACGCAACCTCTGCTGCGTTGTGGGGGGTGCCGGAGGGGAAACAAGCGGACACAGCGACGGCATGTGGAATTCCATCATGGGAGATGTTCCGCAGCCCGGATACTCCGAATTCCCGCTGGCCTACAATCTTCTCTATGCCATGGGTCGCCAGCCGGAAGTTCGCATTGTGAATTATTCCACCCAAAGATCTGCTGAAAGCAAAATTCATCAACAGAAGCTCTTCTATGCAAAATACACAGAACTTACGCCCCAAACGGAAGAACTGATTAAACAAAATATTATGTCCTCTGCGCAGGACGGTATTGTCTACGAGAATTGTAAGGCGTCAGTGGTTTTCTGGGAGAGTAGGCAACTATAAGAATTGGTAGAATGATTTGCCCCCTCAATCAGCAGGTTGGCTATCAGCTGCCCACACCAATAAACTCAATACGAAACAAGAATTCCAATTGTACGCAAATTGTACGCACTATTTAACGACTTTTGGGACCACACAAGTTAAGCCTCACAACCATATAACACACTGTGAGGCTTAACTTTTTCATGGAGCCAACGATCGGAATTGAACCGACGGCCTGCTGGTTACGAATGAAGAACTCCATACTTTCCCACCCCCTCACAGACCATCCCAAAGCGCACACTTAAAACCTTTTGAATACTTGATTTATCTCTTTCAAAGCCGTAAACTATTACTCCAGTGACGGAGAGGTACGTCAAGGGAAATTAGCCGCCGTACCGCCACCATAACCGCCACCACATTTTGAGGGTGAAAACATGAATTTTACGGTCAAACAAATCGAAAAAGTCATCCGTTCAGGCGAAACCAAAATCCTTACCGAAGATGCCCCGAAGGGAACAGGCAAGCTAGCCTTAAGGGTGAGAAAATATTCTGCTGAATGGTTGTTTCAATATTACGTCAACGGTAAACGGAAAATGATGAAGGTAGCCAATGCCCATGGAGCTGGTAGCCTGACACTTGCCGCTGCACGAGCAAAAGCCGATGAATTCAGAACTATGCTTGTAGACGGGCTGGACCCAAAAGCGGAACTCCAGCGGCAGGAAGCTGAAGCAGAAAAGGAACGCAGGGAACTGGAGTCTCAAGGTACTGTTGAGCAACTTTTTCAAAACTACATTGAAGACCTCAAACACCGAGGCAAAACCACATGGGCACAGGTCGAAAGGTCATTGCTGACAGGAAAATACAATGCTGCCAAAGCATTAGGACGTAAGGTCAAAGCCAACCAGGTAACGACAGCCGATATAAAGAAATATCTTGGATCAATTCATAGACGAGGATCTGCCAGCTCAGCAGATCACACCCGCAGTTACTTGCATAGTGCTTATCAATACGGAATGGTAATCGAAAACGACTACGTACAGGCAAGCGAAGTCAACTTCAGTATTGAATTCAACCCGGTTGCAGCAATCAGAGTTGACAAACAGGCCAAGAAAGTCGGCAACAGGGTCCTTAGCGAAGATGAAATCCGCTCCATATTTAATGAAATGACCATTCCCGGCAACCATGTTTCCCTGCCTGTAGCGAGAGTGTTGCAGCTAATGGTCAGTGTCGGAGGCGCAAGGGTCAAGGAATGCGTCGAGGCCCGTAAAGACGAATTCGACCTTGAACAGAAAAGATGGAATCTTACCCCGGATCGCACCAAAAACGATAAATTTCATGCCCTCCCCCTCTCTGACCGGGCAACCAGGATCATTGAATCTCAGCTGGAAAACAATGACAGCGAATTCCTCTTTCCGGGAACAGATCCGTCCAAACCAATCATGTATACCTCTCTACGACAGGCTATCACCCGCTTCCATAAAAAACATGACCGCGAACACTGGTCTCCACGAGACATCAGAAGAACCATCAGAACCAAGCTGGCCGACGCCGGGGAGCCTGATCACCGTCTTGATATCTTCCTGAACCATGGCCGAAGCGGTGTCGGGCAGAAGCACTATGATCGCAGCCTGCACTTAAAATCGAAGACCAAGACCATGCTTGTGCTGGATAAGGTTCTGAGCCGCATTCTTGGGGATGGGGAGACCAAGGTTATTCCTCTGCATCGGGATGGGACTGGGGAGTAGGGATAACGAAGATCCTCCACGAATCTGTAAAGAGAAATATAAATTAATTCAACATTCCATTTGAATACACTTTTTCAATCTTATTCTTTTTAAATATCATCATCGTCATCCCCCTCAAAATCATCTTCATTGGAAACATCCATATGGGAAATGACCGTATCTAAAAAACCTTCAGCTTCTTCGTCATCATCTTTTAGCTTTTCTACCGCTGAATAAAGACAATCATAAAGATCTTCTGGAGTTGAAGCCGTCCCCTCATACCTTTCATCGCCAACAACGACTTCGATAGAACACTCTCCATCATCACAGTCAACTTCGAGAGTCCCATGTTTCGCATAATCTAAAGAGAACGAACCATCTTCCTCAATAAATGCACTAAGTTTGCCATAATGATTATCGTCCACAACTACTCCAATTTATCTTCTCAATTTATTTCTAAGAGCAAAACCAAGCAAGGCTGTCTGAGCCGCCACTAAAGTCACTACAAAATACTTAATAACATATGCCCAGCCCGAAACAGGGATATCAAATTCTACTTTCAACAATGGCAAATACCAAGCAAAGTATTTAGGGTAATTAGCATCCCATATTGAAATATCGTTCACTAAACGCGGAAGAAATAAAATCAACATCATCAAAAAGATAAGTGAGACAAGAGCTCTTCCTGGAGACTCGCCATAACCACTACAAATACGGTATATTTTCATAACACCAAACATGAAACAAGTATTGACCCTAGCCTTCCAATCTCGACTTGAGGAACAATCAGCCTTTAACTTACTCTTCAACATTTCCTTTTCTAGGAAATGCCAATCAGATGCTAATAACTTCATCACTCTCAACCCTAGATAACTTTTTCAAACGCCTATACAATTCAGCCAGAGCTTTCGCAGAAACAGTAGCCCGCCCCCTTCCTGATAATGAATGCACTGGAGGTAATGGGGAAGGGATTTCTTTATACTCATTTGCGCACTCTAGATTTAAAACATCAACAGTTACCGCGCGACCTTTATAATCTAGCCAATTACACCCAACAAAATAAAAAGACTCGACAGGGGATTTATGAAACGAAACAGCTTGAAGATCCACGTCGCTGAAAATTACCCGCTCCCCAAAATGGCATAATGGAAAGGAAGCCTCATTGAATTCAGTTCGCTCAAAAAACACAGCCTCTTTAAAACGCGAATTCCTAATTCTCAATCTTGATTTGAATTTGGTGTTAGAAAAATAAACTAACCCTTGGAAATCACATCTCATGATAGTTATAAAATCATTAAACTTAGCACGGCCAAAATCAGCCTTTCCGCTAATTGTTAAATCGAGTAAACGAATCGCTCTTTTAAATTTTGCATGCTTGCTTTCTAAACTGCCTGCCGACACATGATTTATTGAGACTCTTTGCCGTGCAATAAAATAACTGAAGTCCAATTTCCCCTCACTAGAAAATTGCTTCAACGTTAAGCTACCGTGGAGTAAAGCTCTATCAAAGTTAATATCCCCATCAATCTTAAGTGCTGTATAAAACTGAATTCCACTGGTAGACTTAGTTGTATAAAAATAATGATTTTTCATGCTACCAAGACCCTTGGCGGCAGGTTCGCCAATCGATAATTTCTTTAAAAATATCGCTCTCTTAAAAGAAACATCGCCTCTAATATACGAACTCACCAAAGAAAAATTGCCTTCAAAACGACAATGATCAAAAAACAATGACCCTTTAAGGGAAAGTGATTTCAATGGGATATGTCCAGGAAAAACGGAACCATCAAACCGACAGTCGCCGGAACTGTTTTTAATCCTGTCTCGGACCATCTGGTAGAATTCTTTCCCTTTTGGCTTTTGGGAGGCGTTTGAAGGCGCATGGTACACACAGTATTCCTTACCGTCCTCCGCCATCAAAGTCTCTTCACCAGAGCACCAGTGTCCATACTTATGAGCGACACAGCACGGCATATACTAAGCACCTCCAGCCATAAACAAATCGACGAAACGAATGCCGACTTCACCTTCTCTGCGCATAGGATCTCCGTTTAGAAACTTAGCAATAAAAAAAACCAAAATCACTTTAAGCCACTAGGCGTTTTTCTCCGCCCAGGTACCTTGATAATTACTAAATCCCGTGGGCAATCATCACCAAAACGATGAACATTGGTAACTTTGACCAGATCTCGAAAATGCCCTGCGCCACTATTTTTAAGCGTCAGATCAAGTACCAATAAGATTCCAAGAGTAACATTCGTATTCTGGTACTCAGTCGCCTGTGCAGCGTATTGTTTCTGAAGCCCAGAAAAAGAGCAATCGCTCTCTTCTTTCTTTAATTCAGCTACAAACTTAATACCTTTTGTCTGAAACAAAACATCAGATCTACCGCCACCGACATTAGAAACCTCCAAAGATGATACAGGCAAAACTCCGTACATAAAATCATAATAATCTCGTTGGAGGTCGTCTTCAGATGGTAAGGGATCCATTTCATATAGATATTTTAAAGAACTATGATAGCCTTTGGTGTGATCCATACGACTTTCTAAAAATCTTAATGTAAAAGCTAAAACCGGAAGAAATACCGACCGCACACGATCTGTTCTATAGTCAATATTTTTCCTCAATTCGTTATCACATGTACTGAGCACCTCTTCAAAAATAGGCGATGTATTTTCAGCGGTTAAAGACACAGCTAGCGAGTATGCTTCGCGCAATACCGACGGCACATTTTCCGCCATTAAAAAGGCGACACCTTTATGATCAAAATGCGTCGCCTCAATAGGGTTTACGAAGTTCTCTTCTAGCCTGCGGTCAAGCTTAGCAATTAACTTTTCAGCTGTATCTTTATACTCAGAAGGCTCAATACTAGTTAACCATTGACGTAGGTGGTGGAGCTGCCCTTTTTCTTTTATAAGTGAAGCTTCCACACACGGCCTAATAATGGATTCAACACCGGAAGATGTCTGCTGAAAAAAAGTTCTACTGGCGGTATATGTTGCAAGTAAATATTTCTCGATTACGATTTTTGCCTCTAACCAACTCGGTTCCTTTAAAGCACACGCCAGTCCTTCCATAGACTTAGCCAACAATACCCAGTTAACAACTTCTGTTCGCCTGGCTCCTAACCAACATATTGTTTCATCACCCTCAACCCATGCTTCGTAGAGAAAAGCGACTTCCTGGAGACGGCTAGCTGCGTTTGTGACCGACTCATTTCGCAAGTCATCAAAAGAAAACTCAACTAGTATTGCCAAACAAATTTCATACAACTCTGCGTCTAAACGCACCTCTGCATGTTTAGACGACTCTCGGAACCACATGAGTGCTGTTGAAAAATTATCTTTAGCAGAGTCATTGTTTAGCGCGTCAAATCCCTTGCGAAGATAAAACATAGCTATCTCATAAGCTGATTCAGACCTAGCTTCGTCAACCTCAAAGAAAATATTTAATGAAGCCAGCGCATCGTCTGTTGGCCAATAAGAATTGGCAATCCCCAATATTTTTGAAATATATCTAATAAGAATGGGTGATTCAGTTGAACTAACATCCAGTAAAAATGCAAAAAGTAAAAATCTGCGAGACTCTTTTTTACACGCTAAACGCAACACCTCGTCCAGAGCAAAAGCTCTGGTCATGTCAGGTTTTTCTAAATCCTGAGCAAGCTTCAAAAAAGACTTACATATGGAGTCTTCTAATTTTTCTGGTAAATCATATTTATCAATAACTTCGACAAATTCTTTTGTTTGAATTTCGTCAGACAGACTGTCTGCTGCCATAATCACAAAATCATCAATCACAGCTCGTTGCCCAAAAGACAACATATCGTACTCAGCGAAGAATAAGTCAGCTAATTCTGCCACAAATGAAGAAGTGGCAAAATATTCATAATTTGTAATTATTTCTTCTACTCCCCCCAAACCACTTAAAGTCGGCTCTCTACCCTCTTCCAAACATGACACCAACTTTTTCTCGACAGACAGCATTCTTTTTACCACAAGTAATTGTCACCATGGGCAGCTACACACTTTTTGCCCTCAATATGACGTGTCACAGCATCAGATGCAACAGAAGCTACAAAGATTTGTAAAAAAGGTAGTTCATCCATTACACCCACTAATCCTGACATTAATTTTTCCAAGTCAGTACTGACAATCTCCTGTGCTCCAGGCGAGTCGATCATTAACAAACCAGGATGGCGTCCAATTCCAGACCCATAAGAGACACCAACGACCGCTAAAATTGTAGCAACTTTCATCCGAAGCTGCTCACCCAACGTCAACTTTCCATAAACAGTATGACTGCCACCCTTTACTAAATTTAAATGCCCGTTTCCCTTCAGCTCAACCTGAGTCAAATTCTCAATACCAAACATCTGCCCATAGCTTAAAATTTTATCACTAACTTCTTTAAGCACTCCAGATTGAATTGTCTTAACGCGCTTTTCCACATCCTTTACAAGCTTGCTGACCACCTTTAGATCATTTCCTTTGTCATGAGAATTTGAAATAGACGTTCTACTAACCTCTTCAAGTTGCGCTTCAGCCTTTCCAAGTTGAAACTCCAAATCTCTTCGTGAAGTATAGCTATCCAACTGAGTTTCAAGCTCCTGACATTTAGCTACTAACATATCGCGATCTTTATAGAGTTTGTTCGCTCCCTTATTCAAATCATTAAGTTTTTCAGAAGCCTCTTTTGCAGCCTCTTCTGATGCCTCAACCCGAGCAACTATTCCTGCATGGATTTCATCAGCACTACCATCATCAAGAATATGCTCATTACAAATACAGCAATCGCCTGTTTCCTGCTCTTTATCTAACTTTGCTGGCGGAATCTCAGATTCGCACCGAGGACAAATGGATGGTGACAACCGGCGAAAAACAGCCCCTGCAGCATGAGCGTCAACAAACGATTGAAGTTCTTTTTTGTCATTTAAATAGATTGCACGGGCTTGTTCCTTTAATCCTGTACACAACGACAGTTCTCGCTCAATATTACGAATCAAAACATACACGTTTTTGAGCTGCTCTCCTGCTGCATCCCGCTCAGCTCTTATTTCATTATCTGAAGGTGTAGAGATTAACTTTGACTTTATAACTTTTATTTCTGCCTTAAGCTCTTGAATTCTAGTTTCTTTATTCTCACACTCGGCTTTCTGCTGTCGTGCATTAGCCTCGCTTTCTTTTGTCAGCCTTTTCTCGCTAGCCTTTGCTGAAGTCAAAGTTGAGATCCAAGGTAGCCCCAAATACATTTGCATTAATCTTATTGATAGCCCATCGGCACTGACATCACCAAAAAGAGTTTTATAATCAGTTCCAATAAACATAGCTCCGGCTAAAGAAGGCCATTCATGTGTTACCCGCTTACCACCGTCAATGGGGGCTTTGCCACGCCATACAACAACAGGCTCAAGTGATAGTTCATCCATCATAAAGTTTGACATGGTTTCTTCAAATTCAGCTCCACTGTAAAAATTTGCAAGCGGGTGGACTTCTCCATGATCATTAATTTTGACTAAGCTCCCAGTCGTTTCTTCATTACAATTTACAGCAACCTCATAAGTAGTGTCACTTATTGAAAATCTCATAGAGGCATTGTTAATCCAACTAATTACGTCATCCTGAAGCGATGAATTTCGTCCTCGTAACAGCCACTGAACGACCCCAATTATAGTACTCTTCCCACGAAGATTTCGTTCACTCATAATCCCGAACAACCCACTATCTAGGCCAGACCAGTCAAAATCAATTTTACCAGGATTTTGCTCACTCGTATTTTTCCCAGCAAAACAAATACGTTTTAAAGATATATTCTTTGGAGTTGGAGATATAGGGGAAGCCTTTATCTGATATTTCTGCGCCACACTAACAACTTCAGCTCTACTAATATCTAAATTATCCGCAACTTCTGAAAGCCAGTCATTATTCACTTACTTTCCCCTTTATCAGCTTTACGAACCACCGTTCATAGTCAATTCTTGCAACCGACCTTTAACGCGTTGTATTATCGATGGAATACGTTCACCCAGCACAGTGTCCGCATACTCTAACTGTTCATATTGTCTTCTCTTCAATTCAGCCCCACCACGGTCACCGGCAACATCAGCCACAAGCTCAGCACGTTTGGAATACCACTCCAGTGGCTCCCACTCACTTACGATAGAATTGGTAAAATCAATCGCACTTTGGTTTATTAAAAAATCAGTTTCCCTAAGAACTCCATGGTCAACAATTCGATCAATTGAGACAAGGCTTCTGGACCTCAGGATAGACATGGTGTTGTCAATTTTTTCATAAGCACCAAACCTATATCTGATCATCGGAAACTTACGAAGTTCAGGTTCCTCATCAAGAAAAATTTGTTGCGCAATTTTCAAATCATCCACAACTTTTTCTTTTTGATATCTATCCAGCAATTCTTCAGCTAAATAGTCTGGATTTCTCATCCAGAAATCAAAAGCGTGCAGCCTACTTTCACTCTTAAAAATAGAAACCGGCCCAGATTCATCAGAATCCAGCCCGGTGTACGGAATACTGCCTTTAACAAGAATAAATAAAATTCTTATCGCGTCTTTATAGATTGAAGTAATTGCCATAAAGCTAAATTAATTGGTTAAAGTTAACAAAACCATGAAAACACATATAATCCCATTGCCGATTTTAGTAAACAGCAAAACGTAATCAACGCGTTGCCTTATAAAAATAACCGCAACCAAATTTTTACATAGTTTCCTCAACTCCGCATGCCGTCTCATCCCATCACGCGAGCACACGCACAAAACCTCAATAAAACAATATGATATGCATTTTGCGGCAAAAATATATTTCCCCAAACCTCCGAGCAGTATGGTTGAACTGTTCATGATGGACCTCAGATTTTATATCTTATATACAGACGTAATCAGCGAGATGAAACTGAGATTGAGACATACAATGAACAAGGAATGTTGAGCGATGACGAAGACTGAAGCCCAAACTCGTGCTGAATTAATTGATATTCAACTTGCCCAATCCGGATGGGATGTTCAGGATCACACTCAGGTTGTCGAAGAATTCGATATTCTTACGCAGGCCCACGAAGTGGGCAAAAACCAAGAGACTCGGGTAGGTCACCAGTTCAGCGACTATGTGCTGCTTGGTAAAGATCGCAAGCCACTAGCTGTTGTTGAAGCTAAAAAAACAACTAAAGATGCCGCCCTGGGCCGCGAACAAGCCAAACAGTATTGTTACAACATTCAAAAGCAACTTGGCGGTGAACTTCCTTTCTGCTTTTATACAAACGGGCACGAAATCCATTTCTGGAATTTGGAGAATTATCCTCCGCGTAAAGTGATTGGGTTTCCAACACGTAATGATTTAGAGCGACTTCAGTATATACGTCGCAATCGTAAACCATTAACCCAAGAACTTATTAACCCCGAAATTGCTGGGCGTGATTACCAAATAAGGGCTATACGTGCTGTATTAGAAGGAATTGAACAAAGGAAAAGAGATTTTCTGCTGGTCATGGCAACGGGTACAGGAAAAACACGAACATGCATTGCCATGACAGACGCTTTAATGAGGGCAAGTCATGCAGAAAAAGTCTTGTTCTTAGTTGACCGCATTGCCCTCCGAGAACAAGCGTTGGCTGCTTTTAAAGAGCATTTACCACACGAGCCTCGTTGGCCCAAAATTGGTGAAAAGCTTTTAGCCAAAGACCGGCGTATATACGTTTCAACTTATCCGAGTATGCTCAACATCATAAGGGACGAGTCACAAAATATTTCGCCATATTTTTTCGACCTTATCGTCGTAGATGAAAGCCATCGGTCAATATACAATACCTACAAAGAAGTCTTGGACTACTTTAAGACCATTACGCTTGGTTTAACCGCAACACCTACCGATATTATCGACCACAACACATTTGATCTCTTTCATTGTGAAGATGGCATTCCTTCATTTGCCTATACTTATGAAGAAGCGGTGAATAACGAACCGCCATACTTGTGTAATTTTCAAGTAATGAAAATTCAAACACGCTTTCAGATTGAAGGTATAAGTAAACGCACCATCTCTTTAGAGGACCAGAAAAAACTCATACTCGAAGGTAAAGAGGTTGAAGAGATTAACTTCGAAGGCTCCCAACTAGAAAAACAAGTCATCAATAAAGGGACTAACACGCTGATAGTCCAAGAATTTATGGACGAATCCATCAAAGACTCAAATGGCGTATTGCCTGGCAAAACGATCTTTTTCTGTTCCTCCAAGACCCATGCAAGGCGCATCGAAAGTATTTTCGACAAACTCTACCCACAGCATCATGGAGAATTGGCCCGAGTGATGGTCTCTGACGACCCTCGCGTATATGGCAAGGGAGGGCTACTCGATCAGTTTACAAATAACGATATGCCTCGCGTAGCTATTAGCGTTGATATGCTTGATACTGGGATTGATATCCGTGAAATTGTTAACCTTGTATTTGCCAAGCCAGTTTATTCCTATACCAAATTTTGGCAAATGATTGGGCGAGGAACCCGGTTGCTAGAAGCGCATAAGATTAAACCGTGGTGCACTGAAAAAGATACTTTCCTCATTCTCGATTGCTGGGATAACTTCGAATACTTCAAACTTGAACCTCGGGGTAAGGAATTGAAACCTCAAGTTCCACTCCCTGTACGATTAGTCGGGTTACGGATCGATAAAATCGAGAAAGCAATTGATTCTGGAATACTACAAATTGCTGAACGTGAAGTTCTCAAACTCAGAAGACAAATAGAGGAACTGCCGCAAGGTTCTGTTGTTATCAGGGAGGCAACAGCTATACTTGAAAAAGTGAAAGCCGAAACCTTCTGGGCCAATTTGGATCATTCAAAAATGGAGTTCTTGCGTAATGAGATCAAACCACTATTTCGGACCGTTTCTGAAGTTGATTTCAAGGCCATGAGGTTTGAGCGCGATTTGGTGGAATACTCTCTTGCCAACCTTAGTGATGAAAAAGATAAAGCTGAAACACTCAAAGATGGTATTGTTGCAAAGATAGGAGAACTGCCCCTTTCGATCAGCTTCGTCAAAAAAGAGGAAGAGTTAATTCGCCAAGCTCAATCCAATCATTACTGGAATATCCAGGACATCATTCTGCTTGAAGATACCCTCGATGAGCTCAATATCAACCTCGGCCAATTAATGAAATTTCGCGAACAGGAAAAAGAAGCTCTTCCTGTTCATCTTGACTTTAAAGATGAAGTTCAGCGGAAAGAAATGGTCGAATTTGGTCCTCAGCACGAGTCTATCAGCATCAGCCGATATCGCGAGATGGTTGAAGCCATGATCACAGAATTGATCGAGCATAATCCAATTTTGCAAAAACTCAAAAACGGTGAAGATATTTCTACAACTGAAGCAGATGAACTAGCAGAAACACTTCACAACGAACACCCGCACATTACTGAAGATTTGTTGCGCCAAGTATATAAGAACCGCAAGGCACATTTTATTCAATTCATACGGCATATTCTTGGGATTGAAATTTTGAAAAGTTTCCCTGAAACAGTCGTTCAAGCTTTTGAGCAGTTCATCCAACAACACACCTTATCTAGCCGCCAGCTGGAATTCCTGAATCTGCTTAAAGATTTTATTCTTGATCGGGAAAAGGTTGAAAAAAGAGACCTCATTGGTGCTCCGTTTACAATAATTCATCCACAAGGTATTCGAGGCGTCTTCAGTCCGGCAGAAATAAACGAAATATTGCAGCTCACCGAAAATCTTGCTGCGTAACAGATTGAAAATAGAGAAAAAGAGAGATGCCCATGCTCCAAAACAACCCTGAACTCAAAAGTGAAATAAGCCAACTCTGGAATAAATTCTGGTCTGGTGGCATCTCTAATCCGCTTACTGCCATTGAGCAGATTACCTACTTGCTGTTTATGAAACGGCTCGACGAACTGGACCAAAAAAGACAAGCCGATGCCGAATGGACTGGTGATACATACAGATCCAAGTTTGAAGGGACATG
The DNA here is from genome assembly GCA_963676495.2 of Maridesulfovibrio sp. Taxonomy (GTDB): domain Bacteria; phylum Desulfobacterota; class Desulfovibrionia; order Desulfovibrionales; family Desulfovibrionaceae; genus Maridesulfovibrio. Next base: position 2,440,231 of record CAXXRF010000003.1, on the reverse strand, counting down.
GATTCCACCCGAATATAGAGATCATAGAAACCCAGAACAATACGCTATAGAAAGACGCTCCCTGCGCTGGAGTGAGTTCAAGCGTATGCAAGCGGAAGAAATGCTCACCCATGTGTCGACCAAGGTTTTTCCTTTTCTTAAAGATATGAATGGGACTGAATCTAATTTCACCCACCATATGAAAAACGCCGTTTTTATTATTCCAAAGCCGACGTTGTTGGTAGAAGCAGTAAAAAGCATCGATGCAATCTTTGTGATTATGGAGAAGGATTCTCAAGATAAAGGGCAAGCATTTCAGGACATTCAGGGTGATGTTTATGAAATGCTTTTATCCGAAATCGCTACAGCAGGTAAAAACGGTCAATTCCGCACTCCCCGTCATATCATCAAACTGATGGCAGACCTCGTAAAACCCCAATTAGGACAAAAAATTGCCGACCCAGCCTGTGGTTCCGGTGGTTTTCTACTTGGGGCCTACCAGTACATTGTAACTGATCTTGCTAAAAAATCAGGAGCAACAAATTTACAGCCTGACGAAGATGGATTCATCCGCACATCGGTTGCAGCTGGGCTAACAGAAAAAGCGCAAATGATTTTGCAGAACTCTCTCTTTGGCTATGACATTGACAGCACGATGGTTCGCCTTGGATTAATGAACCTGATGATGCACGGAATAGATGAGCCAAATATTGATTACAAGGACACTCTGAGCAAAAGTTACAATCAGGAATCCGAATACGATCTCATTATGGCAAACCCGCCATTTACCGGCAGCATTGATAAAGGCGACATAAACGAAAACCTTACCCTTTCCACCACCAAAACAGAACTACTGTTTGTCGAAAACATTTATCGCTTGCTTAAAAAGGGAGGCACTGCATGCGTAATCGTACCTCAGGGAGTACTGTTTAGCTTTGGAAAGGCATTTAAATCCTTACGTAAAACACTCGTAGAGAGTTGCGACCTTAAGGCAGTCATTACTATGCCAAGCGGTGTATTTAGGCCTTATGCAGGCGTTAGTACTGCGATTTTACTTTTTACTAAGGTTTGGGGGGCAAAAGAAAAAGTAACAAAGCCAGCGACTGAACACGTTTGGTTTTATGAAATGCAAGCCGATGGGTATTCGCTCGACGACAAACGCTCTAAACAAAAAGACTTTGGCGATTTACTGGATGTCACAAGCAAGTACAATAAACGTACTCAGACCACCGAAACCGACCGTACCCAAAAATATTTTTTAGTGCCTTATGCTGATATTAAAAGCGAAGGCTATGACCTATCGTTTTCACGTTACAAAAAAGATATATATGAAGAAACCGAATATGATGATCCAGAAATTATTTTAGATAGGCTGCTAGCAGAAGAAGTGGGGAAAGTTAAAGAGGCAGATTTACGCAAAGTACAGAGTGGAATTGTTCGGGAGCTTTTAGAACTTAAGGAGATGATCGGATGAATAGAGTTCCGATTGGACAAATCGCACAATTAAACCCTCGTACTCCTAAAAACCTTAATGAAGACCAAAAAATATCATTTCTACCTATGGCCTCTGTCTCAGAAGATGGGAAAGTCGTTGAACAGGAAGACCGAACTTTTAGTAAAGTAAAAAAAGGATATAAGTATTTTGAACGGGGAGACATCATTGTCGCAAAGATTACTCCCTGTTTTGAAAACGGAAAAGCAGCTCTAACTGACTCTTTAGAAAACCAAATAGGATTTGGTTCTACTGAATTTCATGTAATACGGCCTGACAAAAGTAAAATAGATACTAAATATCTTTTTTCAATTATATGGAGCAATCGTTTCAGGTACTTGGGTGAAAAGTCCATGAAAGGTGCCGCAGGACAAAAGCGAATTCCTATAGATTTTATAAAAGATTATGAAATACCCCTTCCTTCTCTCGAAGATCAAAGACGCATTGCCCACATGCTTGAAAAGTTGGAGGGACTGATATCAAGGCGCAAAGAACATTTGCAACAGCTTGAAGCTCTCCTCAAAAGCATTTTTTTAGATATGTTTGGTGATCCAATTACCAACCCATATAAATTTCCAATCGAAAAATTATCTAATTTCTACATTAACCCCAAAGAAGGGACTAAATGCGGACCATTTGGAAGCGCATTAAAGAAAAGTGAATTAGTTGAGTCTGGGATTTCTGTATGGAACATGGACAATATTGGCCCAACCGGGCACATGGCCCTGCCATTTCGTATGTGGATAACAGAGGAGAAGTACCAAAAACTTGCACCATATTCTGTCATTGATGGCGACATTATCATTTCTCGTGCGGGAACAGTTGGAAAAATGTGTGTTGCGAAAATGAATGGCGAGCCTGGAATAATTAGCACTAACCTTATCCGCTTGCGTTTAAACGACAAATTACGACCTCAATATTTTACTTCACTGATGACTCACTGCAAAGGGCGAATAGGACGTTTAAAGACAGGTCCAGATGGGGCTTTAACCCATATGAATACTGGAATTCTTAATAAACTTGAATTCCCCTATCCACCCGTTGAATTACAAGAACAATTTATATGCATGCTTGAAAAGGTTGAAACCCTTAAACACCGCTATCGAAAAAGCATAACTGACTTGGAAATGCTTTATGCAACCCTAACTCAAAAAGCATTCAAAGGAGAATTGGATTTATCGCGAGTAGCATTACCTGCTGAAGACGAACAACTGTTGGTCACAGGTGAGTCAAAAGACACGATTATAGATGAGGCTTCTTCAGATTCGCAGTCTCTTGAAAATGTGGACAATTATAACTTTACTTTCCCTCAGTTCGAAAATCGCAAACAAGCATTTAAGCTCTGGCTGACAAGATTCATTGAACAGGTAAAGGCTGAAGATAGCCTTTCAGTCCAAAGTTTCATGTTTGAAACTTCTGGAATGATGGCTGAGTTAAGCAGCGAAGGACTCCTTGAAGAGATGGGACTCGATAAATATGATGATGAAATATCTATTTCAGACTATGAAATTGTTAAATCATTGATTTTCAATATGATAAAAGATGGCACACTTGCACAAAAATTTGATGATGACAAAAATGCAGTCCTAGTTGTCCCTAATTAAGGTTTAAATATCGTGAAGTTACTGCGCCTCAAAATCACTGACCCCAAAGGCTTCCGCTGTCTGCAGCCGGGTTTCGAACACTATTTCCGCAGTGAATGGAATTTGCAAGAAGAACAAGGCTTTGCTCCTTTTGTCTGTGCTGGGCCAAACGGTAGCGGCAAGTCAAACATGCTAGAAGCATTAGCGGCGATCTTTTATCATATGGAATGCATATATCTTGAAAACCTACCGGATAGTTTTCGATACGATGAAGAAAATAACCCCAATGGTTTCAGGAGTGAAAAATCAATCCCGGACGGTTTTGAGATTGAGTACTTGATACGTCCTAAAGATGCCATGACAGTTAAGGGGCACAAAGGTCAGGCCCATGTGCTTATCTCCAAACACCCCGGAGAATCACCAAAATGGTTTGTACTTAATCATGAGAAGAAAGAAGGCGCGGAGGAGTTAATAATTGGTCGAACTCTGGCGCGACAACTGCTCCCTGAATACATACTTGGCTACTCCTCAGGCGAAAATGAAATCCTAAGTCTTCCTTTTTTCAAAATGCGTTTTGTCCAGTACGATGAATACTGGCAAAACTTAAAGGAACAGCAAGCTTACCCCGGACGTCCAGAGTCTCGCTTAGTATACCTCGACAGTGGCTTTAGTCAGGCTATCTTACTTTGTAATTTGCTGTTCCATAAAAATGACGCACTCAGAGACTTCTGTGAAGATGTAAAAATTGAGGAGCTCACAGAATTTCGAATCATTATCAAGCGAAGTATTGAAATTACTCAAAGCCAGATTCAGGCATTTGGTAGCCATGATCAGAACAAGCCGGAATCCATTGAAGATATAATACGAAATCACCCGGCCATATACACGGCTGAAGAGGATTCCTTACCCACCCGCTATAAAGTCGATTTAGTAAAATTATTAGACGGAGACGAGTCGACTAATAAAATAATCCCAAACCTTACGAGGTGTGCCACTTGTTGGTATTTGGATGAAGAGAGTGACACCCTTTATCTTGACTACCATGTAAACGAAGCAACCCGTCAGGCCTTTAGCGAAAATTTTGATTTTGAGATTAAGAATTCACCTGTGGCATTGTTTCAGGCTTTGCAAGTACTGCTGACCTTAAATTTATTTTCAGCAAGCGAAACACTAAAAAAAGATCTGTATTTGTCTGACAGTCTTTATGTCAGTGAGACAGTACCTACCCTAGCATCGGATGAGCGCATCATGCGTATCAAAAATTTTTGGGTTAAAAAAACAGGTATAGCCACCCCAGTTTTGCTAAAGAGCTTCTCTGATGGAGAACACCAGCTACTGCATACGCTTGGCCTTTGCCATCTTTTCAAAGGGACCCAAAGCTTATTCCTACTTGATGAACCTGAAACGCATTTCAATCCAGAATGGCGGGCCAACTTTGTCAGTCGTTTACATCAAAGCTTTCAAGGCAACGACAGTCACGAGATGCTGATTACCACCCATACGCCTTTTTTGATTTCAGATAGCAAACCAGAAAAAGTTTTAGTGTTCAGCAAAGACGGCAGTGGCATTTCTGTCGAGCACCCCGACTACAACACCCTTGGTGCTTCCATAAATAAAATCACAATGAAAACCTTTGGGAAGCATGAAACCATTGGAAAGCATGCCCAAACTATTCTCGATGGATTACGAAAACGCTTTGAACAGGGCGAGGAAAAAGAACAAATACTTGATGAGACCTACAACCAACTTGGTGACTCAGTAGAAAAAATATTGCTGATCAAGACTATCCTCGACAGCATGGAAGGAGAAAGCTGATGCTGTACACCTACACTCCCGTTCCACATCCGATGGATATAATGCAATCTTTCATCGATTTTATTTTCTATGATGTATGGTGTACTGCTCCAGAAAACGGCGACTTTAGCTTGGATTTATTTGATAATAACCCTGAGCTAAAAGAAGTAATGGTAGCTTTTTATTACGATGACACTAAAGCAGGTGATTTTTTTTATGGTCATGTACAGCTTATTTATGATTTTTTTTCTAAATTGATGCCAGCACAAGTTGCGCAAATTAGACAATGGTATCAAGCTAATAATGACATCAAAAATATCTGCACCAACTCTCCAAGAGCGCAAATAGCTCGATATGCTGACATAGCAGCTATATATCCCGACTTATGCAAACACCTAAAATCATTCTTCCAAGGACTTTACAACCAGAATTTACTCAACATCAAAGCATTAAAGGATAAAATTGGACATATTGACGAGCACTACAAAGCGTTTATGAAAATAAACAAAATGGGAAAATGTCCGTTCTGTGGTCTCAACGACATTAAAGGTATCCACCACAAATATCGTGAGGCATATGACCATTACCTCCCTAAGGGCCTTTATCCTTTTAATTCAATAAATTTTCGCAACCTAGCTCCTTGCTGCCATGAATGTAATAGCACATACAAATTGAAAAAAGATCCTGCTCACAATGCCAACGGTCGACGTAAATCTTTCTACCCTTACGCTGATGAAGCTCAAGAAATTGAAGTTACTATAAGTCTTAATAGCAACGACTTTAACCGACTAACACCTGACGATATCTGCCTTTCCTTTGGGCCAACTGCCGTTCGTGAAGAAATTGAAACCTGGCAAGATATCTTCGGTATTGCAGAAAGATACAAGGCAAAGTGCAGTAGCGAGTCTGATGGAAAATACTGGCTGGAACAGATTCTGGATGAATGGAAAGAAGATGATCGCCCCCCAGAGGATTATTTAACGGCACTGACACGTCAGACAAAAAAGAAGCCACTTGCCGACTGTAATTTTCTAAAAAAAGCATTTTTGGAAGGATGTCAGCGGGCAGGTGCATTTTAAATTTCTCTATCCCAATTAAGCAGCACAAGTGCTCTTTTGAAGATCAATCCGTTTAAAAAGCTTGATATAATAACCGCCGGAGGAACCCGGCGGCTATCTCTTCAACCTAGCTCCCGTCAGTCTCCAACAACTCATCCAGCCCGGCATTAACAGACTCCTCACCCGGATCATCCATTTCGCCATTCTCAGCATTAACCGCACTGCCCGTTGTATCCGACTCATCGTCCAGAGCATAAATTCCAGTAACTGCCAGAACACCGACAGCTACACCGCCGATAAAGGTAAGCAAATTCTTCATATTCACCTCCAAGCTTAAGATTCAAACTGAGTACCGCAACGGTTGCAGCGGTACAGGCCGAGAACATGCCGGTCTACATGTTCACCGACCTCATTGCCGATCTTGGAACCGGCGAAGAAGCCGGCCATGGCTCCGGCGAGCCCCCCAGCGATAGCACCGAGTCCTGTTCCGATGACCGGGACGACCGATCCGATAGCCGCACCTGTTGCAGCTCCGGAAGTTGCGCCTGCGTATCCTGCTGCGCCTCCGGCAACTCCGCCGACTGCGGTTCCAATTTTCTGGGTGTTGTTAACGAGCACGACGAAAGTTCCAGTGCAGCAGTTGGGGCATAAGGGATTACCTTCAGACATTGCGGTTTCTCCTTTTTTATTTGGTTAATGATTCCTGAAGCAGGTCAAACATGGCTGGACCTAGGTCCGTAAGCTCGGTGATGACTCTGCTTTTTCCGGGGAACAAATTAAAAACGGCCTCGGATTTTATTCCGAGCCCGTATATTTCGAAGCCGTATGCACTTCCGTCTTTGATCGCTTGCTGTGCGTTGGCCGGGTTGTCCGGGACACCGTCCGTTATGCAGAGGATGATCTTCCGGTTTTCTGGTAAGGGCAGCATTTGCTGAAATGTCCACCAGAGAACCTCGCCCAGTGGGGTTGAGCCGGAAGCGGCTACACCGAAACGGGTATGTAATTTTTGACCGTGATTTAGAATAGGAGCCACAGTAGGATCATCATAATTTTCTCCTCCTTGAGTTCTGATTGCGGGAAAGGCACTGACTCCCACGTTTACGCCGTTGATGGAATTGAGAGCACTAACCACGGTATGGCTGATCTGCGAAGCCAGCCCGATACGTCTGCGCATGGAGCCAGAACAATCTATAAGGATATGGACAGCCGTGCTGACGCCTCGACTTTCCTGCCTGCTGCGGAACATCCGTGGATTTCCAACCGCTATGCGATGCAGATGCGCCGTACTTAACCGACCATGCCTGCCGATGCGGTCATGCTTGATGGTCTTGGCCTGAATGATTCCGTGCAAGCGAGACTTGAGGGCAGTGGAGGCCCTGCGGGTCTGTTCAAGCTCAGCTTCGTCCAGCACGGTGAGCCTTTTATACCCATCCTTGGCAACCCGAAGCCCATCTTCTGCATCATCCGGAGCGTGATTTGCTAGTTGCCCTTCCAAAACTTCTCCGAATGCCTTGGGAAGGTTGCCAGAACTTGAATCCACCAACTTTTTAAGTTTTTTAGCCGGTGTAGATTGTCCATTGGACTCAAGCTGCTTGAGGTAGCCCTTCAGCAAATCAACGATTTCTCTTGTGTAGAGAATGCAATCTTGAGTGGAGTCGCACTTGGCCCTGACCTGTTGTAGGATGCCGTTTAAACGGTCCGTAAGGCCGGGGTATTGCGTATCAATAATTGAGGCTATTTGAGCACATTCTATGGTGAGTTCTTCCACATCCCAGGAGCGAACTGTCAGCAGCACCCAGTTAAGGATGGAAGTAGCCGGATCGATTTTAGCCGCCTGAGCACTGCCACCTTCATTAATAAAGAGATGGCGGACCAACCAATGAAAGTTCTGACGGCAACCGGGGAAGATTTCAGCCAGCTTGTTTTCCACCCGCCAGTCTTCTAGAGAATTCCAGATGTGCATTTCAAATGGAGTGAGCTTTGCCAGCCTGAGCCATTCGAAGTTTGTCTCGCGAATGTGAGCGGCTTCATGATCCGCGTATCCTCTGGCAAGTTTCAGCACCAGTTCATCATTACTCAGCGGCAAGGCTGGCAACTGAATCACCTTTCCATCTGTGAAGGCTTTGTCCCCACCAATCTGTACTCGTACCCCATATTTTCGACCAAGAACGCTCGCCACAAACGGTAAAGACTTCATGAGCAACTCGTTATTCATGACGCCTCCGATCACCATAGCCCGTGACTGTCGATCTGCTGCTGGGATGTTATCTGCGGTGTGTGGTCCTGTTTGGGATTTTCAGGAGCATCTGCGGTACCGGAAGATTTCGGAATTGCTGTCAGTCCTGCAAGCAAATCCTCGGCAGTGCTTCCATCAAGAATCTTCTGCGCATTCTCCACGAGCAAAGCCGGTTCACGGAGCAGGGACACCACTCCCTGAAGCATGAGCAGATTCTCGTCGCGGATGAATCCTCGGGACGGGACCTTATCGAAAGCAGTCTGAAGCAGATCGGTAATCGGCAGGACACGAGGATCGACAAAGGACAAACCGTTCAACTTGCTCTGAATGGAGCGCAACGGCGAAAGAGCCTTGTGCGTCACTTTGACCTTTCCGGCATAGCAGCGGTTCCATGTATCAGTAGCGGCCTTAGATATTTCATCAAAAAGCGTGGAGCCGAGTTTATTAACTTCATCCTTGAATCCTTTCTTCACCGAACTCTTTTCCGGAGCCGCAAGCTTATAGAACTGCCACTTGAAGCCGATGCGGGAGCGCACATACTCAGCACTGACCGTGGAACTGCCGATCAGCTTTTCCCATCCGGGATGCTGCTTAATCCAGTCCTGCACAGCCTCATCGTAGCGACTGAGGAAGTCCTCCTTGGCCGTGAAGAAATCCTTTTCAATTGCCGTCAGCTCCTTCACTATTTCATCCGCGACCTTCTCAGGAATGGCCCAGCCGCCGAGAAAGCGCACACCGTGTCGGTCAAGCATGTTCACTGCACGAGATTTCAAGGTGCCGAATATGCGCAGGTCTTCGGGGTTGCAAACCCTCTTGCTTCCAAGTGAGGCCAGTTCTTCCGGCGGAAGCTGAGTAGCTCCAAAGTCGTAGGGTGTGAGTTTCTTCCTTGCTGACCAGATATTCACATCCAGATTTAAGGCCAGAATGTGATTGAGGACCGTGATCCGGGTTTTGGTTTCCATGATTCCCCCTATTTTTTGCAAAACAAAAGCGGGGCAGCCGAAGCCACCCCGCTCATAAAATTTGCGTGTATTCTTTATGATGTTGATTCTGGCCCGTCTTCCACAGGGAAAGTTCGCTGGGCCAGTTCATGCAAAACCGTGCGAGTCTCCCGGCTGGCCCGATAACCGAGGGCTCGATCTAGAGCGTATGTTACCGGCTGTATTCCCTGCCGCGCCAAAGGCTGAAAGCGAACAGTAAGATCCGCCCAGCGAATCAGGGTACGAGTCGAAAATGTAACTTCAATGGTATCTGTCAGGTTCCCGGATGCCTCGCCCATGAATAACTTACGGACGGAATTGGCATACTCGACCATCTTTTTACGGATGTTTTCAGGCAAGGTCTTGGCCTTACGTGATAGCAGCTCTGTTTCTGCTTCCGGTGTGGGGTAGCCGATCTCACACAGCCAAAACCGATCCATAAAAGCGAAGTTCTGACGAACTACTCCTTGATAAAGTCCGGTTTCGTCAGCCGCGCCGTTGGAGTTGGCGGTTGCCGCAAATCTGAACATGGGATGCGGATGAATGATCTCTCCGGAGTTCTCAGGAATGCAGAGCGGTTCACCATCCAATATTCCGTTCAAACCAGCCGCAGTAGCCGGATCAATGATATCGATTTCGTTCAAGAGCAGAAGACCGCCGTATTTCATTGCCAAAGCAAGCGGCCCGTACTGGAATTCCATGCTCCCTTCTTCCACGGTTAAGTGTCCGACCATTTCCGGAAATTCCAATCGGCTATGGCCGGTAATTTCAAATACCGGGTAATTCAGTTTGGCTGCAAGCTGTTTGATGAGGCTGGTCTTGCCACTGCCGCTGGGCCCGAAGAGATAGATCGGATCGGAGCTGTCCATGAACCAGACAACCACATCCCGGCTGGATTCGTGGAAAAGGTATTCAACATCCAGATTCGGCGTGAATGATGATGCTTCTTCAAAGCCCTGCACCATACGCCCGGAAGCCTTACCGCTGAAGATCAACCGGCATCCAGTTCTGTAGGATTGAGTTTTTCAATTTCTTCAATTGTGTTGGTCATGCTAACCTCCGCAATACTCGGATACGGTTTGCTGGAGCAGGCCGTCCGGTTTATCAAAAGGATTGTTGTAATAGTCGCCACGGACCTCAAAATCATTTTCATCCTCGCCGATACGCATGAAGCTGAACTCCGCATTTTCAAGCTCTGCGAGAACAGATTCCATCAAAAACACCAAAGGATGACGGACATCCCATGCAGTCCGGGTCCAGTAAAAGAGGTGTCCGCCATAGCCTTGGCCGGTCTGGTTGCTTACGTTTTCTTCCAGCATTTCATGAACGGCTACGAGCTCCTGTTTAGTTAATTCCTTCTGGGCTACAGCCAGTTTGTTGTTAAATTTTGTGAGTCCGAAACTTGAGAGAAAAACTGTGATGTCGCTAAAAGGCTCCATAAGTTCTCCTTTGGGCATAAAAAAAGCGCGCCTCCGAAGAGACGCGCTTTATATGCTGCGTGAAATTTTGTTACCGGCTATGCAGCCTGTTCATATTTCCACCACAATTTACGATTCCCATCCCAACGGAAACCGGCTTTGCGAAGTGAATCCTTCTGCGGAAGAGTGTTACCGGTTGCCAGAATGCAGGACTTGCCATCCCGTGCGTTTTCCTTGCGGTATTGAACGCCCTCAAGACGAGGTAAAGGTTGTCCTGACCCGTTACCTTCAGATTGACTTTTGGGTGCTGTGTGAGTTGAAGACCCCAGATGTCTGCCCGGATTGTAATCGCTATTTTGATTTTGCGGACGACACGAGCCCTCACCGTCATCATCATGCTCGGTAACAATTCCGATCAAAGCTGCAAGGCCGTAGCGGCGGGCGTAAGTCATGGCCGATCCGTAACCCTGCGGGTCTCCTTTCGGTAACGGCATAACCAGTAACGATGATTGCCACTGCCCTGACTCAGCGTGAACAATCTTACTGACAAGGCCAAGATTCCCCTGATCCACCTGCACCGGAAGTTGGGTCAGCCAGATCCCATTTGCCAGCAGAGCTTCTCGGCACGTTTCCATTACCGATTGCAGGCTGGCGTAACGGCTGTTTGTATAATTGTTCTGTCCATCCTTTGCGGCAGGCTTCAAAGCCTGCTGCACCCTGAGCATTGCCCCGGCCAGTTCTGTAATCTCCGGGGAACAAAGATTCGTTCCATTCATATATTACCTCCTGAAAAAGAAAGTCCCTGCTCGGAAGACCGGGCTGGGACAATAAAAGCCAAAAAGACCATACTCTTACATGAATAATATATGTCTGAAATTATTCGAACAGCATTTAGTGAGCTATATGATTACTGAATGGAATGCTTTTTAAGCACATCCACCATATCCATAATTATTTCCAACTGCTGAGGAGATAAGTCAGCTAAAACAGCCTGTGCTTTGAGTAGGCTGTCATTAGCCTTGCTTTTTGAGACAAGTAATTTCCCAGGCTCAATCTGAAACGAGTTAGAAATCTTCATCAGAATATCAACTGACAGATTCACCTTTCCGCGCTCAATTTCCCCAAGATATTTATAGCTTATGCCTACTTGCTCAGCCATTTTTTGCTGGCTGAGTTGCAGTGATTTGCGCAATTCTCTGATATTTTGTCCAACTATTTCGGTAAATGTGTTCACGTCATTCTCCTCATAGTTAAGTCATGAGGAGTTTTGCTCCAAATTTAAACCCGCTATTTACGTCATTTTGCCTTGCGTGTTAATACTTATAGGTGCTAAATAGACGCAGACACTTAATTAACAATTCAAAAAGGAGCTCAAAATGGAAAAATGTGATTGCTGCGGAAAATTGTTTAATTCTGAAGACATCAGCAACTATAACGGCCAACAATTGTGCAAAAGTTGTGCTGACAAGAAAAGGAAGAATGGAGAAATATAGTAATAGCTAGTATTTTCCAGAACTGGGCCGCATATGTACTTGTATGCGGCCTTTGTTTTGTATGATATTCACTTACCTATACTATTTTGTTTCATATTGAACTTATGTAAGTCGGATACTAAAACTTAAGTACTTAGAAAACATCCTCAATCAATATAACTCTCGGAAGATTAATCACCTCCAAAGGCCTAGTCTGTCCCACCTATCAAACTCGCTTCCCTGTAGATTCTCGGAGATCATGTCTCTCGCTATATGGTATTATCTTACAAATTAGGCTCTAAACACTCCCCCCCTTAAAGGTAAAAGAAAAACAAGAGTAGACAAGAACAATCATAAGACATCTATCAAACCAATAGATAAAAAAACAACATCAATACACAACATTCACATATTTCCTTGTCTAATATATGCACTTTTGTTTTCCGATTATTAAAAACAATTCTCCCAATATATTATAAAACAAAAGGAGAATTGAATGAACTACCACTCAAATAGTAATAATGCTACCTTTCAAGGATTTCCTGTAAATACAGGAAACAACAATCAATACTTCAATTTCAACATTATCCTACAAAAAATCTGCGAAAGGATGACTTACATGGTTCAAAGGTTTTGCAGAGTTCTGTTCATTAGGTTCGATCTCAGATTCCCACAGCATTATTGCTTAGATGGTGGCAACACCGAAGTAACCAGACTCTTTAAGCTACTCAAAGACAGGAGTGACTACCATGGATGGAATCTTCAGTTTATCTGGGTCCGGGAACAGTCCAGAGAGAAACACCAGCACTACCATTGCGTCGTTTTACTGGATGGGAATAAGATCCGAAACTATTACCCATTTCTTCAGACCATTGAACAGCTCTGGGCTAACGTGCTTGGTGTGACTCAGCAGGGGTTGGTCCACTACTGCAATAGAGACCGTACTGGCCTCCCCATTGATAACGGTATCATGATCAGAAGGCCGAGGCAGGCATCGATAGGAGTGGACAGAGTCACAGAGGAACAGGCTTTCCAGCAAGACTTTGAACATTGCTATAACTGGGCAAGCTATCTTGCTAAAGTCAATCAGAAAGCAAATACTCCTAAAGGGGTGAGGAGATTCGGAGTGTCTCAGATAAGAAATATCATGGACTAACTCAACTTAGAAAACACTAGTCTCTTCTGAGCATTGAGAGCGTATACATACGGCTGCCCCGATTGGATCAACTCCATTCGGGGCTTTTCTATTAATTTGCAACTGAGGAAAATATAATGAGATATCTACAAGTTAAGAACGGTCAAATCGAAACAGCCAGAGAGAGATTAGGCACTGTAGTAGAAGGTAAGGTCAGCTTGTATGGTAAGCGGCATCTTACATGGGGGCCTCATGGTCCAGAGGAGGAGCGTGAGTGTCTACAAGACTATCCGATTCCTCCTGGCTGGAGTTTGGCCTATGATCTCAATGTAGAGATCAACAGAGCCATTTATAGGCTAACTCTTCATGGCAGTTCTATTAAGAAGTCATTTCTCCCATATCTTGTGCAGCTGGCAGCGAGAAATCTAAGGCTTGCAGATGTAACTACACGGATTACTGTAACTACTACCCCGACAGGAAGAGCAAGGTATACGTTCAGCGCGATTTTGTAAAACTTATAGGTTAATAGCAGGGTGGTGCGGCATAAAGATGCACCTCCAACCGAGTTCTCCTTGAAGCAGCCGCCCAACGAAGAGTCTTAAAAGTACCACTAATATGTTTACTTTGGTGCATTTTAGTGTTTTACTACCACCATGATGTCACTTCTCAATGCAAACACACCGTCAGAGAGCATACAAATTATAGGGCGCAACATCAGAGACCAAAGATTAAGCCGTAACTGGACCCAAATGACTTTGGCAGAAAGAGCTGGAGTGCCCATATCCACCCTTCGGAAATTTGAACAGACAGGTAAAATTTCGTTGGAATCCTTCATCAAAATATGCTTTTGCCTAGACATTCTCGATGAATTGCTAAATACCACTGCACCAAAAGAGCAAGAATTCACCTCCATGGATCAGGTTCTCAATGAGACCGCACCCAAAAGACGAAAACGAGGCAAAAAATGAACACCTCAGACAATGATCAGAAACGCCTTGACGTGTATTGTAACTTCGGCACAGAGCGTCTGCATGTCGGGGTACTGGCTCAACGCGAAGGCAGCACCTACTTCGAGTATTCAGACGATTTTATCGAGACAGGCATGGAGATATCCCCCTTAAAGCTGCCGACAAAGAATAAATTTTTGAAATGCAGCTCTCCTTTTGAGGGGTTACCCGGAGTTTTTTATGACTCCTTGCCTGACGGATGGGGACGGTTGCTTATGGAAAGGCTGCTTCGATCAAAAGGGATACACCCTAGCAGGATCACTCCGCTGGACAGATTGGCCTATGTGGGCCTCAACGGGCTGGGTGCACTTGAATACGAACCAGCTACGTCTCAGCCTGACACACGGGAATTGAGTCTTGATGAAATTGCCGGATACGCCCGTAATATTCTGGATGAGGAACTTGCAGGCACACCTAAAGAAGTGCTTGAAGCTCTGCTGCACCTGAATGGCTCTTCTGCCGGGGCGAGACCTAAGGTGCTGGTCAACAGATGCAGTGACGGAACCATGAAGTGCTTCCCAATGACAAGCGGCGGAGCACGAGCATGCCCGGATGATATGTCAGAACCATGGATGGTAAAATTCCCGAACACCCAGGACGGCAAAGACAGCGGAGCCCTTGAATACGTCTATTCCATCATGGCCCGAAACTCCGGCATAGAAATGCCAGAAACAGCATTACTGCCTGCCTGCAGCGGTCCGGGATACTTCGGAATCAAACGGTTTGATGTTTCCGGCACTGAACGCTTTCACATGCACACGGCCTGCGGGATGCTTGAAGCGGATTACCGCGTCCCTGCGCTTGATTACCAAGACTTAGTAAAGCTGAGCTACATCCTGACCCGAAATCAGCAGGAGGTAGAAAAGGTGTACCGACTGGCAGTCTTCAACGTTCTCTCCCACAACCGCGATGACCACGGAAAGAACTTCACTTTTCTTATGAAGAAAAACGGAGAATGGTCCTTCTCACCGGCTTACGACCTTACCTACTCACATGGCCCAAACGGAGAGCAGTCCACGATGGTCATGGGCGAGGGCAGGAGCCCCGGAGAGGAGCATCTGTTGGCTTTGGCTGCGGTTGCGAATGTTGACGTGAAAAAAGCTGGACGGATTATCGAGCAGGTACGGGATTCTTTATCAGAGTTTGAAAAGCTGGCTGTGGAGTATGAGGTGTCTGCGGGATTGAGGGATGAGGTGGTTTCGCAACTAGGCCTGCATGCCAATCCATAAAAATTTTGCAAATAACTTCTTGCTAGTGCTGCTTTTACGCTATCAGCAGCATTAGCAAAGCCTTATTTATTAAAAAGGCCGTGCCAGAAGGACTGACACGGCTTCGTAACATTTACGCACAAATAGTGCTGCCGGTAAAATTATATTTCGGATGGACGATGCAGTGGGTGGTCTTTCTCCTCGTGTGCCTTCGTAAATAGTTATGCCGCTCTAGAAAGGCCAACCCAGATCTGATGTCATCAATCCTCTCTCCAGTACCACGGCGAATCTCGTTTTCAGTGAACCGATACTTCTGAAGTCGGTCTATCCACTTTAAAGCGGCCTTCGCATATTTGTGCCCTTTAGAAAGATCGGAACAAAACATATATGCAGCATGAGCCTTGTAAAATCTGGCAAGCTCAATAGCTGCCCCCATGGTCCTCTTGCTAATTTCAACTTCAGTCGGTTCTTTATGCTTCCAAAGGTGAAGAGCTCCGGCGATCCGCACTGCATGCCCAGCAAGCTTATTACCAAAAGCTTCAAAACCGGAAAAAACTCCTGATTCCAATGCCAAGTTAACTTCATCAACAAACTGCCAGCGCAAAAAATCGGCTTCTGAGCTGAGTCGCAAACTGTACCTGACCTTGCCGTATCCATAGACCTGCTGTTGAAATTCAACCTGAAGTAAGCGCAACACCACACCCTCATAATTATCCAAAAGCCTCTCAAATCTGGCTTCATCGACCGAACTTCGTGAAAGAGATTTCACCGGACAAGAAAGTGTCAGAAACCTAGGGAGCAAGCCATCTTCATGTAGCTTTTTACGCCCGAAAAACTCCTCTGCGACCCCGTTCTGTGCAAAAATATTGATTGCTAGAACAGGAGCATCCATGATGACAGAGGTTTTTGCCATCGTAACCTCGTCACCAAATGGCTCTGCGGAATAGCCTTTGAGAAGGATGTTGTCCTGTCCATCTCTTATTCTGTATTTCAAAATACCTGGTTCTGCTTCAAAAATACTGAGAGCTTCATTCTGTTCTGCCATGATTAAAGCGATTTTTTTTAGCGTTGGACTATCAACAAGGAGTCTGTATACATTCCAAGACTCAAGCGATTCATCTTTGATTTCACAAGCCAAATCATCTGCAATTAGAGTAGAAACTTCTGATATTTCGTCAGGGGTCATATCTTCATTAATCAATACCTTTATTTTGCCATTCAACACCTTGGCTTTCACTTTTTTTTCTACAAAAGAGTTCTGTTCAGCAATACGCTGTTTTTGGTTATATTCTATTTTCCGTTCACGCTGTTCCTGATCGAAAACATTTCTAAACATACCAACCAAGGCACTCTTCCTGCCACCACTGGGCAGAACTCCCAGCATATATTCTGTGACAATCTCTTTGTATCTCTTGTTGATGTGAACTTCGTAACACCCACGTGCCGCAATAAAAATTGCCCCTAGCAAGGTATGCATCACTGCTGGGGCAGCGACACCTAACTTCATAGCGGACAGCTGAACCAACTCCTTCATATCAACAGGCAAAACGTCAATCGGGGCTTCTGCTTCCGGCTTAAGGCCCTTTGGAATCGGCGTGATTTTCAAATGGTACAACTCATCAGAAAGCTTTTTTTCATACGCATAATCACGCACCTTCTCTTCGGCTTCGACCCGTCGCTCCTCAGAATCTACATAGTTTGTAAAATTCTTGTTCATGCGGGTTCTCATTGCCATGGTACTCCCGGCATGATTCACGGCAGAAGGAGAGCTGTAAGCTATTGATTTTTGATAATTTACATGAGCTTCACTTCTACTATCGTCGAGAACGGATTCGGGCGTGTTTATGACGGTTTCCAATTGATCACTATTCCCTTTCTCGTCTGACAGCTGATAAATCCTAGACATTTTATCTCTCCATGCAGGTCCAGCATTAAAACCGGACCTGTTTATTTACATTGTTAAGGCAAGGTCACAGTTATCTTGGGAGGAAAAGCAGTCATTTTTGTCTGCTCACCAGAAGTTATGACTTCAATTGAAGCACCTTCAACTTCCACTACCGTACCTGTCCGACTCCCATGGGGAATAAGAGAACTGACCTTCTGGATATTGGCATTCAAACTCTCTTCGGAGAGTCTTACGAAGCAACTAAAAAACTGCCTCATATCCCTGTTATCAATTTCACCAACACTTGAAACCAGTGCGGGTTCTAAAGCTTTATTCTTCATGTTTAGCTCCTTTACTGAGAGACACGCACTTCATTTTCAGGTGCAGGAACGCAGCGAATTTCAACATGGCTAATGTTATCCCAATGAGTCCCCGGAAGACGGAAAACCAGTTCTTCCAAACAGTCCACCACACTGCCGACAATTTCATCACGTAATTCTTCTGAAATTGTCTCGGCGATTCGGACACTCGGCATCTTGTTAGTATTTGAAGACATGATATTTCCTTTGGTTAACCTGACAATACCTAACTGAAATACAAACAGATATTGTCAGGCCAACATTAATAGTTCAGTTGTCGAAAGTGATCTGCTTTGCC
Organism: Maridesulfovibrio sp.; assembly: GCA_963676495.2. Classification (GTDB taxonomy): domain Bacteria; phylum Desulfobacterota; class Desulfovibrionia; order Desulfovibrionales; family Desulfovibrionaceae; genus Maridesulfovibrio. Next base: position 2,422,327 of record CAXXRF010000003.1, on the reverse strand, counting down.
CACCACTCTAAGAATGGCTCGAGCTGGTAGGCACGACGCCTTCTCATATAAAAGCCACCTGGAATTTTTCCCTCAGCGGCTTCGATGTTAGCAATGCTGGATTTTTTTATGACCCCACCAGTCAATCGTTCAATTTCGGACCGAGTGAATACCGGAGGCAATACTCTCCTTAGACGTTCAATCACCTCCTCCACCTTACTTGCCACAACAGATTGCTTAGTGCAGGAGGCCTCAATACAGACTTGGGTTTTATTTTCTTTTTCCATTTTAAACTCCTATGAAGTTTCTAAAGGTTGGTGGCTAGCCGGTAGAGAACTTATAGGACGTGTCGCTCGAAAACGTCATTTGCGTTTGCGCTTATGCGCAAACGCAAAAAGACTCCATTCAGGCTACAGTCTGAATGGAGTCTTTACAAAAAGAGTTGAAATAATTAACTTAAAAAATATCTATAAAATCAGGATAAATCTTACCACGAAACCGATTTCCCCATTCAGCTACAGCTTTCTTTGTCTTCGTTAGTGAAGACTGACCGAGGGTGCCATAATTACTTTCGGTTACCTTCTCAAAAAAAGGACTCTTGAAGCCTTTCTTAGACATTTCAAGCAAAAAATATTCAAATTTTTTTTGAAATTTATCGCAGGCATCGGTATATGTGCCACCATCCTTAATATTAAAATCCCACACAACCAGCCCTACGAGCCTCCATAAGATAGAATTCCCTCTAAAAGACAGGAGAAGGCCGTTGCTCATTCTTTTTTCGACCTCAGTGTTCCAAGCTGCTAATGATGGAGCAGATTTCGTTAAAGACATAATTTCTTCATGCACTGGCTTACGCCAAAGTCGAGATTGAACCGCTTCTTCTTTTAGTTTGTATTGAGCAGACTCTTCACTTGTGTTTAGTTTTGACAACACAAAATCTTTCCTAGACATAACAATATTTATATTCAAATCGCTCCCGAACACTATTTCTTCAAAAAAAGGAACCCTAAGAACAGGTAAAAAGTCATAAAGACTTATCATTGAATTACAAATACCTAAGTTTTCTTTAGCAGCTTGGTAAGAGTCATCATTGGCACTAGATGATACATCCATAACACCAGAATATGAAGTCCTGCAATCTTCAGGAATAAAACATCGTTCTTCCTCAACAACAATATAAGACTGCAAATACATAAATACATCCATATATGAGTAGAATTCATATATATGTACTGGATATTTTTTTTGCAGATCTTTAGCTATGCATACAAATTTATCTAAACATTCTTTCTCGTCTTCTTTAAAAAAATAGGAACAACTCCTCTCCTCATTTATACAATCGATCCTTATATGCTGCCCACTTTCTTTAATTAACGATTCAAATATATACTGCTCACAACGAGATTTATCGTAGCACTGCAAAGGAGAATTACAATGGTTAGACGGATTTGAAAAACTATACACCAACTTATCAAACAAAGATCGAGCATATTCATATTTTTCCCTATCTAAGCTCATTGCACATCGCTTTGCGTATTCATTCCAAAAAAACTTAACAGCAACATATTTAAACTCGGCATCAAACGGATGTAGCTGCTTTTTCTTTGTATCGCGGTAAAAAATTGAATCAGACACACCATCCCCTAAGTTAAAATGTTAACCTAGAATTCGAACATAGAGCTACTTCTAGCAAGTAAGCCCCCTCGTTGGAAAGCAATACCCACAACATGTACCCCATAAACGTGCGTATCAACCGCCACAGACCATCCCTCTCCATACCAACGCCGTACCGCCACCACAACCGCCACCACATTCACAGAAAAACAAAAAGGGCTACGCTCTCACGAGCATAACCCTTTGATATTCATGGAGCCAACGATCGGAATTGAACCGACGGCCTGCTGGTTACGAATTGTCTGGCGGAAGATTAAATTTTCCGCCGGGAACGCCCATAATCCCTTGACCCATGCGGACTATCTCTATTTCAGCCCATTTCCAAAACTGCCGAAAACTACCTAAAACTACCGAATTTTGTACGCAGATTTGCGGACACTTTGCGGACAGGTAAAGGACCACGAAATTGAATCAGAAAAGCTTACCCAACTCCGCGACTGGCTCCTCCCCATGCTAATGAACGGACAAGCTACCGTGGAAGAGTAAATCAAATGCCCTCCCTCAGATTAACCGAAGGAGGGCATTTAACTCATTTCTTCTTTTTATCTAAAACAAAATCTTGATAATACTCACCAAATCTTTCCTGTGGAATAATCTTAAGCAAACTTTCATCAAATTCTGGTAATTTCAAGGAACTGGGAACAACCCAAGCATTGTCTGGAGTAAGCAACGACTTCTTTCTCCAACTATTCTTTTGCTTCAAGTTTTCCTTATAAAAACGGTCAGCAATTGCGAGGAATTTAAGAACTCTCTTCTTCATCGACAATCCTTCTTCATGCTTCTTACCAGGATTGTAGCATTGCCACGCAGCGCAAAGATGCTGAACTCCATTCATTTTATTCCAATGATTTTTTGCACCACTGAGGGTCTTTGCCCTATCCTTCTTTAACTCCCCTTTATCCAATAGCTGCTGATACCTATTGGCGTATATCGTAGCTGCTTTGTTTAAACTCATCTTCTTAGCGTGGTATCTTTCGCCAGAAGTCAAAAGCCTCATTAAAATACCTGTCGTAAAAATTTCTTTTTTATTTGTTGAAAACTTTTTCTTAAGGGTTGTTATCGGAAGCGAGTCATTAAGTAAGAGCAACTTCTGGGGCGTGAAATAATCGTAGAGTTCTAAATCCTTTGAATTATGGTCAAGCAACGACAAATAAAACGACATCCATGCTTTTTCACGATCAAAATCTAATTTTTCATCAATTGCGGGGTAAACTAAATAGCTTTTAATCTTTGAAAAAAGTACTAGTCCACTATCTTTCTGAGAAATATTGAGTTCCATTACCACCTCACTACGCTAATTAATCTATAAGCAATTTTAAGATCTTCAGAGGGGCACTGGGTAAGGTAATTGATTAACTCTGACCGTAATTCATCGACATCGGCCTCATGATCGTAATTAAGCAATTCCAAAGTTGAAATTTTGAGAGCATTTGCAATCTGTTCAAGAGCCTGAACAGTTAAATTAACTCCTCCACGCTCAATCTCACCTATGTGTTTTCCTGACAAATCAGCCAGCTCAGCGAGACTGTCCTGAGTAAGATTTGCTTTCTTCCTTAGAGAGCGAATTCTTTGACCAAGTCGTTTAGCAATCAATGACATACAATACCCCTTAATCTTGAAGACTAGCGACTATGGGGGAAAGTAAAACCTGACATAAGTTGTCAAAGTATTGATTTGAGGAAGTATGAGTGGTATTTGGCTTAAAAAAAATACGACTAGACGGATGAACTTTAAAGAATTGATACAAGTGAGCGAACTATGTCCCCAGAGGAACGACTAAATAATTTTATTGCTGATACGAATCTTTATTCCCTTAAAAGTTGGGAGCAAACAACGAATGTATTTGACTTGATCGCCCTAAGTGAGACGAGAGTCTCCGCATTTTTGGCATGGCTATTTAACCCCAAAGAAAGTCATGCTTTATTAGACATGTTTTTAAAAAGACTTCTCATAGAAGCAATGGGGGCTTCATCCCAATCTATTTCTTCACTTAATTCCGTTTTTGAAATTGAAACAGCATGTTTTTCCGAGGCTCTTGTTTATACGGAATTCCCGACTCTATATGGACAAGAGAAAATTGATATTGTAATCATAGATGAGGCAAATGGACTCTGCATTTTCATTGAAAACAAATATGGATCTACACCTCATAACAATCAGTTAAATAAATACTACGAGGCCTTAAGTAATACCTATAAAGACTATGAAACTGTTTTTATCTATCTAGACTACAAAGACAAAACAATTGCCGAACAAGAATGGATACAACTAAATTATGACTGGATATATATTTTTTTAGAACACGTTGTAAGAAATAGAATGGTAAATGGGCCAGCGTTTAATATAATCAAAGATTTTTATTGCCATTCTTTAGAAGATTATTCACTAGACCCAATCTATACGAACTCAGATTCAGTCCTAACAGATCTATACAACCAACATAGCGACTTCATTAATGATATAAGGGACTACGAATATAGTTCAGGAAAAGATGTAACCGAGATTACGTACACAGACATATTAAATGAAGTGCACACAAATTATGGATATATCCTATACAAAACGTACAAGACACACGAAAATGTCATTGATACCCTTCTTACAATGTCCGAATGGACCAATCTATATGATCATATTTACCGTGAGATAGGGGATTCAAATCTTATTAATTCAGATCCCACAGGAATGTTCTTCACTACCCCGCAGGCAATGCAAATAAATGATGAGGACTGGCCTTTTCACGTGTGCTGTACAACGAAAAAGAATACTTCTGAGAGAGATGACGAATATGAAATATATTTAAAAATACACAAGTCTTATTCATATTTATTTTCAAAGGAAATTGAAGAAGAAATCTCTGACAATCGAAAAAGGGAATTTTTCAGGATAAAGAGACTTCAATTTAAGGAGCTTAACGCAAGCTACCCTCTTTTTTTGTACAAACTTCTTGAAGAGCGACTGCTATTAAATGGCATGTAGATTTCAACAAGATCTGTTTTTATGATTTTGTATGAAAACTTAAAAAAGTGCTACGAGTACCAAAACTATCGCAGCTCGTAACGTCTCTCTCTTTTCTTAAAGGCGGTTTCACCACCTTCAAGAATCCGGCACACTTCTTTTCTGATTTCAGGACATTCAAGAGAGCCTGATTTGTATGAAATCTCTTCATCATCATTGCTAGCGATGATGATTTGTTCTGCATCGGAGTTTACCACGAGGTTTGCATTATGAGTGACGATTATGACCTGGCGGTGCTTCTTGATTTTCCTAAAAATTGGCTCAAGTTCTTCAACGATAAAGGCGTTGTCCAAATCATCTTCGGGCTGATCAAAAACAAACGGAGTGAGGAAGGCTGACGTTGCCAGCTTCAGACAGACATAAAAAGTTCCTCTCTGTCCGACAGAAAGCTGATGAGGTTCTTTACCAAAATATTTGATGCTCGGCACAACTTGAAGATATTTATTGCGCGAATCTTCTGAGTAAAGATAGTTGTAGAATCCATAAATATCCCGCTTCAAAAACAGCTCTGTATTAAGCACAAAATCAGTGAGACACATGAGCTTATCATCTTGTACTTGAACCATTGGAGCATTTAAAATAAGGGAAAAATAATCATCTGCATCATGGATTGGGAACACTTCTGTGAGGGCTTCCCTTCTAATTTTTCTACCATCAAAAAAGTCGTTTAAGCCTTCCCAAAACTTTTCTTTATCAAAGAGCAGTTCACCTTTAATCTCAATGTTCTTCAGAAGTTCTTGAATAATTTCCTTATGATCGTCAGTCGCATCAGGATTACCAGCGGCAATTTCTGCGTATTTTTTTTCAAATGAAGCCCGTTCTTCTTCGATTGAGAGAACAATATCTTCTGCCAACGCAACTCTGTCTTGGCATACGCTCTTTAGTCTTGCTTTAGATGTAGCAATATCTTCAAGAACAGAGTCACACTCTTCAATACCTTGCTGGTATTCGCTCACTTTGTCCAAAAGGCCAGAAATATCTCCTTTTATCCCTCTAGCAAGAAGCTCTTCAGAGATATTTGCATTTGCAGCACCAAGAGATTCAATTTTCTCTGCAACAGCAATTTCATACGCTTCTAACTGCGATTTGATTGCAGCAAAATCTACTTGTTCAATTCTTATATCAACAGGAACTCCCTTCCCATTGAGAAGATCGATTTTCTGATTCAGTTTAAGCTGACTTGTTTTCAAATCATCTCGAAGTGAGACGGCATCCTTTTTAGCTTTCTTCAACTTACCAATCTGGCTTGAGTTTGAGCTAAAAGAGGAGATTTTCTCTTTGGTCTCTTCAGTAGTGATAGTATCTTTGAGTCCTTGTAAGCTGTTCTTTTTATTCTTCTGATATTCTTCAGAGTTTATTAAATCCCCTTCAGAATCTTTTTCTTCAAACCACTCCTGAAGTTCATGTTGGTCACGATTAAGTGCGACAACACCTTTGCTGACTGACCAGCGTGATTCATTTTGAATAAAACCAAGCAGTTTTTTTATTGCTTCACCAAGCTCTTTTTTGTTCTCAGCAACCTCCTTTACTTCGCCCTGTCTGACATGAAGATATTCAAATGTATTCGGTCCATCCCGATGACTGAAGGGATTCTCTTCTCCATCACTTTTGGTCAGGACAATATCAAATTCAGGGCTACCGATTCGAGAAAGACGCTCATGCGACTTGATATTTGATGATGGCTGGTAGAAAGTTCTGTGCATCACATCCAAAAGGAGACTTTTTCCCGTCCCTCGGCCACCAATCAAAGTTACCAGGTTGTGGTTTAATGGTATTGAGCAGTCTTGAAAACATGGTTTCTCATCATCAAAAATATCACCACATGCTCGGATTGAGCTAAAATGAGCTTTAGGGAAATCCAGTGCGGGAGAATCTTTTTGAATGCATACTCGATCTTCAGGTTCAAAAAGAATCTGCTTCAATCCCTCAAATGAGGGGTCAGCTTTAATCCAGGTAAATCTATCCTCATCTGGTGCACACACTTTATCTAAAGAATGAGCATCAGAACCATGAATACATGGCTTCAACGCACCATAGTTGCGTATAATCTCATCTTTTGAATCAGGCCCATTTCCTAAGAAATAGCATTTGTCTCTTGGATTAGATGAAAAAATACAGTGAGCCAAACGATAAAGTTCTTCTCTAAGAGCTCTTAAATTTTCCTCACGTAACCCCGAATTTCCATCTCTGTTGCTGTTTGGCACACCAATCATATATTTACCTGAAAAATCAGTATTTTTTGCTAAAACATCCTTCAGATGGTCAACACTGACTTTGAACTGGTTTGCTCCCTCTTCAAAGGCAGCATGTTCTTCAAGACCACTGTTGTCTGTGTACACTCTGCCTAATCTGATTAGGCTTTCTCTGGTGCAATTAAATTCATTATTCCTGTATGAAAATTTCAGACCAGGAAAAAGCACATCTTTTACCAAGCCAACAATAGATGGATGAAAGAGGACATGGATATTTATTGCAGTTCCTGTTCTAGTGCTGTGATCTAAGCGAAACTCAACATTTGGCACAAGGAAATCAATGTTTGCAAGACGGCCTGTATCCTTGAATGCTTGCGCCTTGATATAGCCATCAATTGAGAAGTAATCAGTCACGCCAATTACGGAGATGTCTTCAAGCTGTTCCAAGCAATCAAGAAATTTCTCCCACTTCTCATCAAGCGTTGCTCCTTCATATTCATTGGCAAACGCTGATTCTGGAGAATGTACGTGAAGATCCCATTTTCTCCATTCTGACCCTCTTGGATAGCTCATATCTATTACTCCTCGAATCTGTCGGATGTGATGGAAAATGTAGCAGCTAATCCATCCAATGTTTTCTCTTCAGAAATATCATCATGAGGTATCAAGAGATACTTCCACTCCTTACCATCGAGCTCTTTAGCGTGAGCGGTTGCCTGTTCGCACCAAGTCACAGCAGCCTTGGCCTTCATGAGAACAATCTCGTCATCCATCTTATTTGCTTGCTTGGGTTCGCAGAGATACTTGGTTGTTTCTGTCTCAACTACGAAGTCTGGCTCGTATGAATCCTTGCTGTTGTAGTAGATTTTGAAGGCTTCGCGTCCAGGCTTGAACCATTTGGTAACGGAGTCATCGTCTTCAAGGATCACGGCGAATCTGCGCTCTGGGTCAGAATCAAACTTCTGCTCAGAATAAAGGCATTTTTCAAAGCCACCAAAGATCATTGAACGAATCTGATTGCGCTGCCCGGCAGGAAGTGCAACCCGAAATGCTCTAATATTTTCATCTTCAGAGATAGTGCAATTGTTTGATTTTAGAGTCGTAAAACCTTTGGTGACGTGGGTTTCATAGCTGGTAGCTTCTTCAACAAAATGGTGCTGCATCTGGCCATGAACCAGTGCGGCCAATCTCTGCTGATTGTATTGTAGGACATTTTTCACATCGTTTTCTTCAGAAAGATAACTTTGAAGTTTTGAAACTACTTGCCCAGACAGTTTGTAAAGAATTTCGGCATGTTCATCGTAACAAATGTCATCGAAATCAATAAGCGAACGGACTATATAATCTTCAAGACGCTTCTCTTCGATTAATGCACTTCCGCTTTGAATTTTGAATTTTTCCTGATCGCGTAAATGCTTCACTAGAATGTCCTGGGTAACAGGCATAAGGTTTATTTTGGTGACATCAAGTTCAAAGTCCTCGTACCGGCACGAGACTTCTCCCGCAGGAGTGACAACGATTTTGGGAATATCAATTGTCAGCTCACGAAAAACCTGAGTTGCCTTCTCAACCACATCTTCAACATTTACCTGGCCTTCCATTGGCAGCTTGGTTTGAGTCGGGCCAAGAATATTCTGAACTTTCTTTACGATCTTCTTCTGATTCTCAGGCTTTTGGAGTTCTTGACTACTCGGCAAATTTTCAAAGGAGCCAATTGCTTCAATCGTGGCCTTCGCAATGACTTTCTCTTCCTCTGTCTTGAAAACCTGAGCTGGTTTTGACTTGGAAGGCATCTTTTCTTCAACCTTCTTCTCATTCGACTCCTGCTCTGAAACCTGACCTTTCTCCTCTCCACCGGAAGGGGTGGGAGTCGGATCAGCAAAAAGTTGTTCAATTGCAGGTTTGGTCTCAACTGCCTTTTTACCTTCGTCAGGAATATCTTTGCCAATAACAACACCAACTCGAATGATGGAGTTGGGGTCATTGGCATGGTCAATGATGTCTTTGAACTTGTCGTGAGAAACAATCGTCAACCTATCCACTGCCGGAACTCCAACACGCTTTCCGTATGGAAGCCTGAGACCTCGACCAATGGATTGCTCAACCAAAGTTTTAGAGTTTGCAGCTCGTAACGGAACGATCGTGTAAAGGTTGGTGACATCCCAACCTTCCTTGAGCATGTTAACGTGGATAACAATCTCAACAGGGTTGTCAGGAGCTTCAACTGTCAAAAGCTGCTGAATAACTTCGTCTTTCTCTTCAGCCTTCTTGCCAGAATGAACGGTAATGACTTTACCTTTGTACTGCCCATCAAAGAAATCATCACTTTCAATTTGTTGCTTCAAATCATTGGCGTGAGTGGTGTCTTTGGCTACGACCAAAAGGAATGGCTTGATGTAGGGCAAAGAGTTGTTACTGGCGAAGACCTGCAACTCAACCTTCGTGTTTTCGTGAATCCTAACTCCGTCTTTGAGCTTGATGATTTCAAGGTCATCTTCAGAGTAGTTCTTGGCCACGAAATTCTCACGAGTTGCTACAGCAGGTTCTTTCACGTAACCATCATCCATGGCGGCAGAAAGAGGGTAATCGTAGATTACGTTCTGGAAAGGTATGGTCTTTTGCCCTTTCTCAACGTGAGGGGTGGCTGTCAGCTCAAGGCCAAGGATAGGCTTCAATTCGTTTAGAGCATTCATTCCCGCACTAGCTCTGTAGCGGTGGGATTCGTCCATCAAAATAACCAGGTCATTCAACCCTGAGAGGTAATCAAAATAACTCTCACCAATGTATTCACTAAGCCGCCTTATTTTTGGAATTTTGCGTCTTTCATCATCTGTTGAAAGTTTACTTTCCTTCACTTTCTCTGTGATTTTGGCGATATTGAAGATATTTATGTGAACGATGCCTTGAGACATGTCATTCAACATGCTGCCCTTGATACCAATACCTGTCTCATAGTTATCACCAGTGACGATAACAGGAGGATTTTGTGCAAACTCGCCAATGCCCTTGAAAACATATTTGGGAGTATTAGGTGTGAAATCTTCAATCAACTTGTTGTAAATGGTCAGGTTGGGAGAAATCACCATAAAATGATTAATGCCTTCTGCTAGATGCAAATAGCTGATGAATGCCCCCATCAAGCGAGTCTTGCCAACGCCAGTAGCTAGGGCAAAACAAAGCGAAAAGAATTCACGATCAAAAGATTTCACGTGAGGATATTCAGACTCAACAATTTTGATAAGCTGATCAAGGTCTGCTCCTTTTTCAAGAGTCGCAATCTCGCAAATGTTATGCAGAATCTCCAAAGAAGCACGTTGAGGGGTTCTGAGACTTAAACGGTTTGAAATGGTGTTGACGATTCTATTGCTCATTACTTGCTACCTCCATCAGAGAAGTCGAAAAGAGAAGGTCGAGATTGAGTCTTATCCTTACCAAACTTCTTGGCAGGAGTAGCTTTCACTTCTTGGAACTGAGGTTCTGGCTCTGGTGGAGCTTCAGGTAAGTTCTCTACCGCTAAGCTGTAATCGTCATGACCCCATTCGCACTTCTTGAGAACTGCTTTTGGAATCTTCTTGATGGTGAGGTTTTCAAAATCATCCGGGTTGCATTTGAAAGCTGTGCAACACACAAGCAAAGACCTGTCAGGTCCAACATCATCACTGATTTTGGTCAGAGTCTCACGGCCTAGGAATTGAGTCGTAACATAGATAAAATCTGTTTCGGTGCTGCTGCCATGCATCCAGTAATATTCATCGCTCGGCTCGTATGTGAAGCCTTCCAGTTTGCACATGGCTTCAGCAAGCATGGCAGGGTTGAACTCAGGATTAATGACCGGGTTGCCCCAACGATCTTCGGAAATCAAAGAAGGCCCAAGTTCATAGAAACGAAAGCCCCCGCCCCCTTTCCATTTGGTTGCTTTGGTAACACCACTATCATCATCACCTGAAATGATTTTTTCTAGTCTAGGGTATACATGCGTATAGCAATGTTCACCAAGTTCAACAGTAATCCATTTTCGGCCCATTTTATGGGCAACGGCACTAGTTGTCCCTGATCCCGCAAATGAATCTAAAACAATATCGCCAGGATTAGTTGAAAGCTCAATAACTCTTTTCAGTAATGCTTCTGGTTTTTTCCCTTTAGGAAATCTTATTCCACCTTCATTGTGGAGGTTGTTGGAAAGCAAGTCGTCCCACAAAGTAGTTAAAGGTTCGCCAGAGATATATTCTCCATCAATCTCTTTTAATTTATTTGTGTAGAAGAGAATGCGTTCCCCTTTTACAAAATACATGTCGGAATATTTTTCTCTTTTGAGTAGCAGGACTGTATCTGGATCGGCATTAGATTTGTCGATCATATCCCTCGCTTCTGCACTAACCGCTTTATAATCGGGCCTCGCTAAACGAACCACTGATCGTGGATTATTCATTACAAATTCATCAACTAGCTCAGGACTTTTTTTAGCAAGCTTTCTGGCTTCTTTTAAGGGCAGACCTTGGCTTTGAGCAAAGGCGTCCATTAGTGTTGAGAATTTCCAATTCTGGTACTCTTCGTCAATATTAGTGATAAATTGGTTATAGCGTGTATCTCTTTCTCTAGCAGTGAAGAGCCTATTGGGAGTCCATTTGCTTTTATCCTTTGCGTACATAAGGATAAAGTTTGTTGTGCTGACACAGCCAGGATTTATTGCCTTGTGTCCAGTTGCTGATCCTTGCTTGAAACAAACAATGTACAATTTGTTCGATCTTCCAAACAACTCATCAAGTATGGTTATGAGATAGCCGATTTCATTATCATCGATATGAACAAATATTGTCCCCTCATCGGCCAAAAGCCTGTGAAGAATTTTCAATCTTTCATACATTAATCCAAGCCAGATCGAGTGTTCAACACCATCATCATAATGCTCCATGGCATCGCCAGTGTTAAATGGAGGATCAATGTATATGCATTTTATTTTGCCAGTGTATTCTTGTTCAAGAGCTTTAAGGGCGAGGAGGTTGTCACCATGGATCAGCATATTGTCAAAAATATCATTATCACTCATCCTGTTCTTTGCATGATAAGATAATTCAGGATTTTCAACGAGAATACGAGGTTCAAGTTTAGGATTGGTTTCTTTTCCAACCCAAGTAAGTTCTAATTTTTGCTTTTTAGCCATGATGTCTCCATATCTATGAGCAGTTAGATCAACTGCCATCTAATTTTGAATAATTCTTCTTCGTGAATATGTTGCTGCAACTTGGCTTCGATGGAATCAAGCAAGTTGTCTTTCTGTCCGTCTATTTCATCCTGAGCATCAAAGAGTTTCCGGCGCATGTCAGTACGCTTTTTCTCAAGCTCTTTGATTTGCCTTTGAATTTTGACTTTTGCTTCAAGGCCACTAGCTTTGCGAGCTTCAGACTTCAAGATTCCAACTTGAGTGTCAGTGTCCTTGATTTTAATCTCAAGGGCTGTTTTCCGGTCATCTGCCCACTTATCGAGCTTGTCCATTTCTTCATCAAAATAATCAGCATTGCGCTCTGCAATCCATTCTAAAATGGAAGCCTTTTTTGAAGTGTAGAAATCGTCAAGATCAGCCCCTTGAATAGGCTTAGTAGAAATGACTTCCCCAGGCAAATTGAACAGCCTTCGAGCTTGGTTTTCGTCTAATTGTTGCCCATCATCAGTGAAACCGACCAAAATCAAATAATCCTCATTTTCAATTGATTCGATGGTCATTTTCGACATCAAAAGAAAACCAGATTTGCCGACTAAAGAATCCAGAGCGGCAATGTTTTTGGAACTCCCTGAATAGTCGAATTGAATCTCTGCTTCAGGTGTCGCTTCTCCCAATGACGAATCAATGATCCATTTTGCCAGAGGATGGTTTAGCCTGAAAATGTGAGCATCATCGACTTTGCGCCCCATACGATATGTACCAATTGGAACGTCTGAAATGCCTGTTGGGTTTTGCTCAAGCTGGAAAGTGTATGCTGCATCAGAGAACTTGGCATTTCCATTCAAGACATAGCCTGTGAGTTTCCAAAGCCATTCTTCGTATCGGCTTAAATGCTCCTGGCTTTCAGTCAAATTAACACGCAGCTTTTCATGAACCTCTTCGTCAAAGTTCTCTAAAAGCTTGTGACGAGTATCCCGCATGGTTGACTTGATCTCAGTATCAAGCTCCTGGCGAAGAGCGTTGAAAGAATCTTCAATCTCTTCAGGTGTTCTGCACTCCTGGTAAATCCTGGAAATGCGTTTCTCAACATCAACCCCAGATTCAAGACTCCCAAGAACTTCATCACTGGCACCAAATACGCCATCAAAGAGAGCGAACTTTTCAGAAAGGAGTTGGTACACTCGCATATCTGCGGCGTTGCTTTTGTTGAGAAAGTTGATCACAACGACATCGAATTTCTGACCATACCTGTGACATCTACCAATACGCTGTTCAACTCTTTGGGGGTTCCAGGGCAAATCGTAGTTAACAAGCATCGAACAGAATTGAAGGTTGAGACCTTCAGCAGCAGCTTCAGTCGCAATCATTATCTGTGCGTGGTCTCTGAAGTGTTCAACCAGTGCAGCCCTCATGTCAGAGACTTTGGAGCCAGAAATAACTTCAGTGCCTTTGTGTCGAGCTATCCATTCACCATAAATCTGTTTGGCCAGTGCATCATTGTTTGTGCCGTTGAAAGTTACAATCTGACCTTCATACCCATTATTGCTAAGAAGTGTGAAAAGATAATCTTGAGTACGTTTAGACTCGGTGAAAATTAAAGCCTTATCAGCCGCGCCGATCTCCTGAGCTTTGTTGAAACCAACCTTCAACGCATCCAGAAGCGCAAGCCCTTTGGCGTTCTCTGTGATTCCTTCTGCAAGTTCACAATATGACTCAAGCTCTTTGATTTCGAATTCGATTAATTCCTTGCGTTCCTTGGGTAAAACGAAAGCTTCAGGTTCTTCCCATTCATCATCGGTTGAACCAAACGGCGAATAATCGTCTACGAACCGGGGAGTCTCTGGAACATTGGCGAGGTCTAAAATTCCTTGAAGCCGTGCCTTGAGAGAGTGAAGTGCGCCAGAAATTGCAAATGTTGATGAAGCCAATAACTTCCTCATAACTAAGGTCATGAGAGTGCGCTGACTTCTTGGCAATGCTTGAATATCAGGCTTACGAAGATAATCTGAAACCAACTCGTAAAGATCATCTTCAGGCTTTGAGGGAGTAAATTCCTGAGTGAGTGGAATACGGTTGGTGTAGCGAATATATTCAAGAACTTGGCTGCGAAGAGTCCTGTGGCAATGAGGCTTGATCCGCATTTTCAAGTCATCAAAAACATCTTCACTAGTGATGCGAGTGAATTGGTGTTTGAAGCTCTTTAAGTCACCAAAAGTATAATCATCAATAAAGCTTACAAGGCCATAAAGCTCTAGTAAGCTGTTTTGAAGAGGAGTCGCTGTCAAAAGTAATTTTCTGGCGTGAGACAAGTTCTCTTTGATCGCTTGAGCTACCTTACTATCTTTGCGGTAAACGTTCCTGAGTTTGTGGGCTTCATCAATGACCGCCAAATCCCAATTAACGCCTTTGACAGCTAGAGCTTGGTTTCGAGCAAAATGGTAAGAACAAACCACGATCCCATCTTGATTGAAAGGATTGATAGAACCTTTCTTCAAACATGCATCGTATGACTTTTTGTCAAGAATGACAGATGGAAGAAAGAATTTGTCTGCTAATTCTTGGCACCACTGCTTACGAAGACTTGCAGGAGCGATGATGATCAGCTTCTTTTTACCTTCAGCCCATAATTGAGACAGAATAATTCCAGCCTCAATGGTCTTGCCCAAGCCGACCTCATCGGCAAGGATTGCCCCCTGAGAAAATGGAGATTGAAATGCAAATAACGCAGCTTCAATCTGGTGGGGGTTTAGATCAACCTGTGCATCTACAAGCGATGAAGTCAATTTCTCAAGTGAATCTGACGGGCAACGTTTGGTCAGTTCATGTGCAAAATATTTAGCGTGATACGGAGTGAGCATATGCGTAAAATATATTCATAGTTAGTATCTATATTATGAGAATTATTACAGCCTTTTGTTTTCTCGCTCCAATCTATGAAACTGGTTATGTTCCTGCAAGCTAAACCTATAGACAATCCCAAGACCAATAGAACAATTTCGACGAAAAAACCATATCCATACCAAGCGCGCTATTTATTACCCCCTCCATTTTCAGAATTCACACCAAAGGACGCACCGCTCTAGCAATAAGACATTAAAATATATTGACATTTTTTAAAAATATGTTATAATAAAAACCATGAAAAACTATCGTATCACTCGCGACATGTTTTTCTCCAATTCTCAAACCAATCTCATACTCAAAACCTGTCAGGGCAAAATGCGGGGACAGTCGGATCGTGTGAAGCGTATCTGGCAGGTCCGGTATTTTGTTGCGTTGCTTGCTTTGCGGAGCGGGTTGCGGGTTAGCGAGTTAGCGGCTTTGAAGATTGGAGACTTGTTCCTTGAGGGGAAGAAAGAACATTACTTAATCGTCCGGAGAGGAAAAGGAGGGAAACGAAGAGATGTCTATCTTGATGACAAGCTAACCAAAGAGCTGCGCCTGTTCACCAGGCATAAGAAAAATTGGGGAGAATGCACGTTGCCGGAATCTCCGCTTTTCTCTGGTCGTGGAGGAAACCATTATACCACAACTGCACTTCACATCAGCTTTAAGGAAGTGCTCAAAGCTGCAGCTCTGCCCAAGCACTATTCAATTCATAGTTGCCGTCATACTTATGCAACTATGCTTCTGGCTAAAAGCGCAAATCTACGCTTCGTTCAGAAGCAGCTAGGTCACGCCAGCATCAACATGACGGCCCATTACGCGGATGTCTTGCCGGAGCTGAATCAGGCTTTGGCAAATGCAATTCTGACCTAATCCATTCATTAACCATACGCTGAGAAAGTAACGGCTGTTTTGGCATGCCGTGTCTTTTGGTGCGTCCAATTTTCAGGAGGAACCATGTGGAATGAACCATCAACAACGCGTTTAGCGCAAATCCCCAAACTTTACGAAACCGAAGGCATCGGCCTTAAGGATAAGCTTATCTACCTGCATTTCTTCATCGGTGGTTGTGATTGGTATGTTGCAGAATTTGACGGAGGAGATCTATTCTTCGGCTATGCAATTCTCAATCAGGACTATCAAAATGCGGAGTGGGGATACTTCTCGTTTAGCGAACTCAAGGCCATCCAGATTGGCGCAATTGAAATTGATTGTGAAATTGAAAGTCTATGGAAAATCAAAAAGGCGGGAGACATTCCCGAAATATGGAGGAAGTCGTGATGAAAACCGTAGAAATAGAAGACTTTCTTGTAACTCTTTTTGACCCGTTGCTTACCACTGACGAAAAAATCGGTCAGCTCAAACAATATGAAGTGAAGGAAGCCCGGACTTTTGATGAAGCCGGAATTTTGGTTGAAAATGGTGTTGTTGTAGAATTTGTAGATGGTGGTCAGTTCAAGCTGATTATCATCCCACTACACGGGAGAAATCATGATTAAAGCTCATCGTCAAGGAGCGCTAGATGGATTATGTGGTGTGTACAGCCTGATAAATGCGAAACGGTTGCTTTTCCCCAGAATGAGCCATGCGCAATGTGTAGACTTGTTTTGGGATTGCCTAGCTTGGCTGCATGAAAGAAAAGAGTTCCCTGATTTCTTGATGAATGGACTGAGTATCAACACCATGATTGCCTTATCCAAGGCAGTCATTGAAATCAGCCCTCCAACTGTAGCGCGGATGAGGCCATTCTATCGGAAGAATTGTTCTCTTGAGTCGTTTTGGGATGATTTACAAAAAATTCATTCCAGCCAAAAAACAGCAACAGTCCTTCGCTTGAATTCAGGGGAATGGAAACATTGGAGTGCTATTTCCAATGTTCAAAAGCATTGTTTTACCATGCTGGATTCAATCGGTAAAAAGAGAGTGTTTAAACACCATTGCACACTTGGTGAAATCTGGGAAGGAGTGCCATATAATTTATTATTGAACAGTGCCTTGGTTTACACCCGCTCGGA
The DNA here is from genome assembly GCA_963676495.2 of Maridesulfovibrio sp. GTDB lineage: Bacteria > Desulfobacterota > Desulfovibrionia > Desulfovibrionales > Desulfovibrionaceae > Maridesulfovibrio. Next base: position 2,405,402 of record CAXXRF010000003.1, on the reverse strand, counting down.
AAGTTAAACTAGGCATATGTTTGCAGCAACTGTTTGGCCTCATCAAGCAGGTCTTGTCTCAATTCCTCTGGTTCAAGCAATTCGGCTGCACTGCCGAAACTCAAAATCCATGAAAGCACTTCAAGATATGATTGTGCTGTAAAAGTTATCAATATTGAACCGTCTGTCAGCTTTTCTATTTGCTGTTCAGAACTCCATTGCCGTTCACTTACGTAGGAGGCGGCAGACGGTTCAAACTTCGCTTTTACCTGAAATGGTTCAGAGAAACCAAATCCGAAATACTGGGGAACACTCCGTTGTTTCATTCCAAAATCAAAACTAGATTCAGTAGTCTCGATTTTAGTGATTCTATGCACTGCAAAGGTTTGTTCGTATTCAATTTCAGGCGTATCGCTATTCGTAACCCTCCAACCTTCAACGTAGAGAGCTGAATTACGGGTATGCAACCTGTCCGGCGCAAACAAATATTCTTGCGGGTGAGATGCATCTGCCTTTTGATAGGCAACCCTGCAAATAAGCCTGTGCTCAATCGCTTCTAAGAGTATTTCAATTTGTGACTGGTACAAATCATAGTTCACCGTCCCCTTGCCAGTAACAGCGCAAGGTGAGTGTGTGCAGCCATGTTCAACGGCTTGCTTTGTGACCAGTGATTCAGACATTTCAATCGTTCGTTCTATCTCGTTCCGTATTCCCTCAGGGAGTAGTGATCCAACCATATCCTTGCACAAATTCAGGTAGCGAACGCTTTGCGGCTGTAGCGAAATGTTCAATTTTCGCTTTGGCGAATCAATCCAGAAAACACGCCTCCCGTTTTCTATTTCTGAAACCAGACAGAGCGTGTGACTCCTTTCAATGGTTTCGATCATGCGCAGAATTGTTTGCTTGGAGCAGCGGAACTTATTCGCAAGCTCCGAAAGGGTGTACTTGCGCCCGGTAAACAACAGCAATCCATACAGTCCGATTACCTTCTCAGATGGACTTGCATCATCATTTTTCTTTTTCGCCATAACGCTCTCCCGTTCCATTTTTTCGCACATTAACTGATTGCCGTTCCGAAAACTGGAACGCTTGTTTTTTATACGTAACCTACGCCGCAGCCACAAGGGCCACTGGCGTTAAAACCATATGGAGGATTTATGACACAGGTTAAGGAAAAGAAAGGATTCAGCTGGATGGGGTTACTTTTCGGTGGTGCTTATTACGCTGGGTACGGAAAACTCGGCAAAGGAATTGTAATGAGCCTTTTAGCGGCTATCCCGCTGACTGCAATTTTTGTCCAGATCTACGCTGGCTTGAAGGCAAGAAAGGAACTTCCCGTTGGAGAACTGAAATTCGATTGGGGTAAAGCCATCGCTGCGTACTCGGTCACAATTGCTGTTGTAGTGGGGTTGGTTGCTGCTTCTGGTAATTTCAAAGTCAACACGCAAGCCGCAATGCTCGATGACGTAAACGGATACTGGGCCAGTCAGAGCAATGAAGAAATGATGATTGACTTTCGCCAAAAGCCTTATGCAGTAGGAATCAATGGTGACAGCAAGCCTGTCGAATTGCTGAATGTAGACAGCGATAATGACCGACTTTCCTTCAAGTTTCACACTGGGGTTGTGGCAACCCTGATCCAGAACTGGGATTCTGAAGGTAAGACTTTCACGCTTACGTTGGTGCTTCCTAACAAAAGGCCGATTCCTCTGTCGTTTGTTCGGCAGCTGTAATAAACTGTAATATTCAGATAATAAAAACTGGCTAAGCTCATTTAAGAGTTTAGCCAGTTTTCCCGATTCAGCTACAACTACTCTTCTGCATATTTTATTGATAGCAAGCTTTACGCAAATCACGCTGCCATCTTTTCTCACCTGATCGAATAGCTTTTTGTATCCTTTTTAGGAAAGATTTCGGGATCAATTGTGATTTGACTTTACTCCTAGAAGTATTGATGCCTTTTAGCTTTGCTGCTTTGTACTCAGCTTGGAAACTTTCACAGCACCCATATTTATCTGGTGAATTGTAATCATCAAATTCATTTGGGAGAGATTTACCTGTAAAGACAGCAAATTCGAATTTATTACGAAACACTCTTATGAAGCGGGGGCTTTTGATAAACCCCTGAAATTCACGTATCCCTAACCTGCTGAGAAGACAGCTGTTTCCTTTGTTCTTTTCTGTGAATTCGAGCCTCACCCGGTCAATGTCTTTACGTTTCCAATATGGCTTTGAGCACTTAATTCTTTTTTTAGCATCGGGACCACGCTCGTACACTTTCACTGCATTTCTTCTCTTTTTAGATTTGTTAAAAACTTTATAGACTTGATTCTCGGCGGGAACATCTCCCCAGCCAACATATTCTCCCCCATAAGTAAGTATCTTGCCTGACCAACGCGGGAAGTAGCAGTAACGTCTTAATAAGTAGAAAAGAGCATTCGCTGCCTCTGGACTCTTGCAGTAAAAATCAAGTGCGTACTCAACTGAAGACATCTTTGCAGAGCCAAACATAGAAAGGAGGTCTAATAGAAACGATGGTGAGCTATGAGAAGTCTCAATGAAATATAGAGGCATGGGTATATTGGGGTTATGACGTCCTAAGTGAACAGTCGCTTTCTCTGTATTTTTGCCATGTATGAACATAATGCTTGTGTAGTACTTTTTACCCCAAGTCTTGTTTTTGAATGCTGGTGAAAAAGTGATATTTTCGCAGGCTTCTCTCTTCAGGCTCCCAGCTGATATTCTGACTCTATGTATATGGCATTTAATTCTCTCTACTCCATTAATGGATTGATAGACTATTCTTCTCTGTAGATTGATAGCTTGGTAGTTATTATACATAGTCACCTCTAAATATGTGTTTTGATTGCTTTATGTGTAACTGTATGTAGTAATATATAGCGGACTAAATTTAAAACGGTTATATATTTGAAAAACATTCATTTACTCCTTCAAAGAGCATGTCCTTGATGTTTTTTAATTTATCCCGTTCTTCATCTGTTAATTCGCTGCTCCACTCAAATTGCTGAGTCGTTTTAATCAGTGCATCTACAGCAATTCCAAAAAAAGAAATGTTTTGGGTGGCACGCAGTGCTTTTAAGGATTCTGCGTCAGAAGTTTGGGCCTCTTCGGTTGATTTAGAGCCATCGATTTTCAATCTTTCTCTTATCTCTTTGTCAGGGATCACCACGCCCTCTTTTGCTTCAGATATGATTTCTTTACGAATATCCTCGGGCGTGCTTTTACGAGCAAGCAGAATAAGACTTTTCGTACTGAAATATTTAATCTCACTTGATTTAAATACCGTTGATACACGCATATAATTACTACCGGACTGATAGCTAAAAGGGCAGTTGTTTTTTACCCACGGTATAAACTCTCCATGAGGCAATTCTTTCTTTACCTTACGGAGCATCTTTCCTGTTTTATATATTCCTCTGCGTCTAATGCGGGACAAGCTATTAATCTCATCTCTAATATCTTCAATAGACATGTTTTTTACAGCGGGCTTCTTTGATTTTGATGACTTTGCCATGGTTCCTCCGTGACGGTTAGAAATTGAAATTACCGCCATTATCCACCGAACCAAATAAAAAGCATCTGGTTACTACAGAATAACCACTTTGCGACTTTCTATAAGCACGCCCAACACCTGAAACATAAAAACCTTTTAATTTAAGAAGCATACACCTGATTAAAGATAGTTAATCAGATTAATCGTTTCTAACCTTTTGTCCCATCATCGGTGAAACAGCTAAGCCGTATGTATGGGCAGTTCAATCCACCACAGAACCACTAGCACTTGGCTAAAAATGGGACAGGCAATGAAGAAACTCAATGTCTGTCGCGACACCATGCGCAAGTATTGCCAAGAAGGTTTGGTAAGAGCTGAAAAACTGCCATCCGGTCACTGGCGTATCGAGTCTTCCAGCATCGACAAATTTCTTGAGAACGAATCAGAAATGATCGCCCAACATTTACAAGAACTTATGATCTAGTGAGGAATACTATGTCTATACGAAAGCCATTTAAACGCGGCGAGATTTGGTACTACGAAATCAACCGTAAAAGGCGCAGCTTGAAAACCAAAGATAAGGCCAAAGCCCTGCGGATTTTTAATGAAATCAAAAGAGAATATTTGGCTGGTAGGCTGAAACTGCTTACGGAGGAAAATTCTATATCTCTAGGTGAGTTTGCTGATGAATACTTAGAGTGGGCTAAGACCACACAGATATATAAGACCTTCAGGGCCAACAGATTAGCTCTGGATAAAATCCTTGCGATTGAATCTCCTTCCCGAAGGTTGGATAAACTCAGCCCAAAAACAATCGACAAGCTCATAGCTCAAAGCCGCAAAAAGAAACTCAAGCCAGCATCTATAAATAACTATATCAGCCATGCCCGCATGGTCATGAACAAGGCGGTTGAATGGAAGTACTTAAAGGAGAACCCATTTGCGTCTTGTAAACTAGTAAAAAAGACCAGAAGACCTCCGGCTTTTCTTAGCCCAGAACAATGCGCTGATTTTCTGGCTTCCATCGAAGACAAGGAACTCAAGAAGCTTATAATCAGCTACTTGTTCACAGGTCGCCGCAGAGAAGAGTTATTTAATCTGGAATGGAGAGACATAGACTTCGAAAGGAATTGCTACCTTATTCGTAGAAGTAAAACCCACCTTTCAAAAAACTACCCCATGCACCCGGCCTTCAGAGAAGTTCTGGAGTCATATGAGGACAGAACAGGTCGTATTTTCAAAAAGTGGAAACATATCGACACGATCAGCAAACACGTAAAACAGGCCCTGATCAATGCAGGCTTTAAAAATTTCAGACTCCATGATCTGCGCCATACTTTTGCTTCCAACTTGGCGGAAGCAGGTGAGTCCCTTCATTCTATCGGAGAGCTGCTTGGGCATACTGATAAGCGTACAACCGAAATTTATGCGCACCTTTCCAGCGGACACCTTACCCAGTCAATCCAAAAGCTCACTTATCAGCCCAAATAATTACGCCCCCCTCTTGAAAATGTACGTATCCCTATTTTTCAAACCGCCACCACAACCGTCACCAAAATTGAATTCTGCGTACAATTTGCGTACACAGCCACTTTTCGGCCCAAACAAAGAAAGCCCCACAATGCTATAACACACTGTGAGGCTTAACTTTTTCATGGAGCCAACGAGGCGAATTGAACGCCCGGCCTGCTGGTTACGAATCAGCTGCTCTACCGACTGAGCTACGTTGGCTTTTGGTTGATATGCCTTGTATATCAGCACATATTTTGTGGTCAACCCCTAATGGGATAGAAAAAGCCTCTTACCAAAAATTTGGTAAAAGGCTTATTGAGTTTGAGACGATCTTAGTGCTAGATCAGCTTCTTTGCTGCGTTAAGCGCGGCGTCGTAATCCGGTTCTTCGGTAATTTCATTCACGTACTGCACATATTGCACTACACCAGCTTTATCTACAACCATCACTGCGCGGCTCAGCAGACGCAGTTCCTTGATCAGCACACCATAAGCTTCACCAAAAGAAGAACTCATGTAGTCGGAAAGGGTCTGCACAGCCTCTACCCCAGCAGCGCCGCACCAGCGAGCTTGGGCAAAAGGCAGATCCATGGACAAAGTCAGGATCTTAATATCATCACCAAGATTTGCTGCTTCGTTGTTAAACCTTCTGGTCTCCATGTCGCAGACAGGGGTATCAAGAGAGGGAACCGCACTGAGAATCAGGACATTTCCAGCAAAGTCGGCAAGGGTTTTGGGAGCAAGACCATTGTCAACTACAGCAAAATCAGGGGCTTTGTCGCCAACCTTGATTTCGTCACCGAGCAGAGTCAGGGGATTTCCCTGAAAAGTAATCACGCCAGTTCTTTCATTCATAATTCGTACTCCATTGGATTTAACATTCGGTTTAGTTAGGTGATAGCACATGAGGAAAATGCCGACAACGAAGATCTAAAATTTATAAGACTGATTTTGAAATTGTCATCTACTTGGTCAAGATTGCTTCAATACCGAAATTATATGTGGCTAAGGAGCTATTGTGAACCTTTGAAAACTTCTTAAAGTCAATGCTGCTCCAGTCACGCGATCCGAATCTGCTTAGAAAAGGCTTTATGTTCTCTTTATCAAGCACATTGAATATTCTCTTTTTGACTATAGGACCCTGAGATTCTGAAAAATCTTTTCCATGATGATAATCGTAAAGCATCACCAGCCCCCATCCTCCAGTCATAAAATGCCCACCGACAGAAGCACTAAGCTGACCTTTACTGATTGAAACAAGGGCAGGCTGATCCCAGTTGATACCACCTACAAAAAAGTAATCCGGGGCAACGCCCAGATTGCGACCGGCCTCATAGGCTCCTAGAGCCATGGGGTCATTAGCTGCCCAGATTACATTAATCGAAGGATCCCGGTGCAGGAATTTACTTGTACTGATTAAAGCTAAATCCTTGCGCCACAAGCAATGTGTTTCCGGGAGAATAATGACTTCAGGAAAATCTTTTTTAATATCACTGATTCCCTCGTTACGCTCAATCGTAGTTTCCGTGGCATAGTCCCCTGCAATCGGCAATATCCGTATATCCCTCTGGGAAATACCTTTTTGCAAAGCCTGCTCGATCAATGATTTAGCTAATTGATATCCTCCCCAGCGATTGTCTGGGATCAGGCCCCCAATCCAGTTTTTGAATTTCTCACGCGGAGCTCCCATTTCACTGGCCTGTTTACCGTAAAACCCTACAAGAAGATCAAATGTTTTAACCCCTTTGCTGTCTGCAAGAGTGATTATCCTACCTGCAGCAAGCTTCTCATTAACCACCATCAGGTAATCGGGAAGAACTTCACGGGACAAGACTTCTTCAGCCAGTTTTCTCATAAAGACATGGTTGCGCTCAGCATACAAAATCTCAAGATTTATATCGAGATCTTCAGCTGCCGCCTCCATGAAGGTACTAACCTCACGCCAGAATCCGCCAGTAGGGTCCTGAGGGTCTGATTTTCCGGGATTAATAAACACAACATTCATCTTCCCGGGGCCGCTTGCAGCTTCAGCAGAGCACTTACCTGCGGGAATGGAAAAGAGATAAAGAGTAAGGATAAGGAGTAGTATCAGATAACGCACACTTATTAACCACCTGTGCAAATTGCTTATAATACGGGGTGATCCATAATTATACGGATTACCCAATGGCAGACAGAGTTAACATGATACATTATAAAACTACAAAAAAACAGAAAAGTGGATCATTAAATAGAATAATAACCAGCCATCTTCATCAGCAACTTAAACGGCATGCAAAACGACAGATAATGCCTTGAAGCAGAACTCAACCTTCATCCCTTCCTTCAACCCCTCTTCTTCAATGCTCCATGCAGTGACCAAAGCACACATCTGAGTTCCTGTTTCAGACTCTCCGGAAACCTCGGCAAGCACTTCGGTCCGCTTAATGGAAGTGACCTTGGCAGGCACACAATTTCTTGAACTGCTTGTACTCTCTTTCAAAGGACGGACCGCAACCAAGGGAGCTTTAACAGTTGCGGACACAGGAACCCCGGCAGCAAGATCAAGCTTGTAAAGACTCTCAAGAGTGATGACCGAACTGATAGTTATCCCCTCAGCTGTCGTAAATTCAACATCGGCAAGGACTCCATCTCTGTTTACACCTGAAACATGTCCTATAAATGTATTTCGGGCACTGGTTTTTAGCGCTGTTTCCTCAAGGGCCATGCGCCTTACAATGTTCTCCACATCACCGGCAGACCACTCCTGATAGACGCCTGATAAATCCGTAGAGGATTGCCCAAGCACCTTGCGAACAACACCAAGCGGAACTCCGCTTCGTAACAGCTCAACCGCTCTGGAGCGCCGCAACACACTGGGGCCACCCATCTGGCGTTCGAATCCACAACTTTCCGCACGCTCATAGAAAATGCGGCGCACATAGCCCGGATCAAGCTGAAAAAGGACTCCTTCCAGTCCCGCCCCCATGGGTCCATGCATTATTCCTTTCAATTCACGACACACAGATTGCGGAAGGGGCACCTCCCGCTCCTGGGACTCTTTTCCCAAAAAAATCACCGCTCGGATTAAATCTACACTTTCCCGCTCATCCAGATTTAAAATTTCTCCCAGTTTGGCTCCGGTATGACGTAAAACTAAAAACAGACAAAATATTCTGGTGCGGGAACGTACATAGTCAGAACGCGTGACTTTATCCTTCCAAAGCCGGAACTCCTCCTCCAGCACAGACATTTCCCGCGTACTGAGATGAATGATATTATCTGGCACATCAAACACTTGCGATGGAGTAAGGCGTTTTTCCCTACTATTTTTGTCCATTTTTTTCACTATGTTGCCATCCTCTCGAAAAACCCTTCGAAGAGTCACGTTTTTAGAAGAATGCGTGACCGGTTTGAAAGTTTATCCTCTCCCTGCATAAACATAAGACACTGATAAAGCCAATTCAGGAAGACCTCAATTTGAAAATGGAGAAATTAAAATGAAACGTATTCCCGCTCTTATTCTGACAATTCTTCTGGCTCTGCCCCTATCTGCACAGGCAGCAGACCTCATGGTCGGACAGGCTGCCAATTTCATGCCCGCAATGAAAGAAATCATACCGGCCTTTAAAAAGGAGACCGGACTTGAAGTACAGGCCACTTACACATCAACGGGCAAACTCTACGCCCAGATAGTAAACGGCGCACCTTACGATATATTCCTCGCTGCGGATGAACGCCGTCCGAGCAAACTTTTCGCAGATGCATTGGCAGAAAAGCCTTTTGTATACGCTAAGGGTAAAGTCGTTTTCTGGTCGCTCAGCAAAGATATTGCAGACAAAAGCTGGCAGGAATCTCTCAAGAGTGGAAACCTCCATAAAATAGCCATCGCCAACACTGAAACAGCCCCCTATGGAACTGCCGCCATGATTGCCCTTAAAAATGAAGGTCTTTGGGATAAGGTTCAGCAGGAGCTTGTTTATGCCCAGTCCATCGCCCAGGCTTTCCAGTTTGCTTCCAGCGGAGCAGCAGACGCAGGTTTCTGCGCTTACTCATCAATGTTCACACCCACCGGCAAGAAAGGCAAATTCAAGGTGGTAAAGGAAGCCCCCCCGGTAATTCAGGCTGCGTGTATACTTAAATCATCCAAGAACAAAGATGCCGCCCGCAAATTTATTGAATTCCTTTCCGGACCGGAAGCAAAGTCAATCAAGAAAAAATACGGGTACGACTAATGGACTTATATCCCCTTTATATATCGGCAAAACTGGCTGTAGCCACCACCATTTTTATTCCGGTAGTGGCTGCCCCCATTGCCTTTCTGCTGGCCTTCCTTGACTTCAGGGGCAAGAGTCTCGTTGATGCTGTTGTCTCTCTGCCCATGGTGCTTCCTCCCACGGTCCTTGGTTTTGGCCTGTTGATTGTAATGGGCCCTCAAGGGCCGCTGGGAGGGCTCTGGACAGACCTGACAGGGGAACGCATGGTGTTCAGTTTTTCCGGCATCCTGCTGGCGTCACTGGTGTATAATCTGCCATTTGCAGTACAGCCCATGCGCGCTGCCTTTGAAAAACTCGATATTAGGCTGCTGGAAAATGCCGCAGTGCTGGGACTTACTCCGGCTGCAACCTTTTTCCGCGTAGTGCTTCCCAACAGCCTGCCCGGTCTGGCTGCTTCAGCCATGCTGGTTTTTGCCCACAGCCTCGGGGAGTTCGGAGTAATCCTCATGGTCGGAGGGTCAATCCCCGGCTCAACAAAAGTCGCATCCATCGCCATTTACGAAGCGGTTGAAGCAATGCGCTATGACGATGCAATGTACATGTCCATGGCAATTATTCCGGTAAGTTTTCTTGCTCTTGTGGCGATCAACCGCCTCAATAAGGTCAACAGGAGAAGATCATGACTTTGAACATCGATATCCGCAAAAAACTGCCCAACTTCACTCTTGATGTATCTCTCAGCTGTGAACCGGGAACACTGACTGCTATCGTCGGTCCTTCGGGAGCAGGCAAAAGCACTCTTGTAAGAATCATTGCAGGGCTGGACAAACCAGACGACGGAAACCTTTCGCTGAACGGCACAACATGGTGTGATACAGACAAAAAGGATTTCCTTCCGCCGCGCAAGCGCGGATTGGGGCTTGTTTTTCAGGAATACACCCTCTTTCCGCATCTAAACGTGCGCAAGAATGTAGCTTTTGCCGCAGTGAACAAAGAATGTATTTCCGGACTGCTGCGAAAGTTCGGCATCTCTCACATCGCAGAGAGCAAACCTCACAACATATCCGGAGGAGAACGCCAGAGGGCTGCCTTCTGTCAGGCACTGGCACGCGAGCCGGTTCTACTTCTTCTTGATGAACCTTTTTCCGCTCTGGATATTGCCACCCGCGAAGGTCTGAGACGTGAGCTCAGGGAGCTTAAAAACGATCTCGATATCCCAATCATACATGTAACTCATGACCTTGAGGAAGCATACTATCTTGCTGACTCCATATTCGTTCTTGAAAACGGCAAGGAATCCCCGGAATGGCTTGAACGCCAGAGAAAAAGATTCTGCGCCGACACACCTACCCGTCCTCACCTTGAACTAGTGGAAAATATGTAATGAAAAAAATATCGGCTCTGATTCTCGTACTTCTTTTCTGCCTCCCGACCATAGCACAGGCTAAAATTGTCATCGCCTCAGGGGCTGGGTACCGCTCCCTGGTGGATAAGCTGGCAGAAAGCTATAAGGCAAAAACAGGAAATGAAGTGGAACGCATCTATGGAAATATGGCCCGGGTTACTGCTCAGGCCAAGAACAGCAACAGCGTTGATCTTGTTCTGGGAGACAAGAATTTTCTTGATCATACCGGGCTGGATTGCTCTACCACTCAGGTTGTCGGCAAAGGGACTCTGGTCATTGCCTATCCCAAAGGCAAGAGCTTCAAAGGGATTGAAGATCTAAAACAAAACTCGATCAAACGGATTGCATATCCGGATAGGAAAAGGGCTATCTACGGCAAGGCTGCTGTGGAGTTCCTTAAAAATAAAGGGATTCTCAAGCAGATTGAACCGAAACTCCTTATGGTTGCGACTGTTCCACAATCTGCAGCATACGTCGTTGCCGGCGAAGTGGATTACGCGTTCATAAATCTTACCCATGCCCGCAAAATTGCCGGTTCCATAGGTGGATATGTGGCCGTGGACAAAGATGCATATTCTCCGATCACCATCATCGTGCAACAGATGAACAGCTCGAGCCATCCTAATGAGAGCCGTGACTTTATGGAATTTCTAAGCTCCGACTCAGCCCGCAAAATAGTTGCGGCACACGGGATGTAGGAACATCAAATGGCTCTGCTGGAAATTATGACAGATAGTTCCACGCTTACCCCGCTGGGATTATCCGCGAAAGTGCTGGGTACGGCTGGAGCCTTGCAATTACTGGCAGGTATCCCGCTGGCATTGTGGCTTTCGCGCACAAAAGGGATGCTGCATAACTTTGTGGATACAGCTGTCACACTTCCACTGGTATTTCCACCTGTTGCAACAGGATTCGCCCTTCTGCTGCTTCTTGGTAGAAACGGTCCGGGCTCCCGCGTTTTCGGCGATAACATCATTTTCGGTTTTCCCGGACTGGTGGTCGCTGCGTTCATAGCCGGACTTCCCCTGCTGGTTAAGCCTGTTCAGGCCGCCTTGAAATCTGCCGAAGCAGCAAAACTCTGTGAAGTGGCAGCAGTCCTTGGGAAGTCAGATACAGCTATTTTCTTTAAAGTACTCCTGCCATGCGCAAAGCGGTCCATCTTGGCAGGTCTGCTTTTAGCCCTTGCCCGTTCGCTAGGTGAGGTTGGAATGACCCTGATGCTAGGAGGAAACGTAATAGGAAGAACCAACACCCTTTCCCTTGAAATATATAACGCGGTTTTCAACGGTGAATTCGAACGGGCAGGCGTTCTTTCCGCAATCATCGGTGTTGCCTCCATCTCAATGTTCACTGTGCTAAAAAAGGTTTCTGAATCAGAATAAACGAGGAAATAATGGAAGACTCAATACTACATGAAATTCAAAACATGGCCCGCAATAACTGGGAATCCCTGGGAATTCTAGATGAACAGATAGCTGTTACAGCCAGAACCCTGACCACAGAAGAGGCTATAGGCAACCCGGAAGGTGATGATTTCCCTCTGCTCCGTGGCAAGGAAAGACTTATGGAAGCAGAATTCAACGGATTCAAAGGACAGGCTTTTACTGATCGTTTCGGTAACTTCAGCACCAGTCTTCGCGAAATTACACAAATGGATCTGACAAATAACTTTCGCCGTGCGCTGTTTGTTTCTTCCCTCAATGCAGTTCAGCGTAATCTCGGAAAAGCCGACCGGACAATTCACTGCAAAGATGAAGGACCGGCGCTTTGCGCTCCGAAATTAGCAGACTACATCGCGGATAAGTACGGCTCTCCCAAAATAGGCCTGATCGGCTACCAGCCGGCCATGATTAAAGCTCTTTCCCCTCGCTTTGAGATGCGTATTGTTGACCTTGACCCTGACAATATCGGCTCACAGAAGTGCGGAATCAGCATAGAAGGCCCGGAAACAACTGCTGAAGTTATTAAGGATGTCAACCTGCTGGTTGTCACCGGGTCAACCATAGTTAACGATACCATCCATCATTTCATTCATGATGAAAAACCTACAATTTTCTTTGGAACAACCGTTGCAGCCGCAGCCGAACTTATGGGCTGGGAACGCTTTTGCTGCCAGAGCGGATAAAGCTTAAAAGCAGATGTTTCCATAAAAAACCCTGCTGGATTTTAAATTTCAGCAGGGTTCCATCCCCCAGCTGATCTGTTAAAAAATACCTTTCTGAAACAGCTGAGAAGTTCTTCAAACTTCAGCGTCATCATCTGACACACATTCTCATCAGAACTGTTTCATATTGACACACTGCCTTTTTCTCCTACATTTTATGCGCAATCTCACACATTAAACTCATAATCATATACCAGCAATTACCATAAGTAAAAATAATTTTAAAATATATTGATCCATTTTGAGAATCTGCGTTTTTCACAACACTCTGTTTTTATTTACTATGTTATTTTGGACCTAATTTTGCTTAAATACGACTCCAGTGGGGCTTTGTCGTTGCGCAGCCTCAAAAAAGGAAGGGCTGACTGGCTTGCTTTAAAACAAACTGGGGTCAAGACATGCTCAGACATGACCACCTTGACTTATTCTGTCACCCCGGACATATAAATGCGTAACTCGCTCATGAGTATAACTCTACTTTTCAGATCGTTACGCTCTGATATTATATCTATTTTGATATATTATCGTTTCAGCAGTTGAGGCAGAGAAAAGCTTCTGTGAGCAAGTATCGACTTCATTTTCAAACAACCCGGAGCCTTATTCAATGATGAAAACTGTTCCTGTTCAGGACTCCATCGGCAACGTTTTATGCCACGACATGACTCGTATCGTCCCAGGTGAATACAAGGGACCAGCTTTTAAAAAAGGTCATATCATTACCCCTGAAGACATCCCTGTCCTGCTCGAAATAGGTAAGGAGCATGTTTATATCCTAACTCTGGAAGACGGACAGCTTCATGAAAACGACGCAGCCTCCAGAATAGCAAAAGCTGCTGCAGGTCCGGGAATCACCCTTTCAGACATCAGCGAAGGGCGCATCAACATGAAGGCATCGCCGGGACTGCTTTCCATTAATGTGGAAGCCCTGAACCGCATCAACTCGATTGATGAGGTTGTGCTGGCAACCATGCAGAACGGCATTCAGATCACCGAGGCCCGCGATGTTGCCGGGACACGGGTTGTACCGCTGGTAATTGACGAAAGCAAAATCGAGCAGGTTGAAGAAATCTGCCGAGATTGCGGACCGATAGTTAGCGTCAAACCCTTTCGCAACTTGAAAGTGGGCCTGATTACAACCGGCAGTGAAGTCTATACCGGGCGTATCAAAGATAAATTCGGCCCGGTTATCCGTAATAAATTTTCGCAGCTCAACTCGGAAGTCATTGACCAGACTTTTGTCAGTGATGACCCACAGATGACCTGCGCAGCAATACTTCAATCGATTGAGAACGGTGCGGAAATGGTGGTTCTTACCGGAGGAATGAGCGTTGACCCCGACGATCAGACCCCTGCCAGCATCCGGGCAACCGGAGCTGAAGTTGTTACCTACGGTTCCCCTACATTTCCCGGCGTCATGTTCATGCTGGCTTACCTGAACGGAGTACCTATTGTGGGGCTGCCCGGATGTGTCATGTATTATAGAGCCAGCATTTTCGATCTGATTGTTCCGCGGATAGTGGCAGGTGAACGGCCTACCCGCACAGAAATCGCCGAATTGGGCCACGGCGGTTTCTGTGCAGGATGCGATACCTGTCGTTATCCGCTGTGTTCTTTCGGCAAATAGTGGACAGTTCGACGCCCTTTTCGGGCGCCTGCTAATAGAAAAAGCAGTAATTCAAGGAGGTCTTTCCATGATCAAACGGACTCTGAAAGTCAACGGTGTCGAGAAATTCATCATCTGCGATAATGATGATTCTCTGGCCAATGTTCTGCGCGAAAAACTCGGTCTCACCAGCGTTAAAATAGGCTGCGGAACCGGACAGTGCGGAAGTTGCTCAGTCATCGTTGACGGCAAGCTCAAACGCACCTGTTCCATGAAGATGAAACGTGTTGAAGATTTCACTGAAATTCTCACCACTGAAGGTATCGGTACTCCTACCCAGATGCACCCCATCCAGCTCGCATGGATGGCCCATGGTTGTGCTCAGTGCGGTTTTTGTACCCCCGGTTTCGTCGTTTCCAGTTACGCCCTGATTCTGGCTAATCCCAAGCCGACCCGTGAAGATGTCCGCGACTGGTTCCAGAAGCACCGCAACGCCTGCCGCTGTACAGGTTACAAACAGCTCGTTGATGCAGTTCTTGATGCAGCAGCAGTTATGCGCGGCGATATGAGCGAAGAAGAACTCCTCTTCAAGATGCCTGAAGATCAGCGCATCTGGGGTTCCAAGTATCCCCGTCCCACCGCTGTGGCTAAAGTTACCGGTACTCTTGACTACGGTGCAGACCTCGGCCTGAAAATGCCCGAAGGCACTCTCAAATGCGCCCTCGTACAGGCTGAAGTGTCCCACGCCAATATCATTTCCATCGACACCTCCGAAGCCGAAGCAATGCCCGGCGTTGAAAAGGTTGTCACCTACAAGGACATCAAGGGTAAAAACCGCATCACCGGTCTGATCACCTTCCCTTCCAACAAGGGTGACGGCTGGGATCGTCCTATCCTCTGCGATGAAAAAATCTTCCAGTATGGTGACGCTATTGCCATCGTCTGCGCTGATTCTGAAAAGAACGCTAAGGCCGCAGCAGCCAAGGTGAAAGTTGAGCTCGAACAGCTGCCCGAGTACATGAATGCTCCTGCAGCAATGGAAGATGACGCCATGGAAATCCATCCCGGAACTCCTAACGTCTACTTTGAGCAGAAAATCGTTAAAGGTGAAGAAACCGCTCCCATCTTTGATAAGGCAGATGTTGTTGTTGAAGGCAGCTACTATGTACAGCGCCAGCCGCACATGCCTATCGAGCCGGACGTAGGATTCGCTTTCATTGATGATGACGGCAAACTCTGCATCCACTCCAAATCCATCGGCCTGCACCTGCACGCAGCAATGATCGCTCCCGGTCTTGGTATCGAGCTCGAGAACCTGATCATGGTACAGAACTACGCCGGTGGTACTTTCGGTTACAAGTTCTCCCCCACCATGGAAGCACTTGTCGGCGCAGCCTGCCTCGCAACCGGTAAGCCCGTATTCCTCGGCTACAACTGGTACCAGCAGCAGACCTACACCGGTAAACGTTCTCCCTTCTTCACCGACATCCGCCTTGCAGCTGACAAAGAAGGTAACCTGCTCGGTATGGAATCTGACTGGATCTGCGACCACGGTCCCTACTCCGAATTCGGTGACCTGCTGACCCTGCGCGGTGCTCAGTTCATCGGTGCCGGTTACAAACTTCCCAACATCCGCGGCCTTGGTAAAACCGTTTGTACCAACCACGCATGGGGTTCTGCTTTCCGCGGTTACGGTGCTCCCGAGTCCGAGTTCGGTTACGAAGTCATCATGGATGAACTGGCTGAAAAACTCGGTATGGACCCCTTCGATCTTCGCGAAAAGAACATCTATCGTGCAAGCGACAACGACACCACACCTACCGGTTGCAAACCTGAAGTCTACTGCATGGAAGACATCTTCAAAGAAGGTCGTCCCAAGTATGAAGAAGTCAAGAAATGGGCTGCTGAAGACGCTGCCGAAGGTTTCAAACGCGGCGTAGGTATTGCAGTAGGTATTTACGGATCCGGTCTTGACGGACCTGACACAGCGGAAGCTGAAATCGAACTCAACGCTGACGGAACCGTTACCATGTATGCCTGCTGGCATGATCATGGTCAGGGTGCTGACATGGGTGTTCTGGGTACTGCACACGAAGCTCTGCGTCCCCTCGGCCTCGCTCCCGATCAGATCCATCTCGTTCTGAACGATACCCGTCACTGCCTTAACGGCGGTCCCGCAGGTGGTAGCCGCTCACAGGTTGTTGTAGGTAACGCCATTATCGCAGCATGCCGCAACCTGATGGATGCAATGCGCAAGGCTGACAACTCCTACATGACTTATGACGAACTGGTTGCAGCCAACAAAGCTGTCCGTTACAGCGGTAAATGGACTGCTCCTGCTACCGATTGTGATGAAAACGGACAGGGTGCTCCTTTCGCCTGCTACATGTACGGCCTGTTTATCTCCGGTGTTGAAGTTGAAGTTGCCACCGGTAAAGTCCAGGTTGAAAAAATGGTTCTGGTTGCTGACATCGGTAAGATCAACAACAAGCTTGTTGTTGACGGTCAGATGTACGGTGGTCTTGCACAGGGTGTCGGTCTGGCTCTCAGTGAAGACTACGAAGATATCAAGAAGCATTCCACCATGGTTGGTGCCGGCTTCCCCTACATCAAACAGATCCCCGATGACATGGAACTGATCTACGTTGAAACCGAACGTCCTGAAGGTGCTCACGGCGCTTCCGGTGTTGGTGAACTTCCGCTTACCACTCCGCACGCTTCTGTTATCAACGCAATCTACAACGCCTGCGGCGCACGCGTAACCCATCTCCCGGCTCGCCCCGAGAAGGTTCTCGCAGCTATGAAAGGCTAGTTACTAATAACCGGACTCAGGCATCTGCCTGAGTCCGGTCTTTTGCCTCTGCCGGCTCAACCCGGAAGTCTCTCCGGAGGCTAATTTTTTTGGGTTACCTTGTCGCTAAGCCCTTTTTAAAAAGTTGCCATGAAGCATTTTTCGCTTGAGCAGCACGAGTTTAGCGAAAGAATTTTGAAAGAAGAACTGTTTCTTCATCTGGCTTACGCAGTTAGAGAATGAGCTGGTGCAAGCATCACGAGAACTCATAATAAGCTCAGATTTTTCAACCTGAACAAGCCTGATGAGACTGGAGATTTCACGTTCTATTTTACATAGAATTATATAATTTTCCCCGTTCCTGACGGGACCGGTTTGAATAAAACCAGACTTTTAGCAGGGTAAGTGCTTGCTGACATTTTTAAACAGTTTGATTTGGTCAATGACGTGACTACTGCGAATCGCTGTTCCTTCCTCAACAATAAATGTCAGCAAGCACCCTTGTTAAAAGTTTTTTGGCGATATAGGGATAACCTGCAATTGAACAAATTATAATACATTAACTAACAGGGATTCCAAATCTCCATTTCCCGTAAAAGAAAAAGTTTATCTTCTGCACATACGGATATGGAAAGATTAAATGGATTAGCTTCTTTGTCCGCTTAAGGTGAAATCAAATGGCTATAGCGCAAAGGGGTCCCTTTTAAAGCCCCGCAGGGCCGCCGGAGGCATCAATATGGACCAGAAAAATCTTCGCACATGGGAGGCCCGTTGCACACAGGAAGAGCCCCCGAAATGTAAAGCACGCTGTCCTCTGCATGTGGATGGCCGTGAATTATGCAAGCTTCTTGCTGCAGGTAAAATAGACAAAGCCTGGGCCGTGCTGTGCAAAACAATGCCATTTCCATCCATAACAGCACGCATCTGTAACGGGGTCTGTCAAAAGGACTGCCTGCGTGAAGAAGTGGGCGGGGCAATTGAGCTGGCAGCACTGGAAAGATTCTGCGCTGAAAATGCCACCCGCACCCCCCCCGTGCGCGCTCTACCGGCCAAAGGCAAAAACATAGCTGTCTTCGGTGCTTTTCTGCCCGGCCTGGCCGCAGCCTGGGATCTCGGCAAAAAGGGTTTTACCGTAATCCTGTTTTGCAAAGACAAGCGGCAGGGGCTGGACAGCTTTCCGGCAGACTTAGTCAGCAACGAGATTATCGAAAAAGAACTGGCCCAATTCGGTAAAATGAACATTTCCTTTGCAGAACACGGCGACCCCGATCCAAAAACAATCATGGCTGCCTGTGATAGTTTCGATGCTGTTTTCATAGACCCTCTTGCCTATAGCAGCTCCCAGCTGGGCCTTACCGATGTAGACCCTAAAACCCTGCGAACCAAAATTGATTTTCTTTTCGCCTCACCGGATGCAAGAGACAAATCTCCGATCGAGCTCATCGCCATCGGCCGCAAGAGTGCACTTTCAATTGAGCGCGCTTTACAGAATGCGTCCCTTACTGCCGGGCGAGATCGTGAAGAGCCCTTTGAAACAAGGCTTTTCACTAACATCAGTAAGACTGAAGAAGCAGCTCCGGTAGCAATTCCAGATGGTGGATATTCAACCGATGAAGCACGCGAAGAAGCAAAACGCTGCCTGCTTTGCGAGTGCATGGAATGCGTGCACAACTGTGCCTATCTTGAAGAGTTTAAAAGCTATCCCAAAGCATACGCCAGACAGATATACAATAACGCTTCTATCGTTATGGGTACACGCCAATCCAACACACTGATCAATTCATGCATGCTTTGCGGATTGTGCGAAGAAGTCTGTCCTGAAAATTTCGCCATGCAGGATCTCTGCCTTGAAGCGCGGCAGGACCTTGTTTCCAAAGGGCACATGCCGCCTTCAGCCCATGAGTTTGCTTTCAGAGATATGGAATTTGCAGACAGTTCTTGCTGTGCAATGGTTAAACACCAACCGGAACACACAGCAAGCAAGCAGGTGTTCTTCCCCGGTTGCCAGCTAAGCGCATCTGCTCCTGAAGCCCTCGCAAAAGCGTATGACCATCTTTGTAAAAAGCTTAAAGGCGGAACAGGGCTGATGCTGCGCTGCTGCGCTGCGCCTGCCGACTGGTCGGGTCAGCAAAATATGTTTAAGGAAAAAAGCAAATCCATTTCAAAGGACTGGGAATCACTTGGAAAGCCCCAGATTATAGCTGCCTGTCCTTCCTGTCTGGAATCTCTAGGAAAAGCTCTGCCGGATGCGGAAATCGTTTCTCTATGGTCAGTCCTAAGCAAGGATCTTGATTCCATACCGGTGCAACCCATTGGTGGACAATTCACCTTACAGGACCCATGCACAGCGCGACACAATCAGGATTTAATGAATGACGTACGCGTGCTTCTGGCCGGGAAAGATATAAACTTCAACGAGCCGGAACTGTCCGGACGGTTGACTGAGTGCTGCGGCTTTGGAGGACTTCTTTCCAATGCAAATGAACCTCTATCCGGTAAAGTTGCCGAGCGCAGGGCTGCCCAGTTAAGTGGTGACGGCGTAACATACTGTTCCATGTGCCGCGACCTGCTGGCAAAGACAGGTAAACGCTGTCTGCATCTGCTGGATCTCATTTTCCCCTCTGATCAGGATGATCCTGCAGCCCGTCCTGCTCCCGGATATTCGGAACGCCGAGAAAACCGTGTACGCCTTAAAGAAAATCTTCTGGAAAACCTCTGGAAGGAAAAAAGCTCACCCCGCCCGTCTTACGAAGAAATTAAAGTTAATTTAACCGGTGAAGCATCCGAAATGATGGAAAAACGGAGAATTATGCTCTCAGACGTGCAGAAAACTCTGCAGGCGGCTCAAGAATCGGGACAGATTATGGAAAACTCCGAAACAGGTCATAAACTTGTTTACCACCGGCCAGCCATTGTTACCTACTGGGTAGAATTCGAGGACGGTGCTGCCGGTGAGTATCTGATCCATAGAGTATGGTCGCATCGCATGCAAATCATGGGAGGTGTAAAATGAGCACCCTTAAAGTAATTACCGAAGATTTTTCAGCCTGGAAATGCTGCGGGGAATCCCTGCAGCCGGCTCCGGTGGCACTTGATTATCTGGACAGCAGATTCAACGTGGAACTGCCGACCTGCCCTAAATGCGGCATGGTTCTGATTCCGGAAGAACTGGCACTGGGCAAAATGGCAGAAGTGGAAAGTCTGCTGGAGGATAAATAATGACCAGTGCAGCAACCCCGCTCTGGGAACGATCCGTTCTCCGGGATACAGCTGGAACAACTTTACGCCCCGGAGGATTCGCCTTAACGGACCGGGCGATCTCTCTGGTCCGCATTCCGCAAGGAGCCAATGTGCTTGATGTCGGGTGCGGGCTTGGGGCGACTGTTGAGCATCTGCGCTCAGAACACGGCTTCCGGGCTTGCGGGATTGATAAGTCAGTTCGTCAGTTATCTGAAGCACCTTCAGACCTGCCGCTTACTTTGGCCGATGCATCCTGCATCCCCTGTGCGGACTCATTCTTTGATGCCATTATCTGTGAGTGTGTGCTTTCTCTGGTGCCGGACCAGCAACGGGCTATAGCTGAATTTAAAAGGGTGCTTAAAAACAGAGGAACCCTGATCATAACCGACCTTTACCAGCGCGATAGAAGACAGAGCGGAGACGGAGGATGCTCTTGCGCCAGTTCACCACTTGATCTTGGAAAAACGGAAAAGATGCTTATGCAAAACGGTATGCACATCAAATCCATAGAGGATCATTCCAAAATGCTGGCAGAATTGGCTGCAAGACTAATTTTCGCAGGAGAGTCTGATTTCAGGCTTACCGGAAACTGCTGCTCACGTCCCGGAAACTGCTGCTCACGTCCCGGATACATGATGCTTATCGCTGAAGTATCTTCCTGATTATCGGAGAACTGCCAATGAATGATACTGATTTAAGAATCCTGCAATTACACGGCTCAGGATACTGCTGTGCTCAAATAATGATCATACTCTGCCTTGAAAACATGCAGCGGGAAAATCCTGATCTTGTCCGGGCCGCTCAAGGCCTGTGCCTTGGACTGGGGGACTGCTCCGGAGCATGTGGAATTTTAAGCGGGGGAATCTGTGCCATAAGTCTCTACGCGGGCAAAGGAACCGACCACGAACAGCCGGATGAACAGCTGCCCGTTCTTGTGGAAAGCTATCGGGACTGGTTCCAGGAAAAAGCCACAGCCCAGTATGGTGGATTCAGCTGCGAGGCGATACTCGGAGAAAAAAGCCTGACCCCTAAACCAGAACGTTGTGGCCAGTTGCTTAACGAGAGTTATGCCCATTTGATAAACCTGCTGCTCGAAGCCGGGTTTGATCCGGCTGAAGGAAGAGATGAGGGAGATGAATATTAGTTTCAATATTCAGGAAACAGAATCGCTTTGCCCTGTCTGCCTGAAGAAAATTCCTGCTCGCCGAGTACTTGAGAATGGCGAGGCACGTATTATTAAAAAGTGCCCGGAACACGGCACGTTCAGTACTCCCTTCTGGCGTGGTGAGCCTGCTTTTGAAGGCTGGTCGCGTCCCAAAATCCCTTCCACTCCCCCTGTTACCGAAGATGAGCGCAAAGGGTGTCCGTTTGACTGCGGTCTCTGCGCAGACCATAACCAGCACACCTGCACAACTCTTATTGAGATTACATGGAGGTGCGACCTTGCCTGTAAAGTCTGCTTCGCATCTGCAGGCAAACCGGTTGCCCCGGACCCATCACTTGAAGAGATTGATACAATCTTAAAAAGAGTACGAGCCGCAGCAGGACCCTGCAACCTGCAACTCTCCGGGGGAGAACCCGCTGTGCGTGATGATCTCCCGCGCATAGCCACCATGGCCAAGCAGCATGGTTTTCCTTTTGTGCAGGTAAACACCAATGGGCTGCGTGTTGCCCGTGAACACGGGCTGGCTGCAGCCTGGGCCAAAGCAGGAGTCGATTCTGTATTTCTGCAATTTGATGGCACCAGAAATGATATTTATACCTCAATTCGCGGCCGTACGTTGCTTGAAGATAAAATTCGCGCTATTGAAAACCTGACCGCTGCTGGAATAGGGGTGGTACTGGTGCCTACTGTTGTTCCAGATGTTAATGATGACAACATAGGAGAGATTCTCAAGCTTGCGGTGTCTTATGCACCGGGAGTCCGCGGAGTCCACTTCCAGCCGGTAAGTTATTTCGGACGTTACCCTGAAGCACCTACCGATGAGATGCGAATCACTTTACCGGAAATTATGACTGCTCTTGAAGAACAATCCGGAGAAATGGTCAGAAGGGCCGATTTCATGCCGCCGGGATGTGAACATTCACTCTGTTCCTTTCATGCCAATTACCTTGTCAATGAAGACGGCAGCCTGAAAAAACTTTCCGCTAAAAAGGAGTGCTGCACTCCGCAGCCTGCAAATGAAGGAGCAGACAAGTCCAAGGCATTTGTACGCCGCCAATGGGCTGCCCCGCAAAAGAAATGCGGCTGTGAAACCAACGAACCGGTGGATGATCTGGATCGTTTCATCAACCGGGCTAAAACCCATATTATGGCTGTATCGGGTATGGCCTTTCAGGATGCATGGACTCTTGATCTTGAAAGGCTGAAAGGCTGCTGCATCCATGTAGCTTCACCTGAAGGAAAACTGATTCCCTTCTGTGCCTACAACCTGACTGCCATGAACGGCTCCACTCTTTACAGGAGGACAATCGATGACTGATCGGCCTCTGGGGAGCTGGCTCAACATTCGCATGGGCCGCGACCCCGCACTGGAACCTGTATCGCTGGATGAACTGCAGGAATGGCAGTTCACCCAGCTTCGAAAAACAATGTTTCACGCAGTTAACTCATCTCCATTCTATCACGAACGGCTTGCCGGAGTTCAGACCGGGGCCGTACACTCCCCTGCGGACTTGAACCGAATCCCGTTTACCACTGCCGATGATCTTCGCTCCGGACCGGAAAATTTTCTCTGCGTATCTCAAGATGAAGTTGCAAGAGCTGTAACTCTTGCAAGCTCGGGCTCCAGCGGCCCCCCTAAAAGAATGTTCTTTACTGCCGGAGATCTTGAAAGAACCATTGAGTTCTTTCATTACGGAATGTCTCCCATGCTGAAAAAAGAGGAAACAATTCTGGCAATTCTGCCTGACTCCCGCCCCGGCGGTGTAGGCTCTCTTTTTGCCGAATCCATTTCCCGCATCGGAGGAGAAACCGTTCTTCCGGTCAACCCCTCCAATGTAACAACCCTTCTGAACCTGCTGCTTGATTCACACGCCAGTTGCATTCTGGGGCCGGCAATTCAGATTCATGCTCTGGCGCGGCTTATGGAAAGCAAAAAAATCTGCATAAGCCATGTCCGCTCAATACTGCTCTGCTGGGATGTTCTGCCCGAACAAAGCCTGCAGACCATTTCCCGTGTATTCAATTCTGAGATTTTCACCCACTGGGGCATGACTGAAACATGCCTCGGCGGAGGTGTAGATTGTTCTCAGGACTCGGGAATGCACCTTCGCGAGCCGGACTTCTTTGTAGAGATAATCGACCCCGAAACAAAGCAGCAGCTTCCTCCCGGAGTCAGGGGCGAAATAGTCATCAGTACTCTTTCACGCCGGGCTATGCCCCTCATCCGTTACCGCACCGGAGACCTTGGGTGCATAAGAGCGGATGAATGTTCGTGCGGTCTGCCTCTGCGCAGGCTCGGTCCGGTTGAAGGCCGCCTGGGTGAAGGCATCACCCTTCCCGTAAGTGGCAGACTCAGCCTGAGCGAGCTCAACGGCATTGTTCTTTCACACCCTGAAGTTCTGGACTTTCAGGCTGAATACAGACCTGAAAAGATGGAGCTTGATATACACCTTGACCTGCTCCCCGGAGCACGGAAACATGCTCATATTCAGGAGAATATCAAGTCCTTTCATAAAATTAAGACAGCAGTTGAAAATCTTAATTTGAAAGTAAGAACCAGGCTTGCTAAATGTGACGGACATATAAATACAGGCTTCGGCAAACGAGCCATAAAAATCAGCTGAACAAAGGAAAGCCAGTCATGAAACAACTTATCAGAAACATCTGCAGCAACCTCGAATCCGGTACGGACCTCATTCTGGCTTCCATTATAGAAAGCTCCGGCTCCACCCCCCGATCATCCGGCAGCAAAATGGTGATCTTCAGAGACGGTTCCATTGACGGCACCATTGGCGGGGGACTGGTGGAAGCCCTTGTTCAAAAGGAAGCAGCCAAGCTCTTTGATGAAGACAATAATACCGTTCTTTTCAAGGAATTTGATCTTTCAAATGAACTTGCAGCAAATGCGGACATGATCTGCGGAGGTCACGTCTCGGTAATGCTGGAACATCTTCCGGCTGACAATAAAACAACTTCAGCCTTTAAAGCTGTTGATAGCTCCATGCGTAAAGGAAAACATGCCGTACTTTTCACCGTCATGGACAACAATGCGATACGAGAAAGAGAAGCTGTGCGACCATGTTGTCAGCTGCCGGCCCTTCAGTTTGCAGAAGAGGCCGAAGCTACAGCCCTTCTCGAAGAAGCCCTTAAATCAGGTGTTCCCGTTGTGAAAAAGTACGGGGAATATCAACTCGTGGCAGAAGCATTCATCCCTCAGCCGGAATTATTTATTTTCGGCGCAGGACATGTATCAAGGCCGACTGCTGAGCTTGCTTCATCCGTTAACTTCCGTACCATAGTTCTCGATGACAGGGCTGATTTTGCAAACAAAGAGCGCTTCCCTGAAGCTGACGAAATTCATGTCCTGAATAACTTTGAAAACTGCTTTGCAGGCCTTGATGTTAATGATAACTCATACATAATTATTGTTACTCGCGGACACCTGCATGACAAGACAGTCCTGGGGGAGGCACTTAAAACTCCAGCCCGATACGTGGGGATGATAGGAAGCAAGAAGAAACGCAATGCCATTTATGATGCGCTTCTGGACGAAGGTTTCAATCAGGGCGACATTGACCGATGCTACTGTCCTATCGGAATAAGCATCGGAGCACAGACGCCCGAAGAAATTGCTGTATCAATCGTGGCAGAATTAATACAGAAACGAGCCGGAAAATAAGTATGAAAATCTACGGACTTATACTTGCAGCTGGTTTTTCTTCACGCATGGGCAGGCTCAAGGCCATGCTCCCGCTTGAAGGATCAACCATTCTTTCACGCTGTATACGTTCCCTGCAAGACGGCGGGGCATCGGACATATTCGTGGTCACCGGGCACATGGCCCACAAGATAGGTACCGAAGTCCGGACACTGGGCATGCATGATATCTATAACCCGGATTACGAGCTTGGCATGTTCTCATCGGTGAAAGCCGGAGTTAAGGCACTGCCAGATGATACTGATGCTTTCTTTGTACTGCCCGTGGATATTCCTCTGATTCGCCCCTCAACAGTCCGTGCCCTTACTTTCGACTACACAGATAATCCAACTGCAATTGTGTATCCATGCTTCAAGGGCGAGAGGGGACACCCTCCGCTTATCAGTGCAGACCTGATCCCTGAAATCCTTGAGCACGACGGACAGGGTGGGTTGAGAGCTGTTCTTGATAGGTATGAAGCCCAGTCCAGGGACCGCCACATGCCCGACCTTGGAATTCTTCGAGACCTGGATACCCCTGAAGATTATGAAAAAGCCTGCCGCATTTCGAGGCGCCGTATTCCTTTGCCGGAAGAATGCGAAGCGCTCTGGGAACTGGCCGAAACCCCTCCCCAGACACGAGAACACTGTAAAATGGTTGCCAGAGCTGCATGCCTGATGGCTAAAAAACTCAATGAATCACGTGAGCATCAGAAATGCCTAGATCTGAGCACAGTTGAAAGCGCAGCTCTGATGCACGATGTTGCCAAACTCAAACGCAACCACGAAGCTGCCGGTGCCGCGATCCTTGCCGGATATGGTTTTTCAGGTATCGCTGATATTGTCGCAGCCCATAGAGATACCGACATCAAGCCGGAATCTCCGCTTACGGAACAGGAAATTGTATTTCTGGCGGACAAGCTCTTTCAAGGGACCGGACTGGTTACCCTGAGCGAGCGCTATGGTAAAACCCTTCAACGCTGGCAGCATGACCCAGAAGCAGTAAAAGCCATTACCGAGCGTCTGCTTCGTGCTGAGGCTCTTCTCAAGAGATATGAAGAAGAAGCAGGAGTAAAGATGCCGTTCTTCCTGCTCGACCACATTAATAAAGGAAATTATGATTGTTCTGATTCGTCACGCTGAAGCTGAAAATGCCGGGGGCCGGGCCATCGGCCAGACCGAGCTGCCGCTTTCCGGAACAGGAGAAATACAGGCGAACTTACTGGGGAAGGCGATGCGTGATCTTGAGTTCAAAACCTTCCTCAGCAGCCCACTCTCAAGAACCATGCGCACGGCTGAAGCAATTGCTGAAAACTGCAGTGTATCTCCCACTGCCTGCGCCGAGCTCGCTGAGATAAATCTCGGTGAATGGGATGGTTTATCCTTTGAAAACATCAAAAAAAAATTTCCCAGTGCATATTTACAACGAGGTCAGGATATTGCCGGTTTCCGCCCCCCAGGCGGAGAAAGCTTCCTTGACCTTAAGAAGAGAGTTGATTCAGTCCTTAACAGATTAGACAATCAGGATAGCCCTGCTCTTCTGGTAACTCATGCAGGAGTCATCAGGGTCGTTATGCACATGGTCCTTGGTTTTCCTCTCGCAAACATATTCTGCATCAAGCCATCTCACTGCTATTGCACCATAATTTCCAAGAAAAAAGACAGCTATACCCTTAACGGATATAACCTGCCTCCGGGAACGGAACTTTCCTCTGTTTTAAAAAGTTTGATGCAGCAACAGCCATAATCCCAGTGACCTTGACTTATATTGTTTCGAGGCAGACAATAAGCTTAGTTCAATTATTATAGAAAATTAGACATAATAAAATGAGCGGAGAATTCACATGCAGATAACCAAATTCGCTATACCGGAAGTCATTTTCGGAAACGGCAGTATCCAGTTTCTGGCTTCCTGTGCCCAGCGTCTTGGAGCCAAAAAGGTTTTACTTGTAAGTGACAAAGGACTTGAAAAATCCGGATGGGTTGATCTGGTCCGTGAAATTCTGGAAAGTGCGAAACTGGACTGTATCTACTTTGACGGACTCACCTCCAACCCCCGGGACCGCCAGATACAGCAAGGAGCAAAATTATATCGTGAGCACAACGCCGATATAATCATCGGTCTTGGGGGAGGAAGCCCGATTGACGCATCAAAAGGGATAGCCATTATCGTAAGCAACGGCGGAAATATCCACGACTACGAAGGTGCCAACAGGATCAGCCACCCTTTGCCGCCGATGATTTTCATCCCCACAACAGCCGGAAGCGGATCAGACGTATCCCAGTATGCCATCATCACAGATGAGAAAAGACAGGTAAAAATGTCTATCATCAGCCGTTCACTGGTTCCCAACATCTCCATTATCGACCCGGATCTGCTGGTTACCAAATCCCGCGAACTGATTCTGGCCTCAGCCGTTGACGCCCTGGCTCATGCAATTGAATCATACGTTTCGCAGCTTGCATCTCCATTTACAGAATCACAGGCCCTGACCGCCATCAAGCTCATTGCAGGAAACATCAAGCCTGCCGCGAACTCAAAAGATCCTGAAGCCCTCAAAAATCTTTCCATTGCCAGCACTGCGGCAGGCATGTCCTTCAGCAATGCAGGACTCGGTGTGGGACACGCACTGGCTCACTCCCTAGGCGGACGCTACGATGTAACCCATGGCATGACTCTTCCTATTCTGCTTCCGGCAGTTATCCGCTTCAATCAACCCAGTTGTGAGCGAAAAATGGCCACCATCGCCCATGTTATCTACAAAAGCTGCCCCGCCCCGATTAGCGACCGCAAAAGACCGCTTAGTGAAACACTTTATTCCCTGTTTGAAGAATTAGGAATTCCCATGCAACTCAGACAGATTGTCCCGGACAACAGCCAACTGGAAGAAATCTGCCGTCTTGCAGAACAGGATGCCTGTGCTGTTACAAACCCAAGAGAATCCACATGGCAGGATCTATACAAAATATGTGACGAGGTATGGTGATGGGTAACAAAACAAATCTCCATGATCTCATCGGTATTGAGCACCACAAGCTCAACTTCTTTCAGGAACTACAGAAAAACATCAAGGAACTGAAAGAAATCAACCGCGAATCGGAAGATCAGCGTTGTGAGATCGCCGCTATTCTGGATGGAATCACTGATGTAATGATGGTTCTTTCCGAAAATCTGGAAATAATTTCGGTTAACCGTATTTTTGAAAAAATGTTTCCGGGCGTAAATCCCATTGGGAAAAAGTGCTATGCACTGTTCAGAGATACGGATAAGCCGTGCCCTGAATGCCCTGCCTTCAAATCCCTTTCCACCAACAGAGTATGTAAAGACACAGCCATTTTCCGAATTGACGGCAAAAATATGCAGTTTGACATGGTGGCTTCTCCACTGCGCAGTCCGGGAGTCAAAGAAAACCATATTCTTATTTTCAAACGCGATGTGACCATGGAAAAGGAATACCAGGCCAAGTTTTACCAGGCTGAAAAAATGGCTACAATAGGTGTTCTGGCTGCAGGTGTTGCCCATGAAATAAACAACCCCATGGCTGCTGTTGCCGGATTTGCAGAAGGTATTCAGCGCAGACTGACCCGGCTTGAAGATTCAATCCCGGATGAACTTGCCGAGGACCTCTACGACTATACAAATACTATTCTAAAAGAATGCCTGCGTTGTCAGGATATTGTTAAAACACTGCTTTCATTCAGCCGCCCGGTCGCTTCCGAATTTATTCCGGTAGATCTAAATCAGGTGACAGAAGATACCCTGCGTCTTCTGGACCACCAGTTCAGACGCTATCAGAATATCAACCTTCGCCTTGATCTCACTTCTCCCCTCCATCACATCTACGGAAATGAAGCCCAACTCAAGCAGGTTGTATTAAACCTGCTGACCAATGCAGTGGATGCTGTTGAAGAAAAAGGCGATATCACTGTGCAGTCATTTATTGAAGATGATCATGTAGGGATAAAAGTCTGTGATTCCGGCTGCGGTATCCCCATAGAAAACCGGGATATGCTTTTTGAACCATTTTTCACCACCAAACAGGTGGGACGTGGAATCGGCATCGGCCTTTCCACTTGCTATAACATTGTAAGAGAACATCATGGGGAGATTATCGTGGACAGTGAAGTGGGCAAGGGTTCCTGCTTTACCGTTCGCTTTCCCACCAGTGAGAAATAAAAATGCCTGAAACATACAAAGTTCTGGTAGTGGATGACGAGGAGTCAATTCTTAAGCTGCTGGATAAAGAGCTCACGAGCTCCGAAAGAATAGTGCATACCGCCAACTGTGCCAAAACAGCACGGGAAATGGTTCGCAAGGAAAGATACGAGGTTATTGTTTCCGACATACGGTTACCTGATGGTGACGGGCTTGAGTTGCTGACCGAGTTCAAAGACATGGAACCGGATGTAGAGGTAATCCTTATTACCGGACATGGTAATATTGACAATGCGGTTGAAGCCATCCGTATCGGTGCCTACGACTACATAACAAAGCCCTTTCGGCTTGACCGGGTGGAGCTTGTAGTTGATCGGGCCTGGCAGCGAGTATGCCTGACACGTGAAAACCGCAGCTTCAAACACTCCCAGCAGTGCGAAACAGCAAGCTCACAGTTGATCGGAAGCTCTGCGCCGATCAAACAGATTCGGCATCTCATAAATAAAGTGGCCCCAACAAACGTACCGGTGCTCATTACTGGTGAGTCCGGCGCGGGTAAAGATGTTGTGGCCCATGCCATCCATTGCGCCAGTCAAAGGGCCGGTAAGCCCATGATCGTAAAGAACTGTGCAACCCTGCAAAAGGAACTTTCCCGCAGCGAACTCTTCGGCCACACTAAAGGCTCTTTTACCGGAGCCACTGAAAACTGTGACGGCCTGATGACCTTTGCACACACCGGGACTCTTTTTCTTGACGAAATTGGAGAACTTCCATTTGAGGTTCAGGCTTCATTGCTGCGCGTTCTGGAAGCACACACCTTCCGCCGGGTTGGAGAGAAGGACGAACGTACTGTAGATATCAGGTTTCTTTTTGCCACCAACCGCAATCTTGCAAAAGAAGTTGAGGAAGGTCGCTTTCATGAAGCCCTATTTCACCGTATCAACGTATTTAATATTTCCCTGCCTGAACTCAAAGACCGTCGCGAGGACGTTCCCCTGCTTATAGAATTCTTCCTTCACAAGATGGGACTGCAAATGGGGCAGGGAGAATACACGGTAAGCGAAAGAGCCATGCAATGCATGCTATCCTACCATTGGCCGGGTAACGTACGTGAGCTGAGAAACGTTCTGGAACGAAGCATGATTCTGGCAGAAAACAATGTCATCACCTGCTCCTGCCTTCCGAAGGAGATCGCTGACCAACCGGAAAGAGAAGGAGAAGCAGGCATCCTTTCTCTGGAACGAATGGAGCGAGAACACATTATCAAGGCGCTGGATTTCTTTAATGGAAACCGGCAAAAGGCCGCTCAGTCACTCGGAATAGGCAGAAAGACACTTTACCGCAAAATTGACAAATACAATCTATAACAAAGCTTCAATACTTTTTAAATGCAAGCCGTTCCGTACTTCGGGACGGCTTTTCTTTTTTCTTTTCTCAATAAAAACAACTTTTGCTCTTTATTAACTACACAAAAAAGCATAAGGTGAACGATTTTACAATATACTTGATGACACGATCAATATAAAAACTCATTTAATTAATGCAAAAAAACCTTTACACACCTCTCTCAAAATATGCTAAACAAAGCACAAGACCCTTATGACACACTACACACTATTGCTGGAGCAAAACGACACACACACCTGTTACACCTTGTGACACAACAACTTTACCAATATTGTTAAAATTTTCACATATAATTTACTACTGTAAAATAACAAAGAGCTTTCGATAATGATTCACAACCGGACGCAACCCAGTAAAGCAAGACGCCGAAATAGTTGAACTTACAACTTTGGCACATGTCTTGCCTTAAAGGGAGTGTTAATAAGTACAAGACAAGGCCCAACCTTCTCTAAACCTACTAAGCTAAAGGATGGTCTCAAATGGCAGTACGTGAACAAGTAAACGGTTTCTTTATTCCCAGCGTAACCCTCATCGGTATCGGCGCACACAAAGAAATCCCCGCTCGCATCAAAGCTCTCGGCGGTAAAAAGCCCCTGCTGGTTACCGACAAAGGTATCACCGGCGCAGGCATCACCCAGCAGATCGTTGATATCCTGAAAGCTGACGGAATGGACTGCGTTGTTTACGACGATACTATTCCCAACCCCACTGACAAGAACGTTGCTGACGGCGTTAAAGCCTACCAGGACAACGGTTGTGACTCCCTGATTACTCTGGGCGGCGGTAGCTCCCATGACTGCGGTAAGGGCGTAGGTCTTGTTGTTGCTAACGGTGGTACCATTCACGATTACGAAGGCGTGGACAAATCCACCAACCCCATGCCTCCTTACGTTGCGGTTAACACCACTGCAGGTACCGCGTCTGAAATGACCCGTTTCTGCATCATCACCGACACTTCCCGCAAAGTTAAGATGGCAATCGTTGATTGGCGTGTAACCCCCGGTATCGCTCTTGATGACCCCCTGCTGATGATGGGTATGCCTCCTGCACTTACCGCTGCTACCGGTATGGATGCACTGACTCACTCCGTTGAAGCATGGGTTTCCACCATCGCAACCCCCATTACTGATGCCTGTGCTGAAAAGTCTATCAGACTCATCAACAAGTACCTGCGCCGCGCAGTTGCTAATGGTCAGGACATCGAAGCCCGCGAAGGCATGTGCTACGCACAGTACCTCGGCGGTATGGCATTTAACAACGCTTCTCTCGGTCACGTACACGCCATGGCTCACCAGCTTGGTGGTTTCTATGACCTGCCTCACGGTGAGTGTAACGCAATTCTGCTTCCCCATGTTGAGCAGCACAACCTGATCGCTAATGTTGAACGTTTTGCCATCATGGCAGAATGGCTCGGCGTTAACACCGAAGGTATGCCTCTGCGCGACGCTGCTGATGCTTCTCTTGACGCTATCCGCAAGCTTTCCTCTGACGTAGGTATCCCTGCCGGTCTGATCGCTCTTGGCGAGAAATACGGCAAGAAGGTTTCCGCTGACGATATTCCCACTATGACTGCCAACGCTCAGAAAGATGCATGTGGTCTGACTAACCCCAGATGCATGACTGACGAAGCAGTTGCAGCTATCTACAAGGCTGCCCTTTAGCATAAAGATCCATCCGGTCCCGGATTCTGCAAACCGGGACTGGATGTACAAAATATTCAGGCCACGGAAAAACGGTTGTCTTTGCACAACAGAGGTCATGGATTGGTAAAGGATGATTCCGTTTTTCCGTAAACGTCCGGAAACAGGCGCGCAGGTGGAGCTGCAAACTTAATATGCCGGATCGGCACTGTCTTTCCGAGGGGGCACGGTCCCCCTCAGAATATATTTCCCAAAGGCCTGGTTGCTTCAAATAAAAACACCGCGGGCTAACGCTTACGGACCTTAAACCCCACATGCTTCAATGGAGATGGCTCCCTGCCCTGTGAGCCGCCCATACCCCAGCACCTTGGAGCACAAAAAACGAAGCAACCAGCCCTTTAATCTCTCTTCCACTGTACCTCGCCTTTATATCTCATTTGTATATGTACACATACTTCATCCTGGTGTAGCGATAGTAGCATAAACCAATGCTATAGTAGTTTCTTTGATTGCAATTCGCCCACAAGGAAAAAGAATGTTTATACTTGAAAAGCCTTATGTATCAGATTTTTTAAAAGACACTTTGCAGGAAATCAGCAACAAGGTTCTTGCTAACGAAGTTGCCTGCGCCTCAATGAAAGGCTCCTCTTCCCTGCTTGTCTCGGCTGAAGAGTTTCGCAATGCTTATGCAAAAAATCAGAATCAGCCCCTCTACTCCAACTCGGAAAATGCCATCGACTGGATAGACTCAAATCTTAATTCCGCAGAGCTATCCAGAACAATCCGTCTGTTCAAAGATAAAAGTGCTTTCCGGGATCTGGTCCGAGATCTTTATCCGGACTTCAAGTACCTCACAGTTAACTTTGATGAACTTGACCGGATTGACCCGAAAGATATTCCCATCCCTTGTGTAATCAAACCCAGTGTAGGATTTTTCAGCCTCGGAGTACACATGGTTGAAAAACGTGAAGACTGGACTTCAACAGTGACGACAATCCACAATGAAGTGGATCACATAAAATCCATGTATCCAGCCAAAGTGCTTGAGCTTGATAAATTCATAATCGAAGAATGCATCGAGGGAGAAGAATTCGCTGTTGATGCCTATTTTGGAAGTGACGGCACTCCGGTTATACTTAACATATTGGGCCACCTTTTTGCCTCAAGCGAGGATGTTAGTGACCGCTGCTACATCACATCAACCAAAATCATCAGAGAAAACCGGGAAGACTTCCAAGCACTGCTTACAGAAATAGGCAACAGGGCTGATTTGCATAATTTCCCTGTTCACATTGAGCTTCGCAAAGACAGCCATGGAAACATTGGTGTCATCGAAGTCAACCCCATGCGCTTTGCCGGATGGTGCGTAACCGATATTGCTCACTATGCCTATGGAATAAATCCTTACAAGTACTATATGGGCGGCATGAAACCGGAGTGGGATAAGATTGAAAAATGCTGCGAAGGTAAAGTTTACGCCATGATAATCGGCGACATTTCGTCTTCTGTGGATCGTGCCAACATCAAATCCGTGGATTATGACGGGTTCAAAGCAAACTTCTCCAAGACTCTTGAATTACGGCAGATTGACTACCGGGAGTATCCCGTATTCGCTTTTATTTTTGCAGAAGTAGCTGAAACAAATATGAAAGAACTTGAAAAGATGCTTCATGCTGATTTTGGAGAGTATTTGATTCTTGATTAACAACTAAACTAAACGACCCGCCCATGCGGACCGTTTTTATATTCTAACTACTAAAAAGGCTGGCCGTTGTTGATAAAAGCTGAAGACGAGAAGCGTCCATTTGCTTCCGCTCCGCTTATCCACAAAGCTCCAGCAAACGCCTTATGGGGTTTGGAATTCTGAGAATTCCATTTGATATCTGCGTGACTGTATTTCCGGCTATTTCCAGAAAGACTATCCAGCTGAAAGGCTATTTTGCTGTGAGGCAAAAAGATCCTATTTCCCTGTTCCGGTTGCAAGCAGTGCGTTCGCTGATGAAGCTGATCCGGTATATACTTTTGCCGAAGAGGTCATAGCATTCCCATCATGATCATAAAAAAGCAACATAACAACGAACGACATCATTAGTAATATTTGTTCTAATTATTGTTGAATGTATAAGATATGAATCAACCTTCGATAAAATAACACATGGAACAATTACACCACCCTGCGGGACAAATGTTCCTTGCGAAAAGACATTACCGCACAACATAACAATAATATAGTCATTGAGAATAAACGGACCAAACCTATCATCACCATTTCTCCTTTACCTTGTTTTCGGCTTTAAATTATAATAGTTCAAACAACATCACACTTTCTTTATGCCAAAACAAACAGAACAGAGCGTCTTCTAATTGGAAACATCAAAAAACGACATTAAGACTGATTACCTTTCACCTTTGACAAGACCGGACATTTACGGCAGTTTCCGGGTATTGTTAAAACAACCCGTCAAGGAGACGATATGAGTTCTACAGTTGAAGATTTAACTATACATTACGAAGAAAACGGCGAAGTTGTCGTTAAAGAGCTGGACAAAGTTGTGCTGACCAAAGGGGCTTGGACCACAATTATGTTCCGTTACAAACAGATTGACCGTAAAACAAACGACTTCGGCAAAGACATGTATACAATCCGTCGTTACCGTAAAATGAAAGGCGAATACCGCCCTCAGTCAAAATTCAATATCTCCAGTCCTGATCAGGCCCGTAAAATCATTGATGCCCTTGAAGGATGGCTCAAGGATGCGGAAGACTAAACACCGACTTAAAATTTTTGCTGCAAATAACGGCAATAAAAAACTCCGCCCGGTTCACCGAGCGGAGTTTTTACATATTATGCTATTAAATATGCAAGAATTCGGGATGTTATATTTCAGTTTATGGTATAAGCGCTACCGGACTCAACCTTAACGACTGTTGAATTTGATATGGTAAACCACATGAATTCACTGAACCGGCTACCGACTTCATCCTTTTCACTATAAGTGCAGCCGACCAGCCAGCCGTAGTCGGTATAATAACAGTCTGTAGCACTCTCCATCTGCAATGTTTCAGGGTACATTGAATTTTCCAGGAGATATTTCTCAACTTCCATATACGCCTTACCACTTTCTGAAAGTTCCGGTCTGGGCCCGAACTTTTCTAGATCCTTCATAAAGGCATCATACTTCTGTTTATAGCGCTCGTATTTACTTTTATAGAGCTTTTCTCCCGGATTGAGTTGCATAAGCTCTTCATAAATATCCATGTTTGCCTTGAAATCCTGTACGGGCAATGTTTGCGCCTGAGCATAAAGCTTTCGTTCAAGTCGGCGACGCAATTTTTTATCATACCCTTTAAGTTCCTTATTATACTTGCTGTTATCAGGCTCAAGGGCTGCTAATTCTGCGTAATATTTTGCAAGTTCAGAATAATTCCACTTGGAAGTTCGTTCGATCCGGTTCAGCAGGTCTTTTTCAGTAGCCAGATGAATCATGGCCTTCAATTCGTCGTTCATCAAATCCCGATTCTTATCAGCAACAGCAAGTGCTGTTTCGGCATGACCGGTCTCAATGAGTCTTTTCATTGTTTCTATAACCTGCACCCTCTGAGAATCCTGCTTGTCCTTAAGCACATGCTCCTGCTCGATACGCTTCTGCTCGGCAACTCGTGCCTCTTCAGCAGCAACAGTTCTTTGCACACTGAAAACAACATATCCAGCAACACTTACCAAAAGGAGCCCGGCAACCACTCCCAGCAAAATCTTCTGGGCTGAAATGAATTCTTTAAATTTAGTTATATCCATGTGCGCAAAGATACGGGCAGCGTTATTTCCCGTCAACCGAACATTTTTTGAACTCTTTCATCTATTCCCCTAAACATTTCTTAACAATGCTCCGATAAATTACCCAGAAGGTAAAACGGTCATGATAATAAACGCATCAGCACTAAATAGTAATTACGGAGCTCCGAACTTACTGGACAACGGTTCTCCGCTTTTGGGCGGGAGCCGGACTTCCGGCGTTAGAGCGACGCGCCTGAACGTATCGGCTCCGCCCGCAAATACTGCTGACCAGTTTGCTGACCTGATCGCTCAAAAGACCGTTGGACCGGACTCGTCTGGCAAAACTCAGAAGGGGGCCGATGATGGCGCAAGCACCGTCAAGGACCCCTCTGAGCTGGCCGGGGCACTCTCCAGAGCTGCTGACTTCATCGAAAACAAATTCGGGCATGACGCGGCAACAGCTTTCAAGGGGATTGTGGTTTCTGGGTCCGGTGACAGCATAACCGAAGAATCTCTCAGCAACGGACTCCTGAAATCTGTGCAGTTCATTGATCGCAACTTCGGTTTTGCAGCAGGTGATGAAGTGATGGCAAACTTCAACTCCGACCTGAATAACGCCATAAACGACTACTTTGAAAACGGCCTGCAAGAGCACTTCTTTGCAGCAGAGCCCGGCACCGCCACCAAACTTACCCTTCAAAATACTTTCGCTCAGGTAAGCCAGCAATTTGGCGAAGATACCGCTAAGAACATTAAAAGCCTCATTGAAGAAGTTCTTGAAGACGAAGGTAATTCACTTTCCTCAATCAAGAAGGGGCTTGATAAGGGTCTTGCTGAAGCAGAGAAAACCAATCCGGGCATTACCGATCTCACAGCTCCCATGGCCGCAGGTGAAATAATGGACAACCTGCAGTCAACTTCCGCAATTGCCCCCCCTGCCCCCGGCTCGGTTTTAAATATCGCAGTGTAATCTACTCCCGGAGACTAAATCATAAATCCGGGTATTAACTCCCTAATCTGCTGTTCAACTGAGTTGTTTTCTGTTATGGAAGGAAATCCAGTTCAATAAGCACAAAATGGAGGAGTAAGGATATGAGCTTTTTCTGGTTTTTTCTCGGTCTGGCAATGACTATGGCTGCTATCGCTTTCATTAAGGCAAGCAGCACAGAAGACTAGTTTCATGTCATGGCGGGGTAACCCGTACATTTTTCTTTAAAGCCCGCCTCTGCGCGGGCTTTTTTTGTGTTAATCCGTCCTGCTTTAATGTATCAATTCAAGGTGTAATATTACTAATTTTTCAAACAGACGGCCTGACAGTGACCAAAAAAAAAATCTTGGAACAAATAAAAGACAACGACGAATGGTTGATAGTTCCCAGCGTCTTTACGGATGATTCGGAACGCCCAGAATTTGAAATGCTTTTATCACGCACAGAACTGCGTGATCCGGGGGCAGGTTCCATCTATTTCCGTGAAACAAGGACCGGAGGTTTTGAATACGCATCCAGAGCTTTTATCCACGCCCACCTGAAGCCAGATGACCTGTTCATTGATGTCGGAGCCCACTTTGGCCTGTATTCACTTACAGCCGCCATGAAATATCCCGGCAAGGTGCAGGTTCTTGCAATCGAACCTCACCCTGCCAACACTAAACGCCTGAAACTGTGGGCGGAGTTCAACGAATGTAATAAACAGTTAACAATTGCAGAATGCGCTGCTTCCGACCACAGCGGATTCAGTCTGCTCAATCTTAATTCATCTATGGGACACAGCCTTATCCGGCACACGGCGGTATCGAGCAATGAGACTATCAATGTCCAGTTGGAAAAGCTTGATCGGATTTTGGAGAGAACCGGATATGCAGATCAGGATCAAAGAATTTTACTCAAGATTGATACCGAAGGACATGAGCTGTCAGTTTTTAAAGGGGCCCTGAATATTCTCAAAAGCGGGCGTATTGCAGCAATAATATGGGAAAAAGGTATTTATCACGGAACTGAAGCAGGCGCAAAGGAACTGGGTACCGCCCTGGGCCTGCTAAGGGACCTTGGTTACAACTCATACCGGTTCCCTCACGAGGACATGGGTGGACCTTTAGTTCCTTATGTTCCAAGCCACGAACAGTGCAACATAATCAGCATCGATAACTCTATCCAGAAGCTACCTGTTTATGAGCAGCCGTGGACAGCCCATACTGTTTTGCCCAATTCTATGCGTCCTCAGGTTTCCGCTGAATTCATCACCGGATACACCAACCTCTTGATTGAACGCAAAACAACTGATTGCGGGCGCTGGTCTCGCTGGAATTCACTTTTTACCGATGCTGACTTGAGAGCGGGGATGGCCGGCCATTTTATTAAGAACAATTCCAGTGTGCTCGACGCGGGGGCCGGATTGATGCTTTTGCGTGACTATATTCCTGAAAATTGTTCCTATACACCTCTTGATATTGTAGCCCGTAACCGCAATTGTATTGTGGCGGACTTAAATCAGGGACAATACCCTGAAATCAGCTATGATGTCATCTGCGCGCTGTTTCTTTTCGAGTTCCTTCATGAACCGGAATTGTTCATGCACTGGGCCAGACAGAATGCCAGAAAACTCATTTTCACCTATCACCTGATGCTTCCGGGGAACGATAAAATTAAACGTCGTGCTGCCGGATTCTTCAATGACTATAAAATCAATGAACTTGAAAGCCTCATCCATCAATCAGGATGGACAGTTGCTTCCAGAATCGACATAGGCCACGGACAGGCCTGCTTTGAATGCACTTAAGAAGGAGAACCGCTATGAAAATCTACTCCTGGAATGTAAACGGCTACCGCGCTGTAATCAAAAAAAACTTCGGCGAATGGTTTGAACAAAGTGATGCGGATGTAATCATGGTTCAGGAAACTAAAGCGCACCCGGACCAGATTCCTGACAAAGACCGTGATTACGAGGGATATGAATCTCTTTGGAACTGGTCCAAGGTAAAAAAAGGATACTCCGGTACTGCATGCTTTTATCGCCAGCCAATCCTTTCCCATTCATTTGGCCTTCCCGACGAGACCTACCAGGGCGAAGGAAGGGTTGTCCTAATGGAGTATGAGCAATTCTATCTGTTCAATATATACTACCCCAACGGACAGATGAGTGATGAAAGGCTCGATTTCAAAATGGGCTTTTACGACAGTTTTCTTGAGTACGCCCAGGAACTTCGTAAAAAGAAGCCTATTGTAGTAGGAGGCGACTTCAACACAGCCCACAAGGAAATTGACCTTAAAAATCCGAAAGCAAACTCTGAACGTTCCGGCTTCCT
Organism: Maridesulfovibrio sp.; assembly: GCA_963676495.2. Taxonomy (GTDB): domain Bacteria; phylum Desulfobacterota; class Desulfovibrionia; order Desulfovibrionales; family Desulfovibrionaceae; genus Maridesulfovibrio. The sequence goes on along the minus strand of CAXXRF010000003.1, from coordinate 2,365,857 downwards.
GCCTGTTGAACGAGCCTGGCTAGATAAATTCATAGAGCACGGATATATTGACACCTTCAGAATGTTCGACGAAGACCCCGGAAAGTACTCCTGGTGGAGTTACCGTTTTAATGCCCGCAAGAATAATGCGGGCTGGCGCATCGATTATTTCTTTGTATCAGAAGAACTCAGAGATAATGTAAAGAATGCCTGGATTGAGGCAGATATTATGGGCTCTGACCATTGTCCTATCGGAATTGAGCTGACATTCTAAACATTTTCCCAGAAGTGTTCCGACGAAATAACCCACCTGAATATAAGGTTTAACAAAAAAAATCCTTCAGTGATAACATAACACTGAAGGATTTTTTTATGTAACACAGACAACATTACACTTATTCCTTATTTAACTAAACCTCAGAAATAAAACTCCAACTTAAATATCCCCTAAAGAAGCTTCATTTGTTACAATGCAGAAAACATGTACTATCTGGATCTAAATTTAAGATAGGCATCTACCTAAATATATATTATCGTTTAACCATCATCTACTATCATAACACTTTGTGTTGCAAGGCAGTTCAAGCGGTAAACATCAATTGAGGCACAACCAATTTGTTGCTGAGGTACTTTCCCAAAAAGCCTAACGGAGGGGTGTCATGTTCAAAAATTTGAGAATAGGGACCAAAATTGCACTAAGCATCAGCATCATGATGATCCTGATCTTCGTTGCTTTCACAACGATTTCGGTTACCAAAACCAGAGAAGCAGCACAAAGACAGGCCTCTCATCTCGCTGGTGAAATGGCTGGAAAGTACGGGAATGAAGTAAAAGGGACAATTGAAAAAGCACTGGATGCCTCCTGGGCCGGAGCAGCCGCTATGGTCAGTATGAGCGGCTTCGGTCAAAACCTTGATCGGGAAATGGTAAACAACTTTATCAAGGATCTCACCACGTCAGACTCTATTTTCTTCGGCACCCAGATTGTTCTTGAGCCCAATGCCCTTGATGGACGAGACTCTGAATATGCAGGCAACCCCAAATACGGCCCTAACGGTGAGTACGGTCAGTACGGCTGGTTTCAGGACGGACAGTGGAAACTTGCTGAAATGCATAAAAACGACCCGAACAACACCAGAGCCTGGTACATGATTCCCAGAGACACCAAGAAAGCGGTCCTGACCGAGCCATATACGACTGATGTTGTTCCTGAAGTCATGGCTACAGTAAGTGTCCCCATCCTCAAAAACAATAAGTTCATAGGCGTCGTCGGTATCGACTTTGTTCTTGGGTCGTTTGAAAAAATGGTCGCAAAGATTCATCCCTATGGGACCGGATATGCTTTCATTGCCTCACATAAAGGTTATTGTGTCGCGCATCCGGACAAAGAGCTGGTTGGCAAAAATATAACCGAGGCATTCCCCGAAGAAGATCGAAGGGCTATTTCTGCAGCAGTCGAAAATGGTGAAACTTTCCAGAAGGTCATTATCTCCCCTCTTGATGGCAAGGAATACCTGTTCACCTTTGAACCCATTATGATCTCGGGAACCCCTACTCCCTGGGCCATGGGCCTGGCCCTTCCCACTGATAAGATCTTTGCCGAAGCAAACAACTTCCTGAAGTTAAACCTGATTCTTTCAGCACTGGCCATTGCTCTTGTTATCGGAATTTCCCTGCTTGTTGCACGCGGAATTGCAAAACCCATCAGTGCCATGGTCAAAAGCGCCCAGAGTATTGCCGCCGGTGACTTTGATAAAAAGGCTGACTCCAGTGATTTCGGTGGCGAGCTGAAGACCTTGAACGATGCTTTGAACACCATGGTTGAGAATCTGGTCAAGTTTATTTCAACAGCTGAAGAGAAATCCAAAGAAGCAGAGCAGCAGACAGAAGCAGCTCAAAAGGCTCTTGAAGAAGCAAGGCAAGCCAAGGAGGCAGCAGAAAGAGCGAAATCTGAAGGCATGCTGCAGGCAGCAAGGCAGTTGGAAGGAATTGTGGAGCAGGTAACCTCGGCTTCGGAAGAGCTGTCACTCCAGATTCAGGAATCAGCGCGGGGCTCTGATATTCAAAGGGAGCGGACCTCTGAAACAGCAACAGCTATGGAAGAGATGAATGCATCTGTCCTTGAGGTTGCTCAAAACGCCTCACAGGCAGCTGAAAGTGCTCTTGATGCCAAGAGTAACGCTGAAAATGGTGGCAGGATTGTTGCCAATGTGGTCTCTTCAATCAACTCCGTAAACGAAGCTTCAGAAAAAATGGTACGCGGACTTAACGAACTAGGCACACAGGCGGAAGGCATTTCGCAGGTTATTACCGTGATTACCGATATTGCTGACCAGACCAACCTTTTAGCGCTTAACGCCGCTATTGAAGCAGCCAGAGCAGGAGAAGCAGGCCGGGGCTTTGCAGTTGTTGCTGATGAAGTACGCAAACTGGCAGAAAAAACAATGCAGGCGACTCAGGAGGTTGCACAGGCTGTTCATGCAATTCAATCCGAGACACGCAAAAATATTGACGAAATGGACAATGCTGCAGGGATGGTATCCAAAAGTACTGAATACGCCAGCCAAGCAGGGGAAAGCCTTGAAACAATCGTGGGGATTGTAGATGAGACAGCCGATCAGGTCCGGGCAATTGCGACGGCCAGCGAAGAACAATCAGCAGCCAGTGAACAGATCAACCGAGGAACGGATGAAGTCAACCGCATTGCAGCCGAAACAGCTGAAGCAATGAACCAGTCCATGATCGCGGTATCAGACCTTGCCCGTCTAGCTGGAGATTTGCAAAACCTGATCGACGACCTGAAAAACACATAATTATCTATAATTAAAAGATAATACCAAAGAAAAGATGGCAGAAATTATTTTTCTGCCATCTTTTTTTGCAATTAATCCATTTTTTAGTTGAAATCGATTCTCAAATTCACTAAATATCTTTTCAGGCAAAAACAGCAACACAGGAGGCTTAAGCCATGACCCAGACAGCAAGCATATCTTCGCTCAACAAAAAAGCATTTCTGGAGAAAGCAATGAAGGGATTCGGCACCGACAGCTCCAGAAGCCCTGAACAAGGGCAGACCCCACCTCTCCCCACTCCCGAGGACAATGCAAATAAAAAAAACGGTTCTTGAAGGGCGAATTTAATCCCAGGCGAACTTAGACAATAAACTAATAACAAATTTAACATGATGGAGCTGATATGGCGGACGTAATACGAGAAGCGGCACGCATGAGGCGACAGTACGGCTGGAAAACATACCTCATAAAGTTCAAGGACTATTATTCCTACACTTTCGACCCCAGCCTCTTTCCCGATTTTGAACTCTTAGGTGAAGTTGATTCTGACGGAGCGGTCATCCCCTCCTCCGCAGTCAAATAATCTGTCCGGAAAACACTCTCCCCCGGACAGGCTTCTCTCCTGCTTCACCCTCCCGGCTCCGAACCCCGCATCATCCCCCGGGGCCGGGAGACCCTGACCCCAAATTACTCCTCAGCGCACACATCTGTAGTCTTTTCCGTTATTTTTTCAAACAAAGCCATCAGGTCCTGCGGGATATCACTTCTCCCTGTCAGTAAATCCAATAGCTGTTCTTCCGAGAGCCCTGACGCAGCTGCTATCTCAAGTAGCTTTTCCGGTATTTCTACTTTCTTCATGCGCAGATCATACTACTCCCGGTCATCATTTGCAAAACCGCAGCTAAGCACAAAACTGAAAAATTTCAGCGATCAATCCTGCATAAACAGTGCTCCGGTAATTATACTTGCAAAAAACAATGCTAAATGACACTGGACAACCTGCTGGGTTCTTTCTATGACCCTTTTCAGTCAGCACGACAGTAGATGATAACTTAATCAAATTTCGGAGCAGAGATGCTTAGTAATCTCAATATTGTTTTATTCGGCACCAAATTTCCTGAAAATGTAGGATCCTCAGCACGAGCCATGACCAACATGGGTTGTAGCAACCTGACTCTGGTTCGCCCTGCTTCATGGGATATGGAAAAGGCATTCCCCCTGGCAACAGCCAAAGGGCGGGATATTGTAGAGCGGGCTAAAGTCTCCGACGACCTGGCGGAAGCTTTGAAAGGACAAACCCGTGTCTACGGAACCACAGCCAGAACCGGGGGATGGCGCAAAGGTGTAATGACTCCTTCATCGGCAGCCCCGCTGATTGTCGAACAGCTCAGAGCCGGAGAGAAAGTCTCCGTTGTTTTCGGTCCCGAAGACCGTGGGCTCACTAATGATGAGACACAGCTCTGCTCCAGACTCATCAATATCCCAACCAGCAGGGATAACAGTTCGCTTAATCTTGGTCAGGCAGTACTGATCATCCTGTACGAATGTTTTAAAAATGCACTGGACAAGCCATACACCCCGGCAGGTCCTCCCGAAGAGCGTTCAACCTCTTTTGAGGAACAGGAAATTCTTGCTTCAAATTTGCAGGAAACACTTCTGGCAATTGACTTTTTGAAAGCAGACAACCCTGATTACTGGATGATGCCGGTACGACGCTTCATGTCCAGAATCGACATAAAACGTAATGAATTCAATTTATTGATGGGAATATGTCGCCAGATCAAGTGGGTTGCGGGTAAAGCCGGGCGAAAATAATCTAAATTAAAAATCACCCTTCTCAACCACTTTAAATCAAGTTAGAGTTTAGACACTTTCCTACTGCTGCGGAGTATACAGATGAGTGAATCAGGAAAAATTAAAGACTTGAGCGGAGTGTTCTCCCGCCAGAGAATAGCCAAGGTCGGAACCGGAACCACTACCCGCCGGGTAGCGCAGATCGGATATTACTTTGTTGAACAAGTTGAAGACGATCTTTTTCAGGTCCGCCCGCTTAACAATAATTTCGTACCTACCGGCGATGCCACAGAAGTTGCCCGCGATGAACTGCTTGAAGAGTACAATCCGGAACCGGAAATGTACCACAAACAGGTTCTGCCCAACATGAAGGAACTTCAGAAAACACTTGCACGTGCGGACCGTTATCGTAAGCAGGGCAATTCCTTCAGCGCAGAAATGGAATACGGCAACGCCCTCAAAGTTGACGAATACAATGTTCGCGGAAACTTCGGTATAGGGCTCTGTCTTATGGAACGCGGAGAAAAAGACCGCGCCAACGATATTTTTGCTCGCCTCATTGCCATGGACGCCCCATTTGCAGGAGAGCACAAGCACATGTTCAATGAATTCGGAATCAACCTGCGGAAAACTAAAATGATTCCGCAAGCCATAGAATACTATTCTAAAGCAGTCGCCTTAAGCCCGAAAGACGAACACCTGCGCTACAATATGGCCCGCGCCTACTTTGAGGACAAGCAGTACCAAAAAGTCCGCGATGAACTCAATACCTGCCTTGAAATCAATCCCGATTTTGTGGAAGCCAAGAAGTTCGTCGCATACCTGGATAAAAATAAGCTGGGCTGATTCGCCAAAAAATACTATAGGGTTGCAATGAACTCTATCAAAGGATTTATCATTGCAGGGACCCACAGCGGGTGCGGAAAAACCTCTGTAACCCTTGGCCTTATGGCTGCACTGGCCAGAAAAGGCCTTCAGGTACAGCCCTTTAAGGCCGGGCCGGATTTTATCGATCCGGGCCACCATTCAAGGGCTGCGGGAAGGACCTGCCATAACCTTGACGGCTGGATGCTGTCAGGAAAAACCCTGCGCGATATTTTCTTTCGATACACTCAGGATGCCGACGCCGGTATAGTTGAAGGCGTAATGGGGCTCTTTGACGGCTATTCCGCCTTAGAGGAAACCGGTTCTACAGCTCATCTTTCAAAACAACTGAACCTGCCGGTCATACTGGTTGTAGATGCCAGATCCATGGCCCGTTCTGCAGCAGCACTGGTTCAGGGATTCTGTCATTTTGATCCTGACACAGCCATTGCCGGTGTAATCTTCAACCGTGTCGGCAGCAAGAACCATGAGCAGACCCTCCGTGACGCCATATCCCTTACCGATATTCCACTCCTTGGATGTCTGCCTCGCAGGGGAGAAATAGGTACTCCCTCGCGCCATTTGGGATTGGTCACCCCTGAGGATCTGGAAGATCTCGAGTTCAGGTACAATTCTCTTGCCGACTGGGTAGAGGAAAATCTTGATCTTGAACAACTGATGGAAATCCTTCCGGAGATTCCCATACCGCCACGTTTTGATCCCGTCCCCATGATTCCGCGTACCCGCATCGGTTTTGCCTGCGACAAAGCCTTCAACTTCTATTACGAGGAAAACCTGCGCCTGCTGCGTGAAGCCGGAGCTGAACTTATTCCTTTCTCTCCCATTGAAGACAAAGAACTTCCCGAAGATATCTCCGGGCTCTATCTCGGGGGGGGATACCCTGAGCTTTCAGCCTTCGACCTTGCCCAGAACACCAAGCTCCGCCGCGCCATTGCCGATTTTTCAACTTCAGGACGCCCGGTTTATGCTGAATGCGGAGGTTTCATGTATCTTATGGACTCCATCAGCAAAGATGACAGGGTTTTTCCCATGTGCGGCATTTTCCCTTTCCGCTGTTCAATGCAGGGAAGGTTTCAGGCTCTCGGCTACCGGGAAGTACAGCTGTCCAGGGACAGTATCCTCGGGCCGGCGGGAACCCTTGTCCGCGGTCATGAATTCCACTACTCTGCACTTGAGGGGCTTCCCGAAAGCCCGCAGAAAAGCTACCGGGTTACTTGTAAAAAAGATATTCCCGCCACGGAAGGCTTCACGGCAAACAGGAATACCCTTGGCAGCTATATACACCTGCACTTTGCCAGCAATCCGGAGGTCGCAAGTAATTTTGTTGACGCATGCCTTGAATACGAAACCGAGAACAGCGACACATAGCCCTCTGTAAATAAAAGCTTCACACACTTCATGATTCTTTCAAAGCTTTGCTGCTGACTTACCATATTTTAACTCCTTGATACGACTGAAATGCAAAAATACATAATGCATATAGATATGGATGCATTCTTCGCATCGGTTGAACAGCTGGATAACCCGGAACTGCGAGGAAAGCCTGTGGGAGTGGGTTCTCTTCACAAACGTTCCGTACTTAGTGCTGCTTCCTATGAGGCCCGCAAATTCGGAGTTCATTCGGCAATGCCTGTACATCAGGCTTTAAAACGCTGTCCTCAGCTGCAGGTTGTTCCCGGTAACCGTGCCCGCTACAAGGAAATTTCACAAAAAGTGATGGATGTACTGGGTAATTACTCTCCAGTTGTGGAAAAAGCATCTATAGATGAAGCCTACCTTGATATAACCGGAACAGAAAAACTATTCGGCACTCCCCTCCAAGTTGCCCGCTCCATAAAAAAGGATATCTTGCAAGCCACCGGACTGACCGCTTCGGTTGGCATAGCTCCGGTTAAATTTCTGGCCAAAATAGCTTCGGACCTCAACAAGCCCGATGGCATTTCTATCATCGAGGAAGAGCAGGTGCAGGAATTTCTTAAGCAGCTTCCGGTGGAGAAAATACCCGGTGTGGGCAAGAAAGCACTGCCCAAGCTGCGCATGTTCGGAGTACGTTACGCAGCAGACCTTAGGCGCTACCCGGCTGATTTCTGGAAAGAAAGGTTTGGCGAGCGGGGGCTTGTACTTTTTGAAAAAGGTGCAGGAATAGACCCCACACCTGTAACGGTTTCCAGCCCCATTAAATCTTCAAGTGCAGAAAACACTTTTGGCGAAGATATTTCAGATAAAAATATCCTGAAAACTCTTCTGCTCAAACAATCAGAACGTATTGCAGCTGATATCAGGCGTCATGGAATCAAGGGCCGCACCATAACACTTAAGATCAAGTTCCCGGATTTTCGGCAGATAACCCGCAGCCGTACCCTTGAAACACGAACATCCCATGCCGGAACTATCTATAAAACAGGGTGCGAACTTCTGGACAGCGAAGGCGTAATAGGCCCGGTAAGATTAATTGGAATCGGTATTTCAAATTTTGAAGAGCGCACCCGCCAGCTGTCCCTACTCGACGATGAAGTTCAGGAGCAGGTAGACAATGAGAAACTGGACCGTCTCGACAAGGCTGTAGATCAGGTGCGCAATAAATTCGGCAAAGGGATTCTTACCCGCGGGAGGCTGCTGGAAGATGAATGAGGATTCCACCGAACTGCGTGAAGGATTTACAACCGGATCTGCAGCCACTGCTGCAACGATGTCCGGATTGCGAGTCCTGCTTGGCGGAGCATGCCCTCGGGAAATTGATATCCCCCTACCTGTCAAGGGAACACTCAACATCCCGGTTGAGCGGGTTGATAAAGAAGGATCTCAAGCCCGCGGGATAGTCATCAAAGACGGCGGCGATGACCCGGACGCAACCCATGGCCAGGAAATACACTCTGTAGTGGAGCTTCAATCCGGCAATGAGCTGCTGGTCGAGATCTCAGGCGGATATGGGGTTGGAAAGGTCACCCTGCCCGGTCTGCCTGTTAAAGAAGGAGAGCCAGCAATCAACCCGGCCCCCCGTAAGCAGATTATTGCCGGGGTTCTGCAGGAACTTTCTCATTCTGCTCCTGACTTCTGCGGCACAGTTAAGGTTTGCATAGAGGTTCCGCGGGGAGTTGAAATTGCGGAAAAAACCATGAACTCCAGATTAGGAATTCTGGGCGGGATATCCATTCTAGGAACTCAAGGAATTGTGCGACCTTTCAGCCACGCTTCATGGAAGGCATCCATTGCTCAGGCTCTTAGCGTAGCCAGGGCAAGCGGGTTAAAAAAAGCAGTTTTTACCACCGGACGGCGAAGCGAACAATTCTACCTGAAGCACTTCCCGGAAACTAATCAGACCCAGATGATTCAGGCCGCTGATTTTTTCAAATTTTCCATGCAACAGGCCAAAGCCAAGAAAATGGACAGAGTTTGCTGGGCCATTTTCATTGGCAAACTTGTTAAACACGCGCAGGGTTTTCCTTATACACACGCTAAAGAATGGGCTATAGACTTTCCCCTTCTTGCCAAGTGGTGTTTTAAATTGGAAATGAATGAAACTCTGGTAAATGCAATACGAACAGCCAACACAGCAAGGCAGGTATTTGAAATAATCCCGAAGAATCTACAGGTTAATTTTACTGAAATGCTCATTGAAAAAGCACGTAGAAACGCACTTCACTTTTCAGGGGAAAACTCAATGGAAGTCGATTACTGTTTATTTGATTTCAATGGCAATCAGATCAACCGTAAACAAAGTAAAACCTAATAGTAATCCTCTTCTTCGTCGTCATCACGCAGTTCATTTAGCATGAACAGTCCGGCAGCACCGGCAAGGACGGCAACAACATAGTAAGGAACACCTCGATTATCAGTTCCGGCAGGGTAAGGGGAAACCTCCATTTCCACATTTATGGTCCCGAGCATGTCATTGACTCTGGACAAAGACTTATGCCCGACAACAGGCATGGTCATTGAAAACCCGTGAAAAGCTGTAAGCATTGCGCCTACCAGCAGAGCTATGGCGATCAGCCGTTTCATAGATCATCACCTCCGTTAAAAGCAGGGAAGGATTCACTTACATAATAACAAAAAAGCACATTCCATGTAAGGTTTTTATCTATTTTAATGATCACTGTAGAAACTTAACAAATGCCGCCCTTTGCCATCTATAAAATACATTGTATAAGTCAGCCATGAAACATCCTCTATACATAATAGGACTCTACCCGGGGTCTCTTGAACCTCCTCCACAAACAGAAGAACTCATCGAGAGTGCCGATATTCTGACCGGAGGAAAGCGCCTTCTGGACAGCTTGTCCAGGTTCAACGGCAAAACAATCAAGTTCATCTCCCCTGTTGCCGACTATGCAAAAGAACTGAAAACACATCTAAAAAAAGGTAGAAAAGTAGTTCTTCTTGCAGATGGCGATCCCCTTTTCTATGGCATAGCACAATCACTTGTTCCTCTTTTAGGAAATGAGAATGTAAGGATAATTCCCTCCCCGTCCACAGTGCAGCTGGGGGCTGCCCGGATAGGGCTAAGCTGGGCTGATCTCTCTTTTATCTCCATGCATGGGCGAAATGATTATTTCCCTTTATATGCTGCCCTTCAGCAGGAACGCGATTGCGCTATTTATACTGACAGCAGAAATACACCTTCTGTCATCGCCCGTAGACTGCTTGATAAAGGAATCGACAACTACACTATGTGTGTACTTTCAGAGCTGAACACAGACTCAGAGATCGTTGCTCAAGGCAGCCTTGAAAGTTTCTGCAGTTTTAAATGTTCGGACCTCAACATTGTAATTCTTAAAGCAATGAGAAGCGCCCCCTCCGGAACGATTTTCGGACGTGAGGATGACTCTTTTATCAGGCAGAAAGGATTGATTACAAAGCTTCCGGTCCGCAGCACAGGACTGGCCCTGCTTGATCTGCGTCGGAATCAGACCGTATGGGACCTTGGAGCCGGGTGCGGATCAGTTGCCATTGAAGCTTCATTCATTGCCGGTAATTCTAAATTTTTTGCTGTGGAAAAAGATCTTGAGCGATTCAGCATGATTCAGGAAAATATCCGAAAATTCAGGGCATGGACGGTGACCCCCATCTCAGGAACCATGCCTGAAGCTCTCTCAACACTCCCGGACCCTGATCGCATTTTCATCGGTGGTGGAATTGGACGTGATAATTCTGTGATCAGGGAGGCAGCCCTCAGGCTTACCCCCGGAGGCCGAATTGTTGTTCATGCAATCCTTATGGGCAGCATTCAACGCACTCGGGAAACATTTGACTCCCTTGGGTGGCAATGGCAATCCATCCAGCTTCAAAGTTCATACTCCGAACCGCTGGCAGGGGATATCCGATTCAAAGCTCACAACCCGGTAACAATTATCTGGGCTGATAAGCCCCAAGGAAAATAAATGGGAAAAGTATATTTCATCGGAGCTGGTCCGGGCGATCCCGAACTGATCACAGTAAAGGGCCAGCGCATTATCAGTGAATCCGAACTGGTTCTGTATGCAGGCTCTCTTGTGCCTGAAGCAGTAATTGCAGGAGCCTCGGATGAGGCTCGGATTGAAAACTCAGCCTCCATGTCACTGGAAGAGACAAACAAGCTGATGATCGAATATGCCAGCAAAGGAAAGACTGTAGCCAGAGTTCACACTGGCGATCCTTCTCTTTATGGAGCTGTGCAGGAACAGGCAAGACTTCTTGAACAGGCGGGAGTGCCTTACGAAATTATACCGGGAGTGACTTCCGCATGTGCCGCGGCTGCAGCCTCAAGTGCATCCTTTACCGTTCCCGGAGGAACCCAGACCCTGATACTGACCCGCATGGAAGGTCGCACTCCGGTGCCTGACAATGAAAGTCTGGAAAAACTGGCTGCCCACAATTGTGCTATGGCCATCTACCTTTCAGCAGGCAATCCTTCAGGTATTCAGAAACAGCTTCTTGCAGGAGGCATGCAGCCGGATACCCCGGTAATTCTAGGATACCGCATAGGATGGCCGGAAGAAAAATCAGTTGAGACAACACTAAAAAAACTGGCTGAAACAGCTGAAAACAATAATTTCAAACGCCAGACAGTTTTCCTTATCCTTCCGGGTAAGAACACAGCCAGTGAATCCCTGCTCTATGATGCAGGCTTCAGTCACATGTTCAGGGATGGAAAACGGGAGTAACAGGGATCAGACTTCTTAAAAATTCATCCACATCCTAATGCCGTAGACCGTATAGTTGAGGCAAAACCATCCGGTCCAAATTCTAGTGGCATGGAACACTAGAGGTCTTGCTCTCTTGGAATTCTTTAGGGTGGCTATACATCTGAGGCGAAACATTTTACGGTCAATTAACTTGAATAGTACACTTGTGCACCATACGAATTTACCACGGGGAGGAAATTCATGGAAACACTTGAAATCAAGACTTCTGAACGCGAGGAAATGATAGATATAACCGGACAGGTCCGTACCCTCATCCGCAAGAACAAATGGATGAACGGTGCTCTGCTGCTCTACTGTCCGCACACCACCGGAGCTGTAACCGTTAACGAAGGGGCCGACCCCAGCGTCGTCAGGGATATCATTGTCAACATGCGTAAACTGGTCCCTCATCATGGTGATTATAAGCATCTGGAAGGCAACTCTGACGCCCATATCAAAACCAGTATGTTCGGCCCTGACCAAATGCTTATAGTAGAAGGTGCAGATGTAATGCTGGGCACATGGCAGCGTATTTTTTTCTGTGAATTTGATGGTCCGAGAACGCGAAAGCTCTGGGCTCAATTCATGAGCAGCTAAGGAGAATAAGGAGGATGCTATAGGCCATTTCGGACAAAATATCACCAAAACTTAGCGCGATGATTATCGTCCGTTGATCCCCTCCTATTTGGGTTAAACGGCAGGAGCATATAAAGCCGGTGATTTCAAAAGCCCAGAGCTGGATGCTAATTTCTTTGATGAACAAGTCCGCATACCCACCACGTCTATTTCCTTCTTCATGAAGGTTAAACAAAAGGCGTGTAAATATTCAGGCTCCGAAGCCTTGCTGCTTACAAAAATATATTTAGAAAGGTAAAAGGCGAGCCTGAATATCGGGAAGCCTTCTGTTCTGCTGCAAAAATCAAGGTTAATTCTCAGCCTTGAGCGCAAGAATTATAATAACTCCCCCTGACAAGACGGCCAGGACGGCTATATCAAGCAGCAGGGCGAGTCTTGAATACCGGTTCTGAGATGCTGTATTTCAGACTATCAACACCCAGTAGATTACATCACCATATACTGATCAGCACACTGAATCAGGCGACAGAATTTGTCCCCCTCCGAACCGGCAGAAACAGCCAGTGTCTCAGGGCTGACACGTTTCTTAGCTCCTGCCAGACACATTCGTAGGCAGAAACGCGACCCATGTCCTTCTAAATCAGTCATACGGCTCAAAATTTCATCACCAGCCCGGTCAATAGCTTCAGAAACTGGGATCCCCTTACGTTGAAAAGACTCTGCCTTTCTTATAACCAGCTCTTCCAACAATGCGATATTCATAGGATTCCCTCCTACTATCCTGATTTTCTGCTGTAACGCCTTAAATGCCGGATTTCCGACATTCAGGAACCTTCACAAGGGCCGTTGCAATTTTCAATCCTTCGTTGCCGTCCGTCTATAAAGCAGATACAATTGACCACAAAACAAACAGTAATAATTGCGGAAGTAGCTTTAATTATAACACACTGGGCTTAAACATGCGAGCCTTCCGCAAAAACTATGTTTTAATTCAGGAGCGAAAATGAATTTCAGTGATGCTGAAAACATAAACCGTGTGGATATCCTGAAAAGATTTATCAGGACCCTTATCTGCATCCTGGCCTTTGAACTGGTAAGGCTGATGGCTTACTTAACTATTTTTGTTCAGTATTTATTCACAATATTATCAGGAAAGCCGATTGAGCCTCTACTGGATTTCGGATGCAGGCTAAGTACGTATGCCTGCATGCTCCTGCGTTATTCAATGCTGAACGACAACCGTAGACCGTTTCCCTTTTCTAATCTTCCGGAAAAGGAAGACTGTGAAAAACAGGCATCAACGATTGATTATTCTTAAGGACAGATGAGAAAAAAACTATTCCTACTTCTACTGGCCTTCAGCCTGCTTCCTCTGCTGATTGTTTCTTATATCAGCCGTGACGGGATTCAGGAACTTGGCAGAATACAGTCCAACAAACTAAGGTCGGACATGATCAGGATTCTGACCGGTGAAATGCACCAGTCGGCAATGGATTCGGCCAAACTGGTCCATCAGCAGGCTGTATCTCTTGAATTTGCACTTAAAGCCATTGGAGCCGAAGCAGAGGACGTTCTTAACGACCCGGTTAGGGGAGTACCCAAAGTATACTTTGCTGAAGATTTCAAGACCAAAAAAAGACAGCCCCTTGATTACGCACCTTCGCCGGAATATTACATAATCAACGGAGAGGGAAACCGGATACCGTCTTCCATAAGCCTTGCCGAACCTGTGTTTCTCTATCCGGAAGACAGGCCCCTGCTAAAAAAATCGAAGGAACTGGCTAGACTGTATCTGCTTAAACCCGAGCTGAAACAATTTTTCGCAGAAGCAGGAACAGCCCTGCACCGGGTATATATATGCCTGACATCCGGACTGCACATGGCTTACCCCGGCCACGGAAATTATCCAAAGGGCTATGATCCCCGTAAAAGGAGATGGTTCACCGAAGCCATAAACAAAGGAACGATAGTCTGGGATAAATTTATTGACGCCAGCACCGGGCAGCAGGTTTACACCCTGTCCAAGCCCATCCGAGGGCGCAACGGAAAGATAATCGGAGTTGCAGCTATTGATATCCAGCTGGTGGAACTCCTGCGCAAAGAAGACCTCACTTCACAATGGTCCAGTGCAATTCAGGCATTTGTTGTAGGTCCTGCACCAACTGATGACGGTTTTGAACTCAGGATCTGGGCTGAAGCAGGACACCGGGAAACCAATCTGTCATGGATGACCGGTCTCCCAAATGAAGCGCGTTACCTCCAGTCAGCAAATAAATCCAAAATGTCAGGGGTGGTTCAGTCCATAATCAACGGGAAATCCGGAGTTGCCCGCATGCCCTTCAACGGTGTTGATTCCGTATGGGCCTATGCTCCCTTTCGTGGACAGGGCAGCTATGTTTTGATCGTCCCGGAAAGAGTGATCACAGAAGTTCCTGACTCAGCAGCAGGGCAGGTTCTGCAGCTAAGCAACAATTTATATGTCACAGTCGGGGCGGCTTCTCTTTTCACCCTGCTGACGGTTGCGCTGGTTGCTTTTTTCGGAAGCCGAAAGATCATCCGCCCTTTGATGGATATGACTCATGCGGCAGAAAAAATATCTGAAGGAGACCTCTCCATCCATGTTGATGTCAAGACCGGAGATGAACGTGAAACACTTGCCAATGCCTTTAATTCAATGATCCCGAAACTTCAGGACCACCTGCGCATAAGCAAATCAATGGAACTGGCACAGGAAGTTCATGAAAACCTGCTCCCGGAAGTTCCGCCAACGATCAACGGGATGGACATCTCGGGAACAAGTATTTCCTGTGATGAAACAGGGGGAGACTACTTCGACTACTACACACCCCCTACGGGAAAAGGACTGGGCATTCTGCTTGGCGATGTCACAGGCCACGGAGTATCCGCAGCCCTGCTGATGACGACCGGACGAGCGCACCTTAAACACGCTTCGCAGCACCAGTCAGCGCTTGCCAAGAGAATAGCTGAAGTCAATAAGCTGCTCTGCGCGGATATAGGAGATACAGGACGGTTCATGACCCTTTTCTGTATGGAAATCAGTGCAGACAATTCATCACTAACATACGTTAGAGCCGGTCATGACCCGGCAACAATATATAACCCTTCCACCGGAGCCAAACGCGAACTGATGGGAGATCCAATGCTGGCTCTGGGGATTTTCGATGAGAGTGAATACGCCGAGTTCAATGTAGATCTCAATGAAGGAGAAATTATTTTCATTGGTACGGATGGAATATGGGAAGCACGCAACAAAAACGACGAAATGTTCGGGCGCGATCGTCTCGACAGTGTAATTCTAGCCAACGCTTCCAGAAGTGCAGCTGAAATTCAGCAGGAGATAATCTCAGAGGTCTACAAATTTCAGGACGGAATGGAACAGGAAGACGACATCACTCTGGTCATCATCAAAATAAACAACTTCAACCGTGAGTAGCACATGGAAAACACCCACCGTTTTTTCAGAAACAGTCAGTGTAAGTACTTTCCCTGTCATGATATCAGTGACGACCTGACTTTCAACTGTCTGTTCTGTTTCTGCCCGCTGTATCCTTTTGAGGATTGCGGAGGGCGCTACGAACTGACCAACGGAATTAAGAACTGTACGCGTTGCAGGGTTCCGCACAGGCCGGAAAGCTACGACTATATTATCAGACGACTTAAAGAACAGAACGCTAAATAAGTTTTAGAGAAAGGCTATACCATGTCAGAAAAATTTAAATTTTCACTCTCCCGAAATGAAAAGGATTACCTGAAGGATCTGGTCCGCTTAAGCATTGTCAGCAAGCTTAAGGGTAACCTGAAAACAGATATCCCCGAACCGCCCACCACTCATCTGACAGAGAATTTCGGAGCTTTTGTCACGCTTAACAAACACGGTCATCTGCGCGGATGCATAGGCAATATTCAGGGGACAGGTCCACTCTATAAAACCATCTGGAAAATGGCCCGGGCTGCTGCTTTTGAAGATCCTCGGTTTCCAGCATTAAGCCTGCCTGAATATGATGAAATTGAAATTGAAATCTCCATTTTAAGTCCCATTTCTGTCTGTACTGATGTGGAACAGATCGAAATAGGACGTCATGGACTGATCATGCAGCGGGGAATGCAATCAGGACTGCTGCTGCCGCAGGTTGCAGTCGACTGGAACTGGAGCCGCAAGGAGTTTCTGGCCCAGACCTGCAATAAAGCAGGCATGGAACCCAGCGCATGGCAGGATCCGGCAACCAACATCCTGTGGTTTGAAGCGGAAGTGTTTTAACATCCACGACCTTCACATAACTGAATACGGCTGTCTGAAATATTCAATACGGCCACAGGCACAGAGTTTTATATAATAAGCGCGTAGCGCATCAATTATGAGCCCTCCAAGGGGCGCCAGAGGCAGAATAAATGATAGATGCACTTGAACCATGGGGACTTAAAACCCTGACCCGCCATACTGAAAAAAACATTCCCGGAAGTCCGGAACGGGCTGTTTCACGTTCCGTTATTGAAGATACTGAAAACAGGCTATGGCTTATCGAGAGAATTGCCGGCACACAGGTGCAGCGGCGCATATCAATAGCTGAAAACATTCAGACCCTGCAGGATTCCGGCATGGACTGGCTGCTTCCCTATCAAAAAACAACTGAAGGAGAGTTCACGGCCGATATAATGGGCTTTCCTTGGCAGCTTTCTCCTTTCTACGAGTCTGACGAACTCCAACGGCCGGAATATATTTACGATAAACAGATAGGAACATCTCTCGCGGGATTTGTTGTCCAGCTGCGCAAGCATACAGCCTGGAAGAAAATGACCGGAAGCAACGATGATTTCACTATGCTTGAATACTCGCGTCAGCTTTCAGAAACGATCTCCGAGCGTCAGCCGGAAGTTTATAAACGGCTGGAACCTATTTGTGCTCGATTGTTTCCCAGAATGGAACAGTTTCCAAAGCTGCCCAAGGCCTTCTGCCATGGGGATTTTCATCCCCTTAATGTACTGTGGAAAGGAAAGGATATCGGCGCCGTCATTGACTGGGAATTTTCCGGTATTCGCCCGGAAATATACGACGTGGCCAACATGATCGGCTGTGTTGCCTTTGAAAACCCGGCAGCACTAGGTGAAGGATTAATCCCGGCTTTTATGGACGGCCTTTATGATCAGACCAATATAGCGGATGAGAGCTATGAATCACTCCCGGCCTTCATCCCCTCACTGCGCTTTGCATGGCTTTCCGAATGGCTGCGCAAGAAGGATCACGAAATGCTGGAAATGGAGCTTGATTTTATGGAGCTTTTAATTTCAGTAATGGGCTAAAGACATCAGCCTGCTTGTTCTATGCAAGCAGGCTTTTTAATTGGAGTGCTTCGCTGAGCTGTCCTTAACCAGCACACTTTCCCCGTGCATATTATAAAAAGGATAACCAGCCTTTGCCCAGCTTCTGAAGCCGCCGGAAACATTGACAACATCGGTATAACCGACTTCAAGCAGCATTTTCACCACATAAGCCGAGCGATTACCGGACCTGCAGTATACAAATATCTTTCGGTCTGGATCCCTAACTGCGGAAGGCACACCCCACTCAGCCTGGCCTCGAGGGACATTGATTGCGTAGGCGATACGCCCGGAAGCAAACTCTTCACTGCTTCTGACATCTATAATACTGTAATTACGTTTCTGTTTATCCAGCACCACTTTAAAATCATGAACAGAAATAGAAGGGACTTCGCTTATAACCTTGGCAGTACGCAGATTAACGTTATTCCTGATCTCCATATCATGACTTTGAGCGAAAACAGGAAGACAGGAAAACAGGAAGAGTCCGGCAACGAGCAGAATTTTTTCTTTAAGCATTCAACCTGCCTCAGGTTAATTAAAAACCCATTTCAAGTGGCGGATTTACCAAACTTAAACAATCTGTTTTTGCCAGTTCCACATCCGCTTCAGAAAGTTTCACATACCGCCCGTCCATGGAAAGCCGCCCCTGTGCCAGCCACTGCATAGCCTGCGGCAGGATACGGTGTTCCTGTTCCAGAATCCTTGTGCGAAGACAGTTTTCATCTTCACCGGGATAAGCAGGAACAGCAGCCTGAATAATAACAGCCCCATGGTCCATCTTTTCATCCACAAAATGAACCGTGCAGCCAGCCAGTTGCACGCCATACTTCGCAGCATCCCCCTGACCGTCAACACCGGGAAAACTGGGCAGAATGGCGGGATGGATATTGATGACTTTTCCGGGAAAAGCTCCCAAGAACACCGGAGTGATGATGCGCATGAATCCGGCCATGACTACAGCCTCAACGCCTGCTTCCTTAAGAACACGCACCATTTCGGCGTCAAATTCCTCACGTGAACCAAAATCCTTATGACTCAAAGCCACAGTAGGAATACCATGGGCCTCAGCGCGCATCAGGCCATAAGCATCTGCTTTATTCGAAAGCACCACCCTGATATCCACATCAAGGAGACCGGCTTCCATTTTATCGATAATTGACTGAAGGTTGGACCCTCCACCGGAAATGAGAACTGCAATTGGTAGGCTCAATTAATTCCTCCGGGTTAAAACAAAAGGAGGGCCTCAAAGGCCCTCCCAAATTCTCTATTCAGCTGCTTCCTCGACCAGTACGTCGACCAGTGCGGGGATAGTGTAATCATCAGGCTGGATATCCGGCTCGTAGCCGAACCCGGCAATAGTTTTGGCGGTGACAGGCCCGATACAGGCAATTTTAACAGAATCCTTGTACTTATGGAAAGTTTCAGGCTCAATCAGGTTGAAGAAATTTTCAACAGTGCTGGAACTTGTGAAAGTAAGGTAGTTGATTCTGCCGGAATCAAGAGCCTCGACAATGGGCCCGGGATCGTTCTCGGAAAGTCCGGTCTCATACACAGGCAGGATCTTAACTTCGGCACCAGCCTTACGCAGTTCTTCAGGCAGAACTTCGCGGGCAACCTTGGCACGGGGGATAAGCACTTTCTTGCCTTTAACACCCTTTTCAAGCAGTCCGGCAACAACGCCTTCCGCAACGTATTTTTCCGGCACGAAGTCAGGACGGATGCCTTTGGCAACCAGAGCATCAGCAGTTGCAGGACCGATGGCTGCAATTTCAATTCCGGCAAATGCGCGGGCATCAAGACCGGCTTCATCCATCTGGTTGAAGAAATGTTTTACGCCATTTACAGAAGTAAAAATCAACCAGTCCCAATTAGACAGGGATTTGATCTCTTCCTGCACAGGAGCATAGTCGGCCACAGGTTCGATATTGATAGTAGGGAACTCGAACACACACGCACCGAGCTTACCGAGAGTTGAAACGAGGCCGCTGGACTGCTCGCGGGCACGGGTAACAACAATTCCCTTATTAAGAAGGGGGCGCTTTTCAAACCATGCAAGTTTGTCATGCAGTGAGCATACACCGCCGACAATAATGATGGATGGAGCCTTGAACTTGCGAATTCTGGCTTCTTCGGCAACATTTTCAAGGGTGGAGACAAAAGACTGCTGGTTGCAACGGGTACCCCAGCGAACGAGAGCTACCGGAGTTTCAGGATCACGACCGTTACTGATCAGGTTTTCCGCGATCATGGGCAGATTTTTAACCCCCATGTAGAAAACCAGAGTGCTGGTGGATTTGGCATAAACTTCCCAGTTGTGACCGGACTTCTCCTTGGTAGGATCTTCATGGCCGGTGATAAAACATACGGAAGTGGTGAAATCGCGGTGGGTTACCGGGATACCTGCATAAGCGGGAGCTGCAACACCGGCAGTAATACCGGGAATGACTTCAAAATCGATTCCGGCTTCAACCAGCTCTTCAGCTTCTTCGCCGCCGCGACCGAATACATAGGGATCACCGCCCTTAAGACGAGCAATAACTTTGCCTTCCTGAGCTTTCTCAACGATCAGTTCGTTGATCTTGTCCTGCGGCAGAGTATGGTCGCCGCCTTTTTTACCTACGTAAAGGATTTCGCAATCGGCTTTGCAGTAGTTAAGAAATTCGATGTTAGCGAGGTAGTCGTAGATAAGTACATCTGCGGTCTCAAGCACTTCCTTAGCCTTAACAGTCAGCAGGCCAGGATCACCAGGCCCCGCACCAATCAAGTAAACCAAACCCATATATCCACCTTGCCTTCGGCGACCCTGCCGGGGGCCTTAAACCCTTTGAAAAGGGTTTAAGAATCCCAAACTTTTTCAGTAGGGCTTCGCCGTTTTTATTTTAAAGAAGTTGCGCTAGCCAAAACTTATCTTGGAACCAGTAATTGCGGGAAAGCAAATAATACGATTCCACACGTTGTCTCGACTCCAGCGTCGAAGACCCGATGGGGAGTCCAGAGGGCCTTCGGCCCTTTGGTCCCGCTGAAAGCGGCCCCCGGCAGGGCGCCGGAGGCATTCTTATTATTCCATTACACTTACGAGTCTGTCTTTGAGCTCGGTAAGCTTTGCTTTTTTATCGTTAATCTCTTCCAGCTTGGCTTTTTCCTTTTCAACAACCTCTGCGGGAGCGTTGCTTACAAAGCCCTTGTTGGAGAGTTTCTTTTCTATCACAACGAGATCTTTGTCCAGCTTTGCGAACTCTTTATCGAGTCGTGCAAGTTCGGATTCGAAGTCGACCGCACCAGCGAGAGGTACGAAGATTTCGTTACCCTGAACAACGGCAGTACCGGAAGCACTAGGGCCTTGTGCGTCAGGACCGGCGGTTACGCTTTCCAGACGGGCGAGGGCTTTGATCAGCTCGGCATTGTCGTTGATAAGTGCTGCGGCTTCATCGTTTGCGGTACGGATGAGCAGCTCAAGCTTCTTGGAAGGTGCGATAAGCAGCTCGGTACGGATGTTACGCACAGCAGAAACGATTCCCTGAAAAAGTTCCATCTGCTCGATGGCTTTTTCGTTGCGGCAGTTGTCGCGTTTTTCGGGATATGCTTCAGTTGCAATGTCTTCGTTATCAATTCCGGGCAGTACGGACCAGACTTCCTGAGTAACAAAAGGCATAACAGGATGCAGCAGTACCATGGTTTCGGAAAGTACTGTCCAGAGGACCTTCAGGGTCGGAGCCTTGCGGGACTCATCGTCACTGTAAAGGTCTGGTTTGATCATTTCCAGATACCAGTCACAGAACTCGTTCCAGATGAACTTGTACATGGTCTGGGCAACTTCGTTGAAACGATATTCTTCAATTGCCTGACGCATGGTTTCTTTTACTTCTTCCAGACGGTGCAGAATCCACTCGTTAGCGAGGCCTTTTGCATCTTCAATGGATGCTTCGGGCTTTTTGCCATCAAGGTTCATCAGCGCAAAACGTGCGGAGTTCCAGATTTTGTTGATGAAGTGGCGGTATCCTTCGATACGAGCTTCGGAAAGCTTGATATCACGGCCCATGGCAGCAAAAGAAGTCAGGGTGAAACGCAGGGCGTCAGTACCATACTTATCACTCATTTCCAGCGGATCGATTACGTTACCGGTGGACTTGGACATCTTCTTGCCGTGTTCATCACGCACAAGTGCGTGAATGTAGACATGATGGAAGGGAATCTGGTTCTGAAAGTGAATACCCATCATCATCATGCGCGCAACCCAAAAGAACAGGATGTCGAATCCGGTAATCAGCACGGAAGTAGGATAATACTTGGCCAGTTCCGGAGTTTCGTCAGGCCAGCCCAGAGTGGAGAAAGGCCAGAGAGCGGAAGAGAACCAGGTATCCAGAACATCATCTTCCTGAACGAGCTTGGTGGAACCGCACTTACACTCGGTGGGATCGGTGAGGGAAACGATAAGCTCGCCGCAATCCTCACAGGTCCATGCCGGGATGCGGTGTCCCCACCAGATCTGACGGGAGATACACCAGTCGCGGATGTTGTCCAGCCACTCGTAGTAGACCTTTTCCCAGTTATTGGGGAAAATCTGGGTCTCGGAAGGAACGGCGGCTCTAGCTTTTTCAGCAAGGGGCTTCATGGCTACAAACCACTGCTCGGAAACATGGGGCTCGATGACGGACTTGCAACGGTAACATTCACCTACAGAGTGCTCGTGATCATCAATGGAAACAAGACTGCCGTCTTCCTTGAGATCTTCGACGATTACCTTGCGGACATC
Organism: Maridesulfovibrio sp.; assembly: GCA_963676495.2. Classification (GTDB taxonomy): domain Bacteria; phylum Desulfobacterota; class Desulfovibrionia; order Desulfovibrionales; family Desulfovibrionaceae; genus Maridesulfovibrio. Next base: position 2,343,574 of record CAXXRF010000003.1, on the reverse strand, counting down.
ATCCTTGAACATTCCCTGATATTTCTCAGGAGCATTTTCATTGATATTGCCGTCTTCATCGAAAACAGAAAGGACTTCAAGATTGTGTTTACGACCCAGCTCCCAGTCATTCATATCATGAGCAGGAGTTACTTTCAGTGCACCGGTACCAAAGTCCATATCTACATAGCTATCACCGATAATGGGCAGTTCGCGACCGACAAGCGGCAGGATTGCGGTCTTGCCGATGAGGTGCTTGAAGCGGTCATCTTCGGGGTTAACACAGATAGCGGTATCACCGAGCATGGTTTCAGGGCGGGTGGTGGCGATGATAAGTTCACCGGAGCCGTCTGAAAGCTTGTACTTGATATTGTAAAAATGGCCCGGCTTGGGAGAATGCTCTACTTCATCATCAGCAAGGGCGGTGTGGCAGCGGTTACACCAGTTGATAATGTAGTTGCCTTTATAAATGAGGCCTTCCTCGTAAAGCTTTACAAAAACTTCACGGACAGCTTTGGCGCGCTGCTCGTCAAAAGTGAAGCATTCACGGGTCCAGTCAACGGAAGCTCCCATGCGGCGGATCTGCTTGAGAATGTGGCCGCCCTTCTCTTCTTTCCATTCCCAAACGCGCTCGATGAATTTCTCACGGCCGAGGTCGTCACGGGTTTTACCTTCTGTTTTCAGCTGGCGTTCAACAACGTTCTGGGTAGCGATACCTGCGTGGTCGGTTCCGGGAACCCAGAGTACATTTTTGCCCTGCTGGCGCTGAAAACGGCAGAGGATATCCTGCAAAGTGATGTTCAGGGCGTGGCCCATGTGCAGAACGCCGGTAACGTTCGGCGGCGGAATAACGATGGAATAAGGATCGCCGTCCGCTTCGGGGTCGGGAGTAAAAGTTTTGTTTTTTTCCCAGTGATCAAGCCACTTTTTTTCAACATCCCAGGGTTCATACCCTTTGGGAAGGTTAGATTCCGCCATGTGAGGACTCCTGTTCAAATATAAATTCCCGGCAACACAGCATTACCCAGACTTCTAAAAACAGAGTCCGGCTGTTATGCCTGATCACCAGGTTGGTTCTATTATAAAAAGTTCATAAAAAAGATGTGCTTTGCCTGACCGGATTTTCCGTGTATCTACGGGAGCAGGGTCGGACACAAAACACTCGCCTAATCAACTTGCGCTACACACTTATAAAGAGACACGAACATGTCAAGTATCTATATACTATGGGACGACTCCCACATCTGGGGTCTTCTGGTCCAAAGAGCCCTTGAAGCATGGAATATCGAACACGAACTGGTGCGTGGGCATCAAATAGCGCAGGGACTGCTTTCAAGCAAGCCCCCGGCAGCCCTTATCGTTCCGGGAGGCTGGGCCAAGGGTAAAGCATTGCATCTCGGCGGACCCGGCATTCTTGCGATTCAAAAATATGTACACGAGGGCGGAAATTATCTCGGTTTCTGCGGCGGAGCAGGACTGGGCCTTTCAGATGCGGGAGGTCTGGGGCTTAGCTGCTGGCAACGTAAAGGGTTTGAAAACAGACTGCATCATTTTTTGAGCGGCCACATCAATCTGAAACTTGATCAGGGAAACCCGCTGGTTCCTGACTGTCTCGGCGAAAAAGCCCTGATCCCGGTCTGGTGGCCAGGTCAATTTTCCCCCCGAGAATGTGATTCAACTGTTGCCCTCGGACGCTACGCGGAACCGGGACCGGATTTCTGGGTGGCAGATCTTTGCGTAGGAGGACTCCCCGAGGGGACATTAGCTGACTGGGAAAACATGTATGGAATCAACCTTCTGCCCGACTTTCTGCAGAACCGTCCTGCAATTGTATCAGGAAAAACCGGTGAAGGACGATTCATACTCAGCTACCCCCACCTTGAGACCCCGGCCTCTCCGCAGGCAAATACATGGCTGTCACATATTCTCGACAAACTTCTGTTACAGGAAGCACAGCCGCGGCATGCTCTGCCAGCATGGGAACTTGCAGATACACCGGTCAAGTGGAACGATCCTGATTTAATTTCTGCAAAACAGTCCATTGAAAAGATCATCCACACAGGACAGGGGCACTTTCTGCTTTTCTGGCGCAACCCATGGCTGCTCGGCTGGAGGCGCGGGATTCCCGGCGCAGCATTAAACAGTCTTTACGCGCTGATCTGCAAAGTAACTTCTTCTGCCCCTGGTGAAGAATCATTGCAAAAATGGCAGTCATGTAAAGATGAATTCATGAAGTACATGGAAATTTTCGAAGAAGGAGTAACCGGATACCTCCTTGCTGAACGCTTTGCCATGACCATGAGATCGCTCGAACCTGACACTGTATTTCCACGAGGACTGCAGGAACAGCGCAACGGCCTTTTCGGACCTCCTCCCGGAGCTGGAGGAATCTATGCCAAACTTCTTTCAACAATGGAAGATCTGGTCTGGCTGATGCATAAAGAAAGGTAAAGGACATGCCGATTCAATTGTTACAACCCCTATTTGAATCTTTGCTTATTATTCGGTAAAGTACAGATCCATATAGCAGTTTCGAGCATGTAAAAAACGACACTGTATGAATTTGACCTGAACAGTCAGATGGGAAACAGAATAAATGGCAGAACAATCATCCCCGATCCGGGGCGCAGAATTACGCACCAAACATTCCGCAGATGAAGCGGAAAGCCGTGACGCGATCCTGGAATTTAAAGTTACCCCGGATAAAATGGCTGCCTTTATATCTTCCTATACTCCCGCACAGGGTAACGGTGCACCACTCTCCATGGAGCTCATGGAAAAAGAGCTAAAAAGAGCCGGCTATGAAGGCCAGCTTGATGCTGACGGAGCGAACTTCGCGCTTAAAAGAGCAGAAGAGGGCAAAAGCATAATTAATGTTGCTCTTGTTCGCGCTACTTATCCTCAGGATGCCCATGACGGGATGATCATTACCGATGCGGACCTTAAATTCCCTGTCCTCCCGGGCATGGAATTTGGCAGGTTAAACCCTGCGGTTCCTTCTTCATCAGGTAAAAACCTTATCGGTGAGGAAGTACCTGCCAATGACACCCATGAGCCTGTCCACCTTAACATTGCCGTGGGTGGAGGCTGTCAGCTTGAACCCAAAACAGGGGCATTGATTTCAGAGCGTTACGGTCTGGTAAAAGTTGTTGAGAACGAAATCCTCATCGACTCACTTATTAAAGTGTCCGCAGATGCAATGAAAGTGAACACCATGATCTATCCGCATGACTGTTTCGGCATGAGATATGACCTTGTGTGTATTGAACCGGCCCTTGAAAAATTAAATATCAGCCGTCCGGTTCAACACGTTGCCTGCCAGACCGCAATCAAGGCTGCCCGCGAAACGCAGACGGCTCAGGATGCAACTATTGTCGTAGGAACCGAGCCCACTCCGGGCCGCGACGGACGATTCGAGTATGCCCGAAAGGACCTTACCGGCTCGGTTGGAACAACCGGGGAAGATGACCGCATGGATTTCAAGGATCGCGGTGTTCACCCCATGGTTGGACCGGGAGATATCATAGGCAAGATTCATCCCCCCAAGGAAGGCAAGGCCGGGGAAGACGTATTCGGCAGGCTCACACCTCCTCCCGGGGGTAAGCCTTTTGAAGTCAATCCGGGGGTGGGGGTTGCCCCTCTTTCAGACGGCATCACCTATCAGGCCACAACAACCGGAATTGTCACTCTGGATGACAACGAACTGTCTGTAACAGACATACTGGTCACCAAAGGAGATGTGGACTACTCCACCGGCAATATCATCCTGGAAAAAGGATCTGTCCACGTGAGCGGGTCCATCCGCGAAGGCTTTTCAGTTGAAGCTCCCGATCATATCATTGTCGAAGAATCCATTGAAGGCTCCAGCGTCAAGGCCGGAGGCGACATTGAAGTTAAGGGCGGACTTGTAATGGCCGGTAAAGGCAATATCAATGCAGGCAACACCCTCACAGCACAGTTTGCCTCCAATGCCCGTATTGAATGCGGGGATGAACTGATTGTCGCCAACGAGATCACCAATTGCTTTGTACATACAAAAGGCCCGATAACAGCCCATGGGAGCAAAGGCATCATTCAGGGCGGCGCCATCATGTCTGACACAGGAATTGAGGCTAAAGAACTTGGATCTGAAATCGGCGTTAAAACAATTGTCGGGATCAGTTCAAAACAACCCATTAACCGTGAACTGGTTAAGGAAAGAGACGAGCTCCGGGCCAAGCTGATGAAAATCAACGATGCGATCGGCCAAGGATCAAGAGAGGATATTCTTGAAGCAACATCTGCCGCCAAACGGGAGCAGATGGAAAAAGTCCTGCTCCTACGCGGAAGGACCAAAATCAAACTGCGCGAGATTCGTAAGAAACTGGCAGCAGAACTTGAAGCTTACTATAAATCACTTGAAATGCTTTCAATCAGAGTGCACCGCAGGGTTTATCCGGGTGTTGAAATAAAAATCGGCGGCAAAACAGTTCAGATTGCCAAGCAGATCAATAGAATCAAATTTCGTTTTGATGCCGAAGAACGGACCATTATTGCCGTTAAATTCTAGCTATACCTTCATCAGCCTTTACGCGAAACCAGTCTTCCGGTTTCATTGGTCGGATCATCAAGATCAAAATTAAATGTACTTTCAAAAGTATCGACCAGCTCTCGCTTCTTATCCAGCTCAATTTCTGTACGCGGTGAAGGTTCCGGTAAAAGCGGGGGCAACGAACTTTCCTGAATCAGATATGAGCTGACACCGTTTTCAATAACCTGATTATTCACTTCCTGCCAGCGGGTGAAAAGACCTTCGTCTTCATCTTCAAGAAATGTCTTAACCCTATCAGGGTCAGCAATCAGCGCGTCATAGAACTTATCCGAATCAAACCATATAACATTGTCTTCTTCCGCTTCACGCATGCCCATCCACTCGAGATCAGCAAGATTCTCCTCTACAGGATTCCTCCATAAATCAGCAAAACCTTCACGGAACAAATCTTCAGACGGCAGGATGGTCTTTCGCAGATCATTATAGGCATCTGTTACCAGCCCTACATTTTTCTCCATCTCTTCCACAGCACTGACTACGGTTAAGGGCAGGGTGTCACCGAAGTTTTCAGTGAGATCAACGACAACTCGCCCTCGGTCCAGCGCGAACTCACCGGGAGCACGGGTCTCAGTTGTACCGTTGACAACCATAACCGAATCAGTGCCGGGACTGGCAGTAACATTCAGTCCCAATGCATCAAGCCCACTTCCGGGATCCAATACCAGACGCTCGCCTATCTTAGGGTTAACAGCACTTATGGAAACGGCCTTGCCATCAATAAGGTAGTAATCATCTCCACTATAAACGGGAGAAACCAGCTTTGCGTCAACCAATTCAGCTGTAACTTTCGATGAGGTTCCAGCGGCTGAATTCCCGATTCTATTCAGGACAGTCTGCCAGGAATCACCATCCTCGACAAAAAAATCCATTGTCCCAGACTCTGCTCCGATACTGTATCCGATGGAATATGAACCAGCAGAAATAGATGTATCGGCATTTACATCGAAGCCTTTTGAAAGATATTGTGTCGCAGATCCGGCAACAGTACCGGAAAGATCGTAGCGAGCCTCCCTTGCAGTACCAATCGGCTTATCAGTACTGTATAATTTAAGATGGGCTAGAAGATGCCCGCTGGTATCACTGAATGAAAGCTGATTTGCAGCGTCAATATTTTCAGTACTGTCTCCCCGGTTTTCCGCAGCAACCACGTAGGCAGTATTTACTGAAAAGGCCAGCGCTGATCCGGTTCCAAGAAGATCGTCAAGATTAAGTCCGGGTGAAGACTGTTTGACTACCCGGGCCTGAACCGGAAGCGAGCTAGAATTAACTGCATCACGGACAGCTTCAAGCATGGCATCATTATCCATGTCACCGGTTATTTCCACCTCGAGATTTTTTTTCGTTGATCCCAGGGAGACGTCAAACTTATATATTCCGGGATCTACCCCAGACTCAGCCTCTCCGCTGAACCCTCTTGAATAATAACGATAGTAGCGCTGAACATCATCTTTATGGGTGATTGAAGCACTGATCTTTCCATCCAGCCCCGGATCATTGACCACAAGTCGTGCATCTCTGAGCCCGAAGCCATCGGAAGGCCAACGAAAGGAAGATAATCGTTCACTTAAACTGCGAACTTTGGACTGAACGTCCATGGCAATGGAAGAGCCTGACTGTTCGTAGCGATGAGTAAGCTGGGCACGGGCAAACCGGTCTTCCCAATAGGATTCCGGGAACACCTGTTTAAGCGGATCAGACGGCTTCGTCGTCTCCGCTTTCAATACCAGATTTGATCCGTCCAGCGTCAGGTCCGCCACAACCATCCTCTCCGTAATAAACACGCTCTAGAAACAGCCCCCGTGCAGGAGCCGTTGCCGGAGCAGCGGTTCTGTCCTTCATCTGTAATAATGATCGGACAAAATCAGGATCAGCTTTACCCCGTGCTATCCTCACAAGACATCCGACCATATTACGGACCTGCTGCTTCAGGAAACCTGAACCGCAAACCCGAAGCTGAATCTCGTGTTCGGTGTCGCCATGCTTGCGGTCGAACTCATAAATTGTGCGCACAGTGGAACTGACTGGAGTTCCTGTATTCTGGAAGGCGGCAAAATCATGTTCACCAAGGAAATATTCCATGCCTTGATCAAGAGCATCCAGATCTAAGGGGCCGCATTTCCATACGTACCGTCTGCGCCAGGGCAGAAAATATCCGTTATGAATCCAGAGATTGTAGGTGTAGGATTTGTGCTCTGCACTGAAACGGGAATGAAAGTCATCAGGCACCAAAGAGCTTTCCAAAACAGAAATATCATCGGGGAGAAGGGAGTTAAGGGCCCGCTGCCATAAAACAGCAGACCAGCGGTCCTCAATATCAAAATGCACAACCTGCCCCAGAGCATGAACACCGCTGTCAGTTCGCCCGGAACCGTGGACACGAACAGGAGCTCCGGTTATCCGGGAGATAGCTGATTCCAGTTCTCCTTGAACTGTTCGCAGCCCCGGCTGTAATTGCCAGCCGCAAAAATCCGTGCCGTCATAGGCAACTGTTACTCTAATTCTTTGCACTTCTTTTCTCCGGCAGAGCTACCGGCTGTATCTCCAGAAAGCAGGGAAGCCTTTGATAAAGGCTTCCCTGAAATCTTAAAAATATTTTATCAGTGTTTTGTCTTTCTGATGTGAATATGTCTACTTTTGTTCCAGAGGGACCTGAAGCTTAGTCAGTTCTTCTGACAGCTTTGCAGCTTTCTTAGGCTCAACCAATCCAAGAATTGCACCGGCATTACGACCACGCATGCCTGCCAGAATCTTGACAGCCAGGTCTGTATCAAGGGATTCTATAACCTGAGCTGCGCTCTTGGCTTTCATTGCGGTATATACTCCCACCAGATGCTTAATCTTTGCATCCTTAAGAACATCAGCCTCATCAAGCATCTTTTTCAGGCGCTTTTCCAAAGCGGACATTTCGGCAAGCTTCTTATCCAGATTCTGCTCCAGAGTACGCAAAGACCGTTCCTTACGAGCCAGCTCATCTTCCTTGGCCTTCAAAGCTTTCCAATCAGCCTCGGTCATGCTGGAAGGACGCTTGGCTTCTTTCTTGGCAGGCTCAGCCTTATCCTGAGCCTGAGCTTCAGCAGCAACAGCTTTAGGAATCTGGACCACATTTCTCACGACGCTGGTGTCAACTACCGCCTCAACAGCCTTCTCAACGATCTTTCCCGCAGGCTTGTTGAGATCAAACCCCAACGACCCGATAAGCGAAAGTTTAAATAACGCCAGAAGAATCAAACAGATAAGTATCTTAGAGATCTTTAGGCTTGAAACGAATTGTTGCCATCTCGTCATACTCTTTTTGCTCTTTGAGTTGTTCTTCTTCATAATATTTCTTCGCCTGGTTCTCTTTGAGTTTTTCCAGCAGTTTACGGTCTTTTGACTTTTTTACGGCTTCTGCACGACATTTCTGCAAGTTAAGGGCCAACTGCTTCATACGATTCTTGGCAGAATGAAGATCAGTTTTAAGGGCCTCATCGTACTGTCTCCAAAGCCACATGCTGTTTGCATCAAGATTTTTATATTTTTGCCTGTTATGCTCAACAATCTTTTTCTCAACAGCAAAGACCGCCTGTTTCTGCTCCTGATGGAGCCGGCGTGCTTCCGTAAGAGCCATACTAGCCTGCTCTTCTGCCTGCTTTCTGAACTCAAGAACCTTTTCAAGCTTGAATACAAATGGGGCGGCCATATATGACGCAGGCCCTGCTTATTTCTTTTCTTCAGGTTTACCGGCCAGACCGCAATATCCCTTGTCTGCGTCGGCATATCGCCACATCATGCACATACTTCCCTGACAGAACTTCATCTTGTCATCGCTGGTCATGAGATAGGGACAGTATTTGAACTTGGCTTCGCTTTCAGAATACAGCATGTGCTTCCTCTTTAGTTGTCCGTTGATACCAGTCTGGTCGGGATAAGGCACTGCTTACCCATTGCCTGCTTCACAAATTCTTTTACCAGCACTCCGACTCGCTCTTCCCGGGTAAACTTATCTGCATATTTTCCATTCTCATAAACCTCAGAAAATTCATCAGAAAGGACAGGATGCTTGCTGGCGTACTCTTCAACCTGCTTGGAGTACTCAGTAATCTTTACGTTAACTTCTTCGTCAGACATGGACTCGATGAATTTTACCTTGCGGGCAAAATCAACAGGCTCTGGCAGTTCTGATGACTCCATCAGAGCACTGAAGGCTCTGGCAAAACGCTGACTGCCCTCAAAAATATGCTTGGGACGAACCACATTCAGCCCCGCCCATCCGGCACGCAGCCACTTAAAAAGATAGTTCACTGTTTTTTCAGGATTATCCTTGTCCTGAATATAAACATATACGGACATGGAATCGTACATAAAGGTATCCATCCAGCCGATACCGCCCTTGGTGAGTCCAGGGATACCACTATAAAAATAATTCCACTGGTTATCATCCACAACAAGGCCTTTCATACCCACAGTGGATTTATCCGCCTGTCTGGAAACGGAAATAAAAACATCTCTTCCCTCGTACTTCATAAGCACTAACAGGCGATTCAGGTCATAGCGATAGTATGCACCGCCAAAAGAGTCCGGCGTATTTACTTCAAACTCTCTTCCACGCCAGACTTTTGGTGTTTCTGTGTTGCCCAGATATTTCCAGGGCTGAGTATTTTCAACGTAAAACTGGCTATCCGGATACCATCCACTCACCCTAATCACTGAAGGATAGATTGCGTAGTTGGGAATTTCCGGATTGTAGGTATATTCGAGAATTCTTTTAAGATCCGCGTTCACAGTCATGCGCATTGCAGCACCATTCGCTGAGTCGCGCTTGGGAAGATCAATCAGTTCATCGGTAACAGGAGAATCATCTACAAATTTGACCAGTCCGGTAACTTTGGACGCGTCAAAAGACCCACCCTTTTCGTTAATGGACCCAAACAGATAATCAAGTCCCTGCTCTACTGATTGAGGAAGCTTAACTTCCTTCTTATTCTTCTTATTCTCAGAAAAAGAAGTTGAGCTATAAGCTTCTCCGGATATAAAAAGGAATGAAACTGTTGCTAGCAAGACTGCAACAAAAGCCTTCAAAACAACCCGGCCATACTCCGGATTCGATTTTTTTTTCATAATAATTATTCGCCTTCCCGCGTTGAAAACGACGGGTATTTGTCATTTGTGTGTATAAAGTATTTATGCACTAAATTGGCTCTTGGCAAGCTTAAGCCATTTGGCGGAAGAGGTGCTGAAAAGTATCTCCCCCTTCCGTCTTTACTCCTCAAATTAGCAATTAAGATGCCGCGTCAAATATCATATTGAATATCGGAGAAGTAGATAAGCGGACAGAGTCTTCATAACCACGGGCTCAATTATCTGACATTGTATCCCCACGTGCGGATCACTCGTTCTAGTTAAAATCAACTCAGTCCTGTTCCTTCAGCTATCCAGTCATGATTTGAGCTTCCTATAATGAAGCCCAAAAAAAAGACGCCTAAATTAGGCGTCTTTCCAAATAACACAATGCAGTCGCGGTTATTCTATCATAATGCATTCTACCGGACATGAATCAATTGCTTCCTGCACGCACTCCATATCAACAGCATCGGCTTTTATCACCTCAGCTTTCTCTCCATCAGCATCCAAAGCAAAGACTTCAGGACAAAGCTCAACACACGTCTCACATCCAATGCATTCAACCTGATCAATCACAACCTTTTCAGCCATAATTATCCTCCAGAGAGTTGGGCCAATTTATAACATCAATACATGAAAGTTAACCACAAACAAAAAGCAACTTGCAAGCCTTATATTTTTAGCGAATATAATCCCTTTCCACAACCTGACACATTTTAAATGCCGCCGGACTTATGAATTAGTATGAAACTCCATACTTCTGAACAATATGATCGTATTTACCATTCTCTTTGATCTTTTTTAAACCGGCGTTAAACTTCCTGAGAATATCAGGGGAATTACCCTTTACTTTAGGGAACAGCATGTACAATGACTCGGATTCAATAGGTGCTGCTACATCACCGAATCTATCTTTCTGGTCCGGATAAATCTTATTAATCACATAGCGTCCCACATCGCTGCTTTCGCTCATAAGATCTATATATCCTCTTACAAGCATCTGGATTCCCATTTCATTGTCTGTCAGCTCTATTACTCTAAGCCCCATTTCTTTATATTGCACTCCCTGCACATATCCCCTCACAACACCGATAGACAGGTTTTTCAGCGCAGTAACGGAAGTGTTTTCAATTCCCTCAGGGTATTTATCCTTCAGGTAAAATAACGAAATCTTATACTTGTGCAATGGTCCTGAATACAAGGAATACTTCTCGCGAGATTTTCGCTTAACCCATGGGAATGATGCCCCGTATTGACCATTCTTCATACTTAACATCGCCCTTTTCCAAGGGAAAAAACACATTTCAAAATCCAGCCCGGCCTCATTCAATGCAGCTTCAACAATCTCCCGACTCATGCCTCCACCGGCAATTTCCTTTGAGACATAAGGAGCCCACTCACCCGTTGAAATCATGAGAGTATTGTTCTGTGCACACACAATCTGCGGACTAAAGCACAAACTTAATAAAACAACCGCAACTGCAAAATATCTGTAGTTCGCAGCTTTCAAAAAATGAACCGTGCTTATATCTATATTGAGCATAAACAATCAGCCAACCTCATGAAGCCGCTTGTTAGAATTAGACGATTTTCCATTAAATAGTAAATTAACATACTGCATGGGACATGTCTAAACTACTACCGATCCCCACCATTGCAATAAGACCCTGTAAACAAAAATAAATCCCCTGAAGTTTTCCTTCAGGGGATTTATTTTTGTTTTGTAATTCAGACTGGAGCTACTCGCCCAGATAAGCTTTCTGAATATCGGGGTTATCGAGCAGTTTACTTGCTTCATCTTCAAGAACCACATTTCCGGTTTCCAGAACATATCCGCGATGTGCCATGCTTAAGGCAACTTTCGCATTCTGCTCCACAAGAATAATCGTGGTGCCGAGCTTATTAATCTCTTTGATGATTTCAAAAATCTGCTTCACAATCAGCGGAGCAAGCCCAAGGGAAGGCTCATCAAGCAAAAGAACTTTTGGACGGCTCATTAAAGCGCGCCCGATAGCCAGCATCTGCTGCTCTCCACCGGAAAGAGTTCCGCCTGCCTGCTTTCTCCTTTCCCTAAGAATCGGGAACATGCTGAAAACACGCTCCATATCATCAGCAATTTCGCTGTCGTTCCTGAAAAAAGCCCCCATATCGAGATTCTCCTCGATAGTCAGACGCGGAAAAATACGCCGCCCCTCAGGAACCTGACAAAGCCCCATTGATGGTAACTTGTCAGAACTTACTTTGTTAATGCACTCACCGCGATAGAATATTTCACCAGCAGTAGCTTTAACAATATTGCAGATCGTCATCAGAGTTGTACTTTTTCCGGCACCGTTAGCGCCGATGATGGATACAATCTCCCCTTCCATGACTTTGATATTAATTCCTTTCAAGGCCTTAATGCTGCCATAGCCAGAATGGATATTGCGTAATTCAAGAATTGGTTCTGACATGGCTTAATCCTTTTTATCTGCCTTCATTCTTCGTTTGGGGGGCAGTAAGCCCTGAGGCCTGAAAAGCATCATGAGAGTCATAACGCCACCGAAGACCAGCATACGGTACAATTCAAAATCCCTGAAAATTTCCGGCAGGGCAATCAATGCCAAAGCACCGAGAATAACCCCCGGAATAGAGCCCATACCACCAAGTACAACCATGGACAAAACCATTGCCGATTCAAGAAAGGTAAAGGATTCGGGACTTACAAATCGCATACGTGCCGCATAAAAGGCACCGGCCATACCCCCGAAGCATGCTCCGGAACAATAGGCCAGCAATTTCATATAAAAAGTCGGTATTCCCATAACTTCGGCAGCAGTCTCATCTTCTCGGATAGCCTCCCATGCTCGGCCTATCCGAGAATGATTAAGTCGGTAAACCGCAATAATGGTGAAAACAACCAAAGCAAGAATGACATAATAAACAAGTGAAAGCTTTTTGAGCCAGAGATGCTCCAAAGTAAATCCGTTGGCAAAGTCGGGCCAATACATTCCCGGAGCCTTAATTCCGGTGATACCGTTGGGGCCGTTGGTGAGGCTCATCCAGTTGTTCAGAATCATGCGTACGATTTCAGCGAATCCAAGCGTAACAATTGCCAGATAGTCACCGCGCATTCGCATTGAACAATAACCGATGATACACGCTCCAAGCCCGGCAACAGCAGCACTGATCGGCAGGCAGACCCAAAAAGCAAGCTTGTACGAAACGGACAGCAAGGCGTAGGTATATGCCCCCAGGCCATAAAATGCGATGTAACCCAGATCGAGCATCCCGGCCAGGCCAACGACTATATTCAGACCAAGCCCGAGGCAGATATAGATCATGCAGTTGATGGCTACATCCTGAGCATAACGTCCGAACATGTGCGGATAGGCAATTGCAAATGCCAGAAGCATCACTGCCCAGACAGCAAAAGGAACACTGGAAGCAGCACTCCTTACTCCGCCAGCAGCTGCTCCGGCAGGTTTGGTAAAGAATTTGAATGCTCCGATACTGTTAAGCTGATAAAGTACCAATACAAATGAACATCCAAGAGCGATCCTCCACCAGACGGAAAATGTGGTCGCAACTTCCAGTCCTTCAGGCTTTACACCCAGCAGGGGCCAGAGCAGGACGAACAGCCAGATCATCCCAACGCCTAAAGAAGTCCAGTGCTTTTTAAACTCTGGTATCGTCAACGTTCTCTCCCATGATTCCTGAAGGTCTGAAATAAAGCACTCCGATAAGAATCAGAAATGCAAACACATCCTTGTATTCACCTGAAATATAACCGGCGGCAAAAATTTCAACCATTCCTATAATGAAACCGCCGATCATGGCTCCGGTGATGTTACCGATCCCGCCCAGAACTGCGGCGGCAAAGGCCTTGATGCCAGGAACAAACCCCATATCATAGCGGACAGAACCGTAGTAAAGCCCGACCATAATACCTGCTGCTGCGGCAAGCCCGGCACCGATTGCAAATGTAAGACTGATAATGCGGTTGGAATTGATACCGACCAGCGCGGACATGATTTTATCCTGAGCGGTAGAGCGCATCGCCTTACCTATACGAGTCTTGAAAACCAGAAAATTCAGAGCAACAAGCAGGAACGCTGTCAGGCTGACGATAAAAAGCTGCATGTAGGACAGCATGACCGTACCGAATTCAAATCCGCCCTGTGTGATTTCGGAAGGATAAGCCTTGTCATACACACCCTGAGTAAGCATGAGGCCGTTCTGCAGAAAGATAGACATACCCAGTGCCGAAAGCAGCACTGAGAGCCTTGAGGAACTGCGCAATGGTTTATAGGCCACTTTTTCAACTGCCATTGCAAGCATAGCGCAGTAGGCCATGGCCAGAATTAGTGAACCTGAAAGGCAGACCCAGACCGGAGCTCCCTGAGAAAGCAGGTAGCTCATAAAGATCACGCCAACATAACCGCCAGCTGCAAAGAACTCCCCGTGGGCGAAGTTGATTAGCTGGATGATTCCGTACACCATGGTATAGCCCAGTGCGATCAGAGCATAAACACTGCCCAAGGTAATACCATTGATGAGTTGCTGAAAGAAATATTCCATGTAAATCCGGGGGCTGTGCGTAAAGGCCCCTGCCTAAAGGCAGAGGCCGAGATTACTTTGACTTCTAGTAGAGCTTTCCGGTAGCGGGGTTCCAATAGTTAATGAACTTTCCGCCATCAACCTTACGGATGATGTAGTTGGAGCCGGAGTCTCCATTAGGCATGAATTTGATGTGCTTGGTTGCACCATCATAATCAAGTTTCATGAGCTCTGCTTTAACCTTTTCGGGGTCAACAGAACCGGCAGCTTTTACAGCTTTGAAGTAGGCCATTGCAGAGTCGTATGCGTAGCCGGAATATGCGCCGGGTTCACCATATTTAGGCTGATACTTGGCATAAAATTCTTTGTAGGCAGGAGCATTATCATCAATGTAACCAAAGGTCAGATAAACATCTTCTGCAGCGTCTTTAGCAATTTCGATCAGCTGAGGATGATAAACTGCATCCTGTGCCAGGCGAGCAGCCTTGATACCCATACGTTTGGCCTGAATAAGCATCAGAGCACCAGTGGCAGAGTTCTGCATGGACATGTAGAATACGTCAGGATTGGTGCTTTTAACTTTGGTCAGGATTGCGGAAAAGTCTTTGTCGCCCTGGTTAACGTGCTCATGACCGAGAACCTTGATTCCGGCAGCTTCACACATTTTTTCAACACCGTCAGCAAGACCCTGTGAATAAGCAGTCTTATCATCAACGATATAAACGGACTTGGCGCCCAGTTTTTCCTGCATGAATTTCAGGGCGATTTTACCCTGGTCATCATCACGACCGCACATGCGGAACATGTAAGGCAGACCGCGGGAGGTAACTTTCTCGTTAGTGGAAGCAGGAGTGATCATGACGATTGATTCTTCGTCAAGAACTTCAGATGCGGGCAAAGTAGCACTTGAGCAGTAAGCTCCGACAACGCCGTTGGCTTCTTCGTTAATAAGCTTGTTAGCGACTGCAACAGCCTGACGAGGTTCGCATGCAGTATCCTGAGGAAGAATTGTGATTTCGTCGAAACCGGGGATTCCACCCTGTTCCTTAACAACTTCAACTGCAGTTAAAACACCGTTCTTGATGTCGTTACCATCAGCTGCGTACGGTCCTGTAAGCGGTCCCATTGTACCTACTTTCAGTGTTTTAGCGAACACCATGCCGCTACCCAGCATCAGAAGTGCTACGGTAAGCAGAACTGTCATGATCAAACGTTTCATAAAATGAGCCTCCCTAAAGTAAATAAGGTTAGTTACCCAGATATGCCTCAATTACAGCAGGATTTTTCTGAATTTCTTCAGGGTTACCCTTTGCAATCATCACACCGTGATCAAGAACAACAAGCCGCTGGCAGATACCCATGACAACCTTCATGTCATGTTCAACCATCAGCACATTGATCCCTCTGTTCGAGATTTTCCGTATGGTTTCCATCAACTCAGAACTCTCTGCCGGGTTAAGACCGGCGGCTGGTTCATCAAGCAGGATTGTAGTTGGCTCTGATGCAAGAGCCCTGGCAATTTCCAGCCTGCGCTGGTGACCGTATGGAAGACTTGAAGCGACTTCATCAGCGAACTGATCAAGTTCAGCAAATCGCAGTTCCTCCATAGCCTTCTCCTTGATAATTCCCTCTTCACGCTTCTGAGCGGGAGTCCGGAAAATAGCCCCAAACACCCCGCTGCTTGTGCGGGAATGCTGAGCGACCATTACATTCTCAAGGGCGGTCATATTCTGAAACAACCTGATGTTCTGAAAGGTTCTGGCAATACCTTTGTGAAGAACCTGATAAGGCTTTAGCCCGGTCAGCTTTTCACCGTTATATTCAACATGACCACCGGATGCAGAGTACACACCGGTGATAACATTGAAGACAGTGGTCTTGCCTGCGCCATTGGGACCGATAAGGCCCACAATCTCTCCCGGCATGAGAGAGAAGTTAACCTCTGCCAAAGCCTGCAGTCCACCAAAGCGGACGCTCACGTCGTGTAAATGAAGTTCTGCCATATTGGACATACCTATACACATTAATCTTCTTAAAATCAAGACGGAACACGTTTTTTATTCCTTACTGCCGTGATCTAAAGAATAATATTTCGCAACAAGAATACTTTACCAATACACTGAATACGTTTTGATCATAGAATCAGAATGCAGCAATTTGCATTAACAACAACACTGATCCAACAATCAATAAACACTGAAGCTGAAACTTAACTATATTCTGCTCTTCAGTGAATTTAACTAACATTAATATGCAGCATTTAAGAATCACATAAGACAATACAGATATTTCAGCTTAATTAAAGTCTTTTTATGCTTACAAATTTGTTGTTAGATTTAGCATTTTTTTTCAATATTGGCTAATAAAGCATAAGAGCAACACATTCATCATCATTTCACACTATGATGTCTGCTATTTTTCATATTAATGAATTTTCGTCGCGATTATTCAAGAATAACCTTATTTTATATTCTTCACTACATAGGTATGACTTTCATATATGTAAAAAAAATTACAAATAAAAAAAAGGCCCTGACCGAAAACGGTCAGGGCCTCTCTATTGCTTCAATCAGAATGAAGCGGTCGGCTTAAGTGGCCTACCAGCTGTCATCACCGAAAGGATCGGAACCGAAGCCGAAGTCTTCAGCAGGAGCGCCACCAGTTTCGGGTGCGCCAGCGGTATCACCAGCAGGAGCAGCACCTTCAGCAACTGCACCGGCAGCAACGGTCACAACGCCGTGCTTTTTAACGTCTTCGATCATCTTGAGGAGTTCATCAACTTTGCCGATGTACTCTTCAACTTTTTCCTGAGAAGTAACGATAACTTTATCGCCTTCGTCTTTACCAGCAGCTTCGAAAGCTTCACACTTGCCTTTGTATTCAGCCATAGCTTTCTCGGTTTCGCCGAGTTTGCCTTCAGCTGCAGCAAGTTTGGTTTCGAGATCCTTAATCTTAGCAGCCTGGTCAGCTACGGTGGAGCGGTACTCACCGAGTTTGGTGAAGATGCCGTCAACCTGTACCATTACATCGCCGGGCAGTGCGCCAACGGAAACGTTTTCGCCAAGACCAGCAACCTGGCCGGTTTTCATTTTAGCGAGTTCAGGATGCTGCTCGTAGATCCATGCTTTAGCAAGAGCTGCAGCAAAAGGTTCGAATTCAGCGTCGATGTCTTTCTGGGTCATGTATGCCAGAAGTTCCTGAACAGAGTTGTTGCTTTCGCCACCTTTGATGTAGGAGACAAAGGTGCTCATGGGGAAAGTTTTACGTGCTTCAGACATGATTTGTTCCTCCTTGCTCTATTACAGAGTAAAAGTCTTTTCTTCACGGACCGGCATGGGAAGACGGCCAATGTATCTTGCATAAGTTAACGCTGCAGTCCTGTAGACAAGGTGTCCCAGCTTGGACCACGGCAGATAGACAAACATCATGAAAACGGCAATCAGGTGTACGTAGTACATGGGGTATGCGAGAATCGCTACGCCGAGAAGACGGAGGATTTCACACATGATACCAGTTACTGCAATAGTCCAGATCAGACCGAGCAGATACCAGTCATAATAACTGGAACCATGTACTTCCTGGTCCTGATTCAGGCGACGCTTGGTCAGCAGAACGAGGGAGTAGATCAACAGACCAGCACCTACGTTTGCCAGAATCTTAACCGGATGCCACAGCGGCATGGGAGTATGACCGATGGGAGTGAGGAAAGGAATTAACTTTCCACCCCAGTGGGTTACAGCAACCACACCGGTTACTACCATCAGGCAGATGAAGGCGAGCATGATATAACGGTGACCGTTGAATTTCTGCTCGTCTGCTTCGTTGGTTTCGCCGCATTCTTTCCACTTGGAGTGAGTCAGCAGTTCGTTTTTGCAAACGTCGATGAAGCACTCAAGCATGCTGGGCTTTTCAGATTTGTCACCTACAGCAAAGACCTTAGGCTGATCCTTAAAGGATGCAATAAGGTTTTTCACTCCTTTGTAGAAGGTCCAAACCATGAAACCGAAGGCAATCATGAAGATCGGGTCAATGGTGAAATCACCGGGGAACAGATGACCGTAAACAATCTTTCCGTCTTTGAGAGGCAGGAAAGAGCCACGAACACCAGCCATGATGAACCAGATCACCAGGTAGATTGCAGCAGGAATAGCAATCAGCTTGGGCAGGTGCTTGGGAGAGCTCATCCATTCGCCGAGGATAGTAGGAGTCATCATCTTCTTGTAAGCCATGTTGCGAAGACCTGCGAGCATATCTGCAGGACGAGCACCACGAGGGCACAGGTCAGAGCAGGTACCGCAGTTATGGCACAGCCAGATGTCGATATCCTTTTCAAGTTTATCTTTAAGGCCCCACTGAGCCCAAACCATTTCCTTACGCGGATAAGGATTGTCAGCAGGCGAGAGGGGACAGGCTACAGAGCAAGTTGCACACTGGTAGCACTTCTTGACGCCTTCGCCACCGACTTCCTGAAGTTCTTTTACGAACTGCAGATCCGGTTTAATGCGAATATCTTTCTGCATATCGCGTCTACCTCCTAGTAGCCCTTGAACGGGTTAGGACCGATCTTGATCATTTCGTTTACGAAGGTGTCGATCATGTCGGACACTTTATCGTATTCATCAATGGCAAGTTCAGCCTGGACAACACGCTCAGGTTCAACGCCGAGTCTTTTGAGAGAATCAGCGACGTTTTCCATACGGCGGTTACAAAGCTCAGACCCTTTAACAAAGTGGCACTGGTAGTCTTCACCGTATTTACAACCGAGCAGAAGAACACCGTCAACACCTTTGGACATTGCGTCTGCAATCCAGATGGTGTTCACAGAGCCGAGGCAGCGGACGGGAACAACACGAACGTAGGGGGACCAGCCTTTACCGCGCATTGCAGCCATATCGAGTGCCGGGTAGGCATCGTTTTCACAGGCAAGCACGATGAAGCGAGGACCGCCGACTTCCATATCATCAGGTACGTTAACCTGTTTGATCATGGAACCGATCATGTCAATGTTGTAGTTATCGAATCCGATTACGCGCTCAGGGCAGGCACCCATGCAGGTACCGCAACGGCGGCAACGAGACGGATTCGGCATTGGTGTTCCTTTTTCATCATCATCCAGTGCGCCGAAGGGGCATTCCTCGGTACAACGCTTACACTGTGTGCAGCGCATGAAGTTGAAAACAGGATAAGTGTTGTCACCGGAGCGGGGGTGTACAGCAACACCGTGATTGGAGGAGTTGATACACTGAATCGCTTTCAGGACAGCACCGGCTGCATCCTCACGTGCAAGCCCCATGGACATGGGCTGACGCACACAGCCTGCGGCATAAATACCGGTGCGGCGTGTTTCGTAGGGGAAGCAGATGTAGTTGGAGTCTGCGTAACCGTCGAACTGTTTGAGATCGGGGAATGCAGGACCCTGTCTGTATACGAGGTTGATGGTCGGATCGTGTGCGGTGGTGGGAACCATACCGGTAGGAACTACGACCAGTTCAGCTTCGATTTCAATATTTTCGCCCAGCAGGGTGTTATTGGCAGCAATAACCATGTTCCCGCCCTCTTCCTTGATGGAAGTTACGGTACCCTTGGTCAGCATGATGCCGGGGTTGTCCTGTGCTGCGCGGTAGTAACGCTCGTTTACGCCGGGCACCATCATGTGATCGTAGATGATGTAGGCAACAGCGTCTTCGTTCTTTTCGCGTACGTAGTTAGCCTGCTTAAGAGCAACGAGGCTGTTAAGCTCTGAACTGTAAGGCAGGTGCTTGTAGGATTCCATGTCTTCATAGACAAAGGAACTTTCCTCTTCGTCACCTTCTGTGGCAGCTGGAGCAGCTTCTGCTTCTTCTGTGGAATCAGCACCTGCAGCTTCTTTTGCTGCAAATTCAGCTTCGCTCAAACGGGTATCGAGTACGAATGCAACGGAAGAAGCAGTCATATTGCCTGCTTTAACCATAGCTTCAAACTCGGCTGCAGTTACAACCTTGGAAGAACCGTAACCCATGGGTTCTACATATTTGGTATTTTGAGGGACCCAACCGGTTGCGAGTACACAAGCACCGATGGCCATCTCTTCAACGTTTCCACCGACTTTAACCTTGGCGGTGTACTTGCCGGGAGCGCCTTCGAGAGCTTTGAGCTGCGCAGAAGTGAGAACTTTGATCCTGGAGTTGGACTGAACTTCAGCGATCAGAGCATCAATACCGGTTTCATGGGCTTCAAGGTATGGGTAGGAAAGAGGAAAGGTCTTGTACATACCTGCAGCTTTACCGCCGAGGTTGGCTTCCTTTTCCACCAGAATTACGTCGTGGTTTGTCTTTGCAGCGTAAAGAGCTGCTGTAAGACCGGTAAAACCACCACCGAGAACCATGACAACTTTAGTCGAATCAAAAGCCTGAGATTCGATCTGGTTGGTCTTGGTCAGTTTGGTGATACCCATCTTGACGTATTCATTGGCCATGATTTTGAGGAGTTCGGGAACTTCACCTTCCGGATCAGGCATGGTGCCGTCGGGGTTCCTGAAAACCTTGATGCACTGTTCACGCAGGTTGACTCGCTCGACAACAACACCGTCGAAGTCGAAAATATCCCAGTCAACGCGGGGGCTAGTGCCGCAGATACATACTGCGTCAACGTTGCCAGCGTCGATATCTTCCTGAATAAGCTGTCTGCCTTCCTCGCTGTTGAGACGGGGGTGAACTTTAATCACCGGGCACACGTTGGCGTGTACACGGCCTACGAGTTCCGCCATCTCTTCGGCGTCAAGGTAAGGAGAGACGCTTGCTTGGTCGAAATATACACCGATTTTTTCGGGCATGTCGACTTACCTCCCTATCACCGTTTGGATCGCTTTGAGAGCTGCAGCAGTACCGGACTGGGCTGTCTTCATGACATCCAGAGGCTGCTTTGCACACCCGGCAGCGAAAATACCTTGTTCCTCTCCGCCGACAATAAAGCCCTGGTCATCAACCTGAACGCCGGACGGAACCGGAGTGCCAGCGAGGCTGGGCTGCATACCGGTGGCCAGTACAACGAGGTCGTGTTCATTCTGAGCCTTAATACCGGTTTCAGCATCCTCAACTGTGACGAGCACATTGCCAGTTCCGGCAGCTTCCACAACTTCAGCAACCTTACCTTTAACGGCATTGATTCTGTCATCGGAAAGGATGCGCTTGGCAAACTTGTCGTAACGGCCCGGAGTACGCAGGTCGATGTAGTAAATGGTGACCTTTGCATCGGGGTACTGATCACGAACATAAGCAGCCTGCTTCAAGGAAGCCATGCAGCAGATGTAGGAACAGAAATTGAGGTGGTTTTCATCGCGAGATCCCGCACACTGTACGAAAGCGATGTTTTTGGGCTGTGCACCGTCCGAGGGACGTACAATCTTTCCACCGGTGGGTCCGTTAGGGGCGGCAAGGCGCTCAAGAGCCATGTTGGAAACACAGTTCTTCACGGTGCCTGCACCGAGATTGGAAAGTTTGGTAACATCGTACGGCTTCCAACCGGTAGCGTAAACGATGGAACCGACGTTAAGTGTGATGACCTTTTCCTCTTCTTTGAGGTCGATTACATCGACGCCTTCGAGGAGTTTAAGATCTTCATCGGTGCAGTTTTCCTTTTCAAGAACGTATCTTGCGGGGAAGGCGAAAGGTACGTCCATGTAAAGGGCTTTGCGGTCAGCCAATTTGAACTCAAATTCATCAGTGACATTGTTAGTCAGCTTTTCGATGACATCGGTAAGCTCAACACTGCCCGGGCCGACATATCTGGGTTTGATGCGGACCTTGACTTCAAAATTGCCTTTGGAACCGCTGATGGATTCCACTTCAGCCAAGGTAAAGAACTTAACGTTCTTATTGTTTTTGATTCTCTGAAACTGAATCTCCAGACCGCAGGAAGGAGGACACAGCTTTGGAAAGTATTTATTCAGCTGCATCACCCGGCCACCCAGAAACGGCGCCTTCTCCACGATGAAGACTTCATGGCCTACTTCAGCGGCTTCGAGAGCAGCGGTTATCCCGCTGAACCCGCCGCCTACGACAAGTATGCTATTTGACATTCTCTATCCTCCTGAACTCTTTGAGGCCCTTAGCCATAAAATGGCCCAAACCCGGACACCGACCGTAGGTCGCAATACGGATTCAGACCATTTCAGTGCAAGCCGTAAAAGAACGGCTGCGGGCCGTAAGCCCGCAGCCGCATATATCATTCCCGGCTTAGGTGGGGATGATCTGGTGGTATGCTTTTTTGAAGACGGTAGTTTCGCCTTTTTCAACATCGTACTTGGAGTTGACGAAGCATTTCCACTTGGAATCATCGAGACCCATGAAGTCACCACGGTAGTAGAAACCGGGGTAACGGGACTCTTCACGGAATTCAATGTGCTGCATGTGCAGGCGTACAGTCCACAGTCTGTGGAACTGCTCCCAGCAGCGCATGAGTTCGTGGAGGTCACGAGCAGCCAGTTTGCGAGAATCTTCTTCGAGCATTTCGAGAAGTTTGAAACCGGTGTGCAGGAGAGACTTAGAAGTAACGTACATGGTACCAACACCACCACCGTATTCATCAGTTGCCTTAACAAGGCGCATCATGAAGTTTTTGGGAGTGATGTAGTTGGGGTTAACTACGGGGTCGGTAGAGATGCCTTTACCGGCTTCGTAGGTGTACCAAGGCTGGTAGATTTCTTTAGCGAGATCAGCAACGTTTTCTTTCAGAGTGGGTTTGAAGTCTTTGTGGTCAACAACCCAACGTACCATCTGCTTACCTACGATACGACCTTCAGCGTGAGAACCGGAAGAGAACTTGTGACCGGAAGCACCAACACCGTCAGCACAGGTCCAGAGGCCGTTAACGGTGGTCATACGGTTGTAGACTTTACCGTTGTCAGCTTTAACTTTGTAATCTTCGGGAACCCAGTCTTCGTCCGGACCGGAAGTCCAGATACCGCAGCAACCGGAGTGAGAACCGAGGAGGTAAGGCTCGGTGGGCATGATTTCGGAACCGGAGTTTTCAGGTTCGATGTTCTGACAAGCCCAGAGGTTAGCCTGACCAACACACATGTCGAGGAAGTCTTCCCAAGCTTCGGACTCGAGGTGCTTCTGCTCAGCAGGGGTCAGTTCTTTGAAGGTGTTCTGCAGTGCGGTAGCGGTGTCCATGTAGATGGGGCCGCGGCCTTCACGCATTTCACGGAGCATCATGTGGTTACGCAGACAGGTCGGGATAACGTGACCTTTAGCGTAGCCGCGATCTTCGTAAGGCTTGAGCATTGCGCGGTTGGTTTCGCAGTAGTCTTCACCTTTGTAGTTGGTAGCTTTAGCTTTGAAGAGCAGGAACCATGCGCCAACAGGACCGTAACCGTCTTTGAAACGAGCGGGTACGAAACGGTTTTCCATCATGGTCATTTCAGCGCCAACCTGTGCACACATGGTGTAGGTGGAACCTGCGTTCCATACGGGGTACCATGCACGACCCATACCTTCACCAGTAGAGCGAGGACGGTAAACGTTTACAGCACCACCGCAAGCTACAACAGCTGCGTTACATTTGAAAACATATACTTTGTTTTCACGAGTGGAGAAACCTACAGCACCAGCGATACGGTTAGGCTCGTTGGCATCCAGAAGCATCTTAACGATGAAGATACGTTCCATGTAGTTATCTTCGCCGAGTGCCATTTTAGCAGCTTCAGCAACGATGCACTTGTAGGACTCACCGTTGATCATCATCTGCCAGCGACCGGAGCGTACGCATGCGTCGCCGTTGCGCAGGGAGAGACCAGCAGCTTTAGCAGCAGCACCGTCAAGGTTCTTACCGTCTTTTTTGATCCAGCAGGGAAGGCCCCACTCTTCAAAAAGGTGAACGGAATCATCAACGTGACGGCCAAGGTCAAAAATAAGGTCTTCGCGGACGAGGCCCATAAGGTCAGTACGAACCATGCGTACGTAGTCATCAGCGTCGTTTTCGCCGAGGTAGGTGTTAATAGCGGACAGACCCTGTGCAACAGCACCGGAACGTTCCATAGCAGCTTTATCAAGCAGCATGATGGAGATGTCGCCACCTACTTTTTCGATCCAGCGCATTGCTTCATAAGCAACACCGCAGTTACCCATACCGCCACCTACGAGGAGCAGGTCGACGTCTTTTTCTATCAGCTCAGGTTCTGCGAGAGCAACACCTTTAGCAGCTTCTTTGCTAGGGAGAAGAGGCATGTTTCCTCCTTAATTAGGTTTTTGTTTTCGTGAATTAATACATCTAAGACAAAATCTTAGCAGTTATTAATCCAGATCCTTCCAAGTGGTGACTTTGTCTGCGTCAGCAACGTCAAACTTCTGACCGAGAACTTCTTTGGGGGTAGCCAGTTCGGTTTCGGTGAAGAGCAGTTCGTTGTCCAGATCAGTCGGCTCGGGCTTACCTTCATAAGGCTTGATGGAACCTTCCGGGGTGGTGCGGATGGGGAACTTGAAGCGCTTTACGTTTCCGTTACGGAACTTAACAGTCCACATGATGTCTTCAGCGGAACGCATGGGGATAGAAGTACCGCCCATAGGTGCGAAGTCACCGTAAGGACGAGCTTCGATAGCGCCCTGGGGACAAATTTTTACACAAGAGTAGCACTCCCAGCAGCCTTCGGGCTCCTGGTTGTAAGCGCGCATTTCTTCGGGGTCCAGGATCATGAGATCGTTGGGGCAGATGTACATGCAGGCGGTTTTTTCTCCACCTTTACAGCCATCACACTTTTCCGGATTGACAAAGGTCGGCATACCTAGTCCTCCTAAAAGGGTTTAATGTTATCAATCACCGACATCCTATAACCATTTATAATCTTGCCTAAAGTTTCAGGCTCGTGAAATTAGGAACTATCAAGCCCGCTAACTGGTGTCAAGGCGAAAGTGAAATTTAGAACAAGCTAATCTCAAACTTTCAAAATAAATGGCTGAGGAACACCGCTGTTGTCCGATTTTCCGAAGCCCTTCGGGCCTCCTCAATAACAACATGAAACATGAATGTGTTCCATCATGAAGAGCTTTTAGTTCATTCTACCCTTTAATTGCAAGCCTTTTTTTCAGAATATGACACAATCTTCACAACTTTTATAACAAGCTGTTTTTCATGTATTTTAAAATTGAAATACGTATGACTTTATCTAGATTTTCTTGAAAAACAGTCTAAATTCCATCTTATAATAGTTACCTCGTATTAGGCTTAACAAGCCGATTATCAGGATCTTTAACCTGATCATCCAATCAATCTAAAAGAACTTCGCTTAACCTCACCAGCGCCCTCAAGCTTAATTCAAGTTTATTTAAAATACAAACCACTGTAAATAAAGAACTAATTGAGATTAAAAGGCCTGTACTTTGTACAACACAGCTTATTTATCGTGAAAAATTTCACTGAGCACTAATTTTGCCCTTGACATTTCTTTCACAAACAATTCATAAACCCTCTAAAGCGTCATGGACTTAAAAAGATTTTTCCGATTTATTCGATTGTCTTTTTCCTGACAGCTGGTATAGATATTTTCGTTTCGCAGGCCACGTTCTTTTTTGAACGTATGTCCGGGAGAACCGGACACAGCTATTATCTGAGGCCCTGCGGAAGGCCAAGGTGTTGAAAAATAATTACTACAAGGAGACGTAAACATGTCCAAGCTCGTAGCCCCTCACGGCGGTAAAGGCCTCGTTTGCTGCCTGCTCGAAGGCGCAGAACTCGCTGCAGAACAGAAGAAAGCTGAAGGTCTTACCCAGATCGAAATTTCCGCCCGTGCAAAAGGCGACCTCATCATGATGGGATGTGGTGGTTTCTCTCCCCTGAACGGTTTCATGGGTAAAGAAGACTGGAAAGGCGTTTGTGAAAAATTTCTGATGACCGACGGTACCTTCTGGCCCGTTCCGGTTACTCTCGACACCGACAACGAAGACGTTAAAGTCGGCGACGAAATCGCTCTCGTAAACGGCGGCACTGTATACGCAACTATGCAGATCACCGAAAAATACGAAATGACCGAAGAAGACAAGAAATGGGAATGCTACCAGGTCTTCAAAGGTGAAGGCGAAGAATCTGCAGACGATATCTTCTGGAAAACCGCTCTCGAAGATCACCCCGGCGTACAGATGGTTATGGCTCAGAAGAAGTACAACCTTGCTGGCCCCGTTAAAGTTCTCTCCGAAGGCGAATACCCCGAGCAGTACGAAGGCGTTTACCTGCGTCCCGCAGAAACCCGCGCTCTTTTCGAAGAAAAAGGGTGGTCCACTGTTTCTGCTCTGCAGCTGCGTAACCCCATGCACCGCTCTCACGAATTCCTGGCAAAAATCTCCATCGAAGTTTGTGACGGTTGCCTGATCCACTCCCTAATCGGTAACCTCAAGCCCGGTGACATTCCTGCAGACGTTCGCGTTAAAGCAATTGACACCCTCGTTGAGCACTACTTCGTAAAAGACAACGTTATCCAGGCTGGTTACCCCCTCGATATGCGTTACGCTGGTCCCCGTGAAGGTCTGCTCCACGCTACTTTCCGTCAGAACTACGGTGTAAACCGTATGCTCATCGGTCGTGACCACGCTGGTGTTGGTGACTTCTACGGTCTGTTCGAAGCACAGGAAATCTTCGACAAGATTCCTTACGCAACCGAAGCTTGTCCTGAGCCCGGCAAAGCACTCCTTTGCGAGCCCATGAAGATTGACTGGACCTTCTACTGCTACAAGTGCGACGGCATGGCTTCCCTGAGAACCTGCCCCCACTCCAAAGAAGATCGCGTAATCCTCTCCGGTACCAAACTGCGTAAAGCTCTCTCCGAAGGCGCTGAAATCGTAGATCACTTCGGTCGTGACGAAGTTCTCGTACAGCTCCGTGAATACTACGAAGGCCTCACCGAAAAGGTTGAAGTCAAAATGCAGGGCGCAGCTTCCGGCGACGCAATGTAATTAAGTAGTATCACTACTTGCTTATTCAGGGAGGAGGCGGCAACGCTTCCTCCCTTTTTTTGATATTTGACAATTTCATATTTTTCTGGATGATAGGTTGTTTATTTTGCGGATAGAGATTTAGGGTTGCTCATCAGGGAAAATCAGGCTAGAAAGGCGATCTTCCCTATATTACATTTCAGGATACAAGAATGCCCAATTATAAAAAATTTGAACGAAACGGTGCCAGCGCACCGCGCAAACAGTCTTTGCTTGACGAAATTAAAGATCTGGACGCACGTCTCCTATCCATAATATCCCGTCGTAACTACCTCATGGGTAAAGCCGCTTCCAAGAGAAAGCAGAAAGGTCTGCCTCTTGGTGATCCGGATATGGAAAGGCGTATATTTGAAACCTGGTCAGCTGAGGCCGGAAACAAAAAGTTCGATCTGAAAACCGCACGCCGGGTTTTCGAGCAACTCAACAACCTTGCTTATGCAGGCGTTGCCAAACCAGAAAGCCGCAAACTCTCTACCTATATACTCTCCCCGCCGCAGAAACCGGTTGACGTTACTTTCGACGGTCCCTGCTCCCTTTTTCAGTCTAAACTCTGGATCGCCATGGCTGCTGCATGCGGAGCGGAAGCTTCTCTTGCACCGCTTTGTGTAAATGATCAGATTACCGAACTTGTTAAAGCTTTCAACCAGGCCGGGGCCCACCTTTCCTGGGAAGGTGAAGCTGTTGAGTCCCGCTCTGGAGACGGTCTTGAATTCGAAGACAAGCTCGTATTTGCCGGCGACGATCCCATGACCATGTTTCTAGCCATTGCTTTTGGACTTAACACTGTAGGCAAATTCAAAATTGCCGGCGGTCCTATCCTTAAACAATATGATACTCGCTGCCTTACAAGCATCCTTGGAGTTCTCGGCGCAAGGCTTAATACCCTTGACCTTAACAGTCACGGTCTTCCTGCACGTCTTGAATGCGGTGGCCGCATGGCTTCTTCGCTTGAACTCAGCGATGAAACTCCCGGTGAATTTGCTGCTGCCCTCGCCCTTGCAGGCTGGACTTATCATCAGGGACTTACCCTGAAATTTGATGCAAAATGGACCGGGGCAGAACTTCTTAAAGAAGTTGTTGCTGTTCTCAAAAGCTGCGGCATCAAGGCGAAACTCACTGAAACTGAATTTTCTGTTGAGCCTGCTGCAAGTACTTACTATCCGCAGCAGCCAGAGATTTCTCTTGAACCCGAGCTTTGCGGCTCCCTGCTTTCTATTCCTGCCTTCGCAGGAGGGAAATTGACTATTAACGGCTGCTGGCCTCAAGGCAATTCAATTGCTGATCAGGCAGTTGATGCTCTTACTGCAGGCGGGCTGAAAATAGACATTACCAAATCCTCAATCACTGCGACCAAGGGTGAAATCGCAGCTGATGGTAATTTGGATTTCGGACGGGCCGAAGACCTTTTCCCGGTCGGACTTGCTCTTGCCATTAACTCCCGCACAGAGTGCAGGGTTCAGAATATTTCTGATCAGGTTATGTTTGAGCAGGGCATAGAACTTCTTGAAAGGCTCGGAATCAGCTATGAGCGCGAAGATGATGCTCTGAAGATTATCCCCGGTCGCCTTAAGTGGGATGAAGCATGGTCAGCTCCGACCCCCTTCTTCGGTATTGCCCTAGGCCTTCTGGCCTGGATGCGCCCGGGTATTTCCATCGAAAACCCCGGAGAAATGAACGAGCTCTGGCCACGCTACTGGACTTTGTACAACAGCCTGCCGGAAATCAATGGACTCAAAGACCCTGAGGTTAAGAAAAAAGATGAATCAAAAACCCGAAGAAGAATCAAGATCGATTAGCATCCCTGAACTCGAAGTGGAAATTAAACAGTTCAAGAAGGAACTTGAGCTTTGCCTGAAGCAAGTAAAAAAGCTGATGGAAAGTGAAGTTCCTTCTGAAGGTATCTATTTCGCTAAAGAGATATTTGATTCTAAGCAGAATAAATTACGTCTGGAAGCGGAGATTGACATCCGTCAACGCAAGATCAACCGAATGCGCCTTGGAATGGAAGGATAAAGAGAGTCCCCTCCGTCTTCATAACAGCTTTAGCGGGCATCTTTATGAAATACGCGGGACATCAGCGTACACACAGGACACTTTGTTTCAAAATCAGCTTGATTAAGCACAGACTATCGGAGGTATCATGGGTTTAAATATTACTGAAAAGATCATTTCCGCACATCTTCTTACCGGCGAAATGGAGCCGGGGACCGAGGTGGGCTTACGAATCGATCAAACGCTAACTCAGGATGCCACCGGCACAATGGCTTACCTGCAATTTGAAGCAATGGGCATCGATAAGGTCCAGACAGAACTTTCCGTAAGTTACGTGGATCACAATACCCTGCAAATGGGTTTCCGCAACCCCGATGACCATCAGTACCTGCGTACAGTTGCTGCAAAACACGGAGTTGTCTTCTCCCCTGCCGGTACAGGCATATGTCATCAGCTGCATCTGGAGAACTTTGCCAGACCCGGTAAAACTCTGATCGGCTCTGATAGCCACACACCCACTGCCGGTGGACTCGGTTCACTGGCAATGGGAGCGGGCGGCCTTTCCGTTGCACTGGCAATGGCCGGTCAGCCTTACTCAATTCCCATGCCCAAGGTTGTTCGCGTTGAACTGACCGGTAAACTTACCGGTTGGGCTTCAGCCAAAGACATTATTCTTAAACTTCTCGAAATCAAGACCGTTAAAGGCGGTGTTGGTAAAGTTTTCGAATTCGCAGGGGAAGGAGTCAAATCTCTTTCTGTTCCCGAACGTGCAGTCATCACCAACATGGGCGCTGAACTCGGCGCAACCACATCCATCTTCCCCAGCGACGAAAACACCAAGGCTTTCCTTAAAGCCATGGGACGTGAGGAAGACTGGAGCGAACTTATTGCCGACGCCGACGCAACCTATGCTGAAACCATCGAAATCAACCTTTCCGATCTTGAGCCTCTGGTAGCACAGCCGCACATGCCGGACCGTGTTGTTACTGTTAAGTCTCTGGCCGGTCTCAAGGTCAACCAGAGTGCAATCGGCTCCTGTACAAACTCTTCCTACTCCGACCTTAAGACTACAGCTCTAATTCTTGATGGCCAGCAGCTTCCCGAAGGTGTTGATTTAATGATTTCCCCCGGTTCCAAGCAGGTTCTCAAAATGCTTGCTTCCGATGGACTCATTGCCAATTTCCTCGATTCCGGAGCAAGGCTGCTGGAATGTACTTGCGGTCCCTGTATCGGAATGGGTGGCTCTCCAACTTCCGCAGGAGTCAGCGTTCGTACCTTCAACCGTAACTTTGAAGGACGCAGTGGGACTCAGGATGCTCAGGTATATCTGGCCAGCCCACAGACTGCAGCCAAACTTGCCCTCGCAGGCGAGTTTACTGACCCTGCAACATGGGGAACACCACCTGAAAAAATCGATTTCCCTGAAGAAGTTCCTTCCATCCGTCATCTTTTCATCTTCCCTCCTGAAAACAGAGCAGAAGTTGAAATCGTGCGCGGGCCCAATATCGTTCCTCTTGAATCATTTTCCGCACTGCCCGATGAGGTTTCATCTGAAATCCGTCTTAAAGTCGGTGATGATATCACGACTGACCATATCCTGCCTGCAGGAGCGCAGATTACTGCCCTCCGCTCCAACATTCCGGCAATCAGTGAATACATTTTCAGCCGTGTCGACGAAGGTTTTGTCGGCCGCATGAAAGCTGCTGACAACGGAATCATCCTCGGCGGAGAAAACTACGGCCAGGGTTCAAGCCGTGAGCATGCTGCTCTGGGCCCCCGCCATCTGGGCGTTGTTGCGGTTATCGTCAAGTCCTTAGCTCGTATTCACAGAGCCAACCTGATCAATTTTGGTATTCTACCCCTTGTACTCTCGGACAAGAGCGATTACGAAGGACTTTCCGAAGGTGCTTCTCTTACTATCGACACGACCCTGATTACTCCTGGTGGAGAATCCGCAGTCAAGACTGCCGAGGGTCAGGAAATCAAAGTAAAGAACGACCTTTCAGAAAAAGAACTGGCTATTATCAAGGCCGGTGGCCTGCTTAACTACGTGGGCGAACAATTGTAAATGAGGCGCAGGGCATCCGCATTTAGCGGGTGCCCTGCTGCAGAAAATATGACCAACCTTGAACGCAGCAAGGCTGCAAACGGAGAATGAAGAAGCCATGATGGACATTCTGCGCCAAAATGCCCAGAACTGGGGTATTAAAATCCTGTTCGCTATCATCATCATTGTCTTTATTTTCGCTTTTGGTATGAGCGGATTCAACGGCAACACTGACCCTGTGATCGCATACGTTAATGATGAGCCCATCCCCACCCAGGATTTCATCAAGGTTTACCGTGAAACTGCTGATGCCATGCGCACCCAGAATCCTAATGTGGATGCAGATCAGCTGCAGTCTCCCGAATTCAAAAAAGCTGTTCTGGGCCAGATGGTAAGCCAGAAGCTTCTCGAGACCGAAGCTCAGAAACTGGGTATTGCTGTATCAAACAGCGAGCTGTCCTACACCATCAGCACTATCCCTGCTTTTGCAGGTGCTGACGGCAAGTTCGACATGAATCTCTACAACAATTTTCTGCGCTCCAGACAGATGTCTGCCGCAACCTTTGAAAATGACATCCGTAACAGCAGCCTGATCCAGAAACTGCAGCAGTATGTTACCCTTCCGGTGAAGCCTACTGAAAAAGAAGCCCGTGAACTTTTCGATACTGCTTCCGAAAAAGTGCAGATCGATTACTATTATGTTTCCGGCGCGGACTTCGTTAATCTTGCTAAAATCAGTGACAAGGAAATCGAAGACTTTTACAAAGCCAATCCTGATAAATTCACTGTACCAGCGCGTGCTGTAATCAAATACTTAGCTTTCACCCCGGAAGAACTCTCTATCTATGAAGAAGTTTCTCCTGAAGAACTGAAGAGCTACTACGAAGCACATAAAGACAACTACATGCAGGAAGAGCAGGTCAAAGCTCGCCACATCCTGCTCATGGTTGACGAAAATGCTTCTGATGCTGAAGCTGCCAAAGCCGAAAAGAAAATCCTGAAAATCCTTGCTAAAGCAAAGTCAGGTGAAGACTTTGCCAAGCTTGCAGAGAAATACTCTGAAGGCCCCAGCGGACCTAAAGGCGGAGAACTGGGCTGGTTTGGACGCGGAGCCATGGTAAAACCTTTCGAAGATGCTGCATTTGCTCTTAAGAAAGGAGAATTGAGCAAACCCGTTCGCACCCGCTTCGGCTGGCATATCATTAAAGTTGATGACGTTCGTGAGGCAGGTCAGAAAGAATTTGACCAGGTTCAGAACGAAATCAGATCTGCCATTGCCGAAGAAAAAGCATCCGACTCCATCAGCGATAAACTCGATCATGCAATTGATCTCATCGCTTCAGGTATGAAACTGGACAAGGTTGCTGAAGAAATAGGCGTAGCTTTCAAAGAAAGTGAGCAGGCCACTGTACAGAACCTCACCCGTGCTTTCGGAATGACAGAAGAAGCAGCTAACACCATTACTGCTCTGCCCAAAGGGTCTTCCACCGATATGCCTATCGCAGTGGACGACGGCTACCTGATTGCTGAAAAAGTTGAAGATATTCCTGCGTCTGTAAGTCCTCTTTCAAAAGTGAAGGAAGATATCGGAAACTTCCTAAACCAGAAACAGGCCATGAAACTTGCTCAGGTTAAAGCTCTTGCTATAGCAACACAGCTCGCGAACAAGGAAACCGAAGCAGACGCTCTTAAGTCCATTAAAAAAGACCTCAAGACTTCTGAACCTTTCGGTCGTGACGGCTTTGTTCCCGGACTAGGCATGAATGCACACCTTGCAGAAGCAGCATTTGCTTCCAAAAAGGACCAGTGGATCAATCAGCCTTTTGAACTGCCGGGCGGCTTCATTGTTGTCCGTGTAGATGACCGTATTCCTCCTAAAGAAGAAGCTTGGGAAGCTCAGAAAGAAATGATCATGAATGCACTGTACCAGCAGCGCGCTAATGAAGTATTCAACTCTTTCCTTTCCGAACTGCGATCCAAGGCAAAAGTTGAAGTGGTTCGCCCGGATATCCTGAACTAGTATCAATATAAATGAACCGTTCTCAGGGTCTGTCCTTCCGGGCAGACCCTTTTTTTGTCCTAAATGCAAAAGAGTTTTGTTTTAATCACTTGTTTTGTCTTGCAGTGAGTTAATCAACCGAGTAACAGGATTCAATCAAGCTTGGGTATTTCCCAAAGCAACTGAGCCAAGAGGTATTAGCAATGCTCCCTACTCCCAAAGGATATAAATTCGCCAGCCTTGATGCTGGTTTCAAATACAGCGGACGGGATGATCTGGCACTGATCATCAGTGATACACCTGCTGTTGCAGCTGCTGTATTTACCAAAAATAAATTTCAGGCTGCCCCGGTAATGGTGGGCAAACAGATTCTCAGCGAATCCCCTATCGTCCGAGGTACGGTCATTAACGCAGGACTTGCCAACGCCTGTACCGGCTCAGAAGGGGTTGAGGATTGTCAAAAAAGCCTTGAACTTCTTGCACAAGCTCTCAAAATATCTCCCCGCGACCTGCTTCCCGCTTCCACAGGGGTGATCGGCCCCCGCTTTAAAATGGAAAAATGGGAATCAGCAGCTCCGCGCATTGCCCTGCGCATTGGCGAAGATGATCCTGTTAAGGTGGCAAAAGCCATCATGACTACTGATAAATTTCCCAAACTTGCATGGGGAGAAATCAACCTTGGTGGGAATACCGTCCGCGTTATGGGAATGTGCAAAGGTGCTGGGATGATATCCCCAGACATGGCCACAATGCTCGGGTTCATCTTTTGTGACGCACAAGTCGAAGACAAATGGTGGCAGGAAGCTTTGCGCAGAAGCGTCGATAAAAGCTTTAACTGTATCACCGTGGATGGCGATACCAGCACCAATGATACCGTAATGGCCTTTGCCAACGGAGCATCTGGTGCAAAAGCTGCAAGTTCGGAAGATTGCGCAGCACTCGAAGCGCTGCTTCTCGATATCTGCCAGCAGCTTTCATACATGATAGTGCAGGACGCTGAAGGCGGAACCAAAGTCATGACCATTAAAGTCTCAGGCGCTGCCTCCGACGAAGATGCCGAACTGATTGTCCGCGCTATAGGTAATTCTCCTCTCGTCAAAACGGCCCTCTTCGGTGAAGATCCTAACTGGGGCCGCATTGTCGCTGCCGCCGGAAGAAGCGGAGCTGAGTTTGATCCAGAACAGTTGACCCTTAGTTTCGGCAAAGTCATTGTCTTTGAAAAAGGGAAGCCGGTTGCAGGTGACCTCGACGCTTTGCTTGAACCTATTATGCGCAAGCAGGATATTGATGTCATAATTACCCTAGGAGATGGTAACGGATCTTCAATGCTCCAGGCATCTGACCTGACCAAGGAATATATCAGTATCAACGCGGACTACAGGTCTTAATACTATACGCAATTAACCGGAATCAGATATTTGTATGATGAAAAACCTTAAGAACAGGGACAGAATGACCAGACTTGCCGACTTCTTATTTGAAGTAGGCATGCTGAGAAAAACCCCAAGAACAGGCTACCAGTTTTTAGGAACCGGCTCTGAATCAGTAGCCGACCATTCATACCGGGTTGCTGTTCTGGGTTATGTACTTGCTGATATGGCAGGTGCAGATATGGCAAGAACCGTTTTCATGTGTCTCTTTCATGATCTTCACGAAGCCCGGACCGGTGACTTCAACTATGTCAACCGGATATACAATCGCAGTTATCGTGACCAGGCCCTACGCCATACGCTGGACGGAACCGGCCTAGAAGACAAGATCTTCCCGCACTGGGAGGAACTTGAAGAGGCGGAAACCATTGAAGCCAAACTTGCTCAGGATGCAGATCAGATAGATTTTATTCTCAATCTTAAAGAAGAGATGGACATGGGGAATCCCTATGCCGGGAAATGGATGGAGTCCGCTCTAAAACGACTTCGCACTGAAGTTGGGCAGGAACTTGCCGATAAGATTGCCGAGACCGATCACAAAGACTGGTGGTACCTTGGTCCCCCTCCCAGTTGGTGGGAGAACAAGAATGGGCTCGACGAAGAAGACTAGCTGACTGACCGAAGTGGTATCCGGCATGCTAAATCGTTTTAAACACTATATCCCAACGGCTTATGCTTTTATTTTCTGGCTCATTATGTTAAGTGTTCTGCTTAATCTGGGCAGAGAGGGGCGTTCTGCTCAGCATCTTATTTAAATTATTAGACTAACAACCGACGACAATGACGCAAGCTGCTACTGAAAACCGATTCATACAACCTTTTGTCCTGACGGGCAGACTGGGCTTAAGCATCCTCGGTGAGGCCGGTGCCATGTGCATTTTCCTCTTCCAGAGTATTCTGCATGTTTTCAGTTCCCTGGGAATTTTCTCCAAGACAGTTAAAGAACTGTACTTCATCGGAGTAAAATCCATTACAGTCATCAGCCTGATCGGGATATTCACCGGTATGGTCATTGGACTTCAGACCTACTACGCGCTCGCAAAGTTCGGCTCTGAAGGTTTTCTCGGAGCGGCAGTTGCCCTGTCCCTTGTACGTGAACTTGGCCCGGTTCTCACGGCCATAATGCTTACTGGTCGCGCCGGATCTTCCATGACTGCGGAAATCGGAGTCATGCGCATATCCGAACAGATTGACGCTCTTGAACTCATGGACATCAACCCCATGAGTTATCTGGTCAGCCCCAAATTTGTTGCTTCCCTGATCTCGTTTCCCATTCTGACCGCCCTCTTCGACCTTATTGGTATCTTCGGGGGCTACCTGACGGGAGTTGCCCTGCTGGGTGGGAACTCAGGTGTATACTTTCACAGAGTGCAGACCTCTTTATCCTGGAGTGATATTTCGGTCGGGTTTGAAAAGTCCCTTTTATTTGCAGTACTGGTGTGTACCGTATGCTGCTTTCAGGGGTATTTCACCCATTACCGCAAAGACGGCAAAGGCCCCGAAGGAGTCAGCCAGGCAACAACTACAGCCGTGGTCATGTCCTGCGTAATGGTCCTTGTGGCCGACTACCTTATGACATCACTTCTTTTCTAGGGGCCGACATGAATTCTTCTGCACCGGATATACGCATAGAAAACCTGACCATCGGCTACGACAGAAATGTAGTAGTTGAAAATATTAATGCCACCCTCCCGGGAGGAGGCATTTCTGTCATTCTTGGTCGCTCTGGCTGCGGTAAGTCCACCCTGCTCAAAAACATTCTCAAACTGCATACCCCTATGGGCGGTGCGGTGTATCTGGGTAAACACAATATCTACAAGCTCAAACGGAAGGCCTTCCGCTGCCTGAAACAGCGCATCGGAGTTCTATTTCAGGACGGCGCCCTTCTGGGAGCACTGACCCTGTTTGATAATGTTGCGCTGCCCTTACGTGAACATACCCGGTTGAAACAACCTGAAATTTTCGAAGTGGTCAAAGCAAAGCTCAGTCTGGTTGGTCTTGAAAACTTCATGGACTACTACCCTAACGAGCTTTCCGGCGGTATGCGTAAAAGAGCCGGGCTTGCCCGTGCAATGGTCATGGACCCTGATATACTGTTCTGTGATGAACCCACCTCCGGACTCGACCCAATCAACTCAGCTGAACTTGATGAACTCCTTCTTGAGCTCAGAGAACGCTATGACATGACAATAGTTGTCGTAAGTCACGACCTGGCCAGTATGGAAGCAATTGCTGACTATGTTGTAGTACTGGGTGAAGGCCGTACCCTTTTCAAGGGCAGCAAGAAAGACCTGATGGAAACCGAAGATTCCTATCTGAGGCAGTTTCTCGACCGAGAAGGAGAGAAACGGGAGAACCCGCGCCTTACTATGGCTCCACTTGATCCTTCGGTAATGAAAATGGACTGCGCTAAATATATTGGCGATTTGAATAGCAATTAATTGAAGATGGACTGAGGCATGAAAAAGTATCCCAAGGAAACTGCTGTAGGAATATTTGTATTCTTAGGACTGATGGCAATTGTGTACATGAGCGTAAAGCTCGGGGATGTACAGATGTTCTCAGACGATCATTACCATGTCCAGGCCAGTTTTAATGATATTACAGGTCTAAGGGTTAAGGCTCCCGTGGAAATGATGGGGGTTCCCATCGGTTATGTTGATAATATCAGGCTGGATCTTGAAAACCAGAAAGCAGTTCTTACCTTAAGCATTGAAAAAAAAATCGTGCTTCTTGATGACGCAATTGCTTCTGTAAAAACCAGCGGACTTATTGGCGATAAATATGTTAAGATTACCCCTGGAGGGGTGGGAGATCCCATTGAACCGGGCGGAATAATCATTGAAACAGAATCAGCTATTGATATTGAAGACTTGATCAGTAACTATGTTTTTGGCAAAGTCTAAATAAATATAAACACAAAAAGATAATCGGGTTTCATCATGAAACGACTTATATCCATATCCATCATCATCCTTCTCCTGTGCTTAAGTGCCGGAGCAGGTATTGCTGCGGCAGAAAACTCCCCCATGGTGCGGCTTCAGGCCGGCATACAGGGAGTTATAAATATCCTTAATGATCCCCAATACAAAGGCAACTCTGAAAAAAATGAAGAGATGACCGCCAAGGTTAGGGAAACCATAAAGGATTTTTTCAATTTCGAAGAACTTTCCAAACGCTCAATAGGACGCCCCTGGCTGAACTTCACTCCTGAAGAGCGCGAAAGATTCATTGCTCTTTTCACTGATCTTCTTGAGCAGACCTACCTCGGAAGAATTGAAGAATATTCCGGTGAGAAAGTTGCCTTCGATAAAGAAACCATTGTACAGGGTAAATATGCTCAGGTGGACACCAGACTCCTTACCGGAAAGAATGACATTCCTGTTTTCTACAGGATGAAACTTGATAATGGAGAATGGGATGTTTACGATGTCAAAATTGAAGGAATCAGTCTGGTAAAAAACTATAAGACCCAGTTCAAGGGGATCATTGACACCAGTACTGACGAACGCTTTGCTGCAAGCAAAAACGAGCTCTTCAAGCGCCTTGAGCAAAAGTGTGCTGAGCTTAAAAACAAAAAAATGAATGCTGATGCTCCGGCTCAGCAATAAACGGAACAACCTTATGACCAGGAACTACTCGACTGCGCTGCTGGCCTTCATTGTACTGACCTTTATCCTGCTTTCCTTCCCATCTCAGGTTCGTTCCGAGGAAAGCAACGAGCCTGTTATTGTGGCCCAGGTCGGATCAGGAGTCATCGGGGCTGTAAAAAACAACCCTGAAGAATTCGATGAATTTGAAAAAGACATGTGGGGCGATTCCAAACAAGAGGAAGAAGCCTACGCGTCCGACCCATGGCAGAGCTACAACCGGGCCATGTTTGAATTCAACGACTCACTGTATTTCAATGTCATGAAGCCGGTGACTCAGGGTTACATGTGGGCAGTTCCGCTCCGCCCCAGAACCTGGGCAAACAACTTTTTCGAAAACCTGCTCTACCCCGTGCGCCTTGCAAGCTGTCTGCTTCAGGCCAAATTCTATACTGCCGGGGCTGAAACATCCAAGTTCATTGCCAACTCCATTGTTGGTCTTGGCGGCCTTGGAAACGTCGCAGGAAATGCCCAGTCAACAATGCCCCTTTACATGGGCAACGAAGACATGGGCCAGACTTTCGGCGTGTGGGGCATCCCCAACGGACCATACTTTGTAATTCCTTTCCTTGGCCCCTCAACTGTGCGTGACGCAGTCGGGGTCGGTATTGATACCTTTGTGCTCAACCCCTTCTGGTGGTTCGGAATTCCCTGGTACTATTCCCTGTCCGCAGGCGCATACAACCAGATCAACAAGCTGTCCTTCCATATTGGAGAGTACGAATCCCTCAAGGATGCTTCAGTCGACCCTTATCTGGGACTTCGTGATGCTTACCTCAGTTACAGGGCCAAGCAGGTTCAGGATTCCAAAATCAATCCAGAACGCCCGAAACCGCAGATGACAACCGACCCGGATGCTAAGCCGGAACAGTAAAAAAGTGAAAATAGCAGTTATCTCCGACACCCACCTCCGTGAGCCTGATAAAAGGCTTACGGAGGTTTTTAATACCTACCTAGCCGACTCTGACCTTCTGCTTCACTGCGGAGATATGGTCAGTTTTTCAGTTTGGCAGTTCTTCTGTCAGCATCCTAATTTTCATGCAGCACTTGGCAACTGTGATGAGTGGAAACTCTCCGAATACGTCCAGCCGCTGCAGTCCGTATCTTTTCATGGGCTGCGCATCGGCATAGCCCACGGCTGGGGATCACGTTCACAAGTTTCACGAAACGTAGCCCAGTCCTTCGGTCCGGCTTTTGACCTGGTTTGTTACGGGCATACCCACATTCAGGACTGGTCAATAGTTGATGGAGTGCAGATGCTAAATCCAGGCAGTCTTACCTCACCAAGGGATGAACGCCCACCCTGCGTTGCCATTGTGGAAGTGGACAATGAAGAGAATATGGAATGTTCCTTCATTCCTGTAGATTGAACAGCAGCTTTCACTCCCTGTCCTGTCTCTGCTTAATGCAGATTAAGCTCTCGGGCACACTAAGAAGACCACATCTGTAACTGCTGGAAAATCCAAAATTCCGGCCCAGTATATTCTGTCTTTTCATCATACCAAAAAAAGCCGTACGACAAATGTCGCACGGCTTTTCGATTAACTACCTAAAATTAAAACCTATGCAAAAGGATCTTTCAGCAGCTTGAATTCTCCTGCCTTTTCCTCACAGACACCCTGTTCCACCAATCCGGTAAGTATCTCTAAAAGCCTGTCACTCTCACCTCTGGCGAGTACTTTATCTCCCTCAGCCTTTAGATAAGAAACAGGCAGATAGTCAGCCTGCCCTCTTTTAAAAAGTGCAATCAAGAACCTATCTGTAAGTTGTTTGGAACCTGCCATCTGAAATCCTCCTTGTGCGGTGAACTAGTTCAGCATGAAATTGCGCAGTCCGGTAAAAAATATCTGGGCTGCAATTGAAGCTACAACAAGACCGGTCAACCGACTCATTATGTTCAGCCCCCTTCTTCCAAGCAAACGCTTGAGACCCGAGGAGATAAATAGCAGAAATCCAACTGTTAATACAGCGCAAACAAGTGCTGCTACAGCAGGGAGCATGTCCTTGTATCCGGTTACGGTAGAACCCATTACGAGCAGTGCACCGATAGTGCCCGGTCCTACAATAATAGGTATTGCCAGAGGAACAACAGAAATATCGTCGTCTTCCTTTCCGGCATCAAATTTCTTGCCGGATCCGTTAACCATATTCAAAGCGGACAGAAACAGGACCGCTCCAGCCCCGATACGGAACGCATCAAGAGTAATACCGAACAGCTCAAAAATATATCTGCCATAGAGGTAAAGGATCACAGATGTGATTATTACCGCCACAGTTACCTTCAGAGCGGTTTTTCGGCGTTCCGCCGGACTCATTTCCTGAGTAAGGGAAATAAACGCTGAAATGGCAAAAAACGGTGTTAAAATGAAAAACAGCTTAAGATATGTCTGGAAAAAAGTGGCAAGCATGACTTACCCTCACTTCTTTATGTAATTAGTTAATATTTATACTCACAATGAGAAGAGCTCTCTACACATCACTGATCATACAATCAACGACTTTTTTATTCTTTTTCTCACTGGGATTTTCAATCAGTTTCACACAAATTTATTTTTACCGATTTATCTTTCTTATCAAATATAATCCATGCTAAACTATAAAAACGACATCGTTATTATAATTATTATATATTTAGGAGCATCCTATGTTTAAGAACCTAAAATTGGGAATCAAGCTAAGTATCAGTTTCGGAATCATGATTATTCTGACAGCTTCAATGGGGCTGGTTGCTTTTAATGGTATGGAAGGCATCAAGGACCGAGTAGATAAGGCCGACGACGTTAACCGAATGGTAAGAATGATACTTGAAACACGCCTGCAGGAAAAAAACTATATGCTTCGTTCTGAAGCATCCTATCTTGAAAAGCATGCTAAACTACTGAGCACCCTGCGTAATCAGGTTGCTGAGACAAATAAAAAATTCAGCCAGAAAATAAACACGGACCAGATGGCTGCACTGGAAAAAGCAATAAGTACTTACGAAGCAGCTTTCGCAAAATATGTTCTCATGGTCAACAAACGTAGCGAGACCATGACCAAAATGCGTGAAGAAGCACGAAGTGCTCTTGCTGAACTTGAGAAAATAAGATCCGCCCAGAAGGAACAGCTTGCCGCCATCATGGAAAGAACCAGGGAAAAAATTAATTATGAAGTCCAAATGGGCGAAACGGACAAAATAGCTGCGGTATATACAGCCGGAGAAAGCCAGAGGCAGGACAAGCTGGCTAAGGCAGATGACGCCAACCGGGTTATTAAATGGTTTGTTACTGCCAGAAAGAACGAGAAAGAATACATTATTTCTTCTGACAAGAAATACATAGGCATGGTGGAAAGCGAGGTAGCAAACATAACCAAACTTCTCAGCAATCTTAAATCCCGCTTTGCCAATCCCAAAAATGCTGCCCAGGTAGAAGATGTATCCAAGACGATCAATAACTATAAAAATAATTTTATAAACTACACAGAACTCATGGCACAGCAGACTCAGGCTGATCAAGCCATGGTTGAAGCAGCCAGAGCTGCAGATACACAGTGCCGTGCAGCTCGATCTGATCAAAAAAATAAAATGCTTGCACAAATGGAATTTTCACGCGCCGCACTTACTGTTGGTACAATAGCTGCGCTGATCATTGGAATTCTGACAGCACTGTTCCTTACCAAAGCCATAACAGGTCCAATTCTCAGCGGCGTTAAATTTGCGCAGCGTATGTCCAAAGGAGACTTCACTAGGACCCTCGACATAGATCAAAAAGATGAAGTTGGCGTTCTTGCCGCGGCCTTAAACGAAATGGTCGCGCGTCTATCTGAAGTTGTCGGTGAAGTCGGCAGTTCTTCTACTAATGTTGCATCAGGAAGCGAAGAGCTTTCCGCAACAGCACAAAGCCTCTCCCAGGCTTCAACAGAGCAGGCTGCAAATGTAGAAGAAGTATCAGCTTCAATGGAACAGATGACAGCCAACATCAGACAGAACGCAGATAATGCACAGCAGACAGAGCAAATAGCAATTCAATCATCACAGCAGGCGGAAGAAAGCGGTACAGCTGTAATTCAAGCTGTTGATGCCATGAAAAACATAGCTGAAAAAATCTCCATAATCGAAGAGATAGCCAGACAGACGAACCTTCTAGCCCTCAACGCAGCAATTGAAGCAGCGCGTGCAGGAGAGCATGGCAAAGGATTTGCTGTCGTCGCGGCTGAAGTTCGTAAACTGGCTGAAAGAAGTGGTGAGGCCGCCCGGGAAATCGGCGATCTTTCCTCAAGTACCGTCAGTGTTGCAGAAAAAGCAGGTGAAATGCTTGCCCTGCTTGTTCCCGATATTAAACGAACTTCGGAACTTGTTCAGGAGATCACAGCAGGAAGCACTGAACAACTAAGCGGTGTGGAGCAGATCAACAAGGCTGTGCAGCAACTCGATCAGGTTACGCAGCAAAACGCATCCGCTTCGGAAGAAATGGCTTCCACATCAGAGGAACTTTCCAGCCAAGCGGAACAATTGCAGCAGGTAATGGGCTTTTTCAAAGTCAGCAGCCATTCAGCCTTAACACCTAAAGCACTACCTCCCGTAAGAGGCAGCTATAAAACTCAATCAACAGAAATGAGCCTTGATATGAGCCCGGACTTTGCAGAAGGAGAATTCGAGAAATTCTAAATGAAAAGAGCGTTGTGATGGGATACCATCACAACGCTCTAAAATGTTGTCAGCACTCTAAGCTGGTGGACTATTTACCGCAGCACTTCTTATATTTCTTACCGCTTCCGCAGGGACAGGGATCATTCCTGCCGACCTTGGGTTCTGAGCGGCGTTTAGGCTTCTTCTTGGAATCTGTGCCTTCAGCATCAGAGTACTCAAGTTCTTCCTGCTGCTTGTCTTTATGCTGGAATTCATCCTCGCGAACTTCGGTTTCAATACGCAGATGGCAGAGAGCACGAATAGTGTTCTCTTTTATGCGATCCAGCATATCACGGAATAGTTCGAATCCTTCCCGCTTATACTCGTGCTTGGGATCCTTCTGACCGTAGCCGCGCAAACCGATACCTTCACGCAGGTGATCCATATTCAGCAGGTGCTCTTTCCAGTTGCGGTCAAGGGCCTCCAGCAGGAAGTAACGCTGAATCTCATGGTAATGCTCGCCGGCACTGTTCTTAAGCATGCCAAGGATCTCATTTACCCATTCTTCAGCCTGCTCGCGTGTAGGCAGCTTCTCTTTGAACTCCTCGTTACGGCTGAATCCGAAAAGTTCATCCAGACGGACTCTGACCATTTCTTCCGTTTCATCATCAAGAGGTTTGCCCTTGGCTTCTTCCACCGGGTAAAAGCAATCATCAAAAAGTTCTTCCACAAATTCGGCAGTCATCTCACTCATATCTTCAGAGTGCATAACATCGCGACGCAAGGTGTAGATAACCTCACGCTGCTGGTTCATGACGTTATCGTAATCAAGGAGCTGCTTACGAATTTCAAAGTTGTGGCCTTCAACCTTTTTCTGTGAATTTTCAATAGCCTTGGTAACCATGCCGTTCTCGATAGGCTCGCCCTCTTCCATGCCCAGCTTGTCCATGATGCCGGCGATACGCTCGGAACCGAACAGGCGCATAAGGTCATCATCAAGAGCGAGATAGAAACGAGTGGAACCGGGGTCGCCCTGACGTCCGGAACGACCGCGCAGCTGGTTATCAATACGACGGGATTCATGACGCTCAGTACCGATAATATGCAGGCCGCCAAGCTCTTTTACACCTTCCCCGAGAACAATGTCAGTACCACGACCCGCCATGTTGGTAGCAATGGTAACATGCCCGCGCTGTCCGGCTTCTGCAACAATCTCAGCCTCTTTTTCATGATGTTTGGCGTTAAGAACGTTGTGCGGAATCTTGCGTTTTTTAAGCAGACTTGAAACAAGTTCTGATTTCTCAATTGAAACGGTACCAACCAGCACCGGCTGCCCGGACTTGTATTTTTCTGCAATGTCATTTGCAATTGCGTTATATTTTTCCAGCTGACTCTTGTAGATGGAATCCGGGTAATCCTTTCGAACCATCTGGGTGTTGGTAGGAATGACAATTACTTCCAGGTCATAGATCTGGGCGAATTCAACAGATTCTGTATCCGCAGTACCGGTCATACCGGAAAGCTTGTTGTACATTCGGAAATAGTTCTGGAAAGTAATGGAAGCCAGAGTCTGGTTCTCGGACTCGACCTTTACACCTTCCTTGGCTTCAAGGGCCTGATGGAGGCCATCTGAAAAACGTCTGCCGGGCATCA
The DNA here is from genome assembly GCA_963676495.2 of Maridesulfovibrio sp. Classification (GTDB taxonomy): domain Bacteria; phylum Desulfobacterota; class Desulfovibrionia; order Desulfovibrionales; family Desulfovibrionaceae; genus Maridesulfovibrio. The sequence goes on along the minus strand of CAXXRF010000003.1, from coordinate 2,299,026 downwards.
GGCGTCCGGTAAATTCATCAACGATCACAACCTGACCGTCTTTCACGATGTAATCAACATCACGGGAGAAAAGGTGATGAGCCTTGATACCTTGCATTATGTGGTGCTGGAAAGAAATATGCTGGGAATCATAAAGGTTGTCGATACCGAGAATCTGCTCACATTTCATGACACCGTCATCGGTCATGGTAATGGAACGGCCCTTTTCATCCACCTCAAAGTCCTCATCCCTTTTGAGTAGCGGAATCATGGAGTTGACGCGTCCGTACATTGAAGTTGCGTCATCGGACGCACCGGAGATAATAAGCGGTGTACGGGCTTCATCAATGAGAATGGAGTCAACTTCGTCGACAATGGCATAGTTGAGTTCACGTTGAACCAGCTGTTCTTTGTAGAACTTCATGTTGTCGCGCAGGTAGTCAAAGCCGAACTCATTGTTGGTACCGTAGGTTATGTCGCATCCGTATGCTTCCTGACGTTCCTGATCAGTAAGGCCGTGAACAACGACACCTACAGTAAGGCCCAGAAAATTGTACAGCTTGCCCATCCACTCAGCGTCACGACTGGCCAGATAATCGTTAACGGTGATCAGGTGAACGCCCTTACCGGAAATAGCATTTAAAACTGCAGGCAGGGTCGCAACAAGAGTTTTACCTTCACCGGTTTTCATCTCGGCGATACGTCCGCCGTGCAGCACGATACCACCCACCATCTGCACATCATAATGACGCATTCCAAGAGAGCGTTTTCCTGCCTCACGCACAAGGGCAAAAACCTCGGGAAGGATATCATCAAGGGATTTCCCCCCGGCAACCGCTTCTTTGAACTCGGCTATTTTCTGGGGAAACTGCTCGTCAGTAAGCTTTTCCATCTCTGGTTCCAGAGAATTGATCTGGTCTATCTGCGGCTTTAACTTTTTAATAAATCTTTCGTTTCTGGAACCAAAAATCTTGGAAACAATAAAATTAAACATGTATCAATTATCCTTTTTCCTTAGGTCGAAAAGCCTTGCTAACTCTCCGAGGGCCCTGCGGGGCTTTGATTTTATGCGCCGAGCGCATTGATAATTTGATTTCGCCTCCGGCGGCCAAAGGGGTATCTCCCCTCTGGAGTCCCTAAAAAAATTTGCAAAGGGATTTCATTATATGCTGCATTGTTTTTACCCACAAAAACAACACTATAGGCGCTTAAAAAATTCTGCTGCTATGAAATAAGACTTTATTTCAAAATATCAAGCCAGTGAGAGGCAAAATATTCATCTTTTGCAAGAGTGGCAAGCTGAATAACACAGGCAGAACATCCACTGACAATCTGCGAGCCAGCTTTGAGGTTTCGGGTCAGCATATTCATACAGTGTCCTCCGACCTGCATTGAAAGCTCAGGTGCACCAAGCTGCATAATCCCTCCGAATCCGCAACACAGATCATCCTTAACCGGTACAAGCCTGTCCCCCGCAATCTCCTGCAACAAAGCAAGATCAGTATCAGGTGATGGTGCATGGCAGGGTTTATGGTAGGCCAGCTGAACCGGACAATTTTCCAGAACAGTCACTTCTGCCCCGTGAAGTAAAGACGAAAGCGGAATCAGAGAATTATTCCAGCGTTCATGTAAAGCAGCATCACAAGAAAAATCTGCTAAATCATATTCCTTAAGCCCTTTAAGACAAGTCACACAGAAAGTTATCAGCAAAGGCTCATTCAGGTTCCGCCATGCCTCAATATTTCTTTTGCGGCTCTCACTCTGCCGCTCCTGCAGGCCGGCACTGCCATAAGAAGCTCCGCAACAGCTGAATTCCGCATCATCAGCACTAACCATTCCCATAGCCACCAGAAGATGCTCCGCCTTAGCACTCCAGTCCCTGCGTGCGTAGCGGGCAGTACAACCTCTGAATAAAACCGCCTTTCCCTCATCAGGGCGAATCCGGGGCACAAGCTTTATCCATGGTTCCGGGCTTCGGACAAACAGGGCTTCCATACGTTTTTTTGCTGAACCGAAAGGTTCGGGCAGGACTTCTGGAGAAAACCTTGAAAGAGCCGCAGCCATCGGCCAGAGAAGGCCGGGTCTTGTAAGCCAGATATCCCAGCAGCTCTGCACAAAACCTTTGGACTTGGCACGTAAATCAGCGACAAGATCCGAGCCGGATAAATTCTGCGGACAATTCTTTGCACACCGACCGCAGGAAAGACAAAGTGATGCAAGAGAGTTAAAATCCTTTTCGCTCAGGCCCATTGAAGGATCAAGTGTCTGAAGAAAAAACTTGGCTCTCGGGGTAAGCTCCTCACACCCTGTTGCTTTAAACAGAGGGCAGACTTCGAGACATTTTCCGCACTGCACACATGCTTTGGGAGTAGCCATCAGACAACCTTCCCCGGATTCATGATGCCTAGTGGGTCAAAAGTCCTTTTAATACCACTCATAAGCTTTAGTTCAGCCTCTCCAAGCTGCATACGGAGATACTCGGCTTTGGTAAGCCCAATTCCATGCTCCCCGGATAGGGTGCCGCCCAGCTCCAAAGTTTTTTGAAAAATTCTCTTCTTGGCAGTTAAAGCGTTCTCGCACATACTTGAAATAGACTTGTCATACATGACGCTGACGTGAATATTTCCATCTCCAAGATGGCCGAAACAAAGAACAGTCAGCCCGAGTTCATTACCTATCGCATGATACGCTTCAATAGCCTTGGCAACCCTGCCACGGGGAACGGCAACATCTTCACCCTGCTTATCCGGAGCCAGATTAAATGCAGCAGGACTGATCACCCTGCGCAGCTCCCACAACTTATCCTGTTCTACACCGCTTCCCTTTTCAATAAAGGTCGTCGCAACCCTCGCCATAACCTGTTCTATTCTTTCAAGATCAGCCGCAACAGACTCGCCAGACCCGTCTATTTTAAGCAGCAGTAATCCGCCCGTCCCTTTTGACCAAGGCACATCAAAATGCATTTCCAGAGCCTTGATGGTGTTCTGGTCCATCAATTCCATGGCGGTGGGCAGTATGCCACACCCGAACACAGCTTCAGCTCCGCTCAGACAACCGGACAGATCATGAAAACCTATCAGAACCGAAGCTGAAGTTTCCGGCAATGGAAGCAGTTTCAGTGTTGCCTGTGTGACCAGTCCCAAAGTCCCCGCAGATCCCACCAGTAAACGGGTCAGGTCAAGCCCGACAACATTTTTGTGAGTACGCCCACCGGTATGAATAATCTCGCCACCGGGAAGAACAGCTTCCAGCCCCAGCACATAATCGCGGGTAACTCCGTACTTGACGGCCCGCATGCCTCCGGCACAGGTTGATATGTTACCGCCGATAGTTGAAATCTTCAGGCTTGCCGGATCAGGCGGATAAAAAAGACCTCTGGACTCCACAGCCTTCTGAAGGTCTGAAGTAATGACTCCCGGTTCTACAACAGTAACAAAATCACGAGCATCAATATCCAGAATTTCATTCATCCCCAGCATGGAAACGACCACGCCATGATGCACCGGGACGCAACCGCCCACCTTATTGGTCGCACGCGCCCGAGGATAAATAGGGATTCTTTCTTCCTGTGCCCATTTCAGAAGTTCAGCAACCTGCGCTGTTTCCTTTGGGCGCACCAGTGCAAGTGGTCGTGCATGCCTGCGACTTGCATCCACACCACAAGCCAGAAGTGTCCCATCCTCGAAACTTGATTCAGTGCCGGGGAACAGATTTTTGAGAAAGTTACGATGGGTACGGGATAATTTTGCAGGATATGTTTTCATTCTTCTTCCGGTGGTTCAAATGAACCCGAAAGCTACGCCTTGTTCCAGACTTTTTCAACACACTCGAGAAGCGCACGAACCACAGGGTCAGCTTCTTTTTTACGCGGGTAGCCGAAATAAGTGCCTATTTCAATATGACCGCCGGGCCAGATATAAAAATCACCCTTTTCAACACCTTCTGCCGCCTCATCCCCGCGCATCACGGTTATGCCATTACCGGACTTAACCAGTGCGTTATGTGTATCTTCGCTGTCGGCAACCATCGTCTTGGAAACATCAAGCCCTCTTGATGAGAATGTTTCTTCCAGCTTGAGATTGAATGAACACTCTTCAGGTGTCCAAATCCAATCAAGCCTGGAAAGCTCTTCCCAACTGGCATCTTCCATACGATCCTGCCAGGAAGCCGGCCCAACAACATGCAGCACCGTTTTTTCCAGCAGGATACCTTCAACATCATCCGGCGGACAATTCGAATAAAAAAAGCCACCATCCAGTTTGCGTGATGCAAGGTCGGCTCTGATGTCCCATGTAGGCATCTGAACTAAATGAAGAGTTAAACCGGGAAAATTCTCTTTGATACAGGAGATCAGCTGCGGTGTGCGCAGATAGGTAGGGGAAGTCTGCAATCCTACACGTGCAAGACCTGAAAGTTCCCCCTTAAACGAATGAGCAGCATGTTCAAAAGCATCAGCACTTTCAAGAACGGTTCTCGCCTTCTCCAGCAAGGCTTTACCTTCAGAAGTAGGCTGCATTCCCTTTGGAGTTCGCAAGAAAAGACGAACGTCAAATTCTTCTTCAAGAGATTTAATATGAAGACTAATGGTGGACTGGCTGGCATGCAGCCTTTTTGCTGCCCGGGTCATATTCCCTTCCTCTGCCACCACCACGAAAGTTTTTAGCTGATATAGTTCCATGTTTTTCAACCTCTTACTGAGGCGATTCAAAAAGCTGCAAACGCTATTAATTTTCTTAAAGGGGGTGTTCGATTATTCCCATTGGATTGTGAAGGGGAAAACATGCACTTAGTACCCATTGGCTACGTGGTTTTTAAAATCTGAATCACGCATAAGGAGAACCGTCATGAGCAGCATCAGCGCATTCGTAACAGAAATCTTCACCCCTGAAGACAGCGTCATGGGCCGTGAGAAGAAAGTCGACCCCGCAACCGGAATGGTTAAAACAATTTTCTGGGTCGGCGCAGCAATGGTTATCACCATTCTCGTTTCCGGTCTCCAGTAAAAAACAGCCTTTTAAGCAGGCGAATTAAAAAGTAGAGGCTGTTTAACAGCTACTTCCGCTTAATAATTCTGCAAAGTCCGCGCCTTGACGGACATAAAGGTTACTATACCCTTATCATGCTTTCTCCACCCACCGGCAAGGGGTGGATGAGAACTTTTTACGGCTCGCCAGTCCGGTTAATAATTAACCATCTGGCGGGCCGTATCTCTTTCTATGTCGCGACGTTTAAGCTCATCCTTGCGGTTGTGCACATTTCGTCCTTTAGCAAGGGCTATCTCCAGCTTGATCTTTCCTCTTGAAAAGTACAGACGAACCGGAATAACGGTTAAGCCCTTCTGCTCAACTTTTGACTGAAGCCGTTCTATCTCAAGCGTATGCAAAAGCAGCTTACGCGGACGATCAGGGTCGTGCTGGGTATATCCAGCATGGTCATAGGGAGCAATATGAATACCTACCAGCCAGGCTTCTCCGTCCTTGAAATTGATATATCCATCATTGAAGCTTACCAGCCCCTGACGCAGGGATTTCACCTCAGTGCCTTTAAGCACCAGTCCTGCTTCAAGATTATCAATGAATTCGTAATTACGGCGGGCCTGCTTATTGAGCGCAATTGAGGAAGGGCTCTTATTCTTTTTCTTCTTAGCCATGATTTTAAATTAACCTGTGATATCTTCATTATCCAGAAGAGAAGCAAAAAATGTCAGCTCTTCTGGATACTTTTTATAAATATTTTCCGTAACAAGACGGTTGATCCTGGTAACGGTGCGGCAACTGAGCACCTCTTTAAGCAGCTGCTTGCACTCCGGCATTTTAAGCTGGCGCAACAGCCGCTTAATCCCCGGAATCGCTTGTGGTGTAAGGCTAAGGCTGTCAATCTGCATACCCATTAAAATAGGCAGGCAATAAGGGTCAGAGGCGACCTCCCCGCAAAGGCTGACCCCGATACCGGCACGGTGCCCTGCGTCCACGACATATTTGATGGAGCGCACTACCGCCGGATGCAGCGGCTGGTACAGATAGGAAACATGAGGGTTGGTCCGGTCGATTCCAAGGCTGTACTGAATCAGGTCATTTGTTCCGATACTGAAAAAATCAACTTCCTGAGCAAGAATTTCGGCAATCATTACCGCCGCCGGAAGCTCAATCATAACCCCGACAGGCATATCCTCATCAAACGGAATACCTTCGTCGCGCAGTTCCTGCTGTGCTCTTGCCAGAGCTGACTTTGCCTGCAGAACCTCTTTCAGTCCGCAGATCATGGGGAACATAATCGAGACGTTACCGTGAACACTGGCCCGCAAAATAGCACGAAGCTGAGTCTTGAACAACTCCTGGTGCTTGAGGCAGAACCGCATTGCCCTGAGCCCCAGAGCCGGATTTGCCTCATCCAGCGATCCGAAGTGAGACATAAACTTGTCAGACCCGAGGTCAAGGGTGCGCAGCGTAACCTTTCGAGGGGACATTATCGCTGCCAGTTCCGAGTATTTTTCGGAAAGCTCCTCTTCAGTAGGCAGATCAACACGGTTCAAATAGGCATACTCGGTCCTGAAAAGCCCAATTCCTTCACCACCGTTATCAATAACGGCAGCAACTTCTTCGAAAAGCTCAATATTCGCGTAAACCTGAACTCTATAGCCGTCTTCTGTCTCAGCTGGAAGATGACAGGTCCTGATTGTAGTTCTCTGGTAGTCCTCGAACTGATTCTGCAGAGTATAATAATGCTCCAGTTCATCATCAGTAGGATCAACCAGAACCTTTCCGGACAAGCCGTCAATGATGACCAGATCACCGTCAACCACAGAGTTTTCAAGCGCTTCGGCACCGACAAGGGCAGGGATATTCAGAGTGCGGGCCAAAATACCCGTATGTGAAGTCTTACCGCCGAGAGTGGTTACAAACGCCATGAGTTTGTTGACTTCAAGCTCAATGGTATCAGCCGGGGTCAGGTCATGCGCCATGAGGATGACCCGGCCCTGTACGGGCTTAAGACTTTCCTCACCACCGATCAGCCTGCTTTGAACACGCAGTGCAACCTGACGCACATCCTGCATTCGTTCACGGATATACTTATCCTCAAGGGCTCCGAAAGCCTTCTCGAGGTCATTGACGGCCTTTTCCAGTGCCCATTCTGCGTTGATGCAGTGGTCGTCCACGTATTTAAGTGCGGATTTCTTCAGCTTGGGATCTTTCAGCATCATCAGATGTGAATCGATGATAAGCTGGTGCTCGCGAAGCTCTGCCGGTACTTTTTCCCGGACAGCTTCAAGCTCTTCTACGGCTTCAGTGAAACCTTTCGTTATCCGATGCTTTTCGTCTTCAACCATATAACCGGGCACGGTCTGCCTTGGCAGCCGTGAAGCTATACTCCGGTTCAAGAAATAGGCTTTACCTATAGCTATACCTGTTGAGACGGAAATCCCGTTGACGACCATTCTGGCCACTTATTTTTCCTCGCCGAATCTGGTTTTAAAAAGTTCTTCAAGGCAATCAAGCGCCGCTTCTGCGTCGCTCCCCTCAGCCCGGAGCTCCAGAGTGCTTCCTTGAGCTGCAGCAAGGGTCAGAATATCGAGTATGCTCTTAGCATCAATTTCCTGATCTTCGCTTATGACAGTTATTTCTGCCTCAAAATTCTGGGCTTCCTGCGCCAGTCTGGCAGCAGGACGGGCATGCAGCCCCAACTGGTTTACAACAACCACAGTCCGGGCAGCCATTGAGCCTCCTTCCGAGGCAACTTCAGGCAGCTCACTGTTCTCAGTCATTAGTCCATATTCCTTATATCTTATTTCTTCAAAAGAAAAAACTTAAACAAATTTAACAAGCAGCAGCGCCAGTACCACAATAACAACCGCCACTATCTCCCGGGCAACCTTACCTGTGGCAATAAGCCATCCCAGTACCCCGAGCATCACTGCTCCGCCGTACCACTCATAAGTATTGAGCGGTCTGGGCCAGAGTTGAAACCAAATCAGCATGACCAGAAAAGCGTTTGCAAATTTCAAACGCTCACCCCAGTTAATCAGGTCCCACCTTTTCAGCTCATCCAAAAATCCCAGTCCCTTGTTTATACCGGACCAGAAAGTAAACCCTTTGAAAACCTGTAGCCCCACAAACAGCAATACTCCGAGTAGCATAGCCTGCACATGAAGACCAGCAAGCAATAGATTCACTGTAGATAAAGCCCAGAATATCAATCCACTACCCGAAAAGACAGAATCTCCAATAGCAGAAAGAGTGTAACTGGTAGTATTTTTTAACTTATCCAGCAACTGAACCGGAAAACGGCCATCACGTATCTGTACTTCTACCGAAAGAAAAATAGCCACCAGCAAAGGAGCCCAGAACGGATGTGAATTATAGTGTTTCACGTATCGTTTACGGGCCTTGGCCAGCATTGCCGGATCGCTGTAGATGGCTTCAAGGCCGGGCTGCATGGCATAGGAAAAACCGATATTCTGAAGGCCGCGGGTGTTGAATCCCGCGCTGACAAAATAACAGCGCAGAAAACTCCTGATAAAAGCCAGGCCTAGTGATCTTTTTTCAGCTTTTCCATCTTCCATCTATCTACCCAACGGCCTCCGGCGAAAGGGAAGGAAATTAACACAAAGATCAACCTTTCCCATATCCGTCACTTCAAACATTATCGTAGAATTCTGCCACCAGAGGCATAACATTTCAAATAATCAATCAGTCCAGAAAGCTAACTGTCTTTTTTTCTTTCAGTTACCTTTTCATAGACCGCTTTGGCTGTCCAGCCTTCCACTTTTTCAGCGATGCGCCTTGAGATTATCTTTGGTTTATCACCTGATTCCATTTCCGCATCAATCATTCGGATAATATCTTCTTCCGAAGCCGGTCCTTCATTGACAGGAGGACCGATAACAACGGTAATTTCGCCGCGAAGCTCATCAGAGATATCTTCCCATCCGGAAAGAACCCCATTTATGAACTCTTCAAAATCCTTGGTTAATTCTCGGCAAATGGAATATTCACGATTCCCCAGAGATTCATAGGCCAGATGCATGGTCTCACGCAACCGGGATTTTCGCTCAAAGAAAACAATTGTAGCCCCGGTTTGGCCATGAAGCTCCAGCAGTTTTCTGATCTGCCCGTCCTTGCGGGGCAAAAAACCCAAAAAAGTAAAAGGATATGGGGGGAGTCCGCACCCGGAAAGGGCTGTTACAGGAGCACTTGGTCCTGGAACCGGCACAACTGAAACGCGATTTTCACGGCAGGCCCGCACAACTCGGTATCCGGGATCACTCATAAGCGGGGTTCCGGCATCAGATACCAGGGCAGCACTTCCTCCCTGCTCAAAATGCTCTAGCACGCGTCTGATGCGCTTCTCTTCATTGTGCTCATGCAGGCTGACAAAATTTTTGCCCGTTATTCCTAGAGACTGAAGCAGCTTTCCTGTCCTGCGGGTATCTTCAGCAAATATAAGGTCAGCGGTTTTCAGAACTTCTTTAGCGCGCTCAGTAATATCACCAAGGTTGCCAAGAGGTGTTGCCACTACCCATAAAATCGGTAAGGTCGAATGCATTTTCCATGTGCTCCGCAATAAAGCCTTTTCCGTCATTGTTAACTATCACGAGATCAAATCGGCACGGGTATTCCCAGAGGTCATAAGCGCTAAGGTAACAAGCTGCCGCCTTGAACAGCTTTCTCTGCTTGCCCGTGGTCACTGCCTGCACCCCGTCCTGAACATTCCGCCCGGCGCGAGTCTTGACCTCAATAAAAATCAGTTCATCATCCTTTTCGCAGATGAGATCAAGTTCCCACTGCTTATACCGCCAGTTGCGCTGGCGAATATTGTAGCCGCGGTTTTCAAGATACCGTGCCGCGTAGTCTTCGCCTGCATTGCCGAAATCTAAATGCCGGGGAGACACATGCTTTCCTGTTTCTTTATTTTCTTCTCAGGAAGCACCCCTTTGAAAGTCCTGCGATGCAGGGGGCAGGGTCCAATTTCCTTTAGGGCTTCAAGGTGAACTTTTGTGCCATACCCCTTATGCACGGCAAATCCGTATCCGGGGTATTGCTTCTCAAGCTGAACCATCAGGGAATCCCGGAAAGTCTTGGCCAGAATTGATGCGGCAGAAATTGCGGGAATTTTAAGATCCCCCTTAATTACCCACTCCTGCCTTAAGCCACTCACGCCAGCCAGATGGACTGGAGGAATTGTTTTGTTACCGTCAATAAGCAGCATCTGAGGCTTTACCTTCAAATGCAGCACTGATCGGCCCATAGCCCTGAAAGTAGCCTGTAAAATATTTATCTTATCCACAACCTGTGCACGGCTTACTCCAAGTGCCCAGCAGACAGCCTGGTCTTTGATCTCCAGAGCCAGACGATTACGTTCAGATTCATCCAGCTTTTTAGAATCGGTGAGTCCCGGCAGGTCATAATCATCAGGCAGTATGACCGCCCCGGCCACAACCGGCCCGGCAAGGCATCCCCGCCCTGCTTCATCAATTCCGGCAGTAACAAGTTTTTCTGTCTCAAGTCCTGGCAACATATTCTCTGACAAGTTCATGCCTCCGGCAGATATTCAATGGCTTAAATCTATAATGAAATACAGATTTAAGATTCATATAATTTTTTATAAGGCTCCCCGTTAAACGGCTGGAGCAGTCTGCATAAGTTGTCCCGTCAAAACAATACAAGGAAAAATCGTGCCTGATCCCTTTAACAAGACCCCATAAAACCCGTTTGGATAAGATTACTATCACCCGGAGGAATAAACTAGTTAAACTGCGGCAACTCCGCCATAGGATATTTGCTGCTACCTTCAAAACCCTGCTGATATGAAATATACGGCGACTTTAAAAATAAAAAACCGCCATACCCGAACTTATCAGTCCGGGAATGACGGTTTTTAACACAATAATGCGTTCCCATGCCGGACATAAGACCCGGTGGGATGGTCCGCGAAGCATAAAAGCTTCGTGGCCTACCAAGCCTGTTTGGACTTGATGCGTGCTGCTTTACCCTTAAGGCCGCGCAGGTAGTAAATACGGCTGCGGCGTACTTTACCTTCAGCAACAACTTCTACACGCTCAATGTAGGGAGAGTGTACGGGGAAAACGCGCTCAACACCGATACCGTCAGAAATTTTACGGACGGTGAAGGTGGAGTTGGTGGTACCTTTACGGTAACGAAGAACAGCACCCTGGAAAACCTGGATACGCTCTTTTTCACCTTCGATAATACGCAGGTGAACCTTTACAGTGTCGCCTGCTTTGAATGCAGGCATATCAATACGCATGTGTTCGCGTTCGATCTTGGAAATTACGTTGCTCATTTCGCTACTCCTTATATAAATTTCTTTGCGGCACCCGAAGGCGGATCTACCAGGCGTCATTAAGCAGCCTGTCGACCGTGATCGCCACCGCACTTCTTACTGATAGATGGTTGTATCCGTCCATGAAGCGGATAGGCCTGATGCTGCCCGCTGCCATTTCCAGAATTTCGGGAGCCAACCCGTGCCCGGTACCGAAGACCAGTAGAACCGGGTTGTCTTCAAGCTTCTCACGAACCTGATTAATGGTCGTTGAGCCTGCCCCCCGCGCGCTGGTGGTCACCAATATCGGTTTCTTACCTGTTCCCGACTCAATATGCTCCACCGCATCGAGCAGGGAATCCTTCACACTCACCTTGGAAAATGCGGCAGCCCGATCAGGGTTGAACTTGCTACCCGGTCCCGAGGTCCAGTGAGAAATAATTCTGTCTGCCAGTTTCTTCTGATCCTCGATGGGAGTCACCGCAAAAAATCCGCCGATTGAGTAGGAGCGGGAAACGCGGGACATATCGTGAATATCGAGGTTTGTCAAAGAAACAGCGGCCTTTTCGCCAAATTTATTTAGCACCGGATAGTGCACAAGAGCCATATAAAGATTTTTTCCCAAACGTTTTCGGGGGATTGTGCGCAAATAACGCACATCATCTTTTTTTAACCCTTCAGCTTCAGCCAAAAGCTCCGGACGAGACTCAAGGGTCACATCCAAAGCTTCCTTACGTCTCCATTCTTCTATCAGAGCATGGTTCCCTGAAGAGAGCACATCCGGCACCTTCAGTCCGCCATATTCAGGCGGACGGGTAAAGTGTGGGTACTCCAGAAGTCCTGAAGAAAAACTTTCCTCGGTACCGGATTCTGCATGACCCATGAAATCCGGCAGGAGACGCGCGACTGCTTCAATAAGGCACAAGGCCCCGGCTTCGCCTCCGTTGAGCACAAAATCACCGACTGAAACCAGCTCAACGGGAAAAATTTCTTCAAACCGTGCGTCGATTCCTTCATACCTTCCACAGACGAGGGTTAACTCATCTTCCGTAGCAAGCTCCACCGCCATTTTCTGAGTCAGGGGCCGTCCCTTGGGAGATAGCATAATAAGCCGTTTCCCTTTGGGGCAGCCGCCTTCTCTGGCGGGTTTGATGTCTACAGAATCGAGAGCCTTGGCAATGGGGTCAAGAAACATGACCATGCCCGGCCCTCCTCCGTAGGGGCGATCATCGACGCTTTTATGTCGATCTGCAGCGAACTCGCGGGGGTCGACTTTGTTGAAGGAGACAATGCCCTTCTCCACAGCCTTACCCATAAGCCCATGAGACAGAGGGGAATCAAAAAATTCCGGAAAGAGTGATACCAGATTAAATTTCAACGTAGCAAACCTAGATTTATAAAATCGGCACTCTGACCTATTTCTTTTTTTCCTTAAGATAAATATCGAGCAATCCCTCAGGGGGATCTACGACAATCTTCTCCGCATCCAGATCAACAGACAATACAAACTCCTCAACAGCCGGAAAAAGAATCTCTTTACCTTCTGAAGTGGAGATCACCCAGGTCTCCTGACCCGGGGCAAGGATAAAGTTCGAAATGGTCCCAACAGCGGTCCCGTCTTCGAGTTCGACACCCATCCCTTCAAGTTCATACATGTAGACTTCATCATCACCGGTTTCGGGAAGATCCGTCTCACGCACCATGACTTCCATGCCGCGTAAGGCTTCAGCCTGGTCGCGTCCGTCAACGCCCTTGAAGGTAAGGAGCACCCGCCCTTTGTGTGTCCGCGTAGAACGCACAACAAAGCGACGGGGCTTCTGTCCTTTCTTTGCCAGATAAAGACAGGGTACCTCGTCGAAGAGAAAAGGGGAGTCCGCATGAGATTCGATGCAAACCTCCCCCCTGAGTCCGTGTGGTTTGACCACTTCGGCAACTACGAGCATTTCCATAGCAGCCTTTTTGCTGGTCAGGTTCGAATTCTATTCAAGAATTTCAAGAACAGAACGTTTCCTTACCTTGGTCGACGCAGCCCCGAGCAGAGTTCTCATGGCACGCGCAGTGCGCCCCTGCTTTCCGATAACCTTGCCAAGATCTTCTTTTGCGACCTTGAGTTCGATTACAGAAGTCTGCTCTCCCTCGATCTCGGTGACAACTACTTCATCCGGATTGTCAACAAGCGATTTCGCGATGTATTCAACTAAATCCTTCAACATGCCAACAACCTCCGCTTCTGATTTCGAGTGTGTACCGTGAGTAGTGAAGAAGAATTCGAACCGTGGTAAGTACGAACCTTAGGAATCAGCTTTGAGAAGAGATTTCACAGTATTGGAAGCTTCTGCGCCTCTCTCAAGCCACTTCTCCACCTTTTCCTTATCAATTTTAACTTCTGCAGGTTCAACCATAGGGTTGTAGTAACCTACGTATTCCAGCGGACGACCGTCACGTCTGGTTTCGCTGTTAATTGCTACAATACGGTAAAAAGGGCGTTTTTTGGAGCCCATACGGGTCAGTCTGAGTTTAATAGCCATTGTCTACTTTCCCCCATATAATCTTAAATTAAGTGGTTCGTTAATAAATTGCAAGCAATGCCCGAAAAATTATTTTTTCTTATTCTTTTTGCGAGCCTGCTTTTTGAGCTTATTCTTTTTGCGGGCCATAAGGGTTTTCTTGCTTTTCTCGCGTGAAGGAGCAGTCATGCCCTCCATGCCTTCCATGCCTTCCATCCCTTCCATACCGGGTAATCCCGGCATACCTGCCCCGCCACCAAGTCCGGGCATTCCGGGCAGGTTCGGCATCTTGGGCATTTTGCCCTTTCCGCCTTTTCCACCCATCATTTTCTTCATCATCTTGCTCATCTGATCAAAATTTTTGAGCATCTGATTGACTTCCTGGACGTCTACACCGCAACCCTTAGCAACCCTTGCCCGGCGGCTGGGGTTGATAATTTTCGGATTCCTGCGTTCTTCCATCGTCATGGACGAGATGATGGCTTCTATCCGTTTCAGCTCCTTATCAGGGATTTCCAGATCGCCGAGCTGCTTTGTGAGCCCGCCAAGTCCAGGAATCATCTTCATGATTGAACTCATGGAGCCGATCTTCTTCATTCTGCGCATCTGGGTGCGGAAATCCTCAAGGTCAAATTTGGCCTTGCGGAATTTTTCGGTAAGCTCTTCAGCTTCTCCCTCTCCCATCACGGACTGGGCCTTCTCGATCAGGGAAAGAACATCCCCCATGCCGAGAATTCTAGATGCGGCCCTGTCAGGATAGAAAAGTTCCAGCTCGGAAAGCTTTTCACCCACGCCGACGAACTTTACAGATTTACCGGTGACGGATTTGATGGAGAGCGCCGCACCGCCTCGGGCATCACCATCCATTTTGGTAAGGACTACACCGGTACACCCTAGTTTTTCGTCGAAGGTGGCAGCTACATTGACAGCGTCCTGCCCTGTCATTGCGTCAGCCACGAAAAGTATTTCATCTGGTGCACATTCGCTCTTGATGGACGCAAGTTCATCCATCAGGAGTTCATCAATATGCAAGCGACCCGCGGTATCGAAAAGCAGGACGTCGCATCCGGCCTCTTCCGCCTTGACCATTGCATCACGGCAGATATCTACCGGATTCATCTCAGTGGTGGAAGGATACACGGGCATGTCCAGCTGCTTGGCCAGCACATTGAGCTGATCAATCGCCGCAGGACGATAGACGTCGGCAGGAACAAGGTAGGGTTTGAACTTCTTGCGCCGCAGATACAAGGCAATCTTGGCTGAAGAAGTTGTTTTACCGGACCCCTGAAGGCCGACCATCATGACCTTGGAGAGCTTGCCCTTAGGAAGATTCAAACCTTCCTGTTCGCCGCCAAGCAGTTCAGTAAGTTCGTCATTAACGACCTTAATTACCTGCTGTCCCGGAGAAAGCGACTTCTGGACCTCCTGTCCGAGAGCACGCTCCTTGACCTTTTCCACAAAGTCTTTGACGACTTTGTAGTTTACGTCCGCTTCAAGAAGGGCAAGACGCACTTCGCGCAGACCCGCCTGGATGTTTTTCTCATCCAGTCGTCCCTGCCCCTTAAAATTTTTAAAGGCTTCGGAAAGTCTATCTGATAGGCTGTCGAACAATTGTCTTACTCCGCCGGCTTAAGCATTTCAACGCAACCTGATTCCAATAAAGCTCCACCTTCTGGAACCAATACTGATTGCGTAAAGAAAGGGGTTGTCTGTTAAAGCTTTTCACAACTCAAGTCAAGTGAAGACTCATAGCAACTTTTTTGAAAATCACAAACACTTATCGACTGTCTGCTAAAATTTATCGCGATATTGCTTGCTTTTTTTTATCTCTGACAACTACTATCCAATAACAAAAAAAATCCTGTGCAGCACCCAAAGGAGAACCGCAAATGACAAATATCGTTAAAGCAGAAGAATTCCAGTTGGTGGACCCCATGGGAAGAGTCCGGACCAGAATTTACATTTCACAGGAAGGAAAAGTAGTTGCTGATATATACGATTCATCCGGTCAGGTCTGCAACAAGGTAGATTTGCAGAAACCTACGCCACAAGGACCATCAACACAACAGCCATTATCCCATCAGAAAGAGAATTTATCCCAATGGCACTCTCGCATTGCCAATGAAGTCCAGCTTACATCCTCAAAATTACATGTAGGTTCGTATAAACTTTACATTGATTTTATGGAAAACAATACTGCGGCAAGCGGCAAATACCTGAACGAAATCGTTGAAGTTTCCGGCGAAATCGTAGATGTTAACTCCAAAGATTTCGGCAATCTGCGTATTGGACTCAAAGGAATGTCAAACTTCAACGCTGAAGTCATCTGTCATTTTACGGATGAACAGACTGCTCTGGTCAGCAACCTCAAACCCGGACAGAAAGTACGCGTCAAGGGCAAGTGCACCGAATACGTCAACAAACGCGTCAAAGTATGGGGCTGCCAGTTGGTTTAACATGCTGAAACATTGTACGGTTTCGCCATCAGGATTTATTCTGATGGCAGAAGCCTCATCAAACAGGATCAGCCAGAATCAAACTTTTTATATAGACAGAAACCGGACCCTGCCCAGCAGGATCTTTTACCATCGGTGCAAAGGCTTTTTAAATGACTACTCTTCTCGACGCTTTACAACACACAGCCGATGAATGCATCGACTGTGGTAAATGCATGTCCAGCTGTCTGTTTCTTGCAGAAACTGGTTCTCCCTCAAAAATTTCCCTTGCTGCACTTTCATCTCCAGATGAAATGGATGATGTTGCAATCAAGGCTTATGAATGCTCCGTGTGCGGACTTTGCTCAGCTGTCTGCCCGGTAAAAGCCGATCCTTCTGAAATATTCTCCAGACTGCGCTTCCATGCTCAGGAAAGGAATATTTTCAGCTTGAAAAAATACTCCCCCCTGCTCAACTACGAAAGCACAGGCCGCAGATTCCCGTTCAAAGGTAATATAACCCCTGAGGGCTGTTCCACCGTATTTTTCCCGGGCTGTACCTTTCCTGCGCTCTTTCCCGAGGCGGTACGCAATACTTATGCCGCATTAAAGAGACAGGACCCTTCAACCGGCCTGATTCTGAACTGCTGCTCCAAACCGTCTAAAATGCTAGGCTCAAAAAGTGCTCACGAAACGGCCCTCACCGGGCTGGTTAAGGAAATTGAATCGAAAGGTATCACGAAAGTTCTGACCTGTTGCTCAAACTGTCACGTAACCTTCAAGGAACTTGCCCCTGCCTTCGAGGTCGTTTCTGTTTATGAAGAACTGGACCGTATAAAGCCAGCAATGATGACACCATACCTTCAGGAAGTTACGATTCATGATCCATGTGTCACCCGCTTCGAAGAATCCATTCATATAGCTGTGCGCAATCTTTTGGAAAGTGCCGGAGTCAAAATCACCGAGATGAAGCACCACGGCAAAGAAACTATCTGCTGCGGAGAAGGTGGAGCTGTCGGGTTTCACAACAAGAGTTATTCACGGGAATGGTCCGATAAGCGGACAGCAGAGGCAAAGAACACCGACCTGCCGATGGCAACTTATTGCGCAGGGTGTGTTAATTTTCTTAGCCCCGGCCACCCCACGGTCCATATTTTGGACCTGCTTATGGTGCAAAGAAACGGCATTCCGAAGCTCCCGAAGTTTCCTAAAAATTACCTGAACAGGATTTTGCTGAACATTTCCGCGAGATAATTTGCTCATTTTCTGACTGTAACTATCAGATAGACACATGGCCTATGGACATAAAAGCCTTTTCTTAAAGACTTTAGACCATGGGCCATGCTTCAAAGGATTAACCGTTTACCAATAACAATTCATTTTTCTTTATCTCAACTCTTCTAATCCTTTACATATCCATGTAACAGAGTTTGAAATGAGTTCAGAAAACAAATCCATAACCGCCGCAGATTTCCCATTGGCCCTCTTCATGCTCGGCATGCCTCTAATCCTGGCAGCCTACAGCTTGAGCAACACCATTGCGCCATCCAATTTAGCAGACATTCTTATAACGGGACTGGCTGTTATAGGATTTCTGGCTGAACCATTCCGCAATGAAAAAGATCCAGTTGCCCCCACGTGGTTCAAAGTAGGAATTCCCGGGCTGCTGATTACATGGATCTCACTTAACTCTTTCGCTGGATTCGTTTTTCCTCTGGTAGACTTCCTCCCTTTTCTGATGGAAGCCAGACCACTTATCTACCTGCTGGTATTAGTACTGTGGATCACGCTGTTCGGAATGCCTGATTCAAAACAGATTTCCTTCTGGTCATCCTGCCTGGCTATTCTCGTCAGTTTAGAATTCGGCCTCAATTTTTTTCTGCACGGACTGGCGGTAGAACCCAATATTTTCGGGCACTATACTCTTACCGGACCGATACTGCTGGCTGGCTTGTGCGCCACACTGCACAGCAAGCACGAAAACCGCTTTACCAGACTGGTTATTATTTGCGGAATTTTCTGCACTCTTACCCGAGACATAAGCCTGGCGGCAGTTACAATTATGCTTCTTTTCGGCCCCAGAGGAATACTCAGGAAAATGCTGCTGGTTTTTACCCTGCTTTTTTTTACCTATATATCCCTCATTCCTCAGGATATGACTATGCTCAACCGAAATGACCTTCCTCAATACTGGATATGGTTTTCCTGCCTTGAGCTTCTGGCCCGTACACCTAGCCTTCTGCTTAGCGGATTCCCTATCTCCATTCCGCTGCCTCTCACTGTGCCGGCATCGCTCTGGAATATCTGGTATGATCAGCAATATATATGGACCGACCAGGGAGTTCTCCTTTTTCACATTACCCCGTTCTGGCTGCACATGCTCATAGGCTGGGGCCTTGGTGGTATCGTTATCATATTTACCGGACTTACTTTTCTATACCGTAAGTTTCCTTCAGACATGCTGGCAGGCCTAATCACTACTATCGTTATGACCGGCCTGTTCTCTCCCCTTTTCTACAGCCCGCCTTCGGCCATAGCTCTGCTTTATGCTTTTATCTGCTCGACAAGACCGGAAATACAACGATTTAAATTTGAATAATCAATCCCATATTATCCTCAGCCCAGCAGCACCAATCAGTACTTTAAATAGCTTATTTATTACTGTGAAAGGAGATTAAGCTTCAAGCAAGCCCCCTTAGTCTTCGTTATGTATATTTTTTGATTACATTTGTAATACGTTTGCTTTACATTTTGATAACTAATTATTTAATATCTAACTACGAAATCATTTATCATACGCTTATATTTTACGATCAAAATTGTTTCATTTTGTATTACAAATGTATTGACAAAATGCTGTCTGCGTTAAATACTGAAGCAAATGAAGCAGGCAGAACAAATTAGATGAGTAGAAAAGTAAAATCAGTAAGGGTCCCTCTTGAGCTGGAATCCCTGAATTTATCTAAATTGATCCGGGAGTTTGAGAACTATCTCAGAGACCTGGAATCTGCTTCTTTGCTCAGAGAGGGCGGCAATCCTGACGCGGCAGAAGCCCTGATCAAAACACGCCAGATTGATCTCGGAAAGCGAATTGCAAAAATGATATGGGAAGCCAAGAATGAATATGGTAAAATCGAATAGAGTCGATTTATCGTAAGACAAAAAGAATACAAAAGTACTACATATCATCGCAGAGAAGGATCAGGAAACCGCCATGAAGCCAAAGAGAGTCAGTGAAAGCCGGACATTAATGACTTACAGGGTATTACCCCAGGACACCAACCCTGCGGGCAATCTGCACGGAGGAGTCCTCCTCAAACAGCTCGACCTTGTGGCAGCAACATGCGCCATGCGTCATACCCGAAAACCGGTAGTCACAGCCTCAATTGACAGAATGAATTTTTTAAGACCTGCGTATGTGGGCGAACTGATAAGCCTTCACGCCAACGTCAACATGGTCGGCAGAACATCTATGGAAATAGGCGTCAGGGTTGAAGCAGAAAATTTACTGACAGGCGAAATAAGACATACGAACTCCGCCTATCTGACTTTTGTGGCCATAGGGGAAAATGGAAGACCCACCACCGTTCCTCCGTTGATATTGGAGAGTGGTGTTGACCACAGGCGTAACCGCGAGGCCATAGAGCGCAGGGCAGTGCGCAAGGCCGAGCGGCAACGTGAAAATGCCTCCGCCGACAAAGCGGACAAAGAGTAAGGACCACTAAATACAGCTCGAAATGATGCGGAGAGCGTCCAAAGTCAGCCGAAACCGCATCTTGCATTGTAAGGAATGCAGCTACTCCGAGTCTGGTTTCTGGCCGGGAGCTCCACCCTCCCGGCAAAATTTCGGCATCCTGCTCCTATGATGCCCGGTCGGGATTAAACCCGGTCCCGGCCGGGCATCACGCTTTTTTCGACACCATCAAGGCCGGAAAGCCCCCGTTTTCGATAATCGAAGACGGGGGCTTTCCACTGAAAACGTATATCCAAGCATCACAAAACAGGGACTCCAGGTTTCTCTGAAGTAAAATCACCACCTGCCAAGTTACTCATGTTCTGCCGCGAGCATCCCCCTGAACTGATGAACCGTGTCGGCATCAAGCCCTAAACTTTCGAATATCGCTGCAGTAAAACTTACCGGAGCGGTTCCCGGAGCTGTGATTACGCGTTTATCTGAAACGGCAGATGCGCTTGCTCTGAAATAATTATGCCCGGAATACTCTTTTGCATTCTCGCTCAGATACCCGGCATTATTGGAAGTATGCAGAACATCTTCAAGAAACCCTGCACGAGCAAGGGCTAATGTCCCGCCGCAGATACCGGCTACAATCCCCCCCGACGATTGCTGATTACGGAGCACCTGTCCCAGGTCAGGTAAACTATCGGACTCCCAGACACTTCCACCGACAACAACCACTGCGTCCGCGGACCACTCGGAAATATAATGAACCGCCTGAGGAACTATCGCTGTCAGACCGCCCTAGCGAACGAACCTGACCGGCCTCGGGAGCAAAATAACGTATATCGAAACCGTAAAAAGGCCCTCCTGTTCCGGCAAGCAAAGCATATTCCCAATCGGCAAAACCCTGAGTTAGAACTACAGCAACCTTTCCCATGGATATTCTCCTTAAAATTCGAACTTTATGCCCTCAAGGACACGCGACCAACGGCAACTTGCGTCCAATACCAATTCCACGCTCGTCAAGCACAGCTTCATAAGCCCAGCATTCAACCCCGGCATCAACTGCCTTGTAAAGCAGCTCCGCATACTCAGGGTCAATATAATCAGCAGGCCCGAAACAATTACCATCATTACGCTGAACAAAAAAGAACAGCGCGACCCTGTTCCCTTTTGCTGCAAGATCCATCAACTCTTCCAGATGCTTACGCCCTCTCTCGGTCTGAGCATCAGGAAAACTGGCAATGTCATCTTCAACAAGAGTCACATTTTTACACTCCACCCACAAATCGGGCAGCCCCCCGGATTCGTCCTTAAACAACCCGTCCAGACGACTGTTCCCCACCTTGGCTTCGCGCTTTAAACTGGTATAACCTTCAGCCTCTGGCAACTGTCCGCCCTCAAAAGCAAGCTGCAGCATCCTGTTGGGAACCGACGTGTTTACTCCAATCATTTCTCCCTGAGGCAACACAGCTTCCAGAGTCCATTTAAGCTTACGCTTGGGGTTCTGAGCGGGAGAAATATAGATTTCCTGTCCGGGACGAAGAAGCCCCAGCATGGAACCGGTATTATTGGTATGAACTCCAACCACCTTCCCATCCAATTCCGCCTCAACAGTGAAACGTTTATAGCGTCTTATGAAAACAGCCCTTCTACAACCTTCAGGATAAAAAATTAACGGTTCTGACATTTTACTTTCCTCGAACTATGTGATTTAAGCAACACGGGGCGGAAACTTTAGATATTGATAACATAATATATTCCAAGTCAAATATATCAGGCAGCTACCTTACTGTTAACAGGAAGGTTAGCGAGACTCAAACAACTGCTTTAGCCTTGTTAGATGACAGTTGAAACCCTTGATTGACAATGATTTTCATACCATCGGGGACGGTTGATAGGCGGTAAAACCCCTTGACGAACCAGCGGGTATCTGGAATATCGTCCTGTTAGTCACAGTGTGACAATTTTCACTTTTTAGGCCTCCCAGCATGGAGCCAAGCCTGATTTCTAAGCCCCGAAACATGCATACACGGGAGCTTTGAAACTTATTATTGCTTATAAAGCAGGTATTTAAAATGAGCCTTGTACAAAAATTGTCGGAAAGAAAAGAAGATCTGGCAGGAAAATGGTTTGAGCTGGTTCTTTCCACCTATCCCAGGGAAACTCAGGAAGTCTGGAAGAGCAACAACGATAAGTTCACCAACCCTGTCGGAATCACCATCAGGAAGGTCACCAATGAGCTTTATGACCTTATCCTTGACTGGAAGAGTGCCGACGACATTGCCAAGTCGCTGGATGAACTGATCAAAATCAGATCCGTTCAGGACTTTGCCCCATCCAAATCTTTAAGTTTTGTCTTTCTTTTCAAGAAACTCCTGAGAGACGAGTTCATGGATGAATTGAGAACGGAAGGCAAACTTGATGAGTTGATCGCGTTTGAGGCCCGGATAGACAATCTGGGACTGATCGCGTTCGACATCTATACCAAGAATAGGGATTTGATTGCGCAAATGAGAATTGAAGAGGTCAAAAGATCTCATCACATGCTCCTTCGGCGGGTCAACAAAATCGAGGACGCTTCGGCCAAAGGGGCCGGACAGGTGTAGTG
The DNA here is from genome assembly GCA_963676495.2 of Maridesulfovibrio sp. Taxonomy (GTDB): domain Bacteria; phylum Desulfobacterota; class Desulfovibrionia; order Desulfovibrionales; family Desulfovibrionaceae; genus Maridesulfovibrio. The sequence goes on along the minus strand of CAXXRF010000003.1, from coordinate 2,276,536 downwards.
GCCGGCTTCCCCCGGAAGCCAAACGTGTAAGCGAGGTGAAGGTAGATGAACGCTTTGTACTCACTCGTTTTAGTTTTTGCCCTGGTGCTTATCGCTCTTTTCGGAGTAGGTACGGCGCACATGGCAGGACTGTTCGGCACTTTGCTACCTTATGTAGCAGTTGCCGTATTTCTGGTGGGCTTTTCCCGCCGGATTATCGGCTGGGCTAAAAGCCCGGTTCCTTTCAGTATCCCGACCACGGGCGGACAGCAGAAGTCTCTGGACTTCATCAAGCATGATCGCTTTGACAACCCCGTGACTCCGGGTCAGACTTTTATCCGTATGGTTCTTGAAATCTGTTGCTTTCGTTCCCTCTTCAGGAACACAAGCGTACAGCTCAAGGACGGAAGAGTAACTTACGCCTCATCCAAATGGCTGTGGTTGTTTTCCCTGCTCTTCCACTACTCATTCCTGCTCATCGTGATCAGGCACATGAGACTTTTCTTTGAGCCGGTACCCGCATGTATCGGTTTTGTGGAAATGATCGATGGTATCATGCAGCTCGGTGTACCCAGACTGTACATGTCCGATATGCTCATTCTTGCCGGCCTTGGCTTCCTGCTTGGTCGCAGACTGAAAGATCCCAAACTCCGTTACATCTCTCTTGTAACCGACTATTTCCCCCTGCTTCTCATCATCGGTATCGCCTTGTCCGGTATCTACATGCGCTACTTCGCACATGTTGACATCGTAGACATCAAGGCGCTGACAATGGGTCTGGTAACCTTCAGCCCGATCGCTACTGAAGCGGCCATGAAGATCAGTGTAGTTTTCTACATTCACCTCTTCCTGGTTTGTGCGCTGCTGATTTACTTCCCCTTCAGCAAGCTGATGCACGTGGGTGGTGTATTCCTGTCTCCGACAAGGAACATGCCTAACGATACCCGTATCAAGCATCATGAGAACCCCTGGAATGATCCTAACATCAAGCCTCACAGCTATGCGGCTTACGAAGATGAATTCAGGGAAGTAATGATTGAAGCGGGTCTCCCGGTGGAAAAAGAGGCATAAGAATCCCTTGAAAGGATTCTAGTGTCGCTTAGACCTTAACATACCTTTTGATGAGGAGTTGACATGGCTGACCTCCCAAAAGCTGATGAGCTTTTTAAAAGCATTAATTATACGCCGCCATCCACTGGATGGATGGACACCCCGGCAGATACATCTCCGGGTAATTGGTGTTATCCCGCCAAGGCGGAAAAACTTGAGTATCTAGGTTTCCCCAACCCGCGTGAGTGGAGCCCCGCTGACGTAGACTGGAAACTTCCTGAAAACTGGCAGGACATTGTCCACCAGGGTTTCAAGGAAAGACTCGACAAGTATCGTTCACTCAAAGTGTTCATGGACATCTGTGTTCGCTGTGGTGCATGCGCTGACAAGTGCCACTTCTTCATCGGCTCCGGTGATCCCAAGAACATGCCTGTTCTGCGTGCGGAACTTATGCGTTCCATCTACCGCAAGGACTTCACCATGGCCGGTAAAATCCTGTCCACCCTCACCGGGTCCAGGGTTATGACCGAAGATGTGCTCAAAGAGTGGTTCATCTACTTCTACCAGTGCACTGAGTGCCGTCGTTGTTCCCTGTTCTGCCCCTACGGCATCGACACCGCGGAAATCACCATGATGGCGCGTGAACTGCTGCACCTTTGCGGCGTGAACATCAACTGGATCCTCGAGCCGGTTTCCAACTGTAACCGTACTGGTAACCACCTCGGCATCCAGCCCCACGCATTCAAAGACATCGTTGACTTCATGGTTGACGATATTGAAGAAATCACCGGTAAACGCCTCAACGTTCCCATGAACGAAAAAGGCCATGAAGTTATCTTCATCACTCCTTCCGGTGACGTTTTCGCTGATCCCGGCATCTACACCTTCATGGGTTATCTGATGCTTTTCGATCACATCGGTCTTGACTACACCCTGTCCACCTACGCATCTGAAGGCGGTAACTTCGGTCTGTTCACTTCTGCAGACATGATGAAGAAACTCAACGCCAAGATGTACGCCGAAGCAGAACGCCTCGGAGCAAAATGGATTCTGGGCGGTGAGTGCGGACACATGTGGCGTGTTATCAACCAGTACATGGATACCATGAACGGTCCTGCGAACTTCCTTGAAGTTCCCAAGAGCCCCATCACCGGTACCGTGTTCGAAAACGCACGCCAGACCAAGATGGTCCACATCACCGAGTTCACTGCTGACCTCATGAAGCACAACAAGCTGAAACTTGATCCCAGCAGAAACGACCATATCCGTGCGACTTTCCACGATTCCTGTAACCCTGCACGCGCCATGGGCCTCATGGACGAGCCTCGTTACGTCATCAAAAATGTTGTCAAAAACTTCTTTGACATGCCTGAGCAGACCATTCGCGAGCAGACCTTCTGCTGCGCTGGCGGCTCCGGTCTCAACACTGACGAAATCATGGAAATCCGCATGCGCGGCGGTCTGCCCCGCGGTAACGCACTGAAAACTGTTCAGGAAGAGCACGATGTAAACATGCTTTCCTGCATTTGTGCGATTGACCGCGCTACCCTTGTACCTCTGGCTAACTACTGGGCTCCCGGCGTTGACGTCTGCGGTGTTCACGAGCTGGTTGGTAACGCCCTCATCCTTGACGGTGAAAAAGAAAGGGAAACCGACCTTCGTATGAATCCTCTGCCCGGGAAGGAGGGGTAACTCATGCATTACGGTGGAAAAATCATTACCGGACTGGTAATCTTCCTCGGCCTTGTATCCATGCCCTTCTGGTTCAACATCGGCGGAAGCTTCGATGAACCCAAGCTGGAACTGCCCAAGAACGCAAAAATCTGTGTTGCGCCTACTGAAAACATGCGCAAAAACCACATGAAGCTTCTTGACGAGTGGAGAGATATGGCTCTTCGCGAAGGCAAAAGAACATATATCAGTGCAAAAGGCGACAAATACACCATAAGCCTCCAGAACACCTGCATGAAATGCCACACCAGCAAGCAGGAATTCTGTGACAAGTGCCACGTTGCCGCCAGCGTAACTCCCTACTGCTGGGATTGCCACGTACCTCCCAAGGAGGCAAAATAATGAAACAGAGTAGAAGAAACTTCCTTAAGTTTGCAGGTCTCTCTGCAGCAGGACTTTGCCTCGCTCCCACTACCGCAGCTCTTGCTTCCGGTAGTCCGAGCACAGGTGCTCACGCAGCCGTCAATGACAACTCCCTGCACGCTAAGCGCTGGGCCATGGTTATTGATACCCGCAAGCTGAATACCGAAGAAGCTATCGCAGAACTGGCAGAGACATGCCATCACATCCACAATGTTCCTACTATCGATTCCGAACAGGACATTAAATGGCTGTGGGCCGGCACCTACGGTGAAACTTTTCCCGAGCAGGAGAACAATTTCCCCTCCGAAGCTCAGGAAACTCATAAGTTTCCCCTTCTCTGCAACCACTGTGAGTCGCCTTCCTGTGTACGCGTCTGCCCCACCAAGGCAACCTTCAAACGCCCCGACAACATCGTTGCAATGGACTACCACCGCTGCATCGGCTGCCGTTACTGCATGGCAGCATGTCCTTTCGGCGCAAGAAGCTTCAACTTCATGGACCCCAGAAACCATCTCGACATGGACAAGGTCAACATGAAGTTCCCCACCCGCATGCGCGGTGTTGTTGAAAAATGCAACTTCTGTGTAGAGCGGCTGGCTGTGGGTGAAATCCCCGCCTGTGTAGAGAAGTCTAAAGGCGCGATGATCTTCGGCGATCTGCAGGACCCTGATTCCAACGTCAGAAAGGCTCTGCGTGAGAACTTCACCATCCGTAGGAAACCCGCCGCAGGCACCGAGCCCGGCGTTTACTACATCATCTAGGGGGGAAGCCTGATATGCTCGAAAAAGCTCTAAGAGGCGGACCGAAGTACTGGGCCTGGATTGGTTTCCTGCTGCTCATTATTGCTTCCGGTTTCTGCGTATATCTGACCCAGCTTCAGGAAGGTATGACCATCACCGGTCTCAACCGTGATGTATCCTGGGGCTTCTATATTGCTCAGTTCACCTATCTGGTCGGTCTCGCCGCATCCGGTGTTATGATCGTACTGCCTTACTACTTCCATCACTACAAGAAGTTCAAAGGCATGGTCATCATGGGTGAATTCATGGCTATTGCTGCTGTTGTCATGTGTCTCGGTTTCATTATCGTCGACATCGGACAGCCTCAGCGTATGCTGAACATTGTGTTCCATCCGACTCCGAACTCCATCCTCTTCTGGGATATGATCGTTCTGAACGGATACCTCATCCTGAACGTTGTTATCGGCTGGACCTGCCTTGAGTGTGACCGCCAGCGCGTGTCTCACCCCAAATGGGTTAAACCTCTGGTTTACACTTCCATTATCTGGGCATTCTCCATCCACACCGTAACCGCGTTCCTGTACGCAGGTCTGCCCGGCCGCCACTACTGGCTCACCGCTATTCTGGCTGCCCGCTTTCTGGCATCTGCGTTCTGCTCCGGACCCGCTATTCTGCTCCTCGTACTGTTTGTTGTTCGCAAGATCACCAGCTACGATCCAGGCAAAAAAGCAATCGGAACACTTACCACTATTATCACTTACGCAATGTGTGTGAACGTTTTCTTCTTCCTGCTTGAAATCTTCACCGCATTCTACTCCAATATGCCGGGACACATTCACTCCATCGCATACCTCTTCGCTGGCAGCCACGGCCACCACGAACTGGTACCCTGGATGTGGACTGCTGCAGGCTGCGCTATTATCAGCCTTGCACTGCTCATCCCGCCCAAACTGCGTTACAACCAGAAGCTGCTGCCCTGGTCCCTCGCTATCCTCGTTGTTGCAACCTGGATCGACAAGGGCCTTGGCCTGCTGATCGGTGGTTTCACTCCGAACCCCTTCAACGAGATCACTGTTTACTGGCCCACCGGTAAAGAGCTCATGATCTCCATGATGGTATACGCACTCGGCGCGCTGACTCTGACTTTCCTTTACAAGATTGCCACAGATGTTAAGCGTGAGCTCGGCGAACTGACTCCTGAAGATTAATCTTCCGAAGCAGCTCAAAGACAATTTAAAAGCCCCCGCCTTCTCACGAAGACGGGGGCTTTTTCTATATGAAGAACCACGTCAAAATATTATGAATCTGCATAAAGGACCTTATTTCGCCCGCTATCTTTAGCTGCATATAAAGCACCATCAGCATGGGTAAGCATTTTACCTATGCTTTTGCAGGAAGAGGCATCGCAGACTCCAATGCTGATAGTAACCGTCATACCTGTGCAGATGTCATCCCACGGGTAGCTCTCAATGCTCTCACGAATGTGCTCACAGGCGATAATGGCTGATTCTTTATCCGTACATGGAAACAGTATCACAAACTCTTCACCGCCGAAACGAGCGACAATATCGCTCTTCCGAGAACATTCAACCATCACCTGAGCAACAGTCTGTAAAACCCTGTCTCCCACTTCATGGGGAATACATGTCGTTGATAAGCTTAAAATGATCAAGATCTCCGATCATAATGGATAATGGCTGGGCATAGCGCGCGGACTGTTCAAGCTGGTTCTTAGCCTGCTCATTAAAGTAACGCCTGTTGTAGAGATTGGTCAGAGGATCTTTGGTACTTAACTCGCGTAATTGACGATGAGCACAGGCAAGCTCCATATTCATCTCATTAAATGACTCGGCCAGTTCACCCAACTCATCATTTGATGAGACTGAAACGTGATGAACTTCTTCACTTGACTCTTTCAGTTTCCTGATGGCCCTTGTCAACGTATTGAGGGTTCTGCTGAGGCTGTTACCAAAACTAAGACCCAGCACCAAAGAACATATTAGCGATAAAGAAGCTCCGTTGATAAGAGCCTCTTTAACAGCCTCAAGATATACTCTATCTTCAGCTGTTATATTGGCATCACCTATAGATTTTGCATAAACAACTGATTCATTGACATAAATTGGTAAGCAAGTCTTCATCTGTTCACGGGACAATTTATCTCCCACAACAAATTCTCCGGCAGCCTGCAGGACAATTCCATTTTTATCAGCCACTAGATGCCTGAATGGAGGATTCTTTAGCCGGTGCAAAGATTCAGTAATCTCCAGAGGTGGCTCTCCGGCAGCAAACATTAAATTTGACCTCTTAACAAAGTGGTCAAACGGTTAGGCTTCGTAGGCTGCCTTTACACTTCCATACTCATAGACATAAGCTTTGAAGTCAGCTTTGAACCTCTTCCTCTACATGCTCTCCAAATTCATGCACAATAAACATGTATGCGGATGCCCCGACAACAACACAACTGAACAAACCTATAAATACAAACACGAATGTGAGCTTAACCTGCATTCGCACTACACTGCCCCAAAAAATAAATAATGAATTAAAATTCTATGCCACTCAGTGCATCATATCACAGAACAAATTACATGACTTTACTTAAAGAGACAAGGGAGCAGCAAAAACACAACATCAATAGAAAAGTAAATGTGTTACCTTGCAATATATTTTGCGGAAAAGATATTGGATATCCCGGTGTTACAAAACCACGTTACAGCGATTTTTCGGGCATAATCGACATCGGCAATTACCGATCACCAAACAATAAGATTATCTGAGGAAGACTGACAGGAATTATCTACTAATCAAAAACCAAAGACTGAAGAATGGAATTTGAAACGAGCATACCATTCTTGGTGAGCCGTAAAAAGCCACCACTTATTCGCACAAGACCATTTTGATGAAGAGCGTTAATAATCGACTTCTTCTCTTTGCGAAGATCCTTACCGGTCAGTTCGGTATAGTCTGAAAGCTTAAGGCCTTTTGATGTCCGCAGGGTAAGCATTACAAGCTCCTGAGCTTTGATCTCATCTGTCAGCTCTTCATAGTCCTCGCCGGAAAGCTCACCACGCACAACCACATCATATTCGTCAAGAAATCTGGGATTTGTAAAACGTCGATTACCGATAGTTGATACGGCAGAAGGGCCAAGACCAAGATAATCCATGCGGTCCCAATACCCCTGATTATGGCGCGAAGTAAAACCCATGCGGGCAAAATTTGAAATCTCGTACTGAATATAGCCCTGAGCTTCGAGAAACTCAGCCCCGTAAATAAACATTCGGGCCTGTTCATCATCTGAAGGGAGCTCCATATCTACGCCGTCATCATAGCGCTTACCAAAGACAGTATCAGGCTCAATACTCAACCCGTAACAGGAGATATGCTCCGGCTTTAATTTGACTACAGCTTTGAGCTCATTAGTCCAGTCTTTGGGCTTTTGACGCGGCAACCCCCAGATAAGATCAATACTGATATTTCCAAAACCTGCTTTACGGGCCAGATAAAATGTCTCGGCAGCCTGTCGCGCGGAATGGGGACGCCCGAGAGTTTCAAGATTTCGATCATCCAGGGACTGAAAGCCGATGCTCAGCCGGTTAATCCCCATGGAAAGGAGGTTCTGAAAATAGGATAGGTCATTGGCTGAATCCGGGTTAGCCTCAATGGTTATTTCCATACCCTTGGTAAAAGTAAAATTCTTTCGCAGGGAATCCATAATCAGCTGCAACTGAAAAGGCGGAATCAGGCTAGGAGTTCCGCCGCCAAAGTAAACCGTTCCCACTCTGGGATTTTTAAGTCTTTTTCCCCAAAGCTCAATTTCACTTAATAAAGTTTTAAGATACCAGGCGAACTGAATCTGATCAAAAGGCTGAGAATGGAATGCACAGTAACTGCACTTTCTAATACAAAATGGGACGTGAATATAGATCAGGAGATTTCTGGACTCCTTACCATCTCCACGTAACAGCGGGGCGTTGAAAAATGCCGGGATCAAACTCATTAATTATCATCCTGGAAACTATCTGCTGATCCACAGGGCTGAACCCTCAAGACCCTGAAGCAACTTTACACTGAGCGAACGGGGAAACAGTTTTTCGACTGCGCTCTGATCGTGGATACCTCGACCAGCAGCAACTACCGCATAGTGCTTTCCTGCTGCATGTTTGAGAATTGCCTTGGCAACATTGTCACTTTCCAGAACCAGCTCCTTGATACGATCGTCATGGATACCGTTTCCAGTCAGATGCCTGCGGCAAAGTGCAAAGACATCTTCTGTCGTTGCCACTCCCTTTTCTTTCGAATTTCGAACGTGGAGCATAGTAATTTCGTGATGGGGATTATCGTGCAGCATAAATCCCACATGGTCGGCAATACGCTGTGAAGGAGCATCTTCATCCACACAGAGCAGGACATCCTTTTTGGGAATATCCGGAGGGTACTTACAGAACCAGATCGGAAAATCAACTTCTTCCCAAATGACCCTGCTTCCAACACTGTAGTCAAAAAATTCCTCAAGCATACTTGGAGTCTGCCTGCCAAGAATAACAGCGTCGTACATGCCCTTATGACCTTCCTGCACTATCTCACGGGCAGTGATTCCTCTGGAATGAATACTTTTGACTTCTATTTTGTGATCACCGCAAAAACTGTGGTTGATAAACCACTGGCGGGTCTCTTCAAGCAGTTCCAGCCCTTTCTTACGGGGATTACCTGTGCACCAAGAGCCCTTTGGAGGAGCAACATGAAATAGTGTTATGCGCACATCACAGGGAGAATTAAAAAAATCTTTTATAAACCTGACCGCATAAGAAGAGGCACCATCATCGCAGACACAGACCATCAAATGCTTTTCCATTTCCACCCGTCCTGTTGTTACCATGCAAAATCATCAGAAAACACGACTTACAATTGCAACCTCATCTTAGAATAGCGGGTTAGAAATATTAAAACAAGCTAAGATTTTTCCATATCCTTCATATATCTTTCGTTTTCGCTGAACAGACAACCGCAGTACTGCTGGCGATAGATCCCCATCTCCTTGGAACGTTCGATGCCCTCAGTCCATCCTTCGCGGAAATCATAGTAGTAGAATTCACATTTGCCGTTTCCGGCCATATCCCGGCCAAGGTCGGCAATACGCTTATGCTGCTGAAACTTGCTGTAAAGAAGTGTCGAGGTAAAAAAATCAAATCCACCGCGCTTAGCCAGTGACAAAGTCCTTTCAAGACGGTCCGCATAGCAATGAAAGCAGCGGTTCTCCTCACGGAAAGCGACATTGCGGAACCAGCGCTTGGAATCATACTCATCCTGACGTCCGATAACCTTCACCCCCATTTTGCCGCAAACCTCAAGAAAGCCCTCACGGCGTCTTAAGTATTCCTGAAGAGGATGGATATTCGGATTATAAAAAAAAGCGGACACTTCGAATCCCTGATTTCTCAAAGACTCAATAGTGGTGATTGAACAGGGGCCACAACACCCATGCATTAAAATTCTCTTGGAAGCCATCTTAAGGACATCTCAGCGCACAATATGCAAAGCATACTGGAAGGTTTTAAAGTGGAATCCAGTGGTAAACTTCAACTGAGGTTTACCACTGGTAACAGGAGAAAAATTACTCCGCCCACTGAATCTCGATATTGATTTTGGTATCGAACATCTTTTCGTAATTGATAATGGCATCACGCTTGTGATTGAGCAGATAGAGCGCAAGTTCTTCTTCAGCTTCAAAAACAAGCGGAGAAGCGCAATTGGGCTTGCGCAGCATGCGATAGACATCCTTAAGAGCCTGCATGGCCTGCCATTCCATATTGCGCCGGATACCTGTCCCATCGCAACAGGGGCAGGATTCAGTGGAGACAGCAATAGCTGAGGAGCCGAGGCGCTGGCGCACCAGCTCCATGAGCCCAAAACGGGAAATACGCCCGACATCAGTGCGAGCACGATCCCCTTTAAGGGCAGCGCGCATGGTCTTTTCAACTTCACGGCAATGCTTGGGATCTTTCATCTCGATAAAGTCGATAACCACCTGACCACCTAGATCGCGCAGCTTGAGCTGACGCGCTATCATCTCAGCACTTTCCTTGTTGGTCTTAAGGGCCATTTCCTTGAAATTCCGCTCTCCTCCGATTTTTCCGGAGTTGATATCGATGGCGGTAAGAGCCTCGGTCTGGTCAAAGACAAGGCGTCCGCCGGAGGGCAGATTAACCTCACGCCCGTAAATCTGTTCAATCTGCTTAACCAGATTGAACCGCTCCCATAGAGACTTATCTGTATCGCTATGCAGCTTGACCAGGTTGTTGCGGCGCGGAAAAGACAGGACTGCAAGTTTTTTGACCTGCTCTGCGGTCTCCTTGTCATCCACCCATATTTCAGCCACATCAGAAGAAAGATAGTCACGCACAGCACGCGCTGCAAGGCCCATTTCTTCATAGACAAGAGATGGAGGCTTGGCATCCTGCCCTTTTTCGCGGACATCATTCCAGAGTCTGGTGAGAAATTTAAAATCACGGCGCAAAGCAGACTTGCTCTGCCCTTTGCTTGCAGTGCGGACAATAACGCCTACACCGGGACCGGGGCTGACCTCATCAATAAGATCCTTCAGTCTCTGGCGTTCCTTTTCGTCCTCGATCTTGCGGGAAATACCGATCTGTTCGCGTCCGGGAGTCAGTACAAAGTAACGTCCCGGAAGAGAAAGGTAAGATGAAAGGAATGCTCCCTTCTTGCCGGTAGGTTCCTTGACCACCTGAACAAAAATTTCCTGTCCGGGCTTGAGAACCTTCTGTAAAAGGGGAAAGCGGTGTCCTTTCTTGAGCTTATATGTGCCCTGATAATATTCTGGATGGACTTCATCCACCTGCAGAAAACCGTTACGTTCGGCCCCGTAGTTGATAAAAGCTGCCTGTAGAGCGGCATCAATATTGTGGATGTAACCCTTGTAGATGTTACCTTTGGTCTTGGCCTGATGGAGCATTTCAACATAATACTCAATGACCTGACCTTCCTGTGTCAGTGCAACTTCCACCTGTTCTCCGGGAAGCACACTGATAAACATTTTTTCTTTTTTCTTTTTTCCTACTGCTGTCATATCCTAATCCAAGGAAAAGTTTGAATTTCCCCGGATTCAAAAGCTAAAATCATGAGTCGTCGTCAAGCCTGCAATCGTAATAAATTTCATCACCTGTCTGCCTGACGTGCAGTCTGCCGCTTTTTTCTAGTTCCCCGATAACCCTATCCACTTCACCAAGCGGAATTGCCAGGGCTCCGGAGAGCTGTTGCGCTGTTTGCGGCCTGCGCATGAGAGAAGCCTGAATCCGGTCAAAGGCATCGGATTTATCCACCTGCACAAGGGTGGGATTCTCCGTGCCGCTCCTTTCCTTCACTCCGGTCTCAGGTCCGCAATCCCTATTCTTAGTGGGCGCGGCATCAAGAACCTTTTTCCAGCGGCCAAGGGTCTCGGAATCTACCGGACCGGCCTTCTCCAGAGTACCGGGGCGTGAAAGTGTGACCACATCAATGCGGTCAGGATCAAGTTCGGCGCAGAATACCTTCATTTTTTCAAGGTTCGCGTCTGAATCGTTGTATCCCTGTGAAAGGAGCACTTCCAGAAAGATCTTACCATTGAACTCCTTTCGGAATTCAATCAGAGCATCAGCAACGGCAAGTGGATCAGTCCCCTTGCACGGCCTGTTGATGGCCCTGAATTCTGAAGTAATAAGGGAATCCATTGAAGGAAGCACCACATCTGCTTCCAATAATTCCTTTCTCACTTCAGGGTCCGTCATCGTGGATGCATTTGTCAGCACGGCCACGTTCATTGACGGGAAAAGTTTTTTAACACCGCGAATTATATCGGGCATTTCAGAGTTAAGGGTGGGCTCTCCTAACCCTCCCAGAGTAATAACCTCGGGCTCCTGATGCCCTTCACCCTTCCATTGTTCGAGTTCCTGCAGAATGTCTGCGGCGGGAACGTACGCCTTGCGCTCACTTGTCAGAATATCGGTCTTTCCCACCTCGCAGTAGACACAGTCCATTGAACAGACTCTGCTGCCAAGAAGATCAAGCCCGAGAGAGCGACCTATCCTGCCGGAAAAAACCGGCCCGAAGACATACTTGTAACCCATAACCGCCTCATCACGAAGCAAAAAATATATTTAAACGAACATTAACTTATCAACCATGCCCGCTCAGACAAAAAAAAGCAAACCCGGATTCATAATTTCACAGTACCGGCATCAAAATGCCCAAGAAAATTCTGCAACATTTCAAATGCCCCGATAAAACCCTTTTATTTTGCGCTTCATCCAGAAGGCATCAGAAAAAATCCGGCTATCCTTACCATATCCTTGATGATCATGTGGGGATCAACCTGAAAGATATTCACGGAACTTAAGTATCCCTTAAGGCGACAGCAAGGTACTGATCACTCGTCCTTTGTTGATTCCAACTGTGAATTTTTACGTGGGATATGTAAATATGATCAAGCGATAAGCATTCACTTCCAAGCGGGAAGTTATGCACTTATTCTTAAATGTCAAAAAACTCAAGTTGTATGTTATATGATTAACTGTGAAGCGATTATCCCTGCCTTTGTCTGAAAAAGCACATCCCCATTCCACCTATCAGACGGAGGCGTGATAATTTACCCCCAAAGGGCTCACCAATGTAATGCTCCAAAGCCCTGACGAAGGTTTTTGCAACACACGCCGGGGAGCATTTTACATTGACTTTGTGCCTATTCGTCCGTAATCGGGGCGTGATATTCTATCAGGAGGAAAGTCTGATGCTTGAAGCTGGACAGTTAATTTTGCTCGTAAACCCCAAGGGAAAACGCTATATGCGTATGCTCAAAACAGGGGAAGAAATACATACTCACGACGGCTATTTAAAGACCGACGACATCGCCGCTGCAGGATACGGTAAGGTTGTTGAAACCCACATTGGCAACAAATACCAGATCCTGAAACCAACCATTTATGACATCATCAAAGGCCTGAAACGTCAGACCCAGATCATGTACCCCAAAGAGATCAGCTATCTGCTGCTCAAACTGGGGATCGGTCCCGGCACCCGCGTGGTCGAATCAGGTTCAGGCTCCGGCGGCCTGACCACCGCATTGGCTTACTATGTAGGTGATACAGGAAAAGTTTACACCCATGAGAAACGCCCCGAGTTCTACAAGCTTGTACGCAAGAATCTTGAATGGGCAGGACTTGAACACCGTGTTGAGCAGTTCAACCTGAACATCGAAGACGGCTTCCTCGCCAGCGACTGCGACGCTCTGTTCCTTGATGTCCCCAATCCATGGGATTACCTGCATCACATTCCCAAAGCAGTCATCCCCGGCGCAATGTGCGGTTTCCTGCTGCCTACCACCAATCAGGTCAGCGACCTGCTCAAAGCCATGGAAGACATGCCTTTTGAAGAGCAGGAAGTCTGCGAGATTCTCGTTCGCCGCTATAAACCCATTGCAGAGCGCCTGCGTCCCGAAGACCGCATGGTCGCCCACACCGGTTACCTTGTTTTCGCACGCAACATGGCTGGTTGTGAAATGAGCGTTGAAGCACCCAAGAAAAAGCGTGAAAATCGCGGTAAGCCTGCTGCTGACAAATATCATGTTGATAGAAAGGACATGCTTCACGCGAAGAAGGACGATCCTGAATCTGCTGACGAAGCCAAGCCTGCAGAATCTGCTGCTTCTAATGAGGAGAAGGCTGAATAGCTTTTTTAGTTGTTTTTTGTTGATGCTAAATCCGGACTCTTGCTTGAGAGTCCGGATTTTTTTTAAGGAAACCATCAGTATAAGAGCAGGCCAGAAATGTCTCTATTCCTAAGACATCCTGTACAATTTAGCCGAGAAAATCACGCTCATTTCTAAACTTGAGACGAGTCAGCAAAAAGCCCCGGCACAGCCGTACCGGGGCAGAAACAGGCAAACTAACTTTCCTAAGCCTAACCAAGATGCTTCTTGATAGCGTCCTCATCCTTGCGCCTCTGAACTTCCTGCGCGACTACAGCAGGTACACAAATCATACCTACCGGGTTAAAAATTGTGCGCAAAGACTTAGCCAGCACTATAGCCACCGGAATGCCCACTATGGAAATTGCCAGACCGACTATCTGAGCAATGGTTATCAAAGCGAACACAATCCCGAAAGGAATCCATAAAATCATGATTATTGTGGAATACGCCTTCCACGCCAAATTCGTATCCAAATCAAGATCATCTTTGGACACCATGGACCAACTGAACGGTGCAAACAGGAACTTACTATACTGAATCAGCCCAAACCCGAGCGGTGAAGCAACAACAGTAAGCACCAGCAGTGAACCGATCAGGAAAAACATAATTGCGTTAACAAAACCCAGAAAGGGAAAATACCAAAGGATGTTTCCAAGTAATCTCATTTTGATTTCCTTATATGCAAAGTGTTCATATTCAAATTAGACCTACATATTACAACCGGTGTACTTTGACATAATTATTAGGAGGCCCCGGTACAAGTACACCGGGGCCGGACTATCCATTATCCACATTAGATTTTGAGCTAAGTTGTGAGACCAGATAAAGATTCCAGAGAAACTTTATCCTATGAATTCTCGAAGCAGAACCAAATCATAAAAACAGCAAGTGCATTAGATTTAATTCAACAAGCTATCCATAGCCTGCTCACTCTTTGATTTATGAGGCTTGGGCTTAGGCTTTGAGACCGGAGCAGGTGCAGGAGCTGCCTGCTGCTGACTTGCAGGCGGGGTACTCGAAGCCTGCGATGACGAAGATGAACCGGATGCACCCTTACCTGCAAAGTAGAAATCTCCCACCAGTGATGACGATTCCCAAGGCACCTGCTTGCGGTTGGTATCTTTCATCACTCCGCGCCTGACCTGCTTGAAAAAAGTCTCAATGCTTAAACCTTTCTGGCCCATATTATTGACCATGTGAGTTACATAAGGACTGTTGTTGCCACGGCCATCCAAAGCAACATTACCAGGAGCGGTGGCAAAAGCGATAAATGATCCGGTCGGAGCATCCATTTGAGCCAGACCATTTCTCATCGAACGAAAACTGCGCTTGAAGGGGTTGTTACGACAAGCATCAAGGATAACAATATTCATTCGGTTTCCGGCATCTTCCATTTTAGCGAGGACCTTTCCGGCATCAACAGCCTCATACTGCACATCTGACTGCCCCTGAATAGACATATAGAGCGGGCAAAGATAGTTGATTCCGTCCACTTGCAATCCATGCCCTGAGAAGTAAAACAGCCCGACTTCGTAGTTTTTAAGCTTACTGCCAAACTCATCAATAGCCCGACCCATGGCTGCCCTGTCTGCATTTTTAACCACCATCACGTCAAAACCGGAATTACGAAGTGCCCGGTCCATGGCAGCTACATCATTTACAGGATTCTTAAGAGGCCCAAGCTTTTTGTATGCCGAATTACCTATCAGCAATGCCAGCCGGTCCTGCTTAGCCATACTATCAGTAGCAGAAAGCAGCAGAACAGATACCACTGCCAGAAAAAAAAACGCACACAGTCGGCCCCAAGTATTTATTTTCATTGCATCCCCCTTCGAAAACAGAACAAGTTTTAGCTGATATTTCCTTTATATCATAACTTGCTGGAAAGACACAATGAAAGCTCCACCAAAAAGAACCGTCATGAAAAAAATCCAGATGGGCTGCAGAAAAAAACAGACAAGCCCCACGATCTTAACCCACCCGTGCACGCCCCCGGATTGCTGCAAAACAATGGAAGCACTACCTAGAGGCGCAGTGGACTTAATGGCCCCGATTTTGGCTGTGGAATCACGGTAATAAAAATAATATGCACTCATTCCGTACCCAAGCTGGGCAATGAGTCCTCCAAATGGAAGAAAACCTATCAAAAAAGTTATGAAAGCCCAGAAATACATTTTGCGGTACAAGAACCACCAGAATCCGAAAAAAAAGGCGGGCCAGTGCCATGTTACAGTAAATCCATCACGCAGGGTTTGAAACTTGGCAAAATTAAAAATGTATTTCTCGGCATTGGAGCCGATGAATTCAGCGTAGTCGTCAGTCGTTACCATGTGCATAAGTTACTCCAGATAGGATGTAGTGGTTTCCTATGTCTGAAGTTACTCAATAAAAGTCAAAGCTGCCAGTGTAATTTCGCATGCTTCCACGACCCATTCGGCGCAGAAAAAAGCTACAAAGTGCTTTGCATATTGAGTTCCCGAATCTGATCGCCAAAGATAACAACCATAAGCGTCATTACAATAAAAATGATCATAAATGCCAGGATACCCCAAGGCACCCATCTGTTTCCCCGCCTCTGCCGCGAAGTTCTATCTCAGGATCAACAGGACCGGCCTTTTGTATGACTTTCGGAATTCTTTTATTGCAATATTTATAGTAAAGGTAATTACCGGAAAGTCCGAAAGCAAATGAGGCCAATAATCCAACATAAGGTATGGGCCAAACAATAATTGCGACTACAGCCCAACGATACATTTTACGATACAGCAGCCACGGAAATGCAAAGAAGAAAGCAGGCCAATGCCATGTAAGAGCATCTCGTCCGTTACGCTGTTCAAATTTATCAAACTTACGAAGATATTTATGCAGATTCGGGCCTATAAAATTTTCAAGTTCAGCTTTGGATACCTGTTTCCATCTCAACCTCTCTTTGGTTTATTTCAAAAATCAGATAACTAATATCTCCTACAAATTAATGCAAGACATTTAGCTGGGATGCATCAAGAACATTTACTTGAGCCGTGCAGACTCTCCAGCTGGTTTTGACATTTATATGATAATGGACTAACGAAATTTGGTTCCACGCTCCGTACCGGGACGGACTTGACTTGTTAGCTATCCCCCGGAAATCCGCAAAGAGAAGATAAAATGGCAAAAATACAAAAAATAAAAGGCGTTGCAGACCTTTTCCCTGAGGACAGCGCTCGTTATGCATTTATGGAAGAGACCGCCCGTGATGTTTTCTCCGCATACGGGTACGGCGAACTGAGAGTTCCCATTCTTGAAAAAACCGAGCTTTTCTGCCGCTCCATCGGAGAAGAGACAGACGTAGTCCAGAAGGAAATGTACACCTTCCCCGACCGCAAAGGACGCTCTCTGACCATGCGCCCCGAGGCTACCGCCGGAGTTGTTCGTGCTTACGTTGAAAACAAGATTTTCCAGCCGGGCAAAGTCAGCAAATATTTTACTTTCGGTCCCATGTTCAGATATGAAAGGCCTCAGGCCGGGCGCATGCGCCAGTTCCATCAGATTGATGCTGAAATTTTCGGTGCTGCTGAGCCTCAAGCTGATGCAGAAGTACTGCTCATGCTTTCATCTTTTCTGAGCAAAATAGGCCTTGAAAAGCTTTCTTTTGAACTGAACTCTCTCGGCTGCCCCGAATGCCGTCCCCAATACAATCAGGCATTGAAGGACTTTTTGAACTCTCTTGACCGAGAGCAGCTCTGTGATGACTGCCAGCGCCGCATGGACACCAACCCCCTGCGCGTGCTTGACTGTAAGAACAAAAACTGCAAGGCCCTCACCGAAAAAGCTCCGACCATCCCAGACCATCTTTGCGGAGAATGCCGGGATCACTTTGACACAGTAATCACCCTGATTGACGAAGCAGGACTCAAATACACACTCAATCCCCGCCTTGTTCGCGGACTGGATTACTATCAAAGGACTGCCTTTGAAGTCACTTCCGGCGACATCGGTGCCCAGACAGCGGTGGCCGGTGGCGGAAGATACGACGGCCTGGTAGAGAGCCTTGGAGGCCCCAAGAAAGTTCCGGGAATCGGCTTTGCCTGCGGCATGGAAAGACTTGCCATGCTGCTCGAAGGAGATTACGAGCCGAAAACCGACTTTTACGTGGCTTTGGTTGATGACAGAGCAGCCAAGGAAGCACTAATTTTTGGTGAAGAACTGCGTAGAAAAGGCCTCAAAGGTGAGATTGGATTCACTGCCAAGAGCATGAAAGCCCAGCTCAGACACGCCAATAAAATCAATGCAGCGAAGTGTTTCATCTTCGGTGCTGATGAATTCGAGAACGGAACGGTCACCATCAAGGATATGACCGAAAGCGGCGAACAGGAAACTGTAACCCGCAGTGAATATTTCAAGTAGAAAATTTCAAAGAATATCGGGAGAGACAAAAATGTCTGAACAGATTGAAGAACGCGATTATGACGAATACCGAGTGATCGAACCTCTCGGAGACTGGAAACGCACTCACAGCTGCAACGAAATCACTGCAGCCAATATGGGTGAAAAAGTCCTGATCATGGGCTGGGTTCAGTTCCGCCGCGACCACGGGGGCCTGATCTTTATCGACCTGCGTGACCGTGAAGGTCTGACCCAGGTTGTTTTCAGCCCGGAACACAACTCAGAAGCTCATGAGCGTGCACACGCCATCCGTTCTGAATATGTTGTAGCCATCAAGGGTGAAGTTCGGGAACGTCCCGACGGTATGCGCAACCCCAACCTGACCACTGGTGAAATCGAAATCGTTGTTGATGAGTGGAAGCTCCTTAACACTTCCGATACTCCGCCTTTCGCCATCGAAGACCGCTCAGACGCATCCGAAATGCTGCGTCTCAAATACCGTTTTCTGGACCTGCGCCGCCCGAGCCTTGCCAAGAACTTCATTCTTCGCAACAAGGCAGCCCAGTCTGTCCGCCGTTACCTTGACGGCCTTGGTTTCCTCGAAGTTGAAACACCGGTTCTGACCAAATCAACACCTGAAGGTGCACGAGACTTTCTGGTCCCCAGCCGCATGAACAACGGTGACTTCTACGCTCTTCCGCAGTCCCCGCAGCTCTTCAAACAGATGCTGATGGTTTCCGGCCTGGACCGTTATTTCCAGATCGTTAAATGCTTCCGCGACGAAGACCTCCGTGCTGACCGCCAGCCGGAATTCACTCAGATCGATATCGAAATGAGCTTTGTAAACGAAGAACAGGTAATGGGCATGGCCGAAGAAATGGTTCGCACCGTTTTCAGGGAAACCATCGAAACAGCACTCCCTGCCGAGTTCCCCCGCATGACTTACGCCGACGCAATGCGTGACTACGGCTGTGATAAGCCGGATGTGCGTTTCGACCTCAAACTTCAGGAAGCCACCCAGATCTTCAAGGGTTCCGGATTCAAGGTTTTCGCCAGCTCCGAACTTATCAAGATTCTGCGCGTTCCTAACGGTGCTGAGCTTTCCCGCAAAGAAATCGACGAGTATACCAAGTTCGTTGAAATCTACGGCTCCAAAGGCCTTGCATGGATCAAGGTCAAGGAAGACGGCGAATGGCAGTCCCCCATTGTTAAATTCTTCTCCGAAGAAGAGTGCGCCAAGCTGCGTGAACTCACTAACTGCCAGCCCGGCGACATCCTTTTCTTCCAGGCTGGAGCCTCTGATATCGTCAACGCAGCTCTTGCAGCACTGCGTATCAAGATCGGTGAACGCTTTGAACTCATCGACGAATCCAAGTTCGCTCCTTTGTGGGTGACCGACTTTCCGCTGCTTGAGTACAACCCTGACGAAAAACGCTACGTTGCCCGTCACCATCCATTCACCTCCCCGCAGGAGGGACAGATTGATGAACTGGCAGAGAAACCCGCAGACGCTCTTGCCCGTGCATACGACCTCGTTATGAACGGCTATGAAGTAGGCGGCGGTTCCATCCGTATCCACACTCCCGAAATGCAGAAAAAAATGTTTGCAGCCCTTGGCATTGATGAAGAAGAAGCACGAGCCAAGTTCGGATTCCTTATGGATGCACTTAAATTCGGTGCACCGCCGCACGGTGGTATTGCATTCGGGCTGGACAGACTTATTATGATTCTGTGTGGAGCAAAATCCATCAGGGACGTTATCGCCTTCCCCAAAACCCAGAAGGCCACCTGCCTGATGACCGAAGCACCCGCGGGTGTTTCCTCAACCCAGCTCCGCGAACTGGGCATCCGTCTGCGTGAAAAGAAAGAAGCTTAAGATGCCTCCGGCGGCTTAAGCCCTTTTGAAAAAGGGTTTAAGAATCCCCAAACTTTTTAGTAGGGTTTCGCCGATAGACACTTAAACTTTTACTACTAATAAAAGCGCCCCTCAACTTTGATGAAAAAAGCTGAAGGGGAATCAAAACTATAAACCCTCAGGGAGTCCAGAGGGGCTTAGCCCTTCTGGTCCCGCTGAAGGCGCCCCCGGAGGGTCGCCGGAGGCAATATCTGCGTAAACGCGGATGTACGCGCCATTTATTAAAGAAGGTTCCGGGAACGGGTTTGGGGCCTTCAAGGAAGATATTCTTATGAAACTTGAAATAGTCAAATATCCTGATCCTACCTTGAAAGAGGTCTGTCAAAAGATCGAGGAGATCACCCCTGAACTGCGCGAAACCGTCGAAAACATGATTGAAACCATGTACGAAGATGACGGAGTAGGGCTTGCTGCTCCGCAGATCGGACTCAAAAAGCGTCTGATTGTCATCGACCCTTCCGGTCCTAAAGAGCGCACTGACCTGCAGGTTATTGTCAACCCCGAAATAATCAGCCGCGAAGGCAAGGTTGACTCTGAAGAAAGCTGCTTGTCCTGTCCCTCATTCCGCTGCGTTATCAAGCGCGACGAAAAAGTTACCGTCACCGGCACCGACCTTGACGGCAACGAACTGAAGATCGAAGCCGATGACTTTCTGGCCATCGTGCTGCAGCATGAAATCGACCATCTGGACGGAACCCTCATTGTTGACCGTGTAGGCCGCCTCAAACGTGCAATGTACGACAAGAAGATCAAAAAATGGCAGAAAAACGCTGGCGAATAGTTTTCATGGGAACCCCGGACTTCGCGTCCACCATTCTTGAGTACCTCATTGAATGGGAAGGATGCGATGTCATTGCGGCGTATACCCAGCCCGACCGTAAATGCGGCCGTGGTCAGAAAGTAAGGCAGTCCCCCGTCAAGGAAGTTGCGCTTAAAAACGATATTCCCGTTTACCAGCCACTTAACTTCAAAGACGAAAAGGACATCGAAGAACTGCGTGCGCTAGAACCGGATTTTCTGGTTGTTGCGGCCTATGGGCTGATTCTTCCGCAGGCAGTTCTGGACATTCCGAAAGTCATGCCGCTCAACGTGCACGCTTCCCTGCTGCCCAAATACCGCGGTGCAGCCCCCATCCATCGGGCTGTAGCAAACGGCGACCATGCCACCGGCATAACCATCATGAAAATGGAAGCCGGACTTGATACCGGTCCCATGCTGGTACAGCAGGCTCTTGGTATTGCCTGGGATGACTACACCGGCAAGATCCATGACGAACTGGCGGAAATGGGTGGTCCCCTTGTCATGGAAACCCTGCTCCGCTATGAGAACAAACATCTCATCATCATGGAACAGGATGACGAAATTGCAACCTATGCCCCGAAGCTGACCAAGGACGAAGGGCTCATCGACTGGTCCAAGGATGTTCAGTCCGTGCATGACCAGATCAGGGGAATGCACCCCTGGCCCGGAGCCTACTTCTTCTGGACTCCCGAAGAAGGCAAGGAAGCTATCCGGCTGGTTCTCTCTCCCGGAAAACCCGGTGAGGAGGAAGCAGGCGAGAATGCCCCCGGAACCATTGTCGGTGAATTCGACGGCATGCTTGGCATTGCCTGTGCTGATAAGATATACCTTGCATCCACAGTTAAACCTGCCGGAAAAAAAGAAATGGACGGTAAGGCATTTCTATGTGGATACCTTGGTAGATGCGGTTCGTAAAACGACCTTTCAACTACACAAAACAACAACTCAACCGGACGGCCTCCCGTCCGGTTCAGGTTTTTTATAGATGAGCAAAATTAAAGATTCCAAAAAACGCCTCTTCATCGGTCTGATCACCGGAACCAGCTTTCTGCTCTGCCTTTTTCTAGGCCTGCTCTGGTATGTTCCTTATGCCGGCCTTGACTCTTTTGGAGCATGGGCTGCATGGGCCTGGGGAGTTTTCATTTTCTCGCTCATCGTTCTGGTGGGCTGGGCCTACGCCGGACTGCTGACTAATGTCATCATGGGACGCACCCTGCCTTTTTTCCAGAAAGCACGAGGACTGACGGTAAAACTGTTTTTGCCCCTGATGACAATCCTCGGGCGGATTTTCGGTCTTTCCAAACGCAAGATCAGAGGCTCTTTCATCAAGGTTAATAATGAACTTGTTCTTTCTGAAGCAGGACGCTTTGACCCTGAAAAGATCATGATCCTGACCCCGCACTGTCTGCAGGCCAGCCGCTGCGACATGCGCCTGACTTATGATGTGGATAACTGCAAACGCTGCGGTCTTTGCACGGTAAAAGGTTTGCTCGAACTACGGGACAAGTATGGCGTACACTTTGCCATAGCAACAGGGGGCACCATTGCCCGCCGTCTTGTTGTCCAGAAACGTCCGCGCATGATCGTTGCAATCGCCTGTGAACGAGACCTGGCCAGCGGAATTCAGGACACCTATCCACTCCCGGTTTACGGGGTTCTCAACGAGCGTCCTAACGGCCCCTGTCTTGATACAGAGGTTTCGCTTGTGGCAGTTGAAGACGCCCTGCGCCGCTTCATCAAGAAAGACAAACTTCCTGAAGATGCTGACAAAAACGTCGGCATGACACCCCTAACCGGCCTATAGAAACGGACCATTATATGAAAAAAATATCCCTGCCCGGCCCCAGAGGACTAGCCTTTGAATGTGTTTCCCGTACCCTTGATGGAGGAGCGGATGCACAGGCCGTGCTGGACTCGGTCCTTTCCTCTTCACAGCTCGACCAGCGTGACCGTGGTTTCATTACAGAAATCCTTTACGGCTATCTGCGCATGCGCATACGGTTGCAGAAAGTTCTGAACTGCTTCCTCTCCAGACCTGATGGTCTTCCTGCCCCGATCATTAGAGTGCTCGGGATGGCTGCATACGAAATTCTGCACATGGACGTTCCGGCCTATGCTTCTGTGGACTGGGGTGTAGACTCAGCCAAGAGATTATCGCGCGGTAAGCTTGGAGGACTCGCCAATGCTGTTCTGCGTAAGGTTGCCAGGCTTGCTGAAGAGGGTGCGGATGAAGATTTTTTTCGCCGGAATACATCATCCGAGATAGAATTTCTCTCTGCCTACTACTCCT
Organism: Maridesulfovibrio sp.; assembly: GCA_963676495.2. GTDB lineage: Bacteria > Desulfobacterota > Desulfovibrionia > Desulfovibrionales > Desulfovibrionaceae > Maridesulfovibrio. The sequence goes on along the minus strand of CAXXRF010000003.1, from coordinate 2,253,557 downwards.
GTCCGGAATGGATTGTGGACATGTGGTTGGAAAGCTATGGCCCTGAACAAGCTGAGCTCTACCTTGATGCGCAGATATGTCCGCCCGCAGCAGGATTCGTACTCGATACGAATGACAGCAAAGCCAAGTCCGCAGCAAAAAGACTTATGGACGAAGGCGACTTTATTGAGGCAGACGGTCAGGCTTTTGCTTTCTACTCAGGACAATGGCCTCAGGCATTCAAAGGATTGAAAAGCAATGTGCTGGCCCGTCAAAGCTATGCGGCAAGGCAGGCCTTATCGGTCCTTGACCCGCAGGATTGGCCCACTCCCGTATGGGATGGCTGTTCAGGACGCGGCGGTAAGTCCCGCTTTCTCAACTCCAAGGGAATATCGCCGATAATAGCCAGTGACCCGCACGAAGGAAGGCTTGCTGCCCTTAAGCAGGAAATACCTGCACTGTCTGCATTCAGGGCATCAGCAATACGTCCTCCTTTGGCCAAGAAATCAATCGGGACAGCATTGCTTGACGTTCCCTGCTCAGGCCTTGGCGTACTCTCCAGAAGACCGGATACCAAATTTAAACGTTCACCTGAAGATGTGGATTCACTTATTCACCTGCAATCAAAAATTCTCGAAAACAGTTGGAAGACTATCCGTAAGAAAGGAAGGCTGGCCTACATTACCTGCACCCTGAACCCGGACGAAAATGAACGCCAGATTGCAGCATTTTTAAGTAAACACCCTAACGCCAGACTGCTGAAAGAATGGACTACTCCTCCCGAATCAGAACTGCGTGAATTTTTCTATTCAGCCCTTATTGAGAAATCTTAGTTTTTTAATCCGACCCAGCAATAAAAAGGCCCGGCAACGATAATATCGATGCCGGGCCTTTTTATTGCTGGTCACTTATTTGCTTTGAAGTTGCTTTTTAACAAATTCGAAAAATTTCTGAGCTTCAGCATGATCTTTATTTAACGCAAGAGCCTTTGCCAGATGATCTGCACACTTTTCAAGATTACCCTTTTCATAAAAGGCCCTGGCGATATTATAATGCAGGTTCTCATCCTGAGTTGTCATCTGCAATGCCCTTTCATAATAGTCGATAGCCTGATCCTGCATCCCTGTCTTTCGCAGATTCATACCGAACTCATTAAATAGATGTTTATGTTCGGTCTGAAATGCAGCATCAAGTTTTACCAGACGTTCGAAAATATCATTTGCCTTGGAGCTTTCACCGCGTTCCATATAAGTCAGCCCCAGCCCGAAGTTGGCTTTGACATTATCCTCGTCCACATCAAGAGCATTCTGAAATTCAAACTCAGCGCTGTAGGTGGCACCGGCCTGCCTTGCTTTTTCCCCACGCTCAACAGTGGTGTTGAGCTCCTTAATCTTGGGATATACAGTTGAAACGTAGAACTCAGGCTCAGGTGAATACTTTGAAAGAAATTCTTCCATTTCAACAGCAGACTTAGGTCCTGATGGGATATAACTCTTATTCAGGGCCTGAACTTCAACAGTACCGTCATCGAGCTCTTTCGCCATCCAGTACATCTTGCTGATAGTCCGGCGGACGGTTGTCCCCGTGCCGATCTTCTGGACACTCTGGCTGGAAAAGACGCCTTGTATCTTTTTTCTGTCAGTCACATGTTCAGCAGATGCCATTTAAACTTCCTTAACTTTGATTACTCCAAACTAGTGAACTATAGATAAATTTTGCACGAAAAGCCAACAGCAAAATCTTAACTGCGAATGATTATCTTTTCCATCACCCAAAATATAAATTACGCAATTGTTCAATTTTGTCCTTCATTTTTGTAGCATGAAGTTTTACGCTGTGCCCCGTTAGGATTAAATTTGAAATCGGCTTCATCACAACGGCATATATCGACAAAATGGCGTTAATAATGTAAGCACTCATTTCCAACGTTTTTCAATATTGTCAACCAAATGCCGTTTGATGCGGGCTTAGACCAGTAGAGGGAAGTATGAGCAAAGCAAAAGTAGGACAGAGAATTAAAAATTTCAGGGAAAAACAAGGCCTTAGCCTTGAAGAATTCTCCCAGCGCACCGGACTTGGAATGGATTTCCTTGAAGCGGTTGAGGAAAAAGAAAAATACCCCTCTTTAGGCCCCCTACTTAAAATCGCACGAGCTCTAGGTGTACGTCTTGGTACATTCCTTGATGATCAGGTCAGCAAAGATCCGCTCATCGTCAAACTTGGTGAACGCAAAGAAGAATTCACCATGCATTCCGATCAGGAAAAAACAGCTTCAATGAAATACTTTTCCCTTGGCAAGGGTAAAAGCGACCGTCACATGGAACCTTTTTTTATCGAAATTGAGCCCGAAGACGGTGAATCCAAACTTACTTCTCACGAGGGCGAAGAATTCATCATAGTTGTTTCCGGCAAGCTGAAAGTGGTCTACGGAAAGGAAGAGAGCATCCTTGAAGCAGGCGACAGCGTATATTTCAACTCCGTAGTACCTCATTACGTTGCTGCTGAAGGCAACGAGAAATGTGATATCTACGCAGTACTCTATTTCCCGGAATAAGAGAGGATTTCATGGAAAAATCACATCTCAGGGAAATTACACTGGGGGGACTGCTTGATGAAGCTGTGGAAAAATGGCCTGATCAGGAAGCAGTTGTCTACGTAGACCGCGACTTCCGCCTGACCTACCGGGAATTCGGTGAACTGGTCGATGATCTGGCTATGGGCCTTATGGCTCTCGGCATCAAGAAAGGTGAAAAAGTTGCAGTCTGGGCTACTAACGTTCCGTATTGGGTTGCCCTGCAGTTCGCTACCGCAAAAATCGGTGCTATCCTGCTGACTGTAAACACCTTTTACCGCACAACTGAACTGGATTATCTGCTCAAGCAATCAGAATGCGAAAACCTGGTTATCATCGACGGCTTTCGTGAGATTGACTACCTGCAGACTGTCTATGACCTGATTCCGGAACTCAAAACTCAGGAACGCGGATACCTCAAAAGCGAAAAATTTCCCGACCTGAAAAGAGTCTTCTTTCTCGGTCAGGAGAAACACCGCGGCATGTACTCCATGTCCGAGGTCATCAACCTTTCTGCTGTCACCTCGGAAGAGGAATATGAAGAGCGCCAGTCCACACTTGATCCTCATGATGTAGTCAACATGCAGTACACTTCAGGAACCACCGGTTTCCCCAAGGGCGTACAGCTTACCCACTACAATATAGGTAACAACGGTTTCTGGATCGGCGAGAACCAGGCTTTCCAGCCTGGTGACCGGTTATGCCTGCCAGTTCCCCTGTTTCACTGCTTCGGCTGTGTTCTGGGTGTTCTTGCTGCAATCAACCACGGTACTACCCTGGTTATTCTTGAAGGATTTGACCCGCTGCTGGTCATGGCTTCTGTGGATCAGGAAAAATGTACTGCGCTTTACGGTGTTCCGACCATGTTCATTGCCATCCTTGAACACAAGCTGTTTGAGAAATTCGACTACTCATCCTTACGCACCGGAATTATGGCAGGATCACCATGCCCGGTGGAAGTAATGAAGAAAGTCATGGACAAGATGAACATGAAAGACATCACCATCTGTTACGGTTTGACCGAGGCATCGCCGGTTATGACCCAGACACGTATGGAAGACAATGTTCAGCGCCGCACTGAAACGGTCGGGCGGGCCATGCCTGAAATCGAGGTTGCAATTTTTAACCCTGAGACAGGGGAAGAGTGCAAACCCGGTGAAACAGGCGAAATTTGCTGCCGCGGCTACAATGTGATGAAGGGATACTACAACAACCCTGAAGCTACCAATTCAACTATTGATATCGACGGCTGGCTCCATTCGGGCGACCTCGGGACAATGGATGAAGAAGGCTATGTTGCCGTTACCGGACGTCTCAAAGACATGATTATTCGCGGTGGAGAAAACATCTACCCCCGTGAGATCGAAGAATTCCTCTACACCATGGACGGGGTTCTCGATGTTCAGGTGGCAGGTGTGCCAAGCGAGAAATACGGCGAACAGGTTGGAGCTTTCATCATCCTCAAAGACGGTGTGGAGATGGAAAAGCAGGATGTTATCGACTACTGTCGTGGTAAGATTTCCCGCTACAAAATTCCTAAATTCATCACCTTCATTGACGCTTACCCAATGACTGCAAGCGGCAAAATTCAAAAATACAAACTCCGGGAAATGGCTTCTGAGCTGTACCCCGACGCATAAAAAAACGGGGGCCCCGCTCCGGCAGGGCCCCGTTTTTAATATAACTAACCGCAGTAGGGAGGCGGTATGAGCAACAATCAGGCATACAAGGAAATTGCACCAAGACTCGCTGGTCTTCGCGATGCAATGGACATGAGTATCGAGGAACTGGCAGAGAAAGCCGGAGTCACCCCTGAACTGGCTGAACAGTATGAATCAGGAACTGTCGAAATCCCGGTCAGCTACCTTATGGACGTGGCGCATCTCTGTGGAGTAAGCCTCACCGTACTCATTTCCGGCAATGAAGCGCATCTCACAAACTACGCACTGGTGCGCAGCGGCAAAGGCCTCACAGTGGATCGCCGCAAGGATTACGACTACAAAAACCTGGCTTCCACTTTCGTTGGTCGCCGTATGGAGCCTTTCATGGTGGAAGTTCCACCTAAAGAGGTAGCCGACATGAATTTCACTACCCACCGCGGGCAGGAGTTTATTTATGTTCTTGAAGGACGTCTGGAACTCAGGCTGGACGACTCCGTCCTTGAGCTTGAAACCGGCGACTCACTCTACTTTGACTCCAACACTCCCCATGCCCTGAGGGGACTGGACGGTAAATCTGCACGTATGCTGGACGTCATTCTCTAGCAGGTCGCCCTTTGCTGCGTAGAAAACGCACTTGCGGCCTGCGGTAAAAATCACGGTTTTTACATCTGAGGATCAAACGTCAACTAACAGCTAATATCAGGATACCTAGATATCCCTCCGTGGAGATATATAATGCAAAAGCAGAATTACCAGACCTACGAAGACTTCTGTAGTCAGTTCAAGACTGAAGTTCCCGAAAACTACAACTTCGCATTCGACTGCGTGGACAAGATTGCTGCCGAAGATCCGTCACGCATGGCGATGGTCCATATCGGGCCCGACGGAACCCGCACTGAAAAAGATTTTGATTTCTTTTCCAGAAAGTCAGCACGCCTTGCCAATGCACTCGCCAAAGCAGGTATAGGTAAAGGCGACCGAATCATGATCGTGCTGTACCGCCGTATTGATTGGTGGGTTTCCATGCTGGCCTGTCACAAAGTAGGTGCTGTACCGGTTCCTTCCCCGAATCTGCTCACCGTCAAAGACATCGAATTTCGCGTCAACTTTGCCAAGATCAAAGGTGTAATCTGCGAAGACTCCATAACAGAAAGAGTTGTTGAAGCACAGAAAAGCTGTCCCTCTCTTGAAGTTCTGGTTCAGGCCGGAGAAAGCGAGATCCCCCAAGGCTGGCTGGATATTGAGAACATCTGCGAAGAGTCTTCCGATTCTTTCCCGCGTCCTGCAGATTGTGCCTGTGGAGATGACTCCCTGCTCATCTTCTTCTCTTCAGGCACCACTGGACCGCCTAAAATGGTCGAACATACCCACACCTACCCTCTGGGACACTACGTAACAGGTGCATACTGGCATGACCTTACTTCCGACGATATCCACCTGACCCTCGCTGATACCGGCTGGGGTAAGGCTGTATGGGGCAAGTACTACGGCCAGTGGATGGCCGGGGCAGTTGTTTTTGTATGGGATTTCCGAGGTAAATTCGAACCGTCCGAACTTCTGCAGGTACTTTCAGACCACAAGGTCACCAGTTTCTGCGCTCCCCCCACCGTGTATCGCTTCATGATCCGTGAAGATCTTTCAAAGTACGATCTTTCCGCTCTAAGGCATTGCACCACAGCAGGCGAGCTTCTTAATGCATCAGTATATGAAGCATGGAAAGAAGCAACAGGGCTGCCTCTTTATGAAGGATACGGGCAGACCGAATCTGTTCTGCAGATCGCAACTTTCCCCAACATGAATCCAAAACCGGGCTCCATCGGAAAGCCCTGCCCGGGCTGGGAAGTCACCCTCATCGATGTTGAAGGCAATATCTGCGCTCCCGGTGAAGAGGGACAGATCTGCGTTAAGCTTGATCCCCGACCTGTAGGACTTTTCACCGGCTACCTTGATGAGCCACAGAAAACCGCCAATGTCATGGTTGACGGGTACTACCAGACCGGTGATAAGGCCTGGATGGATGAAGACGGTTACTTCTGGTTTCTCGGCCGTACTGACGACCTTATCAAAAGTTCCGGCTACCGCATCGGGCCTTTCGAAGTAGAATCCGCCCTGATCACCCATGCGGCAGTTGTTGAAGCTGCCGTAACAGGAGTTCCCTGCGACGTTCGAGGTCAGGCAGTAAAAGCTACAGTTGTTATTGCTCCAGGCTTTGAGCCCGGGGACGAACTTACCAAGGAACTGCAGAACCACGTTAAAAAGGTCACAGCTCCCTACAAATATCCCAGAATCGTGGATTACGTTAAAGAGCTGCCCAAAACCATCAGCGGCAAAATCAAACGTGCTGAAATCCGCGCTAAAGACGAAGCAGAAGCCAAGTAGCTTTGCCTTTGAACTGAAATCCGAAGGCCAAGAAACTTTTTTTAAAAATCACCTCTTGGGTCTTTCAAAGCACTTTATACAACTTCGCCGCTTCATTTGAAGCTACCTACCAAAAGAAAAGCCCCGGAGCACAATGCTCCGGGGCTTTCGTTTTGACATTTAAAAAGCCTGTCCCCCTCCGGACAGGCTTAAAATTCCTAATCGTTGACTGCTTTAAGCTGTTTCTTCACATACTCCATTTTATCTTCGGAGTAGCACTCAGCCTCTTCAGCCAGGGCTTTCGCAAAAAATGTAAGCAGGTTTTCTGTGTCCAGGCCCAGCAGGAGGGAACCGTTGGAGACCATACAGGTCTCTCCCTGATCCTCAAGCAGATACGCCCGTCTTTCCCTTCTGATTCCGTCCCCGTTAACCACACTGTAACCGGTTCTCCCCTGCTCGGTACTGTAAATCTTCTCAGATACCAGCTCCCCGGTGTTTTCGTCGAAATTAAGGGAATCATTTTCCAGTTTCCCGGTAAAGGAAATCTGACCTCCGAAATCATTCTCCAGAGTCACCCTTTTCAGGGTAGCCTTCTTCTTCATGATCATGTCCACCGATGCTTCTCAAATGGGCAGTTTCAGTTGCTCAGGTCCGTCCTTATCGTCTTTCACCTTCTTACGGGGAGCCGTAAGTCCGCTCTCTATGTAATCCAGCAGAGAGCTTTCCGGCACGCGCCACTGACTACCAACCTTGATACCGCGAATCCGGCCTTCCTTGATCAGCCGGTATGCCGTCCTCGGATGGACTCTGAGCGTGTCAGCGATCTCACGCACCGTGTAGAGTGTAGGCGAGGGAGTCAAAGACTTATCCTGATTTTTCAAAATTTCACTACAATTTACTCCTTATGACATTAATTGTCAAAAATTGTCAAAGATTGTCATTCAAGTGCATAACTTTCTGCCACAACACCACAACAGGTATCAAATCGTTCGTAATCACTTGATAAACTGTTTCAACACACAACTTGAAACAGCTGATCCACAATGAGTGGCGGAAAATATTTTCTTAAAAGTTTCACTTTTGCTCACTTTATTTTCCTTGAAAGCGACAAAAGCCCCCCTCCTGATCAAATCAGGAGAGGGGCTTTTAGTGCTGAAGATTAACTCAGGCTAAAATCTCAGCCGTTCGTCACGAGGCCAGTAGCCGTTGTAGTCGTAGCAAAGATAGATTGTGAACTTGCGTGCGGGCTTACCCCGGAAAGTAGTCTGGATATGTATGGGAGAACTGATCCGCTTGAACATTTTCTGCAGCTCCCTATCAGGCTCTCCTTTAAACTTCTTGATCACGTAGACGCAGTCCCATCCTATCTTGTCTTCTGGGCCGGGCCAGAGGTCATACTGGTTCATTCGGCGGTCAATCCAGGCGCAATAAGTTCTCGGCTGTCCGGGAACATAAAAAGCAAGGGCTGCAGTCATATCATACAGTTCACTCATCACAAAGACCTTCTCCGGATCTTTGAACTGTGTTTTCTCCAGCTCTACCACCTGCTGTCCAAGATCGGTCCAGCCTTTAAGCCTATGTGTCGGATTAAGATTATCCGGCAGGGGAACAAGGTTCTGAAAATGAAGGACTACAAAGATCAGCACACTCAAAAACATCCACAATGAGCGGAAACGACCTTTTCTGGTCCAGAAGCTTTCAAAGACAACCCCAGCCATCATGACTCCGCTGACGTAGGATATAACAGCCCAGTTGCCTAAAACCTTGGCGTGGAAGCTCCACATGAAAAAGAACAGCCAGACCGGCAGAAAGAACACTGACAGCAATGCTGACTGGCGATTGTTCAGCCCGAGCCTGTTGCTGCTTCTGCTGCTGAAAAGATAACGCAGGGCAACAATGCTGCCTATAAACATGAAAACGATCCACCATGGAGCAGCCATGCCTACCTGCTCCCCTACAAAAGGCAGCACACGGTCAAACCGTATAAGCTGGGAAGCCTGATCTCCGGATGCCCCTATGAGATAAAAGACATGCTTGTAGCCCACAAAATCATTTTGCATGTTCCATATCAATGTGGGGAGAAAACCAAGGAATACACCTGTCCCGAGCGAAAGCAGGAGTTTGCGCCAGAACCCTCGCGGCAACCGTTCCCGGCGCATCAGCACCAGACCGTAAAGCACGGAAAGGCCCACGAAACCAAGCATGGTATACTTTGCAAGGATGCCGATGGCCAAAAAAATTGTAATCAAGATAAACGGCTTGGTCCGAGATTCATTGGAATCACGGTCAATTCCGGGAGGATGTGGAATAGAAGCTGAATAAAGGGCAAAAAGAGCACAGGCCCAACTGAGGATAAACGGATTATCTGTTGTCATAAGAATTCCAAGAGCCAGAAATACAGGCATGGAATTATATATAACCAGAGTCCAAACAGCCGCAGCGGGCTTTTTCCATAACTTTGCCATTCCCCAGAAAAGAACTATCTGGGTAAGGAAGGAGCCCACAATTGAGCCGAATCGCACTCCGAATTCAGTATTACCGAAAATAGAAGTGAAAGTGGAAATTATCCATGCGATCAGCGGCCCCTTGGAATAATAGGTAAGCTGCAGATGACGGGTCCAGTCCCAGTATTGTGCTTCATCCTGCACAAGGTTGAGCTGTCCGGTTCCAAGAAACCAGATACGTGCGAAAGTAGTGAATATGATTATGCAAAAGGCCCATACAACGGGCTTGCTTCTAAATGAATCTGATAATGATGACACTTGACGTGACCTCCTTGCGAGGAAACTCTTAGCTGAGCATGTTGCTTATGACAACATCAGATAACGGCAAAAATAAGCCCCCGGAGTGCGGGGGCTTGGAAATACAGTATGCAGCCGATGCTAGAGCCCAAGACTTTTAATACGATCCTCGGGCTTAATTATCTCGGTTACTCGGAAACCGAAATTTTCATTGATTACTACAAGTTCACCGCGAGCAACGAGTCGCCCTTCAACGTACATATCCAACGGCTCTCCGGCAAGTTTGTGTAATTCGATAACCGTCCCCTGGCCGAACTGAATGATTTCATTGACCAGAAGCTTGGTACGCCCCATTTCAACCTTGATTTCAAGGGGAATATCAAGAATACGTTTTAAACCTTGATCAGCTGCCATTTAATTCTCCGCTTATGCATATTAACTTACGCCAAGCTTAGCTCAAAAACTGTTAAACAACCAGTAAAACAAACGGTCTTTACTTAACCGCCTTTATTCTTACCCCGCTCTCACGATCAGGCTCAAGAGCCAGCACATTATCAGCACTTTCAGCAAACAGCTCAAGGGGATGATGGCTGATGACCAGTACCTGAAACCCCAGCCGATGTGAAATAGTACTGATCAGCTCCATGAACCGTGGAACCAGATCAGGCCGCAACCAGCAGTCCTGCTCATCCAGAACCAGAAAAGGACGGTGAGATTCAGGATTCAGCCTTGATAATGCAATCAAACGAAGCCCCACAGACAGGATATTGCAAACCGAACCGCCCTGTCCGACCATGATATCCTCTTCGCCGCCCTGATTGAGAATCTGAAAATCAACCTGCAACTTCTTGTCCCTGATAGAGGCTACAGCTTTCACTTCACGGTCCTGCCCCAGAATTTCCCTGATGGCGTGAGTCAGGTTTGTTTCCAGCTCGCTTAGCAGTTCTCCGAACAGGGCAGTGGAGAGTTCCTCCAGACGCATCGCCGCATCTGGAGCCAATTCCAGAAACTCATCGATCATCCGGGCTTCGTTCTGCAAGGCAACCCAGTCATCCATTCGCGTCGACGCACGGGCAGATAAACGGTCTGCCCTACGTTCCAAAGACTCAATTGATGGTAGTGATGTGATATTATCCACGGTTGATTCCGGAGGCTAGCCGCCCTGTTCCAGTTTATTCAGTCCTTCCATGATGGAAGTGATGTGCTCACGGTACTCGGCAACCAGACGTGCATTTTCAGCACGTTTTTCCTCAAGCATCCGGTTCAGTTCCTGAGGGTCGGCTGTTCCGTACTGCTGCACTGCCTGAGCCTCCAGATCGGCAAGCTGGCGACCTATATTGTCCAGATTCTGCTCAGTACGGACTTTATCCTCACGCAGCCGTTCGTACTGCTGCTTGAGCTGTGCAAGTTCACGTTCAAGACCATTTCCGGGCTGATGCATCCCACCGTTATTCATTCCATTACCCATTGCCATCGGTAACCTCCTTATATAATTCCCAGATCAGACCGCTCTCAGGATCTTCCGGGGCGATATTCTCTTCAAGAAACTGTTTCAGCCCGGCCCCTTCATGGGTACGTTTCCATGCAAGGCGCTCAAGTCCCTGCAAAAATTTGGACTCTGCCGCTTCTGCATCTTCGATCTCGATGGGAAAGTCCTGATCAGGAAAGACTTCATAAAAATCCTTATGCGGGACTTCCCACTTCTCCAGATCCTCACAGTCAGGAGTCCAGAGAGCAGCCTGAGGCCTGCGCTCCAAAGCCAGACGGGAAAAGACAAGACGGGTGATATTTCCGGGGTTGGCCCATGTTGTCGTGCCGGAGGTTATTGACTCCCGAGGCCGATGGATATGCCCGTTAATTATCCAGTCAATACCCGGTTTCTCTTTAATTGCATGCTGCTTTTTCTCACAATCGGGGAAAGAAATATTGTGATGAGTCACCCAAAGGACTTTATGATACCTGCCATTACCACGATCAAACTCTTTGGGAATGGCAAAACCGTCCGGTGACGCACCTACCAGCACCAGCCCATGTTCTGTCTCCAGTTCAAAAGCAGGCCCGGCCTCACTCATAAGCCTTATTACTCCAGCAGCCTCAAGCACGGCCATGGATACATCACTGGTGAAACGGGCCTGATATTTATCGTGATTTCCCACCAGAACAAAAGGGTTGTGATGCCTGAACAGAGCAATCATATCTACAAGAAGAGAATTACCGTTATCGCGCGGCCAGTGGAACAAATCACCCAGAATAAGCGGCATCATGTCCAATTCCACGGATCGCTTGAAACAAGCCTCCAGCTTACCCAGTACATCTCCGGCATAGTCGCCAATACGCTGCCCCGGAGGGGTGGAGGCAACATGCGGATCACCGATTAAAAACAGCCCTCTGCCCTTTACACACTCAAGAGTCATCTCTGCTCTCCCCGATCAGCTTCTCCGCCTCAAGTTCACTTCCGCACAGCGGGCAGTTGCCTATTTCAGAAAGGCGCTGTTCAATACGCAACTTAAGTTCCGCTTCCGCATGTCTCAGATCGGAAATACGGGTGCGCACCTCCTGCTCAGCTCGTTTGAGGGATGAAATATTGCCCAGCATCTGCATTAGTGGTGAAGGATCAAAAAGTTCAGGCGGAGCGGCAAGAGGCGCCACGACTGCTGCCCGTCTGGATATATTGTCCAGAAAAGCGCGGTTGCGGATAACATTGCTGATAGTTGCGGACAACATGGAAACATCCTCAAGCTCAGGAGGTAAAGACAAAGGACTTAACACGTTACGTTTTGACGACTGACACCTGCCAGCGGCAAAGAGCTGTTGCTGACGACTGATATCACCTTCAAGATGCTGAACCGGAAAAAGTTCAGGCGGCCCCTGCAAATTGCCAAGACAGAAGGATTTACCCGTCAATTGCCTCCCATGATGGCGTAGCGTTTCCATACGCGCCGTGACCGCTTCCAAAGGTCCGGTAGGAAACATTTCAGGGCAGTCTTTCAACCCGCTTAATTTCTTTTCGCGGTCAGCAAGATTTTTCCTGTAGCCTTCAAGTTCATTCTTGCGCTGTAAAAAACCTTCCACAGCCGGAATCTCAGCCTCGATACGATCCACTTTAATTTTGAGCTCCAGGGCAGACTCCAGCTCAAGATTTACATCCGGCAGACTTTGAAGAGAGTCCAGCTCTCCCTTTATTTCATTCATCTTATTTTGCTGGAACTTTTTCTCACGCTTTGCATTACGCACCCGATTTTTCAACTCGGTCTGCATTGCCAGCAGATGTGACGCCTCGGATGATGATGCAAAGAACTGCGCGGCAACCGATGATGGCTGATCAAGCAGAAAAATTGGATTACGCTGGTTGCCTATGTGAACATCAAGCGAGTTTCCACCTTCCAGCGGAACCTGATTCAAACGCAGAATCTTAAGGATATCATCAGGAGTTTTTCGACCAAATTTTGCGTAAACTTCCCATTCTTCTTCACCGGGACGCAGCACTTCATACCAGGCTGTGGCTTTCTTGCGAATCCACGCCACACGCATGCCGTCATCCATCTCCAGTTCCACACGGGCAACTTTGGCCCCGTGACGAATAAAATGCTTGGGCAGCGGGTTGGTTGCAATACAGCGTAAAGCCTCTACAACTGAGGACTTACCGCTGTTGTTCGGTCCTGTAAGCACAGTCATTCCCTCATCCAGTTCAATTTCGGTGTCTGCATGGGCGAGGAAATCTTTAAGAATAATTTTTTTAATCATAAAACGTGATGCTTTCGTCCGGCGGACCTGCTTAATTTCAGATTATATCTTACTAGACCTCGAAGCACATTACATCTTCGAGAGACAGCAGGAGGATCTTAAAGCAGCCCTCAGGTCTATGCCGCCTTTAATCAGAATACTGCCGTAATTTTAAAAGGATGAGATTCCTATCTTCATCTGGATATTCTTTACCTGTGGAGCAATCACTTGGCAATGAATGAACAATACTCCACAGACTCAGACGTCAGATCCGTCCCCGTCTTGAATAAAATAACCGGAGGCTCCAGTACCAGCCCCGGCTTACCGTTCTTGACCGCTTCAATCATCACCACTTTTGAAGGAGAACTCAACCTTCCGTGAATAAATCTCATGCGCTTTGGCTCAAGCTTGTTCCGGGTAAATGAACTGATCAGCTCGGCCAGACGTTCTGCAAGAAAAACAAAGCATACCCGCCCTCGATTCCGCACCATCCTCGAAGCTGTGGCTGCAAATGCATCAAGATCGCATTCAACCTCGAATCTGGCCTTGTTCTTCGACTCATCTGGGCAGGATCGACCGCGCCCCTCGCTGCGGTAAGGAGGATTGGAAACGACCAGATCATAACTTCCGGATGGCGCAAAATCAGGCTGGCAGACATTGGCCCGGACTATGCTGATTTCTTCTGAAAATCCCAGCCGATCCACATTTGCCTGAGCAGCGGAGACCATTTCCGGATTAACATCCATGCCGGTGATGGTTATCTGCTTTTCAAGATTACGAAGAATGATTCCAAGCGGGATAACACCGCTGCCGGTACCAAGATCGAGAATACGGGCCTTAAAAGGGACGGACACAAAACTGCTTATCAACAGGGAATCCGTTGAAAAACGGAATCCGGCCTTGGGCTGCTCCATACCGCGAGGAAAATATTTGCGTGCTTCTTCGTACATCATGACTCCGGCGTCCCAGCCGGGAACCTGCACAAAGGCCGGAGAGACTCTTTGAAAACGTGCTCCCGACCTCTTCAACAAACTTATAGTATCACTTTACCGTTTAAAGCAGATAATCATCTTTTAAATTTTAAGATCTTCTTCGACGAAGAGCTCCAACCAGCATTTGCGCATCTTCTGATTTTAGCAGCAAAGCCCCGGCCCCGTATATTGCGACCCAAACCGGGATAAGGGCAAACCAAATAATATCGCAGCGGGAGGAATACCAAGCCCCTGCACCGATTATGCTACTAAGAAGGATGCTTTTAAACACGTTCAGCATGGGCAGTGGAGCCGTGTGGGTCCTTCGGGACATGATCACCGCCAACAGCAGGCTGTTAAGCATGGATGAAAGAGATACAGCCAGAGCCAGCCCCACATGCGCAAGATGCTGCATGAGCAGATAACCGGCTCCTACATTCACCAGCAGGCAGAGGATAGCGATCTTGACCGGAGTCCTTGTATCTTCCTGAGCATAAAATGCTGAGACCAGAGGGCGGGACATGGCAATGAAAGGAAGGCCCAGACCATAAGCCATAAGGGCCTGTGCAGTTGCGCTCACAGCCTGTGCATCAAATGCTCCGCGCTTGAACAGCAGCCCGATCAAAGGCTCTGCCAGAGCGACCAGTCCGGCCATTGCCGGAAGGGAAATAAAAAGAGTCAATCCCACTGTCTGCTGCAGGGTCAAGGCGAATTCTTTCTCCTTGCCCTTAACACACAACGCCGCCAGACTGGGCAGTGCTGCTGTCCCTACTGCAATACCGAACACACCCAGTGGAAACTGCACCAGACGGTCGGCATAATAGAGGTATGAAACACTGCCTACAGGTAAAAAGGATGCCAGCAGGGTCCCCAGAGCAACATTGATCTGATAAACCGCCGCCCCAAGAACTGTAGGCAGCATGAGCCGGCCCATACGTTTTACGCCCGGATCCTTTAAATCAATATCTCCACGCCATATCAAACCGGCCCGTTTCAAATATGGCTGTTGCAGCATCCACTGCATCAAGCCGCCCAGAAGAACACCCCAGGCCATAAACAGGGCCACACTGTTTCCAGTAAAATAGCCGATCAATGCTGATCCGATCAGAGCGATGTTAAGCATGCACGGGGCCAGTGCCGGGGCCAGAAAATGGCCCATACTATTCAGAATCCCCATGCACAGGGCAACTCCGCAAATAAAAATCACGTAAGGGAAACAGACTCTTACCAGTTCAACTGTAAGGGACATCAGCTCAGGATTGCGACCAAAACCCGGGGCAATGACAAGAACCAGCGATTTGGCAAAAACAATTGCCAGCAGAGTGATCCCGCCAAGAATAAGCAGCAGCCATATTATGGCAGAACGAGCCATCCTGAATGCAGCCTCATCCCCTTGTTCCTGCCTGATCCGGCTGAAAACAGGCACAAATGCCATGGTCAACGAACCTTCACCAAAGAGACGGCGCAGCAGGTTCGGTATGCGAAAAGCAACAAAAAAAGCATCCGCAGGGAGTCCTGCCCCCAAAGCGAACGCAACAATAAGGTCCCTGACAAAGCCAAGGACCCTTGAAAGTAAAGTAGCCCCCGCAACGACTGATGCGTTGCGGACTATCTTGCTAGATTCAGCTGTCATTAATTACTACTCCGGCGGCCGGGAAGAATAATCGTGATTTATTCACCCGGCCCCACCTTCGCAAACCCTCTGTTCAGGGCTTCACAGGCGTGAACGGAAGATTATCTAAAATTTGTTAATTGTTCCCGGGCATTGAATCATCAGGAAACATCATCCTCCTGCCTTCAGAGCTACAACATCCCCCTGAACGGAACTCCTTCCGGTACTGGGGCAGGCACAAAGGATGACACCTCTCAAGGCAAAGAAAGATATACTTTCAAGATCGTGCGAAGCTGCTTAACTAATCACCCAGCTTCTGGCAATTGCAGCAGAAGGTAGAACTGCGTCCGGCCACGGTTCCTCCTTCAAAAGTTTTACCGCAGCAAGGGCAGGCCTCGCCTTTCTTACCGTAAACCTTGAAGCTGTTCTGAAAACCTCCGGCATCACCACCGGCATCAACATAATCGCGAATGGAACTGCCGTTCTCGCTTATCGCCTGCTTAAGCACAGCCTGCAGCTCGGTAAAAAGCTTTTCGAGGGACTCCTGAGACAGGTCGGAAGGCTTTGCCTTGGGATGAATGCCGGACCGGAACAGGCTTTCATCAGCATAAATATTGCCTACGCCGGCCACAACGGACTGATTAAGCAGCAGCCCCTTAATCTGTGCCTTACGCCCTTCAACGCGTTTTACCAGCTCAGCCGCAGTTGTTTCAAGAGGCTCAGGCCCGAGATTCCTGTAGAAATCCCATTCTTCAAGTTCCTCATCGGTTAGCGCCCGTACTTCGCCGAACTTGCGGGTATCATGAAATTCTATGGAACCGCCGTCTGTCAGGCCAAAAACGATTCGGGTATGTGTCTGCGGTGAGGTCGGTCCTTCGTGTGCCAGCACCCTACCGGTCATCTTGAGATGAAAAGTCACGTGAAGATCTTCACCAAGATCCATGATCAAAAGCTTTGCTCTGCGACGGACAGCGGTGATTTCCTGTCCGGCAACGCGGGATGAAAACAGAAACCAGGGCATCTTGACGCTGCTGTGATTTAATATTTTTACCGACTCAATGGTCTTACCGACCAGGGACTCGGCCAGCCCACGGGATATAACTTCTACTTCCGGCAATTCTGGCATAATTTTTTCCTGAAATATGTGATCAGTTTACTTTTCTTTTTTCATCCGGGTAAGCAGTCCCAGATCAAGGTCAAACAGCTCACCCCTTCGTTCCATGGTGAACACTAGAGGTTTGTTGTCCTTGTGGGCTTTAGCCCCGGCAATATGCATAGCGGAAAGGGAACTAACGGGAAAGCCCTGTGCCTTAACTATTATGTCTCCGGGGCGAACTCCCATCCGGTAAGCCTTCCTGTCACGCTTAACCTCGGTTATCACCGCTCTTCCCTGACGCATTTCCACTGTCATCCCCATCCTGCTTTCGTAACTGGGCGGGCAATAAAAAAAAGAATCTCCGGCAGTGGGATAAAAAACATCACCACGCCAAGGCATTACAGTCATGACCTTTGCATACGGATCAAGAACTTTCAGGCGACGGGGAATGCCCCAGCCATGCTCAACATGTCCACCTCCTGCAAGGATTACAACCGGATGCCCGGAACTTTTACGCAGGTTCACCGCCTTCTGAGCCATGGCAGTATCCCATAAGGATTGCACAAGAAAAAATCTTTCCACCTGTTTAGGGTCAGTGGCATTGCGCCCCTGATGCATAGCCAGCACTTCCCTTAGTCCCTCCTCCTGTTCAGGCGCGGGAGGGATAACTTTTTCCGGCAGCATAGCCCTGTCTTCGGAAGAAAGACCTTCCAGCCCTTTCTCACGGACCTCACGGGTCAGGCGAAAAGGGAAATTCAAACCGGCAACAGTCAACTGACGCTCGGCGGCAAGATTGAAAACAGGTTTGAACATATTGAAATCGTAACGCCAGCCGTTCGCCCAATCCAGTTCTTCAGGCAGTTCATTCACCGAAAGCTGTCCGAGGTTGAAACGGTTCAATACATCCTGCTTTTGGGCAGGAACCATTTCCAGACCTATGGAAAACCTGTTGCCCCCTCTTGTTAGCCCCTCAATTATATCGAACTGGACCTTGTGATCGCAGATGCTCTTGTGCCCTTCTCCGATCAGCACATAATCAGCCTGTGAAGCATCACTTATAAGCCTCTCAAAAGACAGGCGATCACCTACCGG
Organism: Maridesulfovibrio sp.; assembly: GCA_963676495.2. Taxonomy (GTDB): domain Bacteria; phylum Desulfobacterota; class Desulfovibrionia; order Desulfovibrionales; family Desulfovibrionaceae; genus Maridesulfovibrio. The sequence goes on along the minus strand of CAXXRF010000003.1, from coordinate 2,235,752 downwards.
GTCAAGATATTCTCCGGGGCAGGGCAGGAACGATACTGCCATTTCAGGTGACATATTCTTTTTCACACATCCGGCTACGGCCATAAGAAAAAAAAGAGCGCAAAGGGCCAGAAGACCCCTTGCGCGTTTATCGTTTAGATTTTGCACCATGCAATTTACCGGGCTAGTCCCAGATTCTCTTGTCTTCGATGGGTCTGACCTGAGGAGGCAGAGAACCGGGGGTAAGAAGCTTGAGGATCGGACGCAGTTTGATCTTTTCACGGAACATGTGCAGCAGTTCATCCTCGCGCTTGAAGTTGGAAACCTCAATATTGAGAATCATCTCATCAATGCCACCAGGGTTGGTGACTTCAATCTGCCAGCGCTTGACCTCTTCGAAGTGAGCCATGACCTGCTCCACCTGATGGGGGTATACAAACATACCCTTGATGCGTGCAGTGGTGTCTACGCGGCCAACAATGTTACCCAGACGCGGAGTGGAACGTCCACAGGCGCAGGGAGTGCGGTCGATATAGCTGAGGTCACCGGTTGCAAGTCTGATCAGCGGATAAGTCTTGTTGAAAGCAGTGATGACGATTTCGCCAACTTCGCCGTCCTTGAGCGGAATACCGGTATCAGGGTGGCAGATTTCAACAAATGCACGGTTGGTGATGTGCAGGCCGTTCTTGTGATAACACTCGTATCCGATGCAGCCTACATCAGCAGTACCGTATCCCTGACGCATGATCAGGTCGAATTTCTTTTCAAGATTGGAGCGAACTTTCTCGGAAAATTTTTCACCGGTAACGAAAGCCACTTCAAGATAGAGATCCTTACGCAGGTTAAGGCCTGCTTCTTCAGCCTTCTGCGCAAGGTGCATGAGGTAGCTAGGGGTACCGACGTAACCGGTAACTCTAAGCTTCTGCATGATTTCCAGCTGGCTGTTGGTGGAACCGGGACCAGCAGGAACCACAGCACAGTTGAGATTGCGCAGAGGTTCTTCAAACATCAGTCCGGCAGGGGCCAGATGGTAGTTAAAGGTAATCTGTGCCACATCTCCGGAACGGAAACCGGCAGCGTAGAAGCCTTCGGTCCATCCCCAGTAGTCCTCGGCACGATCTTCCGGGTCGAAGATAGGTCCCGGTGACAGGAAGATACGGCGGAGCTCACCAAGATCCTTGGTCAGCAGACCGCCCAGACGGGGGCCCATGGACTGCAGAAAGATAAGTTCTTTCTTCTTCAATATAGGTATATGCTTGAGGTCGGATATATCGCTGAATTTATCAACCTGAAACTGAGCTCTGTCGAAACGCTTCTTAACGTCTTCGGAATAACGGTAGGCATAGGTCAGAAGTTCCTTGAGCTGAAGAGCACAATACTGGCGTCTTTCACCTTCATCCAGAACTTCACGACGGCTATAGATGCCTTCGGTACGATCTTTACGAGTCATTTATAGGTTTCCTCCAAAAGTTATTGCTTAGCGGAGACAACTCCCCACATTAGCACGGTCAATATATAAAAATGTTCCATATTTGTCAACTTTTTTAAGATTTATCTAAACATTACAGATGTTTATGTATGCAAAAACACCTTTAAACCAAAACCAAACTATAATCACGGCTCGACATTCTAATAAAAAAAACAAAAAAAATAAACTTTTTTCATTTTTCTTGTTGACAGGGAGAGGCTGTCTGGATAAAAGCTTCTTCGTTCGCAAGCGGAGGGTCGTTAACTCAGTTGGTAGAGTATCTGCCTTTTAAGCAGAGAGTCGCTGGTTCGAGCCCAGCACGACCCACCACCGCAAACATCTTTGACAAATGGCGGTCTTAAAAAAGGCAAAAAAAGACTTGACCTTACAGAGCAAGTCACATAATGTCGATAGACACGCTTTTAAATATAAGGGTCGTTAACTCAGTTGGTAGAGTATCTGCCTTTTAAGCAGAGAGTCGCTGGTTCGAGCCCAGCACGACCCACCATTTTTAAAAGAAAAAGGCACACTTTCGAAAGATTGTGTGCCTTTTCTTTTATCCTTGGCAGACACTCCAAGTTATCTAAATCCCCACTGCTTCAGCTGCAGCGGGGATTTCTAGTTTTCTTAGTCATGCCAGAATTAAAATCTGTTGAAACCGTCATTCCCGGATTCAAGAGCTTTCCTGTCTGAAGGAATCATACCTTTAGTGAACGAATCCAGAACAAAGAACCCCATCGCCTGCTGCAAAAATCGTCCATGCTGAGAAAGATCCTCGGAGGTGGATGCCATTTCCTCAGAGGCAGAAGCATTTTGCTGAATTACCGTATCCAGTTGCTGCACAGCCTTGTTGATCTGAGACACTCCGGAATTCTGCTCACTGCTTGCAGCATAAATCTCCTGAACCAGCTCCGCTGTCCTTCTAATATTCGGGACCAGCTCCTCAAGCATTAAACCGGCTTTTTCCGCCACAAGAACCGACGAAGATGACAAATCACTAATTTCTGCTGCAGCCAGCCCGCTTCGCTCGGCAAGCTTTCTCACTTCGGCAGCTACAACGGCAAAACCTTTCCCATGCTCTCCCGCACGAGCCGCTTCAATTGCAGCATTTAGTGCCAGCAAGTTCGTCTGCCGGGCAATCTCTTCAATGATCATAATCTTTTCAGCAATGCTTTTCATGGCCAGTACGGCCTCCCTGACAGCATGGGCACTCTGTCCGGCATGGAGCTGAGCCTTTTCGGCAACACTCTCTGTCTGGCTTGCGTTTTCGGCATTTTGTTTAATGTTTGCTGCCATCTCTTCCATAGCAGCAGAGACTTCCTCAATGGCAGCAGCCTGTTCACTTGCTCCCTGAGACAGATTCTCTGCTGAGGCAGAAAGCTCTTCACTGCCGCTGGCTACAGCGTTTGAACCATCATTAACACTGCCTACAACCTCGCGAAGCCTACCGACCATACTGCTTATGCTGTCGGCAAGCACCCCAAGCTCATCCTTACGATGGAGATCAACTTCGGAGGATAGATTTCCTTCGCTTACTTCCCCCACAAAGAGCAAAGTTCTGTTCAAAGGCTGAAGAATTCCTCTGGCAATTATCCAGGCCATGAGCAATCCCGCAAGTACGGCTAACAAACTGACTGCTATAATAATATTTCTATTTTGTTCTGCCCAGCTTTCCATTACCTCGACTGTCATACTCCCGGTTGCCACAATCCTGCTTATCTCAGTTAGAATTTTCTGGACATTGCCGAGGGCAGGGACAGTAACTTCATCATAGATCCTCTGAATTTCCTGCCCCTTGATCAGCTGCTCATCAGACCAGCTGATCATGTTATCCAAGGCCTCTGAAACCTGATGAGATGCTCTATCCACAACATCACGATAATAGAGCCGTGCTTCTGCATCTTCTCCCTGCTCCAGAAACCTGTATAATGTGGCAATACTTTCAGAGAACCTGGAACCGGCTGCTTTAACCTTTAATAACATTTCAGATAGTTCAGGATCTTTCTTTATACCTGAGGCCAATTTCCCAACCTTAAGTATTTCACCTAATCTGTCAGCAAAAGCGCCTTCTCTGGCAGCAAGAGGTACTGTTGCTGTACCAGCCGTATATTTAACAACCTCAAGAACCCTTTCCAAATGTGCTGCTTTTAAGTCTCTAAGAGCAGTCCCTAGTTCTTTGTCCACATATACATGCTTTTTCTTTATTTCGATTACCGATCTGTGCAGCTGATTGTGATATGCTTCAAGGTCAGCCAAAAGAGGCTTAATTTCAGGGAACATCAGCTCTGCTTTTTTCCGCTCTTCACCATAATACCAAGTACCGAACCTGCATTTGTTCGGATCTGTCTGCACATTGAAAAAGCTAACTTTCTCGGCTTCCAGTAGCGACCTGACCTGATTGGCCCAGTTCAGGTGATCCACCACCCTTTGAACAAAATCTCCCCTGAGCCTGTTACCAACAATACCTTCTTCCGCATTTTGGACGACATTGTTGTATGTTTTAACCGCCCAGCCCGCCTGCAAAACAAGAAGTACTAGCACCGAACCAAATCCGATCATAAGTTTGTATGAAAGCTTCATATCCTTCCAACTCACAATAACCACCCCTTGTTAATCATATTTCCACACATAATCTCCACCCGGATATATATTCGTGAATGCAGCACCCTGCTTCAGCATTACTTTACCCCTACACAAACTATTCTGCTGAAACAGGGCTTACCAATTGAACCGTTAACCTGCGCATCTCAGCCGTTATTGAACTTAGGATTAACAACCCGACTGTCGTAAATGAATTTCATATTCAATTTCAATAAAAAGGCAAGCTGTTTTATATTAAGAGATAGATGTCTCTACAAACAAATCACTCTAATAAGAAAAGCCCCGTACAGTTTTTTTCCTGCACGGGGCTGAAACATCATTAATCGGTTGAGTTAAAACCTGTTAAACCCATCTTCACCTGCTTCAAGTGGAGTACGGCCGGAAGTAAGCATTCTGGACCGTCTGGCTTCAAGGCTGAAAAAACTCATCGCCTGCTGCAACAACTGCCCCTGGCGGGAAAGTTCTTCAGATGTTGATGCCATCTCTTCAGAAGCGGAAGCATTCTGCTGAATGACGCTATCCAGTTGCTGAATGGCCTGATTAATCTGATGTACACCGGTATTCTGTTCATTACTTGCTGCAGCTATTTCCTGCACAAGCTCGGCTGTCTTTCGAATACTGGGCACAAGCTCTTCAAGCATTGACCCTGCTTTTTCAGCAACCACGACTGAAGAAGATGACAATTCACTGATCTCAGCCGCAGCCACACCACTTCGCTCAGCGAGCTTGCGAACTTCTGCTGCAACAACAGCAAAACCTTTACCATGCTCTCCTGCGCGGGCCGCTTCAATTGCCGCATTCAGTGCAAGAAGGTTTGTCTGGCGTGCAATCTCTTCAATAATCATAATCTTTTCAGCAATGCTCTTCATGGCCTGAACAGCCTCACCAACGGCCTGAGCACTCTGATCTGCCTGCACCTGTGACTTTTCAGCTACACCCTCTGTCTGCATGGCATTATCAGCATTCTGCTTGATATTTGCGGCCATCTCTTCCATGGATGAGGAAACTTCCTCAATTGATGCTGCCTGCTCGGTTGCGCCCTGAGACAGACTTTCAGCTGAGGCCGAAAGTTCTTCACTTCCACTGGCAACGCTATCCGAAGCATCAGTAACGTCGGTAACAACATCGCGCAGACGGGCGACCATTTTACGCATACCCTGAGCAAGCTTTCCAAGCTCATCCTTACGTTGCAGATCAACATCAGCGGCGAGATTGCCTTCACTTACTTCAGCCACAAAATCAAGCCCCTTCCTGAGCGGACCAAGAATACCGCTTGCGATGATCCATGCCATCAACACTCCGGCAACAACAGCAACAATGCCTACAATTACGACAATACGTCTCGTATCGGCAGCCTCGTGAAGCATTTCTTCATCACTCATAATGTTGTCGGCAACGACCTGACGGACCTGAGTGAGAAGATCCTGAACCTTCCTAAGAGCGGGAGTAGTAACAGTAGCATAGACATCCGAAGCTTCGGCAAGCATTTTCAACTCGTGATCGTGCCAGTTGATCAATCCGTCTATTTTTTCGAGGGTCTCGGCAGCATATTTCTCTACGTTCTGCGCAAAGTATTGCTGTGCTCCCTGACGATCATCGCTTGCAAGAAAAGAATCCAGCTGTTCAACAGTTTCATGCAACTTAATATGCGGAGTCAGAACTTCATTAACAAGTGCCCCGAATTCAGGATGCTGCTTAGCCATATCCTGAATCTTTGCAGAGTAAATCCATTTTCCCAACCCGCATTTGTGCGGATCAGCCTGAACAGAGAGCTCAGTCACTGACGGATCCATAAGCTGCTTGAGGACCATGATCATCCAGTTTAAATGATCAAGCTTCTTTTCACGCAGAAAACTACCAAGCCCGGGATCCACTGGCTCATACTTTTCATTGATTTCAATTGCCGACTGGTGGAGTTTTTTATGAGGCTCCTCCATCTGAGCAAGAATGGGACGTATTTCCGGCACCAATTCTTCTGCGTGCTTTCTGGCTTCACTGTAATACCATTTACCGAATCCGCATTTATGCGGATCTGTCTGAACATCCAGAGTGTGGACATCCTTGTCAGTAAGCAAGGTATTAACCTTGTTGGCCCAGTTTAAATGATCCACAATTTTCTGGACAAAATCCCCTCTGAGCTTGTTCCCCTCAATAACCTGCTCAGCGTTGCCTACAATATTGCCGATCCCTAAAATAGACCATCCCCCTAGCAGGATCAGCAACAAAAGAACCGACCCAAATCCGACTGCGAACTTATACGCCAGCCTTAAATCTTTCCAGCTCATAACAACTCTCCCTCAACAAACCCCTATACGCCATAGGGTTATTTAAAAAACAGTTAACACTCACACGCTTTTTACCATAAATAGCTTATGATTTAAACTCAATAATATATTAAGACATAATAGATTATTATATGTACCACCCGACATCCGCATTTACTTGACTAAAACCCCCTTCAGTTATACTGGTAGGACCAGTAGACAATCAGATATCGGACCATTAAACACTAATTATGTTTCAGCAATTAGCCTGAAATATATTTTAATAATAATTACGGCTAGTTGGGTCTATAGAAACAAAACAGAATGCGCATGTTCAAACCCATAAAAAAAGTCAGAGTTTCGGAAACTGCGGCAATGCAACTTGAGGAACTCATAAAGAACAAGACCTTCATTGAAGGAGAACCCCTGCCCTCTGAACGCCAGCTCATGAAGGAGTTACAGGTTGGGCGCGGTTCCATCCGTGAAGCACTGCGCATTCTCGAAATTAAGGGTTTTATTGAAACCCAGCCCGGAATAGGTGCTTTTGTAAAAAGTTATGAGGGGGATATTTTCAGCCCTCTGTCCACCTGGCTTAAAGACAATAATGAAGCCCTGAGCCATTTTTTTGAAGTCCGTGCTCTGCTTGAACCCTCCACAGCTCGCATGGCCGCAGAGCGTATGTCTGAAGCTGATTTTGAAGCTCTTCAAAAGAACCATGAGGAATTCAAGGCAACAGTTGAGGATGAAGACCTGCCGCGTGCCATACTGGTTGATGCTGAATTTCACAGACTGATTGGCAAAGCAACAGGGAACAAAGTTCTCTCATCCATCATGGATGCCCTTTACCGCTCCATGATTGAAGGCTGGAAAGCCCCGCTCAAGATTCCGGGACAGCCCAAAAAAAGCCTTCAGGAGCATGAAGATATTCTTGAAGCTATCCGCAACAAAGACGGTAAAAAGGCAGCGGAACTTATGAACGCCCACCTCAGCGGAGCCCTGAAAGCTCTCGGAGATGCCGGTCTGGGCAGAAGCTGAGGAACAGGAATTCAAATATGACCATGACAGCAGAACAAAAGCACCTTGAGCAGATTTTTGTGGAAGCCCTCGACCGGGTTGATCCATATAAAATTATTACAAATCGCATGTCCTTGACAGGCGAGATGCTCACTATTGCAGATGAAAAAGGTGATATAGCTGTCAATCTCAAGGAATTTGAACGCATTGTAGTCATCGGGGCAGGCAAGGCCACAGCCAAAATGGCAAAAGCAGTCGAAGACATCCTCGGTGAACGGATTGAGTCCGGACTTATTTCCGTTAAATACGGTCATACGGAAGAGCTCAAACGCATCCGAACAATTGAAGCTGCCCACCCGGTCCCTGATGAAAACGGTGTCAAAGCTGCTCGGAAAATTGAAGAACTGGCCTGCTCTGCCACAGAAAATACGCTGGTCATAAATCTTATTTCCGGGGGAGGATCAGCACTGCTGCCCTGCCCCATGCATGCCGAGGTTGACGGAGAGAGAGTCGAAGTCACCCTCGAAGACAAGCAAAATATGACCAAGGCTCTGCTGGCCTGCGGTGCAGATATCAGTGAAATCAACTGCATCAGAAAACATCTTTCCAACCTCAAAGGCGGACGTCTTCTGCGCTGCCTGCGGCCCGCCCGCAGCCTGAACCTGATTCTTTCCGATGTTGTCGGAGACAATCTGGACACAATTGCATCCGGTATGACCAGCCCGGACCGCAGCACATACTGTGATGCGGTTTCCATTATAGACAGTTACGGAATAAGAGACAAAGTTCCGGCCCATGTCCTGAAGGTTCTTGAGATCGGCAATGAAGGAAGACTGCAGGAAACTCTCAAGCAGGATGAATTCAAAGAAGTCCGCGCTGATAATATCCTTATCGGAACCAACCGCATTGCCTTGATGGGAGCCAGAGATAAAGCCGAAGAGCTTGGCTACAATGTCCGTATCCTTACCTCCCGTCTTCAAGGGGAAGCAGCAGATGCAGCTGACCTTTTCTGGGCTATTGCTCAGGATGAACGGGAATGGGAACTTCTGGAGAAAAAACCTGCCTGCATAATTGCTGGCGGTGAAACAGTGGTGACTATTAAAGGGACGGGCAAAGGAGGCCGGAATCAGGAAATTGCTTTACAGTTCCTGAAAAAGCTCAGCCAGGACACCCTGAACGCAAAAGACATACATTTTCTGGCCGCTTCAACTGATGGAAATGACGGACCAACAGATGCCGCAGGTGGATTTGCCGATGCAGCAGTACTGGAAGAATCTAGAAAGCAGGGACTTTCCATTGCAGAGTATTTAAAAAACAACGACTCCTACCACTTCCTTCAAACGGTAGGAGCCTTGCATAAGACAGGCCCCACCAACACTAACGTCTGCGACGTCCAATTGCTGATCGTTAAATAGTGTTGACGGGCTTTCCGCTGAAAAGGAGGCCACTGCCATCCTTCCACTTCCCCAGGCAAGTGGTCTCCCTTTCAACTTTTGGAGCAAAGTCACCCCATATCCTGTCTAAAATAAGAGCGCAACCTATTCTATCTATTATAACCAGCGCCCACTTTCCGCTATCATAAAAGAATCATGAAACAAAATAGTAATAATTTTCAGTTACTTTTTTGAAACATCCAGCTTTCTCCCAGCATTTTTCTTGCTATAGCACAAAACTCCTGTATTCTTAGAATTGACCCTATCTTTATTTTTTGTGGTCTAATCTAAAATTTACGACTGAGCTCAATCAATTTGAGGGGGAGAATATGGACGCTCTAGGCAAATTGAAAGTTAGTGTGCGTATTGGGTTACTTGCAGCTATACTGCTTCTGATCATGATTACTTTGGCTGTTCTGGGCTTGAACCTTACAGCACAATCCAACGCCGGGCTTAAAACGGTTTACCTTGACAGAGTTGTCCCTCTTAAACAGCTCAAAATCATTTCCGACGAATATGCGGTCAACATTGTGGATACGTCACACAAAGTTCGCAGCACTGCTCTTACATGGAATCAGGGTATTGAAAATCTCGGCACAGCTCAGAAGAGAATAAAAACAGAACTGGACTCCTATTTGAGCACGGATCTGGTTCCAGCCGAACAGAAGCTGGTCAAAGAACTTAAGCCAAAGCTTGCTAAGGCAGATGCCTCCATTGCAAAACTGCATTCCATCTTCAGCTCCCGAAATGAGGAACAGCTCGTCTCATATATTCAGAAGGAATTATACTCCGCAATAGACCCGGTTACGGAAGTCATTGCTAAGCTTATAGATGTTCAGCTGGTTGTGGCCGAAAAAGTATACCATAACGCAGAAGCCGGATATAACAGTGGAAAACAGACGATGATCACAATCGTCATTGCCGCAGTACTGATATCTGCCTTTATTACTTACCTGCTCGGCCTCTCCCTTATGGCACAGCTTGGCGGAGAACCGGCCATTATCCAGAGAATTGCAACCCGCATTGCGGCGGGAGACCTCAAAGCAGCCCATGAGATAAAGCGTGAAAAGGCCAAGGGAGTCAGCAGGGCCATGCTTGATATCAATGACAGCCTGACCTCTATTTCAGAACAGCTTGAAGAAGCGGTTCGCAAGATCAAGCTTGGAGAACTCCGATACAGGGGGGACTCAACAAATCTTTCCGGATTTTTTGCAGGAATCATGGACAACGGCAACAGTCTCGCTGATTCGCTGGTTAGTTACCTAGATGACATCGCCAATCCCATCGTCTGCATAACCCCTGTGCAGGATACAATCTTCAGCAACAAATCGGCAGACTCATCACCACAGCATATTCCTTCAAAGGACAGCCGGACAAGATGCATTGACTTTATCCGCAACCACAACGGCAAAAAGAACTACGAAGCAGTATTATCCGCTCACGAACTGAGCAAGTCAAACGCTGCGCAGGAGAACACGACCGTAGCCTATACCGGTATTCCAATTAATGATGAAAAAGCGAATCTCAGCGGTGTATTCGAAATCATGGTCGACCAGACTGAAGTAATTGGAATGCAGCGGAAAGTTGCTGCTCTTGCAGATCAGGCTTCTTCCATATCAGAAAGACTCTCCTCCTCGGCTTCGGCACTTAACCGCCAGGTTGATGAAGCCAGCAGAGGGGCTGCCACACAGAGCGAACGCACAGCTGAAACGGCAACAGCCATGGAACAAATGAATGCAACCGTACTTGAAGTAGCGAATAACGCAGGGAAGGCTGCCGAAAACACAGGAACAACCCTTGAAAAGGCTTCTCAGGGTTCAGACGTTGTGGACAGAGTAATGGAAGCAATTGAGGAAGTGCAGCAGCAGGCAAACCAGTTGAAGGCAGATTCAATTGAAATGGGAAAACAGGCCGAAGGAATCGGCAACATCATAGAAGTGATCAGTGATATTGCAGACCAGACAAACCTGCTTGCACTCAACGCGGCTATCGAGGCAGCACGTGCAGGAGAAGCAGGAAGAGGATTTGCCGTTGTTGCAGATGAAGTCCGTAAACTGGCGGAAAAAACTATGACCGCAACAACTGAAGTCAACAACGCCATCAGCGCTATTCAAAGTTCCAGCCGAAAGAACATCACGTCAACGGAATCTGCTGTTGCCGCAGTCTCACGCAGTACGGAACTGGCGGATCAGGCAGGAGTTGTACTTAAGGAAATAGTTGAATTCTCTTCTGATTCATCGCAGCAGGTGCAATCCATTGCAGCGGCCTCAGAAGAACAGTCCGCCACAGCAGACCAGATTACCCGCGCCAGTGAAGAAGTTGACCGAATTTCACAGGAAACGAGTTCTTCAATGTTTGAGGCAGCCAAATCTGTAGAAGAGATTGCTGAAATGACCAAGGAACTTGATAAACTCATTCAGGCCATGGTTTCCTGATAGTTAGACACAGAAAAGGAAAGGCCGCAGTATTATAATACTGCGGCCTTTCCTTTTAATTTTAGTACCGGCAGGAATGACTTTAATAGGTCATACAAAAAATTTCCGTGGACAACTATAAATATCTACTGCTGTAATCTCCACACTCCGTCTTCCCCACGGCAGGCTTTGGCAAGAATCTGCTCCCCGCCGTCTTCAGTAATTGTTACATCACGGCAGACCTGTCCCTGCTTCACATAAGCCGGAGACGGGACAGCGCTGTAAGATTTTCCGGTATCAGGGTTTGTCCATGAAGACGTTTGACCGGAATGACTTTTCTCAAGGCTTTCGGAAACCTTTTTCTCATCATACTTATCCCACTCGTTACCGACCACATATCCCATAAGAGCACCGATACCGGCGCCGATTGCAGCACCGGAAGCCTTGTTATTAAATGTCAGAGCTCCGATTGTGGCACCGGCAAGTGCTCCTACTCCGGCTCCTGTTTGAGCCTTATTAGCACAACCGGAAGTAACAAAAAGAAAACACAGAATCAGTAAAGGGATAATTTTTTTCATGTCAGGCTCCTGATATTTTTAATTTTAAAAATAAATACCAGAATACGACAGTGAGGTCATCACAAAGAAAATACATAACACTGTTTTTAATGTCCGATTTCTGCACCTTGGCTAGCTCTATTCAGAATCCCTGAAGCACTCCGGCTTGAGCTCTTTTCTTTTGCTCGAACTGACCACCGGTGGAACATGTTTCCATGCGTGGAGGGGATTCATGGGCCTGCGATTAACAAAATCCACTCTGCAAGCCGTAAAAGCACCGAAATACGGAGGGTAGATTATACCGTTCAACTGCTTAAACGGCGTTTTGTTTTTCCAACTCCACATGGGGCCTGGCAAAACAGAACGGGTGACACTGGGACTGTATCCACTGCCCTTTTTAACCATTTTACGAACCTCGGATGGCGAAAACCAGTGGGCAGAGCGCAAAGTACTTGGCGACGCCCAGGGCCACATGCGCCCATGGGTAAAAAAATAGATTGAATGGCGGTTAAGGAACCCCACCAGCAGCCCCCCGGCCGAAACCCGTGCTGCTTCACGGATTACTTCCTCCGGTTCATCACAGAATTCAAGGACAGTCCAAAGCAGAGTAAAATCAAATTCGTTATCATTAAACGGCAGGCGTTCACCATTTCCAAGGTGAAGTGACGCCCGGTTTCCAAGACGCTTACGCGCAGTCTCCAGCATCACCGGCGAACGATCCACCCCGGTTATATCAAAACCACAACGGTAAAGGTGGTCTATGAACAATCCTGTTCCGCATCCTACCTCAAGCAGCTTTCTCTTGCGACGAGGCCATGCGGAAATGAGATTATCCATAAGTGACACTTCCTGCTCCAGAGCAAACTGTCCGGCAGGAGTATTGAACCACGTTTCGAACTTTTCAGCGTCAGAGCCGTCCCAAACCATATATTATCATCCTTGCGAAGCCAGATTAATTAACAGGGTGGCTAGGTCTACTCTTTAAAGATAATCCGCCTTATGAAGGTGGTCAAACTATTTAGGTCAGCACAGTTTACTTGAATTGATAGGTACCAGCCGCAGCTTTTCATATCAACCCGCAAAGCATTCTAAATAGTCAATGTTACCAGTTGCCATCAATATTATTACGCCTGTGATCAATAAACCAATCGGGTCACCGGTACTTTCCGGCACCCCGATCAAAAGCAGCCCCTGCTTTGGCTGGATGCATTTGTTTTAACGATTATTACATCCCAAGTGATCATTTATGATTATTGGGGAGGCATATTGCCCTGAGGACGATCGGCAGGAACAAGAACCAGCTTTCCATCCAAAATCTGACAGGTCCCGGTCATAGTATCACCGAAATGGGTGGTAAACTGTGCGCTATCTCCCTGCTGTTTTCCCTCACATGCTTCATAAGCCTCCGGCGGGGGCCCCATTTCTCCACCTCTTGGGGGCTGCTGCCGGGCATAAACAGATGTAGCGCTTACTGCCAGAAAACCTATAACCATCACTAATTTCTTCATTTCAACTCTCTCCGATATTTTGCGTATTTTCAATTGGCAGTTCTCAAATCAAAAACAGTGACTCTTTAGTGGCCGACAACAATAATCCAAATGGATAGCCACTTTGCAGAACTGCTCAGGTACAGTCTTATTCGAAGAAATAACACTTGTGTTCCATAAACAGTCAAAGAAAGAATAGTTAAGAATGAGTTAAACAGCTTAGCGGCTTTATCTGAAATATTTACTTTGAAATGAATATTAAAAAAACTCAAAAACAAGATCGCCCGGAGCCGGTCGAAGCTCCAGGCGATCTGCTGGTGTTAATGAGGGAGAGGAGGTGTAGTTTTATCTGTGTTAACGGTTGGAGTAGACTGTAATCGTTAACGCTTTTAAGGAGTTATTCTCCGTTGAGTTCTTCGTAGACTTTACCTACCAGTTTCTCGCTGGGGGTAAGGGTTTTATCACCCGGAGTCCATCTGGCCGGGCAAGCCTCTGCAGGATGGTCTTTGAGATATACATTTGCTTCAACCTTTCTAACAAGTTCTTCTGCGTTACGTCCTACGTTGTAGAAGTTAACTTCAGAGGAAACCAGTACTCCGTCAGGATTTACGACAAAGGTTCCGCGCAGGGCCAGACCGGTTGCATGGTCATAAACGCCGAAGAAATCGGAAACTTCCCCGGTAGGATCTGCCGCCATCCTGAACTTCACATTTTGAAGCATTCTTTCATCAGTTCTCCATGCAAGGTGGGTGAACTTGGTATCAGTCGATACAGAAATAACTTCACAACCCAGTTTTTCGAGCTCTGCATGTTTTTCAGCAAGATCGGCAAGCTCAGTGGGGCAGACAAAAGTAAAATCCGCAGGGTAGAAAAAAAGTACAAGCCATTTACCGGCTTCACGGATTCTTTCAAAGCTTACTTCACAAAAGCCACCCTCATTCGGGTCATACGCTTCCATTGTAAAATCGGGAACAGTTTCACCGATAACAGCCTGGGTAATTACATCTTCCAAATGATCGTGTCCGCAACTCATATTCTATCTCCTAGATTATTTTAATTCAGATTCAATAGTCTCTGTAACATTTTTTTCGTTGACGTTGAATGGAGATTAGGAAAATCTTTTTCTCATGTCAACGATAATCGGAATCTTTCGCAATATTTTTTTAACTTATTGAAAATACGTCCTTTGGCATTAAAGTATTTAAGCAGGAGTTAATTGATTTTGAATGTTGAATTAGGTATTTTCTGACATTATCAAACAATATGGAGACAATTAATGAGCAATATGTATGGCTTTAAAGAAATATCACGCGAACACGTGGCCGAGCTGAACGGTGAAGCCGTCATTTACGAACATGAGAAAACCGGCGGACGGGTATTGTCCGTAATCAATAAAGATGAAAACAAGACCTTCGGAATCAGCTTCCGCACTCCTCCGGAAAACAGCACAGGACTGCCGCATATTCTGGAACATTCCGTACTTTGCGGCTCTAAGAAATATCCGGTCAAAGAGCCATTTGTAGAGCTTTTGAAATGCTCACTCCAGACTTTCCTCAATGCCATGACCTATCCGGATAAGACCGTCTATCCGGTAGCAAGTCCCAACGAACAGGATTTCCGCAATCTTGTCGGTGTATATCTTGATGCCGTATTCTTCCCCAACCTGACTCCCAATACACTCATGCAGGAAGGCTGGCACTATGTTCCGGAGGAAGACGGAACCCTCAGCTACAAGGGTGTTGTTTTCAATGAGATGAAAGGCGCCTACTCTTCTCCCGACAGCCTTTTGTATGAATGCACCCAGAACTCTCTTTTCCCGGATGTAACCTATGGACTGGACTCCGGCGGCAACCCGGAAGTAATCCCGGAACTCACCTTTGAAGAGTTTATGGACTTCCACAGTAAATACTACCATCCCTCCAATGCGTATGCATTTTTCTATGGGGATGATGACCCCGAACACCGTTTGAAAATGCTCGCCGAGTATTTTGAACAGTTTGATAAGATCGACCCGAAATCAGAAATCGGAATTCAGGCCCCATTTGAAAAGCCTGTAAGCCTAGAAAAAAAATATGCGGCTTCCGAAGATTCAGACCAGAAAGCAATGTTCACCCTTAACTTCGGTATAGGCCGTGAACGAGATGCCATGGCCGATCTTGAGCTAAGCATTCTTGAAGAAATACTTATCGGCCTGCCCTCCTCCCCTTTGAGGAAATCCCTCAATGATTCCGGACTGGGTGAAGACCTCGCAGGTGTCGGACTTGAAAACGAGCTTCGTCAGCTGTACTTTTCCACAGGACTCAAAGGAATTAAAGCTGAAGATGCTCCCAAGGTTGAAGAGCTGATTTTCTCCACCCTGAAAGATCTCGCAGCCAAGGGCGTAGACAACGATGATGTTGAGGCAGCCCTGAACACCATTGAGTTCCATCTCCGTGAAAACAATACGGGGGCTTATCCACGCGGGCTTTCCGTAATGATCACAGCTATGACCTCATGGTTGTATGACGGCCATCCACTTGAATATATCCGCTATGAGAAACCTCTTGCGGAACTGAAAGCACGTCTTGAAAAGGGAGAAAAGGTTTTTGAACCTCTCATTGAAGAACTTTTCCTTAACAACAATTATCGTTCCAGCGTACTGATGATTCCAGACAGTGAAGTTGGGCCGGAGCGTGAAGCACGTGAGAAGGACCGCCTTGCCAAGGCCCGGGCTGCAATGGATGATGAAACATACAAAAGTATAGTCAAAAAAGCAGAAGAACTTCAGGCAGAACAGGAAGCCCCTGATGCTCCTGAAGATCTGGCAAGCATTCCCAGACTGAAGGTTGAGGACCTTGACCGTGAAGGTAAGGAGATTTCCTTCGTAGAGAAAAAGAACCTGCTGTTCCATGACCTCGACACAAATGGAATCATCTACCTCGATCTGGCCTTCGATTTTGCGGGTCTTGACGATAGACTGATTCCATATATTCCTATCTTCGGGCGCGCTCTTTTACAGACCGGAACAAAGTCAACGGACTTCGTTACCATGACCAGACGCATGGCAGCCAAAACCGGTGGCATTTCACCAGGTACCATTGTCACTCCGGTACAGGGATCAAATGAAACCTGCTCCCGTTTTGTCCTGCGCGGCAAGGCTACGGCCGAACATGCAAATGAACTAATGGACATCCTTGCCGAGCTGCTCCTTGAAGCTTCTCTGGACAACAAAGAACGTATCCGACAGCTTGTCCTGGAATCTAAAGCAAGAAAAGAGCAGTCCCTCGTTCCCTCCGGACACATTATGGCTGCGACCCGTATGAAGGCTCGCTTCAATGAAACCGGGCTTATCAATGAGCTTATGAACGGAATCTCGGGGCTGGAATTTCTGCGCGACCTGGCAAAACGTATTGAAGACGACTTTGAATCAGTGGTTACGGACCTGGAAGAAATTCGCTCCAAAATACTCAACAAAGCGAACCTTCTTTCCAACATCACTGTAGACGGCAAGACATTTGGTGATATTGAGCCGGTATTAGAGGGTATGGTATCCAGACTTCCCGCCGGAGAATGCAAAACAGCTCAGCGTAACCTGCTGCCTTTCAGCAAGGCTGAAGGGTTGTGCATTCCGGCTCAGGTCAACTACGTTGCCAAGGGCGCAAACGTATTTGAACACGGTTATGAATACTCTGGCGCAGCCCACGTTATAAGCCGTTATCTGCGCACAGGATATCTCTGGGATAAGGTCCGTGTGCAGGGAGGTGCTTACGGATCGTTCTCCATGTTCGACCGCACCTCTGGCAGCCTGAGCTTTGTCTCATACCGAGACCCGAACCTGACCCGGACTCTGGACACATACGACGGAGTTTCAGGCTATCTAAATTCTCTTGAGATCAACACTGATGAACTCGAAAAAGCAATCCTCGGCGGAATCGGCGAAATCGACAGCTACCAGCTTCCTGATGCCAAGGGATACACATCAATGGTACGCTATTTAAGCCGTGAAGACGCTGAGTTCAGACAGTCCATCCGAGATCAGGTGCTTGGCTGCAGCGAACAGGACTTCCGTGATTTTGCACAGGCTGCTCAGTCTGTAGCAGATCATGGAGATATCGTTGTGCTGGGAAGTAAAAAAGCCATGCAGGAATCCGGACTTGATCTGGATCTTGTGGATGTGTTGTAGTTAAAAGATCCACAAACCTAGGCACATGCCCCGTCCTGCCTCATCCGGCAGGGCGGGTTTTTAATTTGAGTGGCTCATCAGCTTTTGAAAATTTGCATTCAGCATCGGATGAGGCAGCTTTAAGACTCCCTGAACATAAAACAAATCCAACCATTAAACTAAGCCACGACAGCCATGATCTGGGATAAAGCAAAACTCAAGATAAACGGTCAAGCGGTGCAGGCAATCGCCCCTGCAATAATCTCCGCCAGCCAGGCTACGGATATTCCGGCTTTTCATGGTCAATGGTTCATGAACAGGCTTCACACCGGGCATGTCATCTGGGTTAACCCCTTCAACAATCAGCAGAGCTTCATAAGCTTTGAAAAAGCCGGTGCATTTGTATTCTGGACTAAAAATCCACGCCCTTTTTTCCGTCATCTCAGCAAGTTGGATGAACTTGGAATCGACTACTACTTTCACTACACATTAAATGACTACGCTGATGCAGGCCTTGAACCATTTGTACCGCCATTGGAGTCACGGATTACAGCCTTTAAAGAACTTTCAAAACGCATTGGAAAGGAAAAGGTGATCTGGAGATTTGACCCGATTGTGCTTGGAGCAGGTGTAAATGCAAACACTATTCTGCTAAAAATTAAAAATATCGGAGATCAGCTTGCAAATCATACTGAGAAAATGGTCTTCAGCTTTGTAGATATTGCAAGATACAAGAAGATTCAAAGAAATATCATCCGCACCGGCAAAAACATCACTGAGCCAAGTCAGCAGCAGATGCTTGAACTTGGACAATCTATAGCAAATCTGTGCCGCAACTGGGGGATATCACCTGCCACATGTGCAGAAGCAATTGACCTCTCACCTCTGGGAATCAGCCATAACAAATGCATTGACGATAAACTGCTGATGCGTATCTGCAGTGAAAAGAACTTCAGGCTTAAATCATTTTTGAACCGTTTCATTCCACAGCAGCATTCTCTTCTGGGGGAGGAAAACTGCACCCTCCCTAAAGACAATGGCAAACAGCCGGGGTGCGGCTGCGCAGTGAGCAAAGATATCGGCATGTACAATACCTGCCCGCACATGTGTGTATACTGCTACGCCAATACATCCGAAAAAGTTGTTCGAAAGAACCTGACCAGAAAGAACAACAGCTCAGAAACGATTATTCCCCTATGACCTCCGACATGCTGCTCCAAATAAAAAAGCTCCAGCCTTTCAGCTGAAGCTTTTCATAGTTACCGCAGAAACGGACTTCCTTAAATGAATCAGGGATCTCAAGTCATAAGAACCTGATGATTCTATTAAACATAAAAAGATTAGTTACCGATTAATCTGTGTCACGATCCCGCAACCCAATTAGGTACAAAATTGAATCAAGTCCGAAATGAGAAATGGACTGGCGGGCATCCTTTTTAACTTTGGGCTTGGCATGAAAGGCAATTCCAAGTCCGGCAATTGAGAGCATGGGCAGATCGTTGGCGCCGTCTCCGACTGCGATGGCCTGTTGCAGGCTGATTTGTTCCTTTTCTGCAATTTTACGCAGCAGTTCAGCTTTCTTAGGCCCGTCTACAATATCACCGATAACTCCGCCGGTGAGCTTTCCATCGATAATTTCCAGCCGGTTGGCATAAACGTAATCAACGCCCAGCCGTTCTTGAAGCTTTTCTCCGAAATAAGTGAAGCCACCGGAAATTATAGCTGTCTTATATCCGAACTTCTTAAGGTTGGAGATAAGCCGTTCTGCGCCCTCAGTTATGGGCAGCTTCCGTGCGATATCCTCCATGACGGATTCATCGAGCCCCTTGAGGGTGGCCAGACGCTGACGCAGGCTTTCCTGAAAATCGATCTCTCCACGCATGGCAGATTCAGTGATGGAACTTACCAGCTCACCGGAACCGGCAGCCTTGGCAAGCTCATCAATGACCTCAGCCTGAATCAAAGTGGAATCCATATCAAAAGCCACCAATCTGCGATTGCGGCGGAAAACGTTATCTTCCTGGAGAGCTATGTCCACCTGTTCCTCGGTAGCCATAGTCAGAAAGCTGGCTCTCATGAGATCCAGATCCTTAGGAGTGCCGCGAACTGAAAATTCTATGCAGGAATGCCGCGGAGCAGGCTCCCCGTCCATGGGAATACGCCCGGAAAGACGGTGGATCATGTCGATATTAAGATCATTTTCAGCAATGATATTTGCGATTTTTGAAATTGCAGTACCACTTGCTTTACGCCCGACAAGAGTAATGATGTGCCGTGGCTTTCCCTGAGCATTGACCCAGTTCATGTAGTTTTCACCCTCAATAGGACGAAACTTCACATTAACTCCCAGCTCGTAACCCTTGAACATTATGTCCTTGAGAACAGGAGCAGATTCCGCTTCCTGTGGAATGCGGATCAGAACCCCCAGAACGAGCTGGTTGTGGATTACACTCTGGCCGATATCAAGAATATCAATGCCATACCCTGCCAGAATCCCGGTAAGGGAAGAGGTCAGGCCGGGTTTATCCTCGCCGGAAATTTGAATAAGAATGATTTGAGGCATGTTTTGTTCCGTAATGGTAGATATGATGGCGGACTTTGGCATAAAATCCATATACAGTAAACATTGAAACTGTTCCCTTAAAAATTGTTATTCGGCTTGCTCCTTTTGGCTCAGCACCGTATACTATAGCATCTCTATTTTTAAGGTATTAATTATGGCCAACCGCAAAAAAAGTGCAGATGTATACTCTCTCGAGCCCACAGGCATGCTCGGAGAAGGGTTTCATATCACAGCCGAACCCTCGCCTGAGCGTCTGCTTTCCATCCAGCGTAGAATCCATGAAAAAATGGACGACTACAAGGATTACAGTTTCTCAGCAACGGAGAAACGGGCACTGATGATCTTTTTTGATCTGGCTCAGGAGTTCGACACCCTTGAAGAATTCTTCACGGTCTGTACAGTAGTTCCCAAATTCCTTTTCGACCTTG
The DNA here is from genome assembly GCA_963676495.2 of Maridesulfovibrio sp. Classification (GTDB taxonomy): domain Bacteria; phylum Desulfobacterota; class Desulfovibrionia; order Desulfovibrionales; family Desulfovibrionaceae; genus Maridesulfovibrio. The sequence goes on along the minus strand of CAXXRF010000003.1, from coordinate 2,215,403 downwards.
AGTGCAGGCTCTACCTGGCCATAGGCCCCGATGAATTTGTTCCTGTCGGAAGAACTGAAGACCGGGGCCCTATCTGCAGTTCAGTACCGCTGGTGAAAACTTATCGGGGGCGGCACCTGTTTATCCCGATCCGGGGAAACATTGAACTCGTGGACCAGCTGCCCTTCAAACCTGCCGGAGATGTCATCGGTTGTTTTGAATTATACACCATAAACAATCTATCCGCCCACCAGTCCCTCTTCTTTGAGAAATTCGTCAACAGGGTCGGATTTCAGCTGCACAATAAACTGCTACGACGCAAAGGGCAGGAGCACCTTGAATTTGTACGTAATCTGGTCAAGGACGTCGGCCACAATGTTATTGTCCCTAACATGTATTTCAAACTGTTCTATAACCGGCTCCGTGACAGAATAGAAAATATACACCGTCTGGAAAGAAATCTGGAACACAGAGATATTAACGAGATCCGCAATGAGCTGGACACTCTATACTGCGGTCTTGTCTCCCAGTTCAATGAAATACATAGCCATTATGAACAGACCAGCCTATTTCTTGAGACACTCCTCCGCCGCCAGCACTTTGAAGAAGGACGCTATATAGTAGAAAAACGTCCATGCAACCTCCTTAAGCAAATCATCGAGCCGCAACTTGAACGTTATCGATCAAGATTTGAAGAGCGCGATATTCGTCTTGATACAAGTATGGGCGGAGTACCGGATCAGGAAGTCCGTATTGTTGCCGATGTAGGTCTTATTTCACAGGTATATGCCAACCTGTTCTCCAATGCAGTAAAATATACCCGTGAAGCATATATGACAGATGGACATCGCGATAAATTCACAGCTTACGGATGGCAAATGGTTCCCGACTATTTTCAAAACGGCTGGGACGGTCTTAAGCTTAATGTTTTTACAACCGGACCTCATCTATCAGAAGATGATAGAGACAAACTCTTTCAGGCCGGATTTCGCAGTGAAAATGTAGGCAACGAGTATGGTTCCGGACACGGTTTGTTCTTTGTACGTCAGGTTGTAGAACTTCATGGAGGAGAAGTGGGATACGAACCTCACGACGGGGGAAACAACTTTTTTTTCATACTTCCCTTCGGTGATAACTAGCCGGACCTTTCTTTTTACCTTTTTATGTAGAGAGTCATGGGAAAATAGAGTATTTGGGCTCAAACACAATGGACTGAAGTGCTCTGGAAAGGTATTTATCAGTGGGATTATATTACCCTCCTCCAGCACGATAGAAATGATTTAGCTTATGTTTTTACATATTGAAAAAATCACATCAAACAGAAAGTGCATATTTGCACCTTCAAAACACACTTACCTATTGCAAAAACCTATTTTATATTCAATTTCAACAACAGGCAGCCTCATGATTTGAAAACAAAGCTAAAATCATTTACAGAACTTGCAATGTCAGTGTTGTTTTACATTGACTTATTACAGCATAGAATTTCTTTGCTACTTTTTAATTTCATGGTAACGCTGTATATGGTTCAGTATTTCATGACTATTTTTGTAGGAAATGGGTGGTCAACATTCCTGCATATAGCAACATAATAATCTGTTGCAGTTTTTTTATCTTCATATTGCTTCGCAGGAGGTAAATGGCGTGTCAAAGTGGTTCGACGAAAGTTTAGAAAGAATCAAAAAAGCTACAGGCACCAGGACTCAGGTTCAGCTTGCTGAAATTCTGAACATACGCCAGTCCAGTATTTCTGATGCTAAAAGACGTAGCTCCATCCCCGCAGAATGGTATATCAAGCTCTACAGAACTCACGGTCTCAACCCGGAATGGCTTTCAGACGGAATTGAGCCGGTTTATCTAAAGCCGGGTAAAGGCAAAATTTCTGCAGATACAATCCTCAGTGAGACAACCGCCCAGTACGGGCAGGTTCAATCCAGAGGAAGAATCGTTCCCGTGTCCTCCATGGCCGGGGAAGATGTCAGTGCAGAGACATGGAAACCACAGCAACTTGCTGAACTGAATATTCCTGAAACATTCTACAGATCTTCACTTGTAGTACTTAAAGTTGAAGGAACTTCAATGGAGCCTGCCATCCGTCGAGATGCTTTTGCCGGGGTGGATGATTCACAGAAAAGGCTCATGGCTGGTGATATTTATGCCATCCATGTCCCTCATCAGGGCGTAGTTATCCGCAGGGTATTTTTCGATCCGGAAAATTCCCGCTTCATATTGCGTCCGGAAGATCCTCAGCATCCTGAACAGTATATCTCTGTGGAAGATCAGGAGAAATATGTTGTTGGACGCGTTGTTTGGGTTATGCAGGAAATATAACCCATTACAATATACTGGATTTTTATAGCCCGCCCTATCGGCGGGCTTTTTTTATGTTTAATGATATTCTTTTCACTAGGGTTGACGAGCTGGCGAGTACCTGCTCATATCTCCCCGCCTGTGCAGCAGAGACATATTAAAACACCTCTGCTTATGTTATACAGGTGTATTCACTTTAATGAGGTAAAAACAATGAAAAAAGTAACAGCACCGGACATAAGCGCCCTCAAGGGAGGGCGCAAGATATCCATGGTTACCGCCTACGACTATCCTTCCGGACAGATTGCCGATGAAGCCGGGGTAGACATGATTCTGGTGGGGGATTCACTGGGAATGGTTGTACTCGGTTATGAGGACACCCTTTCCGTTACCATGGAAGACATGCTGCATCACACTGCAGCGGTCTCCCGAGGAGCAAAACGTCCCCTTATTGTCGCTGATATGCCCTTCATGGCCTACCAGCCCTCAGTACAGATGGCGGTCGAGAATGCGGGCAGATTTCTCAGCCGCACCGGCGCACGCGCAATCAAACTTGAGGGAGGATTCCCTTTCCTTGATCATGTAAAAGCAATCGTCAATGCGGGAGTCCCGGTCCAAGGACACATAGGCCTGACCCCCCAGCACGTAGCCAGATTCGGAGGTTTCAAGGCTCAGGGAAAGAATGCCAGATCCGCAGCAGCGCTTGTTGATGAGGCTCTCGCTCTTGAAGCAGCCGGGTGCTTCTCAATTGTTCTTGAAGCAGTGCCCGCTGAAGTTGCTACAGAAATCACCAAACGGCTTTCCATCCCCACAATCGGGATAGGAGCCGGACCCGAAACTGATGGACAGGTTCTGGTATACCACGACATCCTCGGTCTATTTGACCGCTTCGTCCCCATGTTCGTAAAGAAATACGCCATGCTTCGGGGCGACTGTATCGCCGCCATCAAGTCATACGTCGATGAAGTGGAAAACGGTTCCTTTCCGGCAAAAGGCAACTTCAGCAACATGGATGATGATGAATTCAAACAATTCAAAACCCTTCTCCGCGAGCGGGTCTGATTACATTACAGCATTTAAATTACGCTTTGAAACCCTCGGCATTTGCCGAGGGTTTCTTTTTACAGGGAAAGCCTTGCAGCAGCATTACTCAAAGGGTATTATACATCATTAAGTCATATCCTGCGAGGTATACCATGAAACAGCTGATCCTTACACTTGTTATACTTCTACTGTGGGCTCCTTCCGCGAGTTCACAGCAAAACGGTTTTGCGCAAAGTGCTGACGAAATTCTCAATATGTTAACCGACGATGGAGGTCGGGCTTATCTCAAGATTGAGTTCGATACCAATTCGGCAAAACTAAAAGATACAGCCATTCCCATATTGAATGCTCTCGGCAAAGCTTTGACTGCGGCTTCTACACCAGAAATGGAAGTTAAACTGATCGGTCATACGGATTCTGCAGGAGATGCGAAATACAACCTCAGGCTGAGCCAGCAAAGAGCAGAAGCAGTAAAGACCTACCTGATAAGTGCCTATAATATTGATCCTGCAAAACTGACCGCCGAGGGCATGGGCGAATCCACCCCCATCGCTCCCAACAACACTTCCGCCGGGCGTGCTCTTAATCGACGCGTTGAAGTTGTCAACGTGACTAAAAAAGCCAGAAGCATTAACCCCACTCCGGCTGTAGGAAACAGCCTCTTTCAATAGCGGTGCGCAGCATTCTCAAGTTTAATTAATCAGACGATTGACTTTTGCTAATCAAATGATTAATTGACCCCTATGACAAAACGCGAAAAAATATTTCAGGCCGGAGCAAAGCTCTTTGCAGAACGTTCATTCAACTCAGTTGGAATCAGAGATATTGCAAATGAAGCTGAAGTCAACAGTGCCATGATTTCATATTACTTTGGTGGGAAAACAGGGCTTCTTAAAGAGATTTTCACCAAATTCTGTGAGCACGTCATAAACGTAGTAAAAGTCTCAATGGAAGATTCTGTAGACCACTATGAACTCGTGGACCGCAATATAGAGATGTTCATCAGCGATGCACGTCAGAACCGCGATATCTATCTTGTGGGCCTGCGTGAATTAAATCATGACAGCCCGGAACTTCAGGAACTGAGAAATAGCCTCTATACAACCTGCTGGAACATCTTTTCTGCTTTTCTCACTCGCACCGGGCTCAACCCTGTCCAATCAGAAGAAACCAGAGACATTACTTTCACCGCTGTTCTCGGCACAATTTTCTCAGACTATCTGCTGGGGGGGGGGAAACTATATCGATAATGACGATAAGGTCGACGAGTACAAAAAAGTTGTTTCTGAACTTTTGAAAAGCGGCAGCCCTGCTCTCTGGCAATAATTTTTTTAACTACCTACTAATCAACTGATTGATTAGTTAATTTCAAACTTATAGGATAATACCAAATGCGTAGCAAAATATTATTTTTCATGCTGGCCACGATCGTGCTTCTGCCCGGGTGCAAGGAAGAGGTAAAGGTTGAACAGCCAGTCCGCCCTGTAAGAGTTATGAAAATTTCCGACAGCACTGATCCGGAACTGCGCACATTCCCCGGAAAAGTGAAAGCGACTCGGGAGGCTACCCTTGCCTTCCGGGTTGCCGGACAGATTGAACATTTCTCGGTTAAGGAAGGGGACTATATAAAAAAGGGTCAAATAATAGCCTCCCTTGATGAAAGAGACTTTCAGGCAGCAGTTGCGGACCTTGAAGCAAAACTGCGCGGAGCCCGTTCAATCATGAATGAGGCCAAGCTAAACTTTGACCGTAATCGCAAGCTTCTTGAATCGGATACAATTGCACAGTCCGCCTTTGATACTGCGCAAAGTTCATTTGAAACCAGTCAGGCCAATGTAAATTCACTTCTTCAAGAGCTCCGCAGGGCAAAATTGAATCTGCAATACACCCGCCTTGTGGCTCCGTTCAGTGGTACTATTGCCGTAAAATCCGTTGAAAACCACGAATTTGTTCAGGCCAAAGAACCTATTGTCCAGCTGGAGGACACCTCCGCCCTTGATGTTGTTGTGGATATCCCCGAAAAAGTATGGATCAGGGGATTCAACATCAAAGATAAAAAGGACATTAAGTCCCTTGCACGTTTTGAAAGCTACCCGGGAATGGATTTTGATTTAACTGTCAAAGAATTTCAAACCAAGGCCAATGCAGAAACCCAGACTTATGAAGTTACTCTCAAAATGGACAACCCAAATGGGCTGAACATTCATCCGGGCATGACAGCGGAAGTAGTAACAGCCCTGCCGGAAAAATCCCGCAAGAAATCTGTTTCAATACCTATATCGGCAGTGGTCGGGTTTCCTGATCAGGCCAAATATGTCTGGGTTTACCGTGATGGAACGGTTCAAAAACGAAATGTACAGGTCGGACGCATAGTTGAAGACAGATTTGAAGTTTACGAAGGAGTAAATCCGGGCGAACACGTGGTTGTTGCCGGAGCCCACTACCTGCGTGAAGGACAAAAAGTGAAAATACTCAAGGGAAGAATCGGGGGACGGGGATGAGCCTTGCAAAACTAACCATTGAAAAAAAAACAATTTCAGTGGTCCTGACCATTGTTTTCTTTCTGGGAGGCATTAAGGCATTCTTTGATATGCCTCGCCTTGAGGATCCTGAGTTCACTATCAAAGAAGCTCTTGTCATCACCTCTTATCCGGGATCTACCCCTGCTGAAGTAGCTGATGAAGTTACCGACGTGATAGAAAGTGCTGCCCAGCAGCTTAAACAGCTCAAAAAAGTTACTGCAATCTCCAATAGGGGCCAGTCAATTGTAACAGTTGAAGTTCAGGACAAATATGACAAGAACACCCTGCCACAGGTCTGGGATGAACTGCGCCGCAAGGTAAGTGACGCCCAGGGCTCCCTGCCTCCCGGAGCTGGTCCGTCCCTAGTCGTTGATGACTTCAGTGACGTATACGGCATACTTCTCTCAATCACCGGGGACGGATATTCTCAGCAGGACCTGCAGGATTACGTAAGTTTCCTTCGCAAACAACTGCTGCTGGTGGAAAATGTCGCCAAAATAACAGTTTGGGGCGAACAAAAGGAGACCGTCTTTGTCGAAATTTCAAGAGCGCGTATGGCCCAGCTTGGTGTATCGCTTGATTCGGTTTACCAGACCCTTTCGAACCGCAACCTCGTTGTCGAATCAGGAAACATAAAAGTAGGACGCGATTATATTGAAATCTCACCTTCCGGCGGGGTTGAATCAATTGACGATCTGGGTGACCTTTTCATCCGTGATGGATCGGGCAAACTGGTCCCTCTTAAAGATGTTGCGGAAATTACCCGGGGATATCAGACTCCGCCCTCACAGTTAATGAACTTCAACGGTCATAACGCGGTTGCTATCGGTATCGCCATGAATCCATCAGGCAACGTGGTTGACCTTGGACATGCCATTGATAAAAAACTTCAGGAACTGCAGGCCCAAACCCCGGTAGGTATAAATGTTGATTCCGTCTACTACCAACCCACCCGTGTCGATAACGCCGTAAATTCATTTGTAATCAACCTCGGTGAAGCAGTAGCCATTGTTATTATTGTTCTGCTGCTATTCATGGGGATGCAGTCAGGACTGCTGATCGGTGCAATCCTGCTGATCACCATCTGCAGTTCTTTCATTCTCATCCAGATGGCCGGGGTCGCTCTCGAACGAATCTCACTGGGAGCACTGATTATCGCACTCGGAATGCTCGTTGATAACGCTATTGTCGTTATTGAAGGAATTCTTGTACGTTATCAGCAAGGCAGCAACCGCATTCAAGCTGCGGTTGAAGTTGTGGAACAAAGCAAATGGCCCCTGCTCGGCGGTACGGTAATTGCCATCATGGCTTTTGCCGGAATCGGTTTCAGCCCGGACAGCGTTGGTGAGTTCTGCCGTTCGCTGTTCATTGTCCTTTTTATCTCACTGATGATGAGCTGGATTACAGCAGTAACGATCACCCCGCTTTTCTGTGAAATGTTCCTGCGGCCTAAAATCAATGAATCCGGAGATCCTTACGGAGGTTTCATTTTCCGCTGCTATAAGGCAATTCTTGAGTTCTGCCTGCGGAAAAAGTTCCTGACTCTTTCCACGCTGGCCATAATGCTGGTTGCATCAATCTACGGATTCGGTTTTGTTAAGCAGAGCTTCTTTCCGGATTCAACTCAACCACGCTTTTTCATTCATTACTGGCTGCCTCAAGGCACTGATATTCGTGCAACCTCTGAAGATGTGAACGAAATATCTCAGCTCATTCTCAAGGATGAACAGGTTGAAAATGTAACTTCATTTGTAGGACAAGGAGCCCCTCGCTTCATCCTTACCTACTCGCCGGAAAAGACCGCCTCTTCGTATGGAATGCTGCTGGTGGAAGTAAAAGATTACAGCACAGTTGATGAGGTCCTGACCCGCTACAAGAAGATAGTAAATGCCAACTATCCTGACGCCGAGGCCAAGTTCAAGAAATTCAAACTCGGGCCCGGGCGCGAAGCATCGGTGGAAGTGCGTTTCAGCGGCCCCGACATTAAAATTCTGCGCCAACTCTCGTTGCAGGCACAGGAAATCATGCGTGGCACCGGCCATGCGGAATCCATCCGTGATGACTGGCGTCAGGATGTAAAAATCCTGAGTCCTGTAATCATGGAAGCGCAGGCCAAAATTGCCGGAATTACCCGCCCTGACCTGGCAAAAGCTATGAATATGTACTTCAGCGGGACCAATGTCGGTGTATATCGTGAAGGAGATAAGCTGCTGCCCATAGTGGTTCGTCCTCCGGACAAAGAACGACTTGATGTTCAGCAGATTGGCGATGTGCAGATCTTCAGTCCCACAGCAGGACGCATGGTACCGGTTGAAGAGGTTGTTTCAGGTTTTGAGACAATAATTGAACAGGGCAAGCTGCGCACTCGCAACAGGCTGCTGACGATCACAGCCTCCTGTGAGCCTATCACAGGGCTGCCTTCTGTTCTCTTTAATGAATTAAGACCGCAGATCGAAGCCATGCAACTGCCTTCCGGCTACATGATGGAATGGGGAGGGGAATATGAAGACTCTAGGGATGCCCAGAGCAGCCTTGCCGGATGCCTTGCAGTACCGTTCCTGATCATGATTCTTGTGACGGTTATGCTCTTCAACAACCTGCGAATCCCGGCCATCATCTGGCTGACAGTGCCCCTGTCCATAATCGGGGTGACACTGGGGCTGCTCTCAACCGGTGAGCCTTTCGGGTTCATGGCCCTGCTGGGATTTCTTTCCCTCTCTGGTATGTTGATCAAGAATGCGGTTGTACTGCTGGACCAGATCAACCTGGAACTGGCTGAAGGCAAAGAGCCGTACCGTGCAGTAGTTGATTCGGCCCTCAGCCGTATCCGTCCCGTAGCCATGGCTGCTCTGACAACTATTCTGGGAATGCTGCCACTGGTAACGGATGCCTTCTTCTCAGCAATGGCAGTAACAATCATGGCCGGGTTGGCATTTGCCACCCTGCTCACCCTGCTGGTGGTCCCGGTACTCTACGCCCTGTTATATAAGGTTAAAAATCCTGCTTAATGTCTTCGGGGCTGGAAAAGGTAAACTTTGCAATAATCCTTCTCCAGCCCCATCCCTCAATAACAGTCCAATAATCTCTCATTACGCTAGCAGGACTCCCCATAAAAAAGGCCGCGATATCGCATCGATATTGCGGCCTTTAACACACCTTGAAAACCAAATAATAAGAGCTGCGAATATCCATCACTGTTTACTCGAGATGAAGCACAGCATATTACTGAATCCAGAATTCGATGTCTTCCGACCACCATGAGCTTTCCGGAAGCGCAGAAAGGTCACCAATGACCACCTTAAGATTACTTGAATCCAGCCAGTAATAGCCGTCACGCAGCTTTAAAGAACGGGTCAGATCCATATCAACCCCGGAATCAATACCGATGATCTTAAAGATCATGCGGCCCCGGGGTTCTGCTACATCATAGGAATCGACTCCCTGTGAAATACACGCCGGAAAAATTCGGGTCCGTTCTCCGGGAAAGACAGCGGCCTCCATCTCAGGGATTGGATAGAGAAGAATGGCCTCCTCCTGTTCTGCCGCCGGATCATAATTGAAAATATATAGTTTCGAGTCCATTGGCGGTTTGATGGAAAATCCCATCCTGTCACCAATACTGAACACGGGTGGATTCTTTTTTTTAAAAGGTATCTTGTTCCCCCCGACAATCCTGAACAGGCTTGCCCGGGAACTCCCCTTACTCTGCCTGCGCACACTCTTTCCAGTCAAAGATGCCTGAAGATTCTCGGCAATACGGGCAAAGTCAGTTGCAGGCTTAACCGTCCGGGACATCTGGCGAACCTCATCATCCACATACTGATCCACCGTAGCCGAGGCAACCGTGTCTCCGTTGATAGAATCAACAACTTTTGCTGTTATCCGCAACTTATTCTCGGTAAACAGATAACTGCCGATAACTGTGAGATCTGCGTTCAGGTGATGCCGCATCCAGTTATTGTAGTCAAAAGACGTATCCTTGTGCTCCTGAATCTCGTTCTCCATTCGCGCCAGCTCAAGCCTTTCCACAACAGTCCACGAACGGTCCCCAATCCCTGCAAGAGCCATCGAAAGATATTCAGCGATGCGCCTGTCCAGCATTGATGAATGAGTCTTGCCGCGGGGTTCAAACTCAAGAACCGCCACCCTTTTATTTTTCAGTTTTCCGGAATCAGCAAGATCATCAGCAAGATCCCCACAGGCCCCTTCAAGATCGTGAGGAGTTTTAAAAAGCGAACGGGCTTCCGCCTGCGGGCAAATAAAGACCGTACCGATGAATAATCCCAGAATACAAACTGCCACTTTGAATCTGTGCATAGCTCATGCCCCGGTAAAAAGATCTAATCAGGCTTGCTCAGCCTTAAAGGATTGGAGGTGGTAATCTCTGGATTCTGCTGCAGATCAATATCTACAAGCTTCTGTTTAGCATAATTGAATCCCTCAACTGTATCCACCCAGCCGTCCTTATTCCTATCAGCGGGCCCCATCATCCCCTGCATAAAAAAATAACTGAATGCCCCCTGCCTTCCAGGTGTATATTCCATTGCCGGCCGGTCTGCGGCTGAAGCGGTAATGAATTGTTTTTTTGCTGAAAGGAGCTTCCTGTTCACTCTGGGCTTAATTAGCTTCATCCCTGATGCAGACTTTCCGGAACCGGAAAAACAGGCATCGACTATGGTCACCATGTTTGGATTGCTGATCTTTGAAAACCGCTTATCCAGCTCGGCAAGCGAAATAGCACTGCGGGAACTCAAGCTGTCCAGATTCGCTTCATAAGGTATCAACAGGCCGTCTTTGATGGTTCTGCGGTCATCACCAAGCAGCGGAGAGCCATGTCCTGAAAAATAAAACACTATCTTTGCGTCCGGGTTCAACCGGGCCTTACGTTCCAGCCAGTCCAATTTGTTAAGCAGGTTACCCAGAGTCGCATCACGATTGAGAAGAACCTGAAGATGAGCACTGTCATTCTTAAAACCGCCAAGCCGGGAAAGCAGACGGCGCATCTGGCGGGCATCATTGTCCGCAAAACGGGGACCGTTAATGGACTGGTAATTGCTAATGCCGACGATAAGAGCAAAGGCTTTTTCAGTAGAATTTAGTGTCGGTTTTACCTTTTGAAGGGCAAGCACTTCACTTGCGCTATAATCATCTATCCCGCTGGCAGGTGTAAACGTAGAAAAACTGTCCGGTAGAGTTAGTGGGGCCGGGATATCGGCTGAATCATCATACATGGTCAAAAGCATTCTGTCCTTGGCAACAGCAACCAACTTGGAGTCCGGGAAATGCCTGCTGAGACCGATAATGCTCTTCAAAGCCTTTTCACGTTCCCCGGACCGGTAAGTCTGCCACTGTTTTTCCACAAGGTATCCAGCGGCCTGGTCCAGATCCTCCTGACTGAGAATGGAATTATTCAATTCTGCAAACCTGAGGGCGTCTTCATATTTTCCCAACCGATATAATACAGCAAGCTGAAGCTTGAGAGCCTTCCTGTCCTTACCGGCTTTAGCTGCCCACTTAGATGCTTCTTCTGTCCTGCCAAGCTTGTAGGCCAGCCAGCCCAGATTACGGGCCAGTTTCCGGTCAGGATTTCGGGAATATAGGGCAGCCCAGATTTCGTAGGCTTTATCGGGTTGTCTGCATCTGTAATACGCTTGCCCAAGGTTGTAGGAGATCTTCTCATCATCAGGACACCAGTCGTAAGCCTGAATGAGTCCGGCAAGGGCTTTATTGGGATTTTCATTGAATCCATCGACAGACCTGGCCGCAAATTCTCTTGCCACCGGACACATGTCATCGGCAGCAAGAGCTGAAACTGAGCCAAGGCTGAAAGCCAGCAATAGAAAAATGAATTCCAGATATCTTATTTTCATGAGTCCCCCGGAAATCTGTATTCACTATAAATTTGTAAACCATCTTGGGGGGAAGTGGAAGAGACTTACGAATATCTTAATCCTTTCTCAGGACCTCGTCACACAGTTCCAGTGCAGCCAACACGGCTTTATCCATGTCGTAATACTTATACCGTCCGAGTCGACCGGCAAAATAAACATTTTCAAGCTTTGATACTTCCCGACTATAAAGTTCCAAACATCTGCGATCCCGCTCAGTATTGACAGGGTAATATGGTTCATCTCCCCGCTTCCATTTCATTGAATATTCACGGGCTATAACAGTTTTTCCGCTACTATTCTCCCGCTCCGGGTGCAAATGCCTGAACTCGTGTATTCTTGTGTACGAAACATCTACATCAGCATAGTTCATAACCGATGTTCCCTGATAATCAGGCACGTTCTCCAGCTCGTACTCAAATCTAAGAGACCTCCAGCCGAGTTCTCCGTGCCGGTAATCAAAGAACCTATCTACAGGACCGGTGTAATAGACAGTACTCTCCTGAGGAATTTCGGCTCTGATATCAAAAAAATCAGTATCAAGTTTTAAACTGATCAGCTCATGATCAAGCATTCTTTCAAAAAGTCCTGTATATCCATCCCATGGGAGCCCCTGATAGCGGTCATTGAAGTAATCGCATTCGTAATCATGACGAAACGGCAACCGGGTGATTATCTCCGCCGGTAACTCGCGTGGATCGCATTCCCATTGTTTGAGGGTATACCCTTTGACAAAAGCCTCATACAATTCCCTTCCGATCAGGCTTACCGCTTTCTCTTCCAGATTCCGGGGGACAGCAATATTCTCTTCGGCACTCTTACGACGGATAAAATCTTCCACCTCATTGGGACGCAGATTTATGCCGAAAAACGAGTTGATGGTCTGTAGGTTTACCGGCATGTGATAGGTCCGCCCCTGATAAGTTGTGATAACCTTATGCCGGTAGCTGTTGAACTCTGTGAACCGATTGAGATAATCCCAGACTCTTTTTTCAGTGGTATGAAAAATATGAGTACCGTAGCTGTGAACCTCGACACCGCTTTGAGGCTCAATGTGACTGTGGCAGTTTCCCCCGATATGATCCCGGCGATCAATGACCAGTACTCTCTCGCCATGGTCCTCGGCTATACGTCTGGCTATGGTGCAGCCGGTTATTCCGGCTCCCGCTATCACATGCTTGTAATCAAGTTGTGCCATCACTACTTCCCGGTGGCCCTGCCGGAAGACTATCCGAGGGCCATGCTTTTTTTAGCTGAGAGATATATTTTTATCTCAGCAGAGACTTCACTGTCTAAATTAAACTGAACACATCAATGAGCAACAAGCGAATTGATCCAAGTTTAACATCGGTCTGTCTGAATCAGGTTCACGATATCCCGAGAGCCTTCCATAATTTTTCGGAGGCGATCTTAAGAGAAAATCTGCTCACAACCTTTTCCCTGGCTGCATTACGCATTCTTTCTCTAAGGCTGGAATCGGACTTTAAAAGGCTTACCTTCTCAAGCCACTGTTCAGGGGAAGTAACCAGAAAACCATCCCTGCCGTCTTCGATTATCTCTTTATTAAACCCCACGGCTGATGCTACCGGCACAGCTCCGCAGGCCATATACTGCAAAAGCTTGAACCCGCACTTTCCTCTGGTATACTCATCATCAGTAAGGGGCATGAGTCCTATATCAATGGATTGCAACTGTTCCACTTCCAGATCCGCACTCCAATCCTGATAATGGACCAGCTTGGCGCCTTTCCCCTCGTATACCTTATTGGAAATAACAAGTCCCGGATCCGACTCTAGAACCGCATGAAGCCCCTGCAGAACATCATCTATAAAAAAAAGGTTGCTGGAAGTCCCCATCCAGCCCACTCGTGAACGATTCGGATTGAATTCACCGGGGACATATTTATCAGTATCAAGGGGTGTGGGGATAATCTCAATCTGCTTTGCGTTATTTACAGCCCTTTCTGCAAGATATGAATTACCTGCAATGACTGTATCCACCTGCCCGCACTGGCGGCTAAAACGTTTGCTGTCTTTTGCCGACCGGGCATCGCGCTTCGGCCCCGGAGCTGTACTGGGGTGAAATGTCCACAACGCATCATCAAAATCAAACACAAGCTTTCGGCACTTGTGTTTTAAGAGGAAGGGCTCAAACGATGAAAACAGTTTTTTCTGAATAACTATTGCATCATAACTGCCTAGTTTTGCGAAAAAACCAAGTCGCTGAAAAAAAGATTTGGGGATACGCTTCGTTGTAACATCCCATCCCATATCCTGCCCTAGCTGTACATAAGGAAGAACCCTGAAACGCACGCTGGGCAGGTCTTCACCGGCTTGAGCTAAAAAAATAATTCTGGGTATTTTTGTCATTAAATCCTGAAAAAAATAATTACTGTTGATTTTGGCCTTGCAGAAAATTGACAGAAAATAAGGCAAGGAAAACATATATGCACCAACTGATTACATTACTTGATCTTTTTCAGCAAGGATGCCTGACCTATCAATTTGTTCTCTTATTTCATTATCTTACAGACTGTTGTTTTTTACGAGACTTCTTCAACCCCGGACTAAATTTCCGGAAGAACCGTCCGATATGAAAATTAACAACACTTAATTTAACGTTGAGATTTGCTCCGGGAGGGGGGAGATGACTTTCGACAAAAAAGAAGACAGCAGCACATGGCTGTCCTGTTCACTGAAAAACGATGAGCCAGACTCGTCTTTCACCGATGATGAAAATGTTGAAAGACAAGACCAGCTTCATAAACTCCGGTCACAGATTCGCAATGGAACGTATCGCCCTTCCATTGGAGAAATAGCCATCAATCTTGTCAAAGGGACCATGGCTCCTGAAAGTTTCCAATAATCAGGCCTAGTACAGCATTCCTTTCACAATTTACATCAATCCTCTTTACCTTCGGCCAACATATAATTAGACTGCCGGGTCTGACACCGGAGGTATAATGTTTGTTGTAATCAACGTGGATGATCTCGGGCTGCATCCTGCAGTGCGAAGAGCCGTGGATAATCTTGCTGGAATAGGGGTTGTAACCTCATCCACCATGCTTGCCAACGGCCCGGATCTTTCCGAATCAGTGCTGCTTCAGGATAAGCATGAAGGTCTTGGCCTTGGAGCACACCTGAACCTTCTGCGCGGGAAGCCCATATCCAACCCTGATCATATTCCCAGCCTTGTGGATGATGACGGTCTGCTTTTCGGTAATTACACATCCCTGCTGCTGCGTTATATAACCGGACGTATCAAAATTTCCGAGGTGGAAAAGGAATGGTCAGCCCAGATAGAGTATCTCCTCGACCATAATGTCAGGCTGACCCACTTTGACAGTGAAAAGCATATCCATGCATGGCCCGGTTTATACAATCTGGCTGGCAGGCTGGCTCATAGATACGGGGTCAAATGGATGCGCAGGCCTTATGAGTTAACCCCGCTTAACCGCTTTGACAAAGGCATGCTGCGGACCCGCTTTCTCCAGCTCTGCCTTGCCGGGAGCTTTCCGCCAGATAAGCCCCGCACTGCTTCAAGCGTCTGGGGAATTGGCGACCAAAAAGATCATCTTTTACCGAACCTTTTTGCGAAACACGTCAATAAATACCACCCTGAAATAATTGAAATTGTATGCCACCCCGGTCTCCCTGCAGATGGAGACGGCCCCCTTCCATCCGAATTTGGTCCAATGAGGGTCGAAGCACAGTGGCGAGAAGAATACAACTCTCTCTCCGGGGCTGGATGGCTTGAAATATTTGAAAAAACCGGGTCAACCCCTGTTAACTACGGGCAGATTGATCCCCTCAGCGGAGAAATTAAATAATGCAAAATCACATGGATCACGATCAGGATATAGAAGTCAGCATCGTAACCCCCATGCACAATGAACAAGGGTGTGTCCGCGAGTTTCATCGCCGCATCAGCGACGCTATGCAGGGCATGAACACCACCTACGAAATCCTGCTGGTAAATGACGGATCTACCGACTGCACCGAGGATATTATCCGCGAACTTTCAGTAAATGATCCACACCTTAAGGGAATCATGCTGGCTCGTAACCGTGGACAGTGCACTGCGATCTATGCCGGTATTCAGGAGAGCTGTGGCCGCTATGTGGTTATTATGGACGGCGACCTGCAGCACAAGCCTGAAGAAGTCCCTTCCCTCATTGAAGAAATCCGCAAAGGATACGACCTTGTCTCCGGATGCCGCACAAATCGCGGTGAATCAATGATCAAACGCAAGCTGCCAAGCAAAATAGCCAACTACCTGATGCGGACGACCAGCGGCTGTCAGGTTAAAGATATGGGCGGACTTTCAGTTCTCAAAGGCAAGCTGGCCCGTTCAATGACTCTGCGCGAAGGACAGCACAGACTCATCCCTGCCCTTGTTTACGGCATGGGAGGTTCAACCTCCGAAGTTCCAATTTCAGCTCCTCCACGCTTTGCTGGAGAAAGCCATTACGGTCTGGCCAGATCCATTGATGTGCTCTTCGACATCGTCATGCTCTGGTTCCAGTCCTCTTTCAAGCAGCGGCCCATTTATCTGTTCGGACGCATCAGCCTGCTGCTGTTTCTGCTTTCATCGCTGGTCATGCTCTGGCTGCTTTACGAGAAGCTGTTTTTTGGTGTGCACATGGGAACCCGCCCCCCATTCATGGGCTGCATCCTGCTTTACTTAAGCTCGCTTGGTTTCATGTCCACAGGATTCATTCTCGAATCACTGGCAAATACCTACGATGCTGTCATGGGGACAAAAACCTATCAGATTCGTGAAGTTGTTTCCCAAGGCCTTGCTGAAAGACCAAAGAAGTAAAGGCAGGTGACAACACCCTGCTGTGATTTCTAAAGCTGGTTCAATATCAGGGTACCCTTTGTTTATTACTTAAAGCCTGCAGCATGCCCCTTTAGCCCTTTTAATTTTAAAGGGTTCACTACGTTAAAAATATTAAAATAAAAGCTCGCAGTGTCACCTGACACTGCGAGCTTTTATTTTCTTGTATTCTTTTTCATAATTAGAACGGATGGGACCATCAATTCAGCTTGACTAAAACCAGACTAACCTTTTGATGGGTTCAAAAACTACTACAGTTACCTGACCAAACTACTTGGCAGGCTTCTCTTTAACTTTAGGGTCTGCTTTCGGCGGAAAAACTAGCAATGTCACACGCCTGTTCTTCTTTTGATTTTCAGGAATGGCATTCCCGTTTTCATCTTCATTCGGGTACATCGGCTGGGTATCAGCCATTCCCATAACCTTGATCCGCTGTTTATTGAACCCGTTCTTAAGAAGGTAGCGGGCAACCGCACTCGCTCTTGCAGATGACAGCTCCCAGTTGGACGGGAACTGAGTCGATTTCATCGGAATGTTGTCGGAATGGCCTTCCACCACAATGTCATAGGGGGACTTGGCGAGCGTAGGTACAATTTTCTGCAGTACGTTTATAGCTCCAGAAGTAAGATCAGCCTTACCGCTAGCAAAGAAAAAGTTCCCCTTAAGAATAATTGCGACAGAATCAGGCCGCATCTTGATTTTGAGTGCATCAGTTTCACGGCCGACCAGGCGGGACATCTCAAGCTGCATCTCGAAAATATTGCGCTGATCCTTGCTAATTGCCATCCGCGCGCTACCGGTTGCAACCTCGGGATTTCGTCCCTGAACATCTACCCCCATTGCTTCTGCCATAGAATCTGAAACAGATTTATACTTATTCTGGTCCACATCGGCTATGGCAAGCATAAGAACAAAGAAACATAGCAAAAGGGTCATCATATCAGCAAGGGTCAGAGCCCAGCCACCCTCTTCACCGCCTTGTGCAGGTTTCTTGAGTTGGAAATCGTCAGACATGATTTCCTCCGTTTATTTCTTTGCCTTGACCGTGGCCCACTTGCGCGGGGGCAGGTAACCCTTGAGCTTATCCATGACGATAGCTGAAGGGGTCTTATCCTTGATGAAAAGGATGCCGTCGCGAATAACCCGCATGAGCAGGGTGATCTCGTCGATACGTTTCTCAACTTTAATTGCGATGGGCATAAACAGCATGTTGGCAAAAAGAGCACCATAGAGAGTTGTAGTCAGTGCTGTGGCCATTGCCGGGCCGATGGAGCTCATATCTTCGCCCATACCCTGCATCATGGCGATGAGACCGATCAGGGTACCGATGATGCCGAAAGCCGGGGAAAGTGTAGACATGGTCCTGTAAATACCGGCCGCGCTGTATTCCTGTTCATGGTACTGCTGAATACGGTTATCGAGAATCTCCTTGATCTCTTCCTTGGAATAACCGTCCACCAGCATCTGCAGCCCTTCACGCAGAAATTCGTTTTCAATTTTTTTGAGGCTTCCTTCGAGGTGCTCCTCGCCCTTGGAAGTAACCTGCTTGGAAAGCCCCACAATAACGTTGATGTAGTTTTCAAGAGGCAGTTCGTCTGCGCCCATGGCCATCATAAAAACTTTCAGGACTCGCATAACCTCGCGCAGAGGATAGCAGATGAAAGTTGCAGCAATAGTTCCGCCACCGACAATTGCGATTCCGGGAAGGTTGATAAACACCTCCACCGAATCCGTCGAGGTGTAGGTTGCCACCACAAGGATAGCAATACCAAAAAAAATGCCTATAATAGTGGCTATGTTCACTTATCTTCCCCCCCTTTAATTTCCCTGACCATATCGAAAAGCTCATTGACTGCATCTTCAGCTTCAGCTTCATCAACGTGTTCACGCACCTCATCCTGAACAACCTTGGCAATCTTCTTGGCAAGGTTGGAAAGGATCTTCTTGCGGGCCTCCTCTTCCGCAATGCTCATCAGCAGGCCAAGCTTGTGATAGCCAAGACGAGTGAACACTTCCTTTAGAGTTGCATTGTCAACGTAGACAATGTCTTCTATCTCCTCAAGTTCGGAAATATCCTTTTTCCTTCTTGCAACTTTGCTGAAATAATCAGGTTCCTTCTCTGCAGCCCACTCCTGAACCTTCTTACGATCAAACATAAACATGGTCTCAGGAAAATCCTCCTGCCCGATTTTCTTGTAGATAATCTTGGGGTCGCTCTCGAGCATGGAGGCAATTTCATATATATCCACCACCTGTAATTCAGAGGTAGTGGTAAAGGAACTCTGTTGCAGCTCTTTGAATAGATTTGTAGACACTTCAATGAAGTTAACAGGATCGACAATCTGGACAAATCTGTCAGGAAAGGCCTTCCCGGTTCTAAGATCAATAACATCAAGCATTTTTAAACTTTTGAGCTTATTGATGACAGAGTCGATATCGGCCTGCGACACAAGGATGATATCTCTGATTTTTTTACACAGCTTGCTGTATTCCAGCCCGAGATCGTGATTGCGTTCTTTTCGCGCCTGCTCGCGATCCATGCTGAGATGAGTTCGGTAGGCCAGATCAAGGATGTGGCAGATACTGGTGAAATTATTGCGGTGGCCTTTGGGAGAAATCATATCCCCGGTGCGGGCGAGTCTCTTGACCAGCAGACGGGTCATATATTGAATTGTACGGGGGCATTGATCGAGCAGCTTAAGAATAATCTGGTCGGTGAGGATAACCAGATCACAATACTCGGCAGCTTCAGCATTGGCGGAACGAGACCCCTTTGCGATGATCCCCATTTCTCCGAAAATCTCACCTTCCCCAAGCTTGGCTAGAACAATCTTTTCATTGTTCAGGATTTTATAAATATTAACAGATCCTTTCTTGATCATATAGGCAACGGAGCTCTCTTGTCCTTCTTTGAAAATCTCCTGCCCCCTGTAAAAGGACTTAATATTAGGACTGCTGGACCCCATTGAACTCTCCTGAAGAATACCCCTGCATGACAAGCGGGATGAGTGATATCAACATTACAATCAACCTGAAAAGCAATAGCAAAAAGACCACGTTTTAACTTTTGGAAATTTATAAAATCCGCAGTTACAATTCATAATGTATATCAGATTAGTATAAAGAACAATACACCAGCAACAAAGCCCTATGAATCTCAGAAATTATAACACACAGCACCAGAGGATTTAAAAATCCCTCCACTCTCTTTGCACCGGATGATTTTAACTGCTGCCTTATCTGTTTTAGAGAAATTCGTACTACAGACTTGCATCTCCTGCCCACTGAAAGACCTATTCCTAGTCCTGATTAATTTTACTTACGGAGCAGAAAGAATCCTGCTAAGGTCAAATCATCTGGCTTAATTATTCTAACCCCTTGCAGCACAGTTTTTTTCAATAACGGAATTGCAAATGACAACAGAACTGAACCTTCTTATAGGACACCTCTCCATTGTAGGCGGCTTTATTCTCGCCGCTCTTCTGGTAATGTCCATATTGCGTAAGCAACGCACATCTTCAGCAGCTTTCGCATGGCTCCTTGCCATTGTTTTCGCTCCTTATCTCGGTGTTCCCCTTTACCTTATCTTCGGAGGACGAAAACTCAAACGCGACGCGCATACCAAAGAGGATATCCACCTTGAAGTGCAGGAAACCGTACCTTCCGCACAGGCTGACCCTATCGACTCGCTGCTTCGCGAATACGGTATTCCGGGAGCAACAGGAGGCAATAAAGTACGCCTTTGCCCTACCGGGATCGACGTCTACAATGAACTGGTCAACCTTATCGAAAATGCCGAGCACCAGATACTGATTGCTACTTATGTTTTATCCCGGGATGAAGTCGGAAGCGACATCGTTGAACGGCTGGCCCGCAAAGCCTCTTCAGGCGTAACTGTACGCCTATTGCTAGATGATATAGGGTCCATGTTCACAACCCGCCGTTTTTTGAAAAAGCTGATCGATAACGGAGGTAAAGTAGGATACTTCATGCCACTCTTCCGAGCTCCATTTCATGGCAACAGCAACTTGCGTAATCACCGTAAAATAGCAATTGCCGATCAGAAAGTCGTTCTGGCCGGAGGAACCAATATCGCTAATGAGTACATAGGCCCCGAACCATGCGATGACCGCTGGACTGACCTTTCCTTTGTCCTGCGCGGCCCCGCTGTCCGACACTACATAGAAGTCTTTCAGTCCGACTGGCTTTTTGCATACGGAGAAAAGGTAAACATCATTCCACCCTGCACCAAAGGCTCTGCCGTAAGCGGAGAAGGTGTCATGCAGGTTGTTCCGTCAGGTCCTGACGTACCGCGCGACCCTGTCCATGACGCCCTGTTGACTGCTGCATTCACTGCTGAAAACAGATTATGGATTGTTACCCCGTATTACGTACCGGATGAAGCACTGGCACAGGCCCTGCGCCTTGCCGCCCTGCGTGGTGTAGATGTTCGCGTAGTCGTTCCGGGAAAATCCAACCACAGAATCCCGGACCTTGCCCGTGGGACCCATTTAAGGGATCTTGAAGCCTGTGGAGGTAAAATAATTAAATACCCGCGCATGGTTCACGCAAAAGTCGTTGTCGTTGACAACAGGCTGGCCGTAGTTGGTTCGGCAAACATGGATATGCGCAGTCTGTTTTTAAACTATGAGATAGTAATGTTCTCTTACTCAAAACCGGATATTGAAGAAGTTCACAACTGGGTTCAGGGCCTGATAGACCAAAGCAGCGAAGGAACCGACTCTGTGGGATTCCTGCGTGACACTGTTGAAGGAGTGGCAAGACTGGTCGCCCCGCTTCTCTAACAGCCCTTGACCCTACCCCAGCAGGGATTACAATCATAAGATGAACAAAATTTTACTGGTCCTGCTTTTAACTTCTGCCGCCATCCTTGGCTTCGCTGCCACATGCTTTGCTTGGGGTCCGGGTGTGCACATGGCTATTGGAAATGCTGTGCTGGCAAACACACAGCTTCTCCCTGCTGATCTTGCCAAGCTGCTGCTTGGTAATTCCGCAATATTCCTATACGGATGTCTCAGTGCCGATATTTTTATAGGTAAAGGCAGCAAGGCCAAGCGCAAGCACAGTCATAACTGGAAAACCGGCTTCGCACTTCTTGATGAGGCGGACAAACCGCACCTCACGGCATACTCTCTGGGGTATCTTTCCCACCTTGCCGCAGACATCGTTGCCCACAATTACTACGTTCCCAACCTGATGCGGGAAGCTCCTGCCGGAGGAAGACTGACTCATGTCTACATAGAGATGCTTGCAGATGATCAGGCCAACTGGTCAGCTCAGCAAGCCACAAAGCTTTTCAAGCGAGCCAATCAGGAAGCTGATCTGACCCTGCGCAAACAGATGGATGCCCGCAAGCTCAGCTTTTTCCTTAAAAAAGGAGTCTTTCATCAGACCATAGGTCTTCTTGAATATAAAACGGTTACCAGATCCCTTAATTTTTCAAAGAAAGTTATCCCGGCATACCACCACGGATATCTTCACTCAGTTCTGGACTACTCGTACCGCCTTGTCATGGATATGCTCGAAAATCCTCAGCAGGCACTCGCTCTTAACTTTGACCCCATAGGCAGCCGCAATATTGCTCTGGCCACCGAAGAAAATGGCTGGCGTAAAGCACTTAAGCGCAATGCCTCTCCTACAACCAGATTCAAAATTGACCAGAGTATCAAGGATCTGTCTCAGCCGGCAGGAGCAGAGCTGCTATTCAAAACACAGCCGCACCTACAAAAACAGTCTTTTCCGGATTACTGATCATCTTTCCTGCCAATCGACTCCCGATCTATTTGCCACTCAAACTCCTAACCAATCGAGCAATCTCTTCGTTCAGAATTTTATTCTATATGAAGTTCAAAAACACCCCTAAAATTTCAAGTTATAAAAAAACTCATGAATTTTATACACAGAAAATCAATTGAAATCGTTATTGTTTAACCTTAAGCACTATTTATGTTGCACATACGTACTTTTCCAAAAACCAATGTAGTAACGACATATACTACATTAACAATACATAAAAAATGCATCAACACATTAAGCTATTGAGCACTTACTACATAGATGGATAATTAGGATGAGCTTTTCCTCGGCATTCAAGTACCTACCAATTATTTTACAAAAATGACATTTTTTTCTGGCATTGAAATAAATACACATATATTTCAGCTATATAATTGTTCAATATTAATTTCAAAAATGTAAACACGTGTACTGGAAAGACATGCTTGAGAAATTTTTCACCTAAGCATTGATTTCTAAATCAACACTGTCTGAATCCTGACACACAGCTCTTTCAGGCACAAAAACACAAACCTAAAGAACTGATATAAAAGAATATACTTTTTAAGCACTGCACTGAATTTTATTTACTGTGTATTTCTCCATTCTACATTGCGTACTGTTGACTTGCAGTGGTCTCGAGCATACTTGGGACTTGTGAACGACACAAATTAACCAAATTTTTTTTGGAGGAATATATCATGTACGCAATCGGAACCATCAAGGCTTGGGCAGCAACTCGCGCAGCACGCAGCACCGGTGAAGCCAACCACAGCATGCACGCCGTGCTGACCATTGCAACTCTCGGTCTCTGGCTCCCAGTCTGGACCGTAGTGGCAATCCGCCAGACCAATCGTACAAAGATGAGAAGCACCCTTGTTGACCTTCGTCACATTGAGCGCCTCGAAATATCTCCCGAATATCGCCGTCAGCTCGCCCGCATGTCCTAAGGGGCAAGGCAACTGAGCTGTGTAAAGCTTTTGCGCCCGGCTTTCGATTTAATCAAATGCCGGGCGCGCCTATATATACCTTTTCCCAAAGGGTATACTTCTGCCTGTAACTATCTTACAGTTACACCACCAACACGCTGTTTATACAGCCCTTTCTGTTTCCCGCGCCAAAACAGAACCGTATTTATCCAAGTAAATCATATTCTGATGAGATTTACTCTTCTGTGACCTATACCAAGCGAGGGAATTACCATGTTTGAATACGACATTGCCCACTGGACAACATTTCTTCTGGCCGCCTTTCTACTGAACATCGCACCGGGGCCGGACATTGCCTTTATTTTAAGCCATACCGTAACCGGTGGACGCAAAGCAGGGGTTGCCGCAATGCTGGGCATCTGGACCGGAGCATTCGGGCACGTTTTACTTGCTGCACTGGGACTTTCCGCTATCATTGCGGCTTCAGCCACGGCTTTTTCTGTCGTCAAATGGGTCGGCGTAGGCTATCTCTTCTGGCTGGCAATACAGGCTCTCAGATCCAAGAGAAGTGCACTTGATATTCGCAAAAACAAGGCATCCCTAAGCACCAGTGCCATTTTCAAACAGGGAGTTTTCATCGACCTGCTAAACCCCAAAGTCGCTACGTTCTTTCTAGCCTTCCTACCTCAGTTTGTTGTTGAAGGGGCCGGCCCTGTCTGGGCTCAGCTCACCCTGCACGGCATACTGATCATAGTTATGGCTGCCTTTATTGAGCCTCCTTTAATCTATGCCGGAGACCGCATAACAGGAAGGCTTCGTGAAAGTCAGCGTTTACAGTCCTGGCTTGATAGAGCTCTTGGATGTGTATTTATTGCCTTCGGGGTTAAGCTCGCTATGTATGAGCGTTAAGCCGACATGTGATTATCTGCCCGGATCAGAATTCTGAATCCGGGCTTTTTCTTTTCCTGAAATCCACCACAGCCCTTTGCTTTCCCCACCTCGTTCTGTTATTTTCCCCCAAACTAACGGAGTACTCAGAATGAAAAAGACACTACCCTTCATATTCATATTACTGACTATCGCACTGTGCGGATGCCAAGCCAAAATGAGCCTTTTCCCGGACGGTACAGACCCTCTGCTTGAGCAGACCCTTCAGGGAGAAGGCCCGGACAAAGTTCTGGTCATTTCAGTTGAAGGCACAATATCCGATCAGCCTAAACGCGTTTTTTTAGGTTCACAGCCAAGCCTCGTGCAGGAAATTACTTCCCGCCTCAAACTGGCGGAAGAGGATGATGATATTAAGGCACTGGTTATCAAGGTGGATTCTCCCGGAGGAGGAGTTACTGCAAGCGATATCCTCTACAATGAAATCCTGAACTTCAAAAAGAGGACAGAAGCCAAAGTTGTTGTTTCCATGATGGATGTCGCTGCTTCTGGAGGTTATTACATAAGCCTTCCTGCAGACCGGATCATGGCACACCCTACGTCCTTAACCGGATCTGTCGGAGTAATTTTTATCCGCCCCAAAGTTGATGGGCTGATGAATAAAATAGGTGTTTCCGTAGAGGTCTCCAAGTCAGGACGAAATAAGGATATGGGCTTTCCCTTCAAGCCCGATACCGATGAACAAAAAGCGATAATCAATGAGATTATTATGAATTATGCTCAGCGCTTTCAGTCACTTGTCAAAAAGCACAGGCCGGTATCCGATGAAAACCTGAAACAAGTATTTACCGCGCAGATCTTCAGTGCTGAAGGAGCTAAAAAAATCGGTCTCATTGATGAAACCGGATATCTTCCCGACGCTGTGGATGAAGCGTGTGAACTCGCAGGGATTCCCAAGACTTCCAAGGTGGTCACCTATAAGCGGAAAAGCTACCCCAACGACACCCTGTACAACTCTGCTGATGCAAAAGCCGTTTCCCCTGCCCTCATAAACATTGATACAGGAAACCTGCTGCCTCCCAAGGCTGGGTTCCACTATTTATGGCTTCCCGCAGCTGAATGATTATAGCAACACTGCTTTGCATTCTGAAAAAAAACATGTATGAACTGCCCGTTTGACCAGAAGACAGTAACCCCATACACGGAGTACTATTATGAAAACGAACAGCCTGATTCTTACCTTTATCCTGCTTGCATCACTGACTGTTTTCAGCGCCTGCACTCAGGAGACCCAGAACCGCATCGGCCGTTCCATACAGAACTGGACCGGGGTTTCCGGCGTTCTTGAAGTTTATTCCGGAGGCAAGCTGATCAAACGCTTTATCAAAATCGATAAACTTTCCACTGCCGCAGGCACCAAGGAACGCGTTCAGCGTCCCTATCGTTTCGGTTACGGCATTATTGATGCTAACCTTAACGGCAAGGCTGACCCCGATGAAAAGAAAGTATACTTCGAGTTCAGCGACTACTCTACCAATTACGTCTTCTTCGAAGACCCTGACATGAAATAATTATTCCAGCCGGACTTTTTAAGTCCGGCATTTTTTTGCCCATGAACAAATGCATCAGAGCAGCTAGAGCTGTTACAATGAAGAACGGGGAAGGTCTTATTAAAGACTTTGCCCTGATCCATGACGGAAACCATATCCTTGAGGCTGGCTGCTGGTCTGACCTTAAAAGTAATTTTAACGGTGAAGTTCACGACCTTGGCGATGTGACAATTGTGCCAGGGCTGATCAATGCCCATGTACACCTTGAGCTTTCCCACCTTAAAGGCAGGACAGTTGAAGGACAGGGATTCACCAGTTGGGTCAAATCCCTACTGTCCAATCCGCTTTACGAGCTTGAAGAACAGGCTGTGCGTGAAGCCCTGCAATCCATGCAAGCAAGCGGGACAGCCTTTTGCGTGGATATTTCAACCCGTAATTGCGCCCCGATAGCATCCATCATGGATGAACTGGGGATGGGCTTTTATGCCTGTTGTGAGGCGATAGGTCTCCAGCCTCCTAAAAAAGGGGCAAAATTCTTTCCGCAGAAGAAGTTCAGATTCGGTAGTGCTGCAGGATCAGGGCACGCTCTTTATTCCACAGCTCCCGAGCTGCTTCAGGCAGTAAAAAATGCTGACAACAATATCGGGCTGACTTTCCCCATCCATCTTGCTGAAAACAAGGAGGAGGATGAAATAGTCGCCAGTGGAACCGGTGAATTTGCGCAAATGCTGAAAGGGGCCGGAATGCTTGCAAACTGCGGCAACAAGGGAATGACCCCGGTCGAATATGCAGATTCCCTCAATCTTCTGGACAGCTCGACCCTTGCTGTTCATTGCGTAAGGGTTACTGAAAATGATCTCGTAACTCTCACTGATAAGCAGGTCAACGTTTGCCTGTGCCCAAGATCCAACGATTATATCGGGGAGGGCCGCGCTCCATGGGAAAAATTTCTGAAGTCTGGTATAAATACCTGTCTGGGAACAGACAGCATTGCTTCCAACCATGATCTGGATATGTGGAAGGAGCTGGAATACCTGTTCAAAAACATTCAAATTTCATTGTCAGCATTTGAGGCACTCTCGCTGGTAACACGGAACAGTGCCCGTGCACTCAATATAGACGACTCTTACGGCTCTTTGGAAAAAGGCAAGCGAGCGGTTTTTGCCACCGTTCCCGCGCATCTGGAAGAGCTTTTATTCGCATAACTTTTTTCAGCCTACTCAGGTGGGCAAAGAGGTTTTATATGGAATGGCAGCATAAGGATCTGCTGGACATTACTCAGCTCAGCAAAGAGGAAGTGTGGCATGTTTTTGAAACCGCTACCTACTTTCAGGAGATCAACTCCCGACCGGTAAAAAAAGTACCCACATTAAAAGGCCATAGCGTGGTCCTTTTTTTTGCTGAGCCCAGCACAAGGACCAAAGTTTCCTTTGATATGGCCGGGAAAAGACTTTCATGTGATACCTTTTCACTGGCAAAAAGCTCAAGCAGCCTGACAAAGGGAGAAACCCTCAAAGACACCGCCCTGACCCTGCAGGCCATGAATCCTGACGGCATTGTACTGCGCCACTGGGCCAGCGGCGCCGCTCAGTTTCTCTCCGAAAGACTCGATTGCAGCGTTATAAACGCCGGAGACGGACGTCATGCCCACCCGACCCAGGCTCTGCTGGACGGCTTTACCCTTTACCAGGAATGGGGGGCCCTTGAAGGCCGGACCGTGCTGATCCTTGGTGATATCGCCCACAGCCGGGTAGCCCGTTCCAACGTCATCCTCATGACCATGATGGGTGCCAAAGTCAGACTTTGCGGACCGCGCACCCTGCTTCCACCATACCTTAAGAACTGGCCCGTGGATGTTTACACAGACATCAACGAAGCATGCAAAGGGGTGGATGCAATAATGTGTCTGCGCCTTCAGCTGGAACGCCAGCAGGCCGGTCTGCTGCCGGACGTGCGTGAATACTCAAGATACTTCGGTCTTGGACTCAAGCAGCTTGAACTTGCAGCACCGGAAGTAAAAGTCATGCACCCCGGCCCCATGAACCGAGGTGTGGAAATCAACTCCGAGATAGCGGACTCTGCCGCCAGCCTTGTACTTGATCAGGTTGCCAGCGGTGTTGCCACCCGTATGGCACTGCTCTACCTCTACCTCACCAGAAAACAGCAATAAGGAGAACAAACCATGACAAATCCCGAACTCGTTGTCCGCAAAGCGGTCTGGAAAGGCGAGGAAGTGGACCTCCTCGTTGCCGATGGTAAGATTCTTGAGGTTACTCCGTCTTCAGATACAATGTACGAAGGAGCAGAAATCATAGCTGCCCGCGGACTGCTGCTCATGCCCAGCCTGACCGATGTTCACGTCCATTTGCGTGAACCCGGCTTTGAATACAAGGAAGACATCGCTTCCGGACTGAAAGCGGCAGCGCACGGCGGATTTTCAAACATAATGTGCATGGCTAACACCGATCCGGTAAACGATAACTCAGTAGTGACCGATGAAATGCTGGCCAAGGCCAAAAAAGCCTTTCCCATGGGCGGGCCACGCCTCTTTCCCATCGGGGCTTTGACAAAAGGCCTTGAGGGCAAAGAACTTTCCCCGATGCATGAACTATCCAAGGCCGGATGCGCTGCCTTTTCCAACGACGGAGTCCCGGTAAAAAGCAGTGAACTTTTCCGCCGAGCCATGGAATACGCCTCCGACACAGGAAAACCCGTCATCGACCATTGTGAAGACCCGTATCTGGAGCCTGCTGCAGGAGTTAACGAAGGCGAAGTGTCTTCTCTGCTCGGCCTTGCCGGTCAACCTGATGTAGCTGAGGCTTCGCAGGTTGCCCGTGATCTGCTTATGGCTGAATATCTGGATATGCATATCCACCTTGCACACATTTCATGCCGCAAATCGATAGACCTCATTGCCTGGGCTAAAAAGCGGGGAGTCAAAGTTACTGCGGAAACCTGCCCGCACTATCTCCTGCTCACGGAAGAAGCAGTCAAAGGCTACAGTTCAGATACCAAGGTCAATCCTCCCCTGCGCACTGCTGACGATGTAAAGGCTCTTCTTGCCGGAATTAAAGACGGAACCATCGACATGTTTGCAACCGATCACGCCCCCCATGCGGCGCATGAAAAAGAAGTTGAATTCATGATCGCTCCCTGCGGGATTTCCGGTCTGGACACAGCTCTTTCGCTGACATGGTCACTGGTTTCGGATGGCAAGCTTACTTTTGATGAGTTCATTCGCATGTGGACTGTCGCTCCATGCGAAACATTCAACCTGCCACTCAACAGCTTCAAAAGTGGCGACCCGGCAGATTTCTTCCTCTTCGACCCCGGTGAAGAATGGAAACTGACCCCGGAATCCATGTACTCCAAGGGCAAAAACACTCCTTTCATGGGCCAAACCCTGAAAGGACGGGTTATAAGCCATTTCCTTAGCGGAAAAAAAATAGTATGACCTCTTGAAAAGACAGAGCAAAAAACTGTCATCAAAGGCAAAAGATTAATAAATTTATATAGTTGATCATAAGCTGTCGTTTATACGACAGGCTGTTTATTTCTGATAAGGAGAAAATATGAGCGAACCTTTCAAGGACGCGGTGGGAATCTGCAAAACCATCATGCGTAACGGCTATGATGCTTACATTATTAACGAAAGACTTCAGAAACTGACCATTGAAGACAAAGGTCAGGAAGTTGAACTGGATATTTCCACCGAGCTTGATTTCAAAGGGTTGTCCAGACTGTTTCCAAGCATTCAACCCTCTGAGCAGCCAGATGTAGCTGCCATACTGAAAGAAGGTGGCAACACCTTCCTTTTCTATACCTCCGAGACAAGCAACTCCTCCCATCCCGAGGAATGCGTCTCCCGCATGACCCCGCGTCTGCTTAAGGCTCTGGAAAAGCAGCATGAGATACCTATGTCTGCAGCCTGCCCCTATATCCCCAAGGCTAAAGACCCCTACGAAGGTTTTGCTGAGCTGAGCAGCGGAGAAGTGCGCCTGCTGGGTATTCCGGATCAGACTCTTAAAAAAGACTACCTCATGGGCATCAGGGCTCTGCGTTTTGCAGCTAACTACAACCTGCCCATTGAGACCAATACCAAAATCGCCATCATCCGTTCTTCCAAGCGAATTCTGGATTACGTTCCTGTTCCGGAGATCATGGACGAGTGGCGCAAGGTTGAGGCAGAAAACATGTACGTTTTCGTCTCCCTGCTTTTCGAAACCATGCTCCTGCACGGACTCATCCCCGAAATTGCAGCTCTCTCCCGCCTGACTCAGGTTAAGAACAGCAAGACCGGAGAAGAGGAAGATGTATTTACCCACACTCTGGAAGTGATGAAGCAGTACCCCGAAGAACTGCCTTACGACTGGTTCGGCGTGGTTGCCTGCATGTTCCATGATGTTGGTAAGCTTTATACAGCAGAAGAAGTTGAAGGACGCTGGCAGTTCCTGCAGCACCACCGTGTAGGCTCCAAAGTAACCAGAAAGGTCCTGACCCGCCTGAACTTCCCGCAGGAAGACGTAGATCTGATCTGCGATCTGGTACGCCACCACATGCGCTTCCATTTTATGCTCACAGACAAGGGTATCCGCAAATTCAAAGCGATTGACGAGTATCCCCGTCTTATTGAAATGGTTCGCGCCGATATCAAGGCTCGTGGAACCACCTACAAGGAATTCAACCACAACATCAAAATGCTTGAACGCGCCGATATTCCTGAAGAGGCTCTTGATCCGTTCCTCAATGGTAACGAGATCATGCAGCACACCGGCCTCAAGCCTGGCCCCGGCGTAGGTATCATTCGTGAGACCCTGCTGAAGGCCCAGATTGCAGGTGAAGTAACTACCATGGAAGAAGCAATCGAGTACGTTATTGAGCAGGCTAAGAACGCATAGTTCTATCTCCATATAATTCTAAAAGAGTCAGGTCGTTTCGACCTGACTCTTTTTTTTGTTATTTACGGTTGACCTGTCTATAACTTCATAGTGCAGATTGGAGACATCACATAGCTATGGAGTTGGAAATGGTAAAAAATTCATCATCTGGTCTTACTGTTGGAAGACTGGCAAAGAAGTACGGCCTTTCACGTAGCACCCTTCTCTATTATGATTCCATCGGGCTGCTGTCACCCACTAAGCACCTGAAGGGTGATTACAGATTATATGGTGCTGCTGAGGAAAAACGACTGGCCCAGATATGTCATTACCGCAAGGCCGGTATCCCACTGAAGGAAATCAAAAGTATCCTTGATTCTCCGGTGAGCAGGATCAGCAGTGTGCTTGAAAGCAGACTGGCAGAACTCAATGAGGAAATAAGCTCCCTGCATGCTCAACGGGAATTCATATCAGGCATTCTGAAAAGCTCGCCTGAAATTCAATCTCCAAAACTTGATAAAGCTGCATGGGTTGAAGTTCTGCGCTCATCAGGTTTCAGTGAGAAGGATATGGAAAACTGGCATAAGGCTTTTGAACGGACACACCCGGAGAGTCACCAGCAGTTTCTTGAATACCTTCAAATACCTGACGATGAAATCAACCTGATCCGAAAGTGGTCCTCCGGGCCTCAGCGGATCGTAAAAATTAAACAAATCAGCGAGAAATATATGGAATTGTTTTTAAACTTTTTTGACAGGCTGCAGAAATTGGGGCCGGGAAGCCCCCATTCCACCAAAAAAGCCCTTTCCATGGTCCGAGGACTGCCCGAGCAGGCTAAAATCCTTGATGTCGGCTGCGGGACCGGAATAGAGGTAATTGCATTATGCGAAGATACTGATTTCCACATTACAGCACTTGATAACCGTCAGGCTGTACTGGACATCTTAAAACAGCACGCTCGGCATAGCGGTTTTCAAAACCGCATTACAGTTGAACTGGGAGATATGAACGAAATGGACTTTGCAGACGAGTCCTTCGATATGATCTGGAGCGAAGGAGCAATCTTTATAACCGGATTTGAAAACGGAGTCTCTTCATGGAAAAAACTTATAAAACCGGGTGGATATCTATGCCTTAGCGAGCTTGCCTGGTTAACTGAAGAACGCCCAGAAGAAGCCGTTGATTTTTTCCAGAACATCTATCCACAAATGAAAACCATTCGGGGAAACATCAGTATTCTAGAGAAATACGGGTTTGATGTTACCGGATACTTTATTGAACCGGAATCGGACTGGTGGGATGTTTACTACGCTGAAATAGTGAAAAATCTTCCCGCATACTCCGAAGAGAACAAAAATTGTTCCGAGATGAAGACACTGGAAGATAACCTGCGCCTGGAAATGGACATCATGCGCAAATATCCTGACAACGTAGGCTATGCTTTCTATATAGCCCGCAAAATATAAACTGCAACAAAACCGCAAACCATCTGCAGATTATCATAAACGGCATTCATACCGGCCACATGGATGCGATAACTATCAGGAGCAGAAAATGAACAAAGAGAAATGGACAGAAATATTCAGGGAGGCAGGTTTTAACGATGGGGATATGCACAAATGGCATAAGGCCTTCGAAAAACTATACCCGGAGATGCATCAGGATTTCCTTGAGCACATCAAGGTTGATCAGGATGAGATTTTAAAAATCCGTGAATGGTCTAAATAGCAGCCACAATTAAAAAGCCCTGCTGAAATTACTCAGCAGGGCTTGCCTGTTTTCAACAACTGTTTCGTCTGCAACAGTATAGCCATTTGAAACAGTCAGCCAATCCGTACAGACTGCTACCTCAAAATGAACTTCCTGTTTGAATTCAGACAACAGCAGTGAGTCCTCTTGAGATTTGCGCCGTTACCTCTGCAGCAGCCTCTCACCGGCTTCAACAGAGCGGGTAACCCAGACGTTACCGCCGATTACAGACCCTTCACCGATAGTAACACGGCCGAGAATAGTGGCCCCGGAGTAAACTATGACGTTGTCCTCCACAATGGGATGACGTGCGATCCCTTTAATCAGCTGACCGGAATCATCAGACGGAAAGCTCTTCGCGCCAAGGGTAACTCCCTGATAGAGACGAACGTTGCGGCCGATGATACAGGTCTCACCGATAACGGTCCCGGTTCCGTGATCGATAAAAAAGTGCTCACCAATCTGGGCACCCGGATGGATATCAATCCCGGTTTTGGAATGGGCCATCTCACCTATAATACGGGGGATGAGATCCACATCCAGCTTATAAAGCTCATGGGCTATGCGGTGATGAGTAAGTGCAGTGATACTTGGGTAGCAGAAAATAGTCTCACCCGGGCTTTTGGACGCAGGGTCACCAACATAGGCAGCCTGTACATCTGTTGCCAGCAGGCGTCGCATTTCAGGAAGCTTGGACATGAACTCGGAAGCGATGCGCTTGGCATCGGCCTCACAGTCAAAACAAGTTCTTTCCTCAGCGTTGCAGAAAAAACAGTGCCCACGCAGAATCTGTTCCACGAGAATTCGATAGGCCACATCAAGATTTCCCCCGATGTGATAGCGCATTGTCTCCGGACGGATTTCGGAATCACCGAAATACCCCGGAAAAAGAACAGCCTGAAGGCGTTCCACCAGCTCCCCGAGAGCTTCAAGCGAAGGCATGGGCCGATCATGCTCAGGCATGTGATACACAGCTTCGTAAGAACTCTCCTCGCACAGTGCTTCTACAACGTCCGCAAGCAGCGGACTTCCGATCTTGCTAACCATTTTTAAACCTTAACCCTTGAAAAGTGCAGTGCTTAAGTAACGTTCTCCGGTATCAGGAACGACAAACACAACAATCTTATCTTTGTTTTCTTCTCTCTTAGCCACCTCAACGGCAGCATGGGCCGCAGCCCCGGCAGATATTCCACACAGAATGCCTTCTTCCTGAATAAGACGCCTGGACATGGCAATGGCATCCTCATCTGCAACCTTCACAATTTCATCAATTATTTCTGTGCGCAGTACCTCAGGCACAAAACCGGCTCCGATCCCCTGAATACCATGCGGAGAAGGGCCGCCTCCGGATAAAACCGGGGACTTCTCAGGCTCAACTGCAACAACCTTAACATCGGGGTTGCGGTTCTTCAGTTCTCCACCAACCCCGGTAAGAGTTCCGCCGGTTCCGACCCCGGCCACAAAAATATCAATTTTACCCTCGGTGTCATCCCAGATCTCGTTGACGGTTTTTTCACGGTGAGCCAGGGGATTGTCCGGGTTATCAAACTGTAGAGGCAAAAATGCCTCAGGATCATCCGCTGCAATCTCTTTCGCCTTGTTCACCGCTCCAGTCATACCTTTTGCTGCCGGGGTAAGTACCAGCTCCGCACCAAATCCTTTAAGGAGATCCTTGCGTTCCTGACTCATGGATTCGGGCATGGTCAGAATAAGCTTGTACCCTTTTACCGCACATACAAATGCCAGCCCTATACCGGTGTTGCCGCTGGTGGGCTCAACAACGGTTGCTCCCGGCTTCAGCACTCCGCGCTTCTCGGCTTCCTCAATCATGGAAACTCCGATACGGTCCTTTACCGACGAACACGGATTAAAAAACTCCAATTTAGCAACAACCTGAGCCACACAGCCCTGCGTAACCTTATTGAGTCTTACGAGAGGAGTGTTGCCGACCAGTGAAATCATAGAATCGTGAATCTTCATATCAAGCTCACTTATTAATGTATTTTTATTTCCCCTGCCTCAATTTCGCGCAAAATGCAAAAATGCGGACGAGATTTCAATTTGTCACAATCCCCCGTCCGCATTTCATAAATCTAATTTCCGATTTACCGCTCTAATTAGTGCTGGTGGTCATCCACCCAGTCCAGACCTTCATCTCCGCGACGGAAAGGAGACATCTCACGCAGTCTGCTGATGATGGGAGGGAGCTCCCTGAGCACAAGATCAATATCCTCATCCGTATTGTACACGGACAGTGAGAAACGCAGCGATCCATGCGCATAGGTAAAAGGAACGCCCATGGCCCGCAGAACGTGTGAAGGCTCAAGTGAGCCGGAGGTACACGCAGACCCGGAACTGGCGCCGATTCCGAACTGATCCAGCATAAGCAGCATGGCCTCGCCTTCGATATATTTGAAAGCGATAGACAAAGTATTCGGCAATCTCTTAACAATATCACCGTTAATGATTGAATCGGGAATCGCAGCCATGAGCCCTTTTTCAAGGCGGTCACGCATTGCTCTTACACGGGTGTTTTCATCATCAATATGCTTTACAGCGAGATCCATTGCAGTACCAAGGCCGACGATACCGGGCAGGTTTTCAGTTCCGCCACGGCGACCGTGCTCCTGATGTCCGCCGAGCATAAAGGGGCGGAAAGGAGTATTCCGGCGCAGGAACAAAGCACCAATTCCCTTGGGAGCGTGAATCTTGTGACCGGACAGAACAAGATAGTCCACAGGCAGTTTTTTAAGGTCGATTACGATCTTGCCCACGGCCTGAACTGCATCGGTATGAAAAAGAACGCCGCGTTCCTTAGCAATCTCAGCCATTTCTTCAATGGGAGAAATAACTCCGGACTCATTGTTTGCGTACATAACCGAAACCAGTGCGGTATCGGGACGCAGCGCAGCGCGATATTCATTGAGATCAAAAAGTCCCTTGGAATCAACACCAAGGTAGGTCACGTTGTAACCTTTACGCTCATAGTGCTTGGCAACATTGAGCACTGCCGGATGTTCAACACGGGTGGTGATGATATGTCTTTTTTCCGGCTGGGATTCGAGGGCGGAAAAAATAGCAGTATTGTCTCCCTCGGTCCCACAGGAGGTAAAAATAATTTCGTCCGGGTCACAGTTCAGGCCTGCAGCAAGTTTCTGACGGGCCTGCTCCATCATAAGACCAGACTTTCCGCCAAGACGGTGCATGGAAGAGGGGTTGCCATACTCTTCACCCAGCAGCGGCAGCATGGATTCACGAACTTCAGGGGCGACCATTGTTGTGGCATTGTTATCAAGATAGACAGCACACATATTAGGCCTCCCGTACGGTTATTTCAGGTTCCACTGTTTCCTTGAGACGGCGCTCAACAAAATCCTTGAGAGTCAGTCCGCTTGAAGGACAGCCCACACAAGCTCCGCGCAGCGAAACAATTACCTCGTGACCGTCGATATCAATCAGTTCAATATCACCGCCATCCTTGTTGAGAGCAGGACGGATTTCTTCTTCAATGGTCTGGGAGACAAGCTGAAAACGCTTGATATTAGTCAGCTTTACAGGCTTTTCCGGCTCAGGAGCAGCCTTGGCTACTTCACCGGTCAGGGTTTCGGTAATGATTTCCTGAATGCGGCCATGGCATTCCTCGCATCCGCCCCCGGCCTTGGTGAAGTTGGTAACTTCTTCAATAGTCGTCAGCTTGTTATGGAGCACGGCCTGCTTGATCTGAACATCGGTAACACCAAAGCACTTACAGACAATTTCACCTTCCGGCGCAGGAGCAGCTTCAAGACCACGGAACTTCCGGATTGCGTCTTCAAGAGCTTCCTGACCCATGACGGAACAGTGCATCTTTTCCTTTGGCAGACCGCCGAGAGCTTCAGCAATCTCCTTGTTGGTAACCTTCTCCGCCTCCTCAAGAGTCATACCCTTGATGAGTTCAGTAAGAATGGAGCTGGATGCAATTGCACTGGCACATCCGAAGGTCTGGAACTTGGCGTCTTCGATCTTGCCGTCCTTGTCTATCTTAAGAAACAGACGAAGGGCATCACCACAGGAAAGTGAACCCACCTCACCTACAGCATCAGCGTCTTCAATTGTTCCAACATTCTTGGGGTCCAGAAAATGTTCTCTTACTTTATCAGTATATTCCCACATGATATCCTCCGCATCCCCGTGGAGGGGTGAATTTGATTAGTATAGTGCCCCGCAAAACAGGACTTTGTTTATTACAAAAATATACGCACTTCACGATTATTGTGAAGAAAAAAGACAAATGATGTTCTTTCAGGGTAAAAGTGTAATTTCATACCATTTTAGTATGATTTATTTTACGCTCATGTTCCATGACCTGCAAGGATTAATATACCTTCCTGGTCATAATTTAGGTTCTAATTCAGAAATTACAAGGGGCTGAAGTGAATCAACCCCATAAAATAGTTTTACTCACAATGGTAAACCTGAGGGTGCAACTCTCCTTTGAGCACAGCAAGTCCACCTCGGGCCATAACTTCCATTTCCTCAAGCCCGGTCACAACCTTTACCGGGGCATAAAAACCGACCAGATCTTCGAGAGCTTCAACCAGTTTCTTACTGCGGGCAAGGCCACCGGCAAGAATAATTGCATCAGCTGGCCGTTTTCCGGGGTCATTGCGAATCAATGCCGGTATGAAAGAACATATATGCTTACTTATATTGTAAACCAAAGCATCAAACACCTGCCGGGCTTCATCGTCCCCTTGCAGAATGCGGGATTCAACTTCACGCAGATCATTTGTACCGGCAAGAGATAACAAGCCACATCCTGAAGTTACAGTCTTCTTCATTTCCGCAAAGGAATACCTGCCGGACTCTACAAGTTCAAGAACTGGAAGAATGGGCAGAGTCCCGGAGCGTTCAGGACTTAACGGACCTTCTCCGTCAAGAGCATTAATCACGTCTACAACCCTTCCGCCTCGATGAGCTCCGACAGATATACCACCACCCATGTGAGTAACAATAAACTTGGACTCTTCGTATACCAGTCCCATTTTCGCAGCTACACTTCTGGCAGCTCC
Source organism: Maridesulfovibrio sp. (assembly GCA_963676495.2). GTDB lineage: Bacteria > Desulfobacterota > Desulfovibrionia > Desulfovibrionales > Desulfovibrionaceae > Maridesulfovibrio. Next base: position 2,177,984 of record CAXXRF010000003.1, on the reverse strand, counting down.
GCGTTGGCTCAGGGCGTGAAAAACACTGCGCCGTTTAATTTCCTTAAGCCCTGTGAACCGAGCCACTGGGTCCATTTCATCAGTGACAACCGGGTCCATTATCATTGAAGGTATGCCCCATTCTTCTGCAAGTTCACGGGCGATCATTGCTCCCAGATTGCATGGGTGTGCCCCATATCTGGCGTTTTCCAGATCCGCGATCATGTCATCATTTATCGAATACGGACCTCCGGGAATAGGTTTAAGCAATCCTCCCCTGCCTACAACTATATCAGGAAGCCCTTTTTTAAGTTCGTCTTTAATTAAACGCATAACAGACGCACTTCTGAACTCTTTCTGATCCATTACAGAGGAAAACCTATCTATACTTTCACGAGGATGACGTACCTCTGCATCAAAACAGACCTTTGCATCATCAAAAACAGCCACTTTGGTAGAGGTGGATCCGGGATTTATTACGAGAATTTTCGCAGGCATTCGTTATCTCCATAAGTCAGGTACAAAATTATTCCTTTATTATGTGATAAAACATGAAAAAATAAAAGATATTCATGACCACCAGGAGTCATACATTTATCCGAAGCAATCAATACCGTCCTTGACTAAAGTCAGCTCGGAACTATTTAAGAAATACATAACCATGCTGCTTTCCTGAATAACGAGCAACAGCCCAAATAAATGTTTAAGCAAAAGCAGGAACTAATATGAGCCTGAAAGTTGTTCCCATAAATACCCTGACCGCCACACGTAGGAAAATACTGCACGCAGCATACAAATGTGCTGCCCAAAACGGATTTAACAGGCTCGATGTAGATGAAATAGAGCAACGCTCGGGCGTTTCGCGAAAGATTCTATACAGCTACTTCAACGGCCTTGAAAATATGATGATTGAACTGGGCAGCTCAGGTATTTATTGGCCCACAACAGAAGAACTGCTTGCAAATGCTCCATCGCAGTTTCCTGATCTGACCCCGGAGAAACAGATAGGAGCCTTTTTCACTGCTTTAAGGAGAACACTTGAGACCAGGCCAGATACTTTGCGGTTACTGGCGTGGGAAATGATTGAGAGAACTGCTCTCTCAGAAGCTCTTGAAGATATTCGGGTACGAACCGCGCTTGAATTCTTCGAGCACATGACGCCGGAGGTTCCTGATAATGTGGACCTTCCTGCGGCTGTAGCCCTGCTTGGAGGGGGAATTTCATACCTGCTTATCAGATCCCTCACCACCAAGCATTTCGGGGGAGTAAGCCTGCATGAAGAAATCGGATGGGAGCGTATGGAAAATACAATGAACCAGATGCTTAAGGGCCTGCTTTTCCCCTGCGACACCAGATCAGCGGCGCATCCGGAAGAAAATGACAAGGGGTGAGGAAACAATCATTACCAGCATTGCAAGCTCCGGCGGCAATAACTGCTGTGCCGCAATGCAGACACCAAGAAGAATCAGAAACCACGGCAGCCATCCTTCTACATATATCTGCCCGGCAGGACCGAAAACAAGACTGAGCAGAATGCCGATCCAAAGGACTCCCGGTCTGGTTCGCCGCAACCGGAATCCCAGCCAGATAGGCAGAACAACTGCCCCCACGACCAGAACCAAAGCCATAATCATATTGAAATTCACATCACCCACCGGCACAACTCCTTTTCATAGCCGTCCTAAAATACTCGCAGGAACAATCTAAGCTATATCATTCGTAATTACTGTTTAGTTATGTCAGCCACTTCTTCAAAAGAAACAAATCTATTCCGGCCGTTGTGTTTTGCTGCGTAAAGAGCACGATCAGCCATTTTCATCAATCCATCAAGAGTCTCTTTTCCTCCTTCGCTAAAGACTGCATACCCGAAACTTGCTGTCACATTCACCGCTCCGCCCTTGAACTGGAAGTCATGCTTCTCAATTGAAACACGAAGCCTTTCAAAAAGGATGGCAGCCCCATCATTGTCGGTATTTGCCAGAACAAGTGCGAACTCTTCCCCCCCGATACGTCCAAGAACATCAATTTCCCTGATCTCGGACATAACAATAGCTGCCAGTTCGCGCAGGACAAAATCACCATAATCATGGCCATAAGTGTCATTCACTATCTTGAAATGATCTATATCCAATATTGCCAAAGCCATACTGCGACCGTGACGAGCTGTCCTTTTCATTTCCTTTAGAGCAAGGTCCATAAAGTTACGCCGATTATTGATGGATGTAAGTTCATCTATTGTTGCCAGCCTTTTCAGCTCTGCTTCCTTGTTCTTAAGCTCTGTTAAATCCTCCTGAACACCAACGTAATTGATTATCTCGCCACAATTGTTGAGCACGGGTGAAACAGACAGCCTGCACCAGTATACATCCCCGTTTTTAGTCCTGTTGGTAAGCTCTCCGCGCCAGACATTTCCTGCAGAGATCGTATCCCACAGATCGTTATAAATATCATTCTGGTGTGATCCGGACTTGATGAGCTCCGCAGGATTTCTCCCTACAGCTTCAGTAAAAGTGTACCCTGTAATATCTTCAAAACCATGATTGACATATTCAATCACTCCCCCGGGATCAGTTATTACAACAGCAGAAGGACTATTCTCGACAGCCAGCGAAAGCTTGCTGATCTGTATTTCAGCATGTTTTTTCTCGGTAATATCGGTATTTGTGCCGATCATTCTCACAGGTTCGCCACTTCTGTTCCGGGCATAGACCATTCCTCTCCCGAGAATCCACTTAAATGATCCATCCTTACAGCTAAGCCTGTGCTCATCCTCATAATACTCGGTTTCTCCCTCGAGATGCCTATGCAGGCTTTCCCCGGTCTTTCGGGCATCTTCAGTATGAACCCTAGACTCCCACTCAAGGAATGAACCTCCAATTTCTTCCACACCATATCCGAGCATTTCTTTCCACCGCGGAGAATAATAGACTTCACCCTTCTTGATATCCCAATCCCAGATTCCATCACGATTACCTTCAAAGGCAAGGACCAGCCGCTTCTCACTTTCCCTGATCTTCTGTTCACTCTGGCGGCGCAAAATGACATAAGCTGCAAGTATCATTAGAAACAGGACAAGCCCATAGGAGAAGAAGTGAACCATGCGGGATTCGGAGACAGTCCCGGCGACAACAATGTCCGGGACCGAAATGGCAACTACATATTTCTGGCTGCCTATCCTGGCAGTATGCCAGCTGATAAGTTTTCGTACCGATTCTGCATTATTAACTGCCGGACAGTTATATTCGGACTGCCCGGAATCCTCAGTTACCATTTTTCGATCCAAGGCGATCAGCTCGGGATAACTGTTATGAATCCCCTGAAACACATTTTCTCCGATCAGTTCAGGATCATGTTCAAAAACTATCACCCCCCGGGATGAGAGGAGAAAAGCTGCACAGCACTCAGCATACCTGATAGGCGAAAGATACACTTTGATAAGCGGCTTCAGATTAACTACCTGAACAACAATTCCCTGAAGTTTCTTCCCGAAGCGAATAGGGAAAACAAGAATCAATTTCTGCTCCCGGCTGTTTACATAGGTAAAAGTCAGGTATTTCTTTGGAATGCTGCGGTTAAATTCAAACCATGCAGGACGACTGTACAGGTCAGCCATGTTACGAATCCCCGGCATCAAGGACGAACTTCGGCCAAGCTCAAGTCTCACCCTGCCCGAGGCATCATAAATCACATAGCCGTCAACTATCTCATGCTCACTGATTTCCAGCGCCAGCATTCTTTTAGCTTCGGAAACACTGAACTCGCCTGCAAGCATTTCCACAAAGGCTGTCCTAGCCATAACCTTTGTAGTTGAAGCTAGACTGCTCACTTCCCGGGTAAGTGCATCTGCAATTATTCTTGTCTGGGCAAACTGGTTGTTGTTGAAAAGCTTCTCACTTTTTTTAAGTGCCTTTTCCATGAGGTACTGATTTACTGTAACCCCCAATGACAACAGGCAGACAAGGATGAATATCAGCGCACAAAGCCCCCCGTTCAACTTTTTCATGTAAAAAAGACCCCTTTATTATCTCCAATGGCATGCAGCCCTGTATAACATATTATCATACATACTACCCCAGACACCTCCACGGCATCTACCCTTTTAAAAATAAAAACCCGGAAAGGGGTGTCCTTTCCGGGTTTAAGTACAGATTAACAGCGTGATAATCACTTCTTCTGCTGGTCCGCTTTGAGCTGTCCACAGGCTGCCTTGATGTCCTGCCCCATGGATCTACGAATTGTAGCGGATATTTTTTTATTCCAAAGATACTTTTCAAAAGCAAGTACGCTCTCCTCAGAGGGAGCATTATATAACGGTTTATCTCCGGGATTATAAACAATGAGATTAACTTTGCATTTTCGTTGTCCCAACAGTTTAACCAACTGTCTGGCATGCTCAATGGAATCGTTGACTCCACCAAGAAGCAGGTATTCATAAGTAACTCGTTCACGAGGGCGCAAAGGATAACGCTCTATTGCTGCAAGCAAATCATTGATATGAGTTTTAGCTGCCTTTGGCATAATTTTCTCACGCAGCTCCTGCGTTGGAGCATGCAGGGAAATAGCCGGAAGGGTCAGTTCCTCCCGTCCAAGCTGATCCAGTTGTTTCACAAAACCAACAGAGGATACTGTAATCCTCCGCCTTGGAAAACTCAGGCCGTCACTATTATTTAGAGTCCTTAAGGACCGAATAAGAGTATCCAAATTAAGCAAAGGCTCTCCCATGCCCATAAACACAAGATTCTTCAACGGATTCAAATTGTTCTGTTGGAGATAATTTCTTCCAGCCAGAACCTGTCCTAAAATCTCGGACATGCTCATATTGCGTTCAAACCCCATCAACCCTGTATTGCAGAAAGTACAGGCCATGGCGCAACCCACCTGAGTGGACAGGCACTGCGTATAATACCCCTTCATGGGAATAAGGACAGTTTCAACCAGAGCTCCGTCATTGAGCCGCAAAAGCAGCTTGACCGTTCCATCCCTGCTGGTCTGGACAACATCCACCTGCGGATGGCTGAGCGAAGCACGGGCCTTGAGTTCCTCCCGAAATCCCTTACCCAGGTTGGTCATAGCATCAAAATTATCCGCCCCTTTCTGCCAAAGCCACTGCCAGAGCTGATCCGTCCTGAAACGGGGTGCCTTGAGTTCCTGAGTTACAAAACTCTCAAGTTCTTTATATTCCAAATCCAATATATCAATCATTTCTTTTATTTCTCCAGGTTGAAACGCACAAAATAGACCCGGTGCGTCACCCACTTCACAGTTAGGACATCCAGCTCATCAATCTTGATTGCATCGCGCAGCATCGGCGGCAATGTATGAATAAACCTGTAAAACTCAGAATAGTCATCAAGAGAAAGCAGCAAAACTGCTTTTTTAAATTTTGTATCTTTAAAATACTGATATGCAGGATATCGTTCCGCATCCGGGTATTCTCTCTTAAAGAGCCCCGGAGCAATTTCCGGATTAGCCAGAGCCTGCATAACGTCAGCCACCGGAGCATCGGAACCGAGCGAGTACATGCACTTTCCTCCTGTATCAAGCTTTTTCAGGAAGTAAACAACATCCGGGAAAGTTTTAATGAAAAAAGGTCGATGAAGAATCAGAGTCTCGTGGTCGGCATATTCCTGCATCTTGTCTGCCACAGCAGGTCCCATGACCGGCAATGGTCTGTTATCGGAAAGAGAGGCATAGGCTGGAAGCGTACTGTAATAAAAGGGCATAACGGCCACAATTGCCAGAGAAGCACCCATGATGTGCAAAGCCGGATATCTGGACTGCTTGATGCTGAGGACAAGAAGGACCAGAAAAAAGCACCCAAGCGCAATAAAAAAAGGCATTGTCACGTCCATATAATTTCCGACATCGACACCGTCAGCAAGGTTTACCGTAACCTTTCCAGCCTTAAAGGATCTGTATCCCAACATTGCCGCCATTGAACACAGCCAGATGAATCCCATCTCAAAGAGAGTGCTGTACATTTTATCCCTTTTGCCATTCAGCAGCCAGTCACAGATCAGAATGGAGAGCAAAGGCAGCACCGGAAGCATATAACGGTTTGACTTGAGCTTGAACAACAGAGTGAAAACAAGCAGGTAAACAAGAAAGACACAAGCCATGAAGACATACTTTTCATTGAACTTCTCTCTCAGGGTGCGCCAGATAGAATATACAGTTCCGAACACATACCCGCCCCATGGAAAGAAAATAACCGTCAATGTATCAAAGTAAGGGTCCAACCGGCTAAGCTTGTTCACAGCCTTTGCACCAGTGGTTGATGTATTGTGAAAAAACTGCCCCACAAGCCCTTGAGTGTAATCAAAACCGCTGCTCTGCCACGCAACATAAAGCCATAAAAAGAACGGAACACATCCGACTATAAACCAAAGCAGAAGAATCCTGCGCTCTTGCCAGTTGACCGCCAAAAGACCACTGATATTCAGTGAAGCAAAAAATGAGGAATCCCGGCCTTCGGTCCTGATTTTCTGCACATTGTAGCGTATGCCTTCTGCAAGGGCATAACCGGCCATGGGCAGAAAAGCGAAGGGTCCTTTGGCAAGAACTCCAAGAGCGGTCAACAAAGCTCCGCCTACAGCCACTTTTGTACTCCTGTCACCAAGAAAGCGCAGGAGATAAAAATAGGTGGCCCATGTAACACAGCAGGCAAAGACAACATCAACTTTAATCATCACTGCCATGAACTTGAAAAGTACAGCACTCTGAAGAATCATACCTGCAAGCAGCCCCACTGCCGGGCCGAAAAGCCTACGACCGGTCAGGGCCGTACCCAGAACCATCAATACGGAACACAGAACAGTCGGGAGACGAAAAAGAAACAGCGAGTTTTCCCCGCCCCATCCGGATGAGGCCAGCCATGCAAAGGGATACATGGTCCAGTAAGCAAGCGGTGGCTTTTCCATTCGGGGGATTCCATCGAACATGGGGGCGAAAAGATTGCCATGGGCGACCATCTCATATACAGCCCGGGCATATTTGGGCTCATCAATGTCATAAAAATAATTCAGCCAGGTACCATACCCGGAAACCAATGCAGAAAAAACAAGCATAAGCCCAAGAAGCAAGAGCCAGCGCTCCCTGCAGAATGTATCCAGCCCTGATTCAATTCGCTCAGTCATTTATAGAATCCTGATTATTTAAATTTAGCCGTCCCTGCGGCAGCTAACTTCTAGCAGAGATTTTCCGGCAAGTCGAAAGTAGTAGGGCTGGATTAAATGGTCCCGATAGGTTAACTATTAATTCAGCACATATCCCATATATTAAAGAGGCTGACATGCTAATTTCACAATCAGCAAGAATTATTTTTCTGTTTTTAATCCTTACCATCATTCCTGCCGCAGTCTCAGCCTCCCCCCTTTTAACAGTAGGGGACTTCAAAGATGAAAATGGAATAAGCCACCCTGATTTCAAGGCTTATCTGGCAGCAGCCCTTCAGGAATCAGGAGTTGTATTTTCCAACAGCACAGATGAGCATGAAATCTCCCGCTACACTATTTCCGGCCTGGTTGAGAAAGGAGCAAAAGGCACATCCTACTCTGCTTTACTTACCGATAACTTCCATCTGGAACCAGAAATATTCATCAACGGAAAACAGATCGGCGGAAGCACATCATCCCCCGCAGCAGAAAAACTGGCAGACTCGGCAGCCAGTTTAATTTCAAATCAATCAGTAAGCAGTATCGAAATTACAGGTGACTCAAGACTCACCCCCGATGCAATCATGGCTCTGGCCCAGATTTTTCCCGGCGACCCAGCGACTCCGGAAAAAATTGTCGCAGCCAGAATCATTCTTGAAAACTGCGGACTGTTTGATGAAGCTAGAATTTTTCTCACTCCCGGTCTTAATGGAAGAAAAGTAAAAATATCAGTAAAAGAAAGCAGAATCATTGTAGCAGGTGAAATGCCCGGCCCCGGGATTTCCGTTCTGGAAAACATTCTCGGACCGGCTGATAGCGAACTGCCTGCATTTCCCAAGCCGCTGAGATCAAAAAAATCGTATGCACCTACAGCAGAAAATGACCCCGGACTTCTGGCCTACCGAGCCGGGCAGGTCTTGGAAAAACTTTCCCATGCGGGGGAAGAATTCACACCAGAATCCACAGAGGAACTGGTTGAAGTAGCAGGTAGAATCAGGGATCGTATCCATCTACATGACGCTTCATGCATGGATCTGTGCATAATCCTGATGAAGCTATGTTCCGTTCTGGACTCAAAGACAGTTCGAACAATAACTGAAAAAATGCAGCGGGCTATCGAGCTTGACAGCAAGGATAAATCCTTCAAAGATAAGATTGCCCGTATAGAGTTCATAAATAAAGCCCACTCGGCGGCTCAGGAAGCACAGACGATTCTTGCTTCACGAATTTTCAACAACCGCAAGCACTCCCCTGTCACACCGTGGGTGATGTATTCACTTGGAACGCAAGCACTCATTTCAGAAGATATAACCAAAGCTGCTCCCCTGCTGGCAGGTGCAATTTCCTTGTCTTCGCTGCCTGTTTCACCCGAAATGCTGCTTACAGCCGCCAAAGCACAATACAGTAATCTGGACCGAGAGTCCGGTGATGCGGCAGTAGAAATGCTGGACTCCCTGCTTGCCGAACGGGAACTGCCATCTTCCCTGCGCAGAGAGATTAAAGCCCTATCCCACTGGGGAACCCTTTGTGAAACCGCTATTGCTGTTACGGAGAATGACAGCTTCGAAATGCAGCTGAAAAAAGGCAATGCACTTATTCTTCTTGATCGCCCGGACCTTGCCGAGCCCCTGTTCCATGAGCTTCACAGCAGCTATCCCGACGATGCCCGGCCATTCTCCGGCTTTGCAAGGCTTGCTTATCAACGCACCGGCAACCTTCTCTCTTCACGCCCATATATTGAAAGAGCTGCAAAACTTACAAATAAAGACATATATTTTTACGAACTGGCTCTTGCTTTCAAGATGGAACGGATAATCGAAGAGGCCCTGCCGACAATCCACCGGGACGGGCGCAACTCAGAGGAAGCATCCGCCACCCGTTTTCTGCTTCCCAAAACCATTGACTACGCCTCAGGATACGAACGTTTCAATAAACCCAGAGCTCTTCTTATCAAAAGAGGAGTAAATGCCCTTGATAACTGGCTGGCATATCCTGCAATGACAGATGATCAGGCTATGGATCTCATGTACCGTAATACGGTCACCCTTCGCGAACAGATGCCCGAAGAGCAGGAAATTATAGCCGCCAATTACTTTTTTTCCATGAGTTCTCCCAATCGAAATGAAGTCAGGCAGATGCTCGGTATTCCACTGGAAGAGTCATCCAGACCCAAAGTAAGGTACATGCAACTGAATCTGTTGATAAACGAAATGGCCAATAATCCCGATGAAGATATTTGTTCGGCCCTTGAGCAGGCCGGAAGAGCTGCCATTTCAGACGAAAAGAGCCGTAGTCTTGCTGTTACATTGCAAGCCGATGCACACGCAATCCTAGGCTTTTATCGCAATTCAACAGCAGAACTGGAGCGGGCCGCATCCCTTTACAACCTGGCTGCGGGCCTTGATGAGGGCCCGAATCAGGCAAGGCTGTTAAATAATCAGGCCTGCATTAATCTGGCCCTTGGTAAAAAAGAAGAGGCTGATGATCTTTTCGACGAAGCGATGGACAACAGCCCGGACATGCAGGATGTAGTAAAACTGGGAAAAATTCTGACCTCAATTGAGGAAAAAGATCAGAAAGCAGAGTTGGAAAGACTTGGTGTTGAGACGCAAAGCAACAAAGTAAAATACGCCATCCGGAATCTACTTGAAAAACAATTCCCGTCACCTGGAAATAAGATTACGTACCCACATACCAACGGGACCGATTTTAAGGATGGCATCACGCCTGAAACGGGGATGCCTGAGGTTGTTCTTCAGGAAAAGAAATATATGGGGGCCGAATACGACAACTACAACGGGTTGCAACTCATATTTTCATACGACAGCAATCCCTGGCTGCTTCCTTCAGCCCGATTACCAATTAAATAGATACTATTCGGTAGACTCGATTGAATAATCAAGTTCTTCAGCCATAAGTCTAAGAGGCTCGATTCCCCCGGTGATTCTCATGATTTCAACCAGAGTCTCAGCGCCAAGCTTGGCTTTTTTATCCTCAGGATTAACTTCCCGGATCAAGGTCTTGGGAGACTTTCCAAGCTTTCTGGCCAGCTCCTCCAAGGGGACAGGCCCATTCAACACAAGATCCTGAATTGCTTTATCTACTTTATCAGACATTTTTCCAGCCTTTTTTATTAATCGTTAGCCTCTATTTATAAATTTTTCATTATCCGAAAAAAGTTCAACTCTCAAGCTCCTCCCTTAAGGTGTTTGCGATCAGCGGCCCCTTCAAAGCCGCAATTATAGAATCAAGCGCAGTGACACTCTTTCTTCAAGACTCAATTGTCACCATATTGTAACACTTTAGAATGACCTGAAGTTGGCCTGCCAACAGGCTTAAACTCTTTATTTACGGGAGAATAAACACAAAAACATGGCTTTGTAACAAAACTTGACCTAATATTGTTAACATGCTTGTTACTCGTTTGTGACAAGAACAGTGAGCAGACAGCGAAATCTGTAACAATGGTCCGGGGAGTTTTAGCATTGCAGAACAAGTCGTTACATATGAAAATCCTGCTTTGGGGCTGGGCAGTTTTGCTCAGTGCTCTGATGCTCACATTCTGGTTTTATTACGAGACAGTCGCCGAAGAGTTGACCAGCTCAAATAGACAGAACACTACCAGGATAATGAAATATGTGCGCTGGAAAGTCACTCACAGTTCCCTTGTTCCGGGAACTCCCGAATTTCAAAAAGAAATTACAGAGCTTGGTAAAAATCTAGATATAAGAATCACATATATCAGGAAAGGCAGGGTTCTGGCAGATTCCAATGTTGAACCGGCCCGCCTTCCCAAACTTGATGACCACTCCAACCGTCCTGAAGTAATTGCCGCCGAGGCTTCTGGAACAGGCAAGAACATCCGCTTCAGCGCCACACTTAAAACCCGCATGCTCTACGTTGCACAAAGTCTTGATGGCAACGGAGAATTCATCCGTGTTGCAATGCCTTATTCTGTTATAGGAGAAAGGCTTGACCGAATTAAACTGCACTTTGCCATACTTCTTTTCTTTATTGCCGCAGGTGCAGCTCTCAGCCTAAAATTCATCGGATCAAGAACCAGTGCCGCGATCAAAGAGGTTTCGGACACTGCTCAAGCCATTGGGGAAGGAGATTACAACAAACGCATTCGCGTAATCCCCGGCGGAGAATTCCAGATGATGGCCGATTCCATCAATACAATGGCCCGCAAGATTCAGGGACATATCCGCATTATCGAAGACCAGAAGAACCAGCTTGATGCAATGTTTGAAAATATGACTGAAGGCATCATGGTTCTGGATCCGAAAGGTAAAATTGAATCCGTCAACCAATCAATGCTCGAAATTGCACCGCAGACACGAGATGTGATCGGCAGGATGCCGCTTGAAGTACTGACCCGTCATGAAATTCAGGACACCGTGGACAAGATTCTAAATCCTGAAAACAATGCTGACACCGACTCCCTCATTATTGATCTCCCGGACGGCAGGTCCATGAACGTTACTGCCTGTTCCTACAACGACTACAAGGGCAGGCGTAAGCTTATCCTCGTTTTCCATGATATCAGCGAAGTTCGCCGCATAGAAAGGATACTGAGGGACTTTGTTTCCAATGCCTCCCATCAGTTGCGTACCCCGCTGACAAGTATTAAAGGCTACTCGGAAACTCTCATTGATAATCCTCCGGAAGACCGGAAGATCCTAGCCAAATTTTTGGGTACAATTCTGGACAATGCCAATCACATGTCCAAAGTCATTACCAGCATGTTCGCGCTGACCAGAAGTGAATATTCCGGTAAAAAGCTGCGCACTGAACCAACTGACCTGCCGGGGTGCATTGATCACAGCATTATGAACCTTACCCCGGTTGCAAATAAGCGGGGCATCCGCATTGAACGGGGTAAGATTCCAGATGTAAAGGTGTGCGGGACTGATGAAGGGCTGGTACAGATTTTCGATAATCTGCTTGAAAACGGAATCAAATACGCTCCGGAAAGCAGCCTGATCAGAATTGAAGCTGATATAGATAACGGTTTTGTCATCAGCAGGGTTATTGATGAAGGTCCCGGCATTGCTCCGGCAGATAAAGAAAAAATTTTCGAAAGATTTTTCAAACTGGATGAAAATGCTGTGGGAAGCGGTAGTTCCGGGCTGGGACTTGCTCTTTGCCGCAGTCTAGTACGAAACTTTAACGGCGACATCTGGGTGGAAAGCCCGGTTGACGCCAAAGCAGGGACCGGCTCTTCATTCTGTGTGAAGCTTCCGGTTACGGAAAGCCTGAAAGGCTTTGAATCATAATTTGGTTCTCAATAAGGGGATTATCTCTCATGGATATCTATGATCTGTTTTTTTACATGTCCCTGTTTGCAGGGTTCATGATGGCATTCAACCTGGGCGCAAACGACGTGGCCAACTCCATGGCTTCGGCTGTCGGCGCCAAGGCAATCACCATCAAGCAGGCTGTGATCATTGCAGGAACTCTCAACTTTGTTGGTGCTGTTTTCCTCGGATCCCAGGTAACTGCAACAGTAAGTAAAGGCATCATCAACCCAGCAGCTATAGCTGATCCCAAAATAATAATGATCGGCATGTTCTCTTCCCTCCTAGCTGCGGGGCTATGGGTTTTGGTTTCGACATTTACGGCTCTTCCGGTTTCGTCCACTCATTCTATTGTGGGCAGTATTCTCGGCTTCGGGCTTGTTGCTGGCGGGCCGGATGTTGTTAACTGGGTAAAAATGGTCGGCATTGTCATGTCATGGATCATTTCACCTTTCTTCGCCGCAACAATCGCTTACGCCATCTTCACTCACATAAGAAAAACGATCCTGTTTAAAAAAGACTTTATCAATCAGGCAAAAAAATGGGCTCCCATCTGGATGGGCCTTACCGTTTTGCTGATTGCCCTGTCATTTCTTTACAAGACTCCGGTAGGAAAAGGACTGAAGCTTCCGTTTTTAGGATCTCTGGCCTTAGGCGTCGGAATTGCTGCACTGGTCTGGTTTGCAGGACGCCTTGCAGTAAACAAGCTTGTTGGTGATCCGGAAGAAGGCGCGGAAGCCGTAGAATCGACTTTCCGTCGGCTGCAGGTCGGCACATCCTGTTATGTTGCCCTGTCTCAGGGAGCCAACGATGTTGCAAATGCCATCGGACCAGTTGCAGCCATCTACCTGATCTCCAAAGAGCACGTACTGCTAGCCAAAGCGGATGTTCCTTTGGGCTTGCTGGTTATGGGAGGGTTCGGTATTGCAATAGGTATTGCACTTATGGGACACAAGGTAATGGGCACTGTTGGAGAAAAAATCACTGTTTTAACCAACACACGTGGTTTTGCTGTTGACTTCGGCGCAGCTTCCACTGTACTCACCGCATCCAACCTTGGCCTGCCGGTATCCTCAACCCATGCTGCAGTAGGTGCTGTTGTCGGAGTTGGACTGGCCCGCGGTTTCTCTGCAGTAAACTTCAAAATCCTCGGCCGAATTGTGCTTTACTGGGTACTTACTGTTCCCATTGCAGCAATCACAAGCATAACAATATTCAGCCTGTTAAAATGGGCTTTCATTTAGATAAAACAAGGAGATTAATATGCACTTTCGTCTTCCTTTCTTAGGCCTTATCGTCAACAAGAACCCCATGGACGGGCTGGTTAAGCACTACAACAAAATTGCAGAATGCATTCACGTAATCAATGATTCTGTAGAGTGCTATGTTGCAGGCAATAACACCTGCAAGGAATTCGATGAACTCATCGAGCAGATTGACACAGTTGAAGCTCAGGCTGACAAAATCAAACGCTCTATCCGCAACCATCTGCCTCACTCCATGTTCATGTCTGTGGATAAAGTGCTGTTCTTCAACTACACCCGCAGCCAGGACAACGTTCTGGACAAAGCTCAGGAAGCCCTGCACTGGCTGGCAATGCGCAAGGTATCAATTCCTTCCGAGTACCAGAAGGACCTCATTCTGCTGCTCTCCGAGGTAAATGACACCACTACCAGTCTGGGACCGGCACTCAAGGCAACCATTTCCCTTATCGACGGCAAATCCATCGACCGTGAAGGTACCAAAAACAAATTCCGCAAAGTGCGCAAACACTATGCACGCACCATGATACTCCGCAAGGACCTCGTTAGCCGTATCTACAACTCGGATATGGACTTCAAAGACATCTACCAGCTCATGCACTTCGTAGACTGCCTTGACGAAATGGCCCACCAGACCGAAACCTGCGCTGATATCCTGCGTGCAATGATTGCCCGCTAGAAGCTTAAATATAAGTATCAGACAACTCCCCAAAGTCCCTGTGAACAAGAAAGTTCACAGGGACTTTTTTTTGCTTCTCCTGCTAAAAGCAGGACTGTTTTCAACATCCTTTTAATCTCATCATAATTTCAACAGAACCTTTAAGCTAAACACCTGCAATAAAGACCTTTATTTTTACAATTTTATATTTACCGGTCCCTTTGTTGGGTATATTGGATTATTTTATCTTTCTTTTCTGTATCGTTAAGGACGATACCACCCAGGAGGCATACCCATGAGTCTCATCTGCAAAACAGATCCCTCGGAACAACCCAATTTCATAATCCGGAAAGCGGAAGTATCCGATCTTAACTATCTGGATAATCTCGAAAATGACAGTTTCACTGCCGGGTGGCGCAGCTCCAAGAAAAGCCTGCACCATAGTCTGGTCAGTCCAAGCCAGCTGGTTCTCATAATAGAAAGCGAGAAAGCAGATAACAATAACTCAGTTGCTATGGGAGCTGCTGTGGTGTTTCTTTATAAACGATCACTCAGACTGTATTCCATAGCAATTGGAAAACAATTCAGAACCATGGGGCTCGGCGAGGCACTCATGCGCTACATCACCAGCTTCGCCTCCAACCACGGCTATGAACGGATCTCTCTTGAAGCAGATATAAACAACACCAAACTGGTAGAATGGTATCGAAAACTTGGCTTTGAGCCGTCCAAAACCCTAACAGACTATTACGGCCCCTCTGAACCGGCCATAAGGATGATCAAATCACTTTCAAAGCACGGCAACAGTCAGGAAAGGATTGTTATCGTTGTTGATGATGCTCGCCAGATTGGAGAATGGACTCCGGAGATCAACTTCTGCTCAGCAGCAGATTATCTTTCCGATCCTAACTACGCTCGCTCAAGCCGCTTCCAGGTGCTCAACTTGTGCAACTCGCATAAGACGCACTCCCTTGGATACTACGTCTCTCTTCTGGCCTCGGCACGGAACCATCTTGTCACGCCTTCAGTCATGAACATGAAAGATGCGTCCACCCCTGTTGTGGCTCAAAGCCTGCTTGATGAAATCAGCGACTATCTCGAGACAAAACTTCCAGCAGGGGATGATCATTTCGAACTTACGGTGGTACTGGGACAGACAGCTGCATCCCGTTATACAGAACTGGCTCATAAACTGTTTTCACTCTTCTCAATTCCTTTCTTCACGCTCAGAATGACGCGAAGTCACGGCTGGAAGATCACGAAAATCAAGATTCTGACCATCAAGAATATTCTCGCTGAACACCCGGAGCTGCTTAAGCATGCTCTCAAATGCTACTGCGCTAAAAAACGCTACATTCGGCCAAGGCTCAAACATTTTAAATATGATCTTGCAATACTGGTGAACAAAGAGGAAAAAACACCTCCATCATGCCCTGAGGCTCTGGCCAGATTCCGCAAGGCTGCGGAAAAGACAGGCTTCTATGTTGAGTTCATCACAAAGGCGGACAAACGGCGCATTTGCGAATTTGATGCTTTGTTTATTCGTGAAACAACTGCAATAGAAGACCATACGTATGAGATTTCCCGGCACGCCTATACTGAAGGACTGGTTGTAATCGATGATCCGTGGTCGATCATGCTTTGCTCAAACAAAGTATACCTTCATGAGCGGCTTGCCAGTGCAGGAGTAAATCAGGCGCGGGGATGGCTGCTTACCAAAAAGAACAGTGAGACTGAATATCTGAAGACTCTTCCCCTTCCACTTGTCCTCAAACTTCCTGAAAGCTCCTTTTCTCAGGGAGTCTTTCAGGTGAGAACCCTTGAAGAACTTCAGGAACGTCTTTCAGATATGTTCAAGAAAACCTCTCTGGTAATTGCTCAGGAATTTCTCATTTCCGATTATGACTGGCGGATAGGGATACTGGACAAAAAGCCTTTGTTTGCCTGCAAATATTACATGGCAAACAATCACTGGCAGATCTACAACTGGAACTCTGAAGATTCGGAAGGTTTCAGCGGGCGCCATGAAACCGTTCCCGTAGATATGGTTCCTGCAGGCATCCTTAAGGCTGCCTGCACTGCATCGGCACAGATTGGAAATGGACTCTACGGAGTAGACCTGAAGGAAATAGACGGAAAGGCATACATTATTGAAGTCAACGACAACCCCAACATCGATTACGGGGTGGAAGATCAACTTCTTGGCGACGAACTATACGAAAGTATAATGCGATCCATTTATAATAGAATAGAAGCTGAACGGATGCAGATCCGTTACGTATATTAAGGAGCAGCAAATGATCCATCCCGAAACCCAAGTCAGAAACGTTTCAGCCGTTATCGGCAACGGGGTATTTGCAACCTGTCATATTCCCAGAGGCACCATTGTGGTAGTGCGTGATGAATGTGACACCTGCTTCTCGCCAGAGGATTTTCAATCCCTTCCGACTATCATCCGGGAATCCATCGAAACGTATGTATACCATGATTGCGCCGGAAATCTGGTGCTCAGCTGGGATCATGCCCGTTTCATGAACCACAGCTGCTGCTGCAATACAATGCTGACCGACTATGGACTTGAGATAGCCATAAAGGATATCCTGCCCGGAGAGCAGGTCACCACGGAATACGGGCTGCTAAATATTCAGGAACCATACAAAATACATTGCGGATGTGACTGCTGCAGAGGAGAGCTCAGGCTTGATGATATTGATGTGTTCGGTGACAAATGGGACAGACAGATTAAAAAGTCCATGCTGCAGATCAATAAGGTGCAGCAACCGCTTTGGGGAATACTTCCCGATCATATTCAAGGACGGCTGAAAAAATTGACGGAATACCCCGAGAGCTACTCTTCTGTGAAAAACTTGAAATGGAGATGTCATATCAAGTAAAACAGCAGCCGAGACCGTCATATTCCATGCTCCATTTATGCAGTACTTGTTCCGGTGGTTAAGGATATTACAAAAGATTAAGCCCCCTGGGTAATTACCCAGGGGGCTTTTCCATTCATTATAATAAAAGCTATTTCAAGGCAGTCCGCAAAATCTTGCCACTGGAAGTTTTCGGCAGTTCATCACAGAATTCTATAGTCCGAACAATAACAATAGGGCCAAGTTCCCTGCGGATATGTTCTTTGAGTTCACGATGCAGATCATCGGTTCGATCAACACCATGGTTAAGGGTTACATACCCTTTTGCAACCTGTCCCTTGATCTTGTCAGCAACACCGACCACCACCGCCTCAGCAACATGGGGATGACTGGTCAAAGCACTTTCCACTTCAGCAGTGCCAATGCGGTGCCCTGAAATGTTCAGAACATCATCAGCGCGCCCCTGAATCCAGAAATAGCCGTCCTCATCCTTACGGGCCACATCTCCGGCGAAAAACATGCCCGGGATTCTTTTCCAGTAATGATCCATGACCGCATCACGATCACCAAGCACATCACTGAACATTGCAGGCCATGGCTTTTTAATTACGAGAAATCCTCCCTTGCCTTCGGCAACAGAATTTCCGTCACTGTCCACAACGTCTGCATCAATTCCCGGAAGCGGCCGGGTTACTGAGCCGGGCTTAAGCACCGAAACAGGCATAGGACTGATCATGATCATCCCGGTTTCGGTCTGCCACCAGGTATCAAGCACTGGGCACTGCCCCTTGCCGATATTCTCATACATCCATAACCATGCTTCAGGGTTGAAGGGTTCCCCCACAGCTCCGAGAATACGCAGTGTGGAAAGATCATGCTGCTCTGGATAGCCGTGCCCGAATCGCATCAGGGTTCGTATCTGAGTCGGTGAGGTATAAAAAATTGTAACCCCGTACTTCGAAATAATATTCCAGACCCTATCTGCCTGAGGATAAAGGGAATACCCCTCATACATAACAGTTGTGGTCCCAGCCAGCAAAGGCCCGTAAACCAGATAGCTGTGTCCGGTAATCCAGCCCGGATCAGCAGAGCACCAGAAAATATCAGTGGGCCTGAGATCGAAAACCCATTTAAAAGTACGATGAACCCCGACCATGTAGCCGCCGTGAGAATGAATCATTCCCTTGGGTTTACCACTGGTTCCGGAGGTATGCAGGATAAATAAAGGATCCTCAGCAGCCATTATTTCTGCCGGTGCGTGAGGCCGTTCATGCCGAACAAGGTCCGCGTACCAGTAGTCGCGGGCGGAATCCATATCCACCTCGACATTGGCTCGATGGACAACCACAACCGATTCCGGGACTCCTTCCGGAGTTCCAAGCAGAGCACGGTCCACTTCCTCCTTCAGGCGGATAACCTGCCCGTTTCGGTAAAAACCGTCAGCAGTAACAACCACACGCGGGCTGACCTCGCAAAGTCTCTCCCGAAGCAAACGAGCGGAGAAGCCGGAAAAGACCAGTGAATGAACTGCCCCTATACGGGCACAGGCCAACATTGCGATGACCGTTTCCGGAAGCTGAGGCATATAGAGAACAACTCGGTCCCCTTTTGTTACGCCCAGTCTTTTCAGGCCATTGGCAAAACGGTTAACAGCCCTGTACAGCTCATAATATGTAAACTGGCGGGAATCCCCGGCCTCACCTTCCCATATAAGAGCCAGACGGTTTTTGTTAACACTTTCAATATGGCGGTCCAAAGCATTGTAAACAATATTACAGCGAGCCCCGGTAAACCACTTGAAGTTGGGTGCATCTGAAGCATCGCAAACCTTCTCCCACTTGGTGAACCAGTCAAGTTCCTCGGCGGCTTCTTCCCAATAGGCGCACAGGTCGATATCCGCCAGTTCCCGCGCAGCGCGCAGGTCCTGAGGATTCACGCCCGCCTCAATCATCATCTGAGGCAAGGGGCGGAAAACTCTTTCTTCGTGCAACAGGCTGTCCAGTGTTTCCTTATGATCCACGGAGCCCTCCATTATTAAAATCGACCAAGCAAACCTCTGCTCTATTTATGCTGTCCATCATTACTGCGGACTTTCCATGATTACCTATATCTCTCATGCATGTCCTGTGCACTTCATTCTCGGCAAACGGTGATTTGAAATCGGTAAGCGGCATACTACATCCCCAGAATCTGCTTAAGCTTGCTGATACGCCGTCTGCTGATTGGCAACTCTATTCGGGTACGCCCGGCAGTCCTGAGCATGAAATTGCTGCCCGGGAGACTTGCTATCTCTGTTACCATTTCCAGATTTACCAGATATTTGCGGTGAACGCGAAAAAAACGGTGCGGCTCAAGTCGCTCTTCTAGGTTCTTTAATCTATGGGAAGTGAGAAATTTTTGATTTGCAGTGTGAACGTAGGAGTAGTCTTCATAAGCCTCCACAAAAATAATTTGAGTGTAAGGAATGAGAATCATCCGTCCATCCTGGTTCACAGGAAGTTTTTCTATCTCAGGCTGCCGTGCCTGTGAAAAGTCCCAGGCGTTTTTGAGGGCGGAAAGAAATCTGTCCTGCTCATCTTCTCCCAGAGCAAGCTGCAAAGTCTCCTCTCCGGTTTCGACCCCTGTGCCGGACTCCTTCCAGTCGGACGGTTCAGGAATTTCCCTGAAATGACTTTTAAAACGGGCGATTCGCTCAAGAGTTTTAGCCATGCGCTTTTCATCAGGAGGCCAGATAAGGTAATCCACAGCGCCAAGTTCAAAGGCCTGATATGCCTTTGTTTCATCTTCAGCTATAAAAATAAGCCCCGGTTTGTGTTTACTTACTCCTAGGGCTTGAGCCAGCTCAATTCCGCTGTTATCATTTTCCAGATCAAGGCTGAGGAAAATTATCCCGTATCCGACAGCCTTGTGCAATTCGAGAGCTTCATCCGCTTCTACAGTTTCGCCAAGGATACGCACGACTTTAGAACCGCTCAGTTTACTGCGTATTCCGGCGCGGACCTCTGAGTCCGGGTGAAGTATCAAGGCTTTAAGACTGGGCAAAATATCTCCGTAGATTTAATTAATCTAATTATTTCGGTGATAGCTTGAAATCCATTGAACTGCAAGGCCCCAACGAGGCTTTTATGACTCCCCAATTCAGGATTTCCGTGCCCTTAAGTTAATTGACAAGGACTTTTTAGAATCATTTTTTTACTATTTTCTTGACATAAACGAGAACCATTACTAATTGTTATGCCGTGAGGTCATCATTATGAAAGTAGGACAGAGAAGATCCAAACAGAGGGAGCTCATTCTAGAGGAGCTCAAAGGACTGACCTGCCATCCCACGGCAGATGAACTTTATGAACTGGTGCGAAAACGCATCTCAAACATCAGTCTTGGAACCGTATACCGAAACCTTGAGCTGCTTGCAGCAAACGGTGTAATTCTCAAGATTGAAACCGGTGGAAAGAACAGATTTGACGGAACAGCATCCCCGCACCCGCACATACGCTGCATGCAGTGCGGAAGAGTAGATGATGTCAAACAGCATATAGAAGCTCCTGTTCTGGATGAATTTCAATCCAGAGGCTATCAGGTTCAGGGATGCTCAATAGAGTATTTCGGGCTTTGCCCTGACTGCTGTTCTGCCAGTCATTAGACTCAAAGGGACTCCAGATTTCCTGTTGTTTACGATAATCCCCCGGTAACGGGGGGATTATTTTTTTATAAAAGAGACTGACATTGACGCGGCAAACTGATATTTTTGCAGCACCACTTACTGAGAATCTATTTTAAATAAGACAATATGAATTGTTTTAAGGAGTAAACACCATGGCTGAATTGAAAGGAACCCGCACGGAAAAAAACATCCTGACTGCGTTTGCCGGAGAATCTCAAGCCCGCAACCGCTACACCTATTTTGCATCCCAAGCCAAAAAAGAAGGCTTTGTTCAGGTCTCCAAAATTTTTGAAGAAACCGCTAATCAGGAAAAAGAACACGCCAAAAGACTCTTCAAGCTCCTCGAAGGCGGCGAACTGGAGATATCCGCATCCTTCCCTGCAGGTGTTATCGGCACCACTGTTGAAAACCTCAAGGAAGCTGCTGGCGGTGAGAGACATGAATGGGAAGAAATGTATCCTGATTTTGCAAAAATAGCTGAAGAAGAAGGCTTCAAAGCTATCGCTGCCATTTTCAGATCCATTGCAGTTGCTGAAGAATTTCACGAAAAACGCTACCTAGCCCTGGCTAAGAATATCGAAGACGGAAAGGTTTTCAAGAAGGACACTCCTGTGATATGGCAGTGTCAGAACTGTGCATACATCCACGAGGGTGAGGCAGCTCCTGAGAAGTGTCCTGCCTGTGCCCATGCTCAGGCTCATTTTCAACTGGTATGTGAGAACTGGTAGTAAACCTTAACTCCTCTCGGAGGTCAAAATGGCTGAACTGTACGAAGTTTATAAATGTGATGCTTGTGGTAATATCACCATGGTACTCCATGGCGGAGCCGGTGAACTGGTCTGTTGTGGAAGCCCCATGAAGCTCCTCGCTGAGAATACTGTAGACGCTGCTAAAGAAAAACACGTTCCTGTCATCGAAAAGACTGACGACGGTTATATTGTTAAAGTCGGCGAAGTTGCTCATCCCATGGAAGAAAAACACTGGATTGAATGGATTGAACTTTCCTGCGGCAATGCACGCATGATCAAACAGCTCAAACCCGGTGAAGCTCCTGAAGCAAAATTCTGCTGCTGCAAACAGAGCACCGAGCCTGTTGTTGCACGCGCATACTGTAACCTGCACGGCCTCTGGAAGGCATAAGCAACACAGCAGGAAAGTAAATGGTTGAACCTAAAGATATGTACCAGTGTCAGGTTAATAACTGCGGGTACATCTACAACCCTGACAAGGGTGACAGAAAAGGTAAGATTCCTAAGGGAACATCATTTGCTGAACTTCCTGAAGACTGGAAATGTCCAGTCTGCGGAGCCAGCAAAAAAGCATTCAAATCCTTAGGTTAAATTATATTTATTACGGAGTAATTAAAATGAAATACGTTTGCACTCTTTGCGGCTGGGTTTATGATCCCGCCGAAGGCGATCCTGATGGCGGCATTGCACCCGGCACAAAATTTGAAGACCTGCCTGATGACTGGGAATGCCCGGTCTGCGGTGCAGGAAAAGATGATTTCGAGCCTGAAGATTAAACGCTCGAACTTGATGATAATAAACGAAAGCCGGGTCAATTCCCGGCTTTCGTGCCCCTAAAACACAAAAAATAATATTGGACACATTAAAATGAGACCCGTTGAAATTAAAAAAGGCGTGCACTGGCTCGGCGTAATTGACTGGAACTGCCGCAACTTCCACGGCTACGCTCTTTCTGCCAAAGGCACCACTTACAACTCCTTCTACATTGAAGACGAAAAGAAAGTTCTGATCGACACTGTTTCCAGCGGTTTTGAAAGCCAGCTAGTCTGCGCTCTGGCACATCTTACCAAGCCTGAAGAAATCGACTACATCGTCGTAAACCACCTCGAACCCGACCACGCCGGCTGCCTCGATAAAATGGTAGAGCTCTGCAAGCCCGAGAAAATTTTCGTTTCCCCAATGGGCGGCAAGGCACTCAATACCTTCTTTGACTGCAAAGACTGGCCCCTGCACATCATCAAACCCGGTGAAGAAGTTTCCATCGGTAAACGTACTCTTCGTTTTTACGAAACCAGAATGCTGCACTGGCCGGACAACATGTTCACCTACATCCCTGAAGAGAAAATGCTCTTCACCAGTGATGCATTCGGACAGAACATTGCTTCCAGCGAGCGCTATGTGGATGAAATGAGCAAGGAAATGGTTGCTGACTACATGCAGCAGTACTTTGCAAACATCATCACCCCCTACGCTCCCAAAGTTCTCAAAACTCTGGAAACCTTTGCAGGCCTCAATCTTGAGCTGGACACCATCTGCCCCGACCATGGCCTCATGTTCCGTGGCGATGACTGCACTTTTGCCCTTGAAAAATATGCCGAGTATGCCAAGCAGACTCCCAAAAACAAGGCCGTTCTTTTCTATGACACCATGTGGAAATCCACTGAGCGCATGATCAATGCAGTTGCATCCGGTCTCGCTTCCGAAGGCATCTCTGTAAAAGTCATGTCTGTTAAGGCAAACCACCACAGCGATGTTATGAGCGAAGTATTCGACGCAGCAGCTGTAGTTATCGGCTCTCCCACCCACAACAACGGCATCCTGCCCGGCATGGCCGATACCCTGACCTACATCAAGGGTCTGCGCCCTGCAGGTAAAATCGGTGCTGCTGTAGGTTCTTTCGGCTGGTCCGGTGAGTGTGTCAACATCCTTACCGAATGGCTGGAAAACATGAACATGGAAATCATTGAGCCCAAAGTTAAAGCCAAAAACCGCCCCGACCACGACACTCTCAAAGAGTGTTTTCAGCTCGGTGTGGCAATTGCCGCCGCTATCAAAGAGAAAACCGGCAAATAATCATTTTGCGGGTGGGCACCCTGCTCACCCGCAACCTTACTCTCCACTGCCAGCCTGAAATTTATTTGCAGATACTGCTCAAAAGTAATTCACTTTTATAATATTGTTGTGCTAAGCTGTCGACAATGTTTAACAATCAGAAAGTATTTATCTATTATTGATAATAGTTTCTTTTATGAAGTGCAGTAATTCTCTTCATACGATCAGGGAGGTTCTGGCTTATGGCAGTCGGACGTAAGATCAAAAAAAAGGTAATGGAAGTCCTAGCAGATGAAGACTGGGAGCAGGGTTTTGATGAGCTCATGGATGAATACTCCATGCAGGATCTCATCTCACCCCTTTTCGCTTCACTTTGCGCACCGACAGTTCTTGTTCGCTGGCATGGCATAACCTGCTTTGGGAAGGTTGTTTCCCGCATGGCAGATGAGGACGCTCCAAAAGCAAGAGTTGTCATGCGCAGGATCATGTGGATGCTCAATGAGGAATCCGGGGGATGTGCCTGGGGTGTTCCCGAGGCCATGGGAGAAATTACCGCTGTAAACAGACTCATGGCCGATGAGTATGGACGTATCCTGCTCAGCTACAGCCATGAAGACGAGAAAGGTCCTGAAAACTATCTGGAATTTCCGGTTCTTCTTCGCGGAGCCGTATGGGGTGTTGCCCGCCTTGCACAGGACAGGCCGCACGTTGCAGCTCCTGCCGAAGCGGATTTGATCCGGTTTCTAAAATATCCTGACCCGGTGATCGCAGGAACCGCCTGCTGGGCGCTGGGAGGATTAAAATCAGCAGAATCCGTCAAAGCACTTGAAGCTTTGCAGGATAATGATACTATTATTGACATTTACAAAGACTGTACACTGCAATCAGTTACAGTGGGAAGGCTGGCTCAGGAAGCTCTGGACAGAATTTCAGGGGATTAACCAAAACTATTGAACAAGGAGAGGAATGATGGATGTTCTTATGCTGTCAAGGCTGCAATTTGCCATGGCAACTATGTTCCACTTCATTTTCGTACCGCTCACACTGGGGCTTTCCATACTGGTTGCCATCATGGAAACCATGTATGTGCGCACTAAAAAAGATATTTATCTGCGCATGACCAAATTTTGGGGAAAGCTGTTCGTCATCAACTTTGTTCTCGGAGTAGTGACCGGTATCACGCTGGAATTCCAGTTCGGTACCAACTGGTCCCGTTATTCCGAATACGTCGGCGACATTTTCGGGTCGCTGCTGGCAGTAGAAGCCACAGTGGCATTCTTTCTTGAATCAACATTCCTGGCAGCATGGATCTTCGGCTGGAAAAAACTTTCACCGAAAATGCATGCTGTATCAATCTGGATTGTTGCTATCGCTTCTAATATTTCTGCAATCTGGATCATCCTCGCCAACGGCTGGATGCAGAACCCTGTAGGTTACGTGATGCGAAACGGCCGTGCAGAACTTGAAAGCTTCACTGAAGTACTCACCAACCCCTTTGCATGGGGACAGTTTTTGCACAACGCCTTCGGTGCCTTCGTAGTGGCCGGATTCTTCGTCATGGGTATCAGCGCATACCACCTGCTTAAAAAGAACGAAGTCGAATTCTTCAGCAAATCGTTCAAGATGGGTATGTTTACAGCCCTGATTTTCTCAGTACTCGTCGCCGCCCAGGGTCACAATCACGCACAGACAGTTGCCGTAAAGCAGCCTGCAAAGCTGGCAGCAATGGAAGCTCTCTGGGATACCGCTGAAGACGGAGCTCCCATGTACCTCCTCGCGATGCCGGATGAAAAGAATGAAACCAACAAGGTTGAATTTCTGGGCATTCCCGGCGGCCTGAGCTTCCTCGCATTCAACAGCTTTGATGCTCCGGTGAAAGGTCTCAAGGAATGGCCCAAGGAAGATCGTCCTCCCGTGACTCTTACCTTCCTTTCCTTCCGCGTAATGGTCGGACTCGGCACCCTCTTTCCCCTGCTCTGTCTCTGGGGTTGGATGAACCGCAAAAAGCTCACCGAAAACAAGCTTTACCTGCGTATTATGCTTTTCTCCATCCCTCTGCCCTACATCTGCATGTGGGCCGGCTGGGCTGTAGCTGAAGTTGGTCGCCAGCCATGGATTGTTTATGGCATGATGAAGACATCTGACGCAGTCTCACCGATTGCCACAAGTCAGGTGGCATTCTCCTTCATCGCCCTGACCACCCTTTACACCCTGCTGGGCGCCGCGGAACTCTTCCTTCTGGCTAAATTCGCCCGTAAGGGTCCTGAACCTGTAAAGGCTTAAGAGCCTGTAAGACAAGGAGATTATGATGCTTGAATCAATTTGGTTCTTACTCTGGGGTCTGCTCTGGGCCATTTACTTCATGCTCGACGGGTATGATCTCGGCCTTGGTTCCGTTATGCCCTTTCTTGCCAAAGACGAGAAAGACAGACAAACAATTTATAAATCAATGGGGCCCTTCTGGGACGGCAACGAAGTATGGCTCATCACTGCCGGTGGTGTTACCTTTGCTGCATTCCCCAAAGCATACGCTGTAATGTTCAGCGGTCTTTATACCGCTCTTATGCTGCTTCTGATCGCATTGATCATTCGCGGAGTAGCTTTTGAATTCCGTGGGCTGGTAGAAAGCACATGGGCCCGCAATCTCTGGGATAAGCTTATGGTTCTGGGCAGCTTCCTGCCCGGCCTGCTCCTTGGTGTTGCATTCGCCAATATCTTCATGGGCATCCCCATCGACGAAAACGGCGTTTTCCAGGGCAATCTGCTGACCCTGCTCAATCCCTACGGTCTTGCCGGCGGAGTACTCTTTGTGCTGCTTTTTGCTCAGCACGGCTGTCTCTGGCTTGCTGTGCGCACCACAGGAGATCTCAATGCACGCTCCGGAGCCCTCGCTGCGACCATCTGGCCGCTTCTGGTAGCTGTTTATGTTGCCTTCCTGGCTCTGACTGCTGTATACACCAAGTTGCTTAGCAACTTTCTGGCGAATCCGCTGCTGTTGCTGATCATTCTGGTTCCGGTCTTTGCACTCGTCAAGGTCCGCACTCTTATCGCTGCTGCAACATGGTGGAAAGCATGGGCATGCTCTGCTGTGCTTATCGTTTCGACCACCATGTTCGGTGTGATCGGACTGTTCCCGGCACTGCTGCCCTCCAGCCTTAACCCGGCATACTCCATCACTATTCACAATGCAGCATCAAGCCAGCTGACCCTGAAGATCATGCTGACCGTTGCACTGATCATGGTGCCCATCGTCATCGGTTACCAGTTCTGGATGCATAAGGTATTTGCAACCAAGATAACTGATGAGGATCTGGGCTACTAAAACCCACGGAGATCATTTAAAATGTCCAACAAAGTTCTTGAAAAAGCCCTTAATGAACAGCTCAATGCCGAGCTCTATTCCGCATACCTCTACCTTTCCATGTCTGCTTACTTCAGCGATATCGGACTGGACGGCTTTGCCAACTGGATGCGGGTACAAGCCAAGGAAGAGCAATTCCACGCCATGAAGTTCTATGATTACATCAACGAACGCGGCGGCCGTGTAACTCTTGCTTCCATCGATGCACCTGAAACAGAATGGAAATCTCCTCTGGATTGCATTGAAGCAGTGCTTGAACACGAGCAGAAAGTAACCTCTCTGGTTAACGGTCTGGTTGACCTTGCTATTCAGGAAAGAGACCACGCTACCAATATCTTCCTCCAATGGTTTGTTACCGAACAGGTGGAAGAGGAAGACAACGTGAACGCTGTCCTGAACAAACTCAGACTCCTCAATGGAGAAGGTAACGGCATGTTCATTCTGGACAAAGAACTGAGTACCCGTGTTTTTACCGAACCTGCTGCCGGTTAGTTGATTCCGACAGAAAAACAAAAAAGCCCCTGGCAAATATAATTTCCAGGGGCTTTAACTTTGCTTTTGATCCCTTGTAGTACCCGGATATTACCACTGTCATCCTACTTATGGATATATAGAATCAAAATGAACACAAACAAGGAGACAAGACTATGACTAAAAAAATTCTCATGATCGTCGGTGACTTTGTAGAAGACTACGAGGTTATGGTTCCCTTTCAGGCACTTCAGGCCATGGGTTACGAAGTAGATGCCATCTGCCCGGATAAAAAAGCGGGAGAACAGGTTGCTACCGCCGTGCATGACTTTGAAACACAGCAGACCTATCTTGAACGTCCCGGACACAACTTCACACTCAATGCCGACTTTGACAGTGTGAATACCGCAGATTATGCTGCTCTTGTCGTTCCCGGCGGCCGTGCTCCCGAGTACCTTCGTCTCAACGAAAAGGTTCTCGACATTGTTCGTGATTTTTCCGACCGCCCTATTGCTGCAATCTGCCATGGTCCTCAGCTGCTCGCAGCTGCCGGTGCTCTTGAAGGCAAAAAAGTTTCTGCATATCCGGCCTGCTCCCCGGAAGTTCGCCTCGCAGGTGGTGAGTACGTAGAAATCGGCCTTGATGATGCAATTTGTGACGGCAATCTTGTAACCGCTCCCGCATGGCCTGCGCACCCAAAATGGCTGCGTCTGCTGGTAGACCTGATTGGCTAGTTTTTCAGTCTGTTAAGCATTAAGGCAAGGCGGGAATAAATAGATTTGAAGAGGAATTCCCATGTGCGAAATCTATTCTTCCACCCCGCCTTCGGAATATGAGCAGGTAACCCGCTCGGTAAGAATCAGCGGCGCAGTAACAAGTATCAGGCTTGAGCGCCGCTTCTGGAATATTCTTGATGAACTTGCTGAGAGCGAACAGACCAGCACTGGAAGATTCATTTCCACGCTTCAAACTGAAGCTTATAGTCTTCATGGAGATATCTCCAACTTTGCTTCTCTGTTGCGCGTGGTCTGCACTACCTATCTGGTCAATAAAAACACCTGAGTCATATTAGCATAGAACAGATAAGCCCGCTGCGTGAACCGCAGCGGGCTTTTTCATGCCTGTTTGTTGACACGTTTTTTAAATACATATACCTCAAAGATTCCATTATACAAGATATATACACCCTAAAATGGTATAAAATTAAATATGAGGTTCACATGAACAAACTGTCCACTCAACTTCTCCTGATTCTCCTTACGCTATCAATAGCCGTTCCATCCTATGGAAAAACCAGGACAATAACTGATATGGCCGGGCGCACTGTCGAAATCCCTGAAAAAGTTGAACGGGTTATCTGCTCAGGTCCGGGAAGCCTTCGCTACCTTACCTACCTGCAGGGACAGGAGATGGTTGTTGGTGTTGATTCCATTGAACACCGTGAAAGCAGGTTTGATGCGCGTCCATACGCCATTGCAAACCAGCAGTACAAAAAACTGCCGCTGATAGGAGAATTCAGGGGACATGACAACCCGGAACTTATTCTCGGCCTTGAACCCCAGCCTCAGGTAATTTTCAAAACATACAAGGATATGGGGTATGACCCGGACGAATTGCAATCTAAAACCGGTATTCCGGTGATCTGCCTTTCATACTCAAGCCTTGCTTCCCAGCGGGACACAATCTACAAATCACTGCAACTGATGGGAGAGGTAATCGGTAAGGAACAAAGAGCACAGGAAGTATGCAACTTCATGGAGTCCCAGATCCGCGACCTCAAGGCAAGGACGTCTGATGTTCAGGAAAATGAACGTAAAAGCTGCTATGTGGGGGGGATTGCGAAAAAAGGCCCCCACGGTTTTCAATCCACCGAACCGGCTTACCCTCCTTTTCAATTTGTAAATGCCAGAAACGTGGCATGTCCTCCTTCGGGTAAGGGAAAGCCTCTTCAGCACGCCAATGTATCCAAGGAACAAATTGTTGCCTGGAATCCGGAAATACTTTTTGTGGATATCTCCACCTGCCAGCTTGGCGAGAAGGCAGGGGCTATCTATGAACTCAGGACCGACCCCGCCTACAGGTCTCTCGGTGCAATTGAAAGTGGTGAGATATACACAGTTTTGCCATACAACTGGTACTCCAGAAACTACGGTTCCATCATTGCAGACGCATATTATGTAGGCAAAGTCCTTTATCCAGCTCACTTCGAGGACATAGACCCTAAAATCAAAGCCGATGAAATCTATTCATTTCTGGTAGGTAAACCTGTCTTCAGCTATATGGACAACGCCTTTAAAGAAAAAGCCTTCAGCCGATTAGATTTGAGGTAGCGCATGCATTTTAATGACGGGCAGGTTCCAGCTGAGTATTCCGCTCACATAAAACGCAAAACCATCTTCATCATCGGCGGTCTTCTGCTGACCGTTATTGTGCTGATATCCTCGGTCGGCATAGGTCCGGTCAGCATCTCCCCTTTTCAGGCCCTGTTGACCCTTATGGGGGATACCGTTTCCAAACGGTTTGACCTGATAATCTGGAATATACGGCTCCCGCAGGCTCTTACAGCTGTGGCGGCGGGAGCCGGGCTGTCCATTGCCGGTGCGGTCATGCAGGCCATACTGCGCAATCCTCTCGGATCTCCGTTCACCCTCGGTATATCCCACGCAGCAGCATTCGGAGCTGCAATATCGGTAATGCTTCTGGACATGGGAACCATGACCAGTTCCAACGTCGGTGCTGTGACTATAAATTCACCGTATCTTACAACAGCCGTAGCCTTCGGATTCAGTCTGGTGGCAACCTTCGCAATTATAGCCATTTCGCGTCTTCGCCGGGCAACGCCTGAAGTAATGGTCCTGACCGGGGTGGCACTTGGAGCCCTGTTCACAGCCGGTACCATGTTTCTTCAATACTTTGCAGATGACGTACAACTGGCGGCAATGGTCTTCTGGACATTCGGCGATGTTGCCAGAGCCACCTGGTCTGAACTTGGACTCATCAGCGCAGTCACAATTGCCGCATATATCTGGTTTACTATGAACCGCTGGAACTTCAATGCCATCGAGGCAGGTGATGAAACGGCAAAAGGCCTTGGGGTCAAAGTTGAACAGGTTCGCCTGATCGGGATGCTGCTCGCTTCACTTGTTACAGCTGTGATTGTCTCGTTTCTGGGGATTATCGGATTTGTGGGTCTGGTCTGCCCGCACATGGTTCGAAGACTCATAGGAGACGACTATCGCTTTCTTCTGCCGGCTTCCTGCATTACAGGAGCCGCCCTTCTTCTGGCCGCAGATACTGCAGCCCGGATCATGATGGCTCCCAATGTTCTTCCGGTTTCAGTACTAACAGCCTTTCTCGGAGCTCCGGTCTTCATCTGGCTTATCATCAGGGGCAACAAATGAGTCTTAAGGTTAACGGCATAAATTTCACCTACGGCGATATCCCGGTTCTCGACAACATCAACTTCTGCGTCAACCGGGGTGAACTGCTGGCGATTCTGGGGCCTAACGGTGCCGGTAAAACAACTCTTCTCAAGTGCATGAATGCCATCCACAAACCGGGCAGAGGATCTGTTATGGTTATGGAGCGTGATGTTTTCAAACTCTCGTCAGATGATATTGCCAGATTACTGGGATACGTTCCCCAACGGGTGGAACCGGCAAGACTCACAGTATTTGATGCCGTTCTTATGGGACGCAAGCCGCACATAAGATGGCGTGTGCGGGACAACGATATCAAAATAGTGGACGCAGCCTTGAAAAGGCTTTCACTGAACCACCTTTCACTGCGCTATATAGACCGCCTGAGCGGAGGGGAACTGCAGAAAGTAAGTATTGCACGGGCGCTTGTTCAGGAACCTCATGTACTGCTCTTGGATGAACCGACCAGTTCTCTCGATTTGAAAAACCAGCTTGAAATTCTGCGTACGGTACGAGCCGTAGTCAAAGGACACAATGTTTCAGCGGTTATGACCATGCATGATCTTAACACCGCCCTGCGTTACGCTGATAAATTCATATTTCTAAAAAACGGAACTGTTTACAACTATGGCAAAAAGGAGTCCATCACCTCTGAAACAATTGAAGCAGTCTATGGAGTGGAGGTTGAAATTGAAATGCGCAAAGGCATTCCTGTAATCCACCCTCTAGATGACCCTGATTCTGCGGACTTCGACCACGAACACCCTCACGGACATCAAGATGTCCATCCAGCACAATAAAGGATCTGCAAATGAATACAATCTTCTCCAACGAACAGCTTGAAGGAGTCGTTGATTTCCATGGGCACAACTGTCCCGGTCTTGCCATAGGAATCAGGGTTTCCGAACTCTGCCTCAGGGAACTCGGTCATAATGATGATTCCTCACTGGTCGCAATCTGTGAAACCGATATGTGCGGAGTAGATGCAATTCAATATCTGACCGGATGTTCCGCAGGTAAAGGTAATCTGATCTTCCGTGATTACGGTAAAATGGCATTCACCTTTTTCCGTCGCAGTGACCGCAAAGGGTTCCGGGTAATGCTCAATCAGGACTTTATGAAGGAAGAACGAAAGGAAATGAGCAGACTTATGGGGCTTACTTTTGAAGGTAATGCAAATATAGATGAAGAAACAGCCTGCACCGATATCCGGGAAAAATGTGAAAAAGGATATCTTGAAGCATCCCTTGAAGACTTATTCATTGTCAGCGAACCGGAAATTAGCCTACCCCGCCCCGCAAAAATTCTTCAATCAATGACCTGTGATGACTGTGGAGAAATACACATGGAATCAAGATCCAGAAGGTTTGCAGGTAAAACCCTATGCATACCCTGCTTTGAAAAAGTCGAGCAAAAAATCTAAAAAAAGCCTCCGCAAACCCAGCGGAGGCTTTTTTATTTTAAAATTCAAATCGTAATTAATATTCAGCAAGCCAGTTGCCCGGGATTGACCAGCAACCATCCTGTACCGAATCCACAAGGGAGTCCAGAAGCCTTGCAACTCCATACTCCTCGCATGCAGGAATATGCAGGTCCGCAGAAGGTAGCACCTCCGGCGCGGCATTGGCCACGGCAGCACTAAATCCCATATACCCGAACAGGCTCAGGTCATTTT
The DNA here is from genome assembly GCA_963676495.2 of Maridesulfovibrio sp. Lineage (GTDB taxonomy): Bacteria > Desulfobacterota > Desulfovibrionia > Desulfovibrionales > Desulfovibrionaceae > Maridesulfovibrio. The sequence continues at coordinate 2,145,367 of CAXXRF010000003.1, read as the reverse complement.
CACTGTCCCCGATGGCAATGGAATTTAAGTCCGGCCAGTCATTTTCTTTCATCATCTGCAGGGCGGCGGAATGTTTTCCATGATCAGCTGGACCAATCTCAAGGAACTCTTCAGCTGTACGCACACAGCACAAGCCGTGCTCTTCAGCAAGAGCGCGGACAAAATCGCACTGCCTGCGGTTATTGCGATGTGAAAAGGTAAGGATCTTGATTACCCCTTTATCTCCCGGAGTAACACCCTTTTGCGGAAGGACTTCACCAACAAGAGTAAACGAATCAAGTTCCTCCTGCTTGAGATCTGCCCTGCTCCAGATGCCATCTGTCACATAGGTAGCATAACTTACGCCTGCTTCCAGCAAGGCATCCTCAAGAGCCTCGTAGACCTCCAGAGTTTCACCGTGGAGCTTTATCTCTCCGTTGCGGACAATTACAGAACCATTGACCCCTGCATGGGGGTTATGATCTCCCACACTGTGAATCAGCTCCGGAACACTGATCATGTGCTTTCCCGTTACAAGGGAAAACCTCCCCCCCGCAGTTGTGTAACGATTAATTGCGGCCAGAGAACGACGGTCTATCCGTTTACCGGGGCTGATAAGAGTTCCGTCTATGTCACAGAAAACCCATGGCAACGGCCCCTTGTGCTTTCTGGTAATGCTGTTTGCGTATGAAGACTGTACTCTTCGGGCAACGGGAAGAGTAGCGCGGGCAATGCCCGGAGGGATGGAATCGGACCCGAAACGGTCTTCAAGCTCCACAATGCGCATACCAAATGAGTAAGACTGACCAATCGGAGAGGTCCGGAAATCACAATATCGGACAGCATCATGAATAACACCATCAAGCTGCGGTTTGGGAAAACGGTCATAAATTTTCTTAATTTCCGGCAGAGATTCAATTTCCACAGGGGTGCTCGAATGCCAGAGTACAGCTTCAATTATATCTTCAGGAGCATTGCAATGAGCCAGATAGGCCGCTCCGTCCAGAGGATGAAAACCGGTATTCTTCAATTTTTCAGAATACCCGATATCATGAAACAGAGCTGCGGTAACGATCCTGCCTGCCAGCTTGGAATCATACCCCATCTGGGAAACAACCCTTCTGGCAGTACGGCAGGCCTGGCGCATGTGTGCCAGCCGGGTGGAGTCCTCCGGGTAAAAGGAGGATGCGGTTTCATCATTTAATACATCAACAACAGGAGCCAGAGGATCCGGGAAGATCTCTTTCAGCACCTTGGACAATTTAACGGTCTTATCCGCTGAGCATGGATAGCAATTCATAAATATATATCTTCTGATTTTAATCAGCAGGCAAGTCATGGTGCGATACAAGTCAATCACACCTTTCCACTGAGCTGTAATCAATTCATACCTACTAAGGAATCCAAAGGGGCTTGCTCCTTCGGCCGCCGGAGGCGAAATCAAATTGCAAAAAACTGCGCGTAGCGCTTCAAATTTAAGAATAAGGTATAAGCATAATTGGTAGTGCCAGACCATGCAAAGTCAAGCCACTTTAAGTTACAAAAAAGACAGGCCGCCTGAACACTGGTCCAAGCGGCCTGATATACTTAATTTAAAAAGCGGATCAGCAGTATATTTTTTTTACTTCTTCCACCAGACAATTAAAAACGCCGTCGATATCCAGATTGGTGGTATCAACAAGAATGGCATCTTCAGCCGGTTTCAAGGGAGCGACCTTTCTATTTCGGTCCTGATCATCACGAGCCCGTATTTGTTCTATCAGTTCAGATAAGTCAGCAGGCTTACCCATTTCCTCCAGCTGCATAAACCGTCTTCTTGCCCGCTCCTCAAGATCTGCATCAAGAAAAAACTTACAAGGAGCCTGCGGAAAAATAACTGTTCCCATATCCCTACCCTCGGCAATAAGGGAAGTCGTGGTACCAATGCTGCGCTGAGCTTCCTTCTGGCGTGAACGAACAGACGGAATCCTGGCAACATTTGAAGCCCACATACCAACTGTCTCGGTGCGGATTTCATCGGTCAGCGGGACACCGTTAAGGCTCAATACCGAGTTACTGCCACTCCCGGAAAGAGTAAACTCAAGTTCCTTAAGGGAGGACTCCATCCGCTCTTCTTCCCAATCCCACGAACCTTCACCCAGCTTCCAAGCTGTAGCCCGAAACATGGCGCCGGTATCGAGATAGGCAATTTTAAAATGATCGGCCAGACGCTTTGCAAGAGTGGACTTCCCCACCCCGGCCGGGCCGTCGAGAGTGATAATGAAAGGCACGGACATTAAAGAATCTCCCTGATATTTCTGAGAAAAACCTCATTTTCATGGTCAGTGCCCATATTGACGCGAATGTACTCGGGCAACCCGAAACTTTTGAGGGGGCGAACAATTATACCACGTTTTAGTAACTCCTCAAAAACCTCACCTGCATCACGGGCAGGCTTAAACATGATAAAGTTTGCCTGCGAATCAAGCACCTCACAGCCCATGGCCTGCAGTTCATCGGTAAAAAGTCTGCGGCCTCGGAGCACGACATCAAGTGTGGTCTTATAAAATACATCGTCAGCAAGCACTGCAATGGCAGCCTCTTCCGCAAGCAGGTTCACAGTAAATGGAGCACGGGCCCTATTAATATAATCTGCCAGCTCTGGACTCATTATGCCGAAACCGACGCGAAGTCCGGCCAGCCCGTAGGCTTTGGAAAAAGTTCTGGTCAGAACAATATTGGGGAACTCATTAACAAGACCACGCATGTCATAAACTTCCGCCGGAGTAGCAAAATCAACGTAGGCCTCGTCAATGGCCAGAATTGTTTCTGCAGGGATGGCCGCAGCCATTTCCCGGACCTCTGCTGCTGTAACGGCAAGCCCAGTGGGGTTATCGGGAGTTGTGATAAACACAATGGCAGTCTTTTCCGTAACAGCTTCAGTAAGAGCTTTCAGGGGCTGACGGTACCCTTCATCGCGGGGAATCTGCCGAAAATTAATGCCACATAAACGGGACATGAGCCGATACATACTAAAGCATGACTCATAGGTCAGAACCTCATCCTGTCCGGGATTTGCCTTGATACGAACCAGCAGGTCAATAACCTCATCAGAGCCGTTACCACTTATTATCTGCGACTCATCAACTCCCAGACGCTCCGCAATTGCCCGGTTCAACCGGGGGTTGCCGTTATGCGGGTAACGAAAAACATAAGGAGCATGACGGGTAATAGCCTTCTGGGCCATGGGAGAGGCGCCAAGCGGGTTTTCGTTGCTGGCAAGCTTGATAACAGTATCGAGACTGTATTTTTCCTTGATTTCCTCGATGGTCAGGCCCGGTGCATAGGGCTTTGAATCCATCATATCGGGGCGGACTTTGATGGGGGACATGCTGGAATCCTCTCTATGGTGATGAATTTCCCCGAGAAAGACTTGAGAATGTAAGCCTCAGAAAGGTCGGGGATGCAGGAACCCTGATAGTTGGGAACTGATGATTTGTCAAAAAGGAGTATGACTAAATAATCGTGCTGCTGGCAAAAATTCGCCCCCCGTCTGATGCTGGGACGGGGGGCTCTTGGGGGTTAGGAGGCCAAGCCGGAAGAATCGGCACGCTACCGCTCTACGGCTCGTCTGAGGTTGTCAAAACTTTTTTTATACAATAGCCTGAACAGCTGATGCATACAAACGACTAACAGAAACGGTCTTCAGACTGCCTCAAATCAGGCAGGCCTTACAGTCAGTACCGGGCACTTGGCAGACTTAACCACCTTCTCGGCTACTGAACCGAACAGGATACGGTCAATTCCGGCACGTCCATGAGTACCCATAACGACCATATCTGCTGCTTCGCTTCCAGCAATGCTCAGAATCTCTTCAGCTGCATAGCCGGTCACGACCTTGCCGCTGACAGTTATGTCCTTAAAGTTTTCCTCAATAAAGGTTTCCATGGTTGAGTCGGCGCCGCTCACGATCTCGCCTACAAAGTTTTCAATGGAGCTGGGCGGGACATGAAATCCCACATATTGGTCCAGAGATGGAGCCACATACAGACATATAATCTCCGCTCCCATTGTCTTTGCCAGAGTGCTTGCGTAGTCAGCTACAACAGGGCTGTGATCGGAAAAGTCCACTGCGCACAGAATCTTCTTGATAGTTGCCATATAATTCCCCCTGTCTTCAGTTTGAGTTGAATATGAAGAAAGTGCACTTCAAAATTTCTTACTGTCAATATTAGCGGAAAGTTAAGTGCATGGACAAGCATTTTCTTATGATTTATTGTGGAGGTGGAAAAAAAGTCTTGTCTAAATTTATATCAACTTTTCTCAGGAATTTTTTTCCGATCCCTACATCCACAGAAAACAAATCAATTCAGCTGCTTAGCCAAAAGTCTAGACTTTGGCAAGGTCATTGCATCGTAAAGAGCGAAACCAAAGGCTGAGGAGAAAAATATGAAGATAAGTCCTGAACAAATTGAAGCCTTACAACAGCAGCAACAGCAGTCCAACAAGGCGAAGAAGGTGGACGGGGCGGCTTTCGGGGAGTTCCTTAATCAGGAAGTACAGCAGGGTGAAGCCCAGAAGACTGTAACAACTCCTCCTGTGCCTGGTCTTCAGGCCATGAACCCTCTGCTGCAGGTGCAGCAGACTGCTCCGGTGCAATCCGCCCAGGTCAGCGAAGGAGAGTTTGTAGGCAAGGTGGAGGAACTTTTCGGGAAGCTGGAAAATTATGCCCAGCAGCTTGGCTCTGAAGATGGACTCAAGCAGGCTTACAGTACTCTTGAAGGTATTCAAGGTGGAGTTGAATCCCTTAAGAAAGACTGGCCCGGCGTAAGCAGCGAAAACCCCGAACTTGGTTCCATTGTCTCCGAACTGGAAGTAATGGCAGCGACCGAACAGATCAAATTTAACAGGGGAGATTACGTGTAGCTGAACCAGCAACATCTCCCCCGCAGAGTACTCTGCGTGAGAAAACCGCATTTTTCTTAAGAAAAATGCGGTTTCTTTTTTGCCGTCTTACCTTCTTCCCATAAAAAACCATCTCACCCATCCCAAATCAAAAACTTTAGTTTCATGCATTTTTTTTATTTGTGATTATTGACAACTGCAACTTAGTGCATATTTGTAATCCAAGACAAAAATGAAGGAGGTTTCACATGGTTATTGACTATGGATCGTTCTACAATTTTCCGTATGAATTTGATAAAATATTCAATGGCGTCCTCAATCCGCATCACTATAGAAGGAGAAAAGCGTCATATCCTCCGCTGAACATTACTGAAGATAAAAACAACATATATATTCGTGCGGAAATTCCCGGTATAACAATTGATGATATTGAAATCACCATTACAGCAAAAGACCTCGTTATCAAAGGAGAGCGCAAACTTCCTGAAGGAAAGTATTTCCGTCAGGAAAGACCTTCAGGAGTCTTCCAAAGAATAGTTTCTATAAACACACAAATTGATGCTGATAGAGTTGCGGCTTCAATCAAAGATGGAATTCTGAATATAACTCTGCCCAAGGCAGGTGTTTCAACTCCTAGAAAAGTCGATATTGCTATAGAATAAAGGAGGGCAGCCATGAGTGACGAAAGAAAACTTGAAAAATTCAGCCCGGCAACTGATATTGTCGAAAGTGATCAAGGTTTTTACATGTACATGGACCTTCCCGGAGTAAGCCGCGAGAATCTCATTATAGATCTTGAAGAAAACACTCTCGTGATTTCCGGCAGAACAGGGTCGAGCCTTGGTGAAGAAGAAAAATTTATTGACCGTGAGTTCACAGATGGGGAGTACAACCGCAGGTTCACTATCGCAGATGTAGTTGACCGGGATAACATCAAAGCCAACCTAAAGAACGGTGTGCTAGAACTCTATCTACCCAAGATGCCGGAAGTTCAACCCCGGAAAATTCAAATCACCGCAGAGTAATTTGAGCGGACATGTTAAATAAATAAGGCTCCTTTACCACAGGAGCCTTATTTATTTGTAAGAATTAAGCTAACTACTTAACACCCTTCTCGTTTAGAAAAGCCCCAAGCTTTTTATCAGTCCCCAGAATGTGCTTTCGGAGCCAGTCTGCAAGAAATTTAAATATCTTGATCGGTTCAAGCTCAATGTTGTCATTGCTGAGCATATTGTCAGAGGATGCCGCAGTAATCATAAAGTCATTGTGCTGTTTCTTATGCTCTTCTGCCTCAGGATATCCATATTCTCTCATTAATTTTTCTTCAGTTGCAAAATGGGTCATGGCATACCTGCGCATTTCTTCAACCAGTTCAGACAGAACCTCATCCTCCTCCATATTTTCAACGGAATCGAAGGCTTTGTTAATCATCTCTATCAGCTGTCTGTGCTCACTATCTATTATTTCGACCCCTACAGAATATTCATTTTTCCACTTTAAAATGGACATGGGCTGCTCCTTAGAATGTTTCTCTGTAAAATATACCTTAGAGGAGGCCAGTTCAAGGAGTTTGAACTCAATTATCTGGAATAACACCGTTATTCACAATACAACCAATTATACATCCGTGAAATGATATGGTTTGCCCGGAACTTTTCTTTCTGGTAAATGGCATTAAACTCTTCAAAAGGAGAAAACCAATGAGAATTATCAAAATATTACTTGTTTCAGCTTTGTTCAGCATACTCCTCATGAGTGGAACTGCATTTGCCGCAGGTTCAAAAGTTTTTGTTAAACTACAGACCAGCATGGGCAATATTGTTCTTGAACTTGATAAGGATAAGGCGCCCAAAACTGTGGCCAATTTTCTGAGATACGTTAATGAAGGTCACTACGACGGTACAATTTTCCACCGCGTAATTGACGGTTTCATGATTCAGGGCGGTAACATGGATAAATTCATGAAACCTCGTGACACCTACGCTCCCATTGAAAATGAGGCCCGCAACGGACTTTACAATGACAAATATACAGTAGCTATGGCCCGTACCGGAGCCCCCCACTCTGCCACAGACCAGTTCTTCATCAATGTTGTTGATAACGCTTTCCTGAACTTCAAGTCCCCCAGCGGTTCCGGATGGGGATACGCTGTCTTCGGAAAAGTCATCGGAGGGAAAAAGGTGGTAGACAAAATCGCCAAGACTGTGACCTTCCGCAAAGGCCCCTATGACGATGTCCCGGTAAAAACCATCACAATACTAAAAGCAGAAGAGCTGAAACAATAACCACTGTTCTTCATGTTTAATATTTTGTAACCCCCGGCTCCAACGAACCGGGGGTTCTTTTTTTGAAGCATCACCGGATTCAGGGTGGGAATTTGACCGCACAGGTAAAGAAGACTAAAACAAGCACCTAAGCGAGCAAACATCTAACCTAAACTTGTGCCAGCGAGGGGCCATGAAAGGTAAAAACAAAAAAGACGCAATATTATATGCTGCGCAAGAGACATTTGGTCGATACGGCTATGCCGGGACCACAGTAAAAATGATCTCTGAACGGGCAGGGGTGGCATTTGGGCTGGTCTCCCATTATTTCGGATCAAAAGAGGAACTCTTCGTTACTGCCGGTGTAGCTCTGGTGGACGACCTCATGGAATATCTGGTCCAGGAAATCCGGAAGGCAAACTCCGGTATTGAAGGGATTCAGCTCTTTATGAAAAGCTATTTGAGCTACACTCTTCAACATCGCAACACTTTTCCTGTGCTGCTGCGCTGCTCACCCTTTTCGGATGTGCAGATTGATATGGATCGCACCCGCATTTCCATCAAGTTTCAACAGCTCCTGAACATTATCAGGGAATGTGTAGAACGAGGGATGGAAGACGGTTCCATAAGAGACCTGTCCATAGATGACACCACAACTATTGTTTACTCCAATATTGTCGGTACGGTCCGTACCAGGTTTCTCTCCCCCTACGACCTGCCCAATCTCTATGAAGAAACAACTGAATTCGTAGTGAGAAGCATCAAGGCCAGAGATTAATTTTCTAATTCTTACCCTTGAAAAAGCCGTGAGTTTAAACTCACGGCTTTTTCAGTTTGAGGTGGAAGTTCGCTTGACAGAACAACCTTCCTCTTCCATTTTCCCCTTATGAAAAACGCATTGAAATTATCCCCATGCCGGGTTAAATACAGACATCTGATAGTGGTAATGACAATCATGATCATCGTGATCTTTTCTTCCTTAAGGGCAGAAGCACATCCACACGTCTTTGTAGACTGTTCACTGACTTTTGAGTTTGATGAACAGGGACTTAAGGGAGTGCGCCAGAAATGGTGGTTTGATGAAATGTTTGCAGCCATGATTCTTGGCGACTTTGACAAGAATCATGATAACATCCTCACCCCCGACGAAGCGAAGGCACTTGAACAGGGGGCTTTTATAAATCTAAAAAATTTCGACTATTTCACTAGAATATATGTGGACGGAAGCCCTTTCAAGCCTGTGGAGGCGGTTCAGTTTATTCCTTCTATTGAAGACGGTACGTTGATCTATACTTTCTTAGTACCATTAAGACTTGATCATAATAAACATGAGGTCAAAGTTGCTGTGTATGATGAAAGCTTCTACACCTCAGTCCTTATGGACCCTGAAAATAAAATTAAGGGTAAGCCCGGAACCTTAAAGTCCACCCTTAAGCTCGAACCAGTTGCTGAAATGGCTTACTTTTACGATCAGATAATCCCTGAAGCAGCTGTGATGACTATGAGTCCCAACTAATGAAGAATAAGTGTTTTTATCTTTCCCTGCTGTTATTGATTGCTGTTTTTGTCCCTCTTATGCTTGGTGCGGTCCCTAAGGCTTATAGTGCTGCCAACCCTTTCCTGACCCCTCAGACAAAGCACAGCCAGCAAGAAGGATCCGGAACTCAGCCGGAGCACAAATCGCGCTTCTCAAAAAATGCAGCTCCGGCAGAACAGACTCCATCACTTGAAACACATAAGACAAAGCCCTCCTCCATCTACTCCAGAATAATGGCAAAAGTCAGTATTCTTCAAAAGGAAATCCGTGCTGAACTGACCGGATTTGCCAGAGGAATAAAGAAGGACCCTTACGGGAAGTCGCTTTGGATGTTTCTGGCTTTCTCCTTTGTATACGGCATTGTTCACGCAGTTGGCCCTGGCCATGGGAAATCGGTTGTCTGTGCTTATTTCATATCCCGTCCCGGATCCATGTCCGCAGCTTCTTTCATGTCCTGGCTTATAACTCTTGTACATGTCGGTTCGGCAACTGCGACAGTGTGTCTGGCCTACTTCCTTTTTCAAACCGGCATGTCAGGATTTGAGAGTTTTAACAGACATTTACAATCTGCCAGTTTTGGACTGGTAACCCTGATAGGACTCTGGCTGACAATTGGAGCATTGCGTTCCTTTGTACGAAAGGATAGCGGCGAAGATGAATGCAGCCAGGTCTCACAGTGTTCTTTTAAGGAAATAGCAACAGTAGCCTTTGTTACAGGTATTGTTCCATGTCCCGGCGCAGCTATTATACTTGTTTACAGCCTTTCCACCGGAATTCTCTCAGCAGGTCTGCTGGCGATGGTCTTTCTTGCGACAGGAATGGCGGTAACCACTTCCCTTTTCGCTTTCACTGCCGCAAAAGCCCGCTGCCTGGTCGATAAAACTTCCGCATCAGGATGGGCAACACGCCTTTACTCCCTGCTCTCCCTTTGCGGAGGTCTGGTAATACTGGGTTTTGGAGCCTTAATGCTCGCTGCCCATCTCTCATAAATATTAGTTTGAATCAGATATAAATCTTGCCATGACAGGGCTTTATTTTAATGATAAAAATATGAAAAGCTCTGTCCTGTTTTCATACCCCAAACAGGAGTAACCTAAATTGAACCATAAATAACTACAACCAAGCAGGACTGGACCTGCATGTTACAAATGAATCTTCAGGAAACATCGAGACTAATCAACCTGGTTGGTTATGAAGAAATACTCCCTTTACACAAGGGAGCAGAAATGATTCTCTGTCGGGCAGTAAGAAGCTACGACAATTTTCCTGTGCTCATTAAATTTCCTGACGCAGAACTGCCCTCCCCTCGAGTCCTTTCAGGACTGAAAAACGAATTTGCCGCCTCTCAGGAAATCGGTAATTCCGGCATAATTCAGGTTGTAAACCTTCATCGAAGCGATAATTCCTTTGCCCTGATTCTTGAAGACCGCAACTATATACTTCTCCAAGACATCATCGAATCTAATGCCCACAGCATCAAAGACAAAGTCAGAATAGCAATCAAGGCAGCAAAGTCGCTGAGCAAAATACACTCGAAAGGCTTCCTTCACCGTAACATCCGACCAGACAGTATCGCACTGCACAAGGACCTGAGCGATGCAGTATTTACCAACCTGCAGCTTAGCATCCGTATCTCAGAAACAAGCCCCGGAACAAATCTGGCTTTTATCTCAGATGACAACCTGCCCTATATTTCTCCAGAACAGACAGGAAGAATCAGCGGGGAACTGGATCGCAGATCTGATTTCTATTCCCTTGGGATAACCCTTTTTGAACTGTTCACCGGATACCCTCCGTTCATGGCTGAGGATGCTCTGGAACTTATTCACAGCCATCTTGCCAAAGAACCTCCACCTCCGCATGAGCTGAATCCTGAAGTACCGGTTCCTGTTTCCGAAGTAATTCTCAAGCTTCTGTCCAAAAATCCAGGTAACCGTTACCAGTCTGCCCATGGAGTTATGCAGGATCTGAAAGCCTGTCTGAGAATACTGAGGAATGAGGAATCCATAGATAATTTCGCCGTAGGATTTCAGGATATTTCCGATACCTTCACTCTTTCAAGAAGACTGTTCGGCCGCAAAGAAGAAAAGGAAATCCTCATCAAGGCTTATAATAGAACCTCTCTTGGAAATACTGAAGTGGTTATGGTCCGCGGCGAACCGGGATGCGGCAAAACAACGCTGGTTCGTTCCATAAGCGAACAGGTCATTAAGGAGCGAGGCGAATTCATTTCAGGCAAATTTGACCAGTTCCAGCGCAATCGTCCATACAGTGCTATAATTCAGGCATTTCAGGAAATGCTGCGTAAAAGATTAAGCAGCCCGGCTCCGGTTATAGATGCGTGGAAAAAACGTATTACAGATATGCTTGGAGAAAACTCAGCACTGATTACTGAAGTTATTCCGGAACTTGAGCAGTTGATTGGGCCGCAACGCTCCCCCACGGATCTGCCATCAGCAGAATCACGAAACAGGTTCAATCAGGCTTTCATAAATTTCATAAAGGTATTTCCAACGCTGGATAAGCCGCTGGTCCTTTTTCTCGACGACCTGCAATGGGCCGATCCGTCAAGCATTCAGCTGATCAAGAGGCTTCTTGATGACGGTGACACATCATATCTCATGTTTATCGGATCCTATAGGACCGACCAGCCCCTTGAAGACAGTATCACCGAGATCCTGACTGAAATTGAAGAACTCAGCCCCAATGTCGAGTCCATCACTCTTGACCGCCTTAAGCTGCGACATGTGCACGGGTTCATAAGCCGCACCCTGCGTACAGACCGAAAACGAACCGAAGGCCTTACCAAGCTTGTTTACAACCGCACCGGCGGCAACCCTCTTTTCGTTAGAGAATATCTGCGCAACCTATACCGCAGCGGGCTTATAGAGTTCAATAAAGCACAGACCCGCTGGGAATGGGACCTGAAATCCATTAGAGATATTTCTGTAGATGGTAATATCGTAGAACTGATGGTTGATAAGATTATGGCCCAGCCTCTGGAAGGACAGGAAATCCTGAAGGCAGCCTCCTGTATTGGAGGAAAATTTGACCTGCGCATACTGCTTTCGGTTCTGGATTCACCGGAAGAAGTTCTCATGGACTACCTGAATATAGCCATACAGGAAGGACTTGTCGTCCCGGAAGAGGAGCTGCCCGCCGCTCAGGTCATACGGGATAAACAGGCCGACCGTCCCCAGCTTCTCTCATTCATGCATGACCGGGTCCAGCAGGCTGCATATTCAATGATTCCTTACGAGGAAAAAAAACAGCTGCACCTAAAAATAGGCCGGGCAATGCTCGAGATATATGACGATGAAGAACATCAGGATATGGTTTTTGAAATTGCAGCCCAATACAGTCTATGCATCAATGAAATACAAAATCCAGACGAGCAGATATCCATAGCTGAAATTTTTCTTCGATCAGGAAGAAAAGCCAAGAGAAGCTCCGCCTTTGAACTTGCCTCCAGCTATATAGCCAAGGCGGTTAAACTGCTTGGTAGTTCCTGCTGGGAAAACAACTACCAAGAATCTTTCAAGATGTATCTGGACTGGTTTGAATGCGGATACCTCAGCGGCGCAACCAAACAATCGGAAGAAATATTCGAAGATATTCTAAGCCATGTAAATAAGACAAGGGATCTTGTTCAGGCTAACTTAACTAAAATCCAGCTTTATTTTGATCAGAGCCGCTACCACGAAGCGACACAAATCGGCATTGAGATGCTGAGCCTGCATGGCATCAAGATTCCATTCAGGCCTTCCAAATCTGCTTTGGCTTTAGAGCTGGCAAAAACAAAATTCACATTGGGAAAAAGATCCCCAGATTCACTGCTGAATCTGCCGGAACTCAAGGATCCGGACCGACTTCAGGTTATGCAGCTCTTTATGTACACAATAGCCCCGGCATACATGTTCAATAAAAAGCTGGTTTTTTACATGGTCCTTAAAATGCTGCGCCTGTCCATTAAATATGGCAATTCTCCATTCTCGGCCTATGGATACATGTTCTACGCCATGTATCTGGCAGCTCGAGACTTTTCCTTTGCCAAATCCAAACAGTTTTCCCAGCTCGCTCTGGATCTGAACAGCTCTTTCAAGAATTCCGAGCTTGAAACAAAGATTGATCTGCTCCGAGGAGCATTGCATGGACACTGGTACAGACCCATGGCCCGGAATATAAATATCCTGGAAACGGCATTCAGAAGCGGTCTGCTCCATGGCGATAACTCTTACGCCCGTTATTGTGTTTACTTTGTAGTATATTACCGTTTTCTAACGGGCCGATCCATCGATGAAGTATATGCCTCTGCAGAAAAATTCTCCAACTTCATTCAAAAAAACAAAAACTCCCTTAGTGAGAGCAATCTCAGTATGGCTCTGCAGATGTGCAAAAGCCTTCAGGGAAAAACATATACCCCCGGATACCTTGATGATGACTCATTTCAGGAGTCACATTTGATAAATATGGCCAAAAGCAGTGGCTCAGAAGTAGTGGAGAACTGGGCCGGGGTCTCCAAAATTATCACCCTTTCCTTTTTCGGATATCATACCAAGGCCCTTGATTACATTGAATCCCTGTATGATAAAGTAGAACACACCCTGTTTGGGATGTACATTGTCCCTGTCTTTCATTTTTTCAGTATCATCAATATGACAACAGTCTACAAGGATCTTCCCCCTGCAAAACAGAAGTCATATTTGAAAAGGATATACAGCTCCCAGTCCAAAATGGAGATTTGGCAAAACAACTGTCCGGCTAATTTCAAGCACATGTATACTCTTTCCAAAGCAGAGATATGCAGGATAACCGGCAAAACCGGGGACGCTGTTTTTCTTTACGAAGAATCAATCCGCAGCTGCCTTAAGATAGAATCATACGGATTTGCAGGTTTGGCCTGCGAACTTGCTGCCGCATTCCATTTTTCCATAGGCGGGAAGAAATCAGGTCTGGTTATGCTTACCGAAGCATACGCCAACTATAAAAAATGGGGAGCAACAGCAAAGACCCAAAGATTGATACAGGATCACAGGCTGTTACAAAACGAAATTCGCTCTCCGTTTTCAGGACTTGAGAAAAGCTCTGGACCATACAGTTCCAAAAGTGGTTCATCTCTTGATATTTCCGCTGTAATCAAGGCATCTCAGGCTATTTCCGGAGAGATTGTACTGGACAGGCTTCTGGATAAGCTCATGCGTATTGTTATTGAAAATGCAGGGGCCCAAAAGGCGACCCTGCTCCTTAACAACAAGAACAGACTTGAACTTACAGCACACGCTTTTGTCTCTCCCCATGGTATTACAACGCGGGTCAAACCGGAAAACGATCAGGAATTATACTGCAAAAGTATTGTCAACTATGTGTTACGCTCCAAGGACAACATAGTCCTGCGCGATGCAGGAGCGCAGGGGCCGTTTACCATTGACAGCTACATCATCCGGTTCAAGCCTAAATCCATACTGGCTATGCCGGTTGTAAACCAGCAGATAATGCGTGGTGTGCTCTATCTTGAAAATAACCTCAGTCCCGGAGTTTTCACTGAAGACCGCCTTGAAGTGCTAAACCTGCTCTGTTCGCAGGCCGCTATTTCAATCCAGAACGCCCGGCTATACTCCGACCTGAGGGATTCGGAAACCCAGCACCGAACTCTGCTGGAAAGAATCAATGTAGGTGCATTTCGCTGTGAAGCCGACCGTGACGGAAAACTCCTTAAAGGCAACCGGGCACTTGCGGAAATGTTCGGTTACCACAACTGGTCCGAGTTCAGAAATATCCCCATGCGTTCACTTTTCATCGAACCGCGCATACACGAAAACCTTCTTGATGATCTTATGATCGGATACAGCGTTCAGGACCGCGAAGTCCAAATGCGAAGGCGCGACGGGACCCCGATATGGATAAACATAACAGCCTCTCTCCACCGGGACGGCAGTGAGCGGGAGCATTGCATTGAAGGGGTTCTGGAAGATGTTACTGAAAAAAGAAAAACCCGTGAACTTGAAAGGGCAAAAGTTGCCGCAGATGCAGCCAACAAGGCAAAGAGCGATTTTCTGGCAAGTATGAGCCATGAAATACGAACCCCCATGAACGCCATTTTAGGCATGGCTGATATGCTCTGGGAATCGCGTCTGAGTAAAGCCCAGCGGAGTTATGTAAAAATCTTCAAGAATGCCGGAGAGAACCTGCTACTTCTCATCAACGATATACTTGATCTTTCAAAGATTGAAGCTGGCCAGATAAATCTTGAAGAAATAGACTTCAATCTGGAAGAGCTGTTTGAAGAAGTTGGTTCCATCTTTGCCCTTCGCGCCCAAATCAAAAAAATCAACTTCTGCTGGTATATCCATCCCGATGTACCAAGAATTATTACCGGTGACCCTACGCGGTTACGCCAGGTTCTTGTAAATCTGGTCGGCAACTCACTTAAATTCACTGAAAAAGGGTTCATTACCTTTGAAGCAGCCGTTACCGAAGGCGGAATGCTCCGCGTGCTCATCAAAGACACAGGAGTAGGAATTCCAGTGGAAAAAATGAACTCCGTTTTTGATACCTTCTCGCAGGCGGACTCCTCCACAACCCGTAACTTCGGGGGCACTGGGCTGGGACTTTCTATCTGCATCCGTATGGTCGAAAGCATGCAGGGTGGAGTATTTGTCAGCAGCGAAGAAGGAAAAGGTTCCACCTTCTCCTTCACTATCCGGCCCGGATATCCCATGCAGCCGGAATCAGAGCTGCCATTGGCCGGAATGTCCATAGTCATGGTGGACCGGGCCTCAATATGCAGAGATTTCCTGACTCGGAGCCTGACAGACCTTGGAGCTGAAATCTTCCCAGCGGAAGACCTTGGGCAGGCAACCGCCGCTGCTGCAGAAATCTGCCTCTCGGGCTCTGAAAACAGGATTCTCATTGTTGCTGAACCCAACGGAGCGGATGACAGGTTTGAAATCCTGAAGAAACTGAAGCACAGCTCCTGCAGGGACTGGAAGCTCCTTATGATCATGGAAGCCAAGCCGCAACCAAGAGCGACAGCCCGGGCTAAGCAGTTGGGAGCCGCATACGTGCACCGGCCGGTAGTACCGCAAGCTGTTGTTGAAGAAATAAAATATGCCGACAGCTATTACATTAATTATGAACAATCAGAGGATATTCCGGATTCACCGCCTGAAACTGAACCTGAGGAAGTTGCCGTGAAAGAGACAATCTCCGCTGCTCCTGCAACCGATAAAATAAACTCCATCCTGCTTGTGGAGGATTCAGAAGATAACAGAATGGTCATTGACCTGTTCCTGAAAAAATCCCCCTATAAGATAACTTATGCTGAGAACGGGAAAGAAGGGCTCGAAAAATACATTGACGGTAATTTTGCCATTGTCCTTATGGATATCCAAATGCCGGTTATGGACGGATATGAAGCCACAATCGCTATAAGGCAATATGAAAAGGACAACGGTCTTGAGCAGACACCGATTCTTGCTCTTACTGCAAACGCATTTCAGGAAGATGAACAGAAATGTCTGGACTGCGGATGTACCGCACACATGGCAAAACCGGTTAAAAAGAAAAAACTTCTACAGGCTCTTGAGGAATATACCGGACATCTGGAGTAATTTACCAGCGACGGGTAAGTACAGCAGCCCACAGCTCCGGGATATAATGAACGTAATCTCTTCCGACCTGCTCCAAAGGAGTCATCATGCCGGAAAGACTGATCGCGTATGGCTTCATCAACCTTAAGGGATACTTCTCGGTATGAAGCTGAAAACCGTTTGAGCTATCGAGCACGGTAAGCATCTCTGACGAATTGCGGCCGACAAGAACTGCTTCTGGGAAAAAAGAAGCCTCTGATGTCTGTTCAGGGAATCCGTCAAATAACGCCTTGCTTATAAAAATAAAGTCCTCTTTCCAGAGGCTGTGATTCACACTCGGCAGAGTTTCGTTACTTACAAAATGCAGCTTGCGCTCTCCAAGAAAGCCATAACTTTCAGGTTTCTTTGCATCGGCAACAATCACATTACCCAATCCCATACGCCCCAGGACTTCATTTGTCCGTTCAGCAACAATCTGATTACGCTCAATACCAACAAGCGAAGCCCCTTCAAAACCGTTACGTCTGGACTGAACACTCATTGCCAGCATCAGAATTCCGGTTCCTGCCCCAATATCAAGCCCGGTAAAGGCCTCTCCGTCAGTACTGACCTCGGCCTCGGCCTCGGCAATCGTTTTGAATATGTGGGCACTTTTGGGGAGATCTGCAAGCATACACAAGGCAAAGCCGTAAGCAAGCAGATCCTTGCGCAGCTTCAGACTGTTTTCAAGAACATCACTCCCCAGCCTGCGATGTACAAATTGATCAAAAAGCAACGAAATATCTTCAAGACTCTGTACTGTTTCGTGTGACCCCGGATAAACATAGGCATGAAAAAATTTAACAAGGATGTTCATGAGCAGTGGTCCATCCAAATCACAGCTGGAATCTCCGGCCTGTTCAAGATCTTCATTAAGGGATGTTTTACGATAAATATCTTCCGAAAGAACGGTTTCCGGCATTGCTGGACGCTGCAACAAACGTAAACTAGCTTTTTTGATCATTTTATTTCACCTGCTCCGAGCACTTTTTACTGAAATCCATAGATCTTTTAATATAACCTCTTTCCAAAACTAAAGCTACAATATGGACCGCAAAAGAGCTTTAGACAAATAAACAAGGGAATGCAAAAGGACTCTTCCCGTACTTGAGGAACAAACTTGCACTTGACCTTTGCGCCAATCCTGATACGGACAATCCAGCACTTGCGGTGAACATCTTATATGAAGCGGGCGGAAGCAGCCGCCATTACAGTTCACCAATTTCAGTCAAAACAAAATCAATACGCAGGAAATATATCATGTCCCAGAATGTAGACAGCAAACTCCGGAAGGAAGTCGAACGAAGAAGAACATTCGGAATCATCAGTCACCCTGACGCGGGTAAGACCACACTTACCGAAAAACTTCTCCTTTACGGTGGAGCCATCCAGATGGCAGGAACCGTTAAATCCCGTAAGGCGAACCGCCACGCGACATCTGACTGGATGGCCATGGAGCAGGAGCGCGGCATCTCGGTAACCACCTCAGTCATGAAGTTCAACTACAAGGACTACGAGGTCAACCTGCTTGATACTCCCGGTCACCAGGATTTTTCCGAAGACACCTACCGCGTTCTTACCGCTGTGGACTCAGCCCTCATGGTTATCGACTGCGCCAAGGGTGTAGAAGTACAGACAAAGAAGCTGATGGAAGTCTGCCGCATGCGTGACACTCCGATCATCACCTTCATCAACAAAATGGACCGTGAAGGGATCGACCCGTTTGACCTTCTGCAGGACATTGAAGACACTCTTCAGATTGAATGCGCGCCCTTAAGCTGGCCTATAGGAATGGGAGCCGACTTTAAAGGAACCTACAATATCCACAAAGGAGAGCTGCACCTCTTCTCTGCTGTCCACGGCGGAGGCATCCAGAAAGGCGAAGTAATCAAGGACCTCTCAAGCCCACGCCTCGATGAACTGCTTGGAGATCAGGCTGATCAGCTTAGAGATGAGCTGGAACTTCTGGACGGAGCCGGATATCCCTTTGACAAGGAACGCTACCTTGCAGGAAAGCAGACTCCGGTTTTCTTCGGCAGTGCAATCAACAACTTCGGCGTACAGGAAATGCTGGATTCTTTTGTTGAACTTGCCCCTCATCCCAAACCGAGAGCAACCACCACGCGTGATGTTTCTCCTTTTGAAAGCGACTTTTCTGCGGTGGCTTTTAAAATTCAAGCAAACATGGACCCTGCACACCGTGACCGTATTGCTTTCATGCGTATCTGCTCCGGCAAGTTCACCCGTGGAATGAAAGTTCGCCACCACCGCATTGGTAAAGACGTGCAGATAGCCAACGCAACCATCTTCATGGCACAGGACCGTACCGGCGTGGAAGAAGCTTATCCCGGAGACATTATCGGGGTTCACAACCACGGCACAATTAAAATCGGCGACACTTTCACAACCCAGAAGGAAGAACTCAAGTTCACCGGTATTCCCAACTTTGCACCTGAACATTTCCGCCGGGTTATTCTTAGAGACCCGCTCAAAAGCAAGCAGTTGGACAAAGGCCTGCACCAGTTGGCAGAAGAAGGAGCAGTGCAGCTCTTCAAGCCTCTTGGAAACAACGACAAAATTCTCGGAGCTGTCGGACTGCTGCAGTTTGATGTAATCATGTCCCGCCTCAAAGACGAGTACGGTGTTGCCGCCCTTTACGAGCCGGTTGAATATCATACCGCCCGCTGGATTGACAGTGATGAGCAGCGTGAGCTGGACGGTATCAAAAAACGCTACCCCCGCTTTGTTGCACTTGATGGTGATGACAATCTCACCTTTCTGGCTCCCAGCCAGTGGCGACTCCAGCAGGCAGAAGAAGAATGGCCGAAAATCAGATTCAACAAGACCAGAGAGCACCAGTAGGTGCTCTCCGGTTTTTAAACTTTTTTAGCCTCAGGCTTTGGGTAAAATGTTACATGGGGTTGACGAACCCTTGATACCTTAATATCCAAAAGCAGGACAATCACAGCTTCACGGTCGGGGTATTTTACAGGAGCGGTAGATTTAAACACCACCCTTTCCCCTTTCGTAGTGCTGAAATGAGATCAATTGATCAGATCAATCCTGCCCGCCCGTGATTTTTCAGGCAGTAACCTGAAGCATCACGGGCCGGTAGGAATTATCTGTTGCACATTGTGACACGATATTTCAACCAATACCGGAACCAGCTCCATTCTATGCAAGTACCTGAAAAATATAAGAGAAAATTCACAAAAGCCGAAATTAACGAACTGCCTCTCAGACAATATGAAGGTCCAATCAAGCTGATCGACACAGAGGAGGAAGTGCCTGCAGCCATTGAAGAGATCAGCAAATGTTCGCTTCTTGGTTTTGATACAGAAACCAGACCGGTCTTCCGTAAAGGTGTTTCATATCCTCCTTCACTCATACAGCTTGCCACAGAAGACAGTGTATATCTTCTGCACCTTAATCATATATCCCTTTCAGACTGCATAAAAAAGCTGCTTTCTTCTGCAGATATTATCAAAACAGGCGTTGCCGTGATCAATGATGTCAAGGAACTCAGACAGGTATCACCTTTTGAGGGTAAAGGATTTGTGGATCTCGGAGATCTGGCCCGTTCCCTTGAAATGCAGACCAACGGATTGCGTAATCTGGCAGCAAATCTGCTGGGATTCCGTATCTCCAAGGGTGTTCAGTGCTCCAATTGGGGCCGCAAGGAGTTAACCCCGCAGCAGATCACCTATGCTGCAACCGATGCCTGGGTAAGCCGGGAAATATACCTTAAATTTAAGGAACTGGGCGTTCTTTAACCCGTTACGAACAAATTAAACGGGGCAGGGTTTTAATCAGGTCCCTGATAAAGCGAGATACACATGAAATCCAGATTCCTACTGACCGCACTGCTTGTTTTTTTTATCACTGCTGTTCCTGCATTCGCCCAGAATAACTGCCCTTCTTTATTCAAAAAGAAGCTTGAAAATATTCCCGGTGTAAAGACCGTTGAACAGGATAAAAACGGCTTTCTCACCATCCTCGACACATCCAGCCGCAGCGGCGCAGCCAAGGCTGTCTCCCTTATTAAAAAACTTCGCAAAAACGGCAGCACAAATCAGTGTGACTTTTCCGGAACAGCCGTCTCTGTTCTTGACCGTAATCTCAATCAGGTCAAAAGCGGTACAGATGGCGCCCTTAAGAAAAGTGATCTCAGTAATCTTCTATACAAATACGTGTACAGACTTGATCCGGTAGAGGTTGAAGAAAACCTGCGCGGATATAATAAACTCCATGAGCTTTCACCGGGTAACAGCTACTACGCAGCCCGCATAGAGCACTATGAAAACCGAATTCAGTTGATTAAAGACCGCAACAATTTTATTGCCAGCGCAGAACAGGCAGTCACTAAAGACAAGAGCATCATCGATCTTAAAATAAAAAAAGATTTCTACCTCTTTGTAGCTGCAACAGACAATCCTTTGGCTGCAGCAGAAAAATACCTCGACAAAATAGGCAGGCAGACTCCCAGACCGGATAAAAAAATCTGTATTATCGCCTACTCGCAAGATCTTAAAACAAAAGAAGCAGACTGCCCGGCTGAGTATCAAAACACTCTGCACAGTACAGAAGAAGAACTGCTCATGCGCCATGTTCAGTCTCTTCCGAGCTACCTTCTTGAACAGAACATGAATGGATACGAAGCGCTTAAGAAACTGAACCCGAGCTCCACTCTTTACACAAAGAAACTAGCTTCCTACAAAGCCAGACAACTTGGACTCGAGAAATTCATTGCCCTTAACAGTGCATCAGGAAAACGTATTTTTGCCAAGACAAGCCAAAAAGGCGGCACACTATACGCTACCGTAGATGAGTCAGCCCTAAACGGAAGATCCGGGTCAGCAAATGAAAAGCTTTTCCAGCTGCTCACAAGCTACCTTCAATACAGTGGAGGCCCAGTGAATAAGTGTGTTCTAAAAAATTCATCAGGAACCACCGTGGGAACTATCACCTGCACTAAATCCGGGTGCAGTTTTAAATAAAGTTCAGGGTTCAGGGATTTCTGTGTCAGGCAGAACATAGTTTCACATCTCAGCAGTGCTGCCGTTTCGTTGACTTTTGGCCTAAACATGTCCGCTTGTTTATGAGACAATAAACATCATAGTAACCGGTAAGTCTGGATATGTAATTATGAGCTCACAAAAATTTTTATTCATTATATTAATGCTGTTATGGGCTGTTCCATCCTTTGCAGCCCCAGAATCGACAGTCCTGAATAAAGAGCAACACATTTACCCGTTGGAAAATCACTTTTCCTACTTTCTGGATGATTCCGGAAAAATGAAACTTTCCGACATCCTTGATCCCGCAACCCAGAAACAGTTCATTGATTCAACAGAAAAGCCTCTAAATGTGGGGGTTACAGACAGTGCCTGCTGGGTTCGATTTCAAATCAACAACCCCCAATTGACACCGAGGGAAGTTGTGCTTGAACTGGGCACCTCCACAATAAACACTGCAACACTTTTCATCCCGGCAGCAGAGAACCGGTTCACCCGAAAAACAACCGGTGATAAACATCCCATAAGCGAAAGAGACTTTTTCCATCGCCGTCCCTGCTTCAGCATCACCATCCCACCAGATTCTGCGGATACATATTACCTGCGCTTAAAAACAAATGCCATTTTGGAAACATCCCTTACAATTACCGACCAAAAAGATTTCCTGAACCGATTGCCCGTTGAGTACCTTTTGCTGGGCATGTTCTATGCATCATTTATTGTTGCTATTGCTTACAACCTGTTTCTCTATTTCTCCCTTAGGGATACCAGCAGGCTCCTCTATGTGCTTTATGCCAGTGTTTTCTGCTCGCTATGGGTTTTTATCGATGGATTCTGGCACCAGTTCGGCATGGCGGAACTGACGTTCGACCAGCTCCTCGGGGCAAGAGTTACCAATGCGGGCACCTGCATGACCATGGCTCTTTTTACCTCATGGTTCTTTAATTGCCGCAAGAACGCCCCCCGCCTGCACTGGCTTTTCATGTTTATCGCCATCTGGGGGGCTGTAAACATAGTTATGGTCTGCATTCTTCCACTTGCAGAGTACAAGGCACCGGTGCGTCTTTCATGGGTTGTATTAATTCCATCCGTCATTTTCACTGCAATCCTTTTCATGAAACGCGGATTCATGCGTGCCCGCTATTTCCTGACGGCGTGGTTATTTGTTCTTATAGGGGCTGCGGTCATATTCATGGATATGTACCTCAACCTTTTTGCCAATACCGTCATCACCAGATATGCATGGAGACTGGCCTCGGTCTTTGAAATAATCATGCTGAGCCTTGCACTTGCAGACCGTATCAATGAGCTGGACCGTGATAAAAATATAGCTCAGGCAAGAGCATTTGAAGCTGAACGTAAACTTAAGGAAGAGCTTGAAAAAACAGTAGCAGAACGAACAAGGGATCTGGCAAGGCGCTCAACAGAACTGGAAATAGCCAACCGCAAACTTGAAAAGCTCTCCCAGCTCGATGAACTTACCAGCCTTTTCAACCGGCGCTATTTTGACTCAACGTTAAAAAATGAATGGGACAGGATGAAGCGCAGCGGCGGTTCCCTGTGCCTGATCATGCTCGATATAGATCATTTCAAGGAATACAATGATACCTATGGGCACCCCACCGGCGACCTTTGCCTGCAAAGTGTGGCGCAGACCCTGAAAACCGGTGCCCTGCGCAGTTCTGATGTGTGTGCAAGATACGGCGGTGAAGAATTTGCCCTCATACTTCCCGCTACGGATATTGAAGGCGGCAGGGTAATAGCTGAGAATCTTCGTTTACAGATTATGAATAAACAGATCCCGCACATTACCGAAACAGGTTTTATTACCATCAGTCTAGGGATATCAGCAGCAGTTCCCGGCAATGACAACTCACCTGATAGCCTGCTTGAAAAAGCGGATCAGGCTCTTTACAAAAGCAAGCAGGATGGTCGTAATAGAGTTACTGTACTATGATGGATGAATAAAATTTTTTAACTGGTACTTACCCCGGTTCAGGTATACTTTTTCCTGAGCAAAATTAACAAACGGAGGACACAATGGGCAAAACCATTTTTGATCTAGGACTTTCTGTTGAAGCTGTATCCCTCTTCCTGCTTATCGAAGGACAGGAAGGCAGTAAAATCGATCCAGATAAGAACTGCACCGCCAAACCACACGATATTTCCATTGAAGACTGTCTTGCCAAATGGAACGGCAACGATGGCGATTTTAATGCCGCTCTTGAAGAACTGACCGCTGCCGGGGCTGTTAAAAACACCAATTCCCTGCTCAGAATTACCAAACCGGATACCTGGATAACAAAGTAGGTTTTTTTGTCTCTCTCTCCCGATATTCTCTGGAACGGATTAGGCTGGCCAATGATCAGACTGATCCTCTTTATCAGTTTGGGGCTGCTTGTAGGCAATATTGTCGAAGGCTTGAGATGGACCAGAGCCATGGGCCGTCTGGCAACCCCTCTTATCCGGGCCGGTCGTCTGAAAGATATCAGCGGGGCCAGCTTTGCGCTGGCCTTTTTCTCAGGAGTGGCGGCAAACTCCATGCTTTCTGAGGCTTATGAAAAAGGTGAAATCTCTGACCGCGAGCTTGTGGTATCAAACCTTTTTAACAGCCTTCCTACCTACTTTCTGCACATGCCGACAGTTTTTTTTATTGCTGCACCGTTTATTGGAAGTGTCGCTTTCATCTATGTCGGACTTACCCTCATCGCAGCTGTAATTCGCACCGGAGCCATAGTTCTTTGGGGAAGAATGACTCTCCCTCCAGCCCCCTGCAAAGCAGATGTAATGGGTAAGCTTCAGGAGCACGAACCGAAATCATTCAAAGATATTCTTAATACGGCTCTGAAGAGACTAAAGAAAAGACTGCCGCGGGTTATCTACATAACTGTGCCGATCTACATCGCCTTTTTCTTCTTGAGGCATTACGGTATTTTCAGCAACTTTCAGACCTATCTTAGCGAGCACCTGACATTTCTATCCTGGCTTAATCCACAGGTATTCGGAATCATCGCATTCAGTCTTGCGGCAGAATTCACTGCCGGGCTAGCTGCCGCAGGATCTCTGCTACATGCAGGAACACTTGAGCCGCATAGTATCGTGCTGGCGCTGATGGTAGGAAATATCCTGTCCACACCGATGCGTGCTCTGCGCCATCAGCTGCCCTACTACGCCGGAATTTTCAGGGGAAAAATGGCCTTAAAGCTGATTGTCTACAATCAGGGACTCAGAGCACTAAGCCTTCTTCTGGTTGGCTCGGTCTATTTCATCATTACGATGTGAGGTAAAAAAGGTAAGCCTTCCACAAAGCTTACCTCAGCTTCTCAAGACACATAATGACAACTTGCCAGAGCTAATAAAATCAAAGACTTCAGAAAGCGACTATTAACTGAACTCATTCAGGAGATCCGAAGGAGCTTAGAAGTCGACTTTACCTCGATTCTTTTTAGTATCAGAGCGTTTTTTCTTTCCATCAAGCCGCTTTCTTTTTGAGGCACTTGGAACATTTGTAGGACGTCTCTTTTTAGGCTCCCGCAAAGCCTCTGCCAATAATTGACGGAAACGCTCAATTACCTCTTCCTTATTACGATGCTGGCTTCGGTGCTCATCACAGGAGATAAGTAACTGGCCCTTGGAGTTAATCCGATTAGCCAGCCGGAGTATAAGCCGCTGCTTCTGTGTCTCTGACAGGCAGGCTGAATCTTGAAGATCAAAAATGAGAGTTACCCTTGAAGAGGTAGTGTTAACGTGCTGCCCACCGGGGCCGGAGCTCCGGCTGGTGATGAAATTTATTTCGTTATCGGGTATGGACAATACAGATGTGATACTTATCATAGCGTCTCAGTCGGATGGTTCTGTCTTTTGCATGCGTATGTGGCGTACGCATTTGATTAAGATCAATGCTTTTGGGTCTGCATTGTTCTTACTTTTTTTCAAGGAGAAAACAATCATGAAAATCGCACTTCCCTCAAGAGACGGGCAGGTTGACGGACACTTCGGCCACTGTGAAGCTTTTACCATCTTCACCCTGGACGAATCACAGAATATCATCGAAGAAGAAAAACTGACTCCTCCCCCGGGCTGTGGATGCAAATCCAATATCGTGCCCACTCTCTCTGAAATGGGTGTAGAAGTTTTGCTGGCCGGAAACATGGGTCAGGGTGCTGTGAATCTCTTGCAGAACAACGGCATTCAGGTTATCCGCGGTTGCAGCGGTGACCTGAAGGAAGCAGTTGCACAATGGTGCGCCGGTAACGTAACCGACTCCGCAACCGTCTGCGACGATCACGAATCCTGCGGAAACCACTAGTCCGATCGCCTAATAAGGCACAATCGGGCCATATAAAAACATCTGGAGATCAAGAAACATGAATGAATGTCCCTGCGGTTCCGGCAATGCTTACGAAAGCTGCTGCGAACCTTATATCACAGGTAAAGAGCCTGCCCCAACTGCTGAAGCCCTCATGCGCTCCCGCTACTCCGCTTTCGTAGTAAAGCGTGTTGATTACCTTGGAGACACACTGGCTCCTGAAAGCAAGCATGACTACGACGAAGCACAGGTCAAGAACTGGGCTGAAACTTCCACCTGGATGGGACTGACCATCGTTTCCACCTCCAAAGGACAGCCCGATGACGAAAAGGGCGAGGTTGAATTCATAGCCAAATTCAGACAGCAGGGTGCAATCCACACCCACCATGAAGCCAGCTTATTTGAAAAACGCGAAGGCAAGTGGATGTATGTTGATGGAGACATTGTTCCTCCCCAGCCCATCAAAAAAGAGAAAAAGGTCGGACGTAATGAGCCCTGTCCCTGTGGCAGCGGCAAGAAGTACAAAAAGTGCTGTGGCTAATTGCCTAAAACTTTTCAGTTCGAAATTTAGATCCCCCGTTCAGAAAACCTGTGCGGGGGATTTATGTTTCAAGCATAGCTAGCTGCTATAAACCATGAAGATAAGTCTGAGCTCTTACATCTGAACAGTGCTGGCATTCGAGTTCATACCCAGTTTCTTAAAAATGAAGTATGACTTCTAAAAAACTCCAGCGCTTCCTAACACTTACCCTGCTTCAGATAAACAACTCCCAAATTACAATAGTCGAGCACGGCCTCCTCTTTTAACCCCAGTAAAGAAAAACATCAGCACTATCCCTGAAAAGCTTCGCTGCCTCAGAGTATTCCTGCTGTTCTGTCTTGACCCTTGCAAGATTAGAACTGTAAATTTCCACACCCCCTTGATCCTGACTCTCACGGCTCAAATCAAGAGCCTTAGTGTAATCACTTGCAGCTTGCTTAAAATCACCTTGCGAAAAATGAACATCCCCCAAGGCCCCATACAGCACTTCCTCTTCACCCAGTTTATACTGTCTGGTAATTGAAAACGCCTTCAGAATATATTTTCCTGCTTCAACTGTTTTTCCCTGTGCCAGACTGATATTTCCCAGATCAGATAAGGCTGATACGACTTTTTCCTGCTCACCTGTGCTGGAATATATTTCAACAGCTTTAAACAGATTAATTTCAGCTTTGGCAAATTCACCCATGTGCGCATAAACATTCCCGGTACTTGCCAGAATTGAAGCATCCCTATTTTAAAAACCGACTTCTTTAACAATCGCAAGGGCTTTTCCATAGTTACCCAAAGCCGTTTCGAACTTTCCCTGCATTGCCTGCAGTTCGCCTATATATTCGTAAAGATCTACCATAAGCAACTTACGCTTAAACAAACTTTCCAAAGCGACTGCTTCAAGCGCATTCTGCTCAGCTTCTGCAAGACGGCCCTGCTTTTCCAGAACCAGACTTAAATAGAAGTACGCCCTCCCTCTGCCTGTTTTAATCCATGCTTCACGCAAAATACTGATTGCCTGACGAGATGCTTCCTCAGGACCAGCATAATTTCCTTTTTGCTCGTAATCCTCACCTTTGGATATTTGATACTGTGCTTTTTCAGCCTGAGGACTGTTTATAGATTTATCTTCTGCAGAAACAGTAAAACCAGCGCCTAAAAGGATGACCACAGCACAGATAAATATCTTAAAAACACAATTATGTTTATTCATATCAATACTCTTGAAATTCATATTCACTTCATTATGTGTATTTCATTTATGTATAATCAACATTGTAAGCATACATTTGAGGTCAGAAATAAATCTTTTCTAAATACACCTGATATTTAGAATTAAATTTTAAAAATATATTTTTATATTCATTACACAAAAACTACCCACCTACTTTTCTAAACTATAACACAAATACTAAACACAAAACCAAGATACATTTAATGCATCAATTCATGTTTGCATCGTAGAACCAGCTTGTATTTAAATAAATTTAATTAATTCCAAACCATTGCCTGCTAAGTATCATTTAATATATAAATATCTAAATTCATAACATCCTAGTATTTGGATATAAATATTAACCACCGATAGACTACGTAGAATACAATAGCAAGAGCGTATAAAAAAGAATCTACTAACAAAATATATGTCGATCTGAATAATCAAGATAAAAAAACGGTCGACCTCTCCGGATAAACCGGAAAAGCCGACCGTTTTATTGACTTAACAGTCGTAACACGCTGCCGGGGCACGGCAGCACGCTTATTTACTACAGAATTGCAACCAGTTCGATATCAAAGATCATGGTCTGACCTGCAAGGGGGTGGTTGCCGTCGAGAACGACCTTTTCATCGTTAACGGACTTGATAGTCACGTTGGTCACACCCTGGTCGGTGTTAACCTGAAGCATCATGCCCACTTCGGGGTTGATCTCGGGCGGAATCTGGTTGCGGTCAACTTCGAAGGTGTGTTCTTCGTGGTAAGGACCGTAGCCTTCTTCAGGGCTGATGGTGGCCTTCACTTTTTCGCCTACCGCGAGACCTATGACAGCGTCTTCAAAACCCTTGATCAGCATTCCCTGGCCGAGAACAATCTCAAGAGGCTCACCTCTTTTGTAAGAGGAGTCGAATTCAGTGCCATCTTCGAGGGCCCCGGCGTAGTGAACGCGGATTTTGTCGCCGTCTTTGGCTTGGGACATGGATACTCCTTGTGTGTCGCGGTCAGCCGTTATGGGCCGTGTTCCGCATTGTTAAAAATAAAAATTTAACTTTTATCCCACTTGTCAGCAGGAATAGCTTCATCTACCAGCATAATCGGGATTTCATCTTTAATCGGATATACGACTTTACAGGAATCACATTTAAGCCCGGTTTCGCCTTCAAGAAGCTCAAGCTCCCCTTTGCATTTGGGACAGACCAAAATATCAATAAGTTCTTTATTAAGAGCCATACTAAGGTACTCCTTGCACATTGTCTGATCAGTACCCTATAACTATAGAAAAAGAATTCCTCAACCCCGCAGTTTTCACTTCGCTAAATGATGATTATATTCAGCACAAAGCACATCAGTTTGGAGAGATTTAATGCCAGCCATTGACCTGCACACACATTCCACCGCATCCGATGGGACTATGAGCCCCACCGAGCTCGTCCGCGCTGCCCAGAAAGCAGGACTTTCAGCCATTGCCTTAACTGACCACGATACCATTGAAGGACTTCCGGAAGCACTGGAAACAGGAATCAAGGCGGGAGTAGAGGTAATCCCCGGCTGTGAATTAAGTGTTCACACAGAAATCGGGGTACTGCATATCGTAGGACTCTGGGTTGATCCTTATTCCTACTCACTTAAAAAATCCTTCAAAGAAATCCGTGCCCGTCGTTCAAGCCGTAATGAAGGAATGATCGCAAACCTGCAAAAACTGGGCATGGATATCACTATTGAAGATCTTCAAAGCGAAGGTTCAGGGACAATAGGTCGTCCGCACATGGCCAGAATAATGGTTTCACGGGGGTATGTGCACGATTTTGAGGATGCCTTTAATAACTATCTGGGTAAAAAAGGCAAAGCTTACATACCCAAAGACAACATCTCTGCAGAAGATGCATTTGAACTTTTACGCTCAACTGACGCCACACCGATTCTTGCGCACCCATATCTGATCAGTAAAAATGAAGAGATTCTTGAAAGTGAGATTAGCAGGCTCAAAGAACTTGGCCTTGAGGGAATTGAGGTATATTACAGCTCCCATACCATTGAGATGACCGGATTCATCAAGAAAATGGCAAAAAAATACAATCTTCAGGCCAGCGGTGGTTCAGATTTCCACGGCTACGTAAAACCCGACATCAAGCTTGGCAAAGGAGCGGGTAGCCTCTTTGTCCATAACAGCGTTCTTGACGGTCTCAAAGCTTTCAGGCAGTCCAAAGGACTCAAAATTTAATTTTC
This sequence comes from Maridesulfovibrio sp., assembly GCA_963676495.2. GTDB lineage: Bacteria > Desulfobacterota > Desulfovibrionia > Desulfovibrionales > Desulfovibrionaceae > Maridesulfovibrio. The sequence goes on along the minus strand of CAXXRF010000003.1, from coordinate 2,115,777 downwards.
CCCAGCCAAAACACTATGATTGATAAAATGACTGAAAAGACCAACTACTGTTCCGAATCAGGAAGATCCGGATTTGATAAAATGCCTGAACTGCTTTGCCCCGCAGGCAATATGGAAAAGCTGGAAACAGCTGTAACTTACGGCGCTGACGCTGTTTACCTTGGAGCCGGCGGCCTTAACCTGCGCTCTGCCGGAGCCGGTTTTAAATGGGAAGAACTGCCCAAGGCCTTTGAACTTACCAGAACCAACAATGTACAGGCATATTTCTGCATAAATGCCTACCCAAAAGAGAAGAACCTGGACTCGGTAAGGGCAGATATGGAAAAACTATCCCAGTGCCCTCCGGACGCCCTGATCATAGCTGATCCCGGTGTACTGATGCTGGCTTCCGACATACTTCCGGACATTCCTGTGCACATTAGCACTCAGGCAAACACCGGTAACAGTGAGGCTGCAAAGTTCTGGAAAAAATTCGGTGCTGTGCGTGTAAACCTTGCCCGTGAACTTGCCGCCAGCGATGTGGCCGACATAGCTGCCCGCTGTCCGGATATCGAACTTGAAATGTTTGTTCACGGAGCCATGTGCATGGCAATTTCAGGTCGTTGTTTCCTTAGTTCGTGGCTGAATGACCGGTCTGCCAATATGGGCCGCTGCACCCACCCCTGCCGTTTTGAATACAAGGCGACCGGACTTAAAGTGGAAGAAAAGACCAGACCCGGTAAAGATGTTTGGGAAACAGTTGATCATGACGGCTACACTGAATTCTTTGCTGCTGAAGACCTCTGCCTTATCCAGTATGTGCGCATGCTTTCAAAGATGGGAATTGCTTCTCTTAAAATAGAAGGCCGCACCAAGAGTTCATCATATCTTGCGCAGGTAGTTGACGTGTACCGCACAGTTATCGATAATGTTAAACAAGGAAAACCCTTGCATAAAAGGGCTATGCCGGAGCTTATAAATACTGCTACCCGTCCACTGAGCACAGCTTTTTTCAAAAAATCCGGACCGTCAACCATTGCACAGCCCCCTGCAAAAGAAGACCGTAATTCCATGGTCGCCAGAATACTTGAAAAAAAGTCGGAAAACACATGGCTTATATCAGTAAAATCGCGCTGGGAAGATGAATGCAATGCAGAAATTATTCTGCCGGGTTTGAGCCGCCCCCAGCTGGCAGCAGGGAGCTACAGATTTGAAGCCACCAATGGCGAAGCCAGAGATACTGTTCATTCCGGAACTCAAGCAATCCTGCGTTGTGATCACCCGGATCTTAAGCAGGGATTGTTTATCCGCAAAGCCAAATAAAATTTATGCACTGAAGATTGACCACAGACATTTGTTTATATAATCATATTAGTAGGAAAATGGAGAGTTTGACTCCAGCCGGGAATTGCACTGCAGTGTGTAAGCAGTTTTTTAAATAGAAACATCAAGGGCAGAGCCGTCAATCAGCGTTGGACAAGTTCAAACCGCGTGTAAGGCAGCCAGACTCAAGGAGGTTCCGAATGCTCGTCAAGAATTGGATGACCAAGGATGTCATCACCCTCACTCATGATCGTTCCATGATGAAAGCCGCCAAGCTTATGAAGGACAATAACATCAGCAGGCTGCCTATTGTGGATGATGAAGGCGTTCTGGTTGGTATTATTTCCGACCGTGACATCAAGGAAGCATCCCCCTCCAAAGCAACAACCCTTGATATGCATGAGCTCTACTACCTGCTCTCCGAGATCAAGGTAAAAGACATCATGACTCGCAAGGTTATCACCGTATCCATTGAAGATACTGTGGAAAAATCTGCTGTGATCATGGAAAACAATAAGATCGGAGGCATCCCGGTTGTTGATGAAAACGGCAGGTGCGTAGGCATAATTACCAACACAGACGTGTTCAAGGTACTTATCCAGATTACAGGTGTAATGGATGGAGGAGTACAGATAGGACTCGCCCTCTCCAACAAGCCCGGCTCCCTGAATGGGGTTCTGGATTACCTTAAGGATAACCATGCACGGGTAATGTCCATCCTGACCTCTTATGAGCCTGAGCAGGAAAACATGCGTCATGTTTTTATCCGAATCCACGACATGGATAAAGCTGCGCTGAACAAGATCAAGGAAGGCATTGCCGAGAATTTTAATATGATGTTCTGGGTCCGTGACTCAGTCCACGGCCTTACTTCCTAGGCTGAAAAAACAAATAGTAAGCAAAAAGCCCCGACACGATTGTGTCGGGGCTTTTTTTGACAACAAGGCGGCAGGCATTCTATGTAAAGAACTGCTGTATCATCACAGCCTGTAATAATACCTCGGAGGAAATTCATGCACCTTAAGAACCGACTCGCCTGCATATTTATCATTACCTTGATGATTGCAGCCACCGGATGCCAGTCAGCCTATTACAAGACCATGGAAACCATGGGCTATCACAAGCGCGATATTCTTGTCTCAAACGTGGAAAAAGCCAGAGAATCCCAGGAAGATGCCAGCGAACAGTTCAAAAGCGCATTGGAGAAATTCAGCGCATTGACTGGTTTCCATGGCGGTGATCTGCAGGAAATTTATGAAAGGCTTAATGACGAATACGAAAACAGTGAAGCAGCCGCCAATGATGTAAAAAAACGCATCGACGCAGTTGAACAGGTGGGCGGAGATCTTTTCGATGAATGGAACGAAGAACTCAGCCAATATACCAGCAGCAAGCTTCGCAACGAAAGCCGGGTAAAACTCTCCAAAACCAAAAGTAAATTTAAACGCCTTGTCGCCGCCATGCGCAAAGCCGAAAAGAAAATTGATCCGGTACTTGATGTTTTCCGTGATCAGGTGCTCTACCTTAAGCACAATCTAAATGCTCAGGCCATTGCATCACTTAAAAGTGAGCTGGATACCCTTGAAGCCGACATCGGACGCCTGATCAAAGAAATGCAGAAATCCATTGATGAAGCAGATGCCTTCATCAAGGAGCTTAAGAAAAACTAGCTTGGACACACCCTGTCTTCGAATATGAAAAAGTCCCGCAATACGATGTCTGTATTGCGGGACTTTTATTTAAATTAAAGCCTGATATCTACAATTCGCAGATATCCTTCTCCATATCATTACGCAGATGTCCCTGACCGGTTGATTCAAGCACTGCGCGCCAGTAGTCGGACCTGATGTTCAGCTTTTTGCGCTTGGTGGTAACCAGATTGAGTGGCAGGTGTACGTAACGAGCCTGCAGGCGGCTGACAACCATTCCGGTCTTCCCGGCCATGGCTGCGTGAACGGCATGCTGCCCCAAAAAACCGCAATATACGCAATCGTTGGCGTTCGCCGGAACTGAGCGAATAATGTAGCTGGGATCAATAAACTTAAGGGTTATCTCCTTGCCGCTATCCTTGAAGTAATCCTTGATACGGCGGATGATAAGGGTGCAGATATCACAAAGTACGGGGTTACCGGATGCATCCTTTTCCCCTGTATATTCACACTGCTCCTGCCCTGCTCCCTCAGCGCAGACAATTACTGCGTGCTGACGATCCTCAAGGCGTTTTTCAAGGGACCTGAGCAGTCCAAACTCTCCGTCGAACTCAAACGGATGTTCCGGCACAAGCACAAAGTTAACATCCTTGAGAGCCAGAGTGGCTTGTGCAGCAATGAATCCAGACTCACGGCCCATAAGCTTGACCAGCCCAATTCCGTTGACCACGCCGAGGGATTCAACATGTGCACATTGTATTGCTTCAGTGGCCTTATCAACGGCGGTATCAAACCCGAAAGACTTGGTTACAAAGTTGATATCATTGTCAATTGTCTTAGGTACACCAATGATGGAAATTTTAATCTTACGCTTGGCAATCTCGGCAACAATATTCTGGGCAGCACGCATTGTGCCGTCCCCACCGATCATGAACAAAACTGAAATGTTCATCCGCTCAAGGGCATCCACTATTTCTTCAGGATCCTGCGGGCCGCGGGATGAACCAAGAATAGTGCCCCCAAACTGATGAATATTTGCCACTTTGTCCGCAGTAAGCTCGATTACATCATGTCCATACTTGGGGATAAACCCCTGGAGCCCGAATTTGATGCCTAGAACTGAAGGAACTTTGTATAGGTAATGAGCTTCCAGAACAATTGAGCGGATAACATCATTAAGTCCGGGACAAAGCCCCCCGCAGGTGACAATGGCGCATTTTGTTTTGGAAGGATCAAAATATGTAAAAGCACGCGGCCCGGCTTTTTCAAACTTCTGATAAACATCGTCTTCCACTGAGGAATCCATTTCTTCCTCTGCAAGGTTCACCAGAGTTCTTTCCTGATCCTCGATAAAGATGCACCGCCTAAGCGGAGAAGGAATCTTGGCTTTGCCGAGAATAGGAATTTCGGTGTCAATTGTCTGCTTTCTGTGTGTAGCTTTTTTAGGCATTTAGAACCTCCTGCGTCGGGTTAACGCCCATTATTATCTGATTTCGCCTTCAATTAGTGGCACCCAAAGGGCCTGTCTGTCTGCCAGCATACTTTCCCGTATTGGCAACTCCAGCGGATGGGGATTCATGTTTGCGTAACGGGAAGACTGCTCCCACCACAGATAAAACCCCCGCCCCTCTATATGTCTGCAGTTAAGTAACTGCATTCCTTTTTGAAAAACCTTATCATAAAGCCTGTATGAAGCTTCTCCGACTTTATAAACACCTTTCCTGGGAATGGTGACTTTCCAGTCGTCAGCTTTTTCACCTGAACATTCTTTACCATCCAAGGTACTATAGTAACGGGTTTCACCGTCAAGGTCACGAACTCTAAGCAACTTTTCTTTTACGGAATGAGAAACAATAAACATGGGCATTCCCATGTGCTCAGAGACCTTCCAGCGGTCCACCCCGGTGGAATAGACCAACGAATCGCCGCGCTCATAAATCCATGAAGGCTGTTCACGCAGAACATCGGACTTCTTTGCAACCGAACGCTTACGCAGATCCCAGTAAACATCACTGCCGTCATCAGCGGTGAGGCAGAGAATATAACCAGCCCCCCTTACTTTCTTGAACGGTCCGCCGGGCACATGATCCGAATCCATTCTGGACATATTCTTCATGCCCATCTTGATAATCCTGCCTGAAGCCTCCACCGCAATCAAAACACCTTGAGCCGGTGTAAATCCCAAATAAACCGGTGTACCCTCAAGAACCCCCACTTCATTGAGCGGCCCCTTTGATGATCCGCACCGAAGAGTGTTAAAATTATCTATAATCCCGAGCCAGTCACCGGTTCGCGATACTGCCATTTTTTTAACCGGGCCATGGCCTACCGGAATATCGCCGGGAACCCTTTCACACTGTTTCAGATCATAAACATAAAGCTTCTCGCCATCCCTGGAGGTTGCCGCCAGGGTCGGGCTTCCAGGACCATAGCCGAGACTTTCAGCCCCACCGCCACCGGGAAGACTAACTTTCCGGCAGTCGAGATTACTCCAGATACGAATGGTCCCGTCATAAAGGGCTGCTGCCAAACCTTCCTCATTTCCGGCAAAAGAAGATACACCACCTGCGATAATCGGTACGGCTTGCTCTCTTCTGACAGAAAAATAGGACATCTCTTCCAGCCCCTCAAAAGGAGGATCATACAGCTTTGCAGCACTGACATATTCTGTTGAGAGAAGCCGAGAGACATAACCTTTTAAGGATTTAGTGGTCCCCTTCTCAAGTTGACCGGGCATATCAATATACGACTGCCCAACTCTCTCCCGATCAGCACAATACCCCGGCACCGGTAATGCCGAAGTTATGGCAAGCAGAGCAAATCCGCAGGCTCCTGCCTTAAAATATCTTGGAATCATTCGTCTTTTCCCTTGAATCTCTTACTGTGTAAAGTGATGCGCTCGACAATGCTTTTATAATATTCGTCTTCGGCGTCAATGGAAATTTTCTTGCCCCGCGCTGATTTGATACGTTCAAACAGGATGTTGACTTTCTGCATCTGCACATACCGCTCTTTTTCGTCCTCCATATACTCCAATAGATCAAGAGCAGAATGAATATCCTTATGCAGCTGCATCTCAGGCGGTAGATAACCGGCATTCTTCAACGCTTTATAAGCCATGCGCAATTCCGGCGGGATCATGGAATCATCTTCATATTCAATAGGACGTCCCTTGCAGGGAAGATCATCAAACTCCCCTTTTCGCTCGGACTCCTTTATCTTAGCCTCGGCTATAGCGTGAATGAAATACATTTTATCTTTGATTACTCTGATTAAGAGGGAGACCTCCCAATCCGTCGAGCCATTTAATAGTGATATCCATGACTTTTGCCACCGCTTTCTGTGCCGCCATTGCGATGGCATGACCATCCATACTTTTTACCGGCACTGCCGCAGAGACCTCTTTGCGGGCCAGCAGACTATTGCCGGTACCGTCCCACAGGGAATATCGCACTGCAACCTGAAATTCATAATCGCCGGACTGTTGCAGCTCAAACGATGTAATTACACCGGAAAGGATTACATCCCTCTCAATACCGGGGCGATATGGGGAGACCACTTCGTAACTGTTTAGGCAGCTCAAGGCATAACCGACCTCGAGATTGAATATTTCCGCAGGTGTTCCCTCCCAGCTCCACCGGTAGTCCGGCTTTAAAACCGGTCCTCTGGCAATGACAACAGTTTCGCGGTCAAGTGCCGGAAGCGCGGAAAATCTTTTAACCGCCAACTTTGGCACATCAGCCTTCACCTTTTCGCAGGAAAGTCCAGCTCCCTGATTGCCAATCCTTAAATATGAAGGCTCTACCGATTTTCCTCCGATGCAACCGGACGCAAACAGCACCACCAGACAGCTCAAAAACAAGAATCTTTTAATCATCTGCTGCTCCCCGCGGAGGATTAAGAATCTGCCATGGACGTTCACGAAGAGACCGGGCCAGCCGATTCATTTCCCTTGAAAGACGGTTGATGTTCATAAGTATCATTTCCAGTTCTTCCTGACTGTACCCCATATTTGTCCGCAGATCAGTTGTGAGGCCCTCAATACCGTCCACAGCCCTAATCACCTGACCGTCAACATTATGCAAAGTATTGCTCAGGTCCTCCTCAAGGGTAGAGAGAACACTTTCTATCTTCTGAAGAGTGTCGCTTACTTCTGCTGTTAACCTGGTTATATTATCGGCACCGGTCTTCATTGCTTCCGCTCCGGTTCCGGCAAGCTTCTTCCACTCTTCCCGGAACGAAACCAATGTTGAGTTGGTTTGCAAAAGCAGCTCAGGAGCCATTTTCAGACTTTTTTCGATGTTTGACATGTTCTGATCAGAAAAGAGCTTCTCAACGCCATTTATGAGCCTTTCAAGCTGAGGTGTCAGCCTGGCCAAAGATTGGCCCATTGCAGCAGCCACGTCATTCATGCTCATGGTAACAGCAGCCGGAATTTCTGAACCGGGGGAAAGTCTGGCTCCGGCCTCACCGGCCAGTTGCAAAAGGATATAGTTATCGCCGACAAGCCCCTTCTGAGTGACTGTAGCTACTGTCCCCTGATAAAGAGGAAAATCATGCTGAACATTGATCGTTACTGAAATAAGTCCCGGAGAAGCTGGATCTACAACTATTTTATCCACCTTGCCTACTCTCAGTCCCGCATATTTTACCGGTCGGCCTGTTGTCAGATCCTTAACATTACGAAAGAGAACTCTGTACTGAGTATGCTCAGAAAAAAAATCATGCCCGCCCAGAAAGACAATAAACAGGCCAAGCACAAACAGCCCGGCCAGCACAGCCACTCCTGCTTTAATCATATCTGCTGCGGAACTTCTGGGATTTAATACCATACTGTACTCCAGTTATATCCTGCTGCGGAATTTCACAGCACGCTCCATTGATTCATCATGCTTAGTCGGGCGTCGCTCAAGAAAATCTATTATATAGGGATTATCAGACTTTCGCAGCCCGTCAAGGTCTCCCTGATAAAGACACTTGTTTTTGTGCAGTACTACAACATGATCAGCAATGTTGAACAGGCTGTCCAGATCATGGGTAACGACTACCGTTGTAACATTAAATGTTTCCTTAAGCTTCAAAATGAGTTGATCAAGATCAGCTGCAGTAATCGGGTCAAGGCCTGATGAAGGTTCATCACAAAGAAGTGTTGTCGGATCCATGACCATTGCCCGTGCAAGACCGGCTCTTTTACGCATTCCACCGGAAAGCTGGTTGGGGAAATAGTGCACAAAATCACCAAGCCCGACCATACGCAACTTCATCAGAACCACTTCTTCAATGATAGAATCCGGTAACTCTGTATGTTCCTGCAATGGAAGAGCTACATTTTCTCCAAGAGTCAACGAACCAAGCATGGCCCCATCCTGAAAAAGAACCCCCATTCGTGTTCTGATCTGCTTATACTCCGCTTCATCTTTTAAAGCGGTTAAATCGGTATCTCCCAGAAATATCTCACCGGAAACGGGGGAATTTAAACCTAGAATATGCCTGAGAAGCGTTGATTTACCACACCCTGATCCGCCAAGGATAACACTTACTTTACCGGCCGGGAGCACCGCATTCAAATTTTGCATAAGGACTTTACCCGGATATCCGAGGCTGAGATCTTTCAGGGTTATATCTTGAGCAAACCTTGATACTTTCATGAAGATCACCGGAAAATAAAGTTTAATGCGGTAAAGAAAAGATCCAGCAGGATAATCACAAATATAGATATTACCACGGAATTGGTTGTTTTTCTGCCAACATCTGCTGCCCCTTCCCTGGCAAGAAACCCCTGCCAGCAACCGATAACAGTGATTGCAACGGCAAAACCTCCGCTCTTTACAAGCCCGGAAACAACATCTCTAAGCTGCAAAAACTCTATGGAGTTATAAAAATAAGTGGATTTATTGATGCCCAGTGCAAGGGCCGAAAAAGCACCGCCGGAGAAGATTCCTATAAAATCAGCCCAGACGGTCAAACAGGGGACCATGATGAGCATGGCGATAAGCTTGGGAACAACCAAAAAACGGACAGGTTCGATACCCATGACTTCAAGTGCATCGATTTCTTCTGAAATCTGCATGGTTGCAATTTCAGCTGTAAAAGCGGCCCCGGAACGTCCGGTAACAATTATGGCTGTTAACAGAGGGCCCAGTTCTCTGATAATGGTTACGCCCACAAGATTGGCTACATAACTGATGGCCCCGACCTTCTCCAGTTGCTGTGCAGACTGAAGGGCCAGGATAATACCGGTACAGGCCGAAATGACACTCACGATGGGGATAGAATCGGCCCCGACCTGTGCCAGATCTCTGTAAAGTCTTTTGCGATAGAAAGATTTTTTCTTTCCCGGCTTAAGGCGCAGGCATCCCAGTAATCTGGTCAGCATCCATGCCAGCACCGATAGACCGTTCATACACCACCACTCCCGGAAATAAATCGTTTACTTCATCCCGAAAAGCGGCTTTACCTGAGTCAGCTTCAAAAGTCTGTCCACCTGCTCGGTAACAGCAACGATCTTAACACTGCGCCCATCCTTGGTTAAGATTCTGCGCAGCTCAATCAACGAGGCCAGACCGGAACTATCCAGATAATCAAGCTCGGAAAGATCCACCCTGACCTCTCCAGAAGTCTGGTCCACAAAACTGTGCAGCTCTTCCCTTAATTGGGGGGTACCTGTGAAATCAACCTCACCGATTATCTTGATCATCACATCTTCGATTGATGACTCCATTTTCCAGGCCAAACTCATAAGTACTCCTTAGCTAGATCTCGAAGTCCTGCAACAGGATTGCAACTTCAGCAGGCATATCAGGTAAACATCCCAAAAAACTATGCCCTGTATATCTCAACAACAGTTGTATCATCATTTGGAGGAGCATCCGCACGCCAATCAGCAACCGTCTGGATAAGCTTTTTACCCAGTGGGGGCCGCCCCGAAGTTCTCAGTGTCTCCAGTAGTCTTTCTTCTCCGAAAAACTCCCCTTCGCCAGTCCGTGCTTCATCAACACCATCGGTAACAACAATCAATGACTGCCCTTTTTCAAGCTGAAACTCGGATGTGTCGAACTCACCTTCATCCAGAATTCCCACCGGCAGCCCCATAGGGCGGTCAAGTTCACTGACTTCACCATCTGAAACAAGTAAAGGAGGGGTGTGCCCGGCAACCGCATACTGTCCTCTTCCGCTTTCAGGATCATAACGCATGAGAACCATGGTTGCGAACACTTCACCGGCCATAAACTCCCAGGCACCGATGTTTACAGCTTCCAGCATTTTGCCCGGATCTTTCTCGTTCAGGGCTTCAGCTCGGATTCGGGTCCATAAGGCAGACATGATCAATGCAGCAGGCAGTCCCTTTCCGGAAACATCAGCCACATAAATATACCAGCTTCCGTCAGAAATGGGTATAAAATCATAAAGATCACCTCCGACAAACTGTGCAGGAACAGAATTGCCCCAGATGACATTCTCACCAGCAAGATCAGGCTGCTTGGGATTGAATTGTTTCTGTATTCTGGAGGCAGCTTCAAGCTGTGTCTCGAACTTCTGCTGATTAAGACGTTCGGTTAAAAGTTCGGACCGGACCAGAGCGACACCGGCCAGATGCCCAAAACTCTCCAGCAGTTCCTGATCCTCCTGAGCAAAACACTCCTTGGCAATGGAGTTCAACACCTGAACCACACCCAGCAGTTTATCCCTATGAATAATCGGAATGCAAAGAATACAGCGAGTGGTAAATCCTGTTTTTTTATCAGCGGCTTTGGAAAAACGTGGATCATTCTGAGCGTCGGTGACATTAAGAGGAGTTCTATTCTCGGCAACCCAACCTGCAATACCCTGCCCCATGGGCAATTCAAAGCCGGTCTTGAGTTCCTTCATCTTCTCTTCACCCAGCACATCATTCATAGCCAGAGTGAACCGGAGTACATCCTTGGTTTCATCATAGAGCAGAATTGATGATGCTTCGGCACCGGTAACCTCTTGAGCAAGCATCAATAGCTGGGGAAGCAGATCCGTTAAGGATTCAATGCTCGCCAGCACCTCGTTGGCCTGAATGAGTTTCTGCAATCGTTTAGCCTGTCTGCTCACTTCCCCTCCTATGCCGGCGCGGCAATCCAGTATTTTTGTCAGCCGCTATAATATGTCACATTAGCTCAAAAATATTCAAGTATTATTCACTCCAGGAGTTGATTTCAGGCTTTGGCCAGTTCCGAACGGCATCTGCAAGCTCCTCAACAGAGGCTGTGGCAGCTCCAACCTGACCGACTACAATTCCCGCGGCATAGTTTGCCAATACAGCAGATGTCAGCGGATCCAAACCGGAAGCGAGGCCCAACCCCAGAGTAGCAATAACCGTATCCCCTGCTCCAGTCACATCAAAGACCTTACGGGCAAAAGTAGGAACATGTTTGACCACATTCTTTGATTCAAAAAGAGCCATACCATCGCCACCAAGAGTGATAAGCAGATGATCCGGATTAAGGCGGTCAAAAAGTCTACGCCCTGCTTCAAGCACATCTGCACGGTCTTTTACAACCATACCGGCGCCCTCACCTGCCTCCTTGGAGTTAGGTGTAAGCAGACTTACAGATCTATAGCGATCATAGTTTACGGTTTTTGGATCCACAAGCACATGAGGCTTATGCTTTTTCTCCTCAAGGAGTTTCCAGAAACGATCAAAAAAAGATTGAGAAAGTGTTCCTTTTCCATAATCTGATAAAATGACCACTTTATAATCGCAGATCTCCCTTTCCAGAAAGTTGAAAAGACGGTCCATGATCGGCACGGAATAATCAACAGTTTTCTCGCGATCAACTCTGACCATCTGCTGATTATGAGCCATTACCCTGGTCTTTTTTGTAGTAGGACGATCATCTGACTCATAAAGACTGCACGCGATTCCGGAATCAGCACAAAGGCGGTTGAATACGCGCCCCTCTTCATCCGCACCAACAAATCCGGTGAGATGAGGATCTCCGCCAAGAGCAGAGATATTACGTGCTACGTTTCCTGCTCCGCCGAGTAGATATTTTTCCTCTGTTACCTGAACAACAGGAACAGGAGCCTCAGGAGAAATACGCTCAACTGCTCCAATCACGTAGTGATCAAGCATCACGTCACCGATAATCAAAACCTTCTGCCCTTTGAGAGTAGGCAAGATGCTCAAAATTTTATTATCCATTAGTCATTGATCCTTACTTGGAGACCATTATTTGGAACGAAGCTCAAGAATAGCGACAAGACGCTCAAGCTCTTCTTCAGAGGAATAGTTAATACTCAACTTACCTTTACTATGAGTACCACTGAATGCCACTTTTGTCTCAAGAGCCTCTTCAAGACGGCCTTTGATTCTCTCAAGATTTTCATCTACAGGCTTTGATTCTTTATTTTTCTTTTTGACATTCTTGCCTTTACTTACAACTTCACCTTCAGGGAGTTCGCCGTGCTCTTTAAAATATGTAGCTGCTCCCTCGGACTGACGGACAGAAAGTCCGCCAACCATGATCCTATCAAACAATTCCTCACGGGCATTCTCCTCGGCTACAGCCATCAGCGCTCTTCCATGGCCTGCTGAGATTTTACCTTCTCCGATTGCATTTTGGATCGGATCTGAAAGGGTGAGAAGCCGCATTGAGTTGGAAAGAGCGGATCTGCTTTTACCAACCTGCCCTGCTAGCTGTTCCTGACTCAAACCGAATTTTGAAATCAGCTCCTGGTAGCCTTTTGCTTCTTCTATCGGGTTAAGATCTTCACGCTGAAGGTTTTCAATAAGAGCAATGGCCATGCTCTCAAGATCTGTCATTTCTTTAACCAGAGCTGGGATCTCACCAAGACCGGCAAGTTTTGAAGCCCTTAAACGACGTTCCCCTGCAACAAGCTCAAAACGATCAGGGCGTCCCGGGACGGGCCTTACAAGAATAGGCTGCAGAACTCCTTTCGAGCGAATTGATTCGGACAAGTCCTTCAATGCTTCAGGAGAAAACTCTTTACGGGGCTGATTCGGGTTTGCGACAATTCTATCAATATCAATCTGACGGGCATCTATGGAAATATCTCTGCCTGAACTTTTATCCCCTGATTTTGCTCCGCCCAAAAGTGCATCCAAACCTCTGCCAAGGCCGCCGGTAACTCCTGCCATGACCATACTCCTTTATAAATAACTCCATCTTTCTGGAGCTCTAATATTTCCTTTGACTTGATCAAATCCGTGACTAATGTATTTCCAACAATTTGAACTCAATCAATGTCGGAGGCAACATGTCCAAAAACGATGATAATCTCACTGAACTTTTCGATAAAGACGGCAACATGATCGGTGTCTTGATCACAGCTCAGCTATGGTCTCAGATGAAACCCCATCTTAAGGATTTCCTTCCTAAAGAAGCCCCGGCTGAACGGCCCGAACCAACAGGTGATTGGGATATGCTCAAAGAGTACTGGGACTTCCCCTACCCTGTTGACACAGATGTTCACTGCGAAAACTGCGGCAGCGAAACTGAGAATTGGGAAAAAGATGAGCCTCGCAAGTTCAGACTCGTATCCTGTAACCTAGGTGGTCTGGTTTCATTCAAATGTGCCAAATGCAGGGCAAGAATAATCAAAAAACATTTCAAAGATGAAATCACCACCGAGTGCCAGCCATTCATCGAGAAAAAAAACCAGAGAATGGAAGCAAGCTACTAGCTTTAAAATATTCTCGTTCAATATCAGGCCGACATCATGTCGGCCTTTTTTATTTCTCTAAGTCCATCTCTGCGTGTCTGTTCGCCACTTCCTGTGCCAGGTTGATATATGCCAGAGCCCCATTTGATTTCGCATCATAAGATATAGCAGGCTTTCCAAAACTTGGTGCCTCGGAAAGTCTTACGTTTCTGGGAATAATTGTCTCAAACAAACTATCAGGAAAAGCTTTGCGAACTTCATTTTTGACCTGTCTGGCAAGTCTGTTACGGCGGTCATACATCGTAAGGACAACGCCAAGAACAGACAACTCGGGGTTGAGCCTTTTTTTAACGAGTTCGTAAGTCATTAAAAGCTGAGCGACTCCCTCAAGAGCATAATATTCTGTTTGCAACGGAACCAGCAACTCTTTAGCAGCGCAAAGGGCATTAACCGTAAGCAGGCCAAGAGAGGGAGGACAATCAAAAATTATATAATCAAACTCTGAATCAACCTGTTCAACCAGGTCCTTCAGATAATACTCCCTGCCCATCTTATCTATCAATTCAATCTCAGCTCCAACCAAATCCTGACTGGCAGGCATTAGTGAAAGATAAGGTATGTCTGTCTGGTAAATTGCGTCATGAGCTCTTTCCGGTTGAAAAAGCACTGAATAAACATTTTCTCTGGAATCACCGGGATAAAATCCAAGTCCACTGGAGCCATTACCCTGCGGGTCACAGTCAACCAGAAGTACTTTCTTCTCCATCACAGCCAGAGATGCAGATAAATTTATGGAAGTAGTTGTCTTTCCTACTCCCCCTTTCTGGTTGGCCACTACTATTCTTTTTGCCACTTGAAACCATCCTGTTCATCAGATTTCAATTTTCATGTTTCACGTGAAACATCTCTACCTAATTGACGCACAAACAACTCTGCCAAACTAGACTGAAAAAAAATTTAAATCAAGAAAACGACTGTTAATAATGCCCCCTTCTGAGCCCTGAAAGCGAACTTGAACGTGTGAAAACACGACACTCAAAAGGCTGAAAACATGGGAAAAATCACATACACAGAAATAAGGCCAAAAAAAAGGCCACTAAAAAGCGGCCTTTAAAAAACAAAAGAAAAAAGAAACTAAACGTTGTAGTAACCTCTGTACCATTCAACGAATTTAGCAATACCTTCTTCAATAGTTGTGTCTGGTTTGAAATCTACATCCCGAACAAGATCATCAACGTTTGCATAGGTAGAAGGAACATCGCCAGCCTGAAGCGGCATCATATTTTTTTCCGCTGTCTTGCCAATGCATTCTTCCAGAACTTCAATATATCGCATGAGTTCAGTCGGCTGATTGTTACCAATATTATAAATCCTAAAAGGAGCAGGACTGGTTCCCGGATCAGGAGCATTACCAGACCAATCAGGATTGGAAACGGCGGCGTTCTTCATAACGCGAACCACACCCTCTACAATATCATCGATGTAGGTAAAGTCGCGGAGCATTTTTCCATGGTTGAATACGTTGATCGGCTTATCTTCAAAAATCGCCTTGGTGAAGAGAAAAAGAGCCATATCAGGTCTGCCCCATGGGCCATACACAGTAAAAAATCTCAATCCGGTAGTAGGAATATTAAAAAGATGGCTGTATGAGTGGGCCATCAATTCATTGGATTTTTTAGTCGCAGCATACATGCTGATGGGATGGTCAACATTATCATGAATGCTGAAAGGCATTGAGGTGTTAAGCCCGTAGACGGAACTTGAAGAAGCGTAAACAAGGTGTTTAACATCATTATGTCTGCACCCTTCAAGAATGTTCATAAAGCCTACGACGTTGGAATCAATATACGCCTGAGGATTTTCAAGAGAATAGCGAACACCGGCCTGGGCAGCCAGGTTCACAACATGACTGAATTTTTCTTCAGCAAAGAGTTTTTCCATGGCTGGGCGATCAGCCATATCCATGTATGCAAATTTGAAATTTGCATCATCTTCAATCTGTTTGAGACGGTTCTTCTTTACGTTTACATCATAGTAATCATTAAGGATATCAAGGCCTACAACTTCATGGCCTTCAGCAAGAAGGCGTCTGGAAAGATGAAACCCGATAAAACCTGCTGCTCCAGTTACAAGGACTTTCATTATTTATCGCTCTCGTCGTGTTTTTCGATTGCCTCCCCCCTGCCGCTAAGCGGTGCCAACATTTTCAATAGATCAAGAGGGAGAGGGATTATGGTGGAAGATTTTCCTTCTGCAGACATTTCTCTCAAAGTCTGCAGATATCTTAATTGTAAGGCTTCCGGGTGAACGGAAATAATTTCAGCTGCTTCAGCGAGTTTGCCTGCAGCCTGATACTCACCCTGAGCATTGATAACCTTGGCTCGACGTTCACGTTCTGCTTCAGCCTGTTTGGCCATAGCACGCTGCATCTCCTGTGGCAGGTCAATATACTTGAGTTCGACAGTACTGACTTTAATGCCCCAAGGATCTGTATGTGTATCTAGAATTTCCTGAATTTCACTATTTACTTTATCCCGCTTGGACAGCAGGTCGTCAAGCTCAACGCCTCCACATACGCTACGGAGGGTGGTTTGTGCAAGCTGAGAAGTGGCGAACATAAAATCCTCAACCTCCAGAATAGCCTTGGTAGGGTCCGTAACACGAAAGTAAACAACAGCGTTTACTTTGACACTAACGTTATCACGAGTGATCACGTCCTGATGAGGAACATCAAGAGTCATGATTCTTAATGAAACCCTGACCATCCTATCAATCACGGGTATCAAGACTATCAGACCGGGACCTTTGGCATTTATCACCCTCCCCAACCTGAAAATCACACCCCGCTCATACTCATTCAAGACTTTCAAGGCTGTGATCAGAAAAAAGAAAACAAAAAGGACTACAGGAATAAAAAAAGTCATAATTCCTCCTGACTGAATTTATTGATCACTATTTTCTTACGACTCTCAAGGTAAGACCATCGACATGAACAACTCGAACAGATTCACCCTGTTCAAAAACGCTCCCTTCATTACTGACAGCATTCCAAATCTCACCCCGAACCATAATTTTCATTTTCTCTCCCTTTATTTCAATAACTTCGCCACTAAGCCCGATCATGGACTGCATGCCAACTCCAGACTTGCGAAACTGGGTGCGGGTGACCAGATAGATCAGAAAACCGACGAAAACTGAAAAAGAAAAGACAGTGCCAAGAATAGTACCAAGGGGAAGCTGCTGAATCCCGTCTCCCCGAAACAGGACAAGAGAGCCTATGAATATGCAGACAGCTGCAGAGAGACTAAGAAGACCATAACTAACGACAAAAACCTCCAGTATGAATAACACTGAACCGAACAGAATCAGTAACAGGCCAGCGGCATTGGTCGGAAGTATGGACATGGCGTAAAGACCGGTTACCAGACAAAAACCACCGACAACCCCAGGAAGCAAAGCTCCCGGATGCGAGAGTTCAAAGAATAGACCTATTATCCCCCCAAGGAGCAAGAAATAAGCAATCTGTGGATCTAACAACCAGGAAAGAATTGAATAACGAAGTCCGGGTTCAAAATTAGAAATATGAACTTCGTCTGGGGAAAATTTAATTTTACCATTCCCGACTTCCACCCCCCGTGCACCCAGTTGCTCAATATAGTCTTCAACGGAAACAGCCATAAGGTTGACAATATTCAATTCGACAGCCTCCTGAGCGTCAGCACTAACCCCCTCTTGAACGGTTCGAGAATACCATTGAACATTCCTGTTCCTCTTGCGGGCAATTCCCTTGATAAAACTGGCCATGTCATTCGTTACTTTTTTGCTCATGGTTTCGGGCAAATCATCCCCGGAAGGGGTAACAGGACTTGCAGCACCAATAGTGGACCCGGGAGCCATAGCAGCCACCTGGGAAGCAGCAACAAGGAAAGTTCCTGCAGAAGCAGCCTGTGCTCCATCAGGACCGACCCACGTACAAACAGGACGATCAGACGACATAATGATCTTCACCATATCACGCGTTGAGGACGCCAGACCTCCCGGAGTATCGACTCTTAAAAGTATCAGCAGGTGATTATCATCACTCGCTTGAGCAATCACATCCTCTAAAAACTGGACCTGAGCAGGACTAATTCCTCCCTCAAGCTGAGCATAAAGGATGCTTACATTTTCAGCATAGGATGTACTGCTCATAAAGATTAAGAATAAACTGATTGTCACTTTCAATATTTTTAATTTCGAGATCATGACAACTCCATAAGATTGCATTTTTCTTATAATGCCACCTCAAGGAAAAGAAATAAACAGAAGAGAATTGAAATTTGGTATACTATAAAAGAAAGCCCCCTCAGGTATTACAAAAGGCTGAAAGGGGCTTTAAACTATCAGATAGAACTGAAGAAAATCAGCTAAAATAGAGGAAGTCGTAGCAAGGAGATACAAAGTAACTGCTGCTCGTCAGGAGGAAGTGTTTTTAGAAAATCAGGATCCTGCAGCATTACAAGCTGAACATTATTGATATGCACGGATGCAGCATTTGACGGCGCATCCGGAGCGATTATGGAGCGTGTGTTGTCACCAAAACAAGCAACAAACTTTACACCGTAGGATTGGACACCCTTCCAGAATACATCAGGTCGGTTTTCAAACCTTGAGCCATCCCAACTGGTACAGGGCCAAAAAGAAATTGCTCCTTTCGGAAGTCCCATATAGCCGATCAGAGATTGAAAAAGTTTGCGCCTCGCAGCATCAGCCTGTCCGGACAAGTCCTGCCCCAATTGGGAGTAAGTCCAAAAAATCTGGAGCCTTGGCGTTATCCGAGAAGCAAGAGTGTTCCAAGGATCGGGCCAGCTGCCCGGATCTGGGAAATTGAGCTTGTTGTTTTGGGGGGTACTCCTTGCCGGTGGAACACGTGAAGGCCTCGCTGCCGGGGTTGGCTGACGAAAACCCTTCTGAGCATGGTCCGGATTATTCTGAACAGGGGGAGGGGTACCCGGTCCGGTAGACGGTTGGCGCACCGTACCCCCCGGTCGGGGGGGGCGGCTCTGCTCAGTAGCACCGGACGCAAGTGAACGCTGCCGGGATGGATCTTTTTCAAACTGATCCAATCCTGGCAGTGCATCTTTATAGATATACTGCAGACCGTTCTGATACCACGGTCTAAATGATTCTAGAACATTTAGTTCAGCAGAAGGTGATCCCATATACGCCACGCAATTTCATTTTTAGGAAGGTTCGGCCACTCTTCAGAGCGCCCTGCCCTGTCCAGTATATAGACAGAATTTGTAGAAGACTCAAATCCTGCACCAGGCTGATTAATGGGATTTGCCACGATCAGGTCGAGATTCTTGCGCTCAAGCTTACCTTTTGCAGCTACCTGAATATCTGATGTTTCAGCCGCAAAACCGATCAACTGCTGATCTTCACGCTTGGATGATCCAACAGTCTTGAGAATATCAGGATTGGTGTCAAAATCCACTGTCAGGGTATTGTTACCGGACTTCTTGAACTTACCTGATCCATGGGGAATCGGCTTGAAATCGGCAACAGCAGCGGTGAAGCAACCGGTTGTGCACTTGGGCCAGACATCCATGCAGGCATCGAACATTTGCTGAGCGGAATCAACTTTGATCACATTCACGTCATCAGGAAACCACCAGTTCACCGGACCGGAGACAACTGTAACGTTTGCCCCCCGAAGCCAGGCGGCCATAGCAATACAGGCCCCCATAAGACCAGATGACGGGTTGGACCAGAAGCGCACTGCATCCCATTTTTCACGAGTCGGACCAAGGGTGATCAGCACATGCTTACCGCTCATATCATCAGGGGCTACAGCTCTTAACCCAGAGGCATATATGGCTTCAAGGGGAGCCATGCGCCCTTTACCATGATCACCACATGCAACATCCCCGCAATCCGGGCCGATAAATTCCACGCCGCGCTCTTTAAGAACGCGGCAGTTGTCGCGCGTTGCAGGTGCATCCCACATAGCCGGATTCATAGCTGGGACAACCAGTTTCTTACCATTGAAGGCAAGAGCCTGACAGCCAAGCATATCATCGGCAAGCCCATGAGCCATGCGGGCGAGCATAGACGCAGTGGCAGGAACAATAACCATGGCATCTGCAGCCTGACCGGGCTCAAGATGTCCGAATGTATCGTCCATGGTGGGAAACATTTTTTCCCAGACCTTGAAAGCACCAAGGGCCTCAAAACTGAGGCCCCTGATAAATTCCTGCGCACCGTCTGTCAGTGTAACGCTGACTTCTATTCCGGCCTTGCGGTACATGCGCAGCAGATCAAGCGACTTATATGCTGCAATGGACCCGCAAACTCCCAGATGAATGCGTTTTCCTAAAAAACAGTCAAAATTGAGATGTTCATTCATTATTGGATATTCTGCTCATTCACCCCGCTTGAATCACGCAGGGCTTCAGCTTTTAGTTCTACGGCGTAAATTTCAACTTCGGTGTTGTAAGTGCCGTCGGTAATTCTGATCATACAGCTCTTGTAAGGCTTCTTGAAAACAAGAGTGGACACGGTAGACATGATAGAGCTCTCCTTGGTCCAGTTGTCTTTTGCCATCTGGTTCACGAAGAAGTCAATCAGACTCTGGTTCTCAACACGGCCCTTCATAACAATCATACCGGTCTTGAATTCACCGTTTTCATAAATAAATGTTCTCTCGGGAACCCTGCTCAGCTCGTTAGGTACAGCGATATCATCAAATTCAGTATAGGGAACAAACTCTTCATAGCTTTCAGTAGCACCGGCTGTCGCTACTGCAGGTTCTTCGGAAGAAGATGAATTCTTACCGGCAAGACAGCCGGTCAGAGCCACAAAAAGAAGTGAAACAAGAAACATTTTGATATAAGTCCGCATGTCTAATCCTCCGATTTTAATGCCAATGCATATTGAAAAATTTACGCCAGTTATACTGGTCCTGAAATATTTTTATTATACGGATCGCACTTAGAGAAAAGATAATCCGCACAGTTTCTAGACTTTATCTACAGAGTCACGGGCAAAAAATCAAATCCGGGAAATATGAATTTGCATATCAGTCCTGCAATTTTTTAATTTTATCCAGAAAATAATTTTCCATATCCCGTCGATCCTTGCGCAAACGGATCAACTCTGCTTCCATTACTTCAAGCTTGTGCTTTAAGGTACTGTTTTCCTGAGCCAATTCAGTTGTAGCAACTTCAAGCTCAACATCTTTCTGCTCTAAGGCATTCGTACGTTCATCGTATTCTTCGGTAATGGAACGAATATCAAGCTGAGGAAGAGCCTTGATTTTTTTTTGACTGCGGGCAAGAAGAACAAAAGCTTTTTTGAGCTTATAGATGTCCTCGCGCTGTTCTTCGATGATTGACTTCTGATCTGCTATCACTTCAAGTGACCGGCTCATCTTGTCCATCATTTCAGCAAAGGCACCGCTGAGCTCAGCCTGAATATTCATAGCGGGCTGGGCTGGCACGCCACGCTCCGAAGGACTGATCTCAATCGTTCGAGGATATTCTGAACGGAGTTGCTGTTCAATCTCCGTGGTTACCATCCCATCATTATATAATGAGACAATCCGCTTGAAGATTTCAACAGCGGATTCCGGATATTTGGTGACCCGGCCCATTTTTTTGCTTGGGAGAAACTCCTTGAACAGGGAAGCATAACGCCTAGCTGTAGGAGCTGGAATCATTGTGATTTTAGATATTTCTGCAACAGACAACCATTTCATAAAACACAATCCGGATTTCATGATCAACGTGAGAATCAGGAGTAAAACCTGACAGAACAATCAAAGGACAACCACAGCACTGACGGGCAATTACCGCACCAGCTGTTTAGATTCTTACCAGATTATCACCAATAATGAAAACTGAAAATATGAACGTAACAAATCAAGACTTTCTGCTTAAAAGCTACGACTTTGAGCTGCCTGAAAATCAAATCGCCCAATGTCCGGCAGTAATGCGCCACGGCTCCAAACTCATGGTGCTTGATAAGGAGACCGGCGAAAGTGAAATCAAAAACTTCACAGACATTGTAGACCTTCTTCCTGAAGAGTCATTGCTGGTTGCTAACAATTCCAAAGTAATACCGGCCCGAATATTCGGCCAAAAGCCTACCGGTGGACGGGTTGAATTTTTACTGCTCACCCCCCTCCCCCTTATTGAACCGGTACCGGTACGGAGGGGGTATACCGCCCCTGCCAGGGGGTTGCTAAGAGCATCCAAAGGCCCGAAGCCGGGAGACGTGATCTCCTTTGAATGCGGTATGGAGCTGATTGTTAAGGGAAAAGGTAAATTTGGCCTTTCTGAAGTAGAGCTTAGATGGGAAGGCGATTTAAAAAGTATTTTCGAAAAATGCGGAAAAATCCCTCTCCCCCCCTATATTCGCCGAGCCGCAGATGAAACTGATAGCAAACGGTATCAGACACTTTACGCATGCGACGAAAAGGCAGGGTCTGTTGCTGCGCCCACTGCTGGTCTTCACTTTTCAGAAGAAATCAATGCCAAACTTAAAAATAAAGGCATTGAACGTGCGGAAGTCACTTTATATGTAGGATACGGCACGTTCAGCCCGGTAAGGGCGGAAGACATCCGGGACCACGAAATGCACAGTGAATACATAGAGATTCAGGATGAAACAGCCGTAAAAGTTCAAAAAGCAAAAGCTGAAGGCAGACCGGTCATAGCCGTTGGCACCACTTCCGCCCGCACACTTGAAGGAGCCTTTCTTCAAACCGGCAAGTTATCCGGATTCAAGGGAGAAACCGATATTTTCATCTATCCCGGCTATGAATTCAAAGTGGTGGACAGGATGCTGACCAACTTTCATCTACCTGAATCATCACTCGTAATGATGATCTCAGCACTCGCCGGCAGGGAAAATGTTTTAAACGCATATAAGAAAGCCGTAAATAATGAATTCCGGTTCTTCTCTTATGGCGACTCAATGTATATAAAATAGTATACAAATATCAGTTTGCCTAATTTTTGAGCGAAAAATTTGCGTACATGAACAAATAACTATAGTCTGTTTTTCAACAGTCACATTTTTTCATGTGCAACATTTTTTTTGAAGACTCAAAGGTCCCAGCCCGTCGAAATGACGGGCTTTTCTGTCACGGTAACAGGAGAATAGGATGTCACGAGTAGAATTTTTGGAAGAACGGTGCAAAGGGTGTCTGCTCTGTACCACCGTCTGTCCAAAGGAAATCATAAGGCAATCCGACCGATTCAACCAGCACGGTTATAAAGTTGCTGAGGTTCAGGCTGAGGACATGGAAAAGTGTACCGGGTGTACTTCCTGTGCATTGATCTGTCCGGACATTGCGATCCGGGTATACAGAACTAAGAAAGCCAAAGGAGAATAGGTTATGGCTAAAAACGGCGAAAAGCTTTTTATCAAAGGCAACGAGGCCATCTCCCGCGGCGCCATTGCAGCCGGACTCAAGTGCTATTTCGGCTACCCAATTACCCCCCAGAACGACATCCCGGAATACATGTCCGCAGAGCTGCCTAAAGTCGGTGGCGAATTCGTTCAGGCTGAAAGCGAAGTTGCAGCGGCAAACATGCTCATCGGTGCTGCTGCGTGCGGTGTTCGCTGCATGACTTCTTCATCGAGCCCCGGTGTTTCCCTCAAGCAGGAGGCCATCTCCTATCTTGCAGGCAGCCAGCTTCCCGCAGTTATCGTCAACATGAACCGTGGCGGACCGGGTCTGGGTGATATCGGCCCTAGTCAGGGTGACTATTTTCAGGCGACCAAAGGCGGAGGACACGGTGACTACCGTACTCTCGTTCTTGCTCCGGGAACATGCCAGGAAGCATACGATCTCGTGATCGAATCTTTTGATCTTGCTTTCAAATATCGCAACCCGGTCATGATCCTTGGTGATGCCATCATCGGTCAGATGAAAGAGCCTGTTCTTGCATGGACTCCCGAAGAAAAGCCTGAATCCGAAGGCTCTGAATGGCGCATTGAAGGAGCAAAGGACCGTGATCACAGAATCATCAAGTCCCTGTTTCTAAGCGAAGGCTCCCTTGCCGGCCATAACCAGGCTCTGCAGGCAAAATACGATGACATGGCCAAGAACACCAAGCAGGAACTCTTCGAAACCGAAGACGCAGAGCTTATCGTTGTTGCTTTCGGTTCCATCGGACGTATTGTAAAAAGCACTGTACGCAAACTCCGCGCTGAGGGTCACAAGGTCGGTCTGTTCCGCCCCATCACTCTCTACCCATTTCCTTCCGCGCATCTCAAAGAGCTGGCCGAACAGGGTAAAAAATTCCTGACTATCGAGCACAACCTCGGACAGATGGTTGAAGACGTGCGCCTTTCAATCCGCACCATCACCGACAGTGATTTCTTCGGCTTCATGCCCGGCAACCTGCCCACTCCCGACGACTTCGAGGAGCCGATCCTCAAAAGCCTTGGAGGGAAATAGATATGAGTGAACAAGAAATTCTCGCCTTTGACAGGGCTGACGCAATCGTAGATGTTCCCACACATTATTGTCCCGGCTGCCAGCACGGTGTAGCACACAGAATTGCCGGGGAACTGTTGTCCGAAATGGGTCTGCAGGAAAACACCCTGCTTGTAACCTCAATCGGCTGCTCAGTTTTTCTTTACAATTACCTGAACGTAGACAGCGTTGAGGCACCTCATGGCCGCGCTCCTGCGGTTGCAACCGGTGTTAAACGTGCTCGCGGAGACAAATTTGTGCTCTCCTATCAGGGCGATGGCGACCTCGCATCCATAGGTATGGCTGAGATCATGCACATTGCAAACCGCGGCGAAAAGGTATCCATCATTTTCGTAAACAATACTGTTTACGGTATGACAGGCGGTCAGATGGCCCCGACCACTATGGAAGGCCAGAAAACCACTACCTCCCCTGCCGGACGTGATCCAATGAAAGAAGGCCAGGCAATCCGTATGGCCGAGATTATTGCTCAGCTTGGCGGGACTGCATACTCAGCGCGAGTGGCTCTTAACAATGTAAAGAACATTCGCAAGGCTAAAAAAGCCATGAAAAAGGCTTTCGAAGTTCAGCAGAAAGGCCTCGGTTTCGGTTTTATCGAACTGCTGGCAACCTGCCCAACAAACTGGAGAATGACTCCCGTTCAGGCGAACGAAAGGGTTGAATCTGAAATGATCCCCTACTTCCCCCTGGGTGAATTCAAAGACGTAACCGCGGAGGACTAGGATGAGCAAATACCTCGACAGCATCATTGCCGGTTTCGGCGGACAGGGCGTTATGCTCATCGGCAACCTGCTGGCCTATTCCGGTATGAATGCGGGTCTCAATGTGACCTACATTCCGGTATACGGCCCTGAAATGCGCGGCGGAACAGCAAACTGCACCGTTGTACTTTCCGAAGACGAAATCGGTTCCCCGATCATTCGCAGACCTCACAGCCTGATCATCATGAACCGTCCTTCACTGGATAAATTCCAGCCAATGCTACAGGATGACGGAGTCCAGATTATCAACTCATCACTGGTTGATACTGAACTTGTTGATAATGACCGTGTAAGATCATTCATGGTCCCCTGTAACGAAATTGCCGACAAACTCGGCAACACCCGCATGGCAAACATGGTTGCTCTGGGTGCTTTTGTTAAAGCAACCGGAATCATGGAACTTCAGGCAGTTATCGACTCCCTTGAAAACGTGATCTCCGCTCACTACAGCCATCTGATTCCCAAAAACGCAGAAGCCCTTCAGGCAGGGGCTGACGCCATCTAGTACGTTACATAAGCCCGGCGCAAATTTATATTTGTTCCGGGCTTTTTCATTCTGTCCATTTCTGAGATAACTCGAATCTGACTCAAATATTTCCGGAACTGCTGCTTCCTTCCCAAAAAATATTTTTTTATAAAGCAGTTTCAATTTTCGTCACACCATCAAGCAGCAGTCCATTTCCATTAATTTGCATTATTTTATAAATTCGTTCAGACTGATCGAACACAACCACCTGCCTTTAAATTTTACTCCTTTTTTTATCATCTATTTTAAGCGTTTTATTTAAAAAAAACGATCTTGACACTACAAAGAAGAACAAGTGTCCACAGGAGCAAATTATGAGCGTATTTAAGCCCGAGAAGCTTTTTGGCATAATCGGACACCCTTTAGGGCATACGATGAGCCCCCTTTTGCATAATTGGGGCTTTAAGCAGCACGATATCCCGGCAGTTTACATGGCATGGCCCACTGAACCTGATAAGGTTGAGGGCTTCATGCGTACCTTTCGCGAACTGCCGATTTCCGGAATCAGTGTAACCATTCCCCACAAACTCGCCGTAATGAACTACATTGATCAGCTAACTGACCGGGCGCAATCAGTTGGAGCAGTGAATACTCTCTATTGGCGGGGTGATAAAATCGTGGGTGACAACACTGATGCTGCCGGAGTATCTGAGCCATTGCGCTGCTATTCTGATCATGTGAAAAAGGCCCTGTTAATCGGAGCAGGAGGAGCTGCTCGAGCGGCGATCACAGGTCTCAAAGCATTGAATATAGACAAAATTTTCATCACCAACAGAACTAAAGAAAAAGCAGATGATCTAGCTTTGGAATTTGGAATATCAGCTATAGATTGGGATCATCGCGGAGATCAGCACTTTGATCTTATCATAAACTCAACGTCACTTGGAATGTCGGGTAAATTTGAAAAGATCAACCCCATGATCATGAATAATCAGAATGAACAAACAATAGTCTACGACCTTATCTACAATCCCATGGAGACCGTCTTCATTAAGGAAGCAAAAAACAAAGGTTGTATAGTACTCAGCGGGATCGAAATGTTCATTCATCAAGGGCTGGAACAATTCAGACTATGGACAGGGGTCAGCCTTGATGAAAATGAAGCTAGAAAACTACTGATAGCCAACCTTAAAAAGTAGACTTAAACAAGTGTATTATTCCACTTTAAATAGAATACTCTTCAGTTAATAGAACTATGACCATAATTAAAGACCAGCGAAACCGGATCCCCCCGATAACGCTAGCCTTTAATTATGAAATATAGGCAGTTATAGAAACAAACACCATTAAATCACGCCTGAAGTCTTCCCTGAAAATCAACCGATACAGACAGACTTAACATTTACGAATTCGCGAATACCGTATTCTGCCAGTTCACGCCCGTAACCGGAGTTTTTAACCCCTCCAAACGGTAAGGGAGGCCTGCTGCTGACCCGCCCATTCACATAGACAAGCCCGGCTTCGATCCTGCGTGCCAGATTAAGACCTTTTTCCTCATTTTGAGTCCAAACAGAACCCCCAAGACCGAAACGACTGTCATTAGCCATCTCCATGGCCTGAGCATCATCTTCTGCACAGAACACCAAGGCAACCGGACCAAAAAATTCCTCGCGAGCCACGGCACAATCAAACGGAATACCGGTAATTATTGTTGCTGGATAAAAGGCTGCTTCACCCTCGGGAACCCTGCCCCCCGTAAGAACCACGCCACCTGCTGCAACGCAGCGGTCAACCTGTTCCTGAAGCTCTTCGCGAAACCAGTGAGAAGCCATAGGTCCCATGACTGTTTCCTCAGAAAGAGGGTCACCGCTAGGAAGCAATTCCATCTGCTCTTTAAGCTTCAAAACAAATTCATCGTACACATCTCTATGAACAATGAAACGCTTCGCAGCAATACAGGCTTGCCCAGCATTAGAGCAGCGGGAGGCAGCTCCGGTTTCTGCAGCTTTATCAAGATCCGCATCTGCCAGAACCACAAAGGCATCGCTTCCGCCAAGTTCCATAACACTCTTCTTCAGGCGTGCCCCTGCTGCAGCTGCAACCTTGCGCCCAGCCTCTTCGCTACCGGTCAGACAGACCCCTATAACAGAATCGTGATCAAGGACGGCTTCCACCTGCCCAGCTCCAATGAGAAGCGTGCGAAAAACATCAACTGGGAATTTGGAAGCACGAAAAGCATCTTCAATGGCGAGCGCGCTCTGGGGAACATTTGAAGCATGTTTAAGAACCATGGTGTTGCCCGCCATCAGGGTAGGAACAGCAATCCGTAAAACCTGCCATACGGGATAGTTCCAAGGCATTACCGCCAGTACAGTTCCCATGGAGGCGTAATCCACATAAGCCTGCATGCCTTCAACG
Organism: Maridesulfovibrio sp.; assembly: GCA_963676495.2. Classification (GTDB taxonomy): domain Bacteria; phylum Desulfobacterota; class Desulfovibrionia; order Desulfovibrionales; family Desulfovibrionaceae; genus Maridesulfovibrio. Next base: position 2,088,039 of record CAXXRF010000003.1, on the reverse strand, counting down.
GTTATCTTCTTGCTTTCAAGCATGGAGGCACCGTTTTCAGCATAGTAATCACAGACAGTTGCGGCCTTTAGAACCTCTGCCCTTCCGGAGTTTATAGGCTTGCCCATTTCCAGTGCCATGAGCTGTGCAAAATCATCTGCGCGCTCACGCAAAATAGCTGCGAGACTTTTCAAGCAGTCCGCTCGATGCTCCAAAGTCGTCTGACTCCATTTTCCATAAGAGTCCTGAACAGAAAGAAGGACGGATGAAGTTAACTCTTCAGTCCATTCCTCAAATATTTTTTCAACCTTACCGGTCATGGGATTGGTGCTTTGAATTGCCATGGTCTCTATTACCTTTTTGATTCTGAAAGAAAGGGTCAACCTCCATCAAACCGTTTCAAAAATCAACCTGTTTGATAGAGGGACAAAAATTATATGAAGAGAAAAGGGCGGCTGCATGGTTAGCAGCCGCCCTTGAGTTGGAATCTGATTAGCTATTACTGAACGTAAACTTTAATATTATCACCAGGTTTGATGATACTTTTAGAATTAAGGCTGTTCCATTCCATTAAAGATGAAACCTTAACACCGAAACGACGGGCAATTTTCCAAAGGTTATCCCCTCTCCTGACCCGATACCTTACAAGCTGTTGTTTCACATTTTCAGCTTTGGCAATGGAGCGGGCGGAACTGCGGGCATTATTGTCAGGAATATAAAGCTTCTGACCGATTTTAAGCTTGTTGGAATAAAGGCCGTTGGCGCGCTTAAGAGTCTTTACGTTAACGCTATACCTGCTGGCGATATCCCAGAGTGTGTCACCTTTCTGAACCCTGTAGTTCGCTCTGCTCTGGGCAGCGCGACGGGTCTTTGAGGTCTTTGGTTCATAGACAGCGGTGGAAGAACCTTTACCCGGAATCATTATATACTGGCCGGGCTTGATCAGATTTGACTTGCGATTGTTAACAGACTTGAGCACGGCGACCGGTATGCCATAACGGTTGGCAATACGGTACCAGGAGTCACCACTACGGATTTTGTAGCGTTTATACCCGGCAAAAGGCCTAGAGCTTGGAGATTCAAGATAGTCAGAAGCGTCAGCCATTACGCGTTCTGGCAGATAAGCATTTATAACACCATCAGGAGGGCTGACCTGGCGACGGAAATGCGGGTTAAGATGATGGAACTCTTTCCACTTCATGCCACAAGCTTTAGCAAGGGCCAGTAAGTCAGTACCACCGGGTACCTTAACGGTTTCAACCTTCATTCCGTTATTCCAGTCGATATTATCAAAACCGAGTTCTTCAAGGTTTTTAAAAATCTTGGAAATGGCGATAAACTTAGGAACATAGTTCTTGGTCTCGGCCCGCAGTCTGTAACGATAACTGAGTTTATAATTGTTTTTGGTCAGATCAAAAAAGTTATCACAGCCTGTTTTCTTAAGAGCCCTGCCGATCTTTCCTTCACCAGCGTTGTATGCGGCAAGGGCAAGATGCCAGTCGCCGAACATATTATGCAGGACTTTTAAATACTCAATCGCAGATTTAGTGGATTTGTAAGGGTCACGCCTTTCGTCAACCCACCAGTCTACACGCAGGCCGTATTTTCTTCCTGTATATGGCATGAACTGCCACATGCCTGCAGCACCAGCACGGGAATAAGCCCATGCATTGTAGCCACTCTCAGCGAAAGGCAGCATAGCCAGATCCTGAGGCATGTCATTTTCGGAAAGAACCTGTCTCACATAAGGCAGAAAAGGCTCTGAACGATCCAGCCAGCGGGCGAAAGTCTTACGGGCTTTATGGGTGAAAAAACCGAAGTATTGGCGGACTTCCTTGGTATCATGCTCATCAAGATTGAAATAGATTCCATTGTTGGATTGAAGAACCTTCTGCTCTTCGGGAGTCAGAGCTTCAGACTCCTGAGGAGCTTGTTCCAGTTCCGGGTCAAGAGGCTCAACTCCAGTATCAGCCGCACCGGCCTCGGCATCTGCCTCAATGGCATCACTGACCTGAACCGGCGGATCACAAACCTCTTTCTGCGCTACAGGTGCAGTTTTAGCCGCACAACCGGCGAAAATTAAAAAAACTGCCAGCAATACCATTAACCGGAGCGAATTAAGCATGTTCGACCCCTTGTCAGTCTTGACTGCAAAAGTAATGATTTTATCCATAAATATTTTAGAAAAAGTATAGATTTTAGTCGCTTACCAGCAACATTTTTATTCTCAACATCTTAATAATAAAGAATTTTCCGTGCAATGATTGAAGGATTCAAACATAAGTAGAGCTATCCTAAAGCGCGAATGTTTGCAATAGTAAAACAAAAGGAATAAGTTCCAGAAACTGTTGTGCCGCAAGGGTTTTTACCAATCATGACCGTCAAAAAACGGTGCATTTTACCCCGGCCCCAAACTGCCATATCTGTAACATATTTTTTTAATTGAGCAATTACAAAAGAGTATTTCTTTAGGCTGTTTTAAACAGACTGGACTCAAATTGATAAAAAATTTAAGTGACGCAAAAAACTTCTTCGCACTTAAATCACAAGGCAAAATATATATGAAAAAAAAGACGAATGATAACGACAACACCATCATAGCAGGCCGTAAACCCGTTCAGGAGCTTCTTTTGGATGCTCCAGACAGGATTGACCTGCTTTACCTGCAAAAAGGCCGTCAGGACAAAAATTTTGAGCGAACCATCCAGCGCTGCAAAAAATACGGCATCAAATATAAAATTGCAGACAAAACCGAACTTGGCCGTATTTTCACAGGAAACCATCAGGGCGTGATAGCAAGGGTTGCAGGTCTTTCGTATGCAGACTTTGATCACATGCTTGAAAATCTGGCTAATGCGCCGCTCCCGCTGCTTGTTGTGCTTGATCAGGTACAGGACCCCGGCAACATAGGTGTTTTAGCCCGTACTCTCTATGCTCTCGGTGGTGCCGGAATTGTTACAGCAAGGCATGGAGGCGCATTTTTAGGTCCCGCAGCAGTAAAAGCCAGTGCCGGAGCACTTACTAAACTACCGGTTGCACGCGTTGGAAATATTTCACAGGCTCTGGATAAAGCTTTGGATAAAGGAATATCCATATACGGTGCAGGGCTGTCCGAAGATTCCTCTTCAGCATACACAGCGGAACTTAACTCGCCGGCCATACTGGTGCTTGGAAATGAGGAGAAAGGTATCCGCTTCAATGTCGAAAAAAGATGTGAAAAACTGATTCACATTCCTTTCCGCCGTGACTTTGATTCCCTAAACGTTGCACAGGCGGGAGCAATGCTTATCAGTGAATTTTCAAGAAGAATTTCCTGATACAAATCCATAATTCAGACGCAGAAATCCCCATGACTGATTCAGTCATGGGGATTTCTGCGTCTGTAGATAAAAGCTGGACTTTTTCTATTTAATATACGTGGGAAGATTCAAAAAAATATTTTTCGTAAATTCAATCATTTTGTCCATGATCCAGGGAAAAGCGAACAATAAAGCCAGAAACATGGAAACAATCTTGGGCACAAAGGTCAGTGTCATCTCCTGAATCTGGGTTGCCGCCTGTATGACCGAAACAAAAATACCAACCACCAGTCCGACGGCCAGCATAGGCAGAGCCAATGTCAAAGCCAGCTCAATGGACTGTTTTGCAAAACCGATAACAAATTCAGGAGTCATAACAAACCTCCGCGTAAAAAAGACGCACTACTCCCCCGGGTCACTGAAAGGTGTTGACTATCGATCCCGTTAGCAGGGACCAACCGTCAACCATGATAAAAAGCAGAATCTTAAAGGGCAGTGATACCATAGCCGGAGGCAGCATCATCATACCCATTGCCAGCAGAATACTGGCGATAACCATATCCAGAATAAGAAAAGGAATGTAGATGAGAAAGCCTATAGTAAAACCGGTTTTGAGTTCACTGATGGTGTAGGCGGCGATCAGAAGCATGGTATTTACATCTTCTTTGGTTTCAGGCCGTTTTTCACCGGTAATGGAGTAGAAAATTGAAAGATCCTTCTCTCTGGTATGTTTAAAGAGAAACTGACGGACGGGTATCTCGGCCTTCTCCAAAGCCTGAGAAAATCCGATTTCCTCATTCAGATACGGCTGCAGGGCCGTATCGTTAATGGCTTTCCCCGTAGGCATCATGATCACCACGGTCATAAAAATAGCCAATGAAGCCAGAATCTGGTTGGGGGGCATCTGCTGGGTCCCCATAGCCTGGCGCAGAAAGTGAAAGACGATGATAATCCTTGTGAAGGACGTCATTGTAAGGAGAATTGAAGGAGCCATTCCCAGAACGGTGAGCAGGAACAGTATTTCCAGCATCTTCGCAACCTGCTCTGGCTCCTCCTGACCGGCTGCAAGATTAAGCGTCAGTGTAGGGATGGTCTGCTCCTGCGCAAATGCAATTGCCGGAAGTACCAGCAAAAATATGACGCTAAGAGTCAGAAGAGCCGGAACTTTCTTTTTCAAGATATCCGGAAAAATCTTTTTTATTTGATTCATGCCCTTCATCCCCTGCATGGAGCAAAGTTATTTTATCCTGAGTCACCCCGATCACCATCTCACGATCTCTGTATTTAATTACAGTGACATTCTGGCGAGGTCCAAGCGGCAGACGGTCAACAATCTGCAGAACACCTTTACGAACACCCGGAAAACTCCCTCCGATATTAAACCTGCGCAAAATGTAGAATGCCAGCAAAAGCATGGCCAGTATGAAAAACAAGGCTCCACCCATTTTAAGAATGGACCCGACCCCCGCATCAGGAACAACCGGGGGCAGTACTGTTGCATTAGGCAAGGTGCTTCACCCGCTCAATCGGGCTGATAATATCAGTCAGCCTGATTCCGAATTTTTCGTTGATAACAACAGCCTCGCCACGGGCTACAAGTTTACCGTTAACATAGATTTCAAGGGGTTCACCCGCAAGCTTGGTAAGCTCGACAACAGAACCGGTTCCCAGCTGAAGCAGTTCATTGATAAGCATCTTGGAACGACCGAGTTCAGCCGATACATCAAGAGGAATATCGAGAATAAAATCAAGGTCACGACGGGAACCGTCATGCCGCGGATTTTTAGCCTCATTGGTGAGATCCTTGAAATCCGCATCACGGGTCTGAGTGCGCAGGAACTCCTGCTCCTTTTCCTTGCGGATATCGTCACCGGTATCTTCAGCAAGCGCAGCAGCCCATTCATCAGCGAGGGCGTCATCACCGCCACCGCCTCCACCGAGATCTGTGTCGCCCTGTTCTCCCAGGGCAGCAGCCCACTCGTCGGCAAGTGCATCATCATCCCCTGCAGGTTCATCCTGCTCCGCAAGGGCAGCAGCCCACTCATCAGCAAGGGCGTCGTCGCCTCCCCCGCCGAGATCTCCAGCCAGAGGATCACCGCCATCAGAATCGTCAGTCAGGGCATCAGCCCATTCCTGTGCGAGTTTATCCTGATCAAGATCATCAGACATCATTGCAGCTTACCTCCGACTGTGTTCATACGGTTATCCGAAAAAAAAGTGCCAGACAAAATTACGACACCCCTGAATTAATATAGCAAATTCCGTGCTACTGGATAACCATATCCGTAAAATAGACCTGTAAAACCTTGGATCCGCCTAATATCTGATTGAGCCGGTCCACAATCTCTTTTTTCAGCAGAATCTTGCTCTCCATGCTGGAAAGATCCTGATAAGTCTTGCTGGAAAGCAACAGAATCAGGGTGTCTTTAACCATTGGCTCTTTCTTGGACAGCTCGGCAACAGCTTCCTCACTCACAACCTCAACATCTACTCCAAGCTTGAGATACCTGCGTCCCAAGGGGTCGGCAAGGTTTACAACAAAGGTCGGGAGGGTAACGTTGAAACCGTCACCGGGCAATGGTCCCTGATCAGGATCAACCGCCTGCTCATCCTGAGGAGCCTCGGCAGCATCTTCCGGAGGAGCAGCAAAAAACTTCTGGTAGGCAAAGAAACCGCCCCCGCCCAGGGCTGCAAGCAGGACCAGAAGAATAATCCACTTAAGTAGTCCACCTTTCTTTTTTGGCTCTTCGCCGCTATCGTCAGCCATATCTCTCAGCCTCTTTATCTTGTTTTAATACCCGCCCATGTGGGGGGTGGTCTTTATCAATATTTCAACCCGCCGATTCTGGTTTCTCCCTTCCGGTGTAGTATTACTGTACATCGGATAGGTCGGACCGTAGGCGGATACAGTCATGCGTTGATTGCTGATGCCCTGTTCCACAAAAAAAGTGAGTACAGACATTGCTCTTTCCCCGGAAAGACTGAAGTTGGAAGGGCTCATCCCCCCGACATTGTCCGTATATCCGGCTATATTTACATCAGCAGTACCCAGATAGTCCAGAACAGGAACCAGTTGGTAAAGCAGTCTTTTGGCCCCTTCGTCAAGCTGAGACTTTCCAAGCGGAAATAGCAGCTTATCTGTCAGCACAAGGGCAACGCCTTCAGGCTTGGCCAGCACCTTGAGGTTTTCATCAAGAGTGGCCCGATCCATATCAGGCGGGAGCACATCATCGGGAAACAGCAGGTCTTTAATACGGTCCTGCCTTTCAAGAACTTCCCATGGTCTTTCGAGAAATTCACTGACCAGCTTAATCTTGGCAGTTACCCTTCCCGCACCTCGTTTGTCCAGAAAACCAAGCTCAGCGGGCATAATGGTTACACGGGTGATAAAGCTCTGGTCCATCGATGCCATACTTAGCAGGAGCACAAAAAAAGTCAAAAGCAGGGTCACAAGGTCAGAAAATGTGACCAGCCATCCACCCCCTGGATCCGGTGGCTTTTTTACCTTATCGCGACCCACTCCTTATCCTCACTGACCGTTGGAAACAGGTTGGTTGGCATCTCCAATCGGGAATTCAAAGCCGTCAAATTTAAAAGGACCTTCCTTTTTCCTTTCAGGCTTATACTCTTTCAATTCCTTTTCAACAGCAGCACTGCGGGTGTCCATAACCAAATCCACCCTCCTGTTCATTTTACGGCCTTCAGGTGTTGAATTCGGATGGCGGGGCCTGAACTTGCCGAAAGCCTCAAGCTTAAGCATCTCAGGGCTCATACCGTTTCTTACCAGATAATTGTACACAGATAGAGATCTGCTCAGCGATATTTTCCAGGAAACATCAGGGACCTGATCCTTGTCTTCAACCCGGTAGTCTTCACCTAGCTCATCACGCAGGATTGATGTATGCCCGGCGACCATCACCGGGTGCTTTACCCGTTTAAGGACCGGCAGAACCGTATCGAGAATCCTTGTTCCCTCGACAGAAAGGGCTGTGCTGTCGGGAGTGAAAAGAACATCAGCTCCAATTGAAAGAATCTGAACAAAACGGTTGGATTCAAAACGCAGGTCATCTTCCGCAAACTCCCAAAGCAACGGTTTGATAGGCTCAAGGTCCGCCTCCACCTCCATGGGACCGATCTCTACAGTCCGGCGGGAATCACCCTGAGAGAGCACATCATAACCTTGTGTTCCAAAACCGAAAGTTCCGATAATGGAACCCAGGACTACAAGTTTACGACGCTCGTCCACAACAGACATACTCACCAGCAGCACGAAAAAGGTGAGCATGAGTGTCATGAGATCACTGAAGGTAATCAGCCATAACGGCTGGCCTTCCGGCTCGGGCGGCTTTTTCTTTTTACCCATGCGCTCTCCAGCGATAAGGATTCAAATACGCTAGTCAGTAATCTTGCGATTCTTCGGTGGCAGAAAGCTGTTCAGCTTCTCTTCAATAATTTTGGGGTTTTCGCCTTTGGAAATTGAAATGATCCCTTCCATCACCATTTCACGCAGCAGGATTTCCTCCTTGCTACGGGTCTTGAGCTTGCCTGACATGGGAGTAAAAACGAGGTTGGCTAGGATCGCTCCGTAAAGAGTTGTAAGCAATGCAACAGCCATTGCAGGACCAATGGTACTGGGATCACTCATTGTCTGGAGCATCTGCACCAGACCGATAACAGTACCGATCATTCCCATGGCCGGCGCGAAGTCCGCAAAAATCTTTAAAATTTCAGCCCCGGTCTCATGTCTGTTCTCAAGATACTGAATTTCAGTTTCCAGAATCTCCTGAATAACCTGCGGTTCAAGTCCGTCAACAGTCAACTGGAGGCCCTTTCGCAGGAAATCGTCTTCAATAGATTTAAGTGCAGGCTCAAGGGAAAGAATCCCTTCACGACGGGCACGGTTGGCGAAGTCCATGAATTTATCAATAATATCGGAGGGAGATTCAAGGCTAGAAAAAAAAGTCTTTTTTATAACCGCGATGACGCCCACAACATGTCCCATGGGATAGTTAACGAGCGAAGCCCCGATAGTCCCTCCCACAACAATAAGCAGGGAGGGAACAGAGATAAAGATTCCAAGCGGGCTTCCGACCAGAATAGCCGAAAGTACCAGTCCGAAGGAAAGTACGATACCTATGACTGTACCCAGATCCATTTAAGTCCGCCTGTTAAAATTTACGAGACCGCCCTGCCCGGTCCCCGGTTATGATAAATACAGCAGTTAGCAGTATCCCGGTCTGCGACCGAAAATTTTGGTACCAACCCGGACCATTGTAGAGCCCTCTTCAATGGCCACCTTGAAATCTCCGGTCATTCCCATGGACAATTCCGGAATTTTGATACCGAAAAGTTGCTCCATGCCCTCAGCCAGCATGCGCAGCCTGGCAAAATATGGTCTCGCACTTTCCGGGTCGTCAAAAAAAGGAGGCAAGGCCATCAGCCCGACAAGCCTAATATTATCGAGCCCGAGCACCTCTTCCACCAGTGCGGGCAACTGCTCTTCCATGACTCCGCTTTTCTGCTCTTCACCTGCAGTATTAACCTGAATAAAAATATTCTGAACAACCCCGAGCTGCTCAGCTTTTTTATTCAGCAGGTCGGCCAGTTTGGATGTGCCTACACTGTGTATGGCACTGAATTTTCCTGCCACCTGCTTGGCCTTTTTAGACTGCAGCCCGCCAATGAAATGCCAGTCTATATCCAGACCGGAGAGTTCTTCCTGCTTGGCAAGGGCCTCCTGTACATAGGACTCCCCGAAACAACGATGCCCTGCATGATACAGAATCTCTATATCGGAAGCAGCATGCAGCTTGGACACTGCACAAACCTTGATTTCTTCAGCTTTGCGTCCGCAGCGAAATGCTGCCTCCGCCACTTCTTCCTTAACCTCTGCCAGGTTGCATTTAAGCTCTTTTTCCCTGTTACTCATATGATAATTGCCGCCTCTTCCAAAAACGGCTTACAATAAAATTCGGTTGATTATATAAATTTCTTTAATAAAAAGACAACAAAAGAACAAGATTCATCCACAAAGGCTACTCGCCAAGGCCCAGCGAACGCAAAAAGCCGACGTCTTCAGTCCAGCCTTCACGAACTTTTACCCACAGTTCCAGCATAACTTTCATCTCAAGCATCTCTTCAAGTTCCTTCCTTGCCTGAGAACCTATTTTCTTCAAATTCTGTCCGCCCTTACCGATGATCATTCCTTTGTGGTTTTTCTTGGTGGTATAGATAATGGCACCAATATTAACCAGATCACGGTCAGTTTCCTCAGTCCAGAACTCAATTTCAACAGCAGTACTGTACGGAAGCTCCTGCTGCAGGCTCATAAACAGCTTTTCGCGAATCGTCTCAGCAGCCATGAAGCGCAATGGAACAGTTGAGATCTGATCATCAGGGAACATAGGCGCACCCTCAGGAAGAGCTTCAACTACTTTTTCAAGCAATATATCCGCACCGTCGCCTTTAAGGGCGGAAACAGGAAAAAACTGAGCATCAGGCCAGTATTCCTGAGCTTTTTCCATAACAGGAAGCAGCTTCGCCTTTTCCTTAACTTTATCAACCTTGTTAACTGCCACAAAAACTGGGCGGTTGGACTGGTTTACAGGCTTTACGACCGGAGCAAGATCCTTCTCCATAAGATGGGGCTTGGAAGCATAAAGAGCAGCATCAAAAAGAACTACAATTGCGTTGGAGTTTCCCAGTGCCTCCCAAGCAGAATCAAGCAGAAAACGGTTCATCTTACCGCGCATGCGGTGAATTCCCGGAGTATCGAGAAAGACGACCTGTGAATCATCAGTGCTTAAAATGCCGCTGATGCGGTTACGGGTGGTCTGAGGCTTGGGAGAAACGATTGCCACCTTTTGTCCAAGATAGTGGTTCATAAGGGTGGACTTGCCAGCATTAGGAGGGCCGATAAGGGCTACCCAGCCAAATTTATATTCAGACATTTTTAATTTCCTCATTATGTTGCGTTCGTACGCTTTTGTAGACCTGCGTTGATCAACTAAGGTCCATCCCTGTCCGACATGGATTCATCAGCACTGCCTGTCAGACTGCAGTAAGAGTCTTCCCGGTAGGCAGCTGCCAGAAAGATCCGGTATTAGTTCATCCAGGTGAAATTTAATTTTGAACATCTGGAGCAATTGTTATCCCCATCTGTCGATTGCAAAGTACACGAAATTACGTCGGTACGCCAATTTCAAAACCACCCCTCCCGGGCAGCCTGCATTTTACGACAAAAACCCTTCCCAAGGCTATGCTGGAAAGGGTTTGTTGGTCTTTCACTCAACTAGACATTTTCTAGTCTTTTTCTAGTTTCACGTGAAAACAAGGTGTTACCGGAAATCAGCTTTCCTCCGAATCCTGCACATAGCCGCATCCCTTTTCTGGACAGGCAACATGCTCACCCTTGGCTCTGGTCGTCTTTTTAACCAGCACCGGATGTCCGCATTTGGGACAGGGGCCGTCTATCGGCGGATACCAGACCGCGTAATCGCAATCAGGATACTGGTCGCAGGAATAAAAGATCTTACCCCGACGTGAGCTTTTTTCCACAAGATGACCGCTGCATCCCTCACGAGGACATTTAACCCCTGTCGAGAACGGTTCTGCATGCTTGCAGTCAGGATAATTGGAACAGGCAATAAAACGGCTGCCGCTGCGGGCATGTTTGATAATTAAATCGCCCTTCTCGCAATCAGGGCACTTACCGACAACTTGCGGAGCGGCAGTCTCAACAACCTTGATTTTACCATCATCATCACGCTCAAAATTCTTGATATTACGGCAGTCCGGATAAGCAGTGCATCCAAGGAACTCCCCACGGTTTGAGCGCTTGACCGCCATGGGGGAACCGCATTTATCGCAGGACACTCCGGTGTCTTCAGGAGCCTCGTCTTCGAGGACAACAATCTGGCCCTTCTCATCACGAGTAAAATTAACGATATTTTTGCAGTCGGGATAATTGGAACACCCAAGAAACTCGCCGGTACGGCCGAATTTAATGACCATAGGGCTTTCACACTTATCACAGGTAATTCCTGTGTCTTCACCGCCGCGCTTCATTTCTTTGGCAGCCGTCTCAAGGGTTGGATAGAAGCCGTCCACAAAACTCTTCATGAGCGATGTCCACTCGAGCTTCCCGTCTGCAACATCATCAAGCTGCTTTTCCATAGCAGCAGTGAATCCTACATCCATGAGCTCCTTGAAATGCTCGGAAAGCTGGTCACTGACAACAAATCCCAGCTCGGTAGGTATAAATTTCTTTTCTTCAAGATTCACGTAACCGCGGTCCTGAATGGTGGAAATGATAGATGCATAAGTAGATGGACGACCAATACCCTTTTCCTCAAGCTCCCTTACCAGAGAAGCTTCAGAATAGCGGGCCGGAGGCTGGGTGAATTTCTGTTCGCTTTCAATCTTGTTGACTTTAAGGACAGTACCCTTTTCAAGTTTAGGAAGTTCCACCAGGTTCTCGTCACCGGTCTTGCCGGTTACACGCATGAATCCGGGAAAAAGCAGGCGTTCACCTTTGGATCTCCAGATTGTATCCTTGGCCTGAATGGTAACCACAGTATCCCAGAAACGGGCAGGAGCCATCTGAGAAGCAATAAACCGGTTCCAGATAAGCTTATAAACCTTAAACTGGTCTGCGGGCAGAAAAGCTTTTACATCTTCAGGCAGAATTGTCGCGTCAACAGGCCTGATAGCTTCGTGAGCGTCCTGAGCCCCGCCTTTGGATTTATATACTCTCGGCTTGGGAGGATAAAAATCGTCGCCGAATTTTTCCAGAATAACCTTCTTGGCTGTATCTCGGGCTTCGTCGGCAATACGCACTGAGTCGGTACGCATATAGGTTATGAGCGCTGTTGTTCCCTTGTCTCCGAGTTCAACCCCTTCATAAAGACGCTGAGCCAGAGTCATAGTCCTTTTGGCTGAGTATCCAAGCCTGCGGTTGGCATCCTGCTGCAGGGTGGAAGTAATATATGGCGGAAGCGGATTACGCTTTCGTTCCTTTTCAGTAAGATCGGTAATCTCAAACGGAACGCCCTTTACTGATTTTTCGAGAGCTTCTGCCTCTTCGGCAGAACCGATTTCAGCTTTCTTACCATCTACTTTCCAGAGGTCGGCCACAAAAGGAGGTGGGTTATTGCCTTCAACATGAGCTTTGAAAAGCCAGTATTCCTCTGGAATAAATGCACGCCGGGCCTTTTCCCTTTCTACTACCAGCTTCAGGGCAACGGACTGAACGCGTCCCGCAGAAATACCGCGCTTAACTTTTTTCCAGAGAATGGGAGAAATTTTGTAACCGACCAGACGGTCTAGAATGCGGCGCGCCTGCTGGGAATCAAAAAGCTGCTCGTTAAGAGGCTGGGGGTGTTCCAGTGCTTCTTTAACTGCCTTGGCGGTAATTTCGTTAAACTGAATACGGCTGATATTATCGTTCACTTCCTTGATGATAGCCGCAACGTGCCATCCGATAGCCTCCCCTTCGCGGTCGGGGTCAGGCGCAAGGAAGACGTGACCAGCTTTTGCTGCCGCCTTCTTCAGTTTGTTAACCACATCCTCTTTACCGGGAATGACCTGGTACTGAGGAGTAAAATCACCATCTTCCTCGACTCCAAGCTTGTTTTTGGGCAGATCGCGGACATGACCTACTGAGGCAGCCACCTGGTAATTCTTCCCAAGAAACTTGCTAATAGTCTTCACCTTTGCCGGGGACTCAACAACAATCAAATCTTTGCTCATAGTTTGGAGCCTATAACCATCAAGTTGACACTATGCAACCATTAAAAATCATCAGATAAGGACTTTCAGGGCCCTGAAACCAGTGCTCATGCCAGATAAAATTATTTTTAACTACCTTAAGAATCAGGAAGAAATACACTTTTTCAAGGCTGCCAATTTCTCGTGTAAAATTTTTGTTTCATTTTGATCACGAGCGGACAATTCCAGATCCTTGGCCCTGACGGTGACTTCCGGCAGACCGAATGTTCTAGCAGACCCGGCCACAGCATGTGCCCCCTTGTAGAGCTTTTCAAGATCTTCAACTGAAGCAGTTTCATTGTATGCTGCAAGGTACGCTTCAAGCTCAGCTATTCGTCCGCCAAGTGCTGAGGCATATCTCCTGTTCAATTCAGCCAGTTTCTCTTCAAGACCGCCCATGAAAACTCCTTGAACTAATCTGCATAAAAAAGATGCCCGTATTGAAAACAATACGGGCATCATACGACTAATTCGTATTAATGCAAACCGGTTAGCGTTTGGAGCTATTCATCAAAGCTGCGCCTATTCCGGCAATGACCAAAGCCAGGATAAGAAAATGAATAAACATATCTTTCTGGATGGCCCCCCAGATAATGTAGACGGACCCGCATCCGGCAAGTGCAGGGCAGATGAAACGAGCAACAACTCCAAGGTCGGTAAAAGTTTTCATCACCCAGATATAGATAGAGATGTAAATAACATAAAGGAAAGCAATGGGAAGCTCAGAGACATCCATGAACTGTCCCCACCAGCCGTGGAAGTTGCCATACCATACCATGAGCCAGAACAGGGACAGGAAGTACCCGATGATTGCGGACCAACTGGTGCAGTTGGTAACCGGGTTTACCTTTTTGAACAGGTCGGCTCTGGGTCCGAGGTCTCGGGATGCAATGGAAAACATACCGCGGGCAGATCCCATGATCAGACCGTTAAGAGTGCCAAGGCAGGAGATAATTACAAATACGGTCAGCAGAGTACCGCCCACTGAGCCGAAAATCATTTCAATAACGCGCACAGGGGCTGCGTCGCCTTCAGCAAGAACCTGCTCGTTGGTCAGCACTCCGGAAATACCGAGGTAGTAGAGCATGTAAATGGTCATAACTGCAATGGTACCAACAACCAGAGCTTTAGGCAGAGTGCGCTTTGCATCCTTGAGTTCAGCGTTGATAACGGTCGCGATAATCCAGCCTTCATAAGCAAAAGCAGTTGACAGGGTTGCAACGGCAAGGCCGCCGCCGCTGCCAGAAATGGCTTCAGCAGTCTGCATGAAGTTCTGCATGGTCTGACCGCTGGAAAGTCCGGCAAGTCCACCCACAATAGCAACCAGGCCAAGGGGTATAAGCTTGATGACAGTTGAAGAAACCTGCCATTTACCGGCCAGAACCGGAGAATAGTAGTTAAGCAGGAAAAAGACGGTCAGGTAAACGAATGAAAGAGGCCAGAGTATATCTTTCATACCAACAAGACCAACGGTATAGTTGGCGGAAACCCAGGCCAGGACTGCAACAAGCGTCGGATAGTAAATGAAGGTCATAAACCAGCCGACCATGTAACCGGCTCTCTCACCGTAGGCTTCTTCAAAATAGTCAACAAGACCGTTAACCTTTTCGATACGGGTAGCTATTTTTGAAAAAACATAAGCTGTAACAACCATGATTGAGCCACCGATAAGCCAGGCCAGCAGAGCTGTCGACAGGTTACCACCAGCAGCTTTGAGGACATCATCGGCTTTAAAGAATACACCGGAGCCGATAACAATGCCCACAACCATTGCAGTTGCAGTCCAGAAACCATATTTTTTTTGTAAATTTTCCATTCCGGAACACACCCCTTTAATGTTTTACACACTCTTCCCTGTCCCAGTCTCTGAAAACGGCGCGAGAATGGTAATCTGATTACCACAGGAAAGGGCCATAACAAAATTAATTGTACAGAAACGGATTTGCCTAGGCATCCCTGCTGGAGATACATAAAATTTTTCTTATCAGACATTACACCGTGATCATGTACAAACAGGATTTTTTGCTCGTATATTACACTTCTGTCCAGAATTTTTTTACCATTTTTGACCAAAATGGAAATTTTACCCTAGTAAAATCCTCAAAAAACAGAGTTGTTTTATAAACGCCTCCGGACATGAACGCTATATATAATACTGTGGGTCTAATTACGGTAAATCCATAACAGTTCACGTAGCATATAAAAAAATCCGCACAGTTCTGAGCTGTACGGATTTTTTATTAATGACACGTCCTGATAAAAAGAAATCAAGCTCTCAAACCTAGGCCGCAGTCTCTTTACGTTTACTTCTTTTTTCACGCCACTCCATAAACCCCATCAAAAGATCCCACTCAATGGGAATAATGAATAAAGTCAGGAGAGTAGCAGTACACAGACCGGTTACAAACGTTGATGCCATTGCACCCCAGACCAGAGAATAAGACGGGAATCCCACAGCCATCGGCAGCAGCCCAAGTGTCGTTGTGAGTGTGGTGAGTAAAATGGGCCTTAGCCTGATGCGGACCCCCTCACGCATGGCATCTTTCCGATTCATACCGCCTTTATAGAGCTTGTTCATAAAATCGAGCAATACAAGGGAATCGTTAACCACAACCCCGGTTACTCCTACGGTTGCAATAAAACTGTTTACTGTGAAAATGGTCTGGGAAACAAAAGTACCCAGAACAACCCCGGTCAGGGAAAAGACTACGGCGGATAAAATAATCACCGGCTGTGCATAAGACTGAAACTGGGTCGCCAGTATCATGTAGATGATAAGGATCGCAGTAAGAAAAGCATAAATAAGTGAAGTATATGACTTCTTGGTGGATTCAAATTCACCAGAAAAGTTAATGGTGGCACCGGGGTAGTCGCCCCTCACTGATTCATAAAACTTCTGAACCCTGTTAACGGCTGCTGGAGATGAAAGTCTTGATCCTGGCTTGATGTTAGCTGTGATCGTTACGGCCCTCTGGCTCATAAAACGGTTAAACTGTCCCGGCTCCATATAAATGGACACATCACAGATATCACCCAGTCGCACAGGACTCTCATTGTGTTCCAGCACCGGTACGGCAAGAGCATCCTCAGGACTATGAAGATAATCGGGATCAATCTTAAGCCGCAGATCGACATCCTCGTCGGAAAGACGGAACTCCCCGACAAACCGTCCATCCAGCACTGAACCGGACAAGCGGGCAACCTGCTTGGGAGTCAATCCATATTCAGCCACCCTTTCTTTGAGAGGTTCGAACCGAAAGATCCGGTTTGGAGTTCCATCGTCAGTTGAAAGGTTGACCAGATGAGGACCGATCTCCTCATTACCTTTAATAAATCCCATAATTGCAGCGGTAAGCTTTTGAACAGAAGCATGATCGGAGCCCAGAATACGAATATTGATATCCTTTCCGGTAGGAGGCCCGTCCTTTTCAGGGCGCACCCGAAAAGTCCAGCCGTCCTCATCAAACTGCTCCAGAACCTTACGCATGTACTCAAGATGCTTACCGGGATCATTTTTGGGAGCATCAGAAAACACCTGTTTCTCTTTGGCCGGCAACTCAACGACAATATTTCCAAGATTGCTTCCGTGGACCATCTCATAGTCCTCATTCTGATAAAAACCGGCAAAGGCGGTAGCAGACTTGGCCATTCCCGGTCCCATCTTCTCCACAAAAACTGAAATACGCTTCAGCTTGTCGGATGTCACCTCGATGGGGGTTGCCACCGGTCCTTCAAGTTCAATGTAATAAAGTGAGTAATCATCTGGAAAAAACTTGATTTTGATGAGAGGCAATGCCCCTGATAAGGAAACAACAAGTATGAACATTGCGGAAATAAAAGCCACTAGAACAGTGGCCAGAGAGATAAAGCGAAACCTCATTACCACCGACAGCAACTTATCCGTCCAATTGCGCAAGGGATGCATGAAAGCAGGTTCACGGGTATGCTTCTCGCTGTCTGCTGCAAGGCTTCTGGCTCCCGGCCAATCCAGAAAATGCGGAGGCAGAATCAAAAGGCACTCAATAAGCGAGGCAACGAGGGCAAAGGTCACCGCTTTGGGAACCTGAGCGAAGAACTCCCCTGTGGACCCGGACATGATCAGCATGGGCAGAAAAGCAGCCACGGTTGTAGCTGTTGCTGAAATAACCGGAAAAAAAACTTCTGCCGTACCATCAACCACTGCTTCTTTGAGAGGCTTGCCCTCCTGAACATGACGAAAAATATTCTCAACAACAACAATAGCGTCATCTACGATTATACCAGTGACCAGAACAAAGGAAAAAAGGGTAATCTGATTCAGCGAATTACCGGTTAGTTTCATGATGATCATGGTCACCAGAAACGCGAAGGGCACCCCGATTGTGGTCAGCATGGCATTTCGAAATCCCATTACCAGATAGATCACGATAAAAACCAGAATAATACCTACGAGCAGGTTCATTCCAAGAGTATTGAGTGCGTCATCAATGTGCAGACGCTGATCATTTGTAAGGACAAGGGACACCCCTTCCTTCTCAAGCGGAACTCGAAATGAATCCGCGACTTTCTCCACTTCTTCGGCAATGGTGATGGCATTACCGTCCACGGATTTAACAATTTTAAGAGTAACTGCACTGTGCCCGTTAATGGAGGTGATCACCTGCGGATCACGATATGCAACACGGGCATCACTCATCACATCGCCCACGGTTACAAAAGAACCGTCTCCGTCCATGCGGACAATAGTCTCGGCAATTTCCTCACGGGTTCGAAACCGCTCATCAACAACAATTACGAACTCACCGCTGGAAGCAACAAAATCACCGGCGGGAATGGAAATATTGGCGTCATCAAGTGCCCGGGCAACATCATCGAAGGTAAGCTTAAAACGCACCAGCTTACGGGGATCAAGAGTCACATGAAACTCACGTGTATACTCCCCCTCTATTTCAACCTCGTTAACACCGGAGATCTTTCTCAGCTGAACCTTGATCTCATCAGCCATCATAGACAAAGCACGGTTAGCCCTGTCCCCTACCAGACAAAGACGAATGACCGGCAGCCATTCATTAACATTGATCTCAGTAAAAGTGGGCGGGTCCATTTCACGGGGGAGATCGTTCTGAATGGAAAGGACCCTGAACCTAAGCTCATCATATCCAGTTGCATAATCCGTATCGTCAATAAACTTAACCATGATACTGGACCGCTCTCGAAAAGATCTCGAGCGTATATATTCGACATTTTCCAGATCATCCAACGCATCTTCAATCTTCTTTGTAACCAGGGCTTCAACATCGGACGGGGACGCACCGGGCAGAAAGCCACTGACCATCACCTTGCCCATGTGAACGTTGGGATAACGCTCAATGGGCAGATCAGCCATGCTGAATATACCGACAACCATGAGCAATACGAAAATTACGTTAATAAAAACAGTCTGTTTTAATGTGAAACGCAGTAAGCCTTTCATAGGAATGCCCCCAAGAGTCTGCGATGCTTATGGATTGTTAAGCTTTCCGGATCTAGAATAAAGATAGACCTCAAACATATTATATATCTCTGAACCACAGCTAGTCCATTGGCATGCAATTTGGTGAAACAGCCAACCTCTAATACTGTAGCACCTTATAATTATATGATTGAGACGGTGAGTCATATACAGGCAAGCCGTCCGCCTGGAACAGCTCCAATGCGCCCTGTAAACAGTGTTCACACTTAATACTCTAACAAGCATAAGTAAAGAACGCATGACTATTTTGATCATTGTCAAAGCGTCAGCATTAAGGACTATACTACCTTCGTAAACTTGGAGGTATCGGGAAAATATTATTAAACGAAAACAAGGAGACCAAAAAAATCCCCGGCAAACCATGTGGTCGGCCGGGAATTTAAAAGACAGAATTACGTGAACTAGATTACTTTATTGAGGGGGTATTCAATGATACCTTCTGCGCCCATATCAATGAGCTGGGGAATGAGTTCACGAACAACCACTTCTTCAACCATAATTTCAACGGATACCCATTCATCATCAGAAAGAGAAGAAACGGTTGGAGAGTTCAGGCTGGGCATGACCTTCATGGCTTGTTCAAGAGCCTTTCTGGGCATGTTCATTTTGAGGCCGACCATCTTTTCAGCACGGAGGGCACCCTGCAGAAGCAGGTTGATGTTCTCAATCTTTTTGCGCTTCCAGGGATCATTCCAGGCATCCTTGTTAGCGATGAGACGGGTGTTGGTCTGCATTACTTCGTCAATGATACGCAGGCCGTGTGCCTTAATGGTGGTACCGGTCTCAGTAACTTCAACGATAGCATCGCAAAGACCTTCAACTACTTTTGCCTCGGTTGCACCCCAGGAGTAGAAGACCTCGACATCAATGCCTTTATCTTCAAAATATTTCTTGGTTACACCAAGCAGCTCGGTAGCGACTTTCTTGCCTGCAAGATCTTCAGGCTTCTGGTAGGGGGAATCACCGGACACAGCAAGAATCCAGCGGGCGGGACGGTTTGAAACCTTGGAGTATACAAGGCTGGCTACTTCAACAACATCGGAATTATTTTCAAGGATCCAGTCCTTACCGGTCATACCTACATCAAGCACACCGTCTTCGACGTATTTAGCCATTTCCTGAGCACGGCACATGGAGATGTTGAGTTCGTCGTCGTTTACATCAGGAAAATAGTTTCTGTGGTGCAGGTTGATCTTCCAACCGGATTTGGCGAAAAGCTTGATGGTTGAATCCTGCAGGGAACCTTTAGGCAGACCGATTTTGAGCTTATTGGACATTATTTGTATACCTCCTTAGGGTCAAAAACCATGGGCGAACATTCGATAACTTCGCCGTCCTTGAGTTCACGATAAAAACAGCTTCTATAACCTTTGTGGCAGGCTGCGCCGCCGATCTGATCAATAAGCAGAACGAGTGTATCACTGTCACAATCGATCCTGATGGACTTGATCTTCTGTACATGACCTGATGTGCCGCCCTTATGCCAGAGGGTGTTACGGCTTCTGCTCCAGTAATGAGCATCACCGGTTTCAAGCGTTTTATTCCATGCTTCTTCATTCATGTATGCCATCATCAGGACTTCCCCTGTTTCAGCATCCTGCGCAATTGCAGGTATGAGTTCCATCTTTTCAAAATCTGGCTTGATCATACAATCCTCTGTCTGGGCGGCTCTGTAAGCCTTGTTTTAAAGTTATGAAGAGGGAAAACTAATTCCAGCCTTTTGCCTGTATTTAAATTCCATAAATACAAAAAAAGCGCCGACTGTGGTTCAGGCGGCGCTATTAAGTGTGTAGAGGAATTCTTGCGTATTTATTCGCTTTTTTCCTGGCACTCCCTGCAAACGCCGAAGAGATACATTTCATGATGGGTAAGCACGAAACCATGCTTTCTTGCGAGTTCTTCCTGCAGATGTTCGATTTCATTATCGACAGCTTCGATGGTCTTACCGCAACGCTCGCAAACAAGATGGTCATGATGCTCATGACCGTACTTATGCTCATAGCGGATTACGCCGTCGTTGAAATCGACAGCTTTAGCGATACCGGATTCTGCAAGAAGTTTCAGGGTACGGTAAACTGTAGCCTGACCGATGGAAGAGTCCTCTTTACGGATCAGATTATACAGTTCTTCTGATGATATGTGACCTTCCTCTGCAAGGAACACGTCCAGAATTGTTCTACGCTGCGGGGTCATCTTCAGTCTTTGCCGGGAAAGGTATTCAGTAAAAATATCCTGTGCTGACTTCATTAAACTGTATCCAAATTTTTGTGTTTACCGTTACGAATACAGTCTCCCTACATTGGATTAAATGCCAATGTCAAATCCTGATTGCTCATATCGAGACATAAGAGTATGAATATCCCAATTTAATGACAGAAATGTGTCATAATCATAACTTTGCTCATAATCTTTGCAGACTGGGTGAATCCGGTCTGGGTTGTAATCATATTCTATCAAGGAGTTGTATAATGGAACTGGATAAGTTTATTTCCGACTGGGATCAGGACCCCGCTGGAGTGAAGGAAGTTTTCATCGAATTCAAAGAACTTCTGGAATCACTTGAAGATACGAAAATCGAATTTCATGCCCGTCCCGGAGTTACCTACTCCATGCGCGGAGTTAAAACCTCCCAGACCAAATGGCCCCTTTATGTTATGGTCGATGTCATCGACGATGATCCGGCAGATCGCTGGCTTTCCGTCTGCTTTTTCGGAGACTGCATTTCTGATCCCGATGAGCTTGGAGACCTCGTTCCCGGCGGCCTGCTCGGCGAAGACGGACACTGCTTTGATGCTGATGATGCAGAATCCAGAACCTATCTTGCTGCAAGAATCAAAGAAGCTCACTCCAACCAGTAGTTCACTTACCGTGAATGGACTTGCAGTTAAAGCAATCAAAGGCCGGAAGCTGGTAAAGCTGCTCCGGCCTTCTTTATTGCAAAAAAAAATTCTGTGGCTATTTTATAATTCATGTCCGGCAAGATTGATAAAAGTATCCACAGGGGACCAGTAAGAATAAAAAGGATTTCATTTCTAAAAAATGAGTTGGAAGTCCTGAGCGCCCGCGATATTTCACATAACTTTTCAAAACACATGCATGAGGACTACGCTGTAGGAATTATTGAAAGCGGCGCTATGGGTTTCAGATACCGGGGCGCAGATCTTGTTGCCTCCAAGGGCCTGATCAACCTTGTTGTTCCCGGAGAAGTTCATGACGGGCACCCTGTTTCGGAAAAAGGCTGGAGCTACAGAATGTTCTACCTGCCGCCACAACTTTTGCACAGGGCTGCCAAGGAAATCTCACCCGGAGCAGCCAAGCCCCATTTTCGTGCCGGAGTCCTGGATGACAGTGAGCTTGCACGACAGATTCTGCGGGTGCATCACAATCTTGATCAGAATAAATCATCTTCTCTTGAAAATGACACCCTGCTCCTGAAACTCCTTATTAACTGGATATCCCGCCATGCAGATCACTCTTGCGCCTTATCTGCGACAGGGAGCGAGCACAATGCGGTTCAGCTGGCCCGAGAGTACATGGAAGACTGTTATGCAAAGGATATTACCCTTGAGCAGCTTGCTGTATTATGCGGCCTAAGCCCTTATTACTTCATACGTGTCTTTGAGAAACATACCGGTATTACGCCTCATGCCTACCTTACTCAGGCCCGGGTCAACCGTGCCAAAGAAAAGCTGGTTTCACCACTGAGACTGGCTGATATAGCCGCTGAATGCGGCTTCTTCGACCAGAGCCACCTGACAAGGCTCTTTCGTAAACAGTTCGGAATAACTCCGGGAAGATACCGCAATTTTATCCAAAACAATAAGTAGAGACATATATACTTTCGACCTCCAAAAGGAGAATCGAATGTTAAAAGCATATCTGAACCTTACTCTGGCTATGATCATAGTCGGAAGCTCGGTAGTTGCCGGTAAAATTATGGTAAACGAACTTCCGGTCTTCCTGTCCTCGGGACTGCGTTTCCTTCTTGCCACAGCCGTTATGCTTCCCATCCTGTATTTCAGGGAGGGAGGACTTCCCCGCCTTTCCCGCAAAAGCTGGCTTATCCTGACCTTTCAGGCTCTTTGCGGATCTTTCCTGTTCACAGTATTCCTTTTGTACGGGCTCAAGCAGACAAGTCCCGCTTCAGCAGGAATCATTACCAGCACCACACCGATGTTCATGGGAATTATCGGCTGGCTCTTCTTTAAGGAGAAATGTTCTGCCGGCACAATTTTCGGGATCAGCCTTTCTCTTGCCGGAGTAGTCATCCTTGGAAGCGCAGAGCAGGGAGTGCAGGCGAAAAATTCAATTACCGGTTTTATGCTGATACTTGGCGCAGTAATGGCTGAATCTGTTTTTCTAGTATTACGAAAATGGGTAGCCGAACCTCTCTCACCCATGGCGGCAACTACAATCATTTGTTTGCTTGGATTGCTATGGTTTCTTCCATGCTCAGCATACGAAATCACACAAGTTGATTTATCGGCTGTTTCCATGCGCATCTGGCAGGCAGTAACCTACTATGGACTCGTAGTAACAGTTCTTGCCTATCTATTCTGGTTTGCAGGCATAATGCATGTTCCGGCATCAACAGCAGGATCATTTACCGGTATAATGCCGGTTTCAGCAATCTGTCTATCCACACTGATTCTTAATGAACAATTGCAGTGGTTTCACTTTGCAGGTTGTTGTTTTGTTCTTGCAGGGATCATCACTCTCTCCGTATTCCGCCCTCTGCGAAGTAAAGAGAACCAACTTTCAAAGAACAAATCTTTTAAAAATTAATAACAACTTGCTCTTTTGTTTTACCGGGACTTTCTGTTATGTTTTTCGGGGTGATATGAACCGGGATACGATATTTCCGATTTTGATTGAAAAATTTACTGCTTTTATCCTAAATGTTCCCTCTTGGAACCAACAGGAGTAATCATGAGCAAAGCACAAGTGTTCAACCGATCTGAACCACGTACAATCGATCGTATGTTACAGCCCTTCTACGAGTTTGTAAGGGTTGAATCGTCAGGTGGACTTATACTGATCATCGCCACCATTATTGCCCTCATCTGGGCAAACTCTCCATGGGGACACCTATACGAGGCATTCAAGAATGTTCCCCTCACAGTTGGTGCCGGAGATTTCATTATCTCTAAGCCAGCAATTTTATGGATCAATGACGGCCTGATGGCTGTTTTCTTTTTCCTTGTGGGACTTGAAATAAAACGTGAAATCCTTGTCGGAGAGCTTAACTCCTTCAGGCAGGCCTCACTGCCAATTTTCGCTGCAGTAGGTGGTATGATCGTCCCGGCACTTATTTACACTGTTTTTAACTACGGCACCCCATCTGCAGACGGCTGGGGAATCCCGATGGCCACAGATATTGCCTTTTCGCTGGGTGTTCTTTCCATGCTCGGTGACCGTGTTCCCTTAAGCCTCAAGGTTTTCCTTACCGCCGTTGCCATTGTAGACGATATCGGCGCAATCCTGGTTATTGCCATTTTCTATTCCTCCGGTGTCTCGGTATGGATCATCGGCCTCGGGATGCTCTTTTTTATTGGCATGCTTCTGCTCAACCGCATGGGCATAAGGAAGCCGCTGCCATATCTGCTGCTGGGCATTCTAATGTGGCTGGCTTTTCTCAAGAGCGGTGTACATGCTACTGTTGCAGGAGTTCTGGCAGCAATGACAATTCCGGCTTCAACCAGAATCTGCTGTCAGGATTTTACAGATTCCATGAACAAGCACATAAATGATTACGCAATGGCCAGCGGGACCAGTGCAACGACTCTCTCCAACAAGCAGATGCTCTCGGCTCTGGGACTTATGAATAAAGATGTCCTCATGGCATCTCCGCCCCTGAAAAGAATTGAGCACAATCTGCACTACTGGGTGGCTTTCGGCATTATGCCCATTTTTGCTCTTGCAAATGCGGGGATCAACTTCAGTGGTGAAGGAGGGATTGATCCACTCAATCCAGTAAGTCTGGGAATCTTTTTTGGACTTATCGTGGGCAAGGCGATAGGAATCTGCCTCGCAAGCTGGATAGCAATCAAAATAGGAGTGGCAGACATGCCGCGGACAATGGTTGCAGGACATTTTCTAGGAGCTGCGCTACTGGCGGGAATCGGGTTTACAATGTCCATTTTTATCGCCACCCTGGCCTGGGACGACTCGTCACCGTTTATAATAGATGCCAAGTTCAGTATTCTTGCCGCTTCAACAATTGCGGGCATACTTGGCTATCTGGTTCTTCGCAGCTGTCCGCTAAATCTCCATTGCGAGAAAAAGGAATAGTTTTGAAATATGAAAGCAGCAAGGTAGCAGCAGTTGTTGCCCGCTATAGCGAAGACCTGAAATGGATAGACGATCTTTGCTGTACCACAACTGTCTACAACAAAGGACAAAGCCCGGTTGATGGAGCAACAACTCTGTCCAATATCGGCCGGGAATCACACAGCTACCTGACCCATATTGTCCGAAACTACCCTGATTTTCCTGAATTCACAGTCTTTTTACAAGGGGCCCCTTTCTTTCACATGGAAGAAGGGGCCGACTGTTTTACCCTTAACTCCATCATTACTGACAACCTGACACGCAACGTTCCCTTCAAAGGTTTTGCATGGTTTCGTATGGTTTGCGATCAACTTGGAAGGCCCCATCAGATGGATGATCCGGCTAAAAAAGGAAAATGGCTCGGCTGGGGGAAAGACATCCCTGTCGGCCATGTTTATGAACAGTTGTTTTCCCGTCCAGCGCCGCAAAGATTTATTGCCAGTGCGGCTACAGGTCTCTTTATGGTCAGAAAGGACAGAGTCCTGACCCGCCCGCTGAGTTTTTATGAAAAAGCAGTCTCAATCCTTGAATCGGACCCAATGGATGCGAATAACACCGGGCATGCATTTGAAAGATTATGGCAGGTCATCTTCAACGGAAGTAAATCCATTAACCCGCCCTGCCATAAATGATTTACCTTTTCACAACTAATAATTAAATATAACATTCATTTCGTTTCTTTATCCAGAATAAATAATATATTCGGTGCTTGAGTTTTACTAGAAGGATTGCCCGGCCTTGGTTTCCCCGTTAACTCACACCAAAAAAGCGAGCGATGTTATTAACAATGCATAAAAGAACGCTAAGAATATCAAAATACATTCTTATTATATCCACGCTATGCATCGCTCTTAATACATTCATTCAGCACCAACTCCTGATGCGATACAAAAACGATCAGGTTTTGAGCGTTCACCTGCAGACGTCTTCAATCAGGTCCAATTTGGAAAAACTGATTTCAAGCAACATGCTGATTATTCAGGGACTGGCCAACTATATCTCTGTTACCCCGACCCTGAGCAGCCATGACTTTGACCTGTACGCGCAGGAAATGCTTCATAACTCGGACTTAATCCGCAACATTGGAGCAGCTCCAGATTACAGGATAAGTTTTGTATACCCCCTGAAAGGCAACGAGGCCGTGCTTGGCCTTGACTACCACAATAGTCCCGAACAATGGGAATTGTGCAAACTTGCTGAAACCAGCGGTCAACTGGTTGTCGCCGGGCCGGTCAACCTTATTCAAGGGGGAAAAGGTTTTATAGGAAGGGCTCCCGTTTTCATCCGCAAAGACGGTGCAACCGATTTCTGGGGAATTGTTTCAGCTGTAATTGATACCGATCAGCTCTTTGTCACCGCCGGTGTAAATTCTATTGAAGGCCTTGATGTCGCCATCCGTGGAATAAACCTGAATGGAGAAATGGAGGATATTCTTCTCGGCAACCCAGAACTGTTCAATCCGGATGAAGAAGCTGTTAAAATAACAACTACTTTCTTTTCAAAAAGTCTGCTGATAGCAGCCAGGCCGTCAGCAGGCTGGGACAACCATCCCCCTAACTCTACACCGGTTCACATTTTCATGCTGCTTCTGGCCTTGGGTGCATCCTTCACTGCCTTTAAAATCATTTCACAGACAGCGGAAGTAGAAAGAGTCAGAACAAACCTCAGTGAAGCTCAAACCGTTGCCAGCCTTGGTAACTGGTCTCAGGAGCTGAAAAGCGGTAAAATATGGCTATCCAGCGAGGCATACAGAATCTTCGGCATACCGGTGAATACACGCATCAAGTCCAAAAAAGAGCTCTTTAATCTAATTCATCCAGATGACCGTGAATTCGTAAGGAATAATTATGTTTATGCTAAAGAAAACAGGAAGCCATATAAACTGGACCACAGATTGGTCAGGCCGGATGGTGAAGTGCGCTATATATCGGAACAGGGCAGGTTCGATTACAACGAGCATGGTAATCCTATAAGGTCCTACGGCACAATTCATGATATTACTGAGCGCAAACTTATTGAAAAAGAGCTTCTTGAAACCAAAGTCAGATTTGATCACGTTACCAATAAGCTCA
Source organism: Maridesulfovibrio sp. (assembly GCA_963676495.2). Taxonomy (GTDB): domain Bacteria; phylum Desulfobacterota; class Desulfovibrionia; order Desulfovibrionales; family Desulfovibrionaceae; genus Maridesulfovibrio. Next base: position 2,061,100 of record CAXXRF010000003.1, on the reverse strand, counting down.
GCAATAAATTCATATTTTTCTCGCATACAATTTACGGCAATTTTATAAACCTGAGCAAGGGATTTGAAATCCTTGGACTGGGCCCTGCAGAAAATGGTCTTGGCCGCAGGTGGACAGATATAATCAACGTAAAACCCGATTCACTTGCTCACGCCATGGAGCAGAATGAGAAAATCATTTCCGGTGAACAGGAAACCGCCGAATATGAGATTTCATACATAAATATTGAAGGCAAAGAGTGCTATCTTGCCGTGTTCGGTTTCATGACATTCGACCATGATAGATCTGACTATGTTTTCGAAGGTGTCGCCATTGATATAACTGAACGTAAAGAACGCGAAGAAAAGCTGAAAGTACTAACCAGAGCCATAGAAAATGCCCCCATTTCAGTTGTGATTACCGATACCGAAGGCACAATCAAATACGTAAACCCCTACTTCAGTATTGAAACAGGCTACTCCAAGGAAGAATCAATTGGTGAGAATCCGCGAGTACTCAAATCAAATAAGCATGACGAAGAATTTTATAAAAATATGTGGGACACAATTACCTCAGGGGAAACCTGGCGGGGTGAACTCATAAACAAGCGTAAAGATGGCTCCCTTTACTGGGAATCTGCCTCAATTTCACCTGTCTACAATGAAAAAGGTAAAATTGTCAGCTACGTAGCGGTAAAAGAAGACATCAGCGACAAAAAGGAGCTTGAAAGACTCAAGGCGGATGTAGACCTGATAATGCGCCACGATCTAAAAACCCCCTTGAACGGGATTATAGGCCTTCCGGGGCTGCTTCTGCTTGATGATAATCTTACGGAAAGCCAAAGGGAGCTGATCAAAATCATCGAAGAGTCCGGGCATAATATGCTTCGCATGATAGACATGTCTCTCGATATGTTCAAAATGGAAACAGGAAAATATGAATATACACCAAGTCAGATTGATGTTGTCAGTATAGCCAGAAAAGTCATCAGCCAAAGCCACTCCAGAATTTCCGCTAAAAGCTCAAAAGTCGAACTTGTTGTAAATGGAGAAGCAGCAGGCGAAGACTCGGTCATGTATGTGTACGGGGAAGAGCGCTTATTTTATTCCCTGTTATCAGGTTTACTTACAAACGCCATCGAGGCTTCGCCACACAATGAAACTGTCTGCATTAGGTTCAATGAGAAAACCCCGGTCTCCGTTGCTATATGTAACAAAGGGGTCGTCCCGCACGATATCAGGGAAAGCTTTTTCCAAAAATATGTCACAGCTGGAAAAACCTCCGGAACCGGCCTTGGAACATATTCTGCAAAACTGATGGCTGACACCATGAGCTATGACTTGAAGATGGAAACATTCGACCTTCAAGGTGAAACATGCTTAACCATTTATATTCCCCGGATGACTGCTACCTAATACATATTTTTTACGATTCAATCGGTATATTCTTCCGTGTTGCCAAGGCTCAGAGACCTGATTCTCCTTTGCAATTTATCACACTTGGTGCCATGCTCGCCCCTACCTGTTGATTTAATAATCAATGCCACACTCAAGGTAGGTTCACCATGGAATTCATCCTCAGTCTTCATCCGCTTTTAAAAATTATTCTGGTATTTGTCTGCATGCTTACAGGAATCCGCATGCGCCTTGGAGTAGGCCCGTCCATTTTGATAGGGGCTGTTACTCTCGCCTTTTTAACCTCCATGGGGGCAGATGACTTTATCAAGGCATCTGCATCAACCCTTGTTGATTCCAAAACCCTTTTTCTCGCTTTGATCGTAGCACAGATTATGATTCTGAGCGGACTTCTGGAACAGACCGGGCAAGCATCAAGAATTATGGATTCACTTACCGGATACCTTCGCAGCCCACGCCTGAGACTGGTTTTCTTCCCAGCTCTCATTGGACTTCTCCCCATGCCCGGAGGAGCTATATTCTCTGCCCCGATGATTCAGGAGGCTTCAGGAGGGCTGGACGTTACGGCACGTGATAAAGCTGTAATCAATTACTGGTTCAGACATGTCTGGGAACTTGCATGGCCTCTTTACCCGGGGATGATTCTCGCCGCGGCCTTGTGCTCCATGACTGTTTTCCAGTTTATCAGCTTCACATTTCCCGGAACTTTCGCATGTATAGCTCTGGGCTGGTACTTCTTTCTCCGTCCGTCCGTACTTCCCCTTAAAAACAATACCCTGACCGATGAAGCCGATAGCCATCGTCCAGGAGTTAAGGTCATTATACGCGAAAGCCTGCCGTTGATTACTGCTATTGCCGGGGCTCTGGTATTTGAATTGATATTGGCTGCAATCTCAGCCTCAATCCCTTTCGAAATCGGAATTATCATGGCTCTTACTGCGGCAATAGGTTGTGCCCTTTTCGCCAACTCAGGGTCGTCATCCATTATTCGCGGGCTTCTTTTAGAAAAACGTTTTTTAAACATGATTTTCATGATTATCTGCGTATTTGTATTCAAGGATGTTTTAGGGAGCAGCGGAGTTGTTGAAGAACTTTCGCAGATTGCAGGGGGTGAAACGGCACTTATAGCGGCGGCTGTTTTAATTCCCTTTCTGGTGGGATTTATCGCGGGTATCACCCTTGCTTTTGTCGGCGCGGCAATGCCCCTTGTTGTAGGACTGGTACAGGCCTCGGGACTTTCAGATCAACTGCCTGCATGGGCTATGCTGTGCATGTTTTCCGGTTTTGCAGGAATCATGGCCTCCCCGCTGCACATCTGCTTCCTGCTGACATGTGAATATTTTAAGGTAGACATGTATTCTGCATGGAAAAAGGTTGCCATGCCCAGCATTGTGCTTATGATGCTCGGAGTAGCCTACTTTTTCATTTTAATGTAAGTGAACATTTCCCATAGCGGATAAGAAAAAAACCGGAGGAATATAATATGTCCAACCCCATGGTACTGATGGAAACCCCTGAAGGCGAAGTACTCATCGAGCTCTTTGAAAAGGAAGCCCCCAAAACCGTTGCCAACTTTCTGCGTTACGTTGACGAAGGTTTTTACGAAGGAACCCTTTTCCACAGAGTTATCAACAACTTCATGATTCAGGGTGGCGGATTCGACTTCTCCATGAAGCAGAAAGATACTCACGAACCAGTTGAAAACGAAGCTGATAACGGCCTCACAAACGATCTGGGCACCATCGCCATGGCCCGCACCATGGATCCCCACTCCGCAACAGCACAGTTTTTCATCAACGTTAAAGACAATGGTTTCCTTAACCACAGCGGCAAGAATCCTCAGGGATGGGGTTACTGCGTTTTCGGTAAGGTTGTTGACGGAATGGAAGCTGTTGAAAAAATCAAGAAAGTAAAAACCGGCTCCTACGGCCCCATGGATGATGTTCCGGTCGATCCCATCAGCATCATCTCCATGAAACGCTTTGAAGATTAATCTTCAATATATGCAATAAATTGCTTCAGTGCCGGAAAGACAAATAACTTTCCGGCACTTTTTTTCATCATAAACATTCATTTTTGTCTGGTATAATAAAAGTTTTAAATAAAAGATTTTTTTGCTATACCAGTCTTGACCAAACAGGTTGGATATTGCCAGATTTTAAAAAGTATCAGGGGTAAGCCTTGGATAATTCAGAATTAACCATCCTTGTAATAGACGACGAAGCCTTTGTACGTGAAACGATTAGTGACTATCTCAGTGACTCTGGCTTTGGAATTTTAGGAGCTGGAGACGGAGCTGAAGGGCTGGAAGTTTTCAGATCAGAACAACCTGATGCTGTTCTGGTTGATCTGAACATGCCAAAGGTTGATGGATTTGAAGTACTTAAAGCCGTTTCTGCAGAAAGCCCGGACACCCCGATTATCGTTGTTTCCGGAGCAGGCCTGATTCAGGATGCAATCAATGCCGTAAGACTCGGTGCCTGGGATTTCGTAACCAAGCCTATTGTCGACCTTAATATTCTGGAGCATGCTCTGGGACAGGGACTTGAACGAGCCCGTCTTATCAAGGAAAACAGGCGCTACAAAGAACATCTTGAGGTCGAAGTTGAAAAAAGGACCGAAGACCTCCGCCGGGAAACAAAAGTTCGGCGTGAGGCTCAGGACGCCCTAATGGCCCTTCAGGATGAAGTCATTGAAACCCAGAAAGAAATTATCCTTACCCTTGGTGAAGTAGTTGAAACTCGTTCCAACGAAACTGCCAACCATGTCCGCCGTGTAGCAGAACTCTCCTATATCCTCGCCCGCCGATACGGCATGAGCAAAGAGGAATCCGACCTGCTCCGCCTTGCATCCCCCATGCATGATGTAGGTAAAATAGGAATACCTGATACCATTCTTAACAAACCCGGCAAACTCACTCCTGACGAAGTTGCCGTCATAAAAACCCATACAACTATAGGGCATGAAATTCTCAAGCATTCTGACCGCCCCATCATAAAAGCCGCTGCCATAGTTGCCTATGAGCACCATGAGCGGTGGGACGGTAAAGGATATCCCCGCGGACTGGCAGGTGAAGATGTGCATATTTACGGCCGTATAACCGCCATTACCGATGTTTTTGATGCTCTGGGAAGCGAGCGGGTATACAAGAAGGCGTGGGATATGGAACGCATAAAGAAGTACTTCGAGGAAGGTAAAGGCAAACAGTTCGACCCGCAGCTGACTGAATTATTCTTCAGCGATATCGAAGAAATTCTTGAATTACGCCGTGAATTTCCTGACGGTTAGTATTTAATTTTTCATAAGCAAAAAAAACGGCCCAGAGTTCAGATTGAACTCTGGGCCGTTTTGCTTTTAGAAGAGACTAATTACTTCATGTACTTAAGGAACGGATTGTCTTGAGAAAGAATGATTTTGGTATCGCCTGTGAATCCCTTCTCATAAGCTTCAAGTGACTTCTTGAACTCATAGAAACGAGGATCCTTACCGAAACTTTCAGCATAAATCTTGGTTGCAATAGCTTCCCCTTCACCTCGCATGATTTCAGCCTTCAGATCGGCTTCTGCAAGAGTGATGGCTTTCTCTTTATCCGCAGCTGCAGTAATGCGCGCAGCAGCTTCATTACCCTGTGAACGATACTGTCTTGCCATACGTTCACGCTCAGCCCTCATACGTCCGTAAATAGCACGGGCGTTTTCAGGAGGCAGGTCGGTTCGTTTGATGCGGACATCAAGAACCTCAATGCCGTAAGGCTTGAGCAGATTGTTTGAAGTCTGAGTGACTTCTTCCATAATGGCGGTACGGTCACTGGAAATGATTTCAATCAAGGTATAACGTCCAAGAGCCACACGCAGTTCCGCATAGATAATATCATCAAGACGGGCCTGAGCGCGAGGAATGGAACGCACGGTACGATAAAACTGCAAGGGGTCGGAAATACGCCACTTGGAGTAATTATCCACAACCATGTTTTTCTTATCCTTGGTCAGAATCTCAGCCGGGCGGGCATCATATTCCAGCAGACGCGAATCAAAATAAATCACGTTCTGCACGAAGGGCAGCTTGAAATGCAGGCCGGGTCCCATAGGACCGGACTTGGGTTTACCAAGCTGCAGCACGATAGCCTGTTCGGTCTGTTTTACAATGTAGGCACTTTGAGCAATCCCCAAAACGGCAACAATAATGAATATTGCCAGGGGAGCGGAACCTTTTTTGAGCAAACTCATAATTCTTATCCCCTATTTTTTACCGGTTGAGATAGGAAGAGCTCCTCCATCCAGAGAAAGGAAGGGGAGTGCCTTTTTAGCTGCATCATCAGAAAGAATGACTTTCTTGATCTCAGGATTTGAAAGGATATTCTGCATTGTTTCCAGATACAGACGCTTAACAGTAATATCCTTCGCCTTCAGGTACTCATTGTAAACTGCCAGAAAGCGCTTGGCCTCACCTTCAGCCTGACGAATCTTGGATTCTTTGTATGCTTCAGCCTTGTTTACGATTACCGCAGCCTGACCTCTTGCCTTTGGCAAAACATCGTTACGATACGCTTCAGCTTCGTTGATGTAGCGACTCTTGTCCTCACGAGCACTTGCTACATCTTTAAAAGCATCAACAACCTCGTTCGGCGGATGCACGTTCTGAAGCTGCACTGCAAGCACGTTTACGCCAAGCTTGTAACGATCAACGATTTCCTGCAGCAGCTTTCTTGTCTCAGTCTGGATCTGCAGCTTTCCTGTGGTCAAAGCCAATTCGATCTTGGTTTTGCCAATAATCTCACGCATAGCAGCTTCTGCAGCGTCCTGAATTGTCTTGCCCTGGTTGCTCACCTGAAAAAGGTAATTTACCGGATCTTTGATCTGGTACTGCACGATGAACTGAACATCAACAATGTTCTCATCACCAGTAAGCATGAGAGATTCTTCAGGAACGTTCCTTGACTGCCCCTGAGTAAAGGAGCGGGAAGAACCGTAAGAGCGGAAGCCAACCTCAACACGTCTGATCTGAGTGACTTTAGGCTTCATTACCGATTCAATTGGAACCGGCAGGTGGTAGTGCGGACCGGGGGTGGTAGTAGTAACATATTTACCAAATCTTGTTACCACACCTACTTCATCAGGCTCTACAATATAGATTCCGGAAAGGAACCAGAGCAGGATGATGCCGATGACGATAAACTTACCGCCAGGCACACCAGTTCCGCGTATTTTTTTAATAGTGGAGTTGAAATCGTCCATATTGGGCGGCTTAGGTGCTCCGCCGCCACTGTTCCTCTGCCGTTTTTCGGATAATTTGTCCCAATCCCAGTTCATGATATTTTGATAGGCGAGACGGACCGACATATCAAGGAAAATCGGATATGCGAGCCGTGCAGTTAATAAAAAAATCACAGCAATCGGTAGCGAACTGTGTGTTTCAAGACGCCAATTGAATTACTATAAATATGAAAACCGACAACTGCAACAGATTCCGTAAGTTTACAAGCAAACTGTTTATAGTTTCCATGACTTGATTCAACTGATACATAATGCATCAGTAAAAACATGCTAACAGCTCACCTTCAAGGAGCAGACCCGGATGAGAGAGATAAAACGCGAAATTTTCAGAGCCTACGACATCAGGGGAGTTGTAGGTAAAGACTTTGATGAAGAATGGGTTGAACAGCTCGGCAAAGCCTGCGGAACATGGTTCAGGAACAAAGGATGGAACCGTGCCGTGGTCGGTCATGACTGCCGACACAGCTCCCCCGCCTATCAGGCAGCCGTTTTACGCGGTCTCAACTCATGCGGTATTGATGTTCTTTTCCTTGATCTCGTCCCAAGTCCGGTATTCTATTTTGCCGCCAAAAAATTAAGCTTCAAAGCAGGAGTAATGATCACTGCCAGCCACAATCCCCCGGAATTCAATGGCTTTAAAATATGGGGCGAAGATACTACAATCCACAGCGAAGACATTCAGGAAATATATGAGATAATGAAATCCGGTCAGTTCTGCTCCGGTACCGGCATGGCCTCCGGCCACAATATTATTCCTTCATACATTGAAGACCTGCTTGATGGAATAGAGATAAAAAGACCGGTAAAAGTCGTCCTTGATGGGGGCAACGGCGCAGGAGGACATATCGGCCTTGAACTTCTCCGCAAAGCCGGGGTTGATGTTATCCCGTTGTACTGCGAACCGGACGGCGATTTTCCTAACCATCACCCTGACCCGGTTGTGGAAAAATACATGGGCGACCTGCTAAAAGCAGTTGTGGAGCTTAAAGCTGAAGCTGGAATAGGACTGGACGGAGATGCGGATAGGATCGGAGCTGTAGATGAAAAAGGCAGACTCATTCCCGGTGACAGACTTCTGGCTGTTTATGCCCGTGAAATGCTGGAACGAAAACCAGGAGAAACAGTTATAGCTGACGTCAAATGCAGCCACCTCCTGTTTGAGGACATAGATAGGCATGGCGGTAATTCCATAATGGCCCGTACCGGACATTCAATCATGAAAGCTAAAATGGCGGAAACAGGGGCAGGCCTGGGCGGAGAAATGAGTGGCCATATCTTCTTTGCCGACAGGTTTTACGGCTTTGATGACGGTATCTACTCTGCACTACGCCTTATTGAGATTCTCTCTAAAACAGATAAACCTCTTTCTGAAATGCTAAACGACTGGCCGCGAACATACTTTACCCCTGAACTTCGCGTTGACTTCCCTGAACAAATCAAATTTAAAATAGTTGAAAGGGCTATTGAAGAATTATCCAAAGAATACAAAGTAATCGACATTGACGGAGTCAGGGTTGTTTTCGAAGATGGCTGGGCCCTTGTACGGGCTTCCAACACGCAGGCAGCATTAACCATGCGCTTTGAGGCCAATTCACCGGAACGCCTTGAAACGATCAGAGATACCATTGAGTCATTGCTGAAGCGACTGAAACTGGAACTTGAGAACTGATCCGGAAACTATGAGCAGGCTCTCGTTTTTACAGAAAAGAAAATAGTTGATACTATTTAAGTTCAAGGGCCTGCAAAAGCAGAGTTGCCTGCAGCTGCCTGATGCTTAATCTCATTGCCAGAGTGTGCGCTGAGAATTCAATCACAGCCTCCAACCTTTGATAAATGGAACAGGAGGCCTTTAAAAAGTTACGGGTTACAAAATGCTTTTTAATTTTAAACCTCGCGGCAAAACAGCAAGTGAAAAATTTCTACGCATTGTAGGAATGTTCATAATTTTCAGCATAGTAGGCTGGGCATTCTGGATGAATAACCAAACTACTCTGGAGAAAATTCAAGCCCGTAATGCGCTTTGGGATCAAACTAAAATACTGAGCGAATCTGAGCGTGATTTCGTTCAGGGCTTTATAAGAAGTATGCGCAATGAATTTGGAGTGAATGTTAAAATCCAAATTCTTACTGAGCATATTCCGGACGTACAGGTAGAATCAAATGAACTTTACATTGGCATTTCTCCGACCTATCAAGAGGTCGTCATGTCGTTTCCCGGACTGGTTCGTCATGCACTGGGGGCCAACTTTATAAAGGAACTGGAAGAACATCATTTTACTGAAAATTTCAGTGAAGAAGACTGGCCCACTTCACTTATGACGGCCCTGTCCATGATCTGGGAACGACTGGTCAACGTTGATGCTGACCAACCCGTTGCACCGGTCTACGGTGAATATGGAAGCGGAAATGCGACTGATCCGGAATCAACTGGATACAAGGAATAAAGTAGAAATTTAATGTCTAGAAAAAAACTTACTATTTACACTGACGGCTCATGTCTGGGCAACCCCGGCAAAGGCGGATACGGTGCTGTTCTTCTCTTTAACGAGCACCGCAAAGAACTCTCGCAGGGCTACAAAAGAACTACAAACAACCGCATGGAAATGAGAGCCGTAATTGCTGCGCTTACAGAACTCAAAGAACCATGTGAAGTGACCCTTTATACCGATTCACAATATGTAAAAAATGCTTTCACCAAAAAATGGATCGACAACTGGCAGAAAAACGGCTGGAAAACAGCAGCTAAGAAGCCGGTCAAAAACAAGGATCTATGGTTGCAGTTTATTCCCCTGCTGGAAAAACACAGTGTAACATTCCGCTGGGTCAAAGGACATTCCGGTGACCCTGAAAACGAACGCTGTGATGAACTGGCCCGCGGGGCAGCATCATCCGGTGATCTCATCGAAGATGAAGAAATCTGATCCTGCCGCCGGCTGCTGAAATAGCTGACGAGTTCTCAGATTGAAAAAGCAACCTTCCTGCTCCTTATCAGTTAATACAACCAAACACCCCCGCAACAGCTCGAGCTGTTGCGGGGGTGTTTGGTATAAGATTTCAAACTGATCTTAATTGAAAGAATGATCCGTAACTACGGATAAAGATCCCATCTCTACTTCTGAGGCCATCTACTTTCCAGTGATATTATATTTTTTCAATTTATACTGGAGCAGGCTCTTGGAGATTCCAAGCATGTCGGCTGCGTCTACCTTTACAAAGTTGCTGTGCACCAGAGCACGGCGAACCAGTGTCGCTTCGATCTTATCGAGTGTTTCAGCAAGATTAAGTTTGGTCGGCAGCAAATCAACCGCACTCTTGAACTGAGCTTCCTCATCCTTGATTTCAGATGGCAGGTCATCGGTATCAATGACGGTGCCGGAACTAAGCACAACACAACGCTCCACAACGTTCTGCAACTGACGGACGTTCCCGGGCCATTCGTAGCCGGTCATATAATCCATTGCCGATGGAGAAAAGCCGTCCAGTTCCTTGTTATTGTCAGCGCAGTATGTGGCAAGGAAATGATCAACCAGAAAAGGGATATCCTCACGCCTTTCACGCAAGGGAGGCATCTCAATACTTACAACATTTAGTCTGTAGTAAAGATCTTCACGGAACTCTCCCTTTTCGACAGCTTCCTTAAGGTTCTTGTTGGTTGCCGCCACAATCCGGATATCCACTTTGATGGGTTCACCGCCACCTACACGCTCAATGGTCTTTTCCTGCAGCACCCGCAGAAGTTTAACCTGCATGTCATGGGATATTTCACCTATCTCATCAAGAAAAAGTGTCCCCTGGTCAGCAGCTTCAAAACGACCGCGCTTGCGGGCTACGGCTCCGGTAAAAGACCCTTTTTCATGACCGAATAGTTCACTTTCAAGAACTCCGGCATTAAAAGCCATGCAGTTCACCGAAACGAAAGGTTTGTCACAACGGGGAGAAGCCTGATGAACAGCCTGTGCAACAAGCTCCTTACCGGTTCCCGACTCCCCTGTTACCAACACAGTTGAACTGCCGGGAGCAGCTTTGTAGATCATGTCGAAAACCTGCATCATGGGCTTGGAACGTCCGATGATATTGCTTGGAGAATAACGGTCCTTGATCTGTTCACGCAGCTGCCTGTTTTCGCGCTGAGCCTTTGCAAACTGGGCAGCCTTGGTGACAGAAAGAAGAAGCTCTTCATTGGCAAAAGGCTTGGTGATATAGTCAAAAGCCCCGATTTTCATCGCCTCGACAGCTGATTCAATGGACCCGAATGCAGTCATTATGATTACCGGGATATGTGAAAAGTTTTTCTTCACGTGTTCCAGTACATCCTGACCGGTAAGCTTGGGCATCTTCATGTCGGTTATGACCAGATCCACTTCCGATTCATCAAGATAGGCAAGCCCGGTTTCCGGATCGGAAAGAGCTGTGATGGTATACCCCTCATCTGAAAGCAGAGCCTCCAGTATGAGAAGGTAGTTCTGTTCGTCGTCTAGTATCAGTATATTTGCGGACATATTTTTCTTTTTGCCTTATCAGCAGTCTTTCTTTTCAGGTAAGAATATTTCAATCAAGGCCCCGCCTTCGGGGTTATTTCCGATTATGAACTTTCCATTATGGCTTTCCACAATATTGGTCACAATGGCAAGTCCAAGTCCTGTTCCGCTATCTTTGGTAGTAAAGAATGGATCCTTTACCTTATCAATAACTTCAGGAGCAAAACCGGATCCGGTATCACTGAAGACAACCTTGACGCCCTTTTCAGCTTCCTTGATGGACACCGAGATACTTCCATCCTTCTCCACTGCCTGAACTGCGTTGCCTACAAGATTATAAAAGGCGCGATATAGGAGATCCTCATCACCGCAGACCTTATGGCCATGCACATATTCACGCTTCAATGTGATATTTGATTCTCTGCACTTTGATTCCAGAAACATGTATATCTTGTCGAGCAGCTCGGCCGGATCAAGTGCAGTAAGAGCTATTCTACGTGGACGTGCATAGTCCAGAAAGTCACTTACAGTCCGGCTGAGACGTTTGGTTTCTTCATGAATAGCTCCAAGAATTTTTACATTGACCGGATCACTGTCATTCATACGTTTAAGCAGCAGCTCAGAACTGGAGCGGATAATACCAAGCGGATTTCTGATTTCGTGGGCCACTCCCGAAACCATTCGCCCGATACTGGCCAGCTTCTCGCTCTGGTTGAGCTCTTTTTCAAACTGCTGACGCTCTTCCATACGCTGAGTATTGATGATGTCCGCACGACGAATAATGGCCATAATTGTCGCAAAAAGAATCAGGGCAGAAAAACTTGAGGTAAAAAGAATCAACCGCTCAAAATTAATAACAGACTGATAATCTTCAGTAATATCCTGAGTGATGACCATTACACCCATGATTATGTTTTCATCGATATTAAGGCTCTTTTCCGAACGAAGCGGATATACAATCTTAAGCAGCATGGTTCCTGGGCGCATGTTGAGATCAAAAAGCAACCCGAGTGTGGACTTCTTGCTTATGAACTCATATTTTGGCTTTCCGCTTTCAAGCACCTTCTTAACAAACTCGCCGCCAAGATTCTCCTTGCCGATGACGTCTTTGTCAGTGGAAAAGGAAACTATAAGTCCCGGATCATAAATACGGACCTCATTAACTTTAAAACTGTGCATGGTGGAACGGACAACCTGATCCAGCCGATCCATCTGTTCCTTGTTCTTGAGCCCTATTTTTCCATATCCTATAATCGTAGGCAGGATAAAACGCCTGTATATCTGGTGGTTAAGGTTTTCAGCCTGTAGCAAGGCAAATTCCTTCTGCTTTTCCAGAAGTGTTTCATCTGCATGCTTGGCCAGAAATACAGACAATCCCAGACTGCTGGCGATAATAACCACCAGCAAGGTCCATGACAGCAACTTAACAAGCTGAAATGATTTTACTTGTAGATCCTGATTATTTGATTCCAAACGAGGCCTCCGAACGGCTTGGTTAATGTAGTTCTTACTTATAAGCCTTCGCCTGCAAAAGCAAATCGGCCGCCTTGAAAGAAGACGGCCGATCCATTCAAGCTAATATCTTAAAAAATCTAGAATTTCTGTTCTTCACGCTTCTTGCCAAGAAAGGCGCTCAGGCTTTCCTTTTCACTTTCAAGACCGGCGGCGCCAAGTTTGGCTTTGGCCAACAGCTTGCCCATTTCCACCGCAGGCTGATCAATCGGATTGATATCCATAAGCCATCCGGTAAAGATCGTAGCAGCCATAAGCAGCCCCATGAGCCTTCCTGCGGCTTCTTCATTATCAGCATTCATCTGCATCTCAACCAGCGGAACATTGTTGGCACTGAGAGCCATTTTAGTGCCCAGTCCTTCAGCGTGGATAAGTTCGCCGAAACTCTGACCGGACAGATACCCGAACTTCTCAGGGATATCTCCGCTAAAGGGCATCCCAGTCGGCAGATTCGGGCAGGTCAGAAACAGGCAACCCTTGTTCCGCGGTCCGTCCAGAAACATCTGGTTAACAGAATGCTGGTCAGTGGCCCCGGTAGCCGGGATAGGCTGGCTGCCCTTACCCTCCTTACCAAGACTCTCTGCCCAGAGCTGGGCGAACCACTGCCCAAAGCAGGCCCACTGCGGAATATAGGAAAAAAAGATCAGCTCATTATACCCCCTGTCCATAAGGGCCGCCCCCCAGCAGGCAAGCTTGAAAGCAGGATGATCACGCAGGGAATCACCATTAAGATCAGGTGATGCAAGCGGGGAAAGAACGGCCGAGGCTCCTTCGACCAGAGAGTGGTAGTCCATTCCCATAAACATGGCAGGAAGCAGGCCAACTGCGGAAAGAACGGAATAACGACCACCAAGATTATCAGGAACTTCAAGAGTTCTTATATCAAGCTCATCAGCCTGCTCACGCAGAAATCCTTTCTCTTTATCAGTAATAAAGATTGCGTTCCTGTTCCAGACATTGCCAAGAACTTCCTGCATCTTTTTTCGCACTAAAAAGTACTGACTGATGGTTTCAATGGTCCCGCCGGATTTAGAAACTACAGCGACGAGAGTTTTTTCAAGGGGAAGTTTTTCAAGATAGGCATCAAGGGTCTTGGCGCAGACATTATCCGCGATCCAAAGCCAGGGCCCTTTGTGGCAGGGTTGATCCTGCTGCGGAAAAAAGGCTTTCTGCAAAGCACGGGCACCGAGAGCGGAGCCGCCGATGCCAAGCAGAAGCAGATGATCGAAACTTTTAACATAATCCTCGAGTCCGTCGAGGTCGTGGAGAAGCTCAGCCATAAAAGGCATTGAGCAGAAAGGAAGTTTTCCTTCGGCCACTTCACCACTGAAGCGTGCGGCTATACTTCCAGCCGAATCAGCCTTGGATTCGGAATCAAGTTTTTCAAACCAACTATCAGTCCAGTCCAGAATATTAGCAGCCATATTCGATCTCCATAAATTTATGGTGTTATATCCCCTTCCGGCTACGATTGCCGGAAGGGGATCATAAAGTCTAATCTCAAATATGACTATCTTTACGTAATTTTTATTTGTTCATCAACACTTTACCAATCTTATTGAGCGAAGTTTTAAGAACTTCATCATCAACGGCGTATGAAATGCGGATGCAGCGATCATCACCAAACGCGGAACCCGGAACAAGGGCAACACCAGCTTCTTCCAGAATCTTGGTACACATGGAAGCTGAATCAGGCGCTTCCTCAGTATAGAAAGCCTCAAGCACCGGGAAGAGATAAAATGCTCCGTCAGGTTTGGGACATACTGCTCCAGGCCAGGATGTGATGATGTCATAAGCTATGTCACGACGTCTTTTGAAGTTGACCTTCATTTCATCAATCAGATCCCAAGGGCCTTCAAAAGCTGCCAGCGCTGCTTTCTGTGCCATGGTGTTCACGTTGGAGGTGGACTGGCCCTGAATCTTAACCATTGCCTTTACCAGATCTGGATGGGCAAGAGCGGTACCGACGCGCCATCCTGTCATGGCAAAGCTCTTGGAAAGTGCGCCAACGATAGCTACGTCTTCAGGGTTCTTTTCCCAGAAATTTGCAAGAGTGGAATACTCGGCCGGCTCATATACCAAACGGTCATAAACCTCATCAGAAACGATAAAGATACCTTTTGACTTGGCCCAGTTCGCAATTTCGTTCAGCTGTGCCTGAGGGTAGTGGCCACCTGTCGGGTTGGACGGAGTATTGAGAATAAGCAGCTTGGTTCTGTCAGTACAGGCTGCTTCGAGATCTTTAATTTCAGCAAGGAATCCGGATTCCGCAGTTGTGGGGACGATCACGGGTTTTCCTTCAGCCAGCTCGACCATGGCGGGATAGCTTACCCAGTAGGGAGCAGGAATCAGTACTTCATCGCCCGGATCAATAAGGGCCATGAACAGATTGTACAGAGAATGCTTACCACCGTTGCTGATTATTGTATTTTCAGCTTCAGCCTTTGCACCGTAGAATTTACCATAGTAATTGGCAACTGCAGCCCGCAGCTCAGGGAGGCCCGGTACTGCTGTGTAGCGGTGAAAACCTTCATCAACTGCCTTTTTCATGGCTTCACAGACATGTTCCGGAGTCCGGCAATCGGGTTCACCTACTGCAAGGCTGACAATCTCTTTTCCCTGTGCGCGAAGCTCCTGCGCCTTGGCGTTTACAGCCAGAGTTGCGGACGGCTTGGCTCTCATAAGTCTTTCAGAAATTTTCATATCTCTTTCCTGCTGCTTGAGTTATATGTTTCTCCCTTGGGCACCTAACGATTGTATCAGCATATACCGAAATTCATAATTTCAGTCACTTATAGCCTGAATTTTAAAGCGGCACTCTACTGCCAGGATGTTTTCAGGAAAAAGTTCCGGTCCATGCTTTACACCGGAACTTAAATGAAAACAGTGAGAAGGTAAATATTTCTATGACGGGTGAATACTTCCCACCGAGCCTTTGTGACCGTTGATCGAAAACAGGTATCCCTGCGAAGTAATGATAATGTTTTTTGCAAAAGATGCCCGCCCCTGCTACAACCTCATTCAAGGAGATTAATGATGATATACAGATTCCTGATATTGACCGCCATACTGACAGGTCTTGCTGCATGTGCTCCTGTAAAGATGAATGGTGACCTTATTTCGGACCAGGGTAATAAACTCGGGCGGGCAGAAATGGTCGCTTCCGAAATACGAGGCCTGCACAAATATTCAGTCAAAGCTGAATTTCCTGATGACACCGTTTTTACCGGTCAAATGAAATACAGTGAGAGAAGTGTTACCCTTTTTGACAACAACGGGGTCAGCATGAAATGCGACTTCGCGCTTAAAGACAGTGCAAAAGGCTTTAAGGGCGGAGGTTCCGGCAGCTGTACAACTTCCGACGGGCAGACGCTCAAAGTCCAATTCTAATATGATAAAAACGGTTACTGAATGATCCGGCTCAACAGGCTGTCCTACAATTTCGGTTCAAACTGGGCGCTCAAAGATATCTCCCTGCATATAGGCAAGGGTGAATTCATTTTCCTGACCGGACACTCCGGAGCGGGAAAAACGACACTTATGCGCCTTCTTTATGGAGCTTTGCCTTTAAAACGCGGGCAGGGCACAGTTGCTGGCTATGAACTGCACAACATGAAACGCGGGCAGATCCCCATGCTCAGGCGTGAACTGGGGGTTGTATTTCAGGATTTCAAGATTCTGCCCAACCGCTCCGTTTACGAGAATGTTGCCCTTGCACTGACTGTGCGCAGCATGCCCAAAGCAACCATTGACAAACGAGTAAGGGCTATCATCAGAGCTCTGGGACTCGAAAACAAAAGCTACACCAAATGCCGCCAGCTTTCCGGTGGCGAACAACAGCGAGTGGCTATTGCACGGGCAATGGTTGTCAACCCCAAACTGATCCTTGCCGACGAACCCACAGGCAACCTCGACTTTGAACTTTCACTGCACCTCATGGAAGTATTCAAACAATTCAATACACACGGAACAACAGTTGTCATGGCCACACATAGCCGCGAAATACTGCGAACTGTTCCCGATGCGCGGATAATCCACCTTGACGGAGGACAGGTCTGTGAACCGCCGGAACATCTTCTCAAGGAGAGTTGCCCATGCTGACACTCTTTTTCCGGCTGGCCGGACGCGGTATACGCGATATGGGCCTGCATCCATGGGCCAACCTGTTCACCCTGATTGCCGTAACCATGGTTTCTCTGCTTGCAGGGCTTTTTATGATAACCCTGCATAACGTCAATCAGGAACTGCTCAAATCCCGCGGTCAGGTTGAAATACAGATTTTCTGGCAGGCTGAAGCTCCTATCGGCGACATTGAAAAACAATGGGCCGACCTTGAAACCATAGAAGGGCTTAAGGATATACGCACATTCACTCCGGACGCTGCACTTAAACAACTTTCTGAGGCACTCAGCAATGCAGATGATTTTTCCTGGCTTGGCGAAGGTAACAATCCACTGCCTGCTACCGCTCTTCTTTCATTTTCAGTTGAACCGGGAATAAAAAATGAACGCTGGGCAGCAAATCTTCTTCGTGAATTAAAAGGACTTCCCTTTGTAGAAAAGGTCCATTACAATCCCCTGCAGATCGATCTGGCTCGGGGCTGGATAAGTCTTACCCAGTCCATTGTCTGGCCCGTAATCGGATTTCTCGGTCTTGTTGTAGCCCTTGTGGTCGGCAACACCATGCGCCTATCCCTGATGACCCGTCATGACGAAATAGAGATTCTCTATCTGGTCGGAGCAAAACAATGGTTCATCAGGCTGCCCCTGCTTACCGGAGGAGCCCTGCTCGGACTCTTCGGAAGCTCTATTGCCCTTGGCATCCTTTACGGAGCCCAGCAGCTATTTTCCGATATCCTGAACTTTCCGCCCCTGTTCATGAAGATTACCTTCCTTCCACCGGAACAGTGCGCTATGCTTCTTGGAACTGTCACCATAATCGGAATGCTGAGCAGCTTTGTTGCAGTTAAAAATTAGTTTTTATTGCCTCCGGCGGCTTGAGGAGAAGAGGAAAAACCCCTTTACCAGCGCACAAAGTGGCCTCTCCCCTTCCCTTTAAGAATCCCCACCCCCTCTCTACCCAATGCGCTTTAACCAGGATTAGCCGAAGAGGGCGAATCTTATGCTGGATTAAGCAATAGTTCCGTTTAATGAAAAAGAAATTTATTAATTATCTGTAGTAAGCAGTATTTCTGCATAAAATATATATTTAATAACGCACAAATTGCCACTCAAAACGGCAAGGACCTGTACCATCAGGGATTCTTAACCCTCTGCAAGGAGTTTAAGACCCGGCAGGCCGCCGGAGGCATACCAATGACGAGGTTAATATTATGAGAAGTAAAAAAATGACTGGCGGTCTGGAAAAGGCCCCTCACCGTTCACTGCTGTACGCACTGGGCTTGTCCAAGGATGAAGTAAGCCGGCCTTTGATCGGTATCTGTAATGCTGCCAATGAAATCATTCCCGGCCACGTCCACCTGCACACAATTACACGTGCAGTTAAAGACGGTGTGCGTCTTGCCGGTGGTGTTCCCATGGAATTTCCGGCGATCGGAGTCTGTGACGGTCTGGCCATGAACCATGCGGGCATGCGTTACTCCCTGCCCAGCCGTGAAATCATTGCGGACTCCATAGAAATCATGGCTACTGCGCATCCCTTCGACGCACTGGTTCTTATCCCCAACTGTGACAAGATTGTTCCCGGCATGCTCATGGCTGCGCTTCGCCTGAACATTCCTACCATCATAGTAAGCGGCGGCCCTATGCTTGCCGGTCGCAAGGACGGCAAGAAGGTGGACCTGATCACTGTCTTTGAAGGAGTTGGACAGGTTAAGTCCGGTAACATGAGTGAAGATGAACTTTCCGTGCTTGAACAGAGTGCATGTCCCACCTGTGGTTCCTGTTCGGGCATGTTCACTGCCAACTCCATGAACTGCCTGTCTGAAACTATAGGTCTTGCACTTCCCGGAAACGGAACCATACCTGCTGTTATGGCTGAACGTACCCGCCTTGCAAAAGCTGCAGGTGCCCAGATCATGACCCTGCTGGAAAAAGACATTAAACCCCGTGACATCGTCACCGAAAAGAGTCTTAAGAATGCGGTTACCATGGACATGGCTCTCGGCTGTTCTACCAACACTGTTCTTCACCTGCCCGCTATTTTCAACGAAGCAGGCCTCAAGCTCGACCTGACTGTCTTTGACAAAATAAGCCGCAGTACTCCGAACCTTTGTAAGCTCTCTCCCGCCGGCCCCGACCATATCGAAGATTTACACGCAGCAGGCGGCATTCAGGGAGTTATGGCTGAGCTGTCCAAGTCAGGGCGCATCGAACTGGACACAATGACCGTAACCGGCAAAACCGTAGGTGAAAACCTTAAGGCCCTGAATGCCGGTATCACTAACCATAAAATTGTACGTCCTGTTGATGATCCATATTCTCAGGAAGGCGGTATTGCAGTCCTGTTCGGCAACATTGCTCAGGATGGATGTGTTGTTAAGCAGTCGGCAGTTGCACCGGAAATGATGAAACGCACCTGCAATGCCAAGGTGTACAATTCCGAAGAAGAAGCTGTAACGGCTATTCTTGGAAATGAAATCGTTAAGGGTGATGCTGTGGTAATTCTTTATGAAGGTCCTAAAGGCGGCCCCGGTATGCGCGAAATGCTCACCCCCACATCAGCAATTGCCGGAATGGGGCTCGGCGCAGATGTTGCCCTCATCACAGACGGACGCTTCAGCGGAGGCACCCGTGGTGCAGCAATCGGACATGTTTCTCCGGAAGCAGCATCCGGCGGAGCAATCGGGCTTGTCCAGACCGGAGATGTGATTGAAATCGATATCCCCGCACGCTCCATCAACGTTATTGTTGATGAAGCGGAGCTGGAGCGCCGTAAAGCAGAATTCAAGCCTATTGAAAAGGAGATGCCCTCAGCATTTCTCAAGCGTTACAGTGAAAATGTTACTTCCGCATCAACCGGTGCGATTTATAGAAAGTAATCCCCCAGACTGAAACAAGACAAAAAGCCCCCGGACATTTTCAAGGAAATCTCCAGGGGCTTTTGTTTTAGGAGAACTAACGGGTTTAAATTTTTCCCATTAATACAGAGCTCTCAGCAAACAGGATATCTTGAATATTAACTGCAGCAACTGAATTTAAAATACTAGAACACCACACATTCTGATATAATATATTCCCGTATATTTCACTAACCGGCTTTTGTTCTGCATGAACTTATTCCACAACAGCTTTCAACTATTCTGATCTGATTATTACCCCATATTTAAAATAGACAATCTTCCAAGCAGGTTATATTTTGTCTTCTCTTTTTTTATGATTTTAGAATCTTTTATCCTGAAAGATTCTTATCAGTTGTGTTGGATTTGATTTTCAAACAGCACGCCAGCAGGAATTTTTTATCCAATACGGCTCAACGAGGGAAGGTTATGTCAAAAGTATATTTCTGGAATTTACGAACAACCAGCAAGTCCCCACATGCCCAGCGCATGAAAAAGCTGCTCAAGCAGTCTGGACTTAATGCGGTTATTGATCCGGGCAATCTCGTGGCCCTAAAGGTCCACTTCGGGGAGAGTGGTAACACCGGATATCTCAACGCGCTCAATCTGCGTCCTATCGTGGACTTTCTCAAAAAAGCCGGGGCGAAACCTTTCTTTACCGACACCAGCACACTTTATGTCGGAGAACGTGGAGAATCAGTATCCCATGGGCTGCTGGCTGCACGCCACGGATATGACCCTAACCTGATAGGTGCTCCGGTACTCTTTGCAGACGGACTTCGCGGAGAATATGAAACAACCATCCCATACAAAGGGAACCACATTTCTGAAGCTTATGTGGCTGGAATGTTCATGGAAACCGACATGCTTGTCACCTTGAACCATGTTAAAGGGCATGGTCTTGCAGGATACGGCGGAGCCATAAAAAACATCGGTATGGGCTGTGCTTCCAAAAAAGGCAAGATGCATGTTCATGTTACAACCGGTCCAAAGCTCAAGCCGGAAAACTGTACCGGCTGCGGGGTCTGCATCAGCGAATGTTCAGCTAAAGCACTCGACCTTGACGATGAAGGCAAAATAATCATGAACGGGCATTGCCATGGCTGTGGCCGCTGCTTTCTTTCCTGCCGTTACAAAGCCATTATCATCGACTGGCAGCGCGATGTGGAAGAATTCACCAACCGCCTCATGGAATACAACAAAGCCATTCTTGACCAGATGAAGCGTCCTTCCATGCACATTAACTTTCTGATGAACATCACTCCAGACTGTGACTGCCATGGATACAGCGACGCTCCCATCTGCCCTGATCTTGGAGTAATGATTTCATCCGACCCGGTTGCAGTGGATCAAGCTTCTCTGGATATGATTAATGCCGCACCCCCGCTATACCCGAGCAGACTGCCTGATGGACTCAGTCAGGGTGACGATAAATTCAAAGCCCTGACTCCGGAAGTTCCCGATGGTTTTGGACTAAAATACGCCGAGCAAATTGGTCTGGGGTCCAGAAACTACAAGCTGGTAACTATTTAAAGTTATATGGCTAATATAGTTACAGTTTGTCTCGTTTTAAAACAAAGCAAAAGGCCCTTGATATTCAAATATCAAGGGCCTTATCTATAACATGATTTGTGCTGAATGCTTAACATCAAGAGCTACAACCTTGAATTCAGATCAGAGATTCTTTCTTGAGAAGTTCCATCAACTCAGCACAGTTCGTTGCAACATAATCAGGATCAGCTTCTTTCAGCTCAGCAACGGACATTCGCCCGGTAGCGACGCCAGCGGTCATGGCTCCAGCGTTTTTACCGGTCTCAATATCCATGGGATGGTCTCCGACCATTAAAGTGTTCTCAGCTTTAACCCCGATTATTTCCAGTGCCTTGAATAGATGCTCCGGATGAGGCTTTACATTCTTTACATCCTCACGAGATAGAAAACAGCCGGAAATGCTGTCCACATCCGGAACCATCTGCCGCACGGCAGAAGCAGTATTGCGTGTTATAATACCGGTTTTTATCCCGGAGCTTCGCAGCCCGGAAAGCATTTCACAGGTAAAAGGAAAAAGTGTTCCGTTACGTGCTGCTTCCACTTCCATGGTAATAATCAGAAATCGGCAGCGAGTATGAAACTCCTTACCAAGATCAGGATCATCCTCAGAAAGACAGTTCGCAATGAAATCTACCCATTCAAGGGCAGGCATGTCATCACAGACAGGAAGAGGATCAATAAAAGCCCGGCCCAATGCCTTAAGCCTTTTTTTCATCTCACTGAAATCAATGGTTAACTCTGCCAATGTTCCATCAAAATCAAAAACTATTGCTTCAATTTTTTTCATAATCCGATATCTTTTGTACGGTCTTGCTTGCCCAAGCGTGTTTCAAACGGTATTAAAACTCAGCTTAACGCAACGACATATTTAGTTTTCAACATATCAGGAGTCCACGTGTCCGGTAAATTCGACGTCATTATTGCAGGGGGAGGTCCTACAGGCTCTACCGCCGCCTGCATCCTTGCCAGAAAAGGGTTGAAAGTTGCTTTAATAGACAAAGCAGAGTTTCCCAGAAAAAAACTCTGTGGGGGACTCATCACCTATAAAACCACTAAAGTTCTGGAAAAAATTTTCGACTGCAATGTTGAATGCCTCAGAAACCAAGGCATCATCAACTTCGAATCACCTGAATACTCAATAAACTACCGCGATTACAATATTCGCGACGCTGAATCGTCAATTCCTTTCCGTTTTGTGGACCGGGTGGACTTTGATTACTTCCTTCTGCAAAAAGCTGCAAATGCAGGTGTACAGATCTTCACAGGTGAAGAAATATGTGAATGTAACTACCGGGACGCGGAAGTAAAGACCAGATCAAACCGAATCTACAAAGGTGAGTATCTGATCGGTGCAGATGGTGTTAACTCAACTATCCGCCGTTTCCTGCCGTATGATAAAAAGAAGTGGCAGGCAGATATGGCTTCAACAATTGAAATTATTTTTGATGAAGCTGATTTTCCGCGAAAAGTGACCAAACCGGAATTATACATCGGCCACCTTCGGGCGGGGTACATCTGGGTTTTCCCTGCAAGAGGAAAAGTCGTGACCGGAATCGGAGCACTTAACCGTTGCACTACAAATTTCAAAAAAACATTCATGGATTTCCTGCGGACTCAGGGTGTGACATCTCCTGAATCACTCCCTATGAAGGGTTTTCCTCTACCATACGGTAACTTCATGGAAAATCCGTGCTTCGGACGCACCATTCTTGCCGGTGACGCTGCCGGGTTAGTTGAGCCCCTCTTCGGGGAAGGCATCTTCTATGCCCTTCAGACAGGGCGCTATGCTGCCGAGGCGATTGTAAAAGGGATTGCCGAAAACAAAAACCCCGAACAGCTGTACTGTGAGCGGCTTGAGAAATATGTCTTCCCGGAACTTAGGTATTCAAACCGTCTGCGCTGGACCTTATTCTACTCCCAACCACTTCTGAAACACATGTCCTTTAAGATGGCATTCAAATCGATGCCGCGCATTCTGGCAGATATGGTTCATGGAATTCGCTCATATAAATTCCTGATGAAAAAGCAGTGGGATTAGACTCCAAGCTGTTTTAGAAAAGTGCCTTTTAGACTTTACTAACCCCCTTTCAGGAAATATTTGATAGCCAGAGACTGAACCTGATCATTTCAATTAAAAGCTTCAGGGCATTCTCAATATAGAATGCCCGTGTGTAGGTACTGATGTTCAAGCTACTACTATTCTTATCCGTTCTTTTTCTGATTTTTGGTTACCGCAAAAGACAAAAGGTAAAAGGAGGGATCAATATTAACACCATTCTGCTTGCTGCTCTGGTGGTGCTTTTTATAATTTCTCTCTTAACCAGATTTCAAAAATAGCTGAAATAAATAGATATATACATTATCGATAAGTTTTCGAAAACCTTAGCATATACCAATCTTTATTTAATTGGATCAACCAATATTTTTGCAGCTAGACTAAATTATAAATCTAATTTGAAAGTATTTCAGATCGTATTTTTTACTAACTTGGACAAACTCTGCCACCATATAACCCAAAAGAATTTCGCCTAAGCCAGTTGAACATACTGCTTAAAATCTACCCCCTATTACGGAAATACTGTAGATAAATTTAATAAGCTACAAAGCAGTCTGAATAAAACGTAGACCAAATCAAGGCTAAAATTTACCATTTTTGTACAGCCATACTGGCACAACACAAATATTTATTATTTGTGTTCTCTAAAAAATCGATAAGTAATTTTAAAGATTATTGAGTTATACCAGTATATAAGACATACCTATTTATTATTTATAATAAATACAGCCATACTTATAATTATGCACCAATTGACTTGATTTAGTTTGCAACAGAGGCGTATGCTCTTCGCATCCAATTGTGAATCTCCACTCAATCCAATTGGATCAGGTTACATGACCTCTGTTTGACGAGCGGCTGCCATATACAGCATGGCAGCCGTTCTATTTTATTGATAGCAGATTCATCTTTTCCCGAGACCTTCATACCAACTCCTGGCAAGAAAAAAATCACTTTAATGCACAGGTATCACGCCAAACATATTGACTTATCATCTCTCTAAAGTTATCGATAAGTAAGATAATTTTTAGTTCCAAGCAGACGTATTCCTGTGCTGACGATCCAACTCCTTCAATTCGACTGTTTAAGCAAGGATACGCCCATGGACGGCCGGATTCAGAGTACTGTCAGTCTCCACATTTTTGAGGGTACCCGGTTTCAACTTTGAGAGCTTTATTCAGAGTCCGGGCGTCCAGTCTCACAGGCATAAGTGCACAACTATAAACCTTTCCAACTTGTCATTCACCACTAACCTAAAAAAGTAACAGTTATGACCGCAGACACTTTTACCCACAAAGACCTTTCAAACATCACTGGTGTCTCTGTCACCACGATTAAAAGCTATCGTAAAAAATTTCCTGAATTTTTCTTTATCTCCGGCCATGGCAAGCCTTTAAGATTTAGGAAAGGAGCAGACAAACTCTGCCTTCGTATCCGGGATCTTTTTAACAGCAACTATTCGGTAAAGCAGATACGCGACAAACTTCTTGTTGAATTTGAGTCTGTTAAAGACAATAAACAGTTACCGATAACCAAAACAGATTCAACCACTAGCAGTGAAGAGATAAATAAACTTTCAAAGCTGACAACCCAAATGATGAATGGACTTGCCGCCCTTGTTACAGCTCAGGCCAAGTCAGAACAAAGACTGATGAGGATTGAAAAATCAGTCAAGGAACTGGTTGAGCTTCAGAAGAACGGAACACCAGACAACACTGAACTCGTCAACGAAATCAGAGACGCCATAGCCGGACTGGGCAGCCTTAAGCAGCCGGAACGGATTACAGCCAAAAAAGTTGTTACTATCAAAAAAGAAAATGGCGATTCTGATTCCTATGCTTTTGAGTCAGACCAGAGTTCCATTGAACCTGAAAAGGACTTTCTGGAACTGCCTGTAGTAATCAAGTCTGAAAACGGAGAATTTCTCGGGATGCCGGGTAAACCCGGCCATCCGTTTACCCTGAATGAACTGATTTATCTGCTGACATCTGTAAGGGAACAGAATGTCACCAGAATCTGGCGAAAAGAAGGTCGGGAATGGGTACTCTCCTTCAAGGCCCCGGAAGGTCAGCTTCATGAACTATATTTCCAGAGAACCCGCACTCCCAAGGGAAATATTGTGTCATTCTTTGGACGCCTGGATATCGAATCTGAAACACAGAGTCCTGCGTTTATTCTTACTTTTTTCCGTGAAGTACGAGATCTGATCGAAAATCAGTAGTTCCCTGCATGGATTTGATGCGGATATGGTTTGCATAAATTGCTGATATTCAGCTATTATCGTTAGGCATATCAATCATTTCTTATTTCATTTTTCAATTATACCAACCTGTTGAAAATGCAACTAAGGCCCGGAAAACAAGGTCTGAACACCTACCGGGCACAACTTAACTAACTTCTTTTCTTATTAAGGAGGAGAAAACAGTGACTGCGCCGATCTTTAACTGCAAAAACGCCGATGACGTCCTAAAAGCTGTTCGCGACTACAACATCAGCTTTGTACAGTTCTGGTTTGTGGACATCCTCGGGACATTAAAAAGTTTTCAGATTACCCCCAAAGAACTTGAAGCCTCCTTTGAAGAAGGAATGGGATTTGACGGTTCATCAATCCTCGGATTCACCCGCATAGAGGAATCCGATATGATTGCCATCCCGGATCCCACCACATTTCAGCTCTGCTCATGGCGTCCGACAGAACGCCCTGTAGCAAGAATGTTCTGCGACATCCAGAATCCAGACGGAACTCCGTATGAAGGCGACAGCCGCTGGGTTCTTAAAAGAACACTCGATAAGGCCGCAGAACGCGGATACACCTACTATGTAGGTCCTGAACTGGAGTTCTTCCTTTTTCAGGATGAAAAAGGCACTAAAATCATCGACCGCGGCGGTTACTTTGATGCTCCTCCGCTGGATCTCGGCAATGATGTTCGCAGGGATATTATCTTCTCCCTTGAGCAGATGGGTTATGATGTAGAATACAGCCACCATGAGGTTGCACCCAGCCAGCATGAAATAGACCTTCGCTTTGCAGAAGGCATGAAAATGGCCGACACCGCAATGACTTACCGTGTAATAGTTAAAGAAGTTGCACGTAAACACGGTATTTATGCCACCTTCATGCCTAAACCCCTTTTCGGGGAAAACGGCTCCGGGATGCACGTTCACCAGTCTCTTTTTAAAAACGGACGCAACGTGTTTTTCGATTCTAACGATGAATTTCATCTGAGCCCGGAAGGCAAAAGCTATATCGCCGGTATTCTCAAGCATGCCCCGGAAATGACCTGTGTTACCAACCAGTGGGTAAACTCTTACAAACGCCTTGTTCCCGGCTATGAAGCACCGGTATACGTTTCCTGGGCCCGTAAGAACCGCTCAACTCTTGTCCGCGTTCCCATGTACAAGCCCGGCAAAGAAAACGCGACTAGAATGGAACTCCGTTGTCCGGACCCGGCTGCAAACCCATACCTTTGCTTTGCAGTAATGCTCGCAGCCGGATTGAAAGGAATCGATGATGGATACAAACTTCCTGACCCGATCGAAGAAAACGTATTTGCCATGGATGCTCCTACCCTTGCCGAGCACGGCATTACCGCTCTGCCGGGCAACCTCTATGAAGCAGCTGTGGAAATGAAAAACAGTGAGCTGATCAGAGAATGCCTTGGTGACCACATTCACTCCAATCTCTACATGAACAAAATCAAGGAATGGGATCATTACAGAACACAGGTAACTGAATACGAACTTTCCACTTACCTGCCTGTCCTTTAAAAGCTCATTTCCCCGTGCACTGAAAGTGTTCGGTCATAAAATTAAAAAAGGTGTAAGCTAGTGATAGCTTACACCTTTTTTTCATAATCTAATCGAATCTGAACAGACTATAATCCCGGCAGCATGAGATGGCTTTTTTCAACCCGTCTTTTTCTGCGCTGCTTCATGGTTCTGGGGTGAACCCCGAACCTGTAAGGCCGCAAGACACATTCTTTCTCCTTGCAATCCCTGATGGCCTGTCGGTCACCAACAGTGCAAGCCAGACAATGTCTGCGGATGGCACGGATACATGTGCGCTGAGACTCATCTGTTTTAGGACCCCGAAGGGTGTATAGGGAACAGTCTTCATCTTCACATTCCCTAACAAGCTGCGGGCTTCCTCCCATACACCAGAGGCAGTACGCCCTGATGGACTGATGCGGGTTTCTTTTCCGTTCGCTCAAAATTTCTCTCCGTAAGTCGCAACTAACTGATTTGCCCCTTACCAAACACATTCAGAAGCAGGCATTGCGAAAGCACATCCTTACGTAAATCGGCAACAAAAATAAAGAGTCTATTTATTTTCTCTGAGACTTTGCGGAATCATTTACTTTTTTCCGGTTTATCAAAGGAGATAGTAACTTCACGCTTGCCCCAGTCTTTTGCGGTCTCGGTATCAAGCCCCATGTAAATATCAATTTTATTAGTCCAGCGTTTATTCATTTTGTCTTTAACAAGATACTCGCCATCAAGTCCTTCAATTTTGACCTTGGTATTGTGTGTGAGCCCTTTGGCAATCAGATCGCGAGATACGGCGATGCACTTCATACCCGGCTTGAGCTCATCCCCCCATGCTCCAAGAAAAGGATGCTTTGAAGTCTGATCAGCATGGGATGTGTAAGCGGTTGCCTTAACCTTGAGAGTAACCTTATTTCCGTCATCTCCTGTACATGCAGAAATCATAAGAGCTGCAACAACCATCAGAAAAACAATTTTTAATTTACGCATGGAAATCTCCAGAATTTAAATTTTGCAGGCACTTAAGTCACTGCTGATATTGAATTTAGATGCCCCTGAATATAATGATTTGTCGCGGCATGAATATTCTTTACCCGTAACTCTTTTTAAAAAATCAAGATCATGTGAGACCACCAGCAGAGCAACATCAAGTGAATTTAAGATTTCAATCAGCCTTTCACGCATGGCAGGATCAAGATCATTTGTCGGTTCGTCCAGAACCAGGGCTTCCGGCTGCATGGCCAGCACTGTAGCAAGTGAAACCAGCTTTTTTTCACCCCCGGAAAGCCGATAAGAGACTCTGTCTTCATAACCTGAAAGGCCAAGAGTGCAAAGTATATATTCTGAAATTCTACGGGCTTCTTCAGGAGATTTGCCAAGATTTAAAGGACCGAAAGCCACATCTTCTATTACAGTCGGGCAGAAAAGCTGATCATCGGCCTGCTGAAACAACAGACCTACTCCTTTACGAAGTTCACGAAAATCCTTTTCATTACTCATCTCACGGTTTTTAAAAAAAACTTTCCCGGACGAAGGTTTAAGCAGACCCATGATTATATGCAAAATGGTCGTTTTCCCGGACCCGTTATGGCCGGTCAGAGCAACTTTATCGCCTTTACTCAGTTCAAAATTAACCCCGGTAAGGATTTCCTTTCCTCCAGGGTAGGCGAAGCTTACGTCTTGCAGGGAAAAAATAGGTGAACTCACCGGAAAACCTCAATCTTGTTTAGCTGTAGAAAAATAAAAACTGCAGAACTAACAATGCTCATGCTCAAAAGAACCCAGTCTCTCTTGCTGAGACTGAATCTGTTCAATGTATGGAAAGTTCCGGCAAAACCTCTGCATAGCATTGCCTGCCAAACCCTTTGGGCCCGGTCAAGACTGCGCACAAGCAGCATACCAAGCAGCCATGCATAGGTTTTGTATGTTCTTACGCTGGTATGGGGAACAAAACCGCGCATGACAGCTGCCCTGCGCATTTTAGCATACTCAAGCCTCATGACATGAATATAGCGCCAGGTAAAAAGCAGCAGGCGACAAAGCTTGTCTGGGAATTTCAAAGACTGCATCCCAGCCCCCATAAGCTGGACAGGCATTGTTGAAAGGAGTGAAGTCACCGCAAGAATAACGCCGTTGGATTTCATGGTAATTATTGCGGTATAAACCATACCCTCAAGCGAGGCTGTAAAAGGTCCCACCGAGAATAATGCTTCTCCCGGCCTGGAAAAGGGAAGAAACAACCAGAGAAAAAATATAAAAAAATTGACCAAGAACAAACGTTTTGCAAGAGCCCAGACCGGAAGGCGGGCAAAAGCGGCAAAACATATTCCGGCTGCCAGAACTGATATTGCCGCGCCTGAATTTGTAACCAGAGCACCACACAGGGAAAAAAGGAAAGCGCAGCCGACCCGCATTCCGGGATGAGCTGCGTGAATAAATGAATTTCCTTTAACAAAAGGCTCGGTTATCTGTTGCAAAAAGCTACTCCTGATTTCGCACATGGAAGTAACACGCATCCATAATCCATGCAATCCGAATCACTTTCTTGAGTTGAGCTGTTAATACAGATATATGCAAAATCTGTTTTCATAAAAAGAAGATACAGTACTGATCATAAAGAATACATCAAACAAAATACCGAAACAAAACCGGAAGTGATAAAATGGGCAAAAATTCAGAACTTAAAAAGATAGTTGAAGAGGTTGGTGAAGAGCTTATATGGCGTCCCCTGTACGATTTTGAACACAACTCCCTCGCCGGTGGCGTAGGCCATGATATTGACGGCATTGACCCTGAATTCAAGGACCTTGATTTTACGGGCAAAAGTGTCTGTGATCTCGGCTGCAATATGGGTCATTTTACCTTTCATGCCCGAAGATGCGGAGCGCGAAGAGTCACAGGCTATGATATGGAGCCGAAGGTTGTTGCCGGAGCCATAAAACTCGCTGAGCTTTATGGTATTGAAGGAGTAGACTTCAGGGTCTGTAATTTCGCCTCCGAACCCCCTGAGCAAACTTTTGATATGGGAATGCTCATAGATATTCTGGGTAAGATCAACATAGCAAATGGGCATCTTGTCTCAATTTTAAAAGGTCTTGAAAACAGATCAGAATCAGAAATGCTGCTTACTTTCAGACCGGTATATTTTGTGAACAGGCACCTTAAAATTGACGAATCCGATTTTCTAAAGATGTACCCTCAGGCCAAAATAAATGACGGACTTTTCAGTCTGCTTGATTTTGTATGTGATCTTTTTTCTGAGAAATGGAAACTTAGCTATGTTTCGAAAGAATTACCCGGAGACGAGCAGTACAAAAGGACTGTATATTTTGTTCGCAAATAGACTTGCCGCAATTCAGGCAAGTGATTAATTCAAAAGCTCATCAACCGAAAGGAGCTCCAATGCAGAAGAAGAATGTAGAATTAGTAGATATAGAATACCAGGTGGCAGAACGTGAAAAAAGAAGCGTCTACATTCCCGGTATGGCAAAAGATATGCTTATCGGCGGACGCGATTCCGGCAATGTCTTCATTTTCTGCCTTAATGACGACCTGCGAAAATTAATTGCCGCAAAAGTAGCGGAAAAGCTGGGCCGGGAATTTGTTGTTATAAACCGTGCTGATGGAAACCCTGTAGTTGAAAAAATTGCAACAGGAGACAACCAGATAGTCAGCATGCCGCGCGGGGCAGCAAAATCTAAGAAAATCAGGGATCTTCTTAAAGATAATGGCAAAGTTGTCTGTATCATGTCTGACTTCATGACCATGCTGAACGCTTCTGATAGATCCGAGGATGCCCGTGAGCAGATTTCACTCATGCTCAACCGGTTTGAACCAGATTTCATGGAAGCCGCACACCACATTGTTCGCTCAGATCAGAGTGAAGAGGAAATCCTGCAGGACACGCTCGATAAAATCGCAATCTAATTTCTGCCTATAGTAAATCAGGCAGGGGAAATTTTAATATCCCCTGCCCTTAAAAGAACTTCACATGAGCTATCCAAACCTGAAAATCACAATATCTGTCTATAGCCAGCTAAAAAATTCAGTTATTCATCACGCTGGATAGACCAGATTTTCGCTGACAGGGCTTTCCAGTACTTCAGTAACATATTTCCGGGCTTCAGCTTTTGCCTCTTTCAGATCCATTAATTTGTAGTTGCCGCATTCAACAGCACTTGCTCCAGGAACTTCTCCATCAAAATCAGCCGCAAATCTGAACATCTCCCGGACAACGGGAACAACATCTTCAGAATTTAAATCGCCTTTAATCAACAGGTAGAACCCTGTCAGGCAGCCCATGGGGCCGAAATAAAGAATCCTATTGCTGTATTCCTTATGATTACGCAAAAATGTAGCTCCGATATGTTCAAGAGTGTGAGCTGAAGCTGAGTTAAGAGCAGGCTCATTATTGGGCTCCTTCATCCGTAAATCAAAAGTTGTTACAGCTTCACTTCCAACAAGATCCCGACGCGAGACATATATACCGCGCTTTAATCTGGTATGGTTTATACAAAAACTCTCAATTCGTTTCATTATTATCCTCGCACCTGACAAATGGTAATTAATTCCAATCCAGCTAATTCCATACACAATTATCAGCTCTATCCACTGATGAAAAACAGACTTGATCTAACCAGCTGTTTAAGCGGCCGCACAACCTTGCAACCCATCTATCATGGAAAGCACCATACGCACTGAGTTAGCCGCCGCCTTCTCCATGCAGCTTTCGTAAACCGCAGTATTTCCTTCTTCGCACACTTTATCTGATATGGAACGAATCAGAATAAATGGAACCTTGAACAAGAAACCGGTCTGTGCAATTGCAGCCCCTTCCATTTCAACAGCCATCACATCAGGAAAGCATTCTATTATCCTGTCTACCTGCTGCTTGGTATGTATAAAAGAATCTCCAGAGAGCACCGGTCCCTGATGAACTGTAACATTCTCTTCATTCATCCATGCTTTCCGGGCCAGCCCCAATAAAATCTTATCCGCTTCATAAGCTGCGGGCATACGGGGTATCTGGCCCAGCTCATAATCGAATGCTGTTGCGTCGGCATCGTAATGACGAACCTCTGAAGAAACCACAATATCACCGATATTGACATTGTCGGGGAAAGCACCAGCAACACCGGTATTGATAAGATAGTCCGGTTTGAACTTATCCAGCAGCAGAGTGGTTCCGACCGCTGCATTTACTTTACCTATTCCGCAAAGAAAAAGGGCTACCTCAACTCCGTCTATCAGCCCGGTATAGTAGACCAGCTGACCAAAACTGGTCTCTTCAGGATTCTCCAGCCTGTCTACAAGCAGAGCCAACTCCTCTTCCATTGCAGCGATAATTCCTACTCTCAAAACTATATCCTCTCTAGACTGGTGGTTCATTTCAACCCCAGGAATGCTTGCAAGATAATATTCAAACAGTTAATTAGTAAAATTAATAGTTCTAACTTTTTTAATTAGCTAAACTTACCAAAGAGAATACAATGCTCCCTGACCTGAACAGACTTAAAGTATTTTACCACATATATAATCAGCAAAGCAGCACCGCAGCAGCCAGACAATTGCATATAACCCAGTCCGGAGTCAGCCAGCATTTAAAAAAACTGGAAGAAGAGCTGGATACAAAACTCTTCACGCGAGTCAACAGGAGGCTTATTCCAACCTCTGCAGGGCATCATCTCTATAAAATAGTCAAAGATTTTCTCTCAAATCTTGAAAACGAAGTACGCCATTTAAGCGACAGTCAGGAATGCCCGTCAGGACAGCTCAGAATTGGAGCCCCGGCAGAATTCGGGCGAACATACATGCCGGGAATTTTCGGGGCATTTTACAAGAAGTATCCAAAAGTATCCCTCCAACTGGAGCTTTCTGAACCAGCTGTCCTTTTTTCAATGGTTTCAAATGGAGATCTGGATTTTGCCTATATCGATATACTGCCATTTATGATAAACACACCCGACGAAAATTCCTCATACTCAATAACACCTGTTATCAAGGAAGAATTCGTTCTGGCCTGCTCCCCAACTTACTATGCATCCAGAGTGATCGGCGGGGGCTATGATAAACTCATCAAACTTAGTTTCATCGGGTACAAGAAGGACATCTCTCTTTTTAAAAGCTGGTTTAAACTTCACTATAATCAGCAGCCGCAATCACTCAATCTTGTCCTCACCGCCGACAGTTCAGGGGCTATAGTTAAAGCAATCGAGGAAGGTCTCGGTCTGGGAATTACCGTCAGTCATCTTATGAACAGGCAGATTGCAGACGGAAGAATTATTACTATCCAACCTACCGGCAACAAACTTCAAAACACTATTTCCTGTGTGCAATTTAAAGACAAACCAAGAACTATAACTGAAACATTTTTCCAGAATCATTTTCGCGATGAATTAAACAAAAACTATGCAAAACTTGACTTATGCCCATAAAAAAAGCTCCACCTGTTCAACCAGACGGAGCTCTCCAATCAATGCGACTACCTATTACTTGTCATTCATCTTTTCAAAAACCTTATAAAGAGCCTGAGTTCCAAGCTCCTCATACCCAAGAGCCATAGCTGAAACATAAAACTGATTAACCAGGGCAAGGCCGGGAAGCGAGAGATTCATACGTTTTGCTTCATCAAGGGCAATCCCCATATCCTTGACAAAATGCTTAATAAAAAAACCGGGATTGAAATCATCATCGGCAATGCGGCGGCCGAGATTATTTATGGACCATGATCCTGCAGCGCCGGAACCTATCACATCAATGACCTCATTTAGATCCATACCTGCCTTATATGAATAAAGCAGAGATTCAACAACGCCTATCATTGTTCCGGCAATAAGGATCTGGTTGGACATCTTTGTATGCTGACCGGCACCAGACTTACCCATCAGCCGGATATTGCTGCCCATTACATCAAACAGCTCCCTGACCTTTTCGAAAGTCTCCTGCTCGCCACCAACCATAATAGCCAAAGTGGCATTTCGCGCACCCAAATCACCACCGGACACCGGAGCATCCAGAGAACCGACACCCTTTTCAGCGGCAGCTTTTGCAATGCGTTCAGCCAGAGCAGGTTCAGAAGTAGTCATATCTACTATGATCTTACCCGATTCAGCATGGGCAAGTACGCCGTTCTCACCAAGAACAGTCTGCTCAACATCAGCCGGATACCCGACAATTGTAAAAATAATATCTGCTTTCTCAGCAACTTCTGCAGGAGAATCACACCAGATGGCACCTTCAGCAATCAGTTCGTCGGCCTTTGATTTCGTCCGGTTATATACATAGGCCTCATTACCGGCTTTAAGCAGATGCATACACATTGACCCGCCCATCACTCCAGTGCCAATCCAACCTATTCTTTTACTCATGGGTATATCCTCATATTAAAACAGTTTCTTAAAGATTGAGTGCAGGAAGTTGATAACACGCAGGCACTCGAAAGGTAAACAGACCAGACCAAGGCGAATCTACTTATACAGTGCGTAAACGGTTGCTCCAACCATCAGTACCACCATGGAAGCATTCACTGCGTAACGCATTTTCGGAACCTTCAGCAACTTAAGCAATGACTCTCCTGCATAGCACCATGTTGTATGGAAAAAGGCAGCACAACAAGTAAAAGTAGCAACAAAAATTGATATTTCCATAAACCTTGGAGCCGTTGGGTCAGCAAACTGTGCAAAAGCAGAGACAGTCATTGCGTAGTGCTTGGGATTCAAAGGATGCAGCATGAGCCCTTCATAAAATTTGAACGACTTTCTATTGCTTGAAGCTGTGCCGCTCATGCCCATTACTTTCCATGCCAGATAAAGTATATAAATCATTCCAAATACTTTCAGTACGGACGCTGCCTCCGGTGAAGCAAGAAAAAGCTCTGCAAGGCCGATGACTACAAGAATATCCATAACCATGCCACCAACAATGACACCGGACAGGAACGGGATAGACCGTTTGAAACCGACAGCCTGACCTAATGCCATCAAAGCAAGGTTACCCGGGCCGGGTGTTCCGGTCATCACAATTACAAATACTAAAAATGCCCAGAAATTTTCCTGCATAATCCCTCCTGTATCAACCGGAAGCATCTCCGGAGTCCCTGATGGACTTTAATTTGATTATATATTGCCGACACCGGCATTTAGAATTGTGTGCAGCACTTTGAATAATTGTATTCATATTCTTGACATTGTATGCAGTCAATGGAAACATTGTCTGCATGACAAAATGGATACCAATACTGAATGACGAAAACAGGCCTAAATTCAAACGTCTTGCCGATGCTATCGAACGCGATGTTTACTCCGGCAAACTAAAACCCGGAGACAAACTGCCTACTCATCGTGATCTCGCCGATGATCTCAGGATGAATGTAAGTACCGTTACCAGAGGGTATGCTGAAGCAGAGAAACGTGGACTTGTCTGCGGTACAGTAGGCAGAGGAACCTTTGTCACTCCAGATGCTGTTACAAGCACCCCCATGGTATCCTTCGAACCTCACGCACCTGGTATGATTGAACTTGGCCTGGTAAATACCTTCTATGACCTGGACCCGGACATTCAGGAAGCAATGAAACGGCTGACTAGACGTCGTAATCTGAATACTTTTCTGCGCTATACCGATCCCCACGGACTTCCTGAACACCGAGAGACAGGTGTTGAATGGATAAGAATGCACCGTATGGAGGTTGATACAGATGACGTACTGGTCTGCACCGGAGCACAACACGGGCTGACCTGCTGCTTAAGTGCACTTTTTCGTTCAGGGGACCGTATAGCTACGGACTGCCTGACCTATCCGGGTATGAAAACACTTGCAGCCATGCTCGGAATAAAACTGGTTCCGGTTCAAATGGACGAACAGGGAATGATTCCGGAGATGCTGGATACAGTATGCAGGCGTAATAGTATAAGCGGCGTCTACCTAATGCCAGAGGTACAGAATCCAAGCACGGCCTGCATGTCGCTGAAGCGCAGGCAGGAAATTGCAGAAATCAGCAAAAGACACGGACTGGTTATAATAGAAGACGATGCATACACCCTTACAGTGGAAAGCGACCTGCCTCCCGTTTCTGCCTTTGCCCGTGAGAACAGTGTTCACATCGCCGGAGTTTCAAAAACCATAGCAGTTGGTTTAAGGGTGGCATTTATGAGTGCCAGTGGAGAAATAAGAGAAAAGCTGGCACATGCAATCCTCAACTCTGTATGGATGACCCCTCCCCTCAACGTGGAATTGATCTGCCAATGGATTCAGGATGGAACAGCTGAAAAGACCATGCTTTTAAAACGCAAAGCTGCAAATGAAAGGTATGAAGCTGTTAGGGATATTATTGATGAGATGGAGATAGTAGGCAATCCGTCCGGTTTCTTCCTTTGGCTGACCCTTCCAGATCCCTGGCGTGGATTTATGGTCGAAAGCAGAGCCCGAGAAGAAGGGCTCAATATTTTTTCAGCTGAGAAATTTGCAGTTGGTGACAGCCCGGTACCACCAATGATCAGACTATCCTTGAGCGGCCCCAAAAACATAGAAGAATTAAGATACGGGCTTAAGATTTTGAATAGAATTATTCAGACTGACGGTTAAAATACAGAATACCCGCAAAATTATTTGAAGCTTTGCGGGTATATTTTTACAATGTCAGATCAATCTTACGGATTTAACAAAAATTCCTGTCCGGGCAGAACGGCTCTGGATGAAACCCTGATCTTACCGCTCTTACTGTTTCCAAGTACAAGAACCTTCACTCTCACCCCATCAGGCCGAACTATAAAATTATCATCATAGGCCTTAACTACTGCTGACTGAGGAACAAGAACCGATCCTCCGGGATCATCCATTTCAAGATCAAGCTCGGTACGTAATCCACCACGGAAATCGAAATCACCTTTACGGATCTCAAAATCAACTTCAACTTTACGTGTTTCAGGATCGAAATCGGGAGATATACGCTCAAGCTCAGCAGCTACTTCCATGTTTAAATCAGGAAGTTTAAACGTTACCTTACCATTCATCTCACGGACTTTTTTGAGTTCCTTGATTGTCAGTGCATAAGGAACAAGAAGGGTTCTGAAGTTGCCGAGCTCGGCGACCTTTTCTCCCTTTGTTACCCATTCACCGGGCTCAATATAACGTTTAATAACTCTCCATCCCACAGGTGCACGCAGGGTGTATCTACGCAGATGTTCACGGTCGATATTGATTTTCAGCTCGGTCGCCCTAAGACGGGATTCTGCATTTTTAAGATTACGGATATGCAGATCAAGCTCGGACTGAGCTGCTGTGCTCTTCTTAACCAGCTTTCTATAACGCTCAGCTTCCTTGCTGTAGTACGTCACATCTGACTGGAGCCTTTCCCTGTCAGCATTGAGCTGAGAGATTTCCAGTTTGATAAATATAGGATCAAGCTCTGCAAAACTTCCGTTGCGACCTATTGTATCACCCACATCGGCATAAACTTTTGTGCACATTGCCGACTCTTCGCTCACCAGAGTCATACTGATACGTGGCCGGGTAAAACCGGTCAGAGAGACTATCCTTGAAGCTGGTTCGCATCGAAATGTTGTGGCCTTGGCAGCAAATGATTCCGGTACGCCAAGGCAGCTCAGACATAAAACCGTCATCAACAGGAATATGGAGCTATGAATCACCCTCTTTTTTATCATTATTCATCTCCAGTCTGGCACGTTCTTTTTGCGGAATGATTGTAAAATCCAACACATCTTCAAAAATAGTATTCATATCAAGATCAGGAATATTACCCTGCAGGCGGCCGTTAGCTACCAGAGAAGCCAGACCGTGTACTGAAGCCCAAAGTGAGGCAACGGCTATATCAACAGAAACATTACCGAGTACTCCGGTTTCAATGCACTCCTTAACCGTCTGCTTCAAATTCATGAAACTCTTGCTCGGCTCCCCTACCCATTTTTCTGGATCACAGAATGAAGGGACACTGCGATTGAATAACAGATCGTAATATTCAGGTTCGCTGATAGCATAATTGAGGTACATGCGTCCTGCTTCACGCAAACGCTCAAAGGGATCCTTGATATCAGCCAAATGAACCCGCATTTTAGCGAAACGGGCAAGTCCCTCATGCTTAAGGGACAAAATCAGATCTTCCTTGTTTTTAAAATAACGATAAAGCGCCGCAGGACTGTAATCTATCCTCGCCGCGATCTTGCGTACGGAAACGTTATCAAAACCGTCCTTGGCAAACAGTTCTTTTGCCGCATCCAGGATCATACGCCTCATACGCTGATGTTCTTGTTCTTTTTTGCTACTCATATTCATGCGCACTGACTAGCAAACAGTGTTCATCTTGTAAACACTGTTCACGTAGTAAGACCTAACGATCAGACATCAAGGACAATACATTTCCATATAATGACCGCCCTTGCATTTTTAATCAAAAGGAAAAGAAACAAATTCAAAAGAAAAACAGGAAAGGCTTAACGTATCAGGGTCGCTGAAATTTACTAATGCTATGGAATCATGCCAATGTTTTTCCGCGCAGCCTCGTTATCCGGATCAATTGCAAGAGCCCTGTTCAGCCAGTCTTTTGCCGCTGAGTAGTCACCGCGCATATAATAAAGGAGTCCAATGTTAACCATAGTATTGGCGTTTTCGGGGTCCAGCTGCAGAGCCTTACGGTAATCTGCAAGGGCAAAGTCGAGCTTTCCCTGCTTGTGGTAACCTATTCCGCGATTGGCATAGGCAGCTGCATAATTGGGATTGATTTCAAGAGCTCTTCGGTAGAGATCCATAGCAGCAAAAACCTCACCGCGACGTGAAAGTATATTGGCCAAATTAGTCATGGCCTTATAGTGGGAAGGATCAGCTTTGATTGCCGCCCGAAAATGCTTTGCTGCACTGCTGTAATCTTTCCTGCGTTCGAGCAGGTTACCATAGTTATAGTTCATGTGATGGTTATTTTCCGTTACCGCCAAAGCTCTGGTGTAAAGCGTTTCACTGTTCTGCCAGTGCCCAGCCTGAATATAGGCTCCGCCAAGCAGCGCAACAAGAACTGCAACACCAGCTGCCGCTGCGCCTCTGGCGGGCAAGCGCCCTGCATGCACAAGCCTTGCAATCCCGAAAGTCAGCACCATATAAAGGCCCATAAAAGGGATGTATGCATAACGGTCAGCCATAGCCTGATCGCCCACCTGTACCAAACCTATAACCGGCACAAGTGTTCCCAGATACCAGAACCAGCCAACAGCCCCCAGTGAAAAAAACTTTATATAACGAACACAGATAAGGCTGACAGCAACAATAAACAACAAGGCCAGTGCAGGCTTCCACAACGGAATTTCATGCGGATAGGGATAAAAAACGGCCAGATTTACAGGAGCGACCAACTCACCAAGGTAGGCGACCCATGAGACAAGAGCATTTGAAACCCTAAGTGACAGCGGAAATGATTCCATGGACTGCATTGCCCCGCCACCTTCCTGGGCAAGGAAGGTAAGTACAGAAGAGAGCGCTGAAAGAACAAAGAGAGGAATCTTTTCCAGCAGCAGTTTTGAAAACTGCCGCATAAGGCCGGCTTTGAAATCAACCCGGTTCAAAGGCCATACATCAAGCAGGAACAAGGCTGCAGGGAGAGTAACAACCATTGGCTTGGCAAGAATTCCCATTCCTGTGAAAAAGAAAGTAAGGGCATAGTTGCCAGCATTTCTGTTTTTTGTGAACGCCATCCAGCTATGCATGGCTGAAAGCCAGAATAGTGTAGAAAGAACATCCTTGCGCTCTGCAACCCACGCAACAGATTCCACATGTACCGGATGAACGGCAAAAAGGGCTGCAGCAAAAAAAGACGGCAGCAATCCACCATCCTCAAGCTTGGATGTTGCTTTAAGCAGAAAAAAGAAAAACAGGAGCACATTGACCAGATGCAGGAAAACATTAACCAGATGACGCGCTCCCGGAGAGTCGCCAAACAAAGAGGTATCCAGCATGTGTGATACAACAGTCAGGGGATGATAGTTGGAAAGCTGAAATGTGCTGAAAGCCCAGCTGATATTTTCAGCAGAGATTCCCTGCATGACCCGTTCATTGTTACTCACATAACTGGTGTCATCATAGGTAACTAGCTCAAAGCCTCCGCACTGGCCGTATACGGCAATAACCATTGCCGAAAGCAGGGCTGCACTGATCAGTACTTTCTTCAAATCCCATCCGCCATTCATAGCGCTCATGATTTCCGCCTATTTTTAATACAAGGGATTGTGGAATCCCTGATTTTTCAACCTAGCTGAAATATTATTTATTACGCTTAACAACTGACTTCAGGAAATCACTTTCCATCCACCCCAAACGGTGCAGCAGGGTTTCTGTTGAGCAGCGCAGCACTCCTAAACCGTATTTTACCGAACGAGCAAAACTGATGGAGGATGAATCATCCATATAACGGGTAGGACAGGTTACTTCACCTATATCGTAACCGGCATAAATAATCTGGCAGAGCATCTGATTATCGAAAACAAAATCATCGCTGTTGTCATCAACAGGAATATTCTCCAGCAATTCCTTGGAAAAAGCCCGGTAGCCAGTGTGGTACTCGGAAAGATGATAGCCTACCAAAACATTTTGAAAAATAGTCAGGCATCTATTGGCAATGTACTTGTAAAGAGGCATCCCCCCCTTAAGAGCCCCGGTACCCAGAATCCGTGAACCGAGCATGCAGTCAAATACACCGTTGGCAATGGGGGAAACCATGGCTGATATAATCAATGGAGTGTACTGGTAGTCAGGATGAACCATAACCACAACATCAGCTCCCATTTCAAGAGCTGTTTTGTAACAGGTCTTCTGGTTTCCGCCATATCCGGTATTGCAGGTATGAACCACGGTCCTGATTCCAAGACTTTCGGCCTGGGCAACAGTATCATCCCGGCTGCAGTCATCCACCAGCAAAATCTCATCCACAACATCCGGTGGGAGTTCGTCGATTGTCTTCTTCAAGGTGGAAGCTGCATTGTATGCAGGCATAACCATTACCACTTTTTTACCATTTACCATCTGCTGCTCATCTCCTGAGTGAATATAGGACATAGACTGCCCAGTTTATTATGCTGGAGCCTTACCACCAAAGCCGGACAGCAATCAAGCAGGTTGCCTGCCGTCCGGCTTTTTAGTAATCATCCTTCATCTAATTGTACTAAAGAATTTATTGCAGAACAGGGGAATACAAAGCCATGGAAGAAAAGAAAATCAGAGAATATATCCACAGAATTGTCATGGAAAAGTGCACTGAAAACGAAGAAGCCCGACAGGATGCTCTTGGAGAATTCATTGCCATGACCATGCCTAATATTGATGAAGGAGCTGTCAAAAACATAAAATCCATGATTCCTCCCATTACCGATCTATATGAAAAATGGGTTGGAATGTTTATTGATCGCCTTCTGGAAACTGTTCCCCGCAACCAGATAGAAGAACTCTGCAGCGGCACAACTGAAAACGACTCCGCTCTCGTTCTTATCTACATCATGTTCATGGAATCCGAGCGTATGGAAAAGCAGGTTGAAGAAGATATCTCTGCCTATGCTCCGACCCAGAATGATGAAGCAGGCAACATTGCCAGCCAGTATATCCGTTCAAAGCTTACCCTCATCGCTGAACAGCAAAAAGCAAAAGAAGCGACCATTCATTAATCGCGTAAGGAAGATAGCAGATGTTCACTAAAGCCATTGTCAGAACCCCATCTCATAATATGGGACAGGGAATCACGGAAGCAGGACTGGGTTGCCCGGATATAGGCCTGACTCTTGAGCAGCATAAAAATTATGTAACTTTCTTCAAACAGGCAGGGATCAGTGTAACTGAGCTTGATCCAGTTGAAGAATATCCTGATTCTGTATTTGTTGAAGATACCGCTGTTATGATCCCTTTTGAAAGTGGAACTGCCGCCTTTCTGACTTGTCCCGGTGCTGAGTCCAGACGCGGAGAAGTGGAAATAATCAGTTCAGCTATTGCAGGTCATGCAGATGAAATAGTCCGCATGGAAGATGATGGACTTATGGAAGGCGGAGACGTTCTGCTTATGGGCAAAACTTTCTACGTAGGAATTGATACCCGCACCAACCGTTCAGGTTATGAACAGTTTTCAAAGGCTGTGGAAAAGTTCGGCTTCAAGGCAGTTCCAGTTCCGTTCGAATGCGGAATGCCCCATCTTAAAACCGAGCTTTCTGCTCTTGATGAAGAAACACTTATCATGAGCAGCCGCTTTGCCGTTCGCGATGAATTTTCCAGTTTCAGGAAACTTGTGGTTCCCGAAGGAGAAGAGTACTCTGCAAACTGCCTGTTTCTTGGAGAAAAGCTAATTGCACCGGCAGGATTTACAGCGACAGCGGAGCTTCTTGAAAAGAACGGCTTCAAACCTGATTATATTGATATGTCAGAATTCCGTAAAATGGACGGCGGACTGACCTGTCTTTCACTGCGCTGGTAAAATATTCAATAGGTTGAAAGCAGAACATTTCCATTTTGAGAGCATGATTCTCATTACCGGGATCAGATCTTAACTATAATGCCTTGTTGGGCTACAATAGTATGGAAATGTGTCTGCCCCTTTCGGGTGGCTTCAAGCAAACCGAACAAAATATCATGTCTGAATCTCCCAAAAAATACATCTACTATTCGATCGCTGCATCAATTATTACCATGGCCCTTAAAACATGGGCCTGGCATATAACAGATTCAGTAGGACTTCTTTCCGATGCACTTGAAACTCTTGTGAACCTTTCTGCAGGACTTTTCGCACTGGCTTCATTAAGTCTGGCGCTTAAACCTGCAGACTCATCACACACTTATGGTCACGGAAAGGCCGAGTACTTTTCCAGCGGTGCGGAAGGAATGCTGATCCTTATTGCAGCAGTTGGAATTGTCTATGCGTCCGTGGAAAGATTCATCAGCCCGGAAGTTCCTTCCAATCTTGGACTGGGTCTGCTTATAGCTCTGCTTTCATCAGCCGTTAATTTTATTACAGCCAGAATTATGCTCAAAGGAGCAAAAATTCATGATTCCATTATCCTTGAAGCAGATGCTAAACATCTTCTCACAGATGTATGGACCTCAATCGGTCTTGTAGCCGGTCTTGGGATCATGTTTTTCACCCCACCGTCTTGGGCGGTTATTGACCCCATTATCGCAATGGTTATGGCTGGAAATATTGTTTTCACAGGTTTTTCTCTGATAAAAAAATCATATTCCGGACTTATGGATAATACCCTGCCCCAGGAAGAACTCTTCATAATCGACCAGTCAATTCGTAACTGTGCAGGAAAGGAAGCACTATACCACGGACTGAGAACCCGCAAAGCCGGATCAAACCGCTTCGTTGATTTTCACTTACTTCTGCCCGGAGAATCTACAATTGCAGATTCACACACCCTATGCACTGAAATTGAATCCTGCATTATGGACAAACTCAATAATTGTCAGGTCACAATCCACGTTGAGCCCAAAGAAGATGCAGCATCCTACGACTGTGAAGAAACAGGCGGGCTTTGTGGATCTATGATC
Organism: Maridesulfovibrio sp.; assembly: GCA_963676495.2. GTDB lineage: Bacteria > Desulfobacterota > Desulfovibrionia > Desulfovibrionales > Desulfovibrionaceae > Maridesulfovibrio. The sequence continues at coordinate 2,017,531 of CAXXRF010000003.1, read as the reverse complement.
AGTTTAAACAAACAACTGGGTGATAAGAACAGCTGATGATCCGTCAAAGAAAAATTGAGCAGAAGCATCTAGAAGTTGAACTGGAGCACAGATTTTTATTCCCTGATAATTCTCATCCGCTTCCGGCTGTACTTCTTATTCATGAATATACAGGCTTAAATGATGTTATTCTGAAGCATGGCCACAGACTTGCTTCAGCTGGATTTGCCGTGCTGGCTGCTGATTTCTACGGTATCCACAAACGCCCGCAAAACATTGAACAGGCAAGGACCACTCATCGCATATACCGTAACGACAGGTTGCTGATGCGTAAAAGAGCTGAAGCCTGTTTTCAGACATTGACTGACCAGCCGGAAGTCAACAGCAGGGAAATCATAGTACTTGGTTTATCCTTCGGAGGAGGCTGTGCACTTGAACTTGCCCGGACAGGTGCAATGCTTAACGGAGCCGTCAGTATTTACGGATATCTGGATACATCACATCCGGCACAAACAAATGATATCAGATGTTCAATTCTTTCCCTGCATGTGGAGAATGACCCGGTTGTTTCAGCAGAACATGCTTTGCAGTTTGAGCAGGAGATGACTGCTGCACATGTGGATTGGGAAATGATCAGAATTGAAAATGCAAAGCACGGGTTTGCCAATCCTCTGGATGATGGGTTCAATCCTAAAACAGCAGAATGGATGTGGGAAAAAGTCATTAAATGGATAAAAAAGCCCTGACACTTCAGCATCAGGGCTAAAATTACGGGCCAGATTTCTACCAACTGTTTCGGTGAACCCTATCTTCCTTGTAGCGATCTTTTCTCTTTGATTCCTGCGCCGGCCAGCCGATAACCATAAACCCAAGCGGAATGACCTGCTCAGGCAGATTAAAGAGCTTTTTGAAACCTTCAACACGCTCTTCAATGGGATGAATGCCGGTCCATACCGCGCCGAGTTCTTTAGCATGAACGGCAAGCAATAAATTCTGAATAGCCGCTGAGCAGTCCTGCACCCAATACCCGGCGTATTTCTCAAGACTCAAGTCACCGCATACAAGAATTCCCAGGGGAGCATTCTTGGACATTGCAGCATACTGGTTGATTTCTGGAACAGCGTCCAGCTTTTCGCGATCATCTACAACAACGAACTGCCATGGCTGGGCATTGCCAGCACTTGGAGCCATCATAGCTGCTCCTAGCAAGTCTTTTATTATTTCTTCACTTACGGGCTTATCTTCATACTTTCTGATACTTCTGCGGCTGTGAATAGCTTCAAAGACATCCATTTTGTTCTCTCCTTATATTTTATCATAATAATCCGACAGATAGTTACCACAGACGGTAATCATTTCTATCATACTTTCTGATGAATCAGGTAGCAAGAACAAGGCTGAACAACGGTAATTTAAATGAGTAAACATTAACAAGAGCAAAAAAATTATAATTCTACTTGATTTTCAATTTATCTATTGTATTCTACCAATAATCACACCCCTGATTTGGTCTGAAATAGCTTTTGGTTAATTTACAGTCCAACCCCTACTGGCGGTGCCGAACTCCTCCCTCAACAAACCGCTCGGCACCGCCACTTTTTTATTCAAATTTCAAACTTAAAAACCGTAAATATATAGATAAACGAACATAATATTGCATCTTGCACTTTGCCATTAAAGATCAGAACTTAACAAACCAACCTCTATAAAAAACAGCCCTGAATATTAATATTCAGGGCTGTTAAATCAAAACCGGCATGGATAATCAAATCATGAAGATTTAGCCTGCGAAATAAGCATTCCGAAAAGCATCAGCCCACACCCGATAACTCCCTGCATGGAAAGAATTTCACCAAGCAGAAGCCATCCGGCCAATGCTGCAAATACAGACTCAAGGCTTAAAATAATAGCTGCATGTGCAGGTTTGGCATCCTGCTGGGCAACAACCTGCAAAGTATAGGCTACGCCAACGGACATAAGTCCGCCGTAAAGAATAGGCACAATACCACTTGTAATCCCGGAAAGAGTCACATCCTCAAGCATAAAGGCACCTATAAAGCTGAATATCGAACATGCTGCGAACTGACCTGCAGCAAATTTCACCGGGTCAACTTTGTTAGCCAATAAGGAAATAACTATGACATGTGCAGCAAAAAAAACAGCGCAGCATAATACCAGTAAGTCTCCTTTTTCTATATGAAAATCTTCATTGACCGAAAGGAGGTACATACCGATGACAGCAAGCACAGCCCCTATCCATGTTGGCAACCCTGTTTTCTGCTTAAAAAACAAGCCGAAAATAGGCACGAAAACTACATATAATCCGGTAATAAAACCGGCATTTCCGGCTGTTGTATACACCAGTCCCCATTGCTGAAAAGTTGCACCAAGGAACAGGGCCCCTCCGGCAAGAATGCTGCCCTTCATAAAACTGGACATATCCACTTCCTGATATGTTCCGTCGCGTTTTTTTTCGCGGTCAATACGCTGAATAAGCGGTATGAGGGCAAATGTCCCTAAAGCAAAACGAACAGCGTTAAATGTCAGCGGCCCCATATAATCCATGCCTACTCGCTGGGCCACAAATGCAGCTCCCCAGATAATGGCAGTGATCATCAGTAAAATGTCAGCCTTAAAGCTTTTGGTGCTCATCTTATGCCTCCACGGGCTACCGGCTGTTTCTGACAGACATGAAGCTGAGTTGCCGCATGCCATGGACAGGTCTTTTGCCTCCGGCGGCCAAAGGAGCAGGCCCCTTTGGAATCCCGATTAGTTTTCAGTGCAGTTATGGGAAAATAGAAATGAAAAGGGAGAATGGCTGCAGGCAATGTCACAGTCAAGAAAAAAATCCGGTAGATGATTACATCTACCGGATTTTAATCGTCTTTATGCCTAGTTAAACCAATAGTCAGCGCCTAATCGGCCAAGCTCTGATAAAAGTTTTAGGACAGACCAAGGTGGCAAACTAATTGGATTCAATTTCTTCAACAGGCTCGGAGATAAGGAATTCTCCCTTTTCAATCCAATCTTTAAGTTTGTCTGCAATTTCAAGAGAAATCACATGGCTGGTCATGGGAACGGTGGGGATATCCTTGCCGTTGAGATTGATTGAACCGGACTTGAGTTCCTCAAGGGTAACATGAGCCAGAATCTGGCCTACACCGTTAGGATAATCATATCCGTAATCCTTGACCGGCATCTGAATGTCAGCATCGCTTACACCGGTAAACCAGGCTATCTCCTCGTTAAGGATGGGAATTGGAATACCAACACCGATAGCTGCGGTGCAGCCATATCCGGGGAAACTCAGGCCGCGGAAGTATTTCGGATCCATATCGGAAACATTGCTGCTCTTAAGCATCAGTGTTCCGGAAGGAGTCAGGGGGATACCGCGTTCATTGCGCTGAGGACTCTTCACATGCTGCGTTCCTGCGCCGATGACATAGCCTTTGGCTCCGGCAAGGAAAATACGTGTGCCCATACCGATAGTCTTCAGGTACGGATCGTTAAAAAGCGGTGAAAGCTGCCCGGCTGTTGCAAAGTTTGCGTTACGCTGGTTGGCCTTGAGCGGTCCCATGTAAGTATAAATGGTTCTGCTGGTCATGTTCACAGCGCAGTTATAGTTCTGGTAGCAGTTACGCGGGTTAAGGATGGTTACATCTTTGAGGTCCTTGAGGGATACGTCCTTTTCTATTTCACGGCGCGGATAGCAGTCGGTACCGTAGGCCTTGGCTTTCAGGCGTACAGACTTTCCGGCGATAAGGTCTTCAATTACGTGACCTCCACCATAGGCAAAGCGACCGGGATAAACCTTGTTCAAGGGATCGTCCTCAGAAGGCTCAGTAACCCCTATGTAGGAATCCACAGCGGCAAGTCCGGCATAACAGGGAACATTGTTCAACCAGACTTCTGAAGTCTTCATCAGGGGCGGAACCTGGCCTATGTTGAAAAGCATACCTGAAGAGCACATGGGAGAGAAGGTCCCGGTGGTGACTACATCTATCTCTTTGGCTGCTTCAACCTTGCCTTTGGAACGGACGATATCGACCATCTCCTCAGCGTTGACGACTACAGCCTTACCTTTTTTGATTCGCTCGTTGATTTCTTTAATTGTCTTATTGACTTCAAAGGTAGTGGCCATTGAAAGACTCCATTTGGGGGTTGGTTAAATGTGCAGGCTGCTATGCGGGATGCACGAATAAACAGAAGGGTGCCGCAGCCTGCAGGACGAGCAGAGATTGTGTCTTAAATGGGCCTATATTGCAATTTTATTTTTTCGGAAGGGTAGGAATTATTTTTAAAGGTAAAAACGTTTTAGAGAGCTAATCCGGCTTGGCTTGAGCTATATTTTAATGTATAAGAACATGTGGTCGCGGGGACGGAATTGGATATCATTTTTTTACATTTTTAATTCAATAAAATAAGATACTTATAACACCCGCAAAAAAACAAGAAATCACGTGAAAGAAGCACTTAGAAATCACCTTTCAAATTCCTGTTCAGAAACAGAGCTTGCCCGCTGGTTTGACCCTATCAGCATCGATATTTCCGATGAAACAGGAGAGGTCATTGTCACCTTTCCACATGCCTTTTTCGGCCAATGGTTCAAATCGAGCATTCAGGACCGCTTTGAAGAACAGCTTGGACTGTTCCTCGGCAGTGGATTTTCCATATCCTACTCCAATAACGGAACAACATCGGCACCTGCAGCAGGTCAGATCAGCAGTACAAAAAAAATCGACTTTCCATTTGGTCACAACTTCACTTTTGAAAACTTCCTGATCAGCAAGAAAAACTATTTTCCGCTGGCCTCTGCCAAAGAAGTAACAAGAGTGGATAATGTTTCCTTCAACCCTTTTGTGATCTGTGGAAAAAGCGGTTCGGGGAAAACCCACCTGCTCAAAGCCATTGCCAACGAGATCAGCAAAAAAGTGGACCGGGAAAAAATATTCCTTGGAAATGTGGACGATGTTCAAAACATCTATTCCGTCCGTTTTGGAAATGATTCCATGCGGGCCAGGAACTACTTTTTCGATTTTGACTACTTTTTCCTCGATGATTTGAAACAGATCAGGAAATACGAACACCTGCAGCAGGAACTCATATCCATTTTCAACAACTTTTATGAAAACGGGAAACAGATGGTCTTCAGTTGCACTGACAAACTGGCCTCATACGACTTTCTGGATAAGAACCTTAAGTCCAGACTTGAGTGGGGCCTCATTGTTACTTTGAAACGTCCTGACCTCGAGATCAGAGCCAGCTATGTTCAAAAACAGTGCAAACTTAAAAAACTGCCGCTCAGCAAAGACCAGATCCTGACTCTTTCCCAACGCTTTCAGGACTTTAGATACCTTCAGGGTATCATTATCAAACTCTCGGCATTTCGCGAACTTGTGCGGAAAAACATGGATGACCGGGATTTTGAACATATTTTAAGCAACACGGAAGAAAAAGCGGATGAGACACTTACCCCTGAGTACGTGATCGAGTCTGTCGCAGCCCATTTCAACCTTAAACCGTCCGACCTTACAGGCAGCAAAAGGCACAAAATGATCGCCCATGCCCGTCAGATAGCCATGTATCTGTGCAGGGAACTTCTGGGGATATCCTACCCTGCCCTTGGAAGGACATTTGGAGGCAAAGACCACTCTACAGTTCTTTATTCAGTTAAAAAAATACAAGAATTACAGAGGGATGATAAAGTTTTGAAAAGGGTGTTGATAGACTTGAAGAATAAGTGTCTCCTGCGTGTTTCAAACTGACAAAGTTCATAAACAGTGTAGAAATGTCACTTATTAAACACACAAATTGTTCGAAAATTTTCAAATAATTTCAAATACTTACTTGTAAAAGAAACATACGAACCGCACTAAATAAAATAACAAGGAGAATATATATGTATTTAAAGGTGAAAAGGGACGAAATCATCGAAGGCTTGCAGAAGTCTGCCAGCATTATTCCCGCCAAGACAGGAGCCGCTTACCTACGCACCATCTGGCTCAAGAGTGAACAGGGCAGCCTACGTATCATGTCCACAGATTCCAATCTGGAATTCTGCGGAACCTATCCTGCAGAGATCATGGAAGAGGGACTTGCAGGAGTTCAGGGACGTGCTTTCTATGATCTGGTCCGTAAACTCCCTTCAGGCGATCTGACCATCAAGAGTGACAGTGACGGTTCTTCCGTTCTGGTGGAGCAGGGTGCCAGAAAATACAAACTCCCGGTGAACGATCCTACCTGGTTTCAGAAATTCTCCGATTTTCCCACTGAAGGAGCTGTCTTCTGGTCTGGTGATTTTCTTCTTGAGCTCATTGAAAGAATCGCCTTTTGCATCAGTGATGAGGACAGCATGGAAGCTATTGCGTGTATGAACATCGTACCTGCTTCTGATGAGAATGGTAATTTTGTGGAAGTATGCGGCCTGAACGGACATCAGTTCGCACGCCTTAAATTCATCAATGATGATATTCATGGTCTTCTCCCTGAAGAAGGTATTCTGATTCAGAAGAAGTACCTTGCAGAACTTAAGAAATGGCTGACCGCTGATGAAATCGAAATGAGCCTCAGTGAGAAAAGACTTTTCTTTAAGACTGCCGATGGAAAGGAAAACTTCAGCCTTCCCCTGAGTTACTATCAGTATCCGAATTACAAAAACTTTCTGTCCAAATTGAATGACGACGATGTATCACGCATGAAAGTTGAAAAGTCCGAGCTCTCCAACGCTCTGGATCGTATCTCCATCTTCAACACGGATTCCAATCGTTGTGCATCCTTTCTTTTCAACCCTGGCGAACTGGTTCTTTTCTCGCAGGGACAGGAAGTGGGAACCGCTACCGAATCCATGGAAATTGAATTTTCCGGCGAAATGGAGCGTATAGCTTTCCCTACTAAAAACCTTATTGAGATCCTCGGGCATTTTCAGTCCGATAATATCAGCTTTACCCTGACCGGTACTGAGGCCCCCTGCGGAGTCACCGGCAATGATGACAATGAATATCTTGTTATCGTTATGCCCATGAAGGTTCAGGAAGAGACTTACTACAGCGAGGAAGACGTTTAATGTCCCAGAAGAATCAAGATTACAGCGCGGAATCGATTACGGTCCTCGAGGGCCTAGCCGCGGTTAGAAAAAGACCCGCCATGTATATCGGCTCTACCGATATCAGGGGGCTTCATCACCTTGTATACGAGGTTGTGGATAACTCCATTGATGAAGCCATGGGCGGTTTTTGCACAAAATTTAAAGTAACTCTGCACATGGATAACAGTGTTACCGTATCCGATAACGGTCGCGGTATTCCTGTTGATATCCACCCGAAAAAGAAAAAGCCCGCTCTTGAAATCGTTATGACCGTACTCCATGCGGGCGGTAAGTTCGATAATGACGCCTATAAAGTTTCCGGCGGTCTTCATGGCGTTGGTGTTTCCTGCGTAAATGCCCTCTCTGAGCATCTTGAGGCAACAGTTCGACGCGGGGGTAAGATTTATCGTCAAAGTTACGAGAGAGGGGCTCCTACGGGCCCTCTGGAGTGCATTGGTGATGCCGTTACTACCGGTACAACCATCCGCTTCCGTCCTGATGAGGAAATTTTTGAAACCAACCAGTTTGATTTCAACACTCTCAAGAAGCGTTTCCGTGAACTGGCTTACCTGAACAAAGGACTCGAAATAGAGTTCGTTGATGAAAGGACCAATGAGAAAGCAAGCTTCAAGGCTGACGGTGGTATTGTTTCCTTTGTTGAAGATTTGAACAAAGGGCAGACCACAGTGAGTGAAATCATCTACGCTGAGTCGGAGACTGATAACGTCATCACTGAACTTGCCGTGCAGTACAACACTGCTTTCAAGGAAAATACTCATACTTTTGCCAACAACATCCGTACTGTTGAAGGCGGAACACACCTTGCCGGTTTCAAGGGGGCGCTGACCCGCGCTATCAACAACTACATTCAGAACTCCGATCTCCCTAAAAAGCTCAAGCACAAGCTTTCCGGTGATGATGTTCGTGAAGGCCTGACCGCAGTCATCAGCGTCAAGCTTCCTGATCCGCAGTTTGAGGGACAGACCAAAACCAAACTCGGTAACTCCGAGATGGTCGGTATTGTTTCCGGTATGGTTTATGACAAGCTTTCATCCTATTTTCAGGAGAACCCGAAAGACGCAAAATCAATTGTTGAAAAGGTTGTTGATGCGGCACGTGCAAGGGAAGCAGCCCGTAAAGCGCGTGACCTTGTTCGCCGTAAAGGAGCCCTTTCGGACCACTCCCTGCCCGGTAAGCTTGCTGACTGCCAGTCTAAGGATCCTTCTGAAAGTGAACTCTTCATTGTTGAGGGTGACTCTGCGGGAGGTTCTGCAAAACAGGGACGAAACCCCAAGCATCAGGCAATCCTGCCTTTGCGCGGTAAAATCCTTAACGTTGAGAAGACCCGTTTTGATAAAATGCTCGGCAACAAGGAAATCAGGGCTTTGATTACCGCTATGGGAATCGGAATAGGACAGGAAGAGGGTGAGAAGGATTTTGACAAACTGCGCTACCACAAGGTGGTTATTATGACTGACGCAGATGTTGACGGTTCTCACATCCGTACTCTGCTGCTGACATTCTTCTTCAGACAGTATGAAGAACTTATTGAACGCGGACATCTCTATATTGCACAGCCGCCTCTTTATCGCATTGCCAAAGGTAAATATGAGAAGTTCATCAAGGATGACGCCGAGCTTTATTCGCTTCTGATTGATCGTGTTGCCAAAGACATCACCATCAAAAGTGCAAATGGCCAAGAATATCATCAGGAATCTCTCGTTGAGCTGCTGGATGATATCCGCTTTATCAAGAGCAAGATTGGTGAAGCTGTGAATATGGGAATCTCGGATGTCCTGTTTGCTTCTCTGGTGGGACTTAGTGAGAAAATGAGTCCCGAACACTTTGCAGATTCCGATCCTCAAGGATTTGTAGAAGCCATGCAAAAGAGCGGATACAAGGTTATAATTGAGCGTGAAGACTACGAAGGTGAAGAGCGTGTTTACGTGATCTTTGAAAACGAAAACGGACACCGCACCAGACTCGGCGTCGAGTTCTTCAATTCAAAGCTTTTCAGGCACACCTACGAACGTAACCGCAGGATTGTCGATGAATGCTCAGGAGTTGAATTCACCATTGAGCGCGGCGAATATGTGACCGAGATAAGAGGACTCTTCAACCTGCTGGATGGCGTAATGGAAGAGGCCTACAAAGGAATCAACCTGCAGCGCTATAAAGGTCTTGGCGAAATGAACCCGGAACAGCTCTGGGAAACAACAATGGATCCTGAAAAAAGAACAATGCTTCAGGTAACTATTGAAGACGCTACAGCTGCTAACGAGATTTTTGAAGATCTCATGGGTGATAACGTTGAGCCTAGGCGAGAGTTCATCGAAAAGAATGCTCTCGCTGTTCAGGAATTGGATATTTAGGGGCCTCCGGCGGGAAGGAAAGAGGAGCTTTCATGAAAAACTTTTTTCCAGACCCCACCCCTCAAAGCTTTTTACCGGGGTTGTGCTCTGTGCGGATTTTACAGGCAATCCATGCTTTAAGCATTGCGCACCCGTGAAATTTTTCGACCCATGTGTTTAAAAAGTTGTTAAGTGTCGGAAACTATTAATAGTTTTTGAAGAGTCCAAAGATCGTTTTACACAAAATGATTTGGACCCCGGAGGTACCCCGGTAGGGTCGCCGAAGGCAAATACTGGAGAAACTATGTCTCAAATCACAATTGAAGAAGAGCTTAAGAAGTCGTACCTGGAGTACTCCTTGAGCGTTATTATAGGCCGCGCTATTCCTGATGTCAGGGATGGTTTGAAGCCGGTGCACAGGCGTATTTTGTATGCCATGCACGAGCTGGGCAACTCCTACAACAGGGCTTACAAAAAGTCGGCACGTGTTGTCGGTGACGTAATTGGTAAATATCACCCGCATGGTGACTCTGCTGTTTACGATGCTTTGGTTCGTATGGCGCAGGATTTTTCCATGCGCGATCCCCTTGTAGACGGTCAGGGTAACTTCGGTTCCATTGACGGTGATGCTGCTGCGGCGATGCGTTATACTGAAGCAAGGATGTCCAAGCTCAGCTCTGAATTTCTTGCTGACCTTGAAAAGAAAACCGTAGATTTCCGCGACAACTACGATAACTCTTTGCAGGAACCGTCTGTTCTGCCGACCAAAGTTCCCAACCTGCTGCTTAACGGTACTTCCGGTATTGCGGTTGGTATGGCAACCAACATTCCTCCTCATAACCTTGGTGAACTTATCAACGGTACTGTCCACCTGCTTGATCATCCTGATTGTGAGATTTCCGATCTCATGGGATTTATCAAAGGCCCCGACTTTCCCACCGGAGCGCTCTGCTTTGGTGGAAAAGGCCTGAAAGAGGCCTATGAAACCGGTCGCGGTTCCATCAAAATCCGTGGTGTGGTTAATGTTGAGGAGAAAAAGAACGGTCGTCAGTCCATCGTGATTACCGAAATTCCTTATGCCCTGAACAAGTCCAGCATGGTTGAAAAAATCGCCCAGCTGGTAGGCGAAGGAAAGATCGAAGGCGTATCCGACCTGCGTGACGAATCAGACCGTAAGGGAATTAGAGTTGTTGTCGACCTTAAGAAAGGCGCAATTGCAGATATCATTATCAACTCCCTCTACAAGTTTACCCAGCTTGAGACCAGCTTCGGCATCAACATGATGGCTGTTTCCGGAAACCGCCCCCAGCTAATGAATCTCAAGCAGGTTCTGGCGGCATTCCTTGACCATCGCCGTGAAGTCATCATTCGCCGTACCCGTTTCGATCTGGATAAATGTGAGAAACGCGCTCATATTCTTGAAGGATTACGCATCGCTCTGGATAACATTGATGAGGTTGTAAAAATCATCCGTGCATCCAAGAACGGTGATGAAGCTCGCATCGGACTCATGGAGCGTTTTGAACTTTCTAAGGTTCAGGCACAGGCTATTCTCGATATGAGACTGCAGCGCCTTACAAACCTTGAGCATGAGAAACTGCTTGAAGAGTATGCTGAGATCCTCAAGAAGATCGAATACTTCAAGTCAATCCTCGCCAATGAAGATGTTCTGAAAGGTGTTATCCGCGATGAGCTTGTAGAGATCAAGGACAACTACTCAACAGCCCGCAAGACCGTGCTCATGGATCATAACCCGGATGATATCGACATCGAAGACCTGATTCCCGATGACGAAGCTGTTATCACTTTGTCCAGACGCGGTTATATCAAGCGTACCCCGCTTTCCAACTACCACAAACAGAAGCGCGGCGGTAAAGGAATTGCCGGTGTTCAGACCAAGGATGGAGATTTTATCCATACTTTCCTGACCACTTCGAACCATCAGTATCTGCTGTTGTTCACATCCAAGGGTAAAATGTTCAAAATCAAGGTGCATCAGGTTCCCGAAGCAAGCCGAATTGCCCGCGGCGCGCACATCGCAAACCTGCTGCCTCTTGAAAAGGACGAGACCATTGCCACAGCAATGACTATGCGGGAGTTCGAAGAGGAGTGTTTCTTCCTGTTCGTAACCAAGAACGGCATGGTTAAACGGTCCTCAATAGCCCTGTACCGTAACTGCCGTCAGTCCGGTATCCGTGCTGTTGCATTGAGGGAAGGCGATGAGCTGATTACCGTTAAAGAGGTAAGCCCTGATTCTGAAGCAGTTCTGGTGACCAGAAACGGAACTTCAATTCGTTTCAGCTGCCACGATGCAAGACCTATGGGCCGTGTTGCCAGCGGTGTTAAGGGTATTGCCCTCAGACCTGGAGACGCGGTTGTTTCCGGTGTTGTGACCGGTGACCCGGACAGGGTTCAGTTGTTCACTGTTTCCCAGGGCGGTTACGGTAAACGCACTGATATCGAACAGCATCGCCTGCAGACCAGGGGTGGTAAAGGTATTATCAGTATGCGTGTAACTACCAAGACAGGAAAAGTCCTCGGTGCCATTATGGTATCTCCTGAAGATGAAGTGGTTCTGCTCACTTCCGGAAACAAGATTATCCGTATGGGTGTCAAGGATGTTTCCCTTGTAGGACGCGCAACTCAGGGCGTAAGGCTTGTGCGCATGGATGATGGCGATAATGTTGTTGGTTTTGACCTTGTTCAGGAAGCTAGCGATGATGTTTCTGAAATGGAAGTTGAACCGGAAGAAACCGAATAATGAAACGATTCATAATTATAATTCTCACATCCCTGCTTCTTTTGGTGCAGGGGTGTGAGAACCCCTCTGACAGAATTCCTGAAGTTATTGAAAAGGCCAGAACAAACTTCATCAGCGGTTATTACGCCGATTCTGAAAAGGGATTTGAAAGATATCTACAGGATAATCCTCAAGGTGAATTTCGTCTTGAAGCCTGGAACTATCTTGTAAAAATTGCATCAGAAGTCCGTCACGACAGCGATCGCGGTGCTGCTATACTTGAGGCAATGTATCTTGAATTCGGTCATAGAAAGGACCTTGCCGCAAACCTTAAAAGAGAGCTGGCGGAAATGTATATCCGCAGCAACCAGTACAAGACTGCTGTTGAGGCTCTTGAAAAAAGCCTCGAGTTTCCGGGCCAGCCGCAGGAGCAGCTTGATTCTACGAGGTTTCTGCTTGCTGAGACTTTCCGCAAGCTTCGTAACTATGATCTGGCCATCTACACCTACAATGATATTGCAGAAGGGACAGAGAATATAAAGACCAGGGCAAAAGCCATCTACGAAATGGCTCACACCCTGACCCTTATTCAGGCTCTTGAAAGAGCTGAATCTGAACTTGAAAAGTTAATTGAAATGGAAGGTGTTCCTGAGGAAATACATGCCGAGGCAGCGTTTATGCTGGCTGATATTTATGAGCACCGGCATGAATACAGGCGTGCTGCAGAATTGTTGGAGACAATTGTGGATACATATCCAAATCCATACGCTGTACGCTTTAAGTTGGATTACCTGAAGAAGGAGTTTTAGAGATTATTCTACAAAATCATAAACAGTATAAGAACTCATAAGCTCCAGCATGATGTAGCTGCTGACCCTGTTTCTGATGCATAACACCGCATCACAAATCATTTTCAGCTTAATTTCGGTTTCATCAAGCTGGGCTTTTTTGCGTTCACTGATGATTTTCCTGACGTAATTAAGATCCATACCTGACATTACAACCGCAAGTCCTCTCCTGAAAAAATGATCATCCACTTTAGCTGTGAATTTGAGCATTTCCTCTGGCCCCATCTCGCTGTGAATATGTTTTAGTTTGTATAAACTCATGGCAAAATCTTCCAGTGGCAGATTCTCTTTCAATGATGGGATAAGAAGAAGCGGGCCAAGTCTAACCAGTTTATTCTTGAACTCTTCTTTATCATGAAAATGAAAGGCCAGCTCTTCAACAAACTGTCTGTTGCTGTTTTCAGCTGTAAGGGAAAGCAGGAATGACTCACTCATATCAAGCCTTTTTCTGCTATCATCCACCTTGTTTTCTCGAAGTTTCTTAGCTGTTTCAATAAGCCTGCTGTTACTGATATCGTCGATGGAATGGGCGAAAACTTCCATACTGAAGTCATCAGCAAGTCGTTCAAGGATTATGTTTTCAACCTGTATTCTTTTACCGAAAACTGATTTTACTTTTTTGCCTGCAAGATCCCACCATGAAATAAGGTCATGCAGATCCATAAAGTGCATGTTAAAGCTGGGAAGAGAGTCGGAGCAGGATTGAAGGTCATCATTAAGGCTTAAAAAAGTATCGTCAATTCCAATCGCTGGTATGTTTACTACTCCCTGTTCCTTCAGGTCCTGAACTCTGTCCATGAGACATTCACAGGTCTTTTCAAAGCTTGTGCTGTTTATTTCAAGTACGCCTGATTTGTATTTATTGATTATGGACGACACCTGTTCTGCGCGGACTATATTCAGGTTAGATAAGATTTTTTCTCTCGTCTCTTCAGATAGAAGAATAGCAGTTCTGGCTGTGTCTGCATTACTGAAGTCGCGACTGAAAATCTCTTGGAGGCAGTAGTCGGGAAGAATTCCAAGTGATTCGAGCTTATAGTTACTGTTTAGTTCTGAAGTTTCGGTCATCTTTACTCCGGAATTTTTACTGCTGTATTACCCGTCTTAAGCTTTTCAAAAGAGTTTTTTAGAATTTCGAAATTAATTATTATGGCTCTACTGTTGTGACTTCAGTTAAGTGACAACTGTAGACTTTAAGGGACGGTAATGGACCAGCAATACATACGATCTTACCAGTCCACAGGAAGGCGCACTTTCTTCTTTTCTTTGTTTGTGAACAGCACGTAGCCGTTTTCACGCCCAAAAAGGTAGACATCACGGGTAACAGCAACATCCTGTTTGCAGTATTGCGTTATCAGGTCCAGTCTTCCTTCCTTCCACCATTCAAGAGCCTTCAGCCCATCAGCACTTTTAGCTGCATCGACAGTTGCCTGAGCAATGTTATCCAGTTTGAGGCGATAACCAAGCCTTTCATGTACTTTTATAAGCAGGTCCAGTGTGGGAAGGGATTTGTAGTTGAAAGCATGTATCCCGGAGAGGACTTTATAGTCAAAACGCTCAATATTGAAACCTATGATCAGGTCGAGTTTGCTGGCCCGTTCCATCATTTCAGGCACCTGGTGCTCTTCATATTCGAAAAATCTGTCTTCGGTGGAGTCGTACAGTACGGCAATGGAAATACCCATGCGCTCTGCTTTATTCCATCCTCCAACATCCTGTGCGGACCTGCGTGTTTCAACATCAAGGACACCGTAGGATTTTGGTGCTCTTTTCTTTTCTTCTTTCACTTCTTCGCCGAAAGGTACCAGTACCATGGATAGATCCTCAATTTTTTCCGGTGGTTTTCCGTTAACCATTTGCTCCAGCACAAAAATGGCTGCGGCCTTGTCTATCGGGCGGTTTCCTGATCCGCATTTTGGTGAATGCACACAGGTCGGGCAGCCAAGTTCACATTCGCAGTCTACAATGATCTGCAAGGTTCGTTCAAGGAGTTCCTCCGCCTGTTCAAATGCCTGCATTGTAAGCCCGGCCCCCCCGGGGATACCATCATAGATAAATACTGCCGGACCATCCACCTGCTCATGCATGGGAGTGGAGATTCCCCCAAGATCATTGCGGTCGGTGAGTACCAGCAAAGGCAGAATGCCGATGGCGGCATGTTCCACTGCATGTATTCCACCCATGAAATGAACAAAATCCTCTTCAGCTCTGCGCTTGATGTCCGGAGAAATTTCCATCCATAGACCCTGTGTTTCAAAAACAACCGGAGGCATATCCAGAGGAACTATTCCAAGCAGCTTACCGCCCCGTACAGCCCTTTTCTCGTACCCGGTGACCTGCTCCGTCACCTTGAGCTTGCCAAAGCGCATAACCGTTCCGAAAACCTTCTTCTGGGAATACACTTCGAGAATTTCGGTAGACTTGTTTTTACGGGCCCGTGTGTAATATCCGACGCGTTCTTTTGCCGCTCTAACCTTTTTTGAACCCAGATCAAGTTCCTTGATACAGTATGTGGTTCCTCGGTGGATATAGACAGCTCCTTCATGGGCTTCAGAATAAGCACGGACTTCGTCAATGGTTCCAATGGCGTTTCCGTTAGCTGTATCTTCAATATGCAGGGTTGCCCCTGCGCCGCGAAGTGATACATCGCGATGAGGCCGTTTACGTTTGGAGTAGATTTCGTCTCCGCGCCGGTTACGAAGGAGTGTACCTTCCTTTTCAAGTTGGGTTACCCGCTTTCTGATTTCCTCATCCTTGAGAAGGTAATCGTCATCTCTGAGGGTAAGTTCTGCAGCAGCGCAGACAAGATGGCGCTCCATTATAACCGGGTTGTAAGGGTTTAGTACTGCGTTTTCTGGAGGACGGGAGAAAAAATCGTCAGGATGTCGCATGAAGTATTGATCCAGAGCATCCTCCTGACCGACAAGAATAACTGCTGATTCTCGCTGGCTGCGCCCTACGCGTCCTCCACGCTGGAGAGTTGCCATGACTGATCCCGGATAGCCTACCAGAATACACAGATCCAGCCCGCCGATATCAATGCCAAGTTCAAGGGCACTGGTGGATATTACGGCCAGCAAATCCCCGGAGCTCATTCTCTGTTCTATCTCTCGGCGTTCTTCGGGAAGAAATCCGGCACGGTAGGCACTGATTCGATCCTTGTACTCTCCAGCCTTTTCGTTCACCCACATGGAGATGAGTTCGGTCATTTTACGGGACTGAGTGTAAACAATGGTTCTTAAGCCCCGGGCAAGACCTGCTTTCAGCAGCTGAATGGCAGCACTGTAAGGCGAAGAGACAGGGTTGAAAAAAATGTAGTTACGCTTTCCGGCTGCAGCTCCGCTCTCTGTTATTTCGCTGACATCAAGCCCGGTAAGATTCTGGCACAGCGCAGATGGGTTGCCTACAGTTGCGGAGGAAAATACAAAAGATGGGTTGGCTCCGTAAAATCTGCAGATGCGCAATAAACGACGGAAAACCATGGCCATGTGCGAGCCCATTACCCCCCGGTAGGTATGCACCTCATCTACAACGATGTGAGTTAGACCAGCCAGAAAAGGAGCCCATCTTTCATGATAGGGCAGCATCGAGAGGTGGAGCATTTCCGGATTGGTGAGGATTACGGCCGGCGGAGTGTCACGGATTTTTTTACGTTTGTATGGTGATGTGTCTCCGTCATAGATAGCGGCTTCAGGGCGGACATTTTCCGGCATGAGGGCAGCCATTTCATTGAAGGTCTTAAGCTGATCCTGAGCAAGTGCTTTAAGGGGAAACAGATATAAGGCATGGGAATCTGGATCACGCAGGCACTGTTCAAGCACAGGAAGATTGTATGTCAGTGTCTTACCACTGGCAGTTGGTGTTGCTACAACAACATTGCGTCCTGCTCTGGCATAGTCGGTTGCTTCCGCCTGGTGGGAGTATAGATGTTCGATGTTCCTAAAGCCGAGCACAGCACTTACTGATGGGGAAAAATCGCGACGCGGTTTACCGTACGAGGCGTTGTATCCTTCAATAATTCGATGGTGGACAACCTGGTCTCCCATTGTAGGGGAGGAGAGAAGGGAATCAATATATTCCTGAACGTTATCTTTATATTTCAAGTGTAGGCCCTGTATATTTGTTTGTTTAAGGTAAACAGAGTCATACCGTAATCGGGATTCGTCAAGAATTTTTAGTATGCTTGAGCTGTTGGAATATAAAATAGAAACGGCGTGCTCCGTAAGGAACACGCCGTTTCTATTTTAGTTTATTAATCGGATGCTATTTGTTTTTGAAGGCAATTCTGAAGCATGCGATTGCACCACCCCAGGTAATACCAAGGCCGAATAACATCATGATGATTGCACTGGTTTCCATATCTTATCTCCTTTTGAGAAAGCTGCTGTTTGAGGATGCGATGCCTGCAAAAGCACGTTCCTTGGAAGCGAAGATCATGGCGAAAGCGAGGCAAGCGAAAAGAATGCCCCAGCCAAAGGCCACGATAGCATCGGTGTTGTATCCTCCGTAGTTTTTGGAGATGTCACCGATGAAGTTGGAAACGAGCATAAAACCGAGCATTGCGGGAACAACAAAACGCAGGCTGTTGATCCACAGTGCACCGACCTTGATTTCAGAGGTCTTGTTGACGTGTGCACGAAGTGATTCAAGATCGCAAAACCAGGCGATGAACAGAATTTCGATGAAACCGCCGATCAGGATACCGAAGTTGTTGACGAAATGGTCAACGATATCCAGCAGGTACAGGCCGCCACCGGTTGCGAAGGCAGCACTAACCAGGAATCCGATACCGCAGAAAGTTATTGCTGCAACTTTTCTGGATACATTCATCTTGTCTATGATGGAGGAAACTACAACCTCGGTGATGGAAATCATGGAGGAGAGTCCTGCAACAGTCAGAGCAAGGAAGAAGAGAACGCCGAAGAAAGCGGGAGCTGGCATCAGGTTGATAGCTGTGGGCAGGGTTACAAAAGCAAGGCCGACACCTGCACCAGCAACTTCGCTTATAGCTACACCCTGCTGCTGAGCCATGTAGCCGAGCACGCTGAAGATCATGATACCGGAGATTACGCTGAAGCCGCAGTTGATGAAAACTGTCATGCAGGCGTTGTTGTTGATATCAGAGTCTTTGGGCAGGTAGCTGGAGTAAGACAGCATGATGCCGAAACCGATTGAAAGGCTGAAGAAGATCTGACCGAAAGCATCAGCCCAGACTTTACCGTCCATAATAGCTGAAAAGTCTGGTTTGAACAGCCAGTTGATTCCGTCAACCGCACCGGGCAGAGACAGCCCGCGGGCAATAAACACGAATACGAGGATAAAGAGCACAGGCATGAAAATCTTGTTCACCCTTTCAATACCGCTCTTAACCCCGGTGAAAATTGCAATAAAAGTAAAGGCCCATGCTGCTGCAGTGGCGGCAAATATATTGCCCTGAACACCACCGAGATTCATGGGAGAATCGGTCAGGCCGAGAAATTCTCCGAAGAAGAATTCCTTGGGCGCAGCCCCCCAGCCCTGTGAGAAAGCCAATCCTAAGTAGTTGATTGCCCAGGCAATGACGACAACATAGTATGAAGCAATGATGAATGATACCATTACCTGCCACCAGCCGAGCCATTCCCATTTCTTGGAAATAGAGGAGAAAATTTTTGGCGCGGATCCTTTGAATTTCTGTCCAAGACCGAATTCAAGAATCATAAAGGGGATACCCGCAGCAAGCATTGCTACGAAATAAGGAATGAGGAACGCGCCTCCACCGTTTTCATAAACCATGTAGGGGAAACGCCAGATGTTACCCAGTCCGATTGCAGAGCCCACAGCAGCCATAATAAAGCCGGTACGGGACCCCCAAGTTTCTCTCTTTTGCATGTTGTTAGAACTCCTGTAAAAAAGACAGCTGAAAAACACAACCATTTTGCGAAATCAGCAAAAACTATATGTAAATATGCGCAAACGCATAATTGAGGGTCTCCCATAGACTATATTTCAATTATTGTCCATACAATCTGGTTGCGGGTGAATTTTCATGGCAGGAAAAGAGAAAAGAAAACTGTCTGATTTTGCTTTGTTTATATGGCAAAACATGTGTGTATTATTCTTTTTGAATATTTTTGGGTTTTGTAATTCAAAGATGTGCATTGATCTGGTTTAATAAAAAACATTTTTGCATAGCCAGTGCTTTTGAAGTGTATAAAACTATTAATAACAGATAGTTGGGGATGTGTATGCTTACTCATGCTCTAAAGTGAGCAGAGTGCCTGGAAAATAAGTGTGTTGAAGAGTACAAATCACCCAAATACTGTAAAGTAGGTTCTCGACTTATGGTCCGTGTTGGTATTATGCTTTGCTAAAGAAAAGACGATGGAGTTTGATCATGGCACATATTCTTGTTCTTGATGATGTTGTTGATGCAGGAATTCTTCTAAAGCGAATACTGGAGCGTAAGGGACATGAAGTTTCAGTGTTTTCAGAAGAGGAAGAGGCTCTGGATTTTATAAGTAAGACGGAAGTTGATCTTGCAATTCTGGACATAAAGTTGAAGAAAATGACCGGAGTTGAAGTTCTTGAAGAGATGAAAAAGATTCTTCCGCAAGTGAAAGTTATAATGCTTACCGGGTATCCTACTCTTGAAACAGCAAGGGAGTCTTTAAAACACGGGGCAAATGAATACTGTGTTAAGCCTATTGATAAGGAGGAACTTGAATCTAAAGTGGAAGACGTCCTTTCCATGTAATCATAATTGCTATTGTCCGGATGGGGTGATTTCTTCAACTGTGACTATGACTTCAGTTTCCTCGCTTCCAAGCATTACCGGGTTAAAATTTGATCGAATGTGAGCTGTGCGGTTTCCTGTTGCAGAAGTATATTCTCCTTCAAACTTGACCGGTATTCCCCGCAAGGCTTCGCTCAGTTTCTGACGCACTCCTTCTGAGCTGTATAAGGCCGAATTGAAGCCGATGAGTTTTTCTTTGCTTGATCCCATGATTTCAATATATTTCTGATTACAGTCCTTAATAACTCCCTTCTGATCGTAGTAGACAATCCCGATAGGCGAATTCTCGAAAATAATCTGATATTTTTTTCTTTCTTCAAGCAGTGTTTCCTCAGCATGCTTTCTGCCTTTGATCTGGTTTTTCAGGCGCATGTTTAGAATTTCGTTCTTATGATGGGTCTGGCATGTGATTATTGATTCAGCCAGCTTGGTATTTATCTGATGCAATGATTTCAGCATTGAACGACTCATGGGAGTAATTCCTTTTTCAATCATTATAAATCCTGCTTTCGGCAGTTCCATCAGGTAATAATGATTATCCTGCTGAGTTAAATGAAGTGGAAGTTCTTGATTAAAATTTCGTATTTCATGGTCGGTTACGCTGTTATTGATTCTATCCAGCAGTACCGCTGCTACAGTACTGTTATGCGCTTTTCTTGGAATACTGAATTCAATGCTGTATGGGGCATCTTCATTTTCTTTCAGAAAAATTGCGGTTCCCATGCAGCATAGCCGTCTGAGATAAGTGCCCATGGCACTGGAGAGCATTGTATCCAGATCGAGGTTTTTGCCCAGAGACATTGCTATTTCAAAAAGAACCTGCTCCTGAATTCTTATGCTCACATTTCCTCCAGAATGGTCAGAACAGTTGTTTTGTTATGAAATTCGAGAGATTCTTTGAATTTGGTTGCTATCTCACCAAAGGAAAGCATCCCCACCATGGGGATATCCGGAAGAGTTACTGCTTTCAGCTCATCTTCAAATCTGTCTTCCATGAAAAGTGCTCGCGATATACAATCTACCATCAGTGCCAGTGAATTATCATTAAGGTTGATCCTGTCGTTGACGGCAGAAATATTCATTGATGCCTCAATGAGTGATTCTGCACTTCCATGCATGATTTCAACAAATGATCCCTCTCTTATTTCACCAACGCAGATCAGGTTTCCGTCATCATCGAGTTTGACTGGGTCACGGATTATATGTTCACAGCATATTCTCGAAATTCCGAAAGGATACGACATGGCAAGTTCAGGAAAATTATCTCTGGTAAGATATTGTCCTGAATGTTCTCTTATTGCTTCGCGGTAGATATTGAAGGCAGGCATCCAGTCCAGTGATTTTATAATGTTACGGTCGGATTCTGTAACTTTAAATGGTCCTTTGATGGGGGACCACCCGTGACTGATGCAGACATTGCTGGCTGTGGGAATGAATGTCAAAATTGCACTATCATCAAGCATTCCGGCATTGCTTAAAAGGTTGGGTTTTCTCTGGAGGGAAAGAGAACCGGCTCCTCCTCCTATAATATTGTTCTCAAGGCCGAGATTTATGAACAGCGCGTTAATAAATGAAGAAATACGGCTTGCAAGGCCGTCGGCTAGAACGAAGATGGTTTCAGTTGAATTAATTTCTTCGAGCTTTTGGTATAGTGCACGGTCATAATCAGCATTTGGATTACTCATTCCGTTTACTGTAATTATGGCTGGAGTCACTGAAAGTCCGATGACCAGGTTTCCTTTTTCAAGAATTTCATGGCCGTTCAAAATGTTGGGAAATATTCCACCGGAGACTGGTACCGGGCATGCCTTAAGGACAGGGTCTATAACCTTGGGGGTATATCCGTTTGCATCACAACTTAATATGATGATCCCTTTGATATCCGGGTCATCAGTCATGTTTGAAATTATGTTTTTAAAGGATTGATCCGTTCCGGTGCGGTCCAGTTCAATTCTCATGATTCCCCCCTGGAATTATCTGGTGCTGATCGATCTGCTCTAAAATAATTTAACTATTATATTATTCGATTCTATTCCAGTCTGTCAGTACAATATAAAACAATCACCATTCATCGTTAAATACAGTTACGAATTTAAATATTGAACTTGAACTGAGTTGTTAAATCTGTTTTTTATAACCTGCTTCCAACAAAAACATGTATTATTAAAATTTCATATACTCACAGGTTGTTAAATTTGCCTGCACATTAAAATCAAGGAGAAATTAAATGTCTGATTTATCTATACTCTTTCCAGGTCAGGGTTCTCAAGAGCCCGGTATGGGCCGCGATCTGGCAGAAAAATGGTCTACCGCAATGGACATGTGGAAATTTGCAGAAGCAGAATCAGGACTGGATCTGCGTGAAATCTATTGGGAAGGTGATGCTGCTGCAATGGCTAAGACAGATGCGCTTCAGCCTGCGCTCACAGTAGTCAATCTTTCCATTTGGCTTTATCTTAAGGAAGGTCTGAAGCCTGCCGCCACAGCTGGTCACAGTCTCGGTGAATTTGCATCTCTTGGTGCTTCCGGAATTTTGTCTACCGAAGAAACCATCAAAGCAGTCTGCCTGCGCGGAAAACTTATGTCTCAGGTTGCGAATGAGGATCACGGCATGGCCGCAGTTCTCAAGATGGACCAGTCCGGGGTGGAGGAAGCTGTAGAATTCGGGATAAATGAATCCGGTAAAGAGCTTCGTATTGCCAACTACAACTCTCCTGCACAGTATGTAATCAGCGGCGAAAAGGCAGCCATTGATGCTGCAGGTACCGTAATTAAGGAGAAAAAAGGCCGTGCTATTCCTCTCCCGGTAAGTGGTGCTTTTCACAGTCCTTTGATTAAGGACGCTGCTGATGAATTTTCCGCTTATCTTGGAAAGCTGAACTGGAGTTCCCCGGCATTTCCTGTATATTTCAATGCTACCGCAGCTCCGGAATCCAACCCTGATGAGATCAAAAAAATTATGTCTTCCCAGATGACATCTTCCGTGCGCTGGATTGAGATCATTGCCAACCAGTATGCTGATGGAGCCCGTAATTTTATGGAACTGGGCCCTAAAGGAGTTCTGACCAAGCTTCTTGCTGCCAACCTCAAAGGCAAAGAGTATGTTGGTAAGGGAATCGGTAATCTTGAGCAGGCAGAAGCCGTTAAATAGCAGTTTAGTCTGCTCACTCATGCATTAAAAAAACCGCCCTGGAAGATATTTTCCGGGGCGGATTTTTGTTTCTGCTTAAGCAACAATATCAATTTTAAACACTGCAGGCATTTGACGAGTTGCAGTATGCATCCATGAAACCCATAATCTGGTTTTCCAGATAGAAGCACTTTTGTCCTTCAATGCACTCCAATGCATCGTCGTTTTCCAGATGGGTGAACAGAGTCTCACCATTCTTCACCAGGGTGATAATCCATGAGCCCTTTTCGTCACTGAATTCAGTCACAAGTTCCATATCGAACTTCTCGATTTCCGGGTAAAGGGCCAGAATCTTATTTCTTAATTCTGAACTGCTAATATTCATAACCGCCTCCATTTATCCTGAATTAAATATGGAAACGCGGCCTTAATGGTCGCAATAACAAAACCTGATACTTAAAAGGTAGGTCCAAAGCATTGTTCGTCAAGTTGTCCGGCTGATCTTATGATGATTTAAAGCTGATATATGTCATTTTTGGATGAATAAAGTTTTGGTGTAAATAATATATTACAGTAGTTTTATATCCTATAATCAATGATGTTTTTCATAATTGCAGCATTAATTTTACCGATTTTTATTTTTTATTTCTTTAGGACATGTTAATTTAAAGCTTTGCAGTTGTGACAGATATTAGCTTTTGCGAAGACTGTTACAGTTTGATCAGGAAATTTGGTTCAAATTTAATATGAATATTGTTTACCGGAGTTTTAGATGAAAACTTTGACCGCTTCCCGTATGGAACGCTGTATTGGATGCCATTCATGTTCCTTTGCCTGTGCCCGTCTTGTGCATAAGCTTTTATCTTGGAACACTGCCGGCATCAGGATTGCCTCTTCCGGAGGGCTTTCCACTGGTTTTGAGGCCAAAGTCTGTCTGGCCTGTTCTCCTGCCCCTTGTGCTGAAGCCTGTCCCACAGGTGCAATGCAGCCACGCAAGAAAGGCGGCGGGGTAATTCACAAGAAAGATGTCTGTATAAGATGCGGTAAATGTGCTCAGGCCTGCCCGGTAGGAGCTATTTATCTTGATCTCAAAGACAGGCCTTATGTTTGTATACATTGCGGGCGATGTGTGGATTTTTGTCCTCACGAATGTTTGGAAATGGTGGATTCTTCAGAAAAACAGGCGCAGGAGGACTCATAATGATTCGTGATTATTTCAGGGTTCTTCTTGTGGACCTTTCTACTGGAAAGGGAAGTGTTGCAAAAGTTGAAGGACGTAATGAATTTGCCGGAGGCAGCGGTCTTGGAGCTATACTGTTTGATCAGTATGGCCATGCAGACCGACCTTGGGATGACCCTGAGCAGCCTTTGATTTTTTCCATTGGTGCTTTGACCGGACTTTTCCCATTGATGAGTAAGACTGTATGCTCTTTTAAATCTCCATATCACGATCAGTTTGCCGAAAGTCATGCAGGTGGCCGCTCGGCTCTGGCAATACGCTTTGCTGACTATGATGCTCTGGTAATCAGGGGACGTGCAAAACGTTTATCCTGTCTTTCCATTGGGATGAAGCATTTGGAACTTAAAGATGTACAGTTTCTGGCCGGGAAGGATGTATTTAAAACCGGTAAGATTCTGCGCCGCATGTTTCCCGGGGCCGGTCATCGCAGCATTCTCCGCATCGGGCCTGCAGGAGAAAATTTATCCGGGATGGCCTGTATTAATGCCGACACCTATCGTCATTTCGGCAGGCTTGGGTCCGGCGCAGTGATGGGAGCGAAGAATCTTAAAGGGATAGTCATACAGGGAGACGGTTCTTTTGCGCTTCCTGAAAACAAGGAATATTCCAAGGTATACAAGCAGGTATACGAGAAAATGACTGCTACCGACATGATGAGCAAGTATCATAACCTCGGAACAGCAGCCAACCTCAATGCCCTTAATGAACTTAAGTCTCTTCCCTGGAGAAATTTACAGGCTACAAAGGATGAGGAAATCACCGGTATTACCGGTGAAAAGTTTGCTGATGATACTCTGCTGCGTAATGCTGCCTGCGCCGGGTGTCCGGTTGGATGCATTCATATCGGTTTTGTTCGTGAAAAATTCATGGCTCAGAACCAGTATCTATATCGTCAGGTTGCTTATGACTATGAACCTATCTTTGCCACAGGTTCAATGCTCGGGGTAACTGACGCCTTTCAGGTGCTTGGAATAATGGATGAGGTGGAAAAGGCCGGACTGGATGTGATGTCCGGAGGTGTTGCTTTAGCCTGGGCTACGGAGGCTTTTGAAAAGGGGCTGGTAACTGAGGCGGAAACAATTGTTCCACTTTCATTCGGTAATGCTGATAGTTATAAAAAGGCTGTCTATTATCTTGGTGAGGCGGAAAACGATTTTTACCGTGCACTTGGTAAAGGCAGCCTTGTGGCTGCTGCCAGGTATGGCGGAGAGGATTTTGCGTGCGTACTTGGTCAGGAGATGGCCGGCTATGCAACCGGGGAAACATTCTATGTGGCAGAGGGGCTAGGATTCAGGCATTCCCACCTTGATTCGGGAGGCTATTCCTGGGATCAGAAAAATGATTCCAAAGACATTCAGGGTGTCTGTGATTTTTTGATCAAAGATGAATCCGGGAGGGCTTTTCTCACTTCCATGGTTTCCTGTCTTTTCGGACGCGGTGTTTACAGTGATGAACAATTGAGTGAGTGCCTTAAGTCTGTGGGATATCCTGAAATAGCGGAAAATATGGATGAAATAGGTGAGCGGATCAGGGCAATGCGCTGGAAAGTGCGCTTTGATACCGGATATGACCCCGAATCAGTCAAAATTCCCAAGCGTTATCATGAAGTAACCACCTGGAAGGGAAAGACTGATCCCGAGTATCTTGAAAATCTTAAGACAGAGTATGCCCGTAGAATACGGGAGTTGGTTTCCAAAGAGCATCTAGAGAAGATGGGATTGAAAAAAAATTAAAAAAGTTAAAAAAAAGCTTGCCAAGGAGAGAAGGTTTAGATAGTTATCTCTCCTCAGCGGCGCCGAGGTAGCTCAGTCGGTAGAGCAGGGGACTGAAAATCCCCGTGTCGGCAGTTCAATTCTGTCCCTCGGCACCACTCGCCATAAATCGCCCTCTTGACCGGATCTTGAGGGCGCTTTTTTTTGTTCTTTGTACAACCGAAAAATAAGCAGGTTTAAAATTTTAGTTCTCTTTGAATTATTATTTTATTAATTTGCAAAAAGTGTTGACATCGAACACCGTTATGCGTAGTTAATCACTTCCGGCGCCGAGGTAGCTCAGTCGGTAGAGCAGGGGACTGAAAATCCCCGTGTCGGCAGTTCAATTCTGTCCCTCGGCACCAGGTTGCTATAGATGGCCCTCATGAGAAATCATGAGGGCTTTTTCGTTGTTTCTGATGATGTCTTCCCATTCCGCTTAGCTGTATTAAGGCTTTATCTTCAAATTGAATATAAGATAGGAGTCTTTCTGATGTCTGAAAAGAATCATCTCTACATGCTTTGGACAAGTGCTGATCTAGAAACTGCTGAGAAAATGGTTTTTATGTATGCTGAAAATTCGAAGCTGCATGGCTGGTGGGAAGAAGTGACACTCATTATATGGGGGCCCACTGTTAAGCTGACTGCAGAAAGTAATAAAATTCAGCAATTGGTTTCCCAAGTTTCCGAATCAGGGGTGAATGTAACTTCATGTAGACGTTGTGCTGAGCTGTATGGAGTTGTCAGTCAGCTTGAATCTCAGTGTATTGAAGTGATATATTGGGGTGACCCGCTCACCAGGATTCTAAAACAGAATGAAAAGATTATTACTGTTTAGCTAAAATATAGACTAAATCCATAAAAGGCTTCTGCTAACTGCAGAGGCCTTTTTTTATTGAACTATCTTTTATTGGTTATTTTTATTAGTTAGCCTCCAATTTTATTAAAAAATTATTTTAAAAAAACAAATAATAGGTGTATTGTAATTAAACCGTTTTTGTCACCTGTACACGAAAATTGATTTCCAGGGGGGTAAAATGAAACTTTCGGCCAAGCTTATGGTTGGTTTTGGTTCGGTGCTGGGTTTGTTGCTGATATTGGCGGCAATTTCTTTCTGGGCACTTGAAAATGCAAATGAAGGATTTACTCAATATCGTGGACTTGCCCGTGATACCAATTTGAGTGGTAGACTACAGGCGAATATGCTCATGGTGCGGATGAATGTTAAAGATTTCATCATTACTGGAAAAAATGAAGAATTGAAGCACTATAACGATTATTACAAGAAAATGAGCGGCTTTTTAAGTGAAGCCATGCAGGAAATTAAAAAACCGGAAAGAGCCAGGCTTATTTCTGCCGCAAATGAACGTGTTTCTGCCTATGGAAAAGCTTTTGATGAGGTAATTAAATTCCGTGGAGAGCGGAACCATTATGTCAACGATGCGCTCGGCCCAATCGGCGGGCAGATGGAAAGTAAATTGACACGTATCCTGGAAACTGCTGAGCGTGATAACGATATGGAAGCGGCGGTACAAGTCGGCCATGCAATGCGCAATCTGTTGCTGGGACGTCTTTATGTAGCTAAATTTCTAGATGATAACTCTCAGGGATCAGTGGATAGGGTTCATTCTGAAATGTTGGCTCTTGATAAGATTTTTGAAGAACTTGACCGGAATCTTCAAAACCCTGAGAGACGTAAGCTGCTGGCAGAGATTATTGGTCTTAAAGAAAAGTATGTTGCTTCCTTTGACAGCCTGTCTAAGATCATATTCACCCGCAATAATGTGATTATAAATAAACTGGATGTACTCGGGCCTGAAATTGCGCAGGATATAGAAGATGTAAAGCTTTCGGTACTGGCGGACCAGGAGATTCTCGGACCTCAATTACAGGCTGCTAATGATCAGGCGATAACAATGGCCATTGTTATCAGCATTATTGCCCTTGCTGTAGGGGTGATGACGGCTCTTTACATTATCAGAACGGTTAGCAGACAACTTGGGAGTGATCCTGCAGAGATAGCCGTTGTCGCCCGGAGTATTGCAAGTGGTGATCTTGATCTTAAATTCAATGAGCCTGCTACCGGAGTTTACGGTAATATGAAAGATATGGCCATGCAGCTAACTCAGGTTGTTTCTGATGTACGTGAGGGATCAACCAACGTTGCTTCAGGAAGTACCCAGCTTTCAGCTTCTGCTGAAGGGCTTTCGCAGGGGGCAACCGAGCAGGCTGCCTCTATTGAAGAGGTTTCTGCTTCCATTGAGCAGATGGCCAGTAATATTCAGCAGAATACCAACAATGCACAGACTACTGAAAATATTGCTATCAAGTCAGCTGAAGACGCCCGCGAGAGTGGTGCAGCGGTAAATGAAGCTGTTTCGGCAATGAAGAATATTGCTGAGAAAATATCAATTATTGAAGAAATTGCGCGCCAGACCAACCTGCTGGCACTTAACGCAGCAATTGAAGCTGCCCGGGCAGGAGAGCATGGTAAGGGGTTTGCTGTGGTTGCGGCTGAAGTTCGCAAACTTGCAGAACGAAGCGGCAATGCGGCCGGTGAAATCAGTGAACTTTCTTCAACAACAGTCAGTGTGGCTGAAAAAGCGGGAGAGATGCTTGAAAAGCTGGTGCCGAATATTCAGAAGACAGCAGAACTGGTTCAGGAAATATCCTCTGCAAGTGCTGAACAGAATTCTGGTGCAGATCAGATAAGCAAGGCTATTTCCCAGTTAGATTCGGTAATTCAGCAGAATGCTTCTGCATCTGAAGAAATGGCCTCCACCAGTGAAGAGCTTTCAGCTCAAAGCCAGCAGTTGGAAAGCACTATGTCCTTCTTTAAAGTAAATGGTCACGGTGGAATAAGACACTTTAGACCAAAGGCTCTTCCACATTCCTCTACCCGTCAAGAACCGGTTATTCATGCTCCCACCCCTTCGTATGATTCGAAGCCGACAAAGTCCGAAGCTTCTGATTTTGACGGTTTGGCTCTCGATATGGGAGCTGATGATCAGGACTTTGAAAAGTTTTAACAAATATTATTATCCCCTGATGGTTATGCCCTCATGAGAAGTCATGAGGGCATAACTTTTTCAGCTGTTGTTACTTGAAAGTAATTTGTTATCGACAATGACTTTATAGATCGAAAATCTAAAATGATGTACTGCTAGTATCTGATGGAGCCTGTTAAATAAGTCAACTCTATTGAATAGATTAGGAGATTCCTGGATGAAGATTACAAAGCATAAGTGGCCTGTTCTTATTGTATCCGGCCAGTTTGAAGCACCTACAGATGAAGGATTAAGACTACGTGAACTCGAAGAAGAACTTATAGGTGAACAAGAATGCTCAGTTCATCCGTCTTACAGTTATGAAGATGCTATTGAAGTCTTTATTTCCCGGGCTGACTTTGGTGCTGTTGTTATTGACTGGGATATAAAAGGAGAAAAGTCAGGAGAAGAATTTGAGCCGGAATTACTTCTTGATGCAATTATCAGCAGGAATAAAAAAATTCCAATTTTTCTGCTCACCGACAGGCTGGCTCTGGAGAAAATTCCAACTGCTGTTCTTGGTAAGATAAATGAATTTCTATGGAAAACAGCTGACACATCCGAGTTTGTAGCTGGACGAATTGAAACGCGACTTGTTGAATACGTTCGTTCAGTATACCCGACATTTTTTGGGGAGATGGTCAAATATTCACGGGCCTACAAATATGCATGGCATACACCGGGGCACATGGGCGGAGAAGGTTTTCTAAAAAGTCCGGCCGGGGTGGCCATGCATAAGTTTTACGGTGAAAATGTCTTCCGCTCCGACCTCTCAATCTCTGTTCCGGAGCTGGGATCACTTCTCGACCATAGCGGTGTTGTAGGTGATGCGGAAAACAACTCTGCCCGTGTTTTCGGGGCTGACCATACTTTTTATGTACTGAACGGAACATCCAACGTTAACCAGATTATCTGGCGCAGTCAGCTTGTTCGTGATGACATCGCTTTTGTAGACCGCAACTGCCATAAGTCTCTCAACTACGCCATGGTCATTACTGATGCCTACCCTGTCTACATGGTTCCCCGCAGAAATAAACGGGGAATTATAGGACCTTGCCGTCTTTCTGAATTTTCAGAGGAATCCATTAAGTCCAAGGTGAAGGGAAATAAACTCATTCCCGAGGAACTCAAGAATCAGAGTGTTAGGATGTCAGCTTTGACAAACTCTACCTATGATGGCGTTTGTTATAATGTCATCAATATCAAACAGCAGCTGCAAAAGAGCGTGGAAAACCTGCATTTTGATGAGGCATGGTATGCTTATGCACGATTTCACCCCATGTATGAAAATCACTTCGGAATGGCGGATGACGATCTTAATGAAAACCATCCTCCAATTTTCTGCTCTCATTCAACCCATAAGCTGCTGACAGCTTTTTCGCAGGCATCCATGCTTCATGTCCGTAACGGAAGTCATGTGGAAATAGACCGTGATGAATTGAATGAATCATACATGATGCATGGTTCCACATCACCGCAGTACAGCATGATTGCTTCGCTGGATGTGGCAACCAAGATGATGGACGACAGCGGCGAAATCCTTATGCATGAAACCATAAATGAGGCAGTTAACCTGCGCAAAAAAGTATCTCTTATCGCGCGTGAAATGAATGATAAGGGAGAATGGTTCTTTGAGATGTGGCAACCGAGAAAGGTTAACGTTGATGGCGAAATTATGGATTTTGAGCATGTTGCCACTGAATATCTTTGTGAAAACCAGCATCCATGGGTGTTCAGTTCAAAGGATAACTGGCACGGATTCAATGATATTGAAGATGAATATGCCATGCTTGATCCCATCAAGCTGACCTTTACTACCCCCGGTCTTCAGGAAGATGGAACAATGGAGGACGAGGGGATCCCGGCTTCTATAGTTACCAACTACCTGATCAATCACGGTATTGTCTGCGAAAAGACCGACTACTATTCATTCCTGATGCTAAACTCAATGGGAACTACTTCTGCTAAACAGGGGTCGCTTCTGGCCGGTCTTCTCAATTTCAAGGAACTTTATGATTCGAATGCACCTTTGAATATTGTTCAGCCTGATCTGGTAGAAGACTATCCTGAAACCTACAGCGGAGTAGGTATTAAGGATCACTGCAATGAAGTTCACAACTATTACAAAAAGCATAAACTGCTTGATAAAATGCAGGCAGCCTTTCAGGTCATTCCTGATCAGGCTATGAAGCCTGCTGATGCCTATCACGCTGTTGTTCGCAAGAATGTTGAGTACGTTGAATTAAGCGATATGAAAGGACGTATTCCGGCTGTTATGATTGTTCCTTATCCACCCGGAATACCAGTAATAATGGGTGGTGAGGTTTTGAACAAGAAGGCCCAGCCTATTTTCGATTACCTGAAAGCGCGACAGGATTTCGAAAATGTCTTCCCCGGATATGAAAGTGATATCCACGGTGTTGAACGCATTGAACGTGATGGCAAGAAATACTTCAAGACCATGTGTGTTAAAAAATAATTTATGACTTTGCGACAGGGTCAGGGGAAATCTACTTAATCCCCTGACCTTTTTATCTGCAAAATTCATTAACCGGGGTCTCAATGGTTGATCTTTAATAAGCACGGATTTCTTTTCATGACATTTAAATTAATCCTTAGAAAAAGATAATATTACGTAACGGCTGAGCTTTGTAATTAATTCTGGAGAGTCCGGATAACTTGTAAACTGGTTCTACGGTATTCAAAGATCCGCCGGAGGCATGAATGTGAGCGAATCAAAATCAAAGACCAAGTTGTCGGTTTTCACACTGATGATGATTAACGTGGCGGCTATTCTGTCGCTGCGTGCTTTGCCTGGGCTGGCTGAATACGGTTGGGGGCTTATCTTTTATCTTGCTCTTGGTTCGATATGTTTTTTTATTCCGTCAGCTCTGGTTGCTGCAGAGCTTGCTTCCGGATGGGATGATGAGGGCGGGGTTTATTTGTGGGTGAAAGAGGCGTTCGGTCCCAGATGGGGCTTTGTGGCCATCTTTATGCAGTGGGTTGAAAACCTGCCCTGGTTCCCTGCTGTACTGGCCTTCGGAGCCTCAGCCATTGCATATACCTTTGACCCCGGCCTTGCATCGAATAAATGGTTTATTGTGGCGGTAATTCAGATTGCTTTGTGGCTGGCGACTTTCCTGAACTTTCGCGATATGAAGCTGTCCGCCTTTTTCAGTTCCTCAGGGGCTATCGCTGGAACCATAGTGCCCGGAATCCTGATTATTGTTCTTGGCATAGATCATGTAATTTCGGGTGGGACGGTTCAGATTCCTTTTACTATGGCTGCACTGACGCCGGATATCGAAAATCTGCAGCAGCTTATGCTGCTTGCAGCCATGTTGATTTCGTTCACAGGTATGGAAATGTCAGCGGTTCACGTTAACGAGGTTCGGGATCCATCGGTAAACTATCCCAAGGCGATATTTGCTGCGAGTGCTTTGATTATAGGTCTTTCGGCTCTTGGGTCGCTGGCAATTGCCATGGTCGTCCCGGCTGATGGCGTGAGCCTGAGTGCCGGAGTCTGCCAGGCTTTTGATAAGCTTTTTCAGATTCATAAGATGGAATTCATGACTCCGGTCGTATGCTTTCTTATGGCTTACGGAGCATTGACCATGGTTATTACCTGGATGGTCGGTCCTTCAAAGGGGATCAGGGAGGTGGCTTCAGAGGGGTATCTGCCCAAAAGCTGGAGCAAGATCAATAAGTACGGAATTCCAACAAATATCCTGATTATTCAGAGCGGTCTTTCAGCGCTTGTTTCATGCGTAATCCTGTTTATGCCCACGGTTTCAAGCGCTTTTATGCTAATGAGTGCGCTGGCGGTGCAATTGTATCTGATTATGTACCTGTTGATGTTCGCAGCGGTTATCCGTCTTCGCTACACAAGACCGGAAGTAAAGCGCGGTTATACCATTCCCGGAGGCAAGGTCGGTATTTGGATAGTTTCAGGACTGGCTATAGTTACATGCATTTTTGTCTTTGCTTTTGGCTTTATACCGCCCAAAGCTGTTTTAGATGAAGGTATAGCTGCCTCTGCTGGATATATCGGATTCTTGATTGCAGGGGTGTTCGTCTTTACCTGCGTACCGCTCTATTTTTACGCAAGGGCTGTAAAGAAGCATTCGTAATTTGCATAAAAGTTACCCCTTATTTGCGGTGAAGGTCTGTTAAAAGTTTCTGACAATTTATTATTTAATTGACCAAGGCTGTTGAAAAAAACTGGTTGCCGTAGGCAAAAGGGAGATATGAAACATGTCTGCTGATCATAAAAAAATGGGTGTGGTTGCTTGTACGGCAGTTGTAGCCGGTAACATGATGGGATCCGGTATCGCACTTCTTCCTGCAAACCTTGCTTCCATTGGCAGTATTTCAATTGTCGGCTGGGCAGTTGCTCTGGTCGGAGCACTGGCGCTGGCTTATGTCTATTCTCGGTTAGGGATGGAGGACCCGCAGGAAGGTGGTCCCATCGCTTATTCCGGCGAGGTGGCCCCTATTCTTGGTTACCAGTCCGGACTTCTCTACTATCACGCAAACTGGATCGGAAACCTCGCTATCGCCATTACCGGCGTTGATTATCTTTCTGTTTTTTTTCCGGCCCTTCAGGATCCGGTCTCATCCGGGGTAACCTCAATCGCACTTATCTGGATTTTTACCGGTATCAATATCCTGGGAGCGGATTGGATTGGCCGACTTGTGTCTATCGGGGTTGTACTCTTGTTGGTACCGGTTGTAGTTACCGGAACTGCAGGGTGGATGTACTTTGATTTAACGCAGTTCAATGCAAACTGGCTGGTTAAAGGACATACCCCTGATTCTGCGGTTCTAGCTGCAATTATCCTCTGTATCTGGAGTTTCATAGGGGTTGAGTCTGCGGCAGTTAACACAGCTGTTGTGAAAAATCCCAAGCGGACCATTCCTCTTTCCACTATGATAGGAACAGCGTTAGCCGGGCTGGTCTATATTCTTTCCTGCACAGCAATTTCCGGAATGTTCCCTGCTGACAAGATGGCAGCATCAGGTGCTCCCTTCTCACTTGCCATGGGCCATATCTGCGCTTCACTGCCTTTTGCCCAGTATATTCCGAAACTTGTTTCAGCTGTTACGGCCTTTGCCTGTCTTGCTTCGCTGGGCTCATGGATGATGCTGGTTTCGCAGGCTGGATCAAGAGCAGCAAGTGACGGTACACTTCCCGAAATTTTCGGTCGCAAAAACAGTCATGGCACACCTGTAATGGGCCTGATTCTTTCCTCGGCCATGATGAGTGTTCTTCTTGTTGTTCTGATGCTGCTTTCCAAGGGTGGAAATACCCAGTCTCTGTTCGGCAATATTGCTTCAATCGCGGTTCTGCTGACCCTGCCTCCCTATTTCTATTCTGCTCTTAATCTTCTGCGTCGTTACGGTTTTCACGCAAGGAATGCATGGCTGCAGATCACATCGGCTCTACTGGCCTGTGCATTCTGCCTTATTGCTCTTTCCGGGGCAGCCAAGGACGCACTGATCGGCTGCATGATTGTAATGCTCTGCACTTTCATCTTTTACGTAGGGAAGGACCGCACTGAGTTTGAACGAAAGATCAAAGAAAATATGTAAATACTGTTGCGGTAGAGATTGTACATTCAGATATACCTGCCCATTGGAGCAGCTTGATATAAAGGCCTGCAGAATCACCTGCAGGCCTTTTGTTTTAAACAGTTTTGAGTTTTCTGGTGCAGACATACATCCTTGCCAATAAGACCGGTTAAAATGTACTTCCAATGTATGGGACACATAATTGGAAAAGATATTTATCGCAGGCTGGGGGAAAAAGTAGACAACACGACTGTGCGTATGCCGTGGTCGCAGTCTCTTCATGAAATGTTGAAAGCTCTTTATACTCCGGCCGAGGCTGATCTAATCGTACGGATGCCGTACCGGCCTTCATCAATTGATCGAATTGCCAGATTGACAGGAATTAATGAGAATTCCTTGAGACCCATGCTGGAATCGATGTGTTTAAAGGGCTTGGTATGCGATTTGTGGGAAGGCGATCATTACACCTATATGATCAGCCCCTTTGTAATAGGATTTTTCGAGTTTTCCATGATGCGTACACAAGGGGAGTTGGATTCAAAGAAATGGGCCGAGCTGTTTCAGAAGTATATGTTCGGGGACAAAAAGTTCTTAAGAGCCAATTTCGGGGAAGGACAACAGGTCTCAGTTATGCGTGCCCTGCCTTACAAAGAAGCAATCCGTGACGTGGATCATGTGGAGATTCTCGACTACGAGAGGGCTGAAGCATTGGTTGCCGAGCAGGATCTCTTTGCTGTGGGGTTATGTTCCTGTCGCCACGAGAAGATGCATCTTGGCAAACAGGGGTGCGACGTGGATCTTGAAACCTGTACATCAATGGGGGAGGCAGCCAGGTTTCTGATCCGCAACAAATTTGCCCGCGAGATTTCCCGGTCTGAAATGAATGACATTATGGTTCGCTCAAAGGAAATGGGGTTTACCATTACAACTGACAATGTGAAGCAGGAAGCCGGTTTTTTCTGTCACTGCTGCGGATGTTGCTGCAACTTGATGAATGGGATCAAATATTCAGGATATCCAGGGGTTCTTGTTTCTTCCACCTTTATTGCAACAGTTGAGTATGAGAAATGTAACGGGTGCGGATTATGCGCCAAAGCATGTCCTATTGATGCCATCTCTATTCATAGGAAAGAGTCAGAAACCGGTGAAAAAAGTATCCGTTACGCTGAAATTGATGAAACAATATGCCTTGGTTGCGGGGTGTGTGCCCTTAAGTGCAGAACTGAGGCTCTGGCTATGGATAAACGCAAACAGAGGGTTATTCATCCCGAAGACAGCTTTGAGCGGGTTATACTTCAGTCTCTGGAAAGAGGAACATTACAGAATTTGATTTTTGATAATCCTAACAGCAAAAGTGAAAATTTCATGCGTTCTGTGCTCGGGGGATTTCTAAAGTTACCCGTTGTGAAGAAAGGTCTGATGGGGGATAAGCTGCGATCCAGGTTTTTGGAAACCTTACGCAAGGCCACTTCGTGATTTAAATATCTTTGCACAATCTGCTCTAGGGGTTATAATACTAGAGGGTAAATTATAAGACCATGGGAGGGGCGGTTATGAAAGCAGTACAGGCGGTGTGGACCCCGGATAAGGGATGGAACAGGAGACTGGATTCATTAGGACTTGGTGATGCCGGCCTTGTTTTTGTCTTTTGCTCTGGGGGCGCGGTACAAAATGATTCTCTTTTGACTGAAGTTTTAAATGCTTTTCCACATGCAGTTGCGGTCGGTTCTTCAACTGCTGGTGAGATATATGGAGACAGGGTTTACGATGATTCTTTGGCGGTTACAGCGGTAAAGTTTGAAAAGACAGAGGTTCGGGCCGTATACGGTAGATTTTCCGAAAAGAACGAGGTCAAGGCTGTGGCATCTGGTCTTGCCGCTGAACTCTCAGCTGAAAATCTGGTTCATGTGCTGGTTTTTTCTGATGGGCTGATGGTAAACGGAACTGAACTGGCCAAAGGGATAACCGGAGCATTGCCGGAAAATGTTTCTGTAAGTGGCGGGCTTGCCGGTGATGGTTCAAATT
This sequence comes from Maridesulfovibrio sp., assembly GCA_963676495.2. Lineage (GTDB taxonomy): Bacteria > Desulfobacterota > Desulfovibrionia > Desulfovibrionales > Desulfovibrionaceae > Maridesulfovibrio. The sequence goes on along the minus strand of CAXXRF010000003.1, from coordinate 1,980,990 downwards.
TTGCCGAAACCTATGTTCTTGGGAAAAAAGGATTTATACGTAACGGCGTAGTTCTGCTCGGCTTTTATTCTGACAGTCTGGAAGTTGGATGCGGTTCCAAAGGCGGCTGGGATTCATTCGGGCCTAAAAGGCTGGTTACAAGATCCGAAGGCAATGTTCTTTACGAACTTGATAATAAATCGGCTCTTGAATTGTATAAAGAGTACCTTGGTGATTTTGCTGCAGACCTTCCCGCTACGGGATTGCTGTTTCCTTTGAGCATGAGTGTGGGGTGCCCTGATCAGTGTGAACTGGTCCGTACCATTTTAGGGATAAATGAAGAAGAGCAGTCCATGACTTTTGCAGGTGATGTCCCGGAAGGAACATACGTAAGATTTATGAAGGCCAACAAAGACCGCTTGATTGATGGAGTTCAGAGTGCAGCTGAAATGAGTATATCTGCTTTTGGCGGTAATTCTGAACTTGCCGTGTTCGTCAGCTGTGTCGGACGTAAACTTGTTCTGGGGCAAAGGGTTGAGGAAGAGGTTGAAGCGGCCATAAATGTACTTGGCGAGCAGTCTTTGGTTACCGGATATTATTCTTATGGTGAATTATCCCCGCTGCGTGGATCCGGAGAATGTCTGCTTCACAATCAGACTATGACCATTACCGTTTTCAGGGAAAAATAGTTTTATGAAAGATCTGCACAATCTTTTGAAACGTCAGCTTAAAAGACATTTGAATACAGATGTTGAGAGTCTGGACGGGCCCATGCTTAAATTTGTGCAGGCAGTAAATGACGCCTATAACGATGCTGATATTGATCGCAAAATGCTGGAGCGCTCACTTGAGCTCAGTTCCGCTGAGCTAATGGATGCAAACCTGAGTCTGACAAAAATCCTTGAAGATCTTGAAGAAAGGGTTGAGGCAAGAACGGCTGAGCTTAGAGCCTCTCAACTTGCTCTGAATGAGAGCGAAGAAAGGCTTCGGGTTTTGTATGAAGCTGCTCCGGTGGGAATCTTTCAGTCTTTGCCGGGTGGACGCTATCTTTACGTGAACAGGCGGCTGGCCAAGATGTACGGCTACAAAAGTCCTGAAGATCTTATAGGAAGTGTAAGTTCTATAGCCCGGACTGTTTATGTGGATCCAGATGAGCGCGAGTGGGTGCATGCGCAGTTGATGGAGCAGGGAAGGCTGATAGGTTACGAAACTCTCCGTCGCCGAAAGGATGGATCAACTTTCTGGTGTTCCATGAGCATTCAGGCCCGGTTTGATCCCCACATAGGTCGTATCACTCATTATGATGGTTTCATAATTGATATTACGGTTCGCAAGGAGGCGGAGGAGAAAATAAAGCTTGCCCTTGAGGCAGCCGAGGATGCCAATAAATCAAAATCAATCTTCCTGGCAAATATGAGTCATGAGATTCGTACGCCCTTAAATGGTATAATCGGTCTGGCAGAAGTGATGCTGAATACTTCCCTGACTGGAACTCAGGAACGTTTTGTAAAGCAGCTAAAAAGTACTTCTTATTCATTATTGAGTGTTCTGAATGATATTCTTGATTTTTCAAAGATAGAAGCCAACAAGCTGGTTATTGGAAAGGGGCAGGTTCACATCCGGGAACTTGTGGCTGAGTGTTTGCGTCTTCTTTATATTCAGGCCCGTGAAAAAGGCCTTGAGCTGATGTTCAGGATAGAAAGGGATGTGCCGGATATTGTTGAAGGAGACAGCGACAGGATCAGGCAGGTCATTTTAAATATTGTATCAAATGCTATTAAGTTTACTGAGTTCGGTGAGATTCTGGTTGAAGTTTCCTTCAAGAGAATTGACCATAATTTAGGTGATTTATATTTCCAGATTCATGATACTGGGCCGGGAATAGCAGAAGAAAAGATAGAATCAGTTTTTAACGCCTTTGAACAGATAGACGGTTCCCTCACCCGGTCACGCGGGGGGACCGGACTCGGGCTAAGTATAAGTTCCCAGCTGGTATCCCTGATGGGAGGAAAGTTAACCTGTACCAGTAAGCTTGGGCAGGGCAGCACTTTTAGATTTATGTTGCCCTTGCGGGTATTTAAGGACAATGATGGAGAGATGTTAACGCTTGGCCGAGAAGAGATGGCAGGAGTACGTGTACTTGTTGCCGATAAGAACAGAACAAGCCGCAGTATTGTTGCTGAGATACTTGAAAGTTGGGGCGCTGATGTTGAAGAATGTGATTCATCCGCAATTGGCTTGTTTAAATTCGAAAAGGCTGTGAACAATAATGAACCATACCGGGTTGTGATCAGTGATCTTGAGCTTCCTGGAGGAGATAGGGATATTTTTTTCCGTACAGTTGTTCAGCCTTCTTCCGACAAGGGGGCCCTTGTAATTATGCTTGGCGGGGGTGGTAATTTTGATTTTGATGAAGGGGACCTGCAGGCTAATTCATTCTTGTACAAGCCCATTACATCATCAGATCTTTTTTCATCCGTAATGCAGGCTATTTCAGAAGATTCGGTCCTTCTAAGCGGCCCTGAGCGAAGCAAAGTAAGTGTTTTAGTCAGTTCTTCTCCTATGAAAATACTGCTGGTTGAGGATACTCCACTCAATCAGAATGTAGCCAGATATATGATTGAAGGGTGGGGACACAAGCTTACAATTGCTGAAAATGGGCACGAAGGTTTTGATGAATTTATATCTGGTGATTTTGATCTGATTCTTATGGATCTTCAGATGCCGGTTATGGATGGTCTAGAATCAACCGGCCATATCAGGGCTTACGAGAAGAAACACGGTCTTAAGCCAACTCCGATTCTGGCCATGACAGCCCATGCTCTAAAAGGTGATGCAGAGGTGTGTCTTGAGGCCGGAATGGACGATTACATTTCAAAGCCCATTGACTGGAAAGCGTTATTTGCAACTCTCGAACAATACACCACAGATTATCCTGGAAAATCAGAACAGAAAAATATCCCGTTCTTTGCCGCAAATAACGGGGATAACCCTGTAGGGGAAGAAACCCCTACTTTTGAAAAGCTCGTTTCCCGTTTTAACGATGACGAAGAATTTTTTTTCCAGATGGCTGATATTCTTAAGATGGAGCTGCCGGGCAGAATGGAAAAGATCTGTGATGCCGTGAGCGGGAGGTATTTTTCATTTATCGAGCTTGAGTCACATGCGCTTAAGAGCATGCTCGGTAATTTCGGCAAGACCGGAGCCTATTATGCCAGCATGAAACTTGAAAAAGCTGGTCATGATAAGGCTGGAGAAGATATCGACGAGCTTTATGGTGTTCTGGAGCGAAAAGTCGGGTCTTTCATGGATCATATAATGTCATTGAAGCAAAAAAATCATTAATTTCATCGAGTCTTTCAAATCTCTCCTTTTAGATAAAATCATGTCAAATATTCCAGTCTCTTTCATGTCATAAGGAATATATTTTCAATTCTTGATCAATTTTAGATGGTTAATTTTAACTATCTTGTGATATAGTATTGGTAATATTGTCCCTTAAGCACAAGTTGCTGTTTTTGAAGTAAAAAATATATCTATTTTTCTCTTTGTCTGTTTGTATTTTTTATATAATATTGCCGTGTGTTTTTGAAGTCGAAACCGAAAAAAATGTTCAGAAACGAACAAGGTTTAGCGGCATTATTTTAAAAAATGTTGGAAAGTGGTCATTTTTTGCATGCAAAATTTTTTTTTATCTGTTAGATTCCAAGTAACCTGAAAGGGATATAAGGCTGGAAATTAGGGACCTGGAGTGGAGGGTCCTCACTTTAAATAAACACAAAAAAGGCAGGTATGAGAAATGGGTGCAACCAGACTCTACAAGGCGATTTTTGAAATTACCAGAGCTGTAAACTCCAGCCTGGAGCCTGAAAAAGTTCTGAACAATATTGCCGAGAAAGTAGCTACTGAAATGGATCTCAAAGGCTGCTTCATCAGACTTCTTGACCGTAAGGGTGAAACCCTTCTTGCGGATGCTTCCTTCGGACTTTCAGCTCGTTACGAGAAAAAAGGTCCGGTTGAAGTTGCCAAGAGCCGCCTGGACCAGGAAGTTCTGGAAGGTAAAATCGTAGCGATCAAAGATGTTCGCAGTGATGACCGCTTCCAGTATCCCGAAGAAGCTGCAAAAGAAGGTCTTGTTTCCCTTGTTGTTCTTCCTCTCACCGCTCGTGGTGAAAAGGTCATTGGTGTTCTGCGCGTATACTCCGCTGTAGAACGTGAATTTACCGAAGAGGAATTGGACTTCCTGAAGTGCGTTGCCGACCTTTCCGGTCTCGCTCTTGAAAATGCCCGTATGTACTCCGCCCTTAAGCGCGCAAGTGAACTGGCAAACGATTACATTTACCGGGTTGATGACTAGCCCGTCCCTTTTTTGAGGATATAGAAATGAGCAAAGTAAAAGTAGGTATTAACGGTTTCGGCCGTATCGGCCGTCAGGTTGTAAAAACTATCTGGGAAAGACATCGTGACACAGTTGAAGTTGTTGCGGTCAACGACCTTTTCGATATTGAAACAAACGCTGCTCTCTTCGCAAGAGACACCAACTACGGAAAATTTCCTGCTGAAGTCAGAGTTGAAGGCGACACAATGTATGTCGGTTCCGACTTCACAATCAAAAACTTCGCCGAGCGCGATCCCAAACGTATCCCCTGGGGAGAATGCGGTGTAGATGTTGTTGTAGAAGCTACCGGTATTTTCCGTACCGGCCCCACTGCCGCACAGCACCTTGAAGGCGGCGCAAAAAAAGTTGTCATCTCCGCACCCGCCAAGGAAGAAGACATCACTGTTGTAATGGGTGTTAACCACACTGATTACGACCCGGCAAAGCACAACATTATCTCCAACGCATCATGCACCACCAACTGCCTGGCACCTATCGTAAAGACCATGCACGAGAAGTTCGGCATTGCAAAAGGCGTAATGACCACAGTTCACGCCTACACCAATGACCAGCGTATTCTCGATCAGCCGCACAAGGACCTGCGTCGTGCACGTGCTGCTGCCTGCAACATGATCCCGACCTCCACCGGTGCTGCTAAAGCAGTTGCTCTGGTTCTTCCTGAAATGGCCGGACGCTTCGAAGGTTACTCTGTTCGTGTGCCAACACCCACAGTTTCCCTCGTAGACTTCGTTGCTGTTCTTGAAAAAGATACCACTACTGAAGAACTTAAGGCCGTTCTCAAGGGTGCAGCTGAAGGCGATCTCAAAGGAATCATGGGCTACTCTGAAGCTCCTCTGGTTTCCAGTGACTTCCTTGCCGACCCCCATTCCGGTATTGTTGAAGCTGACTTTACTGTTGTACAGGGCGGAAACCTTGCCAAAGTATACGCCTGGTACGATAACGAGTGGGGCTACTCCTGCCGCGTTGCCGACCTCATTGACTACATGGGCAAGTGCGGATTGTAGTATCGGGGTTAAACCCTGCATGGGCGTGTCAGGCAAGAGTGGATGCTTCCTGAATGCGCCCTCCGGGAGCCGCAACCTCCCGAAAACTTTTGAACGGGCCGGAGATCGGCTCCGGCCCGCTCGAAGGGTGGTACTTAAGATTTGAGAAACCGGTGGAACCAGATCCCTACATCTGGCTCTGCCGGTTTTTCCTTTTTATTACGGACCAAGCCAGCGAACAGCGCCGCTGTCTGTATCGTAGATTGCACCCATAATCCTTGATTTACCGGATCTTATTTTTTCCAGAATAGCCGGACATCGGGTTAAAATTTCACGCATGACCTGCCTGACATTAGTCTCAGCAACTTTATCTACAAGCCTGTCTCCGTCAAGAGAGGGGAAGAGAATTTTAGTCATTTTTACTGCCGAAACAAGCTTGCCCTGCAGTTGGAGCATGTGTCCTTTCATTTCAATATTGTCCACTGCTGCTCTGATCAGGTTGCTGCGGGTGTTACCCATTACAACTAAAAGCGGTGTTTCAAGGGCCAGCATGGAGTATTCAGCAGAGGCAAGCGTATCATTTCCAGCTACATTTCCGGCGGAGCGAATAATGAAAAGGTCACCAAGTCCCCGGTCAAATATAAGAACCGGGTCCACTCGTGAATCAGAACTGCTTATGACTGTGGCAAAAGGCTGTTGTCCTTTTAGGGCCAGAACTTTTCGCTGATGTGATGTCTGGTTCGGATAGACACTGGTTCCTTTGACAAAGCGCAGGTTGCCTTCCTTGAGCAATAGTAGAGAATTGTCAGCCGCTATAATATCTTCTTTAGCCGCCGTTTCGTTCCCGGCAATTGCCGGAAGGCAGTTCAGGAGGATAAGTATTGTGACGGTGAATAATGAAAGCTGTTTTCTCAATTCAGATCTCCCCCGGTTTATTAATTGTCGTCTAATTGAAGTGACCATACATAGCATCCCCGCATTTTTGCAAGTAAAGCTGACGAAGAGTTTTTAAGGGATGTAAAGTTGCAGGGTATAGAAGCCGATTAGATATGCAAGACATCAATCGGGAGGGTGTCAGGGGTTTCTTTATTGGGATTCCGACTCAGAACATCATGTCTGCCCATTTATCTGTGGATCTTATTGAGATTGATTCGCTTGTTTTAATGGATCGGCATGATGTTTTCTTATGTAAATAAAAATCCCCGAAAGCAGTGAGCTTTCGGGGATTGGTTTATGTAAACCTGGAAAGTGGGAATTACATCATGAAACTGGTAGCTTGCTTTTAAGCAGGGGTTTCTTGATGCCGAATTTCAGGAGAAGCTGTTTCATGCTTTCAGTGGAATCCGGTGTTCCGGTATGGCGTACGAATACCCTGTACCAAGTGCGGGTACCGCTTTTACCCGGCTCCACGTAAGAATTAAGGCCGCTGGCAATAAGCTTGGCACTGAATTCATCAGCTCTGCTTTCCACACCAAATGACGCTGCCTGATAAATGTAGTTGTAGGTCGGTTTGACATTTTCTTCAGGAGTGTCGATCTCAACCTGTACTTCAGGCTCTTCTTCAGGCTGAGGTGTTTTTTCAACAACAGCCGGGGCTTCCTTGGCCGGAGCAGGCGCAGGAGTTGCCGGTTTTTCAGTTGTGCTCTTCTCAGTCTCTTTTGCGGCCTGTTCCTTTTCATCATCCTGACGGACAGCTGATTCAGGCTTTTTTTTCAGGCGGTCAATATAGTCCAGCTCTTCCGGTTTGAGTACTCCGCCCTTAATTTCTCCTGAGCCGTTGTGGGACTGGCTGGGCATCATCATCGCCAGCTCTGGCACATCTTTTTCCGGCTGATACCCTCTACCCAGCAGAATGCCCAGCACAAAGAAAGCGCACAGGGCGGCAACACTTCCTGCGCACAGTCCTATCATTTCCGGGACTGTGAAAGTGAAAGTGTAGGTTTTTTCCTGGTTAGCAACGGGCTTCTTCTTGCCTTTGGGAGCAGCCATTACGATCTCCGGTAGGTTGATTACATTCGTTCAGGAGCAGAAACGCCAAGCAGTTTCAGGCCGTTATCCAGAGTCTGGGCAACGGATCTGAGCAGAACCAGTCTTGCACCGATAACCTCTTCTTCTGCAGAGAGAATGTGGTGCATTGAATAGAACCTGTGCAGTGCACTGGCCAGATCGCGCAGGTAGAAGCTGATAATGTGCGGACTCATGTTCCGACCAGCATTTTCAGCAACATCAGCAAACTGGTCCATAAGCTTCATGAGATCCAGTTCTTCAGCATTGGTCAGGCAGGAAAGGTTGGCTGAGTCAGTGGAGGGTACGTTTATACCCTGTTCTGATGCCTTGCGAACTACAGAGCAGATACGCGCGTGGGCGTACTGAACGTAGTAGACCGGGTTGTCCATGGTTTTCTGTTTTACCAGATCAAGGTCGAAGTCGAGGTGGCTGTCACTCTTGCGGGACAGGAACATGAAGCGGGACGCATCGCGGCCAACTTCATTGACAACGTCTTCAAGAGTTTCGAATTCACCTGCACGGGTGGACATTGCAATCTGTTCTCCGCCGCGCAGCAGGTTAACAAGCTGGACGAGGATAACATCAAGCTGGCCTTTCTTGCCAAGAGCTTCAACAGCTGCCTGCATGCGGGGAATATAACCGTGGTGGTCAGCACCCCAGATATCAACAACAAGGTCGAATCCGCGTTTGTATTTGTCATCGTGATAAGCGATGTCGGATGCAAAATAAGTCAGATCTCCGTTGGACTTGCGCAGAACACGGTCTTTGTCATCCCCAAGTTCGGTGGATTTGAACCAGAGTGCTCCGTCTTGCTCGTAGGCCATGCCGCGATCTTTGAGATCGGCGAAAGTTTCTTCCACTTTGCCGGCTGTAACAAGGCTTTTTTCAGAGAACCAAACATCATGGCGCACATCAAAGGCTGCAAGGTCTTTCTTGATTCCTTCAAGAATCTCATCTTTTCCGTACTCGCGGCAGATGGCAACAGCTTCATTTTCATCCATTTCAAGGATGCCGGGATTACGCTCAAGAACTTCGGCAGCGAGATCCTTGATGTATTCACCTTTGTAGAAATCTTCAGGATCGGCAATATCGCGGCCCTGAGACTGCTGGAGACGGACCCAGATGGAGTTACCGAGAATAAGCATCTGGCGGCCTGCATCGTTAACATAGTATTCAGCTTCAACATCAAAGCCGGTGAAGTCAAGGATACGCACGAGGCAGTCACCGATGGCGGCTCCGCGGCCATGGCCGATGTGCAGGGGGCCGGTGGGGTTTGCGGAAACGTATTCAACCTGAACCCTTGTGCCCTTGCCTATTTCACTGCGGCCATAGTCCGCACCTTTTTCCAGCACAACAGGAATAAGGTCCTGCCAAAAAGAACTGGAAAAGGTGAAGTTAAGGAATCCGGGGCCTGCAATATCAACCTGTTCAATATATTTATCGCCTGCGAGCTCGTTCTTGATCTCTTCAGCAATGGCTCGCGGATTCATCTTTGCCTGCTTGGAAAGCATCATAGCAATGTTAGCGGACATGTCGCCGAATTTCTTGTCCTTGGGAGGCTCAATAACCGCCTTTTCAGGCCATTCCCAACCCTTGGTTTCGAGAATGGAACCGAGAACTTTTTCGAGGTGTTGTTTAGCTTTCATTTCGGATGAAATCTCCTTATGGAATTATGATAGGCAGCCCTTTCTGTCTGATTTTCATATCACCTGAGGGCTGTTCGTAGCTTTGCGCAAGCTTCGCTTATCATCTTTCGTTGCGGCTTCCAAGTACTCATTATGGGCCCCAAAATGTATATTGAAGCGTAAAATTTGAGCTTATTTGTCTGAAAACTGCAAATCATCATTGCCATTTCCATTAATACAGCAAAATATAGCTTCATACAAAGGAGAAAAGGAAATGGATGCAGTCGTCAACCGTTTTCAGCAAATAAGCTATACAATACCATGGAATCTTGGCCTGTTAGGTGTCGGGTCATTTTTAACAGCCCTAGCTATAAAGGCTGTAATTATCCCAAATGCCTTTTTACCAAGTGGTATTTCCGGTCTGGCTTTGCTGGCGTATTATGTTTTCCCACAGCTCTCATCTGGACTATGGGTTCTTGTGCTTAATATTCCTGTTTTTATTGTGGGCTGGTTTTTCATCAGCAGGAGATTCTTCTGGTACAGTCTTTACGGGATGCTCACACTCAGTCTTTTCATAGAGCTGGTCCCATGGACAATACCCTTTAATGACAAATGGCTTGCCGTAATCGCCGGTGGAGTTATTCTCGGGCTTGGTTCTGGGTTATGCCTGAGGTCTCTTGGATCCTCCGGGGGCCTTGGTGTTCTTCAGGTACTGGCCCGTGAAAAGCTTGGTATCAAGGTCGGCCAGTTTTCCATGGGGTTTAACGCTGTTGTACTGGGTACGGGGGGGCTCTGGCTTGATCTGGATGAGGTTTTGTATTCTCTTGCAATGATATATGTTTCCGCTGCAGCTATTGATGCTGTTCAAAGGATGTTCAACCAGCGAAAGATGGTACTTATAATCACCAACCACCCTCAGGACGTTTCCGGGGCAATCATGACCAAGCTCGGCCGGGGGACGACTCTCCTCAATGCCAGAGGGGGGTATACCGGGGAGGAAAAGACGGTTATTATGACCGTGGTCGATTCTTTCAGGCTTAAGCGACTTGAAGCTACAATCATGACTATAGATCCACATGCATTTGTTATCATCGAATCAACATTCAGCGTGCTCGGAAAAGGTTTTTCCGTGCCGAGGTAGTTAAATGAGCAGACCTATCGCGCTTTTAACGGATTTCGGGCTTGATGATCCCTATGTAGGACAGGTGAAAGGAGTGTTGGCTTCCAATGCTCCTGATTCGCGCATAATTGATGTAAGCCATGGAGTTGAGCCTTTCTGTATTTCACAGGGAGCTTTCTTTCTGGCTGCGGCCATGGAGCATTTTCCTGAAGATACGGTTTTCATGACTGTTGTTGATCCCGGAGTTGGAAGTGCGCGGCGTTTGATCGGCGCCGAATTCGGAAGCCGTACGGTTATTGCGCCGGATAACGGTATTATTGAACTGGCGGAAGATAAGTTCGGCGGAACAATGATTGTAACCGATCTTAGTGAAACTGCCGGAAGAATGCACAGTTCGGCTACTTTTCATGGGCGTGACCTGTTTGCTCCCATCGCAGCAGAAATAGCTTGTGGAACGTTGCTGGAATCGCTTGGCCCAAAACTTCCTCTGCGCGAGATTGTCCGCCTTGGAATCAATAAGCCGCAATGGAAATCAGATGGCGTTGATGTAACCGTACTGCACAAGGACAGGTTCGGTAATCTGGTACTTAACATTCCTGATCGTCAGCATCTCCCAGAGCGTATGTCCATACCGGAAGAGCAGCTTCTTTCCGGCAATGACGCCAGCTGTGTGAAGCGGGTATCCTGCTATGCAGAGCTGGAAACCGGGGCTACGGGGCTTATCGCCGGTAGTCAGGGGTACTATGAACTTGCTTTGAACCGTGGCGCTGCATCTGAAATGCTGGGACTTGAGCCTGGAGATACCCTTACCTTAAAATGGAATACCCGGTGTGAAGCCGAATGACCTTTTTGCTTTCTGGCAGAATCCTGCAGTAGGGCCAATAGCCATCAAGTTCCAGTCAATATTGACACTTGTCTCCTCTGATTGCGGAAAAGCCGGATAAAATACTTCGGGATTATGAAACCTTTTTGCAAAATCTTTTAAGAGCATTAAGTTGCTTCAGGCTGTATCGCCGAAGTCATACCAAATATGATAATATTCCGTGATTTTCTTATAACGCTCGGGTTCATGACCCGTCTTGGTCCGGTTATGGATATTGAGGCAGATGATCTTGCCCGGACCGTGAAATGGATGCCAGCCGTCGGATTGATGATGGGGCTGGTCATTATTGCACCACTTTATCTGGGGCTTTTTGCCGGAAAGTTCTGGCTTCAGTCCTGGCTTACAGTTACGGGCTCCATTTATCTGACCAGAGGACTTCACTTTGACGGAATATCAGATATTGCCGATGGGGCCGGTCCATATCCGGACTCGGAGAGATTCTGGAAAATCATAAAGGATAGCAGGGCCGGTGTTTTCGGAGTGCTTGCTGCTGTTATTGCTGTCTTGGGGCAGGTTCTGGGATTCTATTACATTTACGAAGCCGGAGCACTGGGGGCAGTGCTTTGGATTTTTACTCTGGGGCGGTTTGGTAATGCCTTGTTCGGGCGGCTGGTTCTTCCGATTGCCAGACCGGGACAAGGAGTCTTAACCATGAAAGGCGCTGATAATATATCACTTCTGACTGGACTGGTAACAACCCTGATCGTAGGAGCTTTTACAGTCTCAGCGGCTACTTTTTTAACGGGAGTCTTCATTTCCGCTGCTGCTATTCTTTTTCTTTACAGGCTCGCACATAAGGTAGGAGGAGCCAATGGCGACTTTCTTGGCGCAGCTCTTGTGCTGACAGAATTATCAGGGTTACTGGCCTTTGCTGCAGTGAACTGAATCTACTGCAGCAAAGGAACTATTTTCTGGAGCAGTTCAGGCGCATTTCGACCAGGTCTTCTTCGTAATTTTCCTTGATTTCAAATCCGAATTTGCGGGAAAGACCTTGCATGGCCTTGTTCTCAAAGAGAGTCTGTCCGACCAGCCAGTTTGTTCTCCTGTCCTGGGTATACCTGATTATCTTGTGGAAAAGCATTGACCCAAGTCCACTACCTTTCAGGTCCGAGCGGACTACAATAGCAAATTCAGCTTCGGAATTATCCGGTTTAGTGGAAGTTCGAACTACGCCGAGAGTTTCCGGCTTCCCGTGTTCATTTGTTGCAGTAGCGATAAAGGCCATTTCCCGGTCATAGTTGATCTGGGTGAAGCGGGACATGTCCTTGTGGTCAAAATCGCGTCTGACAACACCGAAAAAGCGCATCCGCATATCTTCATCGGAAACTTTAGCCAGAAATTCATAATGAGCGGGTTCATCTTCGGGACGGATGGGACGCAGGGTAACATGTCTGCCATCTTTTAAAACCACGCACTCTTCGAGTTCACGGGGATAGGGACGAATTGCAAGCTGCGGGCAGTCCTGACCGCACTCCACAACAGTGATTTTGGCTCCCAGAGCAAGAACTCCGGTATCATCACCGTAAAGAGGGTTGATATCCAGATGGGCTATCTGAGGAATATCAATAAACAGCTGCGAAACCTGAATCAAAGTCAGGCAGAGGTCGTCTATATCTGCCGGAGGCTGGGTCGGAGTGCCGGAAAGAAGCCTTGAAATACGGGTCCGGCTGATAAGTTCACGGGCCAGACTCATGTTCAATGGAACCATGGCGATGGCCTGGTCCCTGACAACTTCGCGGGTCATCCCCCCGTGCCCGAAGTGAATAATAGGGCCGAAGGTTGTGTCCGCAGAAGCAGAGATAAATAATTCGTGCGCTCCAAGGCGTCGGCCCATTTTCTGAACCGTGAATCCTTCAATATAGGCGTCAGGGCGCTGCCGATTTACACGGGTCAGCATTGTCGCTGCTGCTTCCCATACTTTTTCCGGGCTTTCGAGGTCCAGTACAACCCCGCCGACATCGTATGGCTGATTGATTTGGGGCGAGCGAATTTTTAGCGCAATCGGGCAGCCTATTTCATCCGCGGCAATAACAGCTTCACGGGCTGAGATTGCAACCTTTGTTTCAACAACAGGTAGTCCGTAGGCCGCAAGAACCTTCCGGGCTTCCGGTTCATTAAGCAGTTCCCTTCCTTCGGCAAGGGCTTTGTGGACGATTTCGCGGGCGGTTGTGGTGTCCGGGAAAAAGTCAGTAGGCAGAGAGTCCGGTGTTTCGGTCAGTAATTCCTGGTTGCGTTGATATTCAGCCATATACATGAATGCCCGGACAGCCTGGTCCGCACTTTCATAAGTGGGGATACCTGCGGAGGAAAAAATACGTCTGGATTTGCGGGACATGTCCGAACCAAGCCATGATGTCAGGACCATTCTCCGGATTCGTTTTAATCCTTTGGCCAGAACCTCCGCCACTTCCATGCTGGAAATTCCTGCAAAAGGAACATGAACAACCAGCACAGCATCGACATCCTTGTCTTTGATCAGAACTTTAAGGGCATCTAGGTACTTCTGCCCTGAGGTGTTGTATTTGATGGTTACCGGGTTGGAACGGCTCCATTGCCCTTCAAAAACATCGTCAAGCTTGGCTACGGTTTCCTCTGATAGATTGGATAGCTTTCCTCCGCGCCTGATCAGTCCGTCTGCAGCAGTCAGTCCGGCACTGGTTCCGTTTACAATGATTGCCAGACGGTCGCCGCGCACAGGCTGACGCAGACTGGCCAGTGTCTGAGCTGCATCGAAAAGTCCGTCAATGGTCTGCACCCGCAGCATACCTGCCCGGCGGAAAGCAACATCGTATACTTCGTCTGTTCTGGCGGTCATGGGATTGTTCAGCTGTGAGAGTTCGTGAGTAACGTGCTGAAGCGACTGTCCCGGACGGATTGTGAGAACAGGCTTGTTTCGGGAGGCTGCTCTGGCAGCGGACATGAATTCCCGGGCATCGTTGATGGATTCGATGTAAAGCAGGATTGAACGGGTCTGGGCGTCGGAGCCAAGATAGTCAAGTACATCGGCAAAGGTAAGATCAATGCGGCTTCCCAGAGAAATTACGTGTGAAAAGCCGATATCATTGGTAGCAGCCCAGTCAAGAACAGTGGGAATGAAGCTGTCAGACTGGGAGACAAAAGCTATTTTTCCTGCCTTTGCAGGCAGTGGGGCCAGACTGGCATTAAGGTTCATAAACGGAACAATGAAACCGAGACTCTTGGGTCCGAGGATTCTCATTTTAGGAGATTTTGCTGCCCGGAGCAGCTCCCCTCGCAGTTTAAACCGTTCTTCTTCGGGCATGGCGCTGAAGCCGGGGCCGATCAGAGCTGAAGCCCTGACTCCTATTTCGCTGAGCTGGGTAAGCAGGGCAGGGCATTCCTCAAGTGGACGGCAGATGACTGCCAGATCCGGTACTTTGGGGAGCTGTTCAACGTCTTTATATGTTAGCACACCGGATATGGCTTCGGCATCGGTGCTTACCGGCATTACCGGACCAAGAAAGCCTCCGCCCATAAGATTGCGCATCAGGATATGTCCGGGGTCGGAAGGATCGTTGGTGGCGCCGATTACCGCAATAGACCTCGGTTGAAAAAGATATTCCAGATTGAAAACGCTCATGAATCCCTCTTAAAGCTGATGCGCTGTGCGCTTTGTAATGCTTCCGGTTTTCCCGGCATGAAATTTCTGAATATGTTTTCAGCCCGGAGTTTCCGATTTGTAGTGCTCTAAACGGGCCTTTACTTATTTCCCAGCATGAAATTGTGGAAAATACAAGCTGTGAATTGGGGTTACCGCTGCAACGCGTAAAACATATCTGTTTATTGCTTATCATATCAAGTAAAACCGGATTAGTATTTATTTTTCCTTTGGATCGGTCCGCAGACAATCAGCTTAACAACCCTGTTCAAGGTCGTGGAAACAGAGTATATGATTAGCAGAAGTGCACAAATTGATCAAAATAACGGTGAGCCGGAGCCATTAAATTATGAGTGACAATGTTATTGAAAGTCTGATGGATGAGCAGAGGAGTTTTGAACCTCCCGTCAATTTGCAGCAACAGGCTTTTGTTAATCAGGAAAAATATGAACTTGCTTGTCGCAAGGCGGAAGAAGATCCGCAGGGCTTTTGGGCAGAGCGGGCCCGGGAGCTGTTGCATTGGCAGCGCGATTTCAGCAGTGTCCTTGAAGCTGATTCTGAAAAACGTGAATACAAGTGGTTTTCCGGCGGACGCCTGAATGCATCATATAACTGTCTTGATCGTCATCTTGAAGAAGGGCGCAGAAACAAAGCTGCACTGATCTGGCAGGGGGAGCCGGAAGAAGATGTAGCTGTCTACACCTATCACATGCTGCATCGTAAAGTGTGCCGTTTCGCCAATGTGCTTCTTAAAATGGGAGTAAGCAAAGGGGACCGCGTTGCCATTTATCTGCCGATGGTTCCGGAGCTGGTGGTGGCAATGCTTGCCTGTGCAAGGATCGGGGCGGTTCATTCAGTGGTATTTGCAGGATTTTCTGCTGTAAGTCTGCAGAACCGAATTCTTGACTGCGACGCGAAGATTCTGATTACTTCTGACGGGGTTCTGCGAGGAGGAAAGGTCATTCCTCTTAAGCGCAATGTGGACGAGGCTCTGTTTGAATGTCCTTCCGTTGAGCAGGTCATTCTCGTAAAGCGTACCGGAGCGGAAGTTGAATTTTTTGAAGGTCGGGATACATGGTGGCATGAAGAGATGGCTGCAGCAGATATCAAGGACTACTGCAAACCGGCCCAGCTTAGGTCTGATGATCCTCTTTTTATTCTTTATACATCCGGCAGCACCGGCAAGCCCAAAGGGATAGTGCATACTGTCGGCGGCTTCATGACCATCACAGCCCACACTACTCAGTGGGTTTTTGATCTCAAAGACGATGACGTTCACTGGTGCACCGCAGATCTGGGCTGGATAACCGGCCACAGTTATACTGTATACGGGCCATTGGCCCTTGGAGCTACAACTCTGCTTTATGAAGGTGTCCCGACTCATCCGAGGCCGGATCGTTATTGGGATATTGTTGAGCGGTACGGGGTAAGCGTTTTTTATACTGCTCCGACAGCAATACGTGCACTGATGCGTGAAGGGACTCAGTGGACAGCGCGCCACGACATGCCTTCCCTGCGTATCCTTGGAACTGTGGGTGAACCCATTAATCCGGAAGTCTGGATGTGGTACCATGAACATGTGGGAAAAGGTCGCATTCCGTTGCTTGATACATGGTGGCAGACTGAAACCGGTGGAATTCTTATTTCTCCTTTGCCTTATGTGGACATTTTAAAGCCGGGGTCAACAGCTAAAGCACTTCCTGGAATAAGTGTTTCCGTTATCCGCAGCGACGGCTCCTCTGCTGACGTAAACGAAGGAGGACATCTGGTTATCAATGAACCATGGCCGGGCATGCTGCAATCAATCCACAATGATCCACAACGATATATCAAGACGTATTTTGAGCGTTTTCCCGGTAAATATGAAACCGGTGATGGGGCAAGAATTGACAAGGACGGTTACTATTGGATCATGGGCCGTCTGGATGATGTAATCAATGTTTCCGGGCATAGGTTGGGAACAGCTGAGATCGAGTCTGTTCTGGTGGCCCATCCCGATGTTACTGAGGCTGCTGTGGTTGGTATTCCACATGATATAAAAGGACAGTCCATCTACGCTTATGTCACCCTGCGTTCAGGCATTGACGAGGATGATGATATGCGCGGATTGCTCCGGGACTGGGTCAGCAGGGAGATAGGCTCCATTGCAGTGCCGGAAGCCATTCAGTTTTCCGAAGGACTGCCCAAGACTCGTTCCGGAAAGATAATGCGCCGTATTCTGCGTCGTATTGCTGTTGGGAAAAATGACTTCGGCGATACTTCAACTCTTTCAGATGCATCGGTTATCGGTGACCTGATAGACGGGCAGAAGGAACTGTTTGATTAGCATCCGGAGATAGATATGACTGAGCGGGAACAGAAGATAAATGAGTGCGTTGATTTTCTTCGCCGGAACAGCATGCTGGTTCTGGCCACTTTAAGTCCTGAGGGGCCTTATACTTCGCTGATGGGGTATTGCTGCAGTGCTGATGGCCGGGAAGTCTATATGCTCAGTCGCCGGGAAAGTAATAAATGGTCCAATCTGAAGCAAACCCCACAGGTCAGCCTTTTGGTTGATGATCGCGACGGAAAGCTTGAACATGATCGGGGAAGTATAAAAGCCCTTACAGTTGCAGGATCTTTTGTAGAAGTTTCGGACCCTGAAGAAGAAAAAAAGATAATGGAGCTTATTGCCGGAGAAAATCCGGCAATAGCTCCTGTTTTTTCTGGTCCTGAGTGTTCAATAATTAGGGTTAAAGTCAGTTCGTTTCTATTCCTGAACGGTCCTGAGGAAGTATTTTTTTCAGGGCAGTTCTAATTTATTGATTTCGAATTATATTTTTTTATTCTCCTGCACCAAATGGTATTCGTGAATTAAATCAGAATATCTCTTTGCTTTTACTCAATTGGTTTTACCACTTCACATTACTATGCTAACGTTTTTTTACGAATAAATAGCCGCTGTTGTCATATCTCTAATATCTGATTTTCGTATCGCGGGGTAAAATGTTTAAATCCATGCGGGCAATCATACTTCTCTTTGTAGCTGGTCTGGTCATTATCACCACGATCGCGCTTTCCTATTTTGCCCGGGATGCAGTTACCGATGTTGTATATGAATCAGAATTTCAACATGCAGAAGATATTATCAACTCAACCCTGCTTAATGTTTCCACTGAATATCAAAGCCTTCTTTTTTTTCATGATGCGGCGATAGAAAGGCGCAAGGTTGAGCTGCGTGATGTCGTTGATATCGCGTACAGCATAGTTATTCTTAATTATCGCAAATATCGTGAAGGGCTTCTCTCCGAAGATGAGGCCAAGAAACTCAGCCTCCAGCAACTTGAAAATATCCGTTATGACGACGGAGTAGGCTATATCTGGGTTAATGACACAACTTCTCCTGTTCCCAGAATGGTCATGCATCCGACAATGCCCGAGCTTGAGGGTAAAGTTCTCGATAATCCTGAATTTAATTGCGCTCAGGGAGTAGGCAATAATTTGTTTGTTGCTTTTCGTAAGGTCTGTGAAGCTTACGGAAGCGGATACGTAGATTATTTATGGCCCAAACCACTGTCAGAGGGATTAAGTGAAGAACAGCCGAAAATATCTTATGTAACTCTGTTTGATGAATGGGACTGGATTATCGGATCAGGCGTTTATATTGATGATATTGATAAGGATGTAGAAAAACGTTTTTCTGCTATTTTGGATGAGTTGCGGGAAACTCTTGCTGAAATTAAAATCGGCAAGAGTGGGTATCTGTTTGTGTTTTCGGGTAAAAAGGAATTGCTGATTCATCCTGCATATCAGGGAATGAATGTTGATAGCCTGGTTAACCCGGAGACCGGCAGTCCTTTGTTTGACGAATTGATTGAGGCCGCACATGGAACCGGAGTCCATGAGTATCTCTGGGATAAGCCTCCGGGAAATGTAGGGGAATTCAAATTCAGGAAAAGAGGCTACATAAAATATTTCGAGCCGCTTGATTGGTACGTATGTTCAACTGTTTACGAAGATGAGTTGCAGCAGCCCGGAGAGAAGCTTCGCAGCAGAATCACAGCCGTATCTGTTGGAGTGCTGGCTCTTGCCTTGACTTTCGCCGCGATTCTTTCCAGCAATATTGTGCTCCCGCTTCTTAAGCTGACAGCGGGAACGCGTGCAATCAGGGAAGGAGGAGTCAATACTTCGGATATTCCTGTTGGCGGTCCAACTGAAATTCGGGAACTTGGTACGGTCATTAATGAAATGCTGGACTCCATTCGTTCTGCAATGGCTGAGAAGGAAAAGCTCATGAAGGCTTTTGAGCAGAGTAACCGGGAACTTACTGCTGCCAATTTTCAGCTGGAAGTTGAAATCAGTGAACATGATAAGGTGCGTCAGGAGTTGATGCGCTTAAGAAATCATCAGCAGAATATACTTGATTCAATGCCTTCCATTCTTGTGGGGGTAGATGCTTCCGGGGCTATTAACCAGTGGAATGCCGGGGCTGTTAAATCGACCGGGAAGAGTTTTGATGAAGTCCGCGGCCTGCCATTGCGAGAAGTTTTTCCTGAGTTGGCAGATGAACTTGAACAGGCCCGTCCTGCTGTAATGGAAGGCAGGATTGAAGAGCGGATAAGGATTCCACGCAGGGTCGATGGCGAGATTCACTATGAGAACATCACAGTTTATCCTCTCATCAGCAACAGGTTCGAGGGGGCTGTGTTACGCCTTGATGATGTAACTTCAAGAGTCAGGATTGAAGAAGTTATGGTGCAGACTGAGAAAATGATGTCTGTGGGCGGGCTTGCTGCCGGCATGGCTCACGAAATTAATAATCCACTTGGGGGAATACTTCAGGGAGCCCAGAATATTGAGCGCAGGCTTTCCCCCGGTCTTAAGAAGAATGTTCAGGAAGCTGAGAGACTTGGGACTTCAATTGAGACAATCAACAGTTATATAGAGGCCCGTGGAGTTCTCAGGATGATCAGCGGCATCAGGGAGGCTGCTTCCAGGGCGGCAAGCATAATCACCAATATGCTTAATTTCAGCCGCAAGTCGGACGTACATCGTACCTCATGCAGGCTTGATGAACTGGTTGATAAGGCTTTGGTGCTGGCTTCACAGGACTATGATCTGAAGAAAAAATATGATTTCAAGCAGATAGAAGTGATCAGGGAGTTTGAAAAGGATCTTCCCTACACTGTATGTTCCCCTACTGAAATCGAGCAGGTTGTATTGAACCTGCTGGGTAATGCTGCACAGGCAATGCACGAAAATTACGGTCAGGGCATGAATCCCCGGATTATACTCAGAGTCTATTCTGAAGGAGATTATGTTGTGACTGAAGTTGAGGATAACGGCCCGGGAATGGATGATTCCGTTAGGCGTAGGGTATTTGAACCATTTTTTACCACCAAACCGAAAGGGCTGGGTACCGGGCTTGGGCTGTCTGTCTCGTATTTCATCATAACCGAGAATCATCAAGGCAGTTTCAGTATTGAATCCAGTCCGGGACAGGGGTCAAAGTTTGTTTTCAAGCTGCCGGCAAATTCCAGAATAAGCTGATTTAAGAATTCATAATTATCGTAACAGTTGTCCCTTCCAAAGTGGAGGTATTCATTTTTATGTCTCCGCCGTGAACTGTTGCGATAAGCCTTGCGGAATATGTTCCCAGACCGGTTCCCCCGGTTTTTCCTTCAGTAGAGTATTTTTCAAAGAAATTCTCTTTAATATTTTCGGGAACTTCTCCAAGATTATGTATCGAAATTACTACTTCTTCTGAATCTGAAAAATTAATATTTATTGAACTGTTGTAAGGGGCTGCTTCCACACTGTTTTTTACAAGGTTGGCCAACATGGAGAAAAGCAGCAATTCCTCTCCGTGAACATTAAAAATGCTTGCCCCGTCAGTTGCTTTGCCGTTTATTTTAATATTCAGCTCAAGGTGCTTGCTTTCAATTATGTCCAGCAGATCCATCCGTATGCGGCCGATCATTCGCAGAAGGTCAACTTTTTCCGGTTTAAGAATGTAGTTTCCCGATTCCATCCTGTAAATGTCGTAGGACTTATTGATCAATCCTAGCATTTTATACCCGGCATCCTGTATCGCTTTCATCATTTCTTTTTTGGAGCAGTCTGTTTCAGTAGCCAGAAGCAGGTGTGGAAGATTAATAACTGCATTAAGGGGTGTTTTAAGATCATGCCGGGTAATTCGTTCCACATCCTGGCGTAACAGATCTGCCTTTTGGTGGGTAATGACGTCTGTAACTGCGGATGCGAACGAAGAACAGAAGTGTTCCAGAAAATCTGTTCCCATTTCAGGGTGGTATCTTTCTTCGGAAGGATCGTGAAAAGAAAGCAGGCCGATCATTTTTTCCGGGTTGTATTTATCCAAAAGACCAAATGCAAAGCATGAACCTCCATATTCCGGAGACATTTCAGCATCCCCGAAAAAAATGTCAGGGCGCATCATTTTTGAGAGCGGTCCTATATAAATGCGGTTTTTATTTTTACGCAGGGTGGCATCTATGTACCTCATGCATCCTTTCAGGTGAAATGTCGGAATATCATTTACAGGAAGTCCTGAGCAGACCTCGCGATCCAGCACAATTGAGATCCTGTGTGCGCCAAGTTCTGCTGCGATCAGTGCCAGTGTTTGCGGAAGTTCAGATATAGACTTGAGGCCGTTCACATGGGTCTGGGCGTTGGAAAACCTTCGAAATGTTTTGAAGTCGGATTTATATGCGGAGAGTGTTTCCTTGAGTTTCTGCTCAAGGTTGGAATTTTTATTTTCAAGCTCAGCCAGAGTGTTTCGGGCCGCTATCAGGTTATCTTCAACACGCAGACTGTTATCGCGGGCAAGGGCGTAGTTTTCAAAGATGCTTTGAGCAACAGTTTCATAGTGTTCGTGGTGTATTTCATCTTTGAGTCTTTTCAGCTGATCAAGTTTTTCGCCGAATTCTTTGAGACCTGGTAGATTATCCATGTGCTTCCTTAGAAAATCGCATGTTATTCTGGTTTGATTTAGGAATGAACATAACTGGATAAGGCCTGTTATTGCAACTTTGGAAATGTTTAATTTTAAGGAATTGTTTCAGGATATTTTTGAATCAGTTTAAAATGAATTTCTTTTTGATATCGTGTTTTTTCAGCAGAGCATAAAGACGTGAAACAGATATTCCGGCTGTTTTTGCCGCCTGAGTCATGTTGGCTTTGCAGTGCATAATAAGGCTTTCAAGGTATAGCTTTTCGGCTTGCTCAAGCGCTTGTTCACGATAGTCCTTAAGTTGTGGAAAAGGTTTTGAATCTGTTCCATCACATGTAGGAAATGAAAATTCAGTTCCTGAAGGACTGTTTTTGTTCTTTTTGGATTTATTGCCGGGAATGAGGGTCAGCATCGGCTTAACCCCTGAACGGGGAAGAACTGAAGCCTGCGCTGCGGCCACACGGACTTTTACAGGCAGGTGTATCGGCAGAAATTCTTCTGATTCAGTATTGGCAGTAAAGACCTGTTCCAGAACGTTAAACAGTTCGCGCACATTGCCCGGCCATGCGTATGCCTTCAAGGCATCAAGGAATTCATTGGAAACTGCAATGGGGGCTGCGTCAAAGTCGACAGCCCTCTTGTTCAGATAGTATTGTGTAAGCCTGCGGATATCATCGCCGCGTTGTCTCAGCGGGGGAAGTTCTATGGTAAAAGCCTGAAGACGGTATAACAGGTCCTGCCTGAATCTTCCTGCATGTACAAGAGCATCAAGGTCGCGGTTGGTTGCAGCTACAAGGCGAAAGTCGCTTTCCAGTTCTTCATGCCCTCCCACTGGGCGATAGGTGCGCTCCTGAAGAACTCTGAGAAATGATTTTTGCAGGTGTAATGGCAGCTCGCCGACTTCATCGAGGAACAGGGTACCGCCGTCAGCGTTGGCAATAAGGCCCTGATGGTTTTTATCGGCACTTGTAAAAGCTCCGCGTTCATGACCAAATAGTATTGATTCAACAAGGTTTTCCGGGATTGAGGCGCAGTCTACAATTACAAATGGTCCGGTGCGACGTGAGCTGTTATCGTGGACAGCCTTGGCAAACAGTTCCTTACCGGTACCGGTTTCTCCGAGAATTAGTACCCCGACATGGCTTTCCGCAGCTTTTGCCGCCTGATCAAGGCAGCGGATAATGGAATTTGAGCGGCCAATTATATTATGGTGGCCCAGCTTGGGACGTGAAGCCTGCTTTTCGGCGCGATACTGCAAGACCCTTTGCATGTGCAGCATGTATTCTTTCGGGCTGGCAGGTTTGGCTATATAATCCCAGGCCCCGGAGTTGATGGCAAGTTCCGCTCCTTTGCTGTCTCCCTTGCCGGTAATGATGACAACTTCAGGAGCATTATGGAGCTGCTGGAGCTCAGGAAGTGCGTTTAGCCCGTTTCCATCTGGAAGGACAACATCCAGAAATACCGCATCGAATCGTTCTTCCCGGGCAAGAGCCATCCCTTCTTTCAGGTTCAGGGCATTTTCTGCTTTGTGCTTGAGATTATGGGCAATTGCTACCAGAAGTTCGCCGATGAAAGGATCGTCATCAATTATCAGAACATTTGCCATTGTTGAACCTGTATAATCAGATGGTGAATAAATTATTAGGGCTGAGGTATATAAATCCAGTTGACCATAGCTTCTGTTAAGAGGCAACACTTTTTGATTTTTTAGCTAGTACAAATGGGAGCCCTGTGAGGCTGAACAAAGTCGTCCAGATACGGTGCATAAGGTAAATTGAAGCTCCGGCCGTAACTGTGCCGTTTGAGGCTAAATTGAGTAGGGTCTCAAATGCCGCTTCGTTAACGCCCAGTCCTGCTGCCGGGGCAGGAATAACTCCTGCAAGGAAAGACAGCGGAGCTGCAAAAAAAACTTCCGTAAACCCGGGGGCAGCTGGCAGCCTCTGGGATAAGGCGAAAAGAAATAAGGCCAGAATAAAGAGCATGTGCTGAGCTGCGGTTATGGCTATTGTCTTAAACAGAGAAATAGAACTTTTACGATATAAAAGAAGAGCTGATATAAACTCAGAGGTTTTTTCCCCAAGTTTTGATCTGCCAAGTATCCTGTCGTGGATAAATCCACCA
The DNA here is from genome assembly GCA_963676495.2 of Maridesulfovibrio sp. GTDB lineage: Bacteria > Desulfobacterota > Desulfovibrionia > Desulfovibrionales > Desulfovibrionaceae > Maridesulfovibrio. Next base: position 1,957,308 of record CAXXRF010000003.1, on the reverse strand, counting down.
TGGAGCAGTTCCGGAGCCAGTACCGGAGAGAGCAGGGCGGCGCACGAAACCAAAAATAAGGCCGGGCCTATTTCATTGCCGACAAAGGATGAAAAGTGTCCGAAACATAAAACAGCTGCAAGGGAAGGAAATATTGCGCCGGTAACCAGCGATGTTTTCCTGTTTTTGATCAAGGAAAGCAGCCCAAGGAAAAAGCTGAGCCACAAACCGCTTAGTAACGCAAGGAGCGGAACTGCTATCATGCGCAGAGTTTCGGACGATTCAACCAGCTCCCAGTTTAGCATCATACCCAGCCCGGCGAGCATGAAGAGGCCCATTGTTCCTATAAACCGGTCGATCATTATTGCTGCACCGGTGCCAGATCTGTTTCCGTTGATTCTGGAACTGTAGAAGAAACGGGCAACATCTCCGCTGGCCGGCCCAAGTACACACTGGGTGAAAAAAAACATGATTGCACATGATTTCATGCTTTCGCCAAGAGAGAGTGGTGCTTTGCTGCCTTTTAATAACTCCCAATAACGGAATCCGCTGAGAGTCATGCCGATAATGAGTGATAATATGCCTGCCAGAAATACCGGGAGACGTTCCATTTGAACGGTTAGGTATTCCAGTTTGATACTACCTGTACTTATCAACCACCAAATGAGTCCTCCTGCCAGTCCAAGCCGCAGGATATTGGAGATTAAAGCGGATTTCTGATCCGTATTAGGATTTGGATAATTCAAAATAAAAGTCCTTATTTCTCGATTGCAGATAATTTCTACAGACTTTGACGGGAGCAAGCAATATCTCAACCTCAAAGTGTTTGAAAAGTGTTTCCTGAAAGACCTTTTCCTGAGGTTGACAGGTGGTGGAAAGCAGCTTAGTTGTTGAGTCAACAGTTGACTAGTCAACAAATTAGCAAAACCCGGAAGGTAAGCGTGTCTAAAAAGACAAAATTCGGATACATGGCCTCTCAAATGGTAAGGCTTCACAAGACTGTTCTTACTGAAAAACTCGATAAACTGGGGATTACATACGGGCAGATCGGTTTTATTATGCAGACTGTAAGGCGCCCCGGACGAACTCAGGATGAACTCTCCCTGCTGCTAAGTGTCGATAAGGGGGCAACAGCCAGAACTGTAGCCAAACTTGAAAAGGAAGGGTTTGTTTATCGGGAGGAAAATCCGGAAAACAAACGTCAGAAGTTGGTCTATCCAGCTCAAAAAGGGCTCGCAATTTTTGAAGAACTCAAACTCATCCTTCTTGAAAGTAATGAAAGCATGCTGTCATGCCTGGATTCCCAAGAGAAAGAACTCATGTTGAACTTTATGGTCAGGATAATTGACAGTTGCAGAGAACAACTGGGTACGCCAATAAATTGGGATGCCTTATAATATGTAACCCTCTCGGATCGGCGGCTAAAGTTTTTATGCCGCAGCGAGGTTTTTAATCTATGAATGAATCGAAACAGAGAGCTGTAATATTTACCGTGGCAGTGACTCAGTTCACCATGCCGTTTATGTTTTCAGCTGTAGGAATAACCCTGCCGGTTATGGGTCATGAACTGGGGGCCAGCGGACTTGATCTAAGCCTCGTTGAATCTGTTTATATTGGCAGTGTTGCAGCTCTACTTCTTCCTCTCGGGCGACTGGCTGATATGCACGGCAGGCAGCCTATGTTCAGGCTTGGAGTACTGCTTTTTGCGATATTTACTTTCCTTATCGGATTTGCCCAGTCCATTGAGACTGTTATCCTGCTGCGTATGGCTCAGGGTATGTCCGGAGCCATGGGGATCGCCACAAATATGGCACTGCTGACCAACTCTATCCCCAGGGAAGAGCGAGGCAGGGCAATGGGCCTTGCGGTGGCAGCCGTATATCTGGGTCTTTCTGCCGGTCCTTATGCCGGAGGGCTGGTTGCATCACATCTCGGGTGGCGCTGGCTCTACTGGCTTGGTATGATTCCGCTTGGAATTTCCTATATCGTGGCCCATCGGAATCTCAACGGAAAATTCCGTTCTTCCAGTGAACGGTTCGATTATACCGGAAGCGTTGTGGTTATTCTGTCCGTTGCAGGAATTGTTTTCGGCGGCACAAGCCTCAATGCAGGATGGATAGGACCAATTCTGCTGGTGTGCGGGCTGTTCGGATTTGGACTATTCGTCTGGATGCAGAACAGATCATCTTCCCCACTTGTGGAATTGAAGCTTTTCAAGGAGAGACCTGACTTTGCTGATGCATCGCTTGTTCAGTTCATTAACTATGCAGGAACATTTGGAATAGTCTTTTTGTTCAGTCTTTATCTGCAGAGTGTTAAGGGGTTGTCCCCGCATGATGCAGGTCTGGTTCTGGTGGTTCAGCCGGTTATTCAGGCTCTTCTATCACCCCCCTGCGGCAGGCTGGCCGACAGAATCTCACCTAGAGTACTGGCCTTGCTGGGAATGGTTGCCTGCACGGTAGGAACTATCATGGGAGCTGTGGTTACCGCGGATACCGAGCTGAGCTATCTGTATGCCATGTTTGTAATTCTAGGAATTGGGTTTTCCCTATTTTCCTCTCCCAATATGATGATTCTCATGGGGAGTGTACCTCCTTCAAGATTCGGTTTTGCTTCGGCTGTTACCGGAGGCCTGCGGACACTTGGCATGGTGGCAAGCATGGTGATCATAGCCATATTTTTGTCTACCATTATGGGCAACGCACCAGTTACTCCCGAGTCAGCAGTGGAGTACCTCAGTGTTATGCACTATTCCCTTATTGCTCTTTCCTGTTTATGTCTGCTTGCGGTATTTGTTTCCATACGTGCTGTTATGCGTAAGTCCTCAGTTGCCAAAGAGGGGCTTTGTGTGCAATCTGCCGGAAACAGCAAGGAGGACTAGATGGCAGCAGCAAATGTCAGCAGTGAAGAGATTATAAAGGCTTCGAGAAAAATCGGAAGGGAGCTTGTCAATGATCCACGACTGGATGATGGATTTATTGAGGAAGTTCAACAGGCTGAAGCTCTTGCAGAATACCTTAATCTGCTGGTGAAATGGAACAAATCCATGAATCTTGTCGGTCCTGCCGGTTGGAATGAGGTTTTCGATTCTCTGATCGTTGACAGTTTGTATCTTGCAGACTTTCTTAATTCGTTGGATGTGACGGAGAGTCCGGTTACTCTTGATTTAGGTGCCGGAGCCGGTCTTCCCGGGATACCCCTGCGCTGTGTGTGGCAGAAGGGAATATATCATCTTGTGGAATCCCGCCAGAAACGGTCTATTTTTATGCGTACCGCCTTGCGGTCCATGAAGCTGCCCAGAACTGAAGTCTTTCAGGGGCGGGCTGAAAACATGCCTGAAGAGGTAGTTCCAGCGGATCTTGTTTTAAGTAAGGCCTTTATGCCATGGAAAGAACTGCTGCCTTTTGTCGGCCCCATGCTTAGAGAAAAAGGACGGGTGGTCATTCTTTCCAACGATCCAGCTCCTGATGCCTTGGAAGTTGAAAGTCTTGGTTTCATGCTTGAAAAATCTCAGGAGTATGATGCAGGAGATAAAGTGCACTACTTCTGGTCACTGATATCTTTGTAGGCGTACCTGCTCTAGGCCTGTATTGGTAAAAAGTTATGAAAAATGCGTGGTTGATGTAGCATCTCAACCACGCATTTATTTTTGCTATCTGTTTTATGGTTCTATTCCTGCCCACCACCGGCAAGCTGGTCAAGCATCCCCTCTTTGAAGATGAGCTTGGTGGCGTGTTCATCTGCTATTTCTGCCACGTCCATCAGCTTTTCAAGAAATTCAAGAATTTCGAAACGTTTTTCTTCAGTTCCGTTGTCGAACTCAAATTTCATGTCCCCTGAGGTCATGTAGGTTTCAAGCTTTTCAAGATAGTCCATTTTAAGCATATATTTAAATCCCTTGTATTTTAGGCAGTCTGTATCTCTTACCTTTCAGGTAAGGAAAAGATTATGGTTATTAATAGTTTTTAGGTTAAGCCTTCAAAGGTAACACGAAGGGTTACTTAAACATGATGGTACGGTGATCCTCGCAGAATAGAAGCAGCCCGATACAGTTGTTCCAGAAGCATGGTCCTGGCCAGTTCGTGAGGCAGGGTCATTTTACTAAGCGAAACTTTTATTCTCGCAGCATTTTTGACTTCATCCGATAAACCGAATGGACCACCGATAACAAAGCATGGTGTCAGGTTCGGGTCTTCGGTCCAGCGCTGAAGCTGTTTTGAAAGCTCCACGGAAGTCATTTCCGTACCCTTCTCATCCATACAGATCAGCATGTCAGAAGGTTTGATCTTTTCGAGGATGGCCTTGCCTTCCCGCTGAACTTTATCTTCGGGAGGAAGCTTGCCGGGGGCATCCTTCAGGACGGTTTCGTCAAGCTTGTGAAACCGGCCCAGTTTTTTTGTATAGTGGGCGCATGCGTCTCTGAAAAATGGTTCCTTGATCTTGCCTACCCATACGAATCTTATTTTACTCATCTAACTAAACTTGCTTGAGTGTTGCGGTAAGTTCATCATTTTCGAGAGTTATCTGCACATAACCTCCGCCGGAGGCCATGCCGGGATTGAAGATGATGGATTTGCCAATGCTGTCCTGTCCTGAGGCTTCATGAATATGCCCGCTTAGCACAAGATCGGGTTGATGTTTTTCGATGAAAGCGCGAACGGATCTGCTTCCTACGTGCATTCCGTTTCCGATTACGTCAAGGGCGGTTCCGTAAGGGGAGTCGTGGACGGCCAGGATCAGTTTGTCGTAATCACCTACTTTAGCATAGGTTTCAGCCAGCATGGCGGCCATTTCGTCTTCACTTACTTCGCTTGGAGTCCCAAACGGAGTAGGAATGGAACACCCAACGCCCATAATTTTAATTCCCGGTGCCAGTTCGCGGACTTCGCAATGCAGGTTGGCGTTCTGGCTTTTCAGAAAGTCAGTTACGTTTGAGCGGTCCATATTTCCCGCCTGCCCGAAAATATTGGTGTTGCGGGTGTATATGGAATTCCAGACTTTTTCTACAGCCCCTTCCGGGGAGTGATTGGTCAGGTCTCCGGTAATGATGACTGCATCTGCTTCGTCCAGCCCGGGAATAAGAGCAGGGAGGCTGGTGCTCTGGTGAATATCTCCGAAAGCGATCCAGTTCTTGTTGTTTTCAGGCATGCTTACTCCGGTTTTATCTAATATTGCTGAAAGTGATATTTGTATTGGTTCAGGTGTTTCAAGTATCATTTTCGCCAGTAAAAACCAATGGCAACAGTTGGCTGGAAAGCGTAATAGACATTTTATAGTCGCTTTATTGTTTCACTCTCTTGTTGATTTTTCCATGCAGGGCATGATGAAATAATTTGAGCCGTTAAATATGAAGAGGGAGAACGGTAATGGATAAAAATGTGATTAGACAAAGGCTTCTTGAGCACCGGTCTGGAATGTCCGGTCCTGAGGTTCAATCGGCAAGTCATAATATAGTCGAGTCGGTTATGGGGCTGGATCATTGGAAAGATGCTCAGGAAGTGTTATTATACTGGCCAATCAGAAATGAAGTGGATGTTCGTCCTCTTCTTCAGGACGCATGGAATGATGGTAAAAAATTATTTATGCCCTGCTGCAGGAGGGATGAGCCGGGACAGATGGATTTTGGTGTTGTAAGGGCTGAAAAGGAGCTGACCAGTGGTTCCTTCGGTATAAAAGAACCATGTCGCTTGCGTTGTGAGTTTCCTGATGTGGTTTCTCCTGATCTGGTGATAGTTCCCGGGGTCGGTTTTGACCGTACCGGTTTTAGGATCGGTTTCGGCGGTGGATACTATGACCGTTTTCTGGCTCGTCCGCAGAAGGATGGCTTTTTTTCCATCGGGGTGTGTTATTCTTTTCAGATTGTGGACGGTTTTCCCCGTGAACCATGGGATCAGCCGGTAGGACTTATTTGTACAGACAAGGAAATGATATGGCAAAACTGACTTGTATCCCTTTTGTTTTTCCCGGTCTTGAAAATGTTTCTGCTGTTTTCAGCACCAGAAGGGGCGGTGTTTGCAAAGCTCCCTTTGATGAAGGAAACATTTCATTTGATGTGGGGGATGACCCTTTTAACGTGCGTGCCAATCGTACTGAGCTGGCGGCTTCACTTGGAGTCTCTTATTGGCACGAGTGCAGGCAGGTCCATGGAGATATTATTCATTTCGATCTCGAGAAGGGATCTCCGGGTGATCAGTCCGAGCTTGAAGGCGACGGTTTGGCTACATCTCGAAAAGGGCACGCGCTGGTTATTAAAACAGCTGACTGTCAGCCGATTCTTCTGGCTCACAGGGAAGGTTTATTTGTTGCGGCGCTGCATAACGGGTGGCGTGGTAATTCCATGAATTTTCCCGGTAACGGAGTCAAACGTATCTGCGAGCACTATTCTTGTGATCCTGCTGAACTGATGGCTGTTCGCGGGCCCAGCCTTAGTCCCAATGCAGCGCAGTTTGTTAATTTTAAAACAGATTTCGAGCCCGGATTTGAGGAGTATTTTGATAAAACCGACAGTACAGTCGATCTGTGGAAAATGACTGGCGACCAGTTGATCAAGGCGGGGCTTACAGCTCGAAATATTTACACTCTGGATTTGTGTACCTATTCCATGCCTGAAACCTTTTTCTCATATAGAAGAGAGAATGTGACCGGGCGAATGTGTTCCCTTATTTGGATCAGATAGTAAATTTAAGCTGAAATGATAAAACCCCGGCGGATATATTTTCCACTGGGGCTTTTTTAACTGTAGATTCTGGAGTTTTTTATTCGGACTGCTGCGCAGAATCAATGAGTTTGAAAACTCTTTCCGCCAGCTGATTGATTTCTGCCTTTGATATCTGATCGTTCGCTCCAACTGATTCACCCTTGTGATACAGAGTGTCAGTGATGATGGAGGAGCAGAGCAGAACAGGAAGGTGCCTCAGTTCCGGATCATCTTTGATTCGTTTGGTCAGGTTATGACCGTCCATAACCGGCATTTCGATGTCGGTCACCACGATATCCACATAGCTATCTATGGTTTTGCCTTCCGCCTCTGCTTTGTTACGCCACTCGGTGATTTTATCCCAGGCAGCCTTACCATTATGAGTTCTGGTAACTCTGAACCCTGCATCTTCAAGCATCTGGCCGATCATGCGGCGAATCATTGTGGAGTCATCAGCAATGAGTGCCTTGAGCTGACGGCTCTCGATCTTGTTGATCAGGTCGGCTTCGGGCATATTGGTAAGATCCATTCCGGGGTTTAAGTCGGCAACGATCTTTTCAAGGTCAAGCAGGAAGACAATTCTTCCTTCCAGTTTGACTACACCGGTAATGGAGTTGGCTGTAAGGGAAGAAACCTGTCTGCTGGGTGCTTCAACCTGTTCCCAGCTGATGCGGTGAATCCTGGTCACACCGGAAACGAGGAATGCTGTAGAAATTTTGTTGAATTCAGTGACGATGACTTTCGGGGCTTCGTCTTCAATCCTGTTTTTTCCTACCCTGCGGCTTAGATCAATTAAGGGAATGATTTCGGATCTGAGATCGAATGCACCCAGAACAGCATCGTTTGCTGCATCAGGCATATCGGTCAGTTCCGGCAGTCTTATGATTTCTACGACTTTGGCAACGTTGATTCCGTAGTAGTTGCGGCGAGTGGAGTCGTCATGGACGTTATCAATCTCATCGATATAAAATTCAACTATTTCAAGTTCATTTGTTCCTGACTCAAGAAGAATATTTGTTTGGCCCATTCTTTGTCCCCCCTGTAATATGACGTGTCATGCCAGCATTAAACTTTTGGGTATTACTAATACTCTGCTTAATTTAGCTTGAAACGGTTGTTTATGAAAGATGTTTTTAAATTTTATTATTTGGTCTGAGCCTGTATTTCCAGTGTAATCTTAAAAAAATGTCAACCAGAAACATTCCTGATTTTGTGAATTCTATGAAAAAATAACACAAAAAGCCAAAATTAAACTAGTCTGTAATATAATTTTAAATAGTCATTGAACATTCTTGTATCGCTGAATCTGGTTTTACCTTTGTGAAACCCGGTATCTCCCAGTTTAGCAGCTGTATGACTGTTGTTTAGCAGCTCTGATACCGTATCGGCCAGACTTTCCTTTTCATAAGGGTGTATTAGTATCCCGTTTTCTCCACTGGAGATTTGCTCAACAATTCCGCCCACAGCGTAGCTGACAGCAGGCAACGCGTTTGCCATGGCTTCAAGTATAACAAGGGGGTGATTGTCTGCAAGTGTCGGGTAGGCAAGAATGTCGGCCGCACGCATGAATTTTCTGAGGGTATCGCGGTCAACGTAGGGGATATTGATGAAATCGCCTTTGCGTTCATTTTTATTGCCGCCAATGGCAAAGGCTACAGCCTCAGGACATCGGGCTTTGATTAAGGCCCAGTACTCGGCCCATTGGGGGCCCGATTTATATCCCGCTTTATGGCCGCCGTGAGCAACAAACAATACGACCTTGGAAGCCGGATGCAGGCCGAGCGATTTACGTGCATTTTTTTTGTTTCCAGGTTGATCTGGCCATGGAATTCCGTTTGGAATAATTTTTACTTTCAATTTGTCATTAGCTTTTCTGGTCAGTTGTCCAAGCCATTTGGATGGTGAAACAAGTTGTGCCTCACTTTTAAGCAGGGCTGAAATATTTTTTTGGCGTAGTTGTTCTGACTGCGGGAAGTTTCTCGGACAGGGGTTGAGGCATTGTTTTTCAAAATGAGTGCAATCCAGCGGGTAAGAGCAGCCTCCCGTAATCATCTGGGTGTCATGAAGGGTTATCACAATCTTTGAAGAGTCCGGCAGTGCTTCAATAAATTCGGCAGGGGCGGCTGAAGAGTGCAGGTGAACAATTGATCCTTCCGGAATTTTTTTCGCAGCTTCCGCCGGGCTGACAAGAGGGTCATCCGGATTCTCGGAAGCTTCGAAGCTGTGCCCGAACTTATGACCGCTTCTGAGCAGTCCTTTCATGATAATTTCAGCAACTCTTGTTGCTCCGCCGCTTCGGGCAAGGGCAGTGTGATGGATAACGGGTCTGTTCAGCATGCTTTTTCCAGAATATCGTGCTTGATGCACCACAAAATATGGAAACGGGCGTCTTCATTTGTAAGGTCCGGGGAAAGGGTCTTTATTTTTTCGGTAAGCTTTTCAACAGAGATCGGTTTTCGGGCGAAAAATGCCATTTTCCGGATTATTTCCTGCTGCAGAATTCTTTCAAGGCCTCTGTAGATAAGGGGGAATTCCTTTCCCTGATAAATTGCCTGACCGGTAGTGCCTGTAGCTACAATTGTTTTCGGGCTTATGGTGGTAGAAGTATAGTGAGCGAAAGTTTCGCCGAACCTGACCTGTCCGGGATGGATCAGGCCTCGTAAGGCTTCTGCATCAACCGGAACGGTATTCAGCTCTTCCCAAAGGTTGACGTACTGAAGGATAACCTGTTCCCAGCAAAATTTATTATGCACCCGTTTCGCTCCGGCTTTACCCATTTTTTCTCTCAACTCAACATTATGGATAAGTTTCTCCAGAGCTGACGCAAGGGCAGGGGTTAATACTGCAGTCTGCTGGGCTATAATCAGATGATACTGGTTGTCGAAGCAGAGCGGAGCCATAGGATCAACATCAGGAGTTTCAGGTGTGCCTATGGTTTCAATAAGGAAGCCTGTCTCGCCGTCCACAACCAGATCCCGGTATCCGTCATATTCCGATGCAACAACCGGAAGCCCCATAGCGCCTGCTTCAAGTATTGTCAGCCCGAATGTTTCCTGCGGGTTATCTGAAATTGAAACAAAAATGTCGGAAGCCCGGTACAGATCCAGCTTTATATTCTCTGAAGGGCGGGGAACAATTGTAAGTTCCAGGCCCATATTTTTAGCCAGTTGAGTCAGGGTCGCCGGGAAGTCATCTTCATCGTCAAGCCATCCGGAAAGAATTACACGGACCATCTTACGGTCCATGCCGGAAGTGAAAAGTCGCTGCATAGCGCGTAGCAACGGCAACAGGTCCATTTTGGAGTAATGGGCGATGCGTCCGAAAACCAGAATGTTGATCCTGTTATCGTTTGCAAATCCGAGATTCAGTGCCGCCTGTTTTTTCTGCTCCTTATCTGGAGGATTGAGCGGACCGGGGTTTATACCCAGAGGTATTTTTCGGATCTGGGGCGAAGGAAACTCATGTTCATCCAGTCCGTAACCTTCTCGTAGGTGTTTGAGGTAGTTCTCAACAACTTTAGTGCCCGGTGTGGAGGTTGCGACAATGCAGTCTCGGGCGGTTGTTCCTTTCCATAAATAATTGAGGAAAAATGAGCCGTAGTTGCTGTAGCTGAGCGAATGTGTAGTTCCGGTAATAGGAAAAATATTTCTGGCAAGCATATTTCTCATTCTTGCCAGATGCGGAGGATAGAGAATGCAGTCGGACTGATGGAAGCAGAAGTATTCCTGCTTTCCAATTGCTTCGGGAAGATCCCGGCGATCCATTATTTTGACCTTTCCAGTCCTAAGCAGATCGGGAAAGCTGCGCTCGAGAAAACTTTGCAGTCCCTGGCGTGATCCTGCTCCTGAAAGGAAAAAATGATATTCATCAAAGGGGTCTACACCAAACAGCCCACTCAAGAACCCTATGTTGGCTACTTTCCTTCCAAGGATAGGTCCTGTCTCGTAGTAGGGATCCAAAGTTCCCCATATTCTTTGAGTTTCCATAGTGTATTTCAAGCCATATTTGGACCAATTTTGTCAAAGGATTTATTTTCCGCATGAAGACGGAAAACCGGCATCACATTCCTGTTGTAGGTCTAATCATAGGTAGATGTCGGGTGTTTTCTGCTTTTGCTTTAATGAATAATAATTTTGGATTTGAGCTGGTCTTTTTCTTTTATTTGCTTGAAATCAAAGTTTTTTTTAATAGATCGAGTTTGAATAAAGATTGGCTGGAGCTGTTTTATTAACTGATTTTTAGTGAGTGGTCTTTTTTTTGCAATAGTTAAAGCGGAAAATTGTTTCTGACAGCTTAACCAAGGCAAAGAAGGAGACCAGAAATGAAAAGTGGAAGCAGGCCCGAACTGCTTTGGGGGTTCGGTCTTAACAACAGCGAAGCCGGAAAGATTGAGGATTCACTCGGTCCCGGGTTCTTTCTGAAGAATTTTTCGGAAAGGGCTCTTCCCGGTGAGAAGGAACTGAAGGCTACGGAAAAGCCCTCCGCAACGTGGATTCCGCAGCGAGTATGGGATGAACTTCCTGAATCCCTTCGTAAGGCTTACCGCAATTTTGAATCAACACAGCGTATCCTCATTCAGGATGAGCAGGATAATGTTGACCTTGAAAAGGTTCTTGAAGATGGCTTTCTGGCGGTAGTCAGTTCTCCGCTGACCAGTTCCAAGGTTCAGGATGCTCTGTTCAGGGCAAAGGAAATATCAACACTGTACGGTGATCTCTATCGCATGACCGAAGAGATTATTATGGAACGTGAGCTTTTGACTCGTAAGACCGAGCAGCTGATGTTTTTAAATACCGTTCTTTCAAACGCCACCGAGCGTCTTGAAGTGGCAGATATTCTTGGTCAGGCCGGTGAGGACCTCAAGATGCTCCTGCCGGTTCTCTCTGTGCAGGGTGCTTTCTGGAATGTCCTCGGTACCGGAAAGCATATTGAAACTGAGATTTTTCTTAATCCGGGGCTTATCTCGGAGATTCAGGCCGAATGGACCGATTTCATGATTGAAAACGTGATCGCCCTGAGTGGAATGGAAGTTTCCGGATATAACATTTCGGAAACAGTAAGTGTAAGCGAGCATAAGATGGCTTACAGTCCTTCCTCGGGAAGAGTTCTGGCTCTTCCTCTGGTGGCACGCGGTGATAAGTTCGGGTGCCTGGTAATGCTTTGCGAGCGTAATGTGAGGCTGGCCAAGGATCAGGTTGCAACCCTGAATGCTGCGGTCAACCATCTCTCACTGGCTCTTAGCAATGCCTTGATGTTTGATAAGATCAAGACCCGTGCAGACCGTGATGGTTTGACCCGTGTCTTCAACCGCCGCAGTTTTGATGAGCGGCTGGTGGAAGAATTCAAGCGTCATCAGCGCCTTAATACTGATATGTCCCTGCTTATGGTTGATCTTGATCACTTCAAGGAAGTAAATGACACTTATGGCCACCTTGCCGGTGACATGGTGCTTGAAAGAGTAGCCAGACTTTTTGAGTGTACATTGCGTTCAACTGACTTCATTGCGCGTTACGGCGGTGAAGAGTTCGTCATTCTTCTGCCTCATACCAAGGAAGAAAATGCTGAAATGCTGGCTGAACGCATCAGAAAGAATATTGAAGACACTACCATGACTTATCAGGACAAGAGTTTTGCGGTTACCGCAAGTATCGGAGTTGCATCAATCTGTCCGGGAAGTTTTGAAAAGAATAATGAAATTATACGCAAGGCTGACGAGGCTCTTTATGAGGCCAAGCAGCAGGGACGTAACCGGGTGGTTGTTTCTCCAATGCGCCCGAAGCTTAGAATAATGTAAATTCAAGAGGTCTCCATCAGCCTTTAGCTGTCAGGCTGATTTAAAAGCACCCTCGGTGAAGTTCCGGCGGGTGCTTTTTATTTTTTAAATGCTGCCTTTCTGATATGATCTATATATTTTTATTTAGTGGCGCTTAGCGATGGCCTTTCTGTACAATATGGGCTAGGAGCAAAGCCGAACCTGCTTTCGCACTGATAGAGAGTGTGCAGGTTTATGCACTTCCCTGAGATCAGAATTAAATCAAAACAGCGATTGTCATTTATATTAGGAGCGAAGCTTTTCATGGCTTCGTATAGTCCTTGGTTCTATTTTTTAGATTACACGGGTCGCTGGAGGCACAACAATGAACGAAATATTATGGATTGGCTTTGCCTTGCTGGACCTTAGCCTGGTACTTGTAGTGTATCGGTTTTTCGGCAAGACAGGATTGTTCGGGCTGATAGTCTTCAACCTTATTCTCTGTAATGTTCAGGTTCTAAAGACTATTGAACTCTTCGGCCTGACAACTACTCTTGGCAATATTCTTTATGCCAGTGTATTTCTCTCAACTGATATGCTCAGTGAATTCCATGGCAAAAAAGCGGCGAAGAAAGCTGTTTACCTAGGTTTTATTATTCTGCTGATGGCTGTTGTGTATATGCAGCTTGCGCTCAAATTCGCTCCTGCACCTGATGATTTTGCGCAGCCTCATCTTGAAGTTATTTTCGGGTTTCTGCCCCGTATAGCACTGGGCAGTATTTGTGCCTATCTTATATCACAGCTGCATGATGTATATGTTTTCCATAAACTCAAGGATATAATGGGTGACAGGCATCTGTGGCTGCGTAACAATGCCTCGACTCTGGTCAGCCAGCTGCTTGATTCTTCTGTTTTTTGCTTCGTCGCTCTGTGGGGCCTTTTCCCCTTTGATGTCTGGATTGAAATCCTGCTGACCACATATCTGTTCAAGGTCATTGTGGCCGTTATGGATACTCCATTCCTATACATGGCTCGAAGAATTCATGCCCGTGTTTATGGGGATTAAAAGGCAAAACTTGACTAAGCGTTCAGCGTGATAGATAATACATTTTTTATAATGAAGAACTTTGGAGGGACTTCTGATGAGCAAAATGTTCGGTAAATCCATTCCTTTTTATAAGATGCAGGGTTGCGGTAATGATTTCGTAATAATCGATAACCGTGAGCTTGGTATTCCTGTTGAGAAAATGCCTCTTTGGGCGGAAAAACTTTGTCAGCGGGCATTTGGTGTTTATGCTGACGGGTTGTTCTTCATTGAGAATGCTCCTGAAGGCTCGGAACTTGATTACATCTGGCAGTTTTACAACTCTGACGGTTCAAGAGCTGAAATGTGCGGAAACGCCTCTCGCTGCGCCGGAAGGTTGACTCATGCACTGGGTATTGCCGGTGAGCAGCACGCCTTCGGTTCTGACGCCGGGCCTATCAGGGTTCAGGTTTTTCCTCATCTTGAGGAAGTAAAGGTTCAGCTTACACCGCCGAAAGATGTTGCTTTGAAGCAGACTCTTTCCATTGATGGTGAAGAGTTTGAATACCATTTCGCCAACACCGGTGTACCCCATGCGGTTGTACAGGTTGCTGATGTAAACAAAGTGGACATCAAGAAACTCGGCAGTGCTTTCAGATATCATGAAGCCTTTGCTTCAGCCGGTACCAATGTGAACTTTGTCCAGATTGATGACAATGACAGTCTTATTGTGCGTACTTATGAAAGAGGCGTTGAAGATGAAACTTACGCCTGCGGTACGGGTGTCAGCGCTGTTCAGGTGGTATTGAACAGACTGGGGCTTACTGATGCTGCCGTTCGGGTCAAGACATCCGGTGGAGAAATTCTCAAGGTAATCATCGAAGATTCCAACGTTTTTCTTCAGGGCGGAGCAGAACTTACCTTTTCCGGTGAAGTTTATATTGATTCTCTTGGGATTGATTAGTAAATCAAGCGCAGCTTATACGTAATTAGGACACTGTTTGTAAGCAGTGTCCTTTTTTTCTTACAGCAAATTCATACCTTGACATAGGGGATTGGTATTACGTAAATCAATCCTTGCAAGGGTAATCTATTCGCTGTATAGCCTTCTTTACGACCCAGTCGTGATTTAAAGGATAATCAAAATTCCTGTCCGGCAAGAAAATGTCTTGCCATGGAATAAAAAATAAATGGTAAATGCAAGTGCATATTTTCTATCGCACTTAAATTGTTATACAAAAAACTGACTTATTATTGCCCGGCAAATTGGCATGAATATAGCTAAACGTTCTGGGTGAGTGATAATCACAAAATAATTAAACAAGGGAGAAATACCATGGCAAATAACGAACTTACTAAGCTCTTACAGGATGTTGTATTAAAGAATGACAAGCCTGCTCGTGATATTGCTAATGAAATCAGCAAGCCTTACCCCACACTTCTTCGCGAAATCAATCCTGAAGATAAGGGTGCCAAGGTTGGTGTAGAAGAACTGATCCCCATCATGAAGTCCACCGGCAGCATTCGTCCTCTCACCAGACTGGCCAATATCATGGGTTATGTTCTGGTTCCCATGGATATCAACCCTGAAGATCCTGATGAAGCCAACTACATGGCTCTCGATCTCATGGATGGCTTCGGAAGATACTCCAAGGCTCTGAAGAGCGCCCTGCAGGCAGATCCTTCCGATTCACTGGTTGATTCCGTTGAGCAGGAAGGTTTTGAAGCAATCACTGCTATCCTCACCATGGTTCACTACCTGCGTAAGAGATCCGAAGAAGAAAAGGCCAAGAACGCACCTCGTCTGGCCCAGATCGGTTAAGTTCGTTTTTCAGAACTTACGAATTTCCCGGTTAAGGGATTTCAATAAAAATCCCCGACAAGATTATCTTGTCGGGGATTTTTTTATTACTGTTTAAAAACAGGTAAAATTCTTGGGCGGACTCAACGTTCCCAGCATGAGCTTTAATCTGAGATTACCGGATAAGGTGATCCCTCTTCTAAATAAAGACCTCAGGCTAAGAGCCCCTGTGAGGAAGGCTCTTAGCAGTTATGCACGTCTTTGTTGATATAGAAGCATACGTCAAAAAGATTGTTGACCATCTGTTCCACAAGCTGCTCCTGCTCAGGGCATGTGTCCTGTGTGGTAACGGTCTTGTTGATAATCTTGGCAAAAAGGATGGATACGAGCTCATCATCCTTTGTAGTCCAGTACTTAGTGGCTGATACGGCTTTATTATCAAATCCGTGATAATACATAACACTCCTCCATGAGTGGGAAACTACAGATAACAGGAATTATCCGCTGGTTCATGACTTAAGTATCGGATGAATGTAGGATTACCTTTACGGTCCGTTAAGATAAATTTTCAGTAAATAGCTCAGGGGGCCCATGGTCATTGATTTAATCCCTTAAAAAAAATACAAAGAAAAGGCTGTGGTGCTGAAAATTTTCAATCTCTAAAAAAATTAACGTTGATTTATCACGCAACGACAGGACACGGGAAGTAACTGATGCGCTTTTCACTTCGGAGAAAGATCATATCAATTGCCTGCGGAGCTGCAATAATACCTATTGTGGCCATGTTTATCATTACCGATATCCTTGAAGGGCAGATGGAAAGCTGCATGACAGGAGAGGTTCAGGCTCTAATAGAATCACATGTATCCCAGCTTACGAGTGATCTTTATGAAGAGTGTAGAACGTCTTCCGATCTTCTTACAGAGGAGACCCGTCGGGCTGCCATGGCATTGCAGACTCTGCTTCATGAGGGCGGTCCTGCCAGTGTTTCCAAAAAGGTTTCTGACTGGCCGGTGAACAATCATCGGACTGAAGGAATGACCGAAATTACTGTTCCGGTGATGAGCCTTGCTGGTGACAGGCTGGTTTACAAGGACCGGAAAAGTAATCCGATACCTGCCCTTAAGGAAGCTTCAAGAATATCCGGAGCTTATTGTACTATATTTCAAAGAATTAATCCTGAGGGAGACATGCTGGTGGTGGATACCACTGCGCCTGCCGAAAACGGCAATCTTCGCCTCGGTGATATTTTTTACTCCCTTAAAAGCAGTGGTCAGGCCAGCATGGTCATTGATGATGTCCTTTCGGGACGAACCGTTGAAAAGTTCGAAGCTCCGGATCATGGAACGCGCTTTGTGATTTATTCTCCCCTACGGGATCAGGATAATTTTATTACCGGAATGCTTGCGGTCCACATGGAGGACAATATTGTCGAGGGTTTGCGTAAGTCCATGCTTAAAACAACAATCGGTAAAACCGGTTATGTATGGGCTATTGGAACAAGGGGCGAAAGTCGTGGGCGATTTATTGTTTCCAATTCGGCAAGTAGCGATGGAGCCCTGGTTGATAAAGTCAGCGGACAGGTCGGTTTCGTGGATGAAATTATTGATCAGGCAGTCCAGGCCGGGGAAGGGAAACTGAACAGCAGGCAGTACCTTTGGAAAACCAAGAGTGATACCAAGGGGCGAACAAAATTATCTGTTTTTACCTACTATGAACCATGGGGCTGGATTATCGGTTCGGGGGTCTATCTTGATGACTACAGCGGCATTACTGCAAGGCTTACCGGAGTTCTGGATACTCTGGTAGAGTGGCTTACAGTTACCGGAATTGTTCTGCTGGTAATTACGCTTATTATTTCATTTTGGGCCAGCGGACTGATTGCCAATCCCGTCAGCCACATGGTCGAGCTGGTAAAGGTTGTTGCCAGCGGCGATCTGTTGGCTGCAAAAAAGATAATCGGGCAGGTGGATAAAGAGTGTCCTAATGCCCGTAAAGCCCTTAAAAATAAAGGATCAAGAGAAACACTCGATGAAACCGGGCAGCTTTACCTGGCCGTTCGGGATATGGTTGATAACCTGTTTTCTCTTGTGGCCCAGGTTCAGCGTTCCGGCATACAGGTCACCACTTCTTCTACAGAAATTGCCGCTTCAGCCCGTCAGTTGGAAGTAACAGTCAATCAGCAGGCTGCTGCCACCAGTCAGATTAGTGCTACCAGTTCAGAAATTTCCGCCAACTCAATGGAGCTGGCAGGGACCATGCACCAGCTAAATGCATCTGCTTCCGGAATGGGCGAACTGGCCTTGGACGGGCAGGACGGATTGAAAACCATGATTCGTATCATGGATGAATTGAGCATAGGTACTGCTTCAATTACCGGAAAACTTGCTGAGATCAATGAACGCGCCAATGCAATTGAAGGTATTGTGGCCACCATCACCAAAGTTGCAGATCGTACCAATCTCCTTTCCCTTAATGCTGCTATCGAGGCTGAAAAAGCAGGTAAGTTCGGACAGGGTTTTTCAGTTGTTGCTGCTGAAATTCGCAGGCTGGCTGACCAGACCGCAGTAGCTGCTCTTGAAATTGAGAATATGATAGGCAATATGCGGATTTCAGTTGATTCCGGGGTTGAGGAAATGAATAAATTTGCCGTCGATGTTCAGTTCGGCGCCAGCAAGGCCAGCAAGCTTGGCAAAAAGCTTGATGGTATTATGGGTGGTGTGCAGGATCTGACTCCGCGGATCGAGCTTGTCAACGACGGTATGAGCGCGCAGGCAGAGGGAGCGGAGCAGATAAGCGAAGCCATGGCTCAGTTGTCCGATACTGCTTCTGACACATCTGATGCTCTTGGAGAATTTAATCGAGCCGCCATCCAGCTTAATGAGGCTGTGCAGGGGCTGCGCGACGAAGTGACTCGTTTTAAGGTGAGTGAATAGCCATGCTGGTACTGACATTTAGAATTGGAAAATACACTTATGGACTTGAGGCGGCAACCGTGGCTGAAGTTGTGCCGCCCGCCATTTACAAGGAGCTTCCGCGTTCCCCGGATTTTGTGAAGGGGCTTTTCAATTATCGTGGAACTGTTACCCCGGTGGTGGATCTTTCCATGGTTGCAGGAGACACAGCCTGCAAGCCGCTTATGTCCACTCGTATAATCATGCTTGATCTGGCAGATCTTGATGGTGAAGCCCGGCGAGGGGAGAAATTTCTTGGTTTATTGGCTGAGAATATTACTGAAACAATTAAAATTGCAGATGAAAATTTTGAAAAATCAGGGATTGAAATTCCTGAAGCACCATGGCTTGGAAAGGTGGCCCGGGTCAATGGCTGCATGCTGCAGCTTGTGAAACCGCACAGACTGCTTACTGAAAATTTGCGAATGGTTCTTTTTCCAAAGGATTAAAGAACAGGAAAGCCGTAAATGATGAACTTGGAGCCGTTTCATAGAATCCTCAACAAGGCCATAGGGCTGTCTCCGGAGTCTCTTGGACGAACCGGGGTGACCCACGCTTTAAGCGCGCGAATGAGGGCCACCGGATGCAATGAGGATTCATATCTCAAGCTGTTAAGAGGCAGCGAAATAGAACAGGCTGAGCTTGTGGAAGAGATCGTGGTCCCCGAGACTTGGTTTTTCCGCGATGGCAAACCTTTCGATTTTTTATTTGAAACAGCTTTCAATAACCGTGAGGGAGAGTTCCGGGTATTGAGTGCCCCTTGTTCTACCGGGGAGGAGCCATATTCCATTGCAATGACTTTATTGGGAGCCGGTCTTGAACCTTCTCGTTTTCGAGTTGACGGGGTGGATATCAGCCGCAGGGCACTTGATAAAGCAAGAAATGGAATTTTCACAGAGAATTCATTTCGCAACGATTTGCCGACCTATGCCCAAAGTTATTTCAGGGTTTGCAGTGAGGGTCGGGAGCTTGTGGAAACAGTTCGAAAGTCAGTTAATTTTTATTGTGGAAATATTGTGGAGGGCTGTCTGCCTTCCGGGAAATATGATGTTATTTTTTGCCGTAACCTGCTTATTTATCTAGAAGATAAACATAAAAGCAGTCTTGCCAAACAGCTTAGTGACAGACTTAAGGATGGCGGGCTGCTATTTGTGGGGCACGCAGAGATACTTCCTGTGTTTAATGATTGGTTTACCCCGGTTCGCAGACAGGGAGCTTTTGCGCTTAGAAAGGGCCGGAGCAGGGTTGCTGAATTATTGAAGGATCCTGATTCTTATACCCGGAAATGCAGGCCTGATAGCTATACTAGAGAAAATAGTCATTCAAAGGCCGGTATTGAGGCCGCTCCTGCTGTCAGCAACAGAAAAGAAAAAATAGAAATTAAGGATGTCCCTTCGGTCGCTGCCAAAGAGCAGGTTACAAAGCCTTTGGGTGTTGAAGAGGTCAGGAGAGTGGCTGACCGCGGCAATATCAAGGATGCGTTGCAGATGTGTGAAGAGATAATCGAGACAAGCGGTCCTGATCTGGAACTTTATCATTTGTGCGGCCTGCTGCATGAGGCCCAAGGCAATATTTCAATGGCAGAGGATTGTTATGGAAAGGCCCTGTATCTTGAACCTCACCATGTAGAGTCGCTGGTTCACCTTGCTCTTTTGTTTGAGAACCGGGGAGATAATCGCAGGGCTGAATTGCTCAGAAATCGGGTTAAGCGGGCCGAAAACCGTTGATGAGGCCGGAAAATGATTGAATCGTGCTGGAATACCATAGGTTACGTAGGTGACCGCAGCTGTCCCGAGCTGAAAGAGTGGAACCATTGTTTCAACTGTCCGCAGTTTACCAGCGCCGGGCTTTCTTTGCTGGATAGGGAGCCACCGGAAGGGTATCTGGAGGAAAATACTGTCTCTGTTTCTGCGGTAAAGGAAGAGGAGGCGGCTGCAACCTCCGGGGCGGTTGTTTTCCGTATTGCCAGAGAGTGGCTTGCTCTTTCATCACAGGTGTTTGTTTCTGTATTGGAGCGAAGGGCGGTTCGTCCTGTTCCCCATCGCAACAGCAAGAGTTTCCGGGGGCTGACCAGTATAGAAGGTCAGATTGTTCCTGTTGTTTCAGTCCGTGATCTGTTGGGCCTTGATGTTGAGCATCTTACCGATGAGGAAAAAGGATTCAGGATATACAGCCGTTTTATCTGTGTTGACCGTGGAGGAGGCCGGTGGGTTTTTGCTGTGGACGAAGTTCAGGGGGTTCAGCACTATTTTGCTGACGGCCTTCTTGATGCTCCGGCAACTGTGGCAAAAGCTCCTGCTGCATATACTCGAGGTCTATTCGAAATCGAGAACAAAAGAATATCTCTGCTGGACGAAGAGCTTCTGTTTGAAGCTTTCAACCGCATAATCAAGTAGGCGGCAATTATGAGCAAGACCGGGAGTAAACAAAGTGGCACGTGATATGGCTGACCTTTCCATGCTGGAACTTTTCAAAATGGAGGCTCAGAGTCATTCCCAGTCCCTGAACAGCGGTTTGGTGGAATTGGAAAAAGATCAGTCTCCCGACCGTGTGGAGCCTCTTATGCGAGCTGCTCATTCATTAAAAGGGGCGGCCCGTATTGTGGGGCTGAATGATGTGGTTTCCCTGGCTCATTCCATGGAGGATGTGCTCGAATCCTGCCGTAAGGGCGAGAGGATTCTTACTAACGCAGATATAGACAGGTTATTGGCTGCAACTGACCATTTTGCCGCTATGGCAGATCTTGAAATGGATAAGCTTCCCGATTGGCTTGATGAAAATGTCCCCGCCATGGAAGCTGCTGCCCGTGACCTTGAAAATTCACCTGACTCTAAAGCTCAACCTCCCGGTACTACCGAAGAAAATACGGAAGGATTTACAAAGCCCGATGTTTCACCAGCAGAAGGATCTGTGCCGGATAACCCCGAGATTTCCTTGGCTGACCTTTCCATGCTCGACCTGTTTCGCATGGAGGCCGAGAGTCACTCTCTGGCTTTAAACAGCGGCCTTCTTGAACTGGAAAAAGACCAGTCTCCTGATCGCGTGGAGCCACTTATGCGTGCAGCACATTCGATGAAGGGGGCAGCACGTATTGTAGGGCTAAATGACGCGGTTGAGCTTGCTCATGCCATGGAGGAGCTTCTTGTTTCCTGCCAGAAGGGTGAGTCGATTCTCTCGTCCACTCAGATAGATCTGCTGCTGGCCGCGACGGATATTTATAAAGATGTATCTCAGCTTGGTACTGACCAGATTCAGGGATTTCTTTCTGAAAAGAAACCGCTGATGGATCGAATGGAAAAAGCCCTTCGCGGTGATGAAGATGCGGTTAAGGATGTATGCGACAAAGTATGTCCGACCGGGATTCCCACTGCTGCTGTTGAAGTTGATACAACTGCAGATCTTCAGCCCGAAAAGCCGACGGTGGAAGACAGCTCTCCTGTTCCGGGGGAAAGGGCTGCGGAAAAGATGTCTGCTCCTTTAACTGCAAGTGCGCCTCATGATGATGCTGTTGTCCGCGTTTCTGCAGGAAACCTTAACCGGCTTATGGCACTTGCCGGGGAAACTTTGGTAGAATCCGGAAGGTTGTCCGGCTTTGCTTCTTCTCTGCTGCGCCTTAAAGCCGGCCAGAGGGATTTGATGCAGAACCTTGAAGAAGGGTGTGAGAGGGTGATGAAAGGTGACTCTCCATCTGAAGTTCTGGATGAACTAAAGGAAGCATTGACTGAGTGCCAGACCCAGCTAGTTAAACATATAAATGAATTTGATCTCTACTGCAGGCGTTCTGATAATGTCTCCGGAAGGTTGTACCATGAAGTCATTGCCAGTCGCATGCGTCCCTTTTCTGATGGAGGGGTAGGTTTTCCGCGTCTTGTGAGGGATCTTTCCAGATCATTGGGCAAGGAAGTTGATTTTGTTATTGAAGGAGAAACAACCTCGGTTGACCGGGATATTCTGGATAAGCTTGAAGCTCCTCTTAATCATCTTATCCGTAATGCTGTTGATCACGGTATTGAAATGCCCGATGAACGTGCTGCCGTTGGCAAGAGTCGTACGGGTACGATCCGGGTTATAGCCGGACATCGCGCCGGTATGCTGTTTATTGAAATAAGGGATGATGGAAAAGGGATTGATCCTGAAAGAATCCGGGCCAAAGTGGTTGAAAAGAACCTAGCTCCGGCCAGAATGGCTGCTGAAATGAGTCGGGCTGAACTTATGGAATTTTTATTTCTCCCTGGTTTTTCCACAGCCGGAAAGGTGACTGAGATATCTGGACGTGGAGTCGGTCTTGATGTGGTTCACGCAATGGTCCAGGAGGTGGGCGGAACGGTCCGTGCCGATTCTGAGCCCGGTTTTGGAATGTCTTTTTCCATGCAGCTTCCTTTGACTTTATCGGTAATCAGGACTCTCCTTGTTGATATCTCCGGACAGCCTTATGCAATTCCCCTTAGCAGGATCAGCCGTATTGCTTCTGTTTTTTCTTCTGATCTTCAGTTGGTTGAAGACCGCCAGTATGTTTCCCTGGACGGTTTGAATGTGGGGCTGGTTCCAGCCGCACAGGTTCTCGGCACTTCTTTTGATTCAGTTGATTCAGGTCCTCTAAAGGTGGTTGTCATCAGTGATAGGATGAACAGGTACGGTCTTGTAGTGAATGACTTTCTTGGTGAGCAGGATCTTGTTGTGCGTCCTTTGGATCATCGCCTCGGCAAAGTTCCGGATGTAAACTCTGTGGCCCTGATGCCTGACGGTTCTCCGGTATTGATTCTTGATGCCGAAGATCTGGTCCGTTCAATCGACAACCTGCTTTCCGGAGGAAGGCTCGGCAAGGTGGGCGTTGAGTCCAGTACACTGGTTCAGGTTCAGAAGATTCTGGTTGTGGATGATTCCCTGACTGTCCGAGAAGTTGAGAGGAAGCTTCTGGTCAATAACGGTTATGACGTTGATACGGCTGTAGACGGTCAGGACGGGCTTAATGCTCTGCTGGCGGGTAAGTACGATCTGATCATTACCGATGTGGACATGCCGAGGATGAACGGGCTTGAACTTACCCGCAAGATCAAGTCGGATCCGGATCTGAAATCGATTCCGGTGATGATGGTTTCTTACAAAGACCGTAAGGAGGACAAGTTGCGCGGACTTGAAGCAGGGGCTGATTACTACCTGACCAAGAGCAGTTTTCATGATGAGACCCTTCTTTCCGCTGTAGAGGACCTCATAGGCGGTGCCACTGCATGAGGATAGGTATTGTAAATGATATGTCCATGGCAGTGGAAGTTCTTAAAAGGGTTGTTTCCGCTGCCGGGTACAAGGTTGCCTGGGTTGCTGCTAACGGCGAACGGGGGGTTGAAAAGTGCTGTAAGGATACACCTGATCTTGTGCTTATGGACCTTATTATGCCGGTTATGGGCGGCGCAGAGGCAACCCGTAGAATAATGATGGAATGTCCCT
Source organism: Maridesulfovibrio sp. (assembly GCA_963676495.2). Classification (GTDB taxonomy): domain Bacteria; phylum Desulfobacterota; class Desulfovibrionia; order Desulfovibrionales; family Desulfovibrionaceae; genus Maridesulfovibrio. Next base: position 1,933,656 of record CAXXRF010000003.1, on the reverse strand, counting down.
GTCCGGTCCTTATTGTTACCGCAAGTGTTGAAGATAATTCTTCCAAGGTTTTCGAAGCCATGGGTGCGGGAGCTCTTGATGTTGTCGCGACTCCTGAGCTTGGCCCCGGAGGAGATCTTGACGGTGCTTCCGGGTTGATTTCAAAGATCGCAGTAATCAGGAAACTTCAGGGTGGTCACAGGCCTGCCAAAACCAAACCTGTCCCGGTGGTTAACAGGAGGGTAGTTCCCCCTCTTCTTGCTATTGGAAGTTCAACAGGAGGGCCTTCTGCACTCGCGTCGCTGTTGGGATCTCTGCCCAATGATTTTCCTGCAGCGGTGGCAATTGTCCAACATGTAGACGGTCAGTTTTCAGATAATCTTGCCAAGTGGCTGGACAGCCAGACCGGACTTGAAGTCTCAATTGCACGCAGCGGCGAGTCACTGCAGGCCGGGAGGGTGATTGTAGCTCCGGGAGACCGCCACATGCTTATGGGACCGGGAGGAACTGTACAGATAACTGCCGGGGGAGGTAAGTCTCTTTATGTCCCTTCTGTGGATCTTTTTTTTGAAAGTCTGTGTTGCGCCGGGTTTCCTCTTAATTCCGTTGCGGTATTGTTGACCGGGATGGGAGCTGACGGAGCCAAGGGGCTGCTGGAACTAAGGAAATCAGGTTGGATGACAGTTGCTCAGGATGAAGAATCAAGTGTTGTCTGGGGAATGCCCGGGGCTGCTGTAAAAATGGGCGCTGCAAGTGATGTCTGCTCCATAACCGATATGCCCAAAGTTCTGCTCAGACATTTTAATAAAAAATTTCAGGAGAAAAGATAATGACCGATGCGGCTTCCAGTCAGGAATTATTGACCCAGCACAATATAAGTGTGCTTCTTATTGACGACCAGCCTATGGTTGGCGAGGCGGTGCGCCGCATGCTTGAAGGTGAAGAGGATATTGATTTTCATTTTGTGAGCGATCCAACCAGAGCGATACCAACAGCAGAGGAGCTGCAGCCGACAGTGATTCTTCAAGACCTGGTTATGCCTGAAATTGACGGGATGACCATGGTCAAGTTTATGAGGGTCAATTCCAAGCTCAAAGATATTCCGCTCATTGTTCTTTCAACCAAGGAAGAAGCTACAACCAAAGCCGAGGCTTTTGCTCTTGGGGCCAATGACTATCTGGTAAAACTGCCGGATCGTATCGAACTTTTGGCGCGTATCCGTTATCACTCAAAAGGTTATATCAACCTTCTCCAGAGAAATGAAGCCTACAAGCAGCTTCTGGAGAGCCGTGACGAGATGCGCAAAGAACTTGCTGTAGCAGCCGATTATGTGACTTCCTTGCTGCCTGCTCCGGTCAAGGAAGGTGAGATTATAGCTGATTGGAGGTTCATACCTTCCGCTTCCCTTGGTGGAGATTCATTCGGTTACCACTGGCTGGATGAGGATCATTTTGCCATGTACCTTCTTGATGTCTGTGATCACGGTGTGGGATCTGCATTGCTGTCCGTTTCTGCAATGAACGTGCTGCGTTCCCAGACTCTGCCGGATACCGATTTTCTGAAACCGGAGATGGTGCTTGAGGCGCTGAATGATTCATTTCAGATGGATCAGCAGAATAACCTGTATTTCACTATGTGGTACGGGGTTTATTGCAAGTCCGAAAGGACTCTGACCTACTCAAGCGGAGGGCATCCGCCGGCCCTGCTCATTTCAGGAGGTGAAGCAAGACAGCTTCGAACTCCGGGGATGATAGTGGGGGGAATGCCGGATATGACCTACACAAGTGATTGTGTTACGGTTGATTCCGGTGCACGATTTTTCTTATATAGTGACGGGGTTTATGAGCTTCGTAAGGAATCGGACGGCAAGATGTGGGAGTTCGAGGAATTTTCCACGTTTATGATCGGAACCGATGGAGAGCTTGGTCGGCCGATTGACCAACTGATTGAGTATACCAGAACCCTGCAGGGCTCAGAAATGTACGAAGATGATTTTTCCATGGTGGAATTCGTTTTTAATTAAAGAGGCTTAAGTGATGAGTATCCGTAAGCAGTTCATGATCGGGTGTGTGGTTTTCTGCATTGCCCTTACCGTGTCCATCATGTGGCTTATTTCCGATTATACCCGAAAGACTCTTATGGATGAGTATCGTGGGAAGGCGGAAATTATGCTGCATACCATGAAGGCCGTGCGTAAGCATACCGGGGCAGTCATTCGTCCTAAAGCCACCGAACTGCTTCCGGAGGGGCATTTTGTCACTGAATTGCAGTCAACTTCCTACACAGCCAACGGTGTTTTCAACCGTGTTCCTGATCAGTTCAGACATGACCTGACTTTCAAGACAGCTTCAACAAAACCTCGCAACCCGAATAATATGGCTACCGGAGATGAGGCTGCTGTCATTGAAGAACTTGATGCAATGTCTCAGGCGGGCAAAAGACCGTTCATTGCCGAGATTCGCAATATTAATGGTATTGAGTCCTTTATAACAGCAGAGGGGGAGTCCAACAAACCTGCATGCATGACCTGTCATGGTGACCCTGCCGATGCCCCTAAGACAATGAAGGATGAGTATCCGGTTGATAAGGATACCGGTTATTTCCGTAAGCCGGGGCGTATAGAATGCGCCATGATTACTTCAGTTCCCTTGGCTGCAATGAACAGGGCTGCAAACCAGACTCTTGGCGCTGTTGTTTTTATGGGAAGTGTTTTTATTGCGGTAACCCTGTTTTTCCTGCTCTTTGGTCTAAATCTTATATTTAAGCCGGTTTCGCGTATAACTGATATTGCTAAATTTATTGCCGAAGGGGATTTGCAAAGCGCCCATGTCGCCATCCGTAAAATGCGCCATCGCTCGGAAGATCAGTTTTTCGCGGGCAGATTCCTCAAGGAGGGAAGTGAAATAGGTAATCTGGTTGTTTCCTTTGAAACCATGATTTCCGGTCTTTCACAGATAATAGGAGAGGTTCGCGACTCGGGTGATAATGTTTCGGTAGCTGGAAGCAAGATCCGGTCTACTGCCGAGCAGATTGATTCAGCGGTAAACAGGCAGGCCGCATCAACAAATGAAGTAACTGCTACTAGCAGGCTGATAAGCCGCACCTCCAAGGACCTGCTCAGGGTCATGAGCGATGTTGCCGACAGTGCCGGTGAATCAGCCAGAATGGCGGAGTCTTTGCAATCCAATATTGTAAGGCGCGAGAAGTCTCTTATCAGTCTGGTTGATTCCACGGAGAATGTTTCAACCCGGCTGGGGGCTATCAATGAAAAGGCCAGCAAGATCAATAATATTGTTACCACCATTGCCCGTATCGCAGACCAGACCAACCTACTCTCCCTTAATGCTGCAATCGAGGCTGAAAAAGCCGGTCAGTTCGGACAGGGGTTTTCTGTTGTAGCCCGTGAAATCCGCAGACTTGCCGATCAGACTGTTATCGCTGCCGAGGATATTGAACTCATGGTCAGGGATATGCAATCCGCTGTAAGCTCCGGGGTAATGGAAATGGAGAAGTTTAATACTGAAGTTCGTTCCGGGGTGGATGAAGTTGAAAAGATGAGTGCTGATCTGGGCCGGATTGTTGAACAGGTTCGAATCCTTGGACCGCGTTTCGCCGATGTATCCAGTTCAATGGGAGATCAGGCCGACAGTGCGGAACAGATAAGTGAAGCCATGTCTGACCTTAGTGAAACCGCAGCTGAAACAACTGAATCCATTGATGAGTTCAAGCGAACCGTTGCCAGCCTTAACTACACTGTTCAGTCCCTGACCGGTGCTGTTGATGGATTCAGGATGGTTGAGGACGCAGATTTATACGGTTCTGAAAATAAAGTTAAAGCCGGGATCGAAGACGAAGATGGTGACGGAGCTGATAATTAACACAGTTGTAACTATTCCGTCGTAAACCGTACTATTGTTACAGGTAATGTCCGTCCAAAAGGAGATTGATGTGTCAGTTGATAAAATACTGGTCGTTGAAGACCATAATGATACTATAGAATTGTTGAAGTACAACCTGACTTCGTCCGGATATGAGGTTGTAACTGCCATGGATGGACATAAGGCCCTTGAGCAGGCCCGTGTTGAAAACCCTGACCTTATTCTGCTTGATCTAATGCTTCCGGGCATTGACGGCCTCGAGGTCTGCCGCAGACTCAAGCAGGAAGGGGCAACCCAGCACACCCCGGTAATTATGCTTACAGCTAAAGGCGAAGAAGTGGACCGCGTTGTCGGACTTGAGCTTGGCGTGGATGATTATATTGTCAAGCCGTTCAGTCCCCGCGAGCTGGTGCTCAGGGTAAAGGCTGTTCTTCGCCGCAGCAATGAAGCCGAACCCAAGCGTCCTGGAAAGTGGAGCCGCGAAGGTCTGATTGTTGATTTTGAGGCTCATACTGTTGAGTGTGACGGGGAGATTGTAGCTTTGACCGCCACGGAGTTTAAGCTTTTTTCTGAACTTCTGCAGCATGAAGGCAAGGTCCGTACTCGTGATCACCTGCTTGACACTGTCTGGGATACTCATTTTGAAGGATACTCCAGAACAGTGGATACACATATACGAAGACTGCGCCAGAAGCTTGGTCCGTATGCAGATTATATCGAAACCGTGCGCGGGGTAGGGTACCGCTTCAAGCAGGTGTAAGATTTGTTTGTAGGAAGATCCGGGATGTTCCGGCTGTTTTCGTAAAGTTTTTCCTTAAATATCGTCCTGAGTTCAAAGTCCGTTTTTTTAGCGGGGTCTTACTTTGCGTCTGTAAAGTTATGACCACCAAGTTGTAACAGTTTCGAGTTTTAACTTTTCGTCCACGTGTTAATTAAAAGCAGGTCCTTTTAAACCTTAACCAGATCTTGTGCATAAAAAGATGAGATTCTCCATAAAAAGCAAGCTCTTTATAGCTGTCTGTCTGACTGCCGCCATTTGTGTCAGTTTACCGCTTGGGTTTGCTTACTATCTTCTGAAGGCAGATCTTGCTGCAGACTCAATAAATACGGCACGGGAAAAACTTGAACTTGCCCGCCGAATATATCTGAAGGCTGAGAGTGATGATCCGGCAGGTCGGATCGCCGCGGTGTCCAATATGCTGGGTAAGGAAATAGCGTTTGTTTCACCCGACGGAACAATTGCTTTCCCTACCTCGTGGTCTGGCAATAACTGGCAGCTTATCCGGTCTGAGCTTATTCAGGCTGAATCAGAAGGGATAGGCTTTGAAACCCGTGAAGACCCGGAATATGGGCGCAAGGTTCTTTATGCAGCCATAAAGGTGGATGAATCTCCGGAGACGACATCCGGGTATCTGGTCATGGAAGAGTCCTTGAGCGGGATAAGCGAAAGAATGGGGACTGTGCGCAGTGTTTTTTTCTGGGCCTTGCCTATTGTCTCTCTGGTCTGCTACGGGGTGATTCGTTTTGTTGCTCTGCATCTGAGTTCATCTGTGGAATCCATGGTCAGAACTGCGGAAGCCGTGGGGCAGGGTAACTATAAAAGGCGGATTAGAAATTTTCCGGATAAGGAGTTTATTCCCCTGGCAGAGTCCATCAACTGGATGGCTGAACGCATTGATGAACATGTCGGGATTATTACAAGCCAGAAGAATAAACTTCAGGCCGTATTAAACGGAATGTGGGACGGGGTGATGGTTATGGATTGCCGTTGTCGAATCCAGAGTATCAATCGCGCCTTGCAGGACATTTTTCCCGGAGTTCAAAACGGCATAGGGCGTCATCCGCTGGAGGTCATTCCCAGCCCTGAACTGCAGGATGCCTGCCGTGATCTGACATTACCGGAAGGCCCGGATGCATTGACCGTTCAGGTGGTTCTGCCTGATGGCAGGGTTTATGATGTAAATATTGTTCGTTCTCCTCATACTGTGGATCCGGGACAGGGACCCGGAGCCATTGCTGTCTTTCACGATATCAGCAAGATCAAGCGTTTGGAGACGGTTCGTCAGGATTTTGTTGCAAATGTATCCCATGAGCTGCGCACTCCCCTTACTTCTATCAAGGGATATGCTGAAACTCTGCTTTCTGACCCTCCGCCTCCGGCCTCTGTACAGAAGAGCTTTCTGGGCACGATTGAAAAAAACGCCAACCACATGTGCAAGATTGTGGACGATCTGCTTAACCTTTCCCGTCTTGAAGGTGGGCGTGATCAGAGTACGTTTATTTTAATTGATCCGGCCGAGGCTCTATTTGATGCATGGCAGGCATGTTCCGGTCTGGCCGATACCCGGAATGTTGAATTGGAAACTGAAATATTCAAGGGGCAGTATTCTGTAAACGCTGATCCGGATCAGCTAATGCAGCTGTTCAGAAATCTGTTGGAAAATGCCATTAAGTACGGCCCTGAAGATAACCCTGTAATTGTTAGAAATTCTGTTCAGGGAGGCGTGCTCAGGTTTACTGTTCAGGATGAAGGTCTGGGTATTCCTGCTGCAGATCAGCCTCGTATTTTTGAGCGGTTTTATTCCGTCGAAAAATATAGACGCAATGAATTCGGGTCCACAGGGCTGGGGCTGGCGATTTCCCGTCATATCGTTTCCAATCATGGCGGAGAAATTAAGGTTCAGAGCCCACCGGAAGGTAAATCAAAAGGCACCGCTTTCATATTTACAATTCCACTTGCTAGGGAAAATCCGGTCTGAGCACTCTGATTAAGCGCCTACAATTAAGTAATTTTAAAAAGCCGGGGCGGACATGAGTTGGGTTACTCATGTCCGCCCCGGTTGTTATTTTTATCTCCGTATTGGCTGTATTTATTCATAGATCATCTAAAAGGAGAATTTAAATTGAAAATTTCTACAACTGAAAAGGGGGATATGTTCCGGAATCATATCCCTGAGGGTTTGCTTTCAGAAAATAAGTTCAGGCTGCATGGGGCTGCTTTGGAGTCCATGATCTCCCGTAACGGTGTAGAACCGGAGGTCTTTGACCGGGCCAGTGTTCGCGAAGATGAGGAACGTGATTTGCGTGTGCTTGATGCATATAACCGATTTGAAGATGGGTTGCAGAAAATTTTAAGTACTCCGGAAGTGGGGGTAATGCAGCGAAAGGGTGGGGAGGCCCAGTCAGCTGTTTTTGAAGTGAGTGACTATTTCAGTAAAGAGGGTGGAAGGCTGTGCGATGAATTACCTGATAACGAATGCAGGGAAAGGTTCATGGATATTCTAGCCTCACGCCGTCGGACTGCTGTTAATGCAGTTGCCAGATATCAGAGCCAGGAATTTCAGAAGTGGAAGGACAGTACGGTGGCCCAAACTATTGATTCCATTTTGAAGGCTGTGAGTGTCAGTCCGGATGCGGCCTTACTGATGCATGGCGAACAATTGCTGGAAGGTACGATCCTTAGGCTTTACCGTTCCAGTAACCCTGAAATTCTGATCGCCAAATTAAGTAGTGCCAAACAGGCCATGTATGCAGGGGCATTGGAATCAATTGCAGCCAATGATCCGGTAACCGCGATGATAGTTCTTGAAGGCTGGAAAGAGCAGATCGGCAGGGATGATTATGAGATCCTGGGAGAGCGTTTTGAGCCTCTGGCCCGGAATCAGAGTTTAAAAATGGAGTTTAACTCGCTGAAGGATCTTGATGGAGAAATGTTGAGGGCGGAGCTTGAAGATATTGAAGATCCAGAGATGCGTGAAGAACTGGCTCAGATGGTTGCAGCTGAACGTAGGCGCAGCAGGTTTCTAGAAGAAAGATCTGAAATTGACCGCATCAATATGAGTTGCAGACAGTTATTTCAGAGTCATTTGAATAGCGGGCTCAGTGCTGAAAAAATTGTGGATTCTGGGTTGCCAGCAGAGCTGCGGTCCAGGTGGAGGCTGATTTTCGGCAATGAAGGGGATGGTGATGACTCATCCTTATTGCAGGTTGTTCAGGATATTGTTCAAGAGAATATAAAGGAAGAGTTTCAGATTTATGCCGCCCTTGCAAATGGACTGGGCAAGGTGGATGCTTCGCTTCTTGCCGCATTGTTTGAACTGAAAGATAATCCGGAAGCAAAACTGATGGTAAATGCACTGGAAGAGTTGGCTGAGACCAGTGAGGAGTGTGCAGCTGATCCCGCAGATCTGGCTGCTTCAATAAGGGATTTTTTGAATCGGGTGGTTTCCAAGGTAGGAAAGGGCGAGCTTTTCAGTATCACCTCACTTCGAAATGAGGTAATTGATGATCATTTCGGGACAAGGCGTATCAAAGTCCGGGATAAAACCGCTGAAAAGACTGATGATGAGGCCGGGGATATCGTAGTAAGAAGCGAGAGCGCAGGAAAAATAATTTCTCCGAAAATTGATTCCACTTCAGCTGAACGCGATGATTTGAAGACCGCAGATTAAAAAAAATGTAGTATAAAGACTGCAAATATGAGTTGTTTTTACAAGATTCTGGTACCAACATTAACAGGATGAATATTGAAATGCGAAGGCTTGTTACGGTTTTTTTGATTCTAATGATACTTGTCGGTTGTACCGGCAAGAACATCCCTGACGGAGAGGTGTATATTGCTCCGCTTCCGTTAAAGTATGTACGGGTCGGGGATGTCCAGATTGGGTATCGCAGTTTTGGTCATGGTGATCCATTGCTCATGATCATGGGCTTTGCCGGAACCATGGATTTATGGGATCTTCAACTTATACGAAAACTTTCAAAAGAACATACTGTCATTATTTATGATAACCGGGGAGCAGGTTCTTCCACAGCTGGAACCAGAGAGATAACTATAAGGCGTATGGCTGAGGATGCTGCCGGATTGTTAAAGCAGTTGAATTATGAAACCGCCCATATTCTTGGTTGGTCCATGGGCGGAATGATTGCTCAGGAGCTGGCCCTCCAGCATCCTTCAATGGTGAATAAACTGATACTCATGGGGACGTCCTGTAATCGAAGGGCTGTGGCTGAGACTACAAAGCTCCTGTTGCGCATGGATACCGGAGAGCTTTTGAGTCATTTTTTTCCTGCTGGGTGGCTGGATAGATATCCTGATGCGATCAAGGATCTGCCCCGTCCCGGTATTTACCCTGACCAGAATATTGTCAAAGCTCAGGCCGAAGCGATGCTCAACTGGCCCGGAACCTGTGAAAGATTGTACAGGATCGACAAAGATACCCTTATTCTTGCCGGTATGGCGGACACTATCCTGCCTGCAAGCCTGAGTATGGAATTAGCCGGAAGGATTAACGGTTCCTGGCTGGCGCGCTACAGAAATGCAACTCACTGGATGATGTATCAGGACCCTGATGGTCTGGGGCAGACTTTGAATACTTTTCTTCAGGTGAAAGAAGATCTGCTGGAGCACTGAGGATGGAATATTGAACTGCAGCAGGAAGACAAAAAAAGGGGACCGATTCGGTCCCCTTTTTAAATTTACCAGATATTTTTAGGTAACTGCTGATCGTTATCAAACATACGGGTAAAGTCGTCGAAGGCAGCCAAAGCTGCTGCAGCTCCCTGTCCGGTAGCAGTAATGATCTGTCTTACTCCACCGGTAACGTCTCCCGCAGCATAAACCCTTTCAATGCTGGTGCGTTGATTGGGATCTACTTTGATGAAACCGTCGTTTCTAAGCTCTACTCCAAGTTGCTTGCCGAGGCCGGTGTTGGCGGTATGGCCGATGGCAACAAATACAACATCGGTGTCGAGAAAGGTTTCATTGCCGTCTTTCTTATTTATGATGCGAGCCGATTCGACCTGATCGTCACCAATTATTTCTGCAATTTCGCTGTTCCAGATGATTTTGATTCCTTCACGCTCTACGGATTCCTGCAGAACTTTTTCAGCCCTGAACTGATCTCGTCGGTGGACTATGGTAACCTCGGCACCAAGGTGCTTGAGGTGCAGGGCATCGGTAAGGGCTGTGTTTCCCCCGCCCACAATGATTGCCTTGCCATTGCGATAGAAGTTTCCGTCACAGGTGGCGCAGTAGCTGACACCGTGTCCGTAAAATTTATCTTCACCCGGTACTCCGAGCATGCGCACATTAACCCCGGTTGCAAGCAGTACGCCTTTGGACTTGTAGTTCTTTTCATCAGTATAGATTTCAAAGCGTTTGCCGGGTTTGATATCCCTTACCTCAGCAAACTGGTGGATTTCAGTGTACTCACGAGCATGAGATCCGAGAATTTCCACCAGCTCAAAGCCCTGAACATTCGTAAATCCGGGGTAGTTCTCTACTTTTGGGGTAAGGGCAACCTGTCCACCTACACCCTGCTTTTCCAGAATTACACAACTGAGTCCGCTTCTTTTCGCATATATTCCCGCACTCATTCCAGCTGGCCCACCGCCGATAATAACCAGATCAACGTTTTCAAATTCAGTTTCTTCAGGCTCGACCTGCCGCTCACGCAATTCAGCAAGAATATCTTCCAGCGGTTTGAGAAACACAAGCTGGGCCATGAATCTTTCTTCAGGTTCAAGCCCCTTGAATGTCACAGTGTCGTTGATATCTGTGTGAGGGACGGAGCCCACGTTGTATTCCCGGGCCATGTTTTCATTGTCCAGCGTTGAAATACACCATGCAGAAACTTTGTCAGGCCTTGCAATTGCAGCCTTGAATGCATTTATGGCCTGTCCGGGGCAGTATGGGCAGGTCGGGCTGGAAAAGACTTTAATCAGTCTGTCCTCACTGAGTTTACCAAGGATTTCCTTTGTGTTGCCTGTTGTCCCTGCAGCACCTTTGGAAGCCAGGTTGAGGGATTCAACAAGGGCTCTTCCTTCTTCTCCTGCGGGAGCTCCAAGGAAGCGGATATCGTATTTATCAGGAGCAATCAAAACTGTCGGTGAAGTAATAATTTCCCGTTTACGCCCCATTTCACTGTTAATATCGTACTCACTCAGCTCAATTTTGTCCGTGAGAACGCTAAGGGCCCGGCAGATATTGATCGTGAATTCATTGTATTCATTATGTGGCCCTTCCTCGGTGAAAACCTCCATAATTACCTTTTCTTTAAAGGCGGCAAACATTTTATCCAGGTATTGACGGCTCTCTTCTGGAATGAAATTGCGATATTTATCTTCTGCGCTAAGTGAACTCATGATGGCAATATCTCCTAATTTTATACGTCTCCCGGTCAGGTCGTCAGAGATGTATATTTTCTCTGTTCAGAGTTCTCCGGGCATTAAAATAATCAATGGTGTCAGTTAGAATATGACTTATTTTTTCTATTCAGGGAAGGGTACAGGTATAAAAAGCCGATTCCCATTTATTTTTACGATGTTATTTATCAGGAATAATTACTAAAAGAAAGCAAAATCGTTTTATAAAAGGTGTTTATTAATACGAAAGAATAAAGTCTGTGGAACTGTGGAAGCTGACATTGTCCGGGGAAATTCCGATCATGGAATATTGATCTTTAAGAACTCCTTTATGACCCCAGAATTCCCCTGAGTATTTGTTTGGAACTGATAGGGATTTAGGTTTGAAATCTATTTCATCCAGTTTTGAGCGCAGGTAAAGGTATAGCGCCTTTGATCTGGCAGACTGTCCAAGGGCGGGATGAAACGGTCCGGCAACTATATTGTTTTCAAAGCCGTCTTCATGCGCCACTCCCATTCGAATCACATTAATTTTTGAATTCCAGAGTCTGATCAGGGCGAAAGCCAGTTCTTCTTCGGTTTGATGCAGGGACCAAGGTTTGTATTTACCGGCAAGATATAGCTTTTCAAGCGCAGTTCCTTTTACTGTGAGGCATGGATAAATACGAACAGCTTCGGGGGCAGTCTCAATGGTTGAATCTATATCGCGTTGAAATTCACCGTCTACAGAGCCCGGCAGCCCCGGAAGAAGTTGAACAACAAGCTCAAGGTTTGAATTTTTGACGATCCTGCATGCTGTCATTGCTGTTTCGGGAGTATAGTTGCGAGCTGATCTTTTAAGGGTTCGCCGTGAAAAGCTTTGAATTCCGAGTTCAACAATATCAAGACCAGCACTTTTTAGTTTTTCAAGCCGCGTTGCATCAATACTGTCAGGCCTTGTTGAAAATCTTACTTTGGTGATGAATCCTTCACTCTTGAACCGTGCTGCAAGATCAATAAATCTCATCTGCCAGTCAAATGGCAAAGCAGTGAATGTGCCCCCAAAAAAAGCAAGTTCCATAGGTTTTCGTTTTCCACTATTAAAAAAATCTGGAATATCAGATTCAATGCCTTGATATATTTCGATTAATGACTTAGCACCTGTCCCGGTTTGTCTTTCCTGTGAACAGTAGACGCAACGGGCGGGACAGCCGATAAAAGGCATGAATACCGGCCAGATGCGTGTCTTCATCTGTTCCGGCTCTGGGTGTTTGAATAGCATGCAGGTCATTTTCAGTATGCTTCTATGTTAATAAATAACATAATTTAAGCCTTTATTTAATAAATTAGCTTGATTAAAAAAAAATGCTCGGGTAAATATTATGTAAAAAAGTCTTCAGAGGCTTTTTGATGCCCGTTTAAGACTATTTACTGCAACATGCAACATAAGAGTACGGACTGAAGTCAGCCATGAATAATCAGGATTGCATTTTTTGTAAGATTGTAGCCGGAGAAATACCCTGTTTCAAGGTTTACGAGACAGATCAAATACTTGGTTTTCTGGATATCGGACCTGTGAATAAAGGGCATGCACTTGTTATACCCAAGGTTCACTACAAGAACATCTGGGATATTCCGGCTGAACTGGGAAGCGAGATACTTTCTGCGGCCCAGATTGCCGGGGATGCTATTGTTAAGGCTACCGGAGCTGACGGTCTTAACCTTATAATGAATAATAATGAAGCGGCAGGTCAGCTTGTTTTTCATGCTCATGTGCATCTGATCCCCCGTTTTAACAATGACGGGCTTAAGCATTGGGGGCAGAATCAGTACGAAAGCATGGACGAAGCCCAGATGCTTGCCCAGAAGATAGAAAAGATGATAAAGGGATAAATTAATAATAGTTTATTCCTTACGATAACGCCTTGCCTGAATCGCCGTCTGTAGCTGCTGCAGCGGATAACATTAAACCCGCCGCCCCTGACCTCAGGGCCGGGGACAACGGAGGAAAGGAAATGGCTACCGGAAACACCCTTACAAAAGCCAGCGTTGTTGACTACATCTACGAGAAGACTGACCGTAACAGAGCTGAAATTAAAGAGCTTGTTGAGTCTATTCTTGACATCATGAAAACTGCCGTGAAGAGCGATCACGCGATGCTCATCAGCGGTTTTGGGAAGTTCGAAGCTTACGACAAGAATGCGCGTAAAGGCCGTAATCCCCAGACCAATGAGGCCATTACCCTGCCTGCACGCAAGGTCGTTGTTTTCAGGCTTTCCAGAAAATTCAGGTCCGAACTTAACGGTTAGAACAGCCTGAATCGGCATCCTGTCCCTGGCGGGTGCATTTTTTCAATAAATAGGGACCATTGCATTTGCGTTGGTCCCTGTGTCTGTTTTTGTCTTTTTTCAGGTAGATATTGTTAGGAACAAAAAACGGCTGCGGATAATTTTCCACAGCCGTTTTTTTCTTCGGTTCTTTTGAGCTGAATCAATTTACTTTGTTACTATAAATATTTCGCCGTAGTCGGGGCTTAGTGTATGCATGGCTTCTTCTGCGGTCGGTATTGTAAAGAATTTTCCGGCCTGAACTCTCATGTATTTCTGCCCGCCGACAATTACCTCTACCATGCGCGATTCCTTGAAGCCTCGTCCACGAAGATCTTCAAGGATTGCGGTAGCTCGGTCGTGCTCTGTAAAAGATCCTACCTGAATGAAATATGTATCCTGAAGTGTAGCTGTTTCAGAGATAAGGACATCTTCAATTTCAGGTTCAGCCTGAACTGTTTCGGCAATAACAGCTTCTTCTGCTGGCGCAGCTGTCTGGGCAACAACTTCTTCTGCAACAACCGGCTCAACATTTACATCGTCAATTGCCCTGAGCTCAACGGGGGTAAGACCTTTGTTAACAATGCCGAGCTTGGCTGCTGCGGTGTATGAAAGGTCAATGATACGGCGGTCAGGATCAGCAAACGGCCCTCTATCGTTAATCCGTACGATAACCTGTCTTCCGCTGTCGCGATCTGTCACTTCCACCATGCTTCCCATAGGGAGTTTACGGTGGGCTGCGGTCATGGCGTACATATTATATGTTTCGCCATTCGCGGTGGTCTTTCCGTGAAAATCATCTCCGTACCAGGAGGCCAGTCCTTCAGCTTTGTAGCCTTTGGAAGTCAGGTGCGGAACATAAGTTCTGCCATTGACTGTGTAAGGATCGGTTTTCAAAACCGGCTTAACCACTTTGGGTGAGTCTTGCTTCTGCACCACGTGATGTTTTACAGGCGGAGTGGAGTATATTCTTTTTTTGGAGCAGCCTGCTGAAAAAACAAGCAGCAGGGCCGCGAGAATTATACAGTATCTCGGCATGGAACCCTCCTTATTAATAGAAAAGAAATGTTGTGTTCTGATTCATTTATGGACAAACGGTTACTCCTCCATAGTTGTTGGCGGGATTAAAGTCCAGATTTGCGAGTTATTAAATAGGCGCTGTGCTTTATGTTAAGTGGATAATAGATGTTTGAAACAAAATATGCAGTTAAATGAAAAGTAATGTTGAAAATGCTAATTGCCATCTGAGTTCCGGGAATGGCTTTTCTATTTGATCTTGAGAGATTCTCGGTAAGGAAGAATTTCAAAGAACTGTTTGGGATTATCTTCCTGTGCGCGAAAGAGCTAAAGCCAGTGCCGTGGTCAGCTTGACTATTTCATTGTTGCTGCGACGCACAGTTGAAGAAAGTCTTTTGCCTATGGTCATAAATAGTTTGCAACCGATAGTCGGCTGGTTTTCAACAAGTTCGAAAAATTTAATACGGTCGGTGACCAGAAATTCGGAGTCTTCCACCACTGAAACTGTAGCAGACCTGATATCCCGATCGATCAGTGCTATCTCACCGAAAACCGGATAGCTTTTGTCATCAAGGTTGGCGAGAACCTTACGTGGGTTTTTCATTTCCGTAAGAGGAATGCTCATCCCTTTGATAAGCATGCGTTTAGATATGCGGACTTTGCCGTTAATCAGGATGAACATTTCATCACCTTCCTCGCCTTCGGAGATGAGGTTTGTCCCGGAGCGCACTGCAATGTTGGCAAATATGGATTTAACATGCACAAGCTCCTGATCATTCAAATCCTGAAACAGCGGGATGGACTTCCAGAAATCAGGCATTCTCCTCACCTCCAGCAGCACTGATTATCAGCAGGGCGTCGTAATCTTTCATCGGCTCATTGTCCGGTGGGTTCATGTTAACTTCAGGCCCCTGCACTCCAAGTGATGTGTCCTGTCCAGACGATTTGAACAGTTCTACAATAAACTGATCCAGTGCCGAGCTTTCATCCATAACATCCTGCAGGGAAAGATTTTTACCCAACTTGCAGGCTGCGACCGGCAGTCCCCCGTTATTTTGTCTGATGTATGCGCTGAGTTCTCCCCAGCTCATTGTTTTATCATCTGCAAGGCATGGCTTGAATTGCAATCTTCCTGAGTCACCGATTCCAAGCAGGTTTCTCAAAAAGGACCACATGGATGGACTGATACCCATCATGCCCATCACCCGGCTGGATATTTCTCCACGCACAAGAATTTCGTTTGCTCCTGCCCTGAGCAGGTGTTCCTTATTTTCCTGAAGAGCTATTTCGGCATAAATGGGAACCTTCGGAGCCAGAGTCCGCAGGGCCAGGACGGCATAGATGGCTTGCTGGTCTGATTCTTTGGATTCAAGGCCGCTCTGGCAAAGCACGTAAACCGTACGGGCCATATCCGGGCTGGAACGGGCTATAATATTGGCCTGGCTGATGTTGCCGTGGACAAAGTGAAGATCTTCGCCAAGATTCAGGCGGAAGGCAATCTCGTCTCTTTGCTGCTGTTCCAGACTGCTTACAATGACCAAGTTGAGGTTTTTACGGTCAGACTGTTCCCGCAAAGAATCAATCAGGCCGAAAGCATAGTCATTCCATCCCAGTATGATGATGTGGTTACTAATTTTCACAGTTAAAAGCCCTTTGCGTTTTTTTGCTTTTCGTTCGACCAGCATGGAGGCCATATTACCGGTAAGTGACGAGACCATACCTATCCCTGATATCATGACTAATGCTCCTAGAATTCTTCCGGGAACAGTTGCCGGGACCATATCTCCGTATCCAACCGTGGTCAGGGTAACTATGGACCACCAGAATGCTCCGGACAGCCCTGCTTCACTTCCTTCTTCCAGTTCAAGCCAGTAAAAACCAAGCGTACTGAGCAAAAGCAGCAGGCCGGTTGCAATTACAAGTTTGCCGAATCCTGATTTGAGCCATTCTTTAAAGGTCATGATATACGCTTTTCCCGCCCCTGAGGTTAAGAATTTGTGGATCTAGCTTTTTGAATATAGCCTTGTTTTTGTTCCTGTTTCAAGGATAAAGAAAAAAGAAAAGCCCGGCAGTCCATAAGTGGACTGCCGGGCTTTAAATTCGGAAAATACTTGTATTTCTACAGGTAACCGAGAGCAGCTTTCATTTCTCCGGGAACAACGGCATTTTCCTGGGGCTCAAGAGACTTCCAAGGAGCGCCAGCCTGTTTACGGGCTGCTTTTACTTCTTCGAGGCTGTAGCCTGCGCGGGGAACTTCAAGATTCTGACCGGGGTAAATAAGGTCAGGGTTCTTGATCATGTCCCTGTTGGCCTTGTAAATAAGGGGCCACATGAAGGGATCATTGTAAATCTGCTGGTATTCAGCAATCCACCACAGACACTCGCCTTTGGTTACCACGTGGGAAGTAGGCAGGTTTCTGTATTCGCTTTCGTAGATTTCCATAGGAGTCGGAGGAACAACTTCCTCGACTTCTACAACGGGTTCTTCTTCTACGACTACTACTTCGGTTTCCTCAACTACAACAACCTCTTCCTGAGGAACTTGCTTTTTGGCACATCCCCATGCGAACATCAGGCTGAAGGCAATTGTGAGCCATATCAGTTTTTTCATTTTTTAGAGGCCTCCTCACATTAGAAAATTTACTGGGTACCCATTTTCAACAAGTTATACTCTAACTGTTTTTGTCCAATTATCAACTATTTCTTTTTCTTGCAACACCTTGGGATTTTGAGGGTTGAGCTTGTGGGCCTGAAGTGTTGCTTCCACCGCTTTATCCATCCATCCCCCTTTCCTCAAGCTGCGAGATGCGAGAACATAAAGCATTTCGGGGTTTTCTCCGTAGATGGTATCTACAAGATTTTCATACTCTTCACGAAAAACTTCCCGAATTAACATATTCTGAGAGAATAAAAGACGGCCAAGCAAAGTGTTGTCCTGATGATTGCTCAGATAAATCGGGAAAAGCTGGCGGCAGCGGCCGATAATAAACCTTATTCGGCTGATTTCTCGCTCCATGCTTTCCTCGGTCTGCTCAACAACCTGAACGAAGTCCTGCCCGATTTCGGATTCCGGGAGCATGGTTTCCCTGCCGCGCAGATTTGAAAAGAGCGGGGCGTAGTTGAGATTCTGATAGGCATCCTCGCGCAGCTTGAATGCCTCATGAAATATGTATCCCATGCCCCAGTCCAGAAAACGTCCTGAAAGATGGTTGGCTTCTTCATTGCGGAAAAGCAGGTGTGCAGTATCCTTGAGTCTCCAGAGGAGTCCCTTGTGCATGTTGCTTCCGATAAGGTCGTTAAGAACTTCAAAGCTGACACTGCGTTCCCTGTCAAAGGTCTCAAACTGTTCTTCAAGAGCACTCCCGGCAAGGCAGAAGTCTCTGAAAGTATCCCGCACAAATTCGGGCATCTTTTCCTTTATCCATGAATTGGACATAGTCCTGATCCTGTTTTTTAACTGCTTTTACATTCAGCCTGTGCGGCCAGCTTTGCCAGTTCAGCCAGACGGTCATCCACTTTACGGTAAATTGTTCCAGCTGGAAATCTGCCGTTCTTTCCACGCAAACCGGCTTTGACTCCGGTTAGGATATGCAGGGCATCTTCAATGGTTTTGACCGGGTAAATATGGAACATTCCCTGTTCAACAGCTTCAACAACCTCATCTCTGAGCATAAGGTTTACCACATTATCAGCCGGAATGAGAACTCCCTGTTTGCCATTAAGTCCGCGGCGTCGGCAGACTTCGAAGAAGCCTTCAATTTTACGGCTGACTCCGCCAACGGCCATAATCGTCCCGGACTGGCTTACCGCTCCGGTGAATGCATAGTCGAATTTAATAGGAACACCGGAAATGGATGAGAGAAGTGCGGCCAGTTCAGCCCCGGATGCAGAGTCTCCCTCAATACCGGCATAACTCTGCTCGAAGCAGAGGCTTCCGGTTAGGACAATGGGTTTATCCTGTGCAAAAAGACCAACGAGATAGCTCTTGATGATCATCATGCCTTTTGTGTGGATAGGGCCGCCCATGCGTGCTTCGCGTTCAAGGTCAAGGATTCCTCCGTGTCCCACGCCAACTGTACAGGAAATCCGATGCGGAAGACCGAATTCGTAATCTCCGAAAAGAGTCACGGACAGTCCGTTTGCCATTCCTGTTCCTTCACCGGTTGTTTCAACTTTAATGACTTCACGGTCATATTCCTTCATGAATTCATCTTCATAAAGGTTGGAGCGAAAGTCTTTCATGGAAATAGCTTCAGTTACAGCCGGCAGATCTACTATGGATTTGCCATCCAGACGGGCCAGAGCCGACGCTTCCACCATAACCTCTTTGATAAGAGGAATGCGCAGAGAAAGACGCTTTTGGTCTTCAGCAAGCCTGCTTGAATGATCTACAATCCGGGCCAGAGATTTCTGGTCAAAGGGGAGCAGTTCAGCGTCTTTGATAATTTTTCCCAGTACCCGGACAAATCTTTTTACATTTTCAGCATTACGGTCGGCTGCAAGCTGCATGTGAGCTTTCAACTTGAAATATTTACCGAACCTTTCATCGTTATAAAGCAGTAATTCGTATGTTTCTTCCGACCCGATAAGGATCACAGTCAGGTCGAGCGGAATAGGTTCCGGTTCAATGGTCTTGGTCCTGATGTGGTCTCCCTCTCCGGGATCTTCAATTTTGGCCTGTCCCGTGCGAAGAGCTCGCAGCAGTCCTTCCCATGATGACGGCGTAGTAAGAATGTCATCGGCATAAACGATAAGGTAGCCGTGGTTGGCCTTGTGAATGGCTCCGGCTCTGATCAGGGTGAAGTCAGTGTAAAGAGCACCCATCTCGGATTCCCGTTCGATGGAACCCAGAAGATTAAATGCAGTGGGGTGGTCGGCCATGACTACCGGAGCACCTTTTGTGTCACTGTTATCAACCAGCAGGTTCACATCGAAGCGGTCGAAAAGTTCATCTGTGGGCGAAGATTCCGGCAGCTGTAATCCGGGAATGAGCGAGGAGGTCTGCTGCTCTCTGGCCATAAAGAGGTCAATATTTTCAAGAAGCTCATCTTCTACATCTTCAAGATAATTTTTTATTACATCAAATTCATCAAAATCATCATGAAGGGGAGCAAGAAGCTCTTTGAGCAGTTCTTTTGCTGTCTCCTGATGCAGCTTGCGCTCATCTTTACGGAATCCTTCTTCTGTTTTGCTGATGCGGCGCAGGATGGCTGTAACTTCAGCAAGAAGGTCGTCAGCAGAATTGCGCAGGGTTTTGCGCAGTTCAGGATCGAGCCTCTCGAATTCCTCGTCTTTAAGAATGCGCCCTTCAATAAGGGGGATAAGGGTAAGACCGCCCTGCTCATCTATTTCAAGACTGAAGCCGCGCTCTTTGGCAAGGGCTTCCATGTCAGTGAAAAGGTCTTCCCTTTCATCCTGAAAAGAACGTGAAATTTCTTCATGGGCTTTTATGTGCGGTTCGCGTTCAAACCATGCCGGAAGTTGTTCCTTAATCTGGGAAACAGCATCTGCCATGGCGTTTTTGAATTCGTTTCCTTTTCCTGCGGGAACACACACCGCAGTAGGCCGGTCCTGATGGGAGAAATTATGCAGGTAAAGCTGGTCCGGAGGAGTAGGCTGGGTAGCAGCCCTTATCTTGAAGTACTCGCGAGAAAAGTAGCTGCGTCCAAGGTTGGCGTCGCCGGAAAGATACAGGTTATGGCAGGTTCCCTTTATGGCCAAAGCCATACGGAAAGCCTGCATAGCTCTGGGCTGAAAGAGGTCGTAATCGCCTATTGAATCCGGAATCTCAAGGCTGGATTCATACTGGATTTTGGAAGGGTCAAGTCTGGAACTCAGCCTGCTCAGAGATAGTTCTTTTGCTGTCATATCTGTTGAAAATATCCTGTGTTTGAAACAATAAGATGAAAACTAATTTTTGTTACTTACTTGGTTAAATGTGAATTGTCACTTCCAAGGACAACTCATAAAAATTAGTGGCATGGAAAACAGCAGGTTGTCATTTTTTTTCAGCATATAACTCTTTTTAAAATTCGTACACCAGACAAGTGTTGATTGTGAAATTTTATACAAATTAATTTATTCAAATAAATTAATAACTTGTTTTTGGGGTAGATGAAAAATATGGCTGAATGAGTGTTCAAAAACAAAATAGCGGTTGCGCAGAAAGTGGTTCAAGGATATGACTTTCATGTGATTTTTGCCAACATGCTCGTTCATCGGTCGTTCATTTGATAAAATTTCAGTGAAATAGAGGATCTGGATTAAAGAATCCGTTGACTCGAGATTGATGATTGTGCTAGACGGAATTCACTTGTGAAGGTTTGCGCAAAGTCCGCTTTGCGCAGAAAGTCCACCCCGAAGAATTTAAGGATTAGTGGCAATGCTCTTTTTTAAAGGGAACAAAGAGGTTCTGGATTTACTCGGCAATGCCGCGACAATCGGAACCCACATGGTTGCCTCTACTTTTGTCGGGATGGCTATCGGGTGGTATCTCGATAAATGGTTGGGTACGAAGCCTTGGCTTCTGCTTGTTTTCTTGTGCTTCGGAATCGCTGCCGGTTTCAAGAATGTTTATGAAGAGGTGCAGCGTATCCAGAAAAAGGATCAGGGGAAAGGTCCCGGCAACAATGAAAATGAATCAGAAGATTGAATCGTTCCTCCACAGGCGGGGCTTTACTCATCCGGACGTACGCAGTTTGGTTCGTAACCAGTTGTACCTGACTGCCGGGACATGTTTGCTAGCTGCCTTGTTATCCATCGGGTTTGCCCAATGGGCTCTGGGTCTGGCAGCCGGAGCGGTTCTGATTACGTTCAACTTCTGGTCGCTGGCTAAATTCGGTCAGCATCTGGCTTATATGCGTAAGGGCGCTGTGGTGTCCTTGCTGGTTCGCTTCTACGGTCGGCTTATCTTATCGGGGCTGGCCATATACGGACTCATCGTCTGGGGGCAGTGTTCTATATACGCTCTTCTGGCAGGTCTTAGTACAGTAGTTGTGAATGCGATATTTTGGGGCGTAGCCGGGTTTCGGCAAAAAGTGAAGGAGGCATAAGGATCATGGCTGGAGGTTTACCACATCCATTATTGATCATGACAGAGCTGAACAATGCTCTGGGAACTCATATTCCCAACCACGTGTGGTACACTTGGTTCGGAATGTGTGTTCTTTTCATTCTGGGTTTCATCGTATCCAGAAAACTCAGTCTGGTTCCGGGAGGAGTACAGAACCTGGCCGAGATAATAATCGGCGGATTGGAAGATTTTGTTGTCACCAACGTCGGTGAGGGCGGACGCAAAGTATTCCCCTTTATGTGTACACTCTTCGTATACATTCTGGTTCTGAACCTGATGGGTCTTGTTCCCGGATTTGACGCTCCCACTGCGAACGTCAATACCAACGCGGCAATGGCCGTTTGTACTTTTCTTTACTACAACTACATCGGCATCAAACTTCACGGTGCCGGATACATCAAGCACTTCATGGGTCCGATTCCGGCCCTGGCTCCCTTGATGTTGATCATCGAAGTGGTTTCCCACATCTCTCGTCCGCTTTCGCTTACTCTGCGTCTGTTCGGTAACATCCGCGGTGAGGAAATCGTTCTCGTACTTCTGTTCCTGCTTGCTCCTGTTGTTTCCACTCTGCCCATGTACTTCCTGTTCATGCTGGCAAAAGTGATCCAGGCTTTCATTTTCTTCATGCTTACCATGATTTACCTGAAAGGCTCTCTGGAAGAAGCTCACTAGGACCTAGGAACAAGGCAAACTTAATTTGGGGAAATGGTCATACGACCGCTTAAATAAACTTATTTTTTGGAGGATTTTACAATGCGTAAAGCTCTGCTTATCGTTCTGAACACCATGGCTCTGGTTCTCGCTGCTGGCGCAGCATTCGCTTCCGGCGTAGCTCCTGAAGTTGCTTCCGCTACTGCTACTGCTACTGCTATCGGTATGGCTATTGCTGCTGCTGGTTGTGGTATCGGTCAGGGCCTCGGTCTGAAAGCTGCTTGTGAAGGTACTGCACGTAACCCCGAAGCTGGTGGTAAAATCACTGTTACCCTCATTCTTGGTCTGGCATTCGTAGAATCTCTGGCCATTTACGCTCTCGTTGTTAACCTGATCCTGCTCTTCGCTAACCCCCTCGTAGGTTAGTTCCAGGGATCTGGAAATATTTAAAGGAGGTCTTCGGACCTCCTTTTTTTTCCTCATTATTGTTAATTTTTTCACATACTTTCGATGTCTGTCCGGGGTTTAGCAGATGTCATTATAATACCTCGCATAAATTAATTATTTCATATTGTGGGGTAGCCGAAAGTAAGGGTTTTAGTGTATAAAAAATTTAGATGGAAGGTGGCGGAGAAGACGGATTCCGGTGATGAGTAAAATCAGGCTTGCTGCCGGAACTGCAGGAGGGGTATGGGCACCTAGCCCCTGCAGCCCGAATCGACCAACCCATACTTTTCGTGTCGGAAGGCATTGAAAAAGGAAATTAAAGTGAAAACCCAGAATATCCCCAAAGCGACCATTAAAAGGCTCGCTGTTTACATACAAGTACTTACCGGCCTGAAACGGGATGGAGTGGAAGTTATTTCTTCTGAAAAACTGGCTAAGGCCTGTTCTGTAAATCCGTCTCAGATCCGTAAGGATCTTGCTTATTTTGGTGAGTTTGGTGTGCGCGGAGTCGGTTACTACGTGCATGAGCTTATCTCATCGATTAAACAGTCACTCGGCGTTGATCGGGTCTGGGGTTGCGCCCTTGTCGGCGTTGGTAACCTCGGGCGTGCTTTGTTGCGTCATAAGGAATTTGCTCTGCGCGGATTTTCCATACGTGCCGCGTTTGATTGCGATCCCTATAAAATCGGAGAGATTGTTTCCGGTCTTGAAGTTGTATGCACCCGCCAGCTTAAGGGGCGGGTTGATGAATTGGGGCTTGAAATAGGAATTATTACAACCCCGCCTGAACGGGCCCAGAGAGCTGCCAACTATCTAGTTGATGGTGGTATCAAGGGTATCGTTAACTTTGCTCAGGCACGTATTGATGTGCCTAAGGAAGTCCCGGTAGAATATGTGGATTTCACCCATCATTTTTATTCTGTGGCATTTAATATCAGTTCCATGGATTAGAGAGATACTTACTACGCAAGCAATAACAGCCGCAGTCTGTAAGACTGCGGCTGTTTTCTGTTTTAAGGATGAAATATAAACGTGTGACAGTCATCTGCGTACAGCGGAAAACAGACCGCGCATTGTTACAGCAGAGATAACTACAACTCCGCCGATTATCGCCCATTTACCTGGAATTTCGCCATATCCGATTGCGACCCATATCGGATTGAAGATTGGTTCCAGGGTCATGATCAAGATAGCTTCAAGTGCCCCCAGCCTCTTTATTGCCCAAACATACAAGGCAAGTGAAATACCCTGTTGGAATATTCCAAGATAAATCAGGCCAGCCCATCCTTCAGCAGATGGCAACGCAGAAAACATGAAAGGGAGTCCGCAAATGGCGGTCAGTGCATGACCTAATATTACTGATTCAACCGGTGAAGCAGCCTTCTGAGCTCTCATACACAGGGTGAATATCGCGTATGAGAAGCCTGTGGTCATGGCTATTAAATTTCCCCACAGACCGCTTGGTGACAGCTTGTCCATAAAGAATAAAATCATACCAAATACTGTGATTCCGATGAAATACCAGTCGCTGCGGCTGGTTTTTTCCTTAAGGAACCATGGTGCAAAAAGAGCGACATACAAAGGGGCTGTATAAGCCAGGAGAATAGCATTGGCCGAAGTTGTGAGCTTAGTGGCAGCTACGTTGGTTATGAGTAATCCGGCGTAGCCTGCAGCAGCACCAAGCTTGATCAGAGAAAATCTGAAATTGAGGCTGCTGCGGAAAAGAATCAGCAGCGTCAGGGCTGCCAGCGTACTGCGGAACCCGGTAATGGCCATTGGATTCCAGTCGACCAGTTTTATGGCCAGTCCACCGGAACTCCACACCAAGGCAGTCGTCGCCATTAGTATAATGGCCTTTGATTTATCAGTCATTTACAGCTCTGTAACCTGTCAGCGCTATTGGAATTTGGATGCACAGGAGATGCAATAGTCTGTAATACAGGCAATTATTCAACCTGAATATTGTATGCTTTAAGTTTCCTGTACAACGAGCTGCGTTCAAGGCCGACGGCTTCTGCAAGTTTTGAAACGTTGCCCTTGTATTCCCGGAGTTTGGTTTCAAGGAATTGGGCTTCAAAATCGGCGCGGGCTTTTTTGAAGTCCACTTCGCCTTCAGGCAGTGGGAGAGGTATCTGGTCCTGCTGCTTACTTTCTGCTTTGGGGCCGTCCACAATTTCCGGCGGCAGTTTATCCGGGCCAACTTCCTTGCCTCCGAACATGATAAGCATGCGCTCAACAAAATTTTTGAGTTCGCGCACATTGCCCGGCCATGAATAAGTTACCAGTACATTTAGAGCTGCATCGGTAAAAGTAAGCGGTTTGAATCCGTGTTTGCGGTTCAAGCGGGTTATGAATTCATCTATCAGTAGGGGAATATCCTGCGAACGGTCACGTAGGGGGGGGACTTCAAGGGGAAAAACTTTAAGCCGATAATAGAGGTCTTCCCGGAAATTTCCTTCTTTGATTTCCTGAAAAAGATCTTTATTTGTTGCAGCAATTACTCTTACGTCGACATGAATTGTCTTTCTGCCGCCGACTCTTTCAAATCTTTGCTCCTGAAGAATGCGCAGTATTTTAGCCTGAGTTTTCAGACTCATATCTCCTATTTCGTCAAGAAAAAGTGTCCCGTTGTCTGCAAGTTCAAACTTTCCTTCCTGAGCTTTTTCTGCACCGGTGAAGGCTCCCTTCTCATGGCCGAACAGTTCTGATTCAATGAGTTCTTCAGGAATCGCAGCACAGTTTACAGCCACAAGCGGCTTATCAGCTCGTTGGCTCTGTGAATGAATTGATCTGGCAACAATCTCCTTACCGGTGCCGTTTTCTCCGGTGATCAGCACCCATGCATTTGTGGGGGCAACCTGTCCTATGACTTCGCGCATGGATTCAATAGGAGATGACTGACCGGTTAGTCTGGCTGGCTGTTCGGTTTCAATGCGGGTCTTAAGGGCTTTGTTTTCTGATTGAAGTCGAGAGAATTCGACAGCTTTTTCTGCGGTGATGACCACTTTTTCGAGCGACAGTGGCTTCTCAATAAAATCAAATGCACCCTTCTTGATCGCTGAAACGGCTGTTTCAATATTGCCGTGCCCGGAAATCATGACCACCGGCAGCCAATCCCATTCCTTTTTGATCCTGTCTAGAACTTCAAGGCCGTCAATTCCCGGCAGCCATATATCCAGAAAGACAAGGTCAGGCTGGTCTTCATCCAAAAGTTGAAGAGCCTTTTCTCCGGTGTCTGCCTCGGTTATGCGAAAGCCCTCATCTTCTAGAATTCCTCGCAGTGAATACCTGATGCCATCCTCGTCATCTACAATCAATATGGTTTTGCTCATGTAAGTATCCGTTAAAATTCAAAGGAAAATTTATCGTTTTCAATAACCTGCGTACAGGCATCAACTACTTTTGCATCGTAGGAGGTTCCACGTCCGCGAATGATTTCATCCATTGCCCGTGGAAGCCCCAGTGCTGCTCGGTAAGGGCGGTGAGAGCTCATTGCCTCAACAACGTCAGCTACTGCAATAATCTTGGCAGGCTTTAGAATCTTGTCCCCTGTGAGCCCGTTTGGATAGCCTGCTCCATCCATGCGTTCGTGGTGCTGGAGAACAATTTTAGCTACAGGCCATGGAAATGAGATGTTTTTGAGGATTTCGTAGCCGGCCTCGGAATGGGTCTTCATCAGCTCCATTTCCAGATTGGTCAGTCTTGTCGGTTTTGAAAGAATCTCTGCAGGTATTGATATTTTGCCTATATCATGAAGAATTCCGGCAATTCTGATGCAATTGATTTCTTCCGAAGACATGTTCATTTTGACTGCAATTCTGCAGGCCAGTTCGGCTACTCGCTGC
Organism: Maridesulfovibrio sp.; assembly: GCA_963676495.2. Lineage (GTDB taxonomy): Bacteria > Desulfobacterota > Desulfovibrionia > Desulfovibrionales > Desulfovibrionaceae > Maridesulfovibrio. The sequence goes on along the minus strand of CAXXRF010000003.1, from coordinate 1,907,315 downwards.
TGGTGCCCTGAAGTGTAAGGGTCACGCTTTTCAGACATGGCAGTAAGGGAAACAACAGTTTCTTCAAAGGTTCGGCGAAGCTGTTTCAAACTGTTTTTAAGAGCGGCCTCACTGTTTTTGAGCTGAGAGATGTCTCTTAAAACAATAACAGTACCTACGACTGTATTTTTCTCTTCGATATTTGAAGCATTCACCGAGACGGGAATTATTCTGGTTGAAGTTTTGAGAACTGCGTCATCAATTATATTTCCGGATTCATCATTATCGAAGAGATTTACCGGCTTAAGTGAACCGGATTCAATAATATTGATTTTATCCAGAAAATATTTTCCATAGAGCGATTCTATCGTACTGCCGAGCATGAAGCTGGCGGCTTTGTTTACCGATTTGACCAGTCCGTGGCGGTCAGTAGTAATAACCGCGTCACCGATACTGTTGAAGGTTGTAGTCAGCCAGCGTCGGTTTTCATTAAGGGTTGACTCGGCCTTGTGTTTGTACAAGGCCATTTCGATGGTCAGGTTCAGTTCACGATCTTCAAAAGGCTTGATTATATATCCGAACGGTTCTGTGATTTTGGCCCGTTTGAGGGTCTCTTTATCTGCATAGGCTGTCAGGTATATTACGGGGATATTGTGCTCTTCTTTAATTGCAGCAGCCGTGTCTATTCCATCCATATCCCCTTCGAGCATTATATCCATCAGGATAAGGTCCGGATCGTGCTCAGAGGCCAGTTCAATTGCTTTGTCCCCGGAAGGGGCAACTCCTGCTACAGTATATCCCAAAGCTTTAAGGCGGCCCTGTATGTCGAGGGCTACGATGGCTTCGTCTTCAACTATCAGAATACGCGAGGCGCTGTTAAGGGAGTTGTTTTCGGAGTGATCGGAAATCATTTTCGATACCTCTGATGCGTGGTTTTTAGGTCCAGAGTGCAGAATTAATGGTTCAGGGGTTAATGTCACACCTGTTATATCATAGTTAAAACATGATTAAAGGGTACAGGCAAGGCCATGATTTAACTATTATCCGGGCAACTCTATGACAAATATTGTTCCGTGAGGTTCAGCAGGTTTAACTCTGATGAATCCTCTGTGATCGGTAATAATTGATTTAACGATCGTAAGGCCCAGCCCGGTACCGCTTTTTTTGCTCGAAAAATAGGGCTCAAACATCCGGGAGCGTTCATCTGCAGAAAGTCCGGGACCATTATCCTGAACTTCAATTCTCAGCCAGCCCAGAGTCGGGTCGTGCATTGCCGTGATGGATACTGATGGCTTGTTGCAGCTCTCCAGCGCTTCAGCTGCGTTTGTAAGCAGGTTTATCAGTGCTCTCCGCATTGCTTCCCGGTCGAGTTCAAGCTGGGGTAACTCCGGGGGCTGTTCAAGGGTCCAGCTGATATTGGTATGGCTGTTTCGGTACATGCTGACTATTTCTTCAAGCAGAGTAGAAATATTGTCGGGCTTAAGCCTTACTTCGGGAAGTTTTGCGTAGGCTGAAAATTCCTGAACCATCTGCTGCATCTGTTCAACCTGTGAAATGATTAGGTCGGTTGATTCCCGGAAGACATTATCTTCGATTTCAGGGCCGAATTTGCGCTGCATGCGCTGGGCAGAGAGTTTGATAGGTGTAAGCGGGTTTTTGATCTCATGGGCGATACGTCTTGCCACCTCACGCCATGCCGCAATACGCTGCATTTTCTCCAGTTCGGTAATGTCTTCAAATACGGCTACAATGCCTGCGCTGGTATCACCTGATTTCAGGGCAACAACGTTAACCAGAAATTTCCGATGCCTTCCGTCCACTGTGAGAGAGAGCTGCCTCTGCCACTGTGAATAGGGACTGCTGGCCATGTGTGAGCGAGCATCAGCAATGAGTGATGAAAGCTCGCCTTCGGGGAGAAGGGTGAGTGGATCTTTGCCATGAACAAAGCGGGCGTCGATTCCGAGCATTTCTTCAATGGCAGAGTTGACTGTGCTTATTTTTCCTTCTTCATCCAGTGAGATAACCCCGGCGGTGATGTTATTGAGTACTGCGGCCATGTAGCGTCCGCGGCGTTCAAGTTCCTGGTTCTGCTGGGCCAGACGTTCGTTAGCTGTTCTGAGGCTTTTCTGGCTTTCCTCGAGGTCTTCAGCCATGCGGTTAAAGGATTGGACCATGAATCCCAATTCATCGTCAGAACGATCCTCAAGGCGTACCGACAGGTCTCCCCGGGCAATGCGCTGAGAACCGGATGCCAGTGCTTGAATCGGGGCTGAAAGTTCCTTGGAAAGCCTGAAACCAAACCAGATGGAGCCCAGGATGATCAGCAAAGTGGTAACACCAAGGGTCAGGTACAGGCTCATTTTCAGAGGGTACTTCAGGGTTTTGAGCTGTTTATATTCATCAAGCCCCTGAACAACGCGGTCCAGCTTATAAAGCAGCCCCTGACCTATGTTTTCCCCGAGAATCATGAAGCCGGTTTTACCCTCATCAACGGGCAGAATGCCGATGACCATATCATTACCGGGCATCGGGTGGATAGTGGACCAGAAGCGAGGATTCTTTTTCAAATCCCCCCAGTCTACCTTGGCATTGATTTCTGCCCACGATTTATCCCATGAACCTTGAGAATACCAGTTCAGTTTGCTGCCGTCAGGTCTGATGACTCCAAGCAGCCCTAGGTCGTATTCTCCCAGTTTTTTTCCCAGAAATTTTTTCATGGTTTTCCCGCCCCATGCGTAGCGGCTTTCTTTGATGGCTTCGATAATGTTTACACCGCGTCGTTCCAGCCCTTCCTGTGCTGAAGCATAAAAAGCCCTTCCAAGCTCCAGTGACTGAACCATGGATTCCTCAACCTGGTTTTTGAACCAGTAATCCACTGAAATCTGGACAAACTGCATAGCCATGAAAAACATCAGCAGGGTCGGAACCAGTGAAAGAGACATAAAGGATAGAACCATTCTGGTTCGCAGTTTTGATCCCAGCACTTTTCTGCGGCGTTCAAGAAGAAGTTTTACCCCGTTCCGAACAACGATGAACAGGACAATCAGCAGCAGAATGAAGTTCAGGTTGAAAAGACCCACGAAGAGGTAAGAGTTTACCCCGATGTATTTGAGCTGCACAAAACCAAGTGCCACAAATACCATCAGGCATAAAAAGGCTATGTAGTATTCGCGTTGTCTGCGTTTGCGTTCTTTGGTGTCGGGAACACTGATCCTGATGGGTTTTTCCGTCATAGCTGTCCCTTATGATCAGTACGTAAAGTCCAATTGATATGTTGCTGAGGGAATGACATCCCATGACCAGAAAAAAAGTGTATTCTTAAGCCATCCTGGAATATCTGTCTGGTCCAGCCGAACTTTTAATCTCAGTTTGTATCGTTCACCCCGCTGCAGTGTGGACCATGGTCCAAGGTCCAGAACGATGGTTTTCCATTCCTCCCTGAGCAGGATACTAAGGCTTTTGTTTTTGTAGATTTTGTCTGAGCCCGGTTTTTCAAGGACAAACTGGTTGGAAAGGGAATCGAAGTAGAGTTTATTGGAGTATGTTTTGCCTGCTATTTCAGAATCAGCCCACATACTTCTGTGTTCCATAAGTCGGGCCTGACACTCAAGTTTAAGCCGAATGCCGTTTAAAAGGGCTTCTTCCACCTGAGTATCTGTTTGCAGCTCAATGCCGAAACGGGCCATGATAGCCCCGGCCTGGTTATCCAGAACCAGATTTTTCAGCTGTAGTGTTGAGGCCGATGCGGATGAAGCAAAAATGAGCAGATGGCAAAGAATACATAATGAAGCGGCCCGGAGAAATATTCCGGGGTTGAATGCTTCAAAAAAAGTATGCCTGCTGATTGATTCTGCCATTATTTTTAATTCCTTGCGAAAAACTTGTTTCGGCGTCAGCCTATCAGTCGCAACATATTTATTCAATATCAGGATTGTTGATAAACTGATATGAAACTGTCTTTTCGGGTAATAATAATGTACTAAGGTGGTATCCTACTTATAATGGGGACAGTTACCTTCAGTCTGGAGCGGAGATTTTTTATGTTAAGCAAAGTGCGTAGCGAATGGAACAAATTGAACAGGTGGGGCAGGATCGGAGTCATCGCCTCCCTGATTATATTATTTTATACTCTGGTGGGATTTTTACTGCTTCCTTTTGTCGCCCAGAAAGTGGCTTTGTCCAAATTGCCGGAGCTGTTAAACCGTCCGGTGACAATTTCGCGTGTAGCCTTTAACCCGTACAGTCTTCATCTGGAAATTGATGATTTCTCAATTGGCAAGAAAAACGGGGAAGGTAACCTGCTTGCGTTCAAGAAGCTTGATGTCAATGTTGACGGATTTTCAATATTTCGGTTGTCCGCTGTATTTGACTGCATTGAGATTGTAGATCCCCAGATTGATCTGTCCATCTTCCGTGGCGGAAGCAGTATTTCTGATCTTATTCCTGAAAGTGCACCCGCTGAAAATACTCCGGATGAGACTGAAGAATCAAAAAAAATATTTCCTTTTATTCTCCGCAACCTGACTGTGACAAACGGTACTTTCCAGTTATACGACAAAGTCCGTGATAAGCGCCATGTCGTTGCCGATATCAACCTTTCGATTCCGTTCACCTCGTCTTTGATCAGGGATAATGAAAAGCAGGTGCAGCCGACTTTGGATATGGTCATTAACGGTACCCCGTTTTCACTTAAAGGCCATTCCCTGCCTTTCAATACGACCCTTAAAACCGAGTTCAACTTTTCGCTCACAGATGCCGAGCTTTCCGACTATTGGGTTTACCTGCCCATTTATGAAACCACATCACTTAAAAGCGGTGTATTGAACACAAATCTATCTCTAGAGTTTGATCGCAGTGATACTCTATTGCCCCGTGTGTTGATCAGGGGTGATGCAAGGATAAATAATTTCGATCTGACAGCCAAGAACGGCCCGTCGCTTCTCAGGTTCAGGGAGCTGGCTGTTAAATTTGATCAATTGAGTATTTTGCAGCGTATTCTCAGTATTGACTCTGTAAGGCTGAGTGATCCTTATCTTAAAGTTGGACTTAAAAAGGATGGATCACCGGATCTTATGGATTACCTTGCCCCTACGGTAAAGGCGGGGGAACAGTCAACACAAGGAGAATCGGAAGCGGGTCCGGCGCTGGCTCTTTCGGTAAATAATTTTGCTTTGGAAAACGGGCAGGTGGATTTTACGGATAATGCTTTCAGCGACGGATTCAATAAAAAGATCGGCCCGATCGAAGTCCGGGCAGAACAGATCAGCACGGCTGAAGATGCTGCCGGTAATTATGAATTCCGCATAGGCTCAAATTCCACTGAAATAATCAGCGGACACGGTGCTGTTATCCTGCAGCCTTTTTCTGTGAACGGTTCTGTGGCTGTGGATGATCTGGATATCCCGGATTATCGTGTTTATCTTGATGCCCCCCTGCCGCTGGACGTCGCATCAGGAAAGGTCGGCCTTGGCAGCGATTTTTCTTTTGCCCCGGCAAGTGAGATCATTCGTTTAAGCAACATCAGAGTTGGCGTAGATAAACTGGCCCTTACTCCCAAAGGGGGAGGCAGAACCCTGATCGGGCTAAGCGGGTTCACAATGACCAATGGAACAGTTGATGTAAGGGATAAATCTGTTTTCATCGATTCAATCAACCTGAATAAGGCCATTTTGCGTCTTTTAAGGGACAAGAATGGTGACATTGATCTTTTGAGCCATATTGATAAGCATCGTAAAACATCTGCTGCCGGTGAAACAGGAATGGCGCAGCCTAAAGAGACAGAAAGCATAGAGGCTGCAGAGGAGCAAGAGGTTGCCAAAGAAGCAGAGGCGGTTGTTTCCGAAGCTGAGGGGAAACAGTGGCAGGTGGTACTGAATCACTTTCTGCTCAGTGATTCAGAAGTAGAGTTCACTGATAATGCTGCGACCCAGAAGACAGTAACGAAACTGAACGGGATCAAGGTTGGACTTAATGATCTGACTTTTCCTGAAAAGAAACCCTTGAAGATTTCTGTGGCAGCCGTTGTAAACGGGCGCGGATATCTCGATATCAACGGTCAGGCCGGGCTTGATGCTATGAAGGGAAAGGGGACTGTCCGGCTTCGCAAGTTCAGGTTACGCGATTTCAACGGTTATTTCCCTCCGCAGATGCAGATGAATATTGCCCGCGGCCATATTGATGTAAACGGGGAATGGGATTTTACGGCTGCAGAGAAGGCCGTGGCCTCTTATAGAGGCAAGGTGCAGCTTAAGGACCTGCTGCTTCGCGACAATCACGGCAACAAGCAGTTTTTTCATTTGAACGAGCTTGGGATCAGGGGAATTGATTTTGTTTCTGAGCCGCTTGCGATCAAGGTGGAAACAATCGGTGTAGTGGAGCCTCAGGTAAACCTTGTTCGCGAGGCGGACCTGACTTTCAATATTTCCCGTATGCTTACCGGAAAGCTGGCTGCTCCGGTGAATGCCACCCTTGTGGAAAAGCAGGCCGAAATTGTTGCGGAAAACGCTCAGATCGCCCAGCCGGAGCCTTCTCCACAGCAGGTTGAGCAGCTTCAGGGGCCGACGGAAGAACAAAAAGAAAACAATTTCATTCATGTTGAACAGATTTTCATGAACAATGGAACTGTCGTTTTTAAGGATGAATCCGTCTCTCCTGCATTCAGTCTTGATATTACTAAAATGACTTCAGCCGTGCGTAATCTGGAATTGCCCCATGGCGAACGCATGGATCTGTCTTTCAATGCCACTTTGGATCAGCAGGCTCCCCTTGTTGCCGAAGGTTTTATCCAGCCTACCAGAAGTGGTGCAGATACTGATATCAAGGTCTCTCTTTCCAATCTGGATATGACTCAGCTTTCACCTTATACGGAAAAGTTTATAGCTTATCCCGTGAGTACAGGTATGTTGAGTTCCGACGTAGCCGTCAACCTGCGCGGTAAGTTGATAGCCGTAGATAATGTGTTTGATATCTATCAGTTTGATGTAGGCAATAAAGTTGATAATCCGGATGCCCCCAATATCCCGATTGGATTGGGCTTAGCTCTGCTCAGGGACAGCAGCGGTAACATAAGACTTGATATTCCTGTTGAAGGTGATCTTTCCGATCCGCAGTTCCGTTTAGGTCGTGTAATCGGGAGGGCGATTGTGAATCTTATTGTCAAGGCTGTCACTTCTCCTTTTGCACTGATTGGCGCGCTTGTGGGCGGCGGAGAGGATATGGATGTTCTGGCATTTGAGCCGGGTAAGGCTTTAATTTCAAAGGATGAACTTTCCAAGGTGGAATCAGTCGCCAAGGCAATGACTGAACGCCCCGGACTGAAACTTGAAATCAGTGGCTTCAGTTCTCCGGAGGACATACCTGCAATGAAGGAAGCTGAGTTCAGGAGGCAGATTGCCATGCCCAAGTTCCTTGAGCTTGAGTCTGACAGCAAGGCTCCAGCCAGCGTGGAAGATGTAGTTATTTCAAAGGAGGAATATCCTGAGTATCTTGAAATGGCTTATAAGGATGCTCCATTTGAAAAACCAAAGAATTTTCTCGGATTCGTTGAAGCAAGGCCAATTCCCGAAATGGAAAAAGCGTTGCGTGACAATATTAAGGTGACAGATACGCAGCTTGCCGATCTTGCAAGGAAGCGTGCTGAAGCCATACGTAAAAAGCTGACTGATGAATCAGGAATTGCAGCAGAGCGTGTCTTTTTGAAAGGGATGTCTGCAACCGGTAAGTCAACCGGTCCTCGGGTGGAGCTTGGCTTACAGTAGATTTGAAGGCTTTGCATATTAGAAGTTGTAATCTGTATCGGGATTTTGGGTAATCTCGGGTAAATCTTCTAAACTACTAATGATTAATGGTTTGATTTATGAAAATTAGATAAATGTATAATAAATGAGAGGTAAACTATGAAGTGGATGAAAAGAATTGCCTACGTTCTGTGTCTTGTTGCTTTTCTGGGCGCAATGACCGGTTGCAGTGAAGACGGCCCTGCCGAAAAGGCTGGTCGCCAGATTGACGAAGCCATGGACGCAGCAAAAGATAAAATGAATGAGATGGGCGATCAGGCTAAGGATGCTTATGAGGATATGAAGGACCAGGCTAAAGAGGCCATGGAGAAATAGTTTTACTGCTAAGCAGTATTTTAGAAATTTAAACCGCCGTACTTGTTGCTCGGCGGTTTTTTATTTGTTGGTTCAGAGGTATGGAAATTGACTTGGGATTATTTCGGTGATTCAGTGACCGGTATAAAAATTATCGGAGGAAAAGATATGGCCGAATATACATACGAAACCCTTTACCTGCATCTGAGGGAAAAGCTGGGAGATGCCCTGCCAGAGCATGCCATGGATGATATCCATGAGGCATTGAAGATTACAGAAAAGATGGAAGCTGAGGGCTGGGCTTTCAATCTGGAAGATTTGAGCCGTGGAAGTTTGACTGAAAACGATTGGCGCGCAACGCTAAGCCGTGACGGCAGGGAGTTTGTTGGGCAGAGCGATCATTCTGCTCTGGCTGTTTGTGTTGCTGTGGCTGATGCTTTGGCTGGATAAATTCGGTTCTTAATAAATATTTTCTGGTCATGAAAAAAGCCCGCCGGACATATTCCGGCGGGCTTTTTGATTTTTATATCTAACCAGCGACTAGAACTGCTTTTTCATCAGTTCTGCGAGGTTGGCTGCGGTGAAGCCGTACTTTTCAGCAAGCTGTGCAGCGGGAGCGGAAGCACCGAAGTGATCGATGCCAAGAACTGCGCCGTCAAGACCTACGTATTTGTACCAGCCTTCAGGGCGGCCTGCTTCGGCAGCCACGCGGGTGCGTACGTTGGGATCGAGAACGGAGTCCTTGTATTCCTGATCCTGCTCTTCGAAGATCTCAACGGAGGGCATGGAGACCACACGGATCTTTTTACCTTCGATCATGGATGCAGCTTCAATGGCAATGGATACTTCAGAACCTGCTGCGATGGCGATCATGTCGGGAGTGCCTTCGCAGTCCTTTACGATATATCCGCCGCGTTTTACGCCTTCCTCAACCTGCGGGAACTCATCCTTACCAAGGACAGGCAGTCCCTGACGGGTGAGCATGAGGGAAGAGGGGCGCTTGGTCTGAGCCATGGCAATTTCGAGGCATGCAGCTGTTTCACGAGCATCAGCAGGACGAAGTACCAGCATGTTGGGGATGAGACGCAGGGAGGCTACGTGCTCGATGGGCTGGTGAGTGGGACCGTCTTCACCTACGTAGAAAGAATCGTGGGTGTAGATGTAGATGACCGGAAGATGCTGCAGCGCGGACATACGCATACCGTTTCTGCAGTAGTCTGAGAAGGTCAGAAAAGTAGCACCGAAGGGGATTACGCCGCCGTGCAGGGCCATACCGTTAAGGATAACGGACATGGGGAACTCACGTACACCGAAAGCGAGGTTGCGTGCAGTTTTACCGTCGATAGCAAAGTCGCCAACTTTTTTGCGGAAGTTCGCAGTCTGGTTGGAGGGATCAAGGTCTGCGGAACCACCAACCAGTGTGGGCAGGGCATCGGTGATAGCGTCGAGGCATGCGCCCCAAGCCTTACGGGTCGCAATGGACTGACCTGCTTCGAACTCAGGCAGTTCGAGTTTGATCTCGTTGCGGGGAGTGTTGGCCTGCGCCCAGAAAGCAGCGATCTTTTCATCAGCTGCCAGAGCTGCGTCGCTTTTTTCTTTCCACTGCGCAGCCAGAGCTTTGAGATCGGGGAAACGGGTCTGGAAATGTTCAACAACATCTTCAGGCACGTAGAAAGTTTCTTTTTCGGGAAGGCCGAAGCATTTTTTGGTTGCTTCGATTTCTTCATGGGAAAGAGGAGAACCGTGGGTGGAGTGGCTGCCTTCACAGGTAGCGGCTCCTTTAGCCATTACGGTTTTACCGATGATCAGGGTCGGTTTGGAGGTCTCAGCCTGACCGGCTTTAACGGCTTCGCGGATTGCTTCGTGGTTGTGGCCGTCGATTTCTACAACGTGCCAGCACATAGCTTCAAATACTTTTTTGAAGTCTGTACAGTCACACTTGCTGGTGGGACCTGCAAGCTGGATGTCGTTGGAATCGTAGTAAACGATGAGTTTACCAAGTCCCCAGAGACCAGCGAGAGTCGCAGCACCGAGAGCTACAGGTTCCTGAAAGTCACCATCGGAAGAGAGGACGTAGGTGTGGTGGTCGACAACGTCATCGTTGGTGTTTGCGTTGAGGAAAGCCTCAGCGGTAGCCATACCGACACCAACACAAAAACCCTGACCGAGAGGACCGGAAGTAGCTTCAACACCGGGGGTCATGTCGTGCTCGGGGTGGCCGGGGGTGATGGAGTCCAGCTGACGGAACTGTTTGAGGTCTTCGATGGACAGGAATCCGCAGAGATGCAGGATAGAGTAGAGCAGCGGGGATTCGTGCCCTGCGGCCATGACGAAACGGTCACGGTCTGCCCATTCGGGGTTGCTGGGATCAAATTTAAGGAAGTCCTTGTAAAGGACGTATGCAAAGTCAGCGGAGGACATGGAACCACCGGGATGGCCGGAGTTGGCCTTGCGGATGGAATCCATGATAAGTCCTTTGACGACGTTGACCGCTTTCTGGTCCAGCTGGTTGTTACTCATTTTGTAGAGCTCCCCTTGAAAAGTGGATATTTTTTCAGACAGCATCAATGACGGAGATAACTCCGCATTTCCCTGGAATGCTGTGTTTTTTGTTTATCAATTAAAAATCCCGCCTGCACTGGTGCTGGCGGGATGTATACTACTGAGGATCGAAAAGACTGATTCTGCGCAGGTGACGATCACCTTCGAATTCAGATGTCATAAATGCGCGAATGATCTCTTCGGCTAGTCCGGGGCCGATAACCCGTTCACCCAGACAGAGGATATTGGCATTGTTGTGTGCACGTGCCATCTTTGCCATGTACTCATTTGTGCACATGGCGGCACGGATGCCTTTATGCTTGTTTGCAGCCATGGACATGCCAAGGCCTGTGCCGCAGATGAGGATACCGAGAATATTTTCTTCGGTTACCTGTTTTGCCACCTTTTCGGCATATACGGGATAGTCGCAGCTTACAGCTTCTTCGGGACCGGCATCCACAACTTCGTAGCCCATGTCACCGAGCAGCTTGATTGCGAATTCCTTGAGGGTGAAACCACCGTGATCCGAACCGATTACTACTTTACCGGCCATCTCGTTTTCTCCTTAGCCGGGTGTTCAAACGCCAACAGGCACAACAATAAACATGCTCTGTGGAAAGGTTTTCCGCAGAGCCTTGGTTCAACTGCTGTGCTCCGGTGTCTGAGGTCAACACCCTGTACTTTTAGGTTTTGTTAATGGTCCTTTCAGGAATTCAAGTGGTGGTGGGGGGAGGATTCGAACCTCCGAAGGCGTTGCCGACAGATTTACAGTCTGTTCCCTTTGGCCACTCGGGAACCCCACCACTATATTATGAAATATCCTGATTAGATATCCATTTTACGTTCATTGTCGCGGTACTTAACGTCCCGCTTTGCAGCCTGCTCTTTTTTGAGCTTGCTGATTTCGTCTTTGAAGAAGTCGATCTGCTTTTTGCAGAGTTCCACATCTCCTTCTGCTGCACCTGTTGTGAGCTTTCCGAGAAGGGCATATTCTTTTTCAAGACGTTTTTCAAGCTGGCAAACTTCGAAGTTCCCCATAAGCTTGGAGAAGACTCCTCTCATTTCTTGCAGCCATACGTCAAGTCCTATTTTGAAAATATCGACAATTCCCTTCTTTTCCTGACTCATATCCTGCCCGCTCATGGCACCCTCCCATATAAAGCTGAAGTTTTAGTTGATTTTCAGGTAGCCGTTTTGGTCCAGAGCTACGGTTTCGGTCCCTTCGGGCAGCTCCATCTCCAGAGAGTCTGCGGGCCACTTTTCGGTGGTGAATTGGCGGGACTTGATTCGTAGAACGGCTTTGTCTCCATTTTCGGTAAATACCGTGATCTTGTCAGCAAGCATTTTGCCTGCTCCGTTATCAGCGTAAGATGTGAGTTCCATTCTCCATGGGGACTCACCGTGTCCGATAATGGTGACAGGTACACCCTGCCTAGTCAGTGTTATTGAACTGACTGGGCCTTTGTTGAAAATATATTGCAGGTTTCCGGTCTCATGTATGTAATTCACTGAATTATAATCATCCGGAATGAGTGACTGATAGCAGCAGCTGACCAGTCCGGCAAGGTCTTTGAGGGAAAAAGGAAATGGCAGCCCCAGCAGCTCCACTCCTTTTTCCGGAGATGAATGGGTGTAGGCAGTTTTCTGACCGGGATAAAAGGCGGTCAGTCCTGAATTATCCTCAAGTATATGCGCTATATAAGCTCCTATCCCAGCCCTGACATCAAGCCGCAAAGGAGCCTCTAAATTACCCCACAAGGTCATCGTCGTACGGTGCCCTTTGCCCTCTGCTGTATAAAAAAGGCTGGCCGTCGCTTTCATTCCCGTACCATTGCAGTGGGAGTATTTTAAACGAAAATTGTTGAACAGTTCTCTTTTACCGTTCAAAGGCATTTGCCGCGTGGCGCAACCGTTAATGAACAAGGCAAATGCGAGAAAAAGGAAAACAGCACTACGCTGGATCATAATTCATCCAGCTTCTTCTGAATTTCGGCACTGTTTTCAGATTTAAGCTCCAAAGCTTTTTTGTATGCCTTAGCTGCTTCTTTTTTCTTGTCCATTGCCCTTGCTATATCCCCGTAATGATCCCACAGTTCCGGCTGGTTGGGTTTAAGGGATACTGCTCGGCCAATCTGCTTCCAGGCTTCGTTATAATTCCCCATTCGGTAGTGGACCCAGGCCAGTGAATCAATGATATAGCCATTGTCTGGTTCAAGCTTGTTTGCACGGGAAATCAGTACCAGAGCCCTGTCCAGCTGCTCTCCTTTGTCTGCCAGCAGATACCCCACAAAATTAAGGGCATCGGCATGGTCCGGGTGTCTGGAAATGATCTGCTCCATATATTTGAGAGTCTGATCCATGTTTCCTTTCCGCTCTTCACTTATTCCAAGCTGAAATAGAATCTGCGGATTATCCGGAGAGTTTTTGTTTCCACGAAGCAGTGCGTCGTGGGCAAGGTCGTCATTGCCGGCTTCTGAATGCAACGCAGCTTCAAGCAGGTAGAAATTGGCTGCTTCAGGATATTTATTCTGCCCGGTACGTATGACTTCAATTGCCTCGTCTCTGCGATTCAGATCAAGGAGCAGGTGGGCTTTGAATTGTAAACTACGGTCAAAATGTTCACTGCCCGGTTGGATTTTGCTCAGATACTCCAGAGCCTTTGCCGGATCATCTTCTCCTTCATAAGCAATAGAGGCTTTGAAGAAGTAGTAAGCGTCGGGAACCGGTTTTTGCTGGGCAAAAATATCAAGAACCGTTGAGGCCTGTCCGTAAAATTTTGCACTGAGGAAAACCTGGGCAGCTTCAAGCAGGAAACTGTTGTTTCGTGGGCCTTCCAGTACAAGCTTCAGAGCCTGTTCAGGATTGTTCAGTTTCAGTGAAAGTTCCATCAGGCGAACTCTTATGTGAGTGGAAGTATCCGGGAAAGCAAGCATCTTGAAATAGATGCGTTCCGCCTCGGCATAATCCTTTTCCACTTCATGCAGGTATGCCAGTTCCCCCCAGGCCTCAATGAAATCTGGCTTGGCATCTACTGCTTTACGAAAACTTTTTATTGCCTGCTTGGTCAGCCCCAGACCGGCACTTGCCTTGCCGTGGAGGTAGTGAATCTGGGGGGTGCGTTTGCTTTGTGGAATAACCTTCAAAATATCCAGAGCCTGAGCAAATTTCTTCTGCTCAAGGTAAATCCGCGCCAGATGGGTGGTTACTATGAGGTCGTCCGGATATTTTAACAGATATTCCTTGAGTACCGCTTCCGCGTCGATGCTGCGGTTGTCTACAAGATAAGTGTTGGCGAGGCTGATGGTCAGATCCCGGTTGTAGGGGTATTTTTCAAGGGCCTCTTTGAGGGTTGCTCTGGCCTCGTCCAGTTGCTGTGATGTCCAGTAAATGGCAAACTTATCGATATAGAGTTGCACCGAAGGCTCTGCAGCTATGATCCGGTTCAGCACTTCCAGAGCTTCTTTCTGGATTTTTGCAGCCTCATTGATTTCTATGGGAGTGTGAAGTCCCCGGGTGAGCATCTGGCCCAGACGTGACCGGTAGTCCATGTAGACCAGATAGTCATAGGTAAGCTGCGCTTCTGAACTGAGAGGAAGCTTTATTTTCGGCTCAGAGACTGTTTTTGCAGCACATCCACCGAGCATAAGCGAACTGAGCAGAGCAAAGGTACAGATCAGCTTTAATGTAGTTCTGGAAGTACCGGAGGGCTGGATCATAGAGTCCTTTCTGGCTGGTCATCAGGTTGAAATTTAGGATCGTTGGCAAGTTCAGACAGTTTTTCATAGATTGCTGAACCTATGCTGATACCCTGGGCGATCATTTCCGGGCCGTATTGTTTGCCGGTTTCTGTTCTGAAGGTGGATTCTATGGACTTGATAATCTCAAGCCCCTTGGGGAATTTGTCGGTGATTTCCTCGATGCTCCAATCTTCGTAGTCGCAGATTTCCCAGAGGGTGGTCGAAAAGTTATCCGGCCCCCAGCGGAATTTGTCAGCATCATAAAGTGCACCGCTAAGCAGCTTCAATTCAGGATCATTATCGATGGGTTTTTCCGGCTTGAAAGCTTCGTGACGGGCAATTGCCTCGGCAATCAGGTCTTTGCTGCGCTCGGAGAGGGGGTAGTTCTTGAGAATAACCCTTGAAGTTTCGGACCCGCGCAACGCATGCTCTGCATCCAGCCTGCAGCTGTCATGCAGAAGGCCGCAGAACTGCGCCAGCAGCACCAGTTCACGAACCCGGTCTGGGTCCATGTCTTCTCCTTCTTTCAGGATGATTGCCCCTGCTTCAATGGCTACTTTCTTGGAGTGGTACACTCCATGAGCATACTCATCGTAAAGAAAAGGCAGTACGTCCTCCTGTAATCTGATCACAAGAGGGTGGTCAAAAAACATGTCCCGGGCAAATTCGATCTGGGTTTCCAGATCGCGATAGAAAACAGGGACTGGCAATGCCGAGGCCATGGCCTTGGCTTCTTTCTTAAGTTCAATAAGGAGTTTGTTCATTTTCAGGTATCCAGTCAGGAGAAAAATCTTTTATTTTATCAGCCAGATGTTCTTTCAGCTTGCTTAAAAGCCTTGCTTCGATCTGGCGCACCCGTTCTCTGGTAACACCGAACTCTTCTCCTATATCACGCAATGTTCTTGGTGAATCGGAAAGGAGGCGGTCATTTAAAATCACCTGCTCTTTATCATTCAGGTCAGGGATTATTGTTCTTAGCTGCTCAAGGAGTAATGTGGAAATCTCTTTGTTGGCAAGAGTTTCTTCTACTCCAGGGCCAAGATCAGGCAGAAAATCCATTCGTGTGGCTTCAGAGTCTTCTCCGAACTTGAGGTTCAACGAAAGGTCATTCTTAGCCAGACGCTGGTCCATCTCAGTGATTTCCTCTTCACTGACGTTCAGGTTTTCCGAAAGCTGCTGCGTGGTTGGGTCAAACCCAAGCGCCTGCAATCTCTGCCGTTCCTTGTTCAGGTTATAAAAAAGTTTGCGCTGGGTCTGGGTTGTCCCGATTTTAACCATGCGCCAGTTATCCATGATGTACTTAAGGATATATGCCTTGATCCAGAAGGCTGCATAGTATGAGAACTTGATCCCCTTGTCGGGATCAAATTTGTTTACGGCCTTCATCAGGCCCACGTTGCCTTCCTGAATTAGGTCAAGAACATTCTGCATCCAGCGCCGCTGGAAGTCCATGGCGATTTTTACCACCAGACGCAAATGGGAGGAAACCAGACGGAAAGCAGCCTGCTGGTCTCCGTTTTCCTGTACTTGTTTGGCTAACTGGAATTCTTCGTCAGGTTCAAGCAGGGGGAATCGGCTGATTTCCTGCAGGTACAGGTGTAGCGGGTCCCTGGTAGCCACTTCTCCGCGCGCTTTTGGCGTGGGCAGAAAGTCCGGCTTAGGAACTTCGACTTTATCCTCTTCTTCAACGATTTCCAGTTCTATTGGTTCGTCTTTTGATGTCATTGGCCGGGATAGTTATCCTGTTCAGCTGAAATTTCTTGAATATTATATAAAAAACTTGAGATCATATCTGTAAACTACAAGGGTATAGTTTTTATTTGTCCTTTTCAATGTTTTTAAGTAGAAGCGTTTCTACGCACCATGCCCTCCTTTTCGACTGCTTTATAGTTTTTTGCAGATACATGACTAGCCTTCCTTTTCAATATAGAAGAATTCTCCGGTAGGAACTTTTAAAGGCTCCCGCCTTTTGATGCCGGAGGTGGAATCAGCGGATGAAGTGTCATGTATATTGAATCCAGCCTTAATTGTCTGGTATTCCACCGGAGGCATGTAAGATTATTTCATTAAAAAGAACAGGATCGAATCAGCTTTTTGGCTGGTATTTTCATTCATAAAACTTCGGAGCAGCAGACCATGCCAGATTTTCGCAAAGCCCTGAGTGACGGACGAATTTATTTTTTTGATGGCGGATACGGAACTTTCCTGCAAAGCAGGGGACTGCCTGCAGGGATGTCTCCTGAGATTTTCGGTCTTGAAAGCCCTGAGGTCATCAAGTCCGTACACCAGGACTACGTTGATGCCGGAGCCAACGTTCTGACCACCAACACCTTCGGGGGCTCACGTCCCAAGCTTGGTGCTGATGTTGATGTTATCGGCATTAACCGCGAAATGGCCCTCATTGCACGCAGTGTGGCCGGAGACCGTGTGTTTGTGGCAGGAAGCGTAGGGCCTACCGGGCATTTTGTGCGTCCGCTTGGTGAAATGACCTTCAAGGAAATGGTCGGGATTTACAAGGAACAGATACAGGGGCTTGTTGAGGGGGGAGTTGATCTTATCCTCGGCGAGACTCACTTTGATCTGGCCGAGGCGCGTGCCGTAGTTATCGCTGCCCGCGAAGTCTGTGATCTCCCTGTTGCTGTCTCCATGACTTTTGAATCTCCTTCCGCCTGTCTGACCGGTTCCTCCCCGCTTACTTTCATCGATTCCATGCAGAACATGGGTGTGGAACTCATGGGTACCAACTGTAGTGCCGGACCTGAGCAGATTTATGAAGTTCTGGAAAATATGCAGCCCCGCCTTTCCTCGCCTTTGCTGGTTGAGGCCAATGCCGGTCTGCCCGAGCTGGACGAAAACAGAAATACTGTTTTCCGGCTTCAGCCCGAACCTTTTGCCAAGCAGTCCGCCCGGTTCGTAGATATCGGTGCGAAGTTTATCGGCGGATGTTGCGGAACAGGCCCTGACCATATTCGTGCTCTGCGTAAAGAAGTCGGTGATGCTGCGTGGAAGCGCCCTGTCCCGACTGAAAATTACCAGATGGTCCTTACTTCCCGTTCCCAGTCTGTTGTTATCGGGTTTGATCATCGCGGTGCCATCATCGGCGAGCGTATCAACCCGACCGGCAAGAAGGTGCTTATTGAAGAGCTGCAGAAAGGCCGTTTTACTCAGGCAATGAAGTTTGCAGACGAGCAGCTCGCAGCAGGAGCTCCCATCCTTGATGTCAACGTCGGTGCTCCCATGGTGGACGAGGTTGAAATCCTGCCTGCATTGACCAGAGAAATTTTTGCTCAGTACCCGGCTCCGCTCAGCATCGATTCGACCAACCCGGACGCGGTTGAAGCCGCTCTCTGGGAATATCCCGGAACTCCGCTGGTCAACTCCATCAGCGGGGAGCCCGGAAGAATGGATAGACTTGGCCCCCTTTGCAAAAAGTTTGGTGCTCCGTTTATTCTTTTGCCCATTGTAGGCAGCAAGCTTCCCTTTACCTGTGCAGAGAAGGTTGAGGTTGTCACTGAGCTGCTCAGGCAGGCTGACGAGATTGGTATTCCACGCAGGCTGATAATGGTTGATGCCCTGGCATTGACTGTTTCGTCAAAGCCCACAGCGGCACGCCACTGCCTTGATTTCATCCGCCATTGCAAGGAAGAGTGGAATCTGCCCACCGTACTGGGGCTTTCCAATGTCTCTTTCGGACTTCCCGCCCGTGAACTGCTCAACTCCACATTCCTGACTCTTTGTCAGGGACAGGGGCTTTGCGCTTTTATCGCCAACCCCAACTCTGCAAGATTGCGTGAATCTCTTTATTCCGCAGAAGTCCTTCTGGCTCGAGATCCTCAGGCAGAACAGTATATCGAACGATATGCAGAGTGGACTCCCGGTGGAGATAGCGGTGGAGCTACCGGAGCTGGAGGCGGCAGGGAAAAGGATAAATCCAGTGCCGATAACCTGTTTGATGCAGTAGTAAAGGGAGATAGAGGCAGTATCGTCAGCTTGATCGAACGAGATCTTGACGGGGGACGCGATCCTTTTGCTTTGGTCAATGAAGAATTGATTCCGGCTATTATGGATGTCGGTGAAAAATATGAACGTAAAGAATATTTCCTGCCTCAGCTTCTGCAGTCTGCCGAGACTCTACAGAAGGGTTTTGTAAGGCTCAAACCCCTGCTTGAAGCAGGCGGGGCAAAGGCAAAAGAAACAATTGTCATGGCAACTGTTGAAGGTGATATCCATGATATCGGGAAAAATATTGTCTGCCTGATGCTCAAGAACCACGGCTACAATGTTGTTGATCTGGGCAAGGATGTTCCTGCTGAAGACATAGTAAATGCTGCTGAAGAGCACGGAGCAAAGATTATCGGACTTTCGGCGCTTATGACCACTACCATGGTCCGGATGGAAGACACCATCAAGCTTATTAGGGAACGTGGATTGGATATGAAGGTCATGATCGGGGGAGCGGTTATTACCGGAGGCTTTTGTGAGTCTATCGGTGCAGACGGCTGGTCAACCGATGCTGTTGCGGCAGTCAAAGTTGCAAAAGAGCTTTTGCAGTAATTTAAATTTAATGTAGCAGACACCGTCGCAGGAGCTATTCTGCGGCGGTGTTGTTTTTGCATTTTTGAATTATTTCAGGGAATCTGATAATGCATTAGCTGATCCATACGGTTCTACTGATCAACATTGGGGTTATTATGAGAATTTTTAATAAATTTAGTGTCCTCGTGGCTCTGCTTCTGGTTTTGGGTGCAGGATGTAATAAGGCTGAAACTGCCGAGGGTGTTGAAAAGATCAATGCTCAGGGTGTTCAGGAGATTGTCACCAAAAACAAAGGTAAGATTGTACTGGTCAATTTCTGGGCAACATGGTGTCCTCCCTGTCGTGCCGAGATCCCTGAGCTTATTGAATTGCGCAAGAAATTCAGTGATGATGAGCTGGTGATGATCGGGGTTTCTGTTGATTCTGACAGCGACGCAGTGGATGAGTTTATTCTTAAAGGGGCCAAGTTCAATTACCCTATTTATTTTGCCGCAGAGGATGTTGGCAGCTATTTCAGAATACAGTCCATCCCGCGTACTATGATGTACGATACTCAGGGAAAACGTGTTTTCGACAAGGAAGGGAGTTACCCCGGCGCCATGTTTGAGAACTATATCCAAAAGCTGCTGAAGGACCGGTAAAATTAAATGATCAAGATCAGAAAAGCGGTGATGAAGGATGCCAAAACAATTCATCTCATCATCAAGGACAGAACCAGGGACGCGATGGTCCTGCCGCGCCCACTTAATTCCATTTATGGTCATTTGCGTGATTTTTTTGTTGCCGAGGCGGATGATGGCAGAATTTTAGGCTGCTGTGCACTTGCCATTAGCTGGGATAATCTGGCAGAAGTCCGTTCTCTGGTTGTGGTTCCCGAGGCTCGCGGCGAAAAGCTTGGCGTTAAACTGGTGGAATCCTGCCTTCAGGAGGCTCGCGATCTGGGGATCAGCGATGTATTTGTTTTGACCAACATTGAGGGCTTTTTCGCGAAACTGGGTTTTAGTGAAACAGACAAGAACATTCTGCCTCAGAAAATATGGGCAGATTGTATCAATTGTCCCCAGTTTCCTGATTGTGATGAAATCCCGATGATTAAGAATCTTTAACCGATAAAACAAAGGAAAACTGTCATGGCACACAGCCTTAAAGAAGTTTTTTCCAAAGAAATAATTGCTGAAAGAATTGAAGAACTCGGAAAAGAAATATCCGAAACATACGGTAAGGAACCTCTGATCTGTGTTTGTGTCCTTAAAGGCGCATATCTGTTTTTTGCAGATATCACTCGTGCTCTGACTTCTGATCCTGAAATTGATTTTGTTCGTCTCTCCAGCTACGGAAGCGGCACCAGCAGAACCGGTAATATGAATTTCTCCAAGGATCTGGAAGTGTCCATAGCAGACAAGCATGTCCTCATCATTGAAGATATTGTTGATACCGGGCATTCCGTTGAATTTCTTAAGCATGTATTTCAAAAGAGAAACCCTCTTTCAGTTAAAACCTGTGCTCTTATTGATAAAAGAGAACGTCGCGAGATTGATCTGGAAGTAGAATTTCCCGGTTTTGTGGTTGATAGTGGCTTTCTCGTAGGGTACGGAATGGACTATGCTGAAAAATACAGGTATTTAAGTGCAGTGTATGAACTGGAAAATGTCTAGTTCTGACTGTTGATTTAGAATTAATATCTGGTTTTTTAACCAGTTAAACCTATTGAATAGCAGGTAGAGCGGTCCATGATTATTACTTGTTCAAACTGTGAGACCAAGTTCAATTTACCCGAGAGTAAAATTCCCGCCGGCGGAGCAAAGGTAAAATGTTCCAAATGCGGTAATATTTTTAAGGTTACACCTCCTGCTCAGGAGCCTGAAGATGAAGTCACATCCATTCTTCAGGATGAGCAGGCTCCCGAGGAACAGGCTCCCCCTGCACCTAAGCCGCAACCTAAGCCCAAACCGGAACCTGAACCTGAACCAGAACCTGAACCAGAGCCGGAACCAGAGCCGGAACCAGAGCCGGAGCCAGAACCGGAGTCAGAACCGGAGTCAGAACCGGAGTCTTCAGCTGCAGATGATGAACCTGATTTTGATGATATCTTCGATGAAGCAGTTGATGAGCTGGGTGAGGAACTGGAAGATGATCTGTTCGGAGACATGGGCGGAGATGCAGCGGAAAGCGAAGTAGACGATTTCGAAGATGATCTGTTTGGATCAGACGATACTTCCAATGATGCCGAAATAGGCGCTGACCTTTTTGATGATGACGAGCCTATGGCTGAGGCTGCTGATGACCCGAATGCTGTAGATGATTTTGATATCGATGATGAACTCTTCAGTGATGATGCGAAATCTGAAACGGTTGAAGAATCCGAGTCTGCAGGCAGCAACGATGAGCTCTTTGATGATGACGATCTCTTCGGTGATGACGGAGAGTCTGAGAATTTTTCTGAAGATGAGCTTTTCGGTGATGATGAGGAAGTGCAGGAAGACAACACCGATCTCGATGACCTTGATGACTTTGATGATGACGCAGACGTTGAGGAAGAGGATTTTTCCGAAGATGAGGGCCTGTCCCTTGACGATGGTGAAATAGACGGCTTTGACGAAGATGATGTTGTAGGTTTTGACCTTGATGACAACGTAGATATCCTTTCCACCCCTGAAAAGAAGAAAAAGGGTAAGGGATTGATCATCACTCTGGTTCTGCTTCTCCTTTTCGGTGGAGGAGCCGGAGCAGCCTGGTATTTCAAGGCTTGGGAATCTCTGCCGTTTTCCATTCCCTTTGTCTCTTCGGATGATGCAGGGACCAGCGATCAGGATGAACCTCCGTCCAAACGTTTCAGCAAGTTCTCCTTCAAAGATCTGCGCCAGTTCTACGTTAATAACGATAAGGCCGGGCAGTTGTTTATCATTGAAGGCAAGGTTGTTAACAACTTCGGAACTCCCAAGGAACTCATTGAGGTTGAAGCGCAGCTTTTTGATGACAAGGGCCAAGTCCTTGATTCAATGCGCCTGATGTGCGGGAATACGCTTTCCCTGTTCCAGCTTGAAGTCCAGTCGAAGGAAGAAATTGAAGCTGGATTGGCTTCCAAGGTTGGAATTCTTTCCAACAACACTCTGCTCAAGCCGGGCATGGATACCCCGTTTATGGTGGTTTTTTTCAAGCCCTCTCCAGCAGTAAAAGAATACGTTATCAACGTAGTGGACGCCAAGAACCCGCCTAAAAAGTAAGGCCGGTTGGTACAGGTCTTTTTTAGTCAGTGATTAAAGGAAAAGCCGGGCTTTTAGCTCGGCTTTTCTTGTTAAAAATATGGGGAGATAGCGGTGAAAACAAAAGATGTTTTTGTTTGTTCCAGTTGCGGGGCACAGGCTCTTAAGTGGCAGGGGCAGTGCCCGCGCTGCGGAGAGTGGAATACGCTGCAGGAGAAAGTTGTGATCCGTAAGAAAGGCGGGGTCAGCCATGCTGAGGCAACGTCAAGGGCTGTCCTGCTGTCTGATATTCCTGTTGAGCACACAGAGGCCCGGTCTACCGGGTTCATGGCGCTCGATAATGTGCTTGGCAAAGGTTTTGTTCCCGGCGGTGCGGTCCTTCTTGGTGGAGAGCCGGGAATAGGTAAATCCACGTTGCTTTTGCAGCTGGCCGCTGAGCAGGCGCGCATGGGTAACAAGGCAGTATATTTTTCAGGGGAGGAATCTCTTGCACAGATCAGGGGCCGGGCAGATCGTTTAGGGCTTCTTCATTCCGGGCTGAGTGCTATTGCTTCAACCAATGTAGAGGAAGCACTGGCTTTGCTGGAGGCACCCGAAAAACCGGATCTGATTATTATTGACTCCGTGCAGACCCTGACCTCGCCTCGCGCCGATGGTATTCCGGGCAGTGTCAGTCAGGTCCGGGCTGTCTCTTCAGATTTGGTTGAGGCTGCCAAAAAGACCAGTACAACACTCGTCATTGTGGGCCATGTAACCAAAGATGGACAGATAGCAGGCCCTAAACTGCTTGAACACATGGTTGATACAGTACTCTACCTTGAGGGTGATCGAAAGCACATGATGCGCATTATGCGGGTGCTCAAAAACAGGTTCGGCCCAAGTGATGAGCTGGTAGTATTTTCCATGCGTGAATCGGGTATGGAAATTGTGGAAGATCCTTCCACTCTGTTTCTTGGAGATCGGGACGATTCCTGTTCCGGTGCATCCGTGGTCATGGGGATGGACGGGCACAAACCGTTTGCTGTTGAGGTGCAGGCACTGGCCAGCCGGACAGTACTCTCCATTCCAAGACGTACGGCCCTCGGGTTTGATACCAACAGGCTGAACCTTATTCTGGCTGTGCTTGAAAAAAGGCTGAATTTGAACTTGGGTCAGCTGGATATTTATGCCAAGATCGGCGGCGGATTGGCTATGCGTGATCCCGGTTTGGACCTGGGAGTTGTTGCTGCTGTTTTGTCGTCATTTTATGACCTGCCCCTCCAGTCCGGTGCGGTATTCTGGGGTGAGGTGGATCTGAATGGTCGCATACGTCCTGCCTCAGGGGGGGAAACCCGTTTGAAGCAGGCCAAAAGACTTGGGTACGGACCTATTTACCAGTCTGAAACATGCCGAACTCTTGATGAGTTGCAAAGCAAGCTGTTCGGGCCTGAGTAGTTTGCGGTGTTATTCATAGAAGCTTTAAGATATGAATATCTTTTGGGCTTCCGGGGTATATTCCTTGTCAGTTGTTCATAATAGTTAAATTTGATTTTAGCAGAGCGAGTATTGATAATATTTTGGGATTATCAAATTCTTTTGCAAAAGGGTTTGAGTTCCCCGGCAGGGCAGCTGCTAAGTCCCTGCCGGAGGTAATCCTTGGAGGTATATTGTGAAGAAAGTTTTCCTTGTTGCCGGCGCCCGTCCCAATCTTATGAAGGTTGCGCCGATTTTCCGTGCTTCTCGTGATCATAAATCCATTCAGTGTGAAATGGTTTACACCGGTCAGCATTATGACCGCCAAATGTCGCAGGTTTTTTTTGAGGATCTTGATATTCCCGAACCAAGATTCAACATGGGCAAGTCTACAGGAACTCATGCAGAGCAGACCGGGGCAATCATGGTTGCCTTTGAAAAGATCTGTATAGAGGAAAAGCCGGACCTTGTAGTTGTCGTTGGTGATGTAAACTCTACTCTGGCCTGTTCTGTTACTGCGCGTAAGCTGCATATTCCCGTGGCCCACGTTGAGGCCGGGCTCCGTAGCGGAGACATGGATATGCCTGAAGAAATCAACCGCATGGTTACCGATTCCATCAGCAACCTGTTCTTCACTACTGAAAATCACGGTAGGGAAAATCTTCTTCGCGAGGGTAAGGCCGAAAGCTCTATATTTCACGTCGGCAATGTAATGATTGATAACCTTTTTCATAATGTAGACCGTCTTGGGCCTGAAGTGGTTAAAGGGTATGATTGCCGAGTGCTTAAGGAAAAGGTTGGGCGCTACGGATTTATGACTCTGCATCGGCCTTCCAATGTAGACAATAAAGATGTGCTGCAGGGGATTGTTTCTGCTTTGAATAAGATCGCAGAAGAGCTGCCCTTACTCTTTCCTATCCACCCGCGCACCGAAAAGATGATGAAACAGTTTGGTATTTCATTTTCCGAAAATGTGCATACCTTTCCGCCTCTTTCCTTTAGAGAATCCCTCTATCTCTGGAAGGACGCACAGGTCGTCATTACTGATAGCGGGGGACTGCAGGAAGAAACCACAGCACTGGGAGTGCCCTGTGTAACTGTCCGTGAAAATACAGAACGACCGGTCACTATAGAGAAAGGTACCAATGTACTGGCAGGAATATCAGGTGAAAATATCCTGCGTGAAGTGGAAGCTGCACTTAAAAAGACTGACAACCCGGCTCCTATGATTGATGGCTGGGATGGCCATGCTTCGGAGCGCATTTGGAATGTTCTTGTGGATTTCATGAACTAACCGGGTGATTTTTGCCCTGTCCGGGCGAGATGGTAGACTGCAAGTTTTATGAATGAAAATTACATAAGCTGTTGGAGGCTGCCAGTGGGTTTCAGCTATGTCATTACACGTAATCCTGTGCCTAACAAATGGATTACAAAAAACACTGATATCGTTATGAAAAAACACCTGATGTGATTTGAGTAATAATTACTTGAAGCCGGAGGAGCACATTGCTGAAACTGGTTCAAAAGTCCCAGCTTCGCTTGGTTCCTCCGGTTATGAACAGTCTCTATGGTGTAAGTCGTTCACTTGCAAAAAATACCTGTTCCACCATGTCTGCAAAATCACATCATCCAGATATATGTGCTGATGGCATGGGGTATATCTGTCCTTATAGTACAGGGTGATTCCCATTCCTTTTATCGCGGCTGTCCATCGCCCGGAGGCAGCTGGCTGCAGTTAATTAAATTTTTTAAGGATCATGCCATTTGCCAAAGGCTAAGCTGTCGCTGAATTGGAAGTCTTTAGCGAATGATTCTTTAAAGTCAGCTTCTCCATTTCAACGACTATGTTTACGGGATTGCCCCGGACCATTCCAAAAAGATAATTTCTCGCCCCCAGTATATCGCCGGTTGTACGACGCCTAAGGTGTTGTAAATACCTATTGTCTGTAAAGCCGGAGAAGATTTCAATCTCTGCAAAGCATAATCTCCAAATCTGGTAATGTCTTAACGACTGTGAATGAAATATCTTGCCTTTACAGGTTAAGCTGCTGTTTATTAGTCATTAAATTTTATACTTGTTTTAGTTTTACACCAAGTTCATTCAGAGTGGTCCTGACTATACCAAGACATAATTTTGTGGAATGAACTCTGTTCTGTATGTTAACATTGTGTTTTGTATGTATAAATTTAAGGTTAAGTCTGCTTATTTCATAAAATAAACAGTTGGAGGAATCCTGGCTGTTTGTGTTATGAATCAGGTATAACGAAACTGGAGTGAAAGAATGACTTCTTATTTAAATAAAATTCTGCTGTTATTATTGATATTCTGGTCGTTGCCAGCTCAGGCATCAAATATTTTCCCTCTTGAACCACCGGATACATCCAGTCCTAGAGCGACTCTGAACAGTTTTATTTATTATACTGACGAGCTTTATGCAGAAGCAACCACTGCTTCAAATATGGAGCTTGCGAAGGAATTTTTACAGCGTGCCGAACGTTGTTTTGATCTCAGTGAAGTTCCACCCACAATGCAGAGCAGCGTCCGTCTGGAGTCTGTTTTAAGGTTGCGCGAGATTCTCGATCGAATCGAGCTTCCGCTCCTTGAAGATGTTCCGGATAAGAATGATGTCAAGACACAAGGGGTGGTCAAATGGAGAATACCACATACTGAAATATTTATCGGCAAAGTTGAAAAAGGTCCGCGCATGGGCTCTTTTTTATTCACTCCACAGACAGTGGAGCGGCTTGAAGATTTTTATAATGAAGTAAAACATATTTCCTACAGAGCAGATAAAGGTGAAAATTATATAGGATTCTACGAGCAGTATATCTATTCCTCCGGGTGGATGATTCCCGATGGTTTTTTAAAGAAACTTCCTGAATGGATGCTCACCGGCTATTACGGGCAGGCAATATGGCAATGGCTTGGGCTTCTTTTAATTATTTTGATCTGTTCAGCACTGTTGTGGATAATTGTGATTCTGCATAGACGCCATGTTCAGGTTAAAGAAACAAAATTTATGCTAAGCCGACTGTTTTTACCGGTTTGCGGTATGCTCGCATGTGTTTTCGTAAAGTATTTTGCAGTTGAGCAGATCAACATAACCGGTGACGTTCTCGCTTATCTGACTGTCTTTCTGGGGTTCTGTTTTTCTGTTTCAGCTGGGCTGGGCATCATCGTGGCCGGGGATATAATCATGCGGGCGATAATAGCATCATCCAAGATCAAGGAAGAGGCGCTGGACGCAGATGTGATCAAGCTGGTATGTCGCCTGGTAACCTTTAGTCTGGTATTTGCCCTGTTTTACAGGGTTGGGGCATATTTCGGTATCCCGGTTACAGCTATTTTCGCTTCAGCAGGTATTGCCGGTGTGGCTGTTGCTCTCGCTGCCAGAGAAACTCTTGCAAACTTTTTTGGGGGAGTTTCTATTTTTCTGGATCGTCCTTTCAGGGCAGGAGATTATGTTGTGCTGAGCAGCGGGGAACGGGGAGAAGTTAAAGCTGTGGGTATGCGCAGCACCCGTCTTCAGACTCGCGATGATGTAATGATTACCATCCCTAACTCGGTCATTACCAACGGGAAGGTAGTCAACCAGAGCATGCCTCAGTCTTCATTTCGTATCAGGGTCAAGATCGGGGTGGCTTATGGTTCTGATATTGATCAGTTGGAAGATATTCTTGTTGAAATTGCAAACAATAACTCTCTTGCCGTGCCTTATCCAGAGCCTAGAGTCCGCTTTCGTTCATTTGGGGATTCTGCCCTTGAGTTTGAGTTGTTGTGCTGGGCAAAGCGTCCTCATGACCGGGGACGGCTGATACATCAACTGAACAGTGCCATTTATAAGCGATTCAATGAAGAAAAAATAAGCATACCATTCCCGCAGCGAGATGTTTATATTCATAGTGGTCAAGATTAGCTTGTTGATATTAGTTCATTGTTGTGTTTTTGAGTTGATGATACTATCAAATTTGTTAGTCGTTTGTTTATATATGCATAAGGAATTGTAATAAAGATGGGTGAAAAAAAAATAAAAAGGTTTCGAGGTGAGGTTTCAAGACAGAATCGCGAAGAATTAAATCAGCATAGATCTGCAGTTTTTTGGTTTACCGGCTTATCAGGATCCGGCAAATCAACTATTGCTCATGGAGTCGAAAAAAAACTTTTTGATTCCGGTATGAGAGCTTATGTTTTCGATGGGGATAATGTCCGTCATGGCTTGTGCAGTGACCTGAGTTTTTCCCCTGTTGCAAGAACAGAAAATAATAGGCGGATAGCTGAAGTTGCGAAGCTTTTTCTTGAGAATAGCACGATATGTATGTGTGCATTTATTTCTCCGCTTAATACGGATAGGCAAATGGTCAGAGATATTATAGGCGAGAACGATTTTTATGAAATATATGTAACTTGCCCTCTTGAAGTTTGCGAAGAACGTGATGTTAAAGGATATTATAAGTTGGCTCGGGAGGGAAAGATTAAAAATTATACCGGCATTTCTGCTCCTTATGAGCCTCCTGAAAATCCGGATCTCGTTGTGCACACTGACATGGAAACTCTTGAAGAGTCGGTCGAGAAAGTTTTTAAATATATATGTAATAAAGTCAGACTTTAATTAAAATAATGGCCCGCATCTAATGCGGGCCATTATTTTAATAAGTTATAACTGTTCCTGACCAGCTGAGTCCGATACCGAAACCGAAGAGCATTATTTTGTCTCCCCGTTTGATCCTGCCGCTCTCTTCTGCTCTCTTAAGGGCAATAGGGATTGTGGAAGATGTTGTATTGCCAACATCATGCAGGTCAATCAGCAGTTTGTTTTCAGGTATTTTAAGCTTTTTACCCAAGGTTTCCAGAACCTTCCGGCTGGCCTGATGAAAAACAAACATGTCTATCTCATCCATTGACGTATCTGATTTACAGGCAAGCTTCCCGATTTCTGCAGGGATTGTCTTAACTGTGAATTGAAAAATGTTGTATCCGTCCATTTGAAAATCGGGGGAAGGTATTTCTGCTTCACGCCCGCTCTGGGTTATGGGTCCGATCCCGGAATTTTCACAGATAATTGATTTGCAGCGGCTGCCGTCCGTTCCAAGAAGAAAAGTCGGGGGCGTTTCCGGTTTTTCAAGAATCGTGGCAGCTGCTCCGTCGGAAAAAATGATAAAAGATGTTTTGTTGTCCGGATCTATTATCTTGGAGTAATTATCTACCGTGACGAGAAGGACTCTTTCCGAGATTCCGGCTGCCATGTACCCATAAGCGATGGACAATCCATAACAATAGCCGCTGCAGCCAAGGCTGATGTCAAAGCATTTGGTGGAGAATGGAAGGCCCAGCTCATGCTGCAAGCATGCAGAAACATGCGGTAACAGCTGGTCGGGAGTTTGTGTGCAGACAATCAGGGTGTCCGGCAGCATATTCTCCGGACAGTCTTCAATAACCTTGAAGGCTGCTTTGTAAGCCAGCTGCAAAGTCGTTTCCTGTTTATCTGAATGGTGAAGATAACGGACGCCGGTTTTAGGAAGCGAGTTGTGAACGTGCCAATGCGGTTTACTGTTGTCCAGTTTATGGCAGTCAACTATGTTACCCGGAAGATAGTATTCAATAATTTTTATGAAATTGTTCATTGGTCGCGAAAATGTCTTGCAGGTTTATCTGCCAGTTCAAAAAGATTTGTGGGGCTTCAATGTAAGGAGATGAGGTCGAGGAAAGCGGTCTGATACATTCAGATGGTGTAGGACCCCCGTCTAACCCTGAAAAAAGCCTAATAGCTGTAATTCATAGTTGGGGCAAGCCTGTAGAAGTAAAATTATATACCTTCTTCAGTGTATGGAAATTCCCCTGCTCGGACATCCGCTCAGGGGAATCGGTAGTTGTGTACAAGCAAAAGACTCTATCTGCTTTCATTGATAGTGTTAATTGCTTTCGGAAGAAAAATACTGAAGGTGTCATGAAGGCCGGCCATAAGCTTTCCTGCATTATCTCCAGTGTTAGCCATTTCTTTCTGCTGCTTGGATGTGTAGTTCATGGCATATAGAAGCTTGTTGTCTTTGGCAACCATTCCATCCAACTGAACTTTAAAATTCATATCAAGCTGTCCTGGGCGATTTATGAATACTTTGTTTGCAATACCGGTGATGATGAACATGTCCCCGGCATCTTCCATGTTTTCAAAGTACTCCACATCAAAGCCCTGTGACTTAAGTTGAGTGAAAACAGCCTGCCCCATCCATGATCCAATATCAATTGAAGGGATATATCTGAATTGTTTGCTTTGTCCTACCTCTTTAATGGGCGTTGTTTCGCTGAATTTCACCACAGCTATTTTAACCGGGCACTCTGCTAGTTCAATTTCAATCGGAGTGTATCCAAGTTCAAGAGTTGTATCCCGCAGATTTTCATCAGCCAAGCCCTGGCCGGGCAGTAAAACTATAAAGGCCAGAAGCAGCCACAGGTTCAGTGTAATTTTTTTCATGGTTTCTCCGGTGGTTTAATCAGGTCAGGATTTTGAAAGAATAGACAGTTAATAAAGTTAAGGGATATGTGCTGTTATTGTCAAAGCTGTTTTAAAAAATGTATGCTATCTCATGAACGAGCGATGCTTTTGTCCATCAACTGTTGCTTTAATGGCATCTCTGGTGTCTTGACCGGAGCCAAGCGGTGGTTTACTTGCTTTATCTGTTTTAGCTGCCGTGCGGTATTTCAATAATATATAAGTATGAGATATTATGGATTCTAAATCAAACTCAGTCCCTTTTTCCCGCAGGTATCCAGACATTACCCCCGTTTGCTTTATAGTTCTATTTACTGCTCTGGTTCGGATTGCCTCCCTTGAATATATTGAAATAGGCGGAGATTCTCTTGATGTATGGGAGAACATGGTCAGCCTGTTAAGCTCCGGTCATTATCAGGACTGGAATCATCACACCATGCGGTGGGCAATCAATATGCCCCTGTTTATGATTCTGAAGGGTTTTGGCGTAAGCTCCCTAAATTACTATATTCTTCCTGTACTGTTTTCGATTGCCGGGGCTGTGCTGATGTATTTTGTAGCGGTTGAAGTCATGGGCAGAAATTATGCCGTGCTGTCATCCGTTTTGCTGACTCTTTACCCCAAGATGACGACAATGGGCAGCCAGCTCTGGCCCGGTATTTACGAGATGACCTGGCTGCTGTGCTGCGTGTTGTGCTTGCTGCTTTGGCGTAAAAAAGAAAGATGGTGGCTTCTCGCTCTGGCAGGTGTTTTTGCAGGATGTGTCTGGGGATCCCGTGTGACAGGTATATATTATGGTCCCGGTATTCTGGCTTTACTGCTTATCGGAAAGCGCAGGATAAATCCTGTTCTGCTTTTCTCCGCTTTTTTCGTTCTGGTTATCGGTCTTGAATGGGTTTATTTCTACTCGGATACAGGTAATATACTTGGTAGAATTGGAATAATGACCCAGACTCATGTGTCACGAGAAGAACTTTTGGTCGGCTTTGCAGAGTACATTATGAACTTTACGAACCTGATTAAGTTCAGGGGGCTGTTACCCGTTTTGATTGCTGCTTTAGGCATCGGTGTCTGGCTTATGCGGCGGGGAAATAATGTCGAGAAATGTATGGCAGTCCTGTTTTTAGGTGGCCTTTTCTTTAACGTGTATATGATTTCAAGTGTTTCTCCGTTGAAAATTGCAGCCCCTGTTGGTAGCAGGTATCTTACTGCCGGTGTCCCCTATATGCTTCTTGTCATACTGATAGGAATCGAGAGGTGGATGAAGTCTTCGCCTAAAGCAGCTAATTTTTTTAAGTGGGGGCTTGTGATTGCTTTTGCGGCATTCACCCTTAAAAATGTTCCGGAAGAAAATACTATTTTTAGACTTCAGAGCGATCTCAAAAATGCAGCGACTGTAAGTGAAGAAAATTTACCGGTGCTGATGCGTTACAATGCTTGGACCCCCAATGCTGTGGAGAGAATTGCAATGGATATGGCCGGGTATAAGCGTGAAGGTCGTCTTAAGATCAACGAAGATGTGAAGATGGCTAAGAATGCGCGAAGAATGAAAATTATGCTTTTCGGCCAATCTACCGATTGGGATTTCAAGCCCAGGTCCATAGATGGATATTATTATTTCTTTAGTGGAGACCCTGCTGTTCTTAAAACTGCAAACAGAGTTGCAGTTTCCGAATTTAGCCGCAAGGGTCACATGCTGTTAATTGTCTCTCCAAAGTCCCTGCCGGACAAAATAATCAGAGGTGAAGATTGATGAAGACGGCTGTTCTGATTCCCTGTCTTAATGAGGAGGGAGCGATTTCTCGCGTTGTGAGTGATTTTGCCCAGCGGTTGCCCGGGGCAGAGATCTACGTGTACGACAATGGTTCAAGTGATCGTACTGTGGAGGTTGCTAAGGCTGCCGGAGCAAACGTCTCCTTAGAATCCAGACGCGGTAAAGGCAATGTTGTCAGAAGAATGTTTGCTGATATTGAAGCGGATATCTATGTTCTAGTTGATGGAGATGACACCTATGATGCTTCAGCAGCTCCGGACATGGTGGAAAAATTGCTAAGCGAAAATCTTGATATGGTTGTGGGTATCAGAGATCACGAAAATGACGATGAGGCCTACAGAGCCGGGCATCAGGCCGGGAACGCGGTGTTTAACAAGTTTCTCGGTATGGTTTTCGAAAGAACGTTTACTGATATTTTTTCTGGATACAGAGTCTTCTCCAGGCGATTTGTTAAAACCTTCCCGTGTCTAAGTCAGGGATTTGAGATTGAGATGGAGATGAGCATCCATTCCATCAGTGCAAGGCTTCCGGTCGCTGAAATGGTCACAACTTATGGAAAGAGGCCTGAAGGAAGCCACAGCAAGCTGAATACATATCGTGACGGGATGAGGATCTTATTGACCATGATCCATCTTTTCAGACATATTTCCCCGTTCAAATTCTATGCTGGTATTGCAGCTGTTCTTGCTCTGCTATCCCTTACCTTGGGACTGCCGGTTGTTACAGAGTGGTTCCAGACTGGGTTGGTCCCCAAGTTGCCCACAGCTGTTCTGGCCGCTTCCGTTGGAATTATTTCATGCCTGTCATTTGCAATAGGAATTATTTTAAACAGTGTAAGCAGGGGGCACATGGAAATGCGCAGGCTTGAATATCTGCATTTTTCATCTCCTAATGTTTGTGCTTCAAAGTGCTGCGAAGGTGACAAAGGCTGATGCTTTTAAGGTGTGACAGTAGATTTTTACGCTTTTGCTGCATTGGAGGACTGGGATTTGTTATAGATTCCAGTTTAACTTACGCTTTTGTAGCTCTGGGGATGGACCCTTTTGCTGCGCGAATTCCAGCGGTTCTTGTCGCGATGACAATTTGCTATCATTTACATCATGGATTTACTTTTCAAAAGCAGGGAAATGCCTCCTGGAGCGGATGGTACAGATTTGCACTTACTAACGGTTTGGGAAATCTGATTAACTACGGTGCCTATGCAGGTCTTTTGCTTGTCTGGTCGGAAGTGCCTTTAATTGTACCTCTTGTTGTCGGCTCAGGAGCGGCTATGGTTGCTAACTATATAATGTCTGTCTGTTACGTATTCCGCTGATGACAAGGGTTTTTCTGATTGTTTTCCGAATAAGCTGATTCTGGACTTTAGTCCCGGGGTGTGCTTATCTGCTCTGCTTCAGGGCTTGATTTAAGCTGCCGCTAGAAGTGGTTTTGTAATTGAAAAGTGAGCTTTTTAAAAAAGTGAAAGATATAAGCGCGATTAATCCTAAAAGAATTCTGGTCTGTCAGTTGCGGCAGATTGGTGATGTTGTTCTTGCCACCCCATCGGTGTCTCTTTTGCACAAGAGATTTCCCGATGCTGAAATACATGTGCTCACTGAAGAGAAATGTGCGCAGGTTTTCGATAATAATCCAGCAGTAAGTCATGTTTGGAAGATTGTAAAAAAAGAGCTGCGGAACCCTTTTAAAGCATTATCTTTTTACCGCAGGGTTGGCCGTGCCGGGTATGATCTTGTTGTGGATTTTCAGCAATTGCCCCGCTGCCGTTGGGTTTTGCTGTTCTGCAATGCTGCCGTAAAGTTGACTTTTAATCCACCCTGGTACAACAGGTTGCTCTATACCCATTGGCCTGAGAGTATTCCAGATGGATATGCCGGAGGATATAAAGCCGGTGTCCTGAAGCCGCTTGGGATCAAGTGGCATGGAGAAGGTCCTGAAATTTATGTCAGCGACAATGAAAGAGCCCAGGCAGTTGAGTGTTTAAAGTCACTTAATGTTGATGAACGAGATCCCCTCATTACAATTGATCCTTCTCACCGCAGGCATACCCGTCGGTGGCCGGCGGAGTATTATGGTCGATTGCTCAGCCTGATATCCCATCACAGGCCATCCCATAAGTTTTTTATTCTCTATGGCCCTGGTGAAAAGGATGTGGCTCTTGAGGTTAAAGATATTTCGGGATTAGGCGATAAATGCGTAATGCTGGAAGCTCCAGGTTCACTCAGGCTTATGGCTGCTCTGATTGAAAGGGCAGAGCTTCATATAGGTAATTGCTCTGCTCCCCGGCATTTTGCTGCAGGCGTAGGAACTGCCACTATAACAATGCCGGGATCATCCAGCAGCGCCTGGACTTTTCCCTCTCCAGACCATGTTGAGGTTGTGCCTGACCTTCAGTGTCAACCTTGCGGTAGCGAAAGTTGCGAGAGAGGCGATCTGGCATGTTTGATGTCATTGATGCCTGAGGAAGTGCTGGAAAGAGTTTTGGAGAAGGTTTAAGCCGACAATCTGTATAAGATTGTCGTTTTATTTTAGTGTGTTCGTAGGTTGTTCTCAGCATTAAGTTTGCTGGAGCAACTATTAATACTTGCTTATTAAGGCAGAAAATAAAGGTAGATATAAAAATGAAAACTTTGAAAGTCGGTGTTGTTGGCTTGGGCTGGATGGGCCGGGTCCATCTTAGAAATTATTATGAAATGCCTTTTGTTGAAGTTGTGGGCGTTGTTGACACAAATCAGGAAGCTCTTGATGAAGTCAACAAGCAGTTTGATGTAAAAGGATATCAGACTGTTGAAGAGCTGATGGAGAACGAGCTGGATGCTGTAAGCATCTGCGTTCCCACTACTCTGCACCACAGTTTTGGTAAAAAGGTTATCGAAAACAATATTGCGCTGATTATTGAGAAGCCCCTGGCTGCAACCGTTGCCGAGGGCGCAGAGCTCGTCGATCTGGCTGCTAAAAAAGGTGTTCACCTCATGGTTGGCCATGTTGAGCGCTTTAACCCGGCTGTTCAGAGGGTTAAGGAACTCATGAGCAATGGTGTTGAGGCTATCTCCATCCAGATTGAACGTGTCGGTCCCTATCCGCCAAGAATTCAGGATGTTGGAGTTATCAAAGACCTCGCTTCTCATGATATCGATCTTCTGCGTTTCCTTTCCGGTTCCAATTTCAAGAACGTTTATTCTGTGATGACCTCAACACGGGGAGGACACGAAGACAACGCTCTTATTACTGCTGAAACAGAATCCGGAATTCTTTGCAATATCAACACAAACTGGGTTACTCCTTACAAGTCCCGCAAGATCAGGGTAGCAGCAAAGACCAAGTTCATTGATGCAAACCTGATTTCTCAGGAAGTAAGAGAGTTCAGTGAATTCTCAACCTATGATCAGAGCTACAGCGTTAGAGAGTGGCCTCTGGTGTTCCGTGAGCCGGTCAAAGAAGAGCTGATTCAGTTCATCGATGCAGTTCGCAATGGAACTGAAGTTCCGATCACTGGTGAAGATGGCCTTGAGGTTCTCAAAACGATTGAAACCATTCTCGGACATTAAGAAACTATTCGCTGGCGGGCCTTGTTTTAAGATCAGGTCCGCCAGTTTTTAATTTTGAATCAAAAGATAATAGGAAATATATGGTTTATGATTATTTCGTAAACCGAATCTTGAAAGGGATTTGGTATCAGCTAAAGTGGGGCTTTTTGAGCTTTACCGATCCTGTATTTTATTTATTTTTATCGTTTGGTTTTTTTGGGCTGTATGTTCCAAGTCCTGATGTTAAACTTTCCTTAGTATGGTTATTCTTTAAGGCCTTTATTGAGGAATTTTTTTTCCGGTTCCTCCTCCAGGAAGGAATAGATCGTCTCTTTAAATACAGGTGGAGGTTAGGGCCTCTAAGTCTTGCCAATGTTCTGGCATCACTTACTTTTGCCGTTATGCATTTGATACATCAGCCAGTACATTGGGCTCTTCTGACTTCTGTCCCTTCTCTTGCTTTTGGTTATATTTGGCAAAGGTATAGAAGTGTAGTCCCCGGAACACTGATTCACTTTGCGTATAACGTCTGTCTGTTTTATCAGTTCATGTAATATACTGTGTTTCATGGAAGCTTGACTGAATTAGGTAAGTATAGGATGAATAGAGTGTTTTTGTAGTCTTTTGTTTGAACTCATTGTCCCGCGTCATTGTCGGGATTTAATTTATGCTTTGCCCGGATAAGTCTGGTGGAGTTTATGAAGCTATCTATGCTTAGTAAAATAAAATATCTATTTTTCGCGATTCTGATGTCCCTCACTACAATCAGCCCGGTGGCTTATGCCCAGCCAGAGGGCGGTGCTGCAGTCCACGCAAATCTTGAGAGTATTTCTTTAGTGGAATTTATTAAGTTTGTTGGTCGCTATACAGGACGAAATATTGTGTTCAACGCCGGGGCATTTCCAGATACCAAGGTAAGCATTTATGCCGGGCAATCTCTTTCAGAGCCGGAACTGATGGCTGTTTTTCAGGAAGTTCTTTCTGGGGCTAGTTTTTATCCTGTGACACGAGAGAACGTTACTTATATTCTACCACATAAAGATGCTTTGAAAATTTCCCCAGTCATAAAATCTAGCCCTGAAGATGGAGATGGGGAGGAAATGATAACTTCTGTGTTTCAGTTGCAGGGAAAAATGGATCCTACTCAAGCAGCAACAATGCTCAAACCCTTTGCTTCAAAGGTAGGGCAGGTTAATCCTATTGCTATGGCTGACTCAGTTTTGATAAGAGATTTTCAAAGCAATGCAGAGAAGATGAAAAAACTGCTTGATATAATAGGAAAAGCAACTGCTGGACATATAACAAATACGATAGATTTGAGCGAGAGTAGTGCGAAGTCAGTGGCGAGTAAACTGAATTCATTTTATAAAAAAATGAATTCAGCTGGTAAAATCGGGTCTGTTCCAATTATTGAGGCTATTGATTGGGCTAATACTCTTCTTGTGTCTGGCACTCCAGAACAGCTTCAGACAATAAGGAAGCTTGTTTCACAGCTTGATAGAACAAGTGAATCATATTCGAAACTTAAAGTCTATAGACTTCATAATATTGAGGCCGTTGTTGCAGGTGATGTTCTTAAAAGCCTTCTGACTGGAGGTGGGCTGGCGAGTGCTGGTGAGCAACAGGGTTCAGCTGCAAAGGGTGGGACACAATCTCAATCTAGTGCTGTTTCTAAAAGTAGTTCTGCCGAAGGTGAAGCTCAAGTTTCAGCCGATGAGACCACTAATTCACTGATTGTGATGGCTGATGCGACTCAGATTCCTCAGATTGATAATTTTGTTGCAGAATTGGATCGGGCGCAAGATCAGGTTTATATTGAAGCTTTGGTTCTAGAAACAACTCTTGAGAATTCAAAAGAGTTCGGTGTTGAATGGCAAGGTGGAATTGATCTTGGGGGAAGCGTAGCGACTCTTGGGTTTACTAAGAGTGATGATAGCAATTTATTGGCTTATGCTAATAACCCTTCATCTGTTCCCGGTGGTTATTCAATGGGGGTTTTAGGAGATACAATTTCTTACGCAGGGCAAACGTTTCCAACAATTGGTGCCCTCGTTAATTTTACTAAATCCTCTGGTGATTTTAACCTCATTTCTGCTCCGCAAATAATGACACTCGATAATGCTGAAGCTGAAATTTTTGTTGGTGAAAACAGGCCATATAAGACTGGTGAGAGTTCCACCAGTGGTGATTCTGTCGTTTCTACTTATTCTTACAAAGATGTTGGCATAAAGCTGAAAATTACCCCTCATATCAATCGCGAAGAGGGGTTGGTAAAACTTGATGTTTATCAGACCTACAATACAGTTTCAACTTCAGCTGGAACATTAGAGCTTCCTGTTACACGCGACAGAACTACCCAGACAAAAGTTTTGATGGGTGATGGAGCTACGATGGTGATAGGCGGACTTATTCAATCTGACCAGACTAGAAGTGAAAGTGGCGTTCCGTATCTTTCGGATCTTCCCTTGTTAGGCTGGCTATTCAAGACAACATCTCGAAGTGGTAATAAGCAGACTTTAATGGTTTTTATTTCTGCTCGTATTATTCAGACAACTGAGCAAGTTGAAGCTATCAGTAAGGCTAAAATGAATAAATATCGCAAGCAGAGAGAAAGGTTTGATGAATTTATCGAGAATGAATTCAATACGTATAAAAGCGATTCTAAAGACACAAGTGATTCTATTTCGTCCACTCAGTCTGATGGTTAGCAGGTAAGAAAATTGAGCAACATTTACGATTTGAATCAGCTGCCTCGTGAAGTTGTGGATTTGTTCTTGAAATTTCCTCAACGAAATGAATTCATACCTGTTGAATCTGGCGACAGAGAAATCAAGATTCTTTTGCAGAATGAGAATTCCTTGCCGATGGCTGATTTCTTGGCTTGGAAACTAGGTAAGAATGTTAAAACAGAGATTGTAGATGAGCATGTCTTTTTTCCTCTTTTAGAACAGGCTTTAACTGTCTGGGAAGAAGAAAGTGCTGTTGAGTCTGAAGGTGAAAGCGAAGACGGTGAAGATGGTCAGGATCTTTTAGGCTGGTCGCACGACGATGCCCCAATTGTTCGCCTTGTAAATAAAACTTTGCATCAGGCAATTTCCACTGGTGCCAGTGATATACATTTTGAGGGACAGGGAAACGGTTTTGTTGTTCGCTATAGACAGGATGGAGTTCTTAAGGCTGTAAAAAGGCTGGATAAAGGTCTACAGCCGACGGTTATTGCCCGTATTAAGGTAATGGGTGAGATGGATGTTGCTGAAAGTCGTAAACCTCAGGATGGCCGTATTTTTCTAAAGCTCGGACAAAAGGAAGTCGACGTCCGTGTTTCAACAATTCCCACTATGAGTGGAGAGAAGGCAGTTTTGCGTGTCCTTGACCGCTCTAAAAATATTCTCAATCTTGAAGATCTTGGCCTTAAAGGGAAGGATCTTGAGCTTTTCAGAACTGTTCTTGCTCAGCCGCATGGAATTGTTCTGGTTACCGGGCCTACTGGATCAGGTAAAACAACAAGTCTTTATGCTGGTTTGAGTGAGCTTCCGCGTGACGATAAAAATATTGTTACCGTTGAAGATCCAGTTGAATATCAGTTGTCAGGTGTGAACCAGGTGCAGGTCAACAAAGCTGCAGGTATGACGTTCGCTACTACAATTCGTTCTTTCTTGAGACAGGATCCGGATATTATTCTTGTAGGTGAGATTCGTGATCAGGAAACAGCCAGTACAGCTGTTCAGGCATCTCTTACTGGGCATCTCGTGCTTTCCACACTCCACACAAACGATGCAGCAACGGCTGTAACAAGGATGCTAGATATGGGTATTGAGCCTTTTCTGCTGGCATCTTCTCTGTCACTTGTTCTTGGTCAGCGGTTGGTTCGCGTAAACTGCAAACATTGTTCTCGAGAAATTGAGGTTTCCCCAAATACTTTTAAGCTTTTTGAAGAGGTCAAGGGACTTCCTAACCGACAAGTTGCAGGTGCTGGCTGTGAGCATTGTAATTTTACCGGTTTCAGCGGTCGTCGAGGGATCTATGAGCTTATCCCTGTGTCCGAGGAAGTACGCGGGCTTATTATGGATGTTGCTTCTTCAGACAGGATTAAAGCTAAGGCAAAAGAAATGGGGCGTGAGACAATGGTTGACCATGGCATACGTCTTGTTAGTGAGGGCGTAACTACCCTTGAAGAAGTTGTTAGGGTTACCAAGCTGTAGTATTCACTATACTAAGTCCACTAATAAAGAGAGATGTAAGTCATGAGGCATGAGTTTGAAAGACCATTATGGTTAAGTCAGTGGAAAATTTTTGTTCTACTCTCAGTTGTTTCTTTTGTATTTGCTTTTGCAATACGGATGCTTGAATATCCACAATGGGTCAGTAATCCTTTGTGCAGTTGGAATGGCGAATATATAATGGGCACACATGATGCGTATTATTGGCTTGCTGGAGCGAAGGGAGTGGGTAGTGCTATAGATCACCCAATGGCCAAATTAGTACGAATACTCGGCGAAATTACTGGTATTGAGTATGGAAATATAGGTTTTTGGCTGCCAGCTATTTTTGCAGGTTTTACGGCTGTAGCTGCACTAATTTGGGGAATGATTTTGGGCGGCTCATGGGTTGCTATGGCTGGAGCTGTATATGCAACAACTATTCCTGCCTTTTATTTTCGTACCCGTCTCTCATTTTATGATACTGATATAGTAACCTTGTTGTTTCCTGTTTTGATCTCTGGTCTTATTGCTGCATGGCTGGTTCAAGGCTTAAGTGTTTCTTGGTTTAAAGATGAAGATAGTCAAAATTTCAAACCTACAATATATGATTACGCATTGCCTGTAATTGCAGGGTTTATGACATCGTTTGGTGAAACGTGGCATACAGACGTGAGAATGTTTGGTTTTCTTGTTGTTGTCATGGGGGTTGTGCTGTCTTTAATATGTGCGAAATCAGCGGCTGACAGGGTTACTTTGCTCAGGGGCTTATTAATTTATTCGCTAGTTTGTTTCCTTGGGCTGAGTGGAGTTCTTCTTGTAGGGCTCTTAGTGTTATCCTCTGTAAATCGCAAGTTTAAGAATAATGAACACCTGAATAGTCTCGGTTTTATGCTGATTGCTTTAACCGTGGTGTTGTTTTTTAGTGGGGCTGGTGAAGTTGTACTGCAGAGTCTTTATGGAAAAGTTGTCAATTATATTAAGCCCGTATCTGAAAGTAGTCTCATTGGCGAGAAAGGGCCAGTATACCCGGGGATTACTCAAAGTGTTATTGAGGCACAGAATATAGATTTTCGAGCCCTTTTTCAAAATATTTTTGGTAATAATATTCTTGGGTGGCTGGGGTTTATTGCCTACTTTGGACTTGTATTACTCCGACCTGTGTCTATTCTTTTGCTTCCCTTAGCTATTGCTGGAGTTGCTGCTGTATATATGGGCGGCAGGTTTGGAATGTTTTGCGGTCTGCCAATTGGGCTAGCGTTAGCGTGGATTCCAACTTATTTGCTTGGTAAAAAGTTTAGTCAATTTGCTAAGAAATATGCATGGGTCATTCCCGTCTATGTGATAATTACATTGTTGGGTTTGAATTGGAATTTGTATAGTCATTCCCTGGCCGTTCCTATAATTTTTCCTGAACATGTTCAGGCTTTGAAAGAGTCAGGAAAAGTTATGCCAAAAGGAAGTACTGTTTGGACATGGTGGGATTGGGGTTATGCTTCTATGTATTATACTGAGCATGATTCATTTGCGAATGGGGGGAAGCATCCAGGGACAATTTTGTATCCTTTGGCTTTGCCATTCACTACGCCGTCCCTTAAGCAAGCTAACCAGTTTATCAAGTATTCAGCACTGCAGGACAATAATCCCTCTAAAGTGTGGGAAGATATGACAGGTACTGCAGTACAGGATTTGATAAAATCTTTTAGTATAAAAAACTATTCGTTACCAGTTAAGCATAAACAATATATAGTCGTAACTTGGAAGGATGTTAGCCTTTTATATTGGATACTATACTATGGATCTTGGAATGTCGGGACTGGTATAGGAGTTCATCCTCAGGTAATGCAGCTTTTTTCTGCTTTTCAGGTGAATTTCGATGATGGAAGTCTGGTCCTGAAAGATTCTGGGACTAAATATTTATTAAGTGGAATAAGTATCTTAGGTAAAAACGAAGCTAATGTAAAAAAATATAATAAAAATATCGGGCCGACTTTAGTGTTGAATAAAATAGTCAGTCAAGGTTTTCTTATAGACGAAATGTCGGCTATGAGTGCTATGGTAAAGTTATTAACTTGGAACCCTCAAGCTCCTGCCATTTCAAAGTATTTCAAATTAGTTTACGAAGGTGGACCTTTTGTGCGTGTTTTTGAAGTGATTTAAGACTTTAATTCTAATGATGATAATATTAGGATTGAAAATATTGTTTTTCAATGCTATGAATTTTTTTGGCAAACCTAAAACCTTTAGCAATTGGAGATTTTGTGATGAAGAAGATTACAGTAATCTTTACAGTGCTGCTGATGCTGGCGGCTTCCAGCGCTTTTGCAGCAAAAACTGGCGCTCCTGCGTTCCTTAACGGTTCGCTTGGCGCAACTTACAACTACGCAAACGGAACCTTTCTCGCTTTGGACGGTTTCAGCTTGAACGGAACCGCTCATGCGGCTAGTGCAGGCTATGACCAGCAGGGTCTCGGTTCCATGGGATTTTACTCCTACAACAAATCTACAACTAATCGCCGTTACACCCTGCTCATGAACGCTTCTGCTCGTGGCGGCTCCGCACTTAACGGTTCTTTTGTTTTTACAAACGGATCTGAAATAGTAGAAGATTCCTTCGGCAACGGTACTACCATGACTGCTGCTGCAATGTCTGTTTTTGACTATGACACCACTTATGGTGACATTTACGGTCTGGCTGGACAGGCAACCAACAACGCAACATGGAACGCATCCACTGTTTACGTACCTGTTGGCGCATATCAGATGATGGTCGGTCTCACAAACAGTTCTGTTAACGCTACTTTGCAGACTGGTCACAACCGTCGCGAATCTTGGGCTGGTTCCTCTGTAAGTATGCCTATTCTGTACGGTAACGGTACCTTCACTGGTGTTGCCAGTTCCACCGATGTTTGGGATTACTATGCATTCGGCCAGGTCAAAGCTGTTCCTTACTACATCATTGGTCAGGTTAAAATTACTGCAGATGCAGGCGCCAACAACGCTCAGGTAAAATACTATATGAGCAACGGTACTGCTACAGATAAGACTACATCTTGGAGAACATATAACGCTACCGGCATCAGCAAGAACTCTCTCGCGCTGACTTGTGGTGACACTGACTACAGAACTCTCCTTGAGAATGCTACTATCAACGAAGACAAGAACATCATTACTGGTCGTGTTAACACCGTAAAAAATGCTCGTGCATTTGTTGTCATGATCAAAAATGGTGCTAACTACTCTTCAAATGATCTGCAGAACCGTGCATTCAAGACCGTCTTTCTCGGTTCTAAAAAGAACGTGTTCGGTAATGCTACTGCAGGTATATTCTCCACCGTTTTCGGTAGTGACCTGGTTGTAACAAAAGGTTTCTCCAGAACCATCAATGGTGGTGATGGTGTTAAAACCTTAAACAACTCTAACCTGAAGTATGATACTACTATCAACGGTTACGTAGGTGCTTTGGCTTCTACTTCTCAGTTTGGCCTTTCTCAGTCCAACATGACTCTTTATCAGGCAGACGGTTCTACCGTACAGTCTAGCTTCTATGGTAAGCAGGCTGCAGATAAAACCTTCGGTGCTGGTATTATCGAATACAACGCAACCGCAGCTGCTAAAGCTCCTACTTACGGTATCGCATTCATGGTACCTGATACTGCAGTAACTTATGCCGTTGGTGGTGCTCCTGCTGGCTACCAGGGTAACGCTTCTATCGCTACTCTTAGAACTCGTTTTACTGAGAACTCTACTGTTGCATACACTGCAACTGGCTTAAGAGCTCGTTGGACCGGAATTCCCTCTGACTTCACTCCTTTGACTGAAGCAAAAGGTTACTCCGCCACCTTCGCAGCTGGTTCCAAAGGTGATCTGTACTACACAGCTCAGTACGCTTTTGAAGGTCTTGCAGGCAAGATTTCTCACCTGCGCCTTTACAAAATTAACCCCTTCACTACTTCCTCTAATGCTATGACTTATGCCGCATCTGCTACTACTAAAGCTGATGGTGCATGGTGGATTTCTTCTCAGACAGCTGGTGGTTACCTTGCTCAGGATTCCGTTCTTGATGCTTCCGAAACTTACTATGTAAACTGGGTAGTAAAAGATAACGGTTCCTTCGATGCTAACAGCACCGTAACTCGTGGTATTGTTGACCCCGTTGTGCTCGGTTCTGTTCCCACATCTACCTCTTCCAGTTCGTCCGGTTGTGTATTCAACCCCGCCGCTGGTTTTGGTCTGGAATGGCTGCTGCTGATGCTTGCTCCCATGGTTGCTATCGTTCGTAGCCGTTTTAAGAAGTAAGCATACAATGAAATAATATAGGTTTGTCTAGGGACTGCCCATCGGGCAGTCCCTTTCTCTTGGTGGAATCTATGCTAGATAAATTAATTGGATTACAGCGGAATAAGTATATCGCCTTTATCTGTAGATCGCTTGTTCATAGGTGCTGTCCTAACTATGTATTTAAGTACCTGTTGAGTCTTCAGAATAATCCATATAAAGAAGGTACTTATGCGCTAACTTTTGATTTTGATTT
The DNA here is from genome assembly GCA_963676495.2 of Maridesulfovibrio sp. Taxonomy (GTDB): domain Bacteria; phylum Desulfobacterota; class Desulfovibrionia; order Desulfovibrionales; family Desulfovibrionaceae; genus Maridesulfovibrio. Next base: position 1,863,259 of record CAXXRF010000003.1, on the reverse strand, counting down.
TGAAAAAGATATTGAGGTGTTCCCTCAATTGCTAGATCTACTTAAAAAGTATGATATTAAGGCCGGATTGGCAGTCATAGGCAAGTTTGTGGAGAAATATCCCGAAATTCACATGCGAGCCGTGGAAGAAGGGCATGAAATTATTAATCATACCTATACACACCCGGACAATCCTCATTGGTCTCCAAACAGATTCTTTAATCAGCTCTCTTACAATGAACAAAAATATGAGATCGAAAAGGCTCACAAGGTTATAAGTAATATTTTAGGTTACGATTGTGTTGGCTTTAGAACGCCGCACTATGGTAATTTACATACTGATAATGTTTACTGTATTCTAAAAGAGTTAGGTTACAAATATAGTAGCTCTACAGCAGCGTGCTCATTTGATGGATATGGTGCAGCCTCACTTTATAAGGAAGGTATATATGAGATACCGACAGCTTGTAGTATGAATTTCCCATTAGCTATATTTGATTCATGGAACATGCTCAGGAAGAATAACCCGTTTTTGGGTGACAACGAAAGTTTTATAGATGAATTTAATGTTACAATTGAATGCATAGTTAAAAATAATAAATTTTGTACCCACTACTTTGATCCCTATGATGTTATCGAGGACAGCAAACTCGAACGGATGCTTTACAAATTGTCATCAATTAATACTGTTCTATACAAGGACATTGTATCAAAGCTAGAGAGTGATTAGTTAAGCCGTGTTCATTTGTGTTTGTCGAGGAACTAATGAGTTCAATTAAGTATAGAAAAGATATTGATGGATTAAGGGCAATTGCCGTCTCTCTAGTTGTTCTTGGACATGCTCAATTTGAGTTTTTTCAAGGTGGCTTTATTGGGGTTGATGTTTTCTTTGTTATATCGGGCTATTTGATTACCTCGATAATTGTCAGCGAGATAGACAAGGGAATTTTTTCTTTCAAGAATTTTTATTCCCGTCGTATACGTCGTATTTTGCCGGCTCTTATACTCATGCTACTCGTCGTTTCGGTTGCAAGTCTCTTTATCCTTTTTCCAAAAAAACTAATGGCTTATTCTGAAGCCCAATTTGCATCACTTACCTCTTGGTCTAACTTTTTTTTATGGCGTTTTTTTGGTGGATATTGGCGCAATTACGTCCAAGCTTTTCCATTGACTCATACCTGGTCATTGTCTGTCGAAGAACAGTTTTATTTTGTTTGGCCTTCATGTCTTTACTTGGCTTATAAGTTTATACCTCGTAAATATCATAATTATATTTTAGCACTTTCATTTCTTTCTCTTCTTGCCCTTTCACAATTTGCCATTAAATGGCCGGAATTTGCATTTTATATGATTCCAGCCCGAGCTTTCGAGCTGTTGATTGGGGCTTGGGTTGCAATTATCTTTCGTAGTCCTGTGAGTTTTGTTTTTAATGGTCGTAATTGCTCTAATTTAGTAGCTTTTATTGGAGTATTGTTGATCCTGTTACCGGCGATTGTTTATCGGGAACGAATGCCTTTTCCGGGGGTTAATGCTTTATGGCCATGTTTAGGTACGGTCCTTTTGATTTTGCCGAGAAAAGAACACTCTTTCATTGATTCTGTTTTATCAACCAATTTTTTTGTCTCAATAGGTAAGGTCTCATATTCATGGTATTTATGGCATTGGCCTCCTTTTGCTTTTTTAGCCTATGCTGGTTATTCAATACCTAAATATAGATTTACAGTTATTGTTTTAAGTTTAATTGTTTCTTATTTGTCATATCGTTTCATTGAACAGCCGTTTCGTAAGAGTAGACGATCTTTTGTGTTTTTATTGTCCTCCTTAATGATAGTTCCATCTCTTTTGGCTTTTATTTTTTTTCAGGCTACAAACGAATTTGAAGGATTCCCAGAACGATTTGGAGTTGAACTTAGCAAACAGATAGTCGCAGTTGAAAGTTCAGCTCTTGAGCGACATCCCGGGGCACAGTTTGGAAAGGGATCTCCTGTAGATAGCCATATTATAAATGACTATACAATATGGGGGCATAAGAACTTACCTAAAATTAATGCATTATTGATAGGTGATTCACATGCAACGGCTATTAGGCCTTTTGTAGAAGATATTACTAAAGAGTTTGATATAAAGGGGGTACAAACTTCTCGTGATAGTACCCCCTTCTTATTAAACGTTGATTTTTATGATCGTGACGTTCAGGACGAATTGGTGCTCAGGACAGACAAGAAGCAAATGATAGATTATTGGACTACTTTAATTGATGAAAAAAATATAAAATATGTTTTTATTGCTGCTTTTTATTATTCTAGAATCTTCTCTACTTCAAAGACTCCAGAATTGATGAAGCATATCGATGTACCTATAACAGATGATATCATAAAGGTTAATAAACGTAGTTTTGAGCTTGGGTTGCATGATAGCATTAAATTTATTATTGATCGTGGTAAAATTCCAATACTTTTCAAGGATGTTCCGTATGTAGTAGATTTTATGTCTCTTAATTTTGTAAAAAATAAATTTTTCGGAACAAATCTAATAAGCGATGCTAAAGCTGTTGATGTCTATCGTCGACATGCTTTTGAAGACACAGTTATTGACTCCTTGAAGCAAAAGTTTCCAAGTTTGATTGTTATTGATCCAAAACGTGTCTTGTGCCCTGAAGGTCCTTCTGGGCCAAGCTTGACAGTTCTTGAGGATGTTCCTTTATACACCGATGGCAATCATCTCAATTATTACGGTGCGAAGAAATTTTCTGAGGTCTGGATGCGTAATTTCGAAAATCCATTAAATTCGTTATTCACTCCTAAATAGGCAATGTGAAACAAATGTCATGATACTAGCTTTTTAAGCTTGTCTGCTTTTATTTGTTACTTCTAAAAACTCTATATACTCGCAATGCTATAATGATATTAGTGAGGGGTAAATGAAAAATAAAACGGAATCTGCCGGTACTTTCTGGCAAAGAGAACCTAATGAAAATTACATAGGCAATACCGAGGAACCAATGTTTCAGGTAAATTGCTGTGATTGCCAGGCTGATGTTGTATTAGCTCCTTATTTTTGCCATTCATCTAAAATTGGAACTTTTATAAGTTGGGTATTGCGAACAAGGGTGCTTACTGTCATGTATGGACCATATTGTTCTGATATTAACGAACATAAATTACAAAAGTGGGCGCAATATATAAAAAGACTTGGAAAAGAAATATCAGCAACATCAATTAAGATTATTCCCCCTTTTTATCTTTATGCTGAAAAACCCGAAATTAAGTTTCTTTTTGATAAAGTGCTTGACGAGCAGGGATTTTCATCCACTGAAATGTACACAGTTTTGTTGGATATGACTCAATCTAAAGATGAAATATTTAAAAAATTGAAATATGAAACGAGAAGAAGTGTTCGACGAGTTTCAGAAACAGGGATTACCGTAGAATTACTCGAAGATGCTGACCATGTTCAACAGTGGCAAAATATTAAATGCAGGACAAATGAGCTATCTACAAAAGTAATTAAAAGCATAGTCGCCACTAAAGACGATAATTGTTCGTATTATGTAGCATTAAATGGACAAAAAGCATTAGCCTGGACAGGCGTTAAGTGGGGAGTCGATGTTGGCTGTCTTGAAGGGATTACTACTTCACCTGCTACAAGACTAAGTAAATCTAATAGATTTGCAAATTATGCCCTTCAATGGCGAGTAATTGAAGAAGGGTTAAAGCGTGGCATTAAGTGGTTGGATTATGCAGGGGTAGAACCAAAATCTAATGATAATAAATTGCATAATATAATGAAATTTAAGCTTTCATGGGGTGGAGAAGTTGTAAACTATTCAACTTATACCTATGATTTAAGTAAAGGAAAAATTAGAATCATAAAATTATTAACTTCTGTTCAGAAAGTCATGAATAAAATTAATCTTGGTGATTATTTTGATAGTGTTAAAAAAAAATCTAATTTTTAGATATAGATCAAATATACTAATCTTCCTAGGTCACAAATCCACTTATTTTTTGCAAGGTACTTATGATCAATTCAGATAAAAGATTGAATTCGTTACAGGCATTACGCGCTATGGCTGCAATGCTAGTATGCTTTTGTCATCTTCCCTTTAGTTTGAAGTTGTACTCGACACACTACGATCTGCCTTATGATGATAGGCTTGTCTTTTTAGATTCCTTCTTTAATAGTGGAGTTGACATTTTTTTTGTTATCAGCGGGTTTATAATGACTTATGTTGTTGCAAATAAGAATATTGACATTCAATTTTGTATCAATTTTGCAAAAAAACGTATTATAAGAATTTTTCCAATGTATTGGGCTGTTTTGACAGCATACTGCGTATATGCTTTGATTTTCGGAAGTAATGTGATTCAAAGCTATTCACAAGTTTTAGGTGCTTATTTTTTGATTCCAGGATATAGAATTATGCCACTTTCCTGGACTCTGACTTTTGAAATGCTATTTTATGCTGTTTTTACTTTGTCCTTGCTATTCGCAACAAGGTTAATGACTAAGTCTTGGTTAGCCATAGGAATGATTACGGGCTACTATTTTTTAAGTTTTTTATTTCCTGAGGCTACTGATAGGCATTCAATTTTCCAGAACCCAATAATATACGAATTTGTTCTAGGACTTCTCATCGCTAAATTATATTTTAAAAATAAATTTTTATCAAAGCCATATGCCTTATTAGGTGTTTTCGCATATATTCTAGTGGTTATATGGAATACATATGACCCAATTATTTATAGTTCTCATACATATAGTTGGGGGCATTTGGTTAGATGGGGATTTACTTCTGCATTGCTTGTTTATTCATTTCTGTCATTAGAGCATGCTGGTGTTTTTTTTCCTAACTTGCTTTTGAAAATAGGTAATAGTTCATATTCCTTATACTTGCTAAATAGTGTTCTTATGGTGTTCTTTGTCAAATTTTGGATAAAGCTCGATTTACCTCCAATGATTAATCCCTACTGGATGTGGCTTGTATTACTTCTTTTAGTAATTGTATGTGCACATTATGCTTATCAATTACTTGAGAAAACTATGCTTAAAGCTTTAACCAATAGATTTGTAGAGAAAGATACCCGATTCTGAATTATTATTTAAGATTATTCATAAAATGAAGTCTGTTGCTGTGTAGCCCTCCCGTATATTAGTCCCAGTGCAAAGTAGAGATTTCTGATAAAGACAGCCATGAAGGAGGTTGTTTCGATGCGGAAATCCAGATTCAGTGAAAGTCAGATTCTCAAGATCCTGAAAGAGGCCGAAGGCGGTCGCAAAGTTGCAGACGTTTGCCGTGAGTACAAAGTCAGTCAAGCCACGTACAACAAGTGGAAGTCGAAGTACGGCGGTATGGAAGATTCCGATATCCGCCGCTTGAAGGACCTTGAAGAAGAAAATCGTAAGCTCAAGAACATGTTTGCCAACTTGAGCCTTGAAAACGAAGCTCTGAAGGATGTCATAGCAAAAAAACTTTTAAAGCCAGCTGAGAAGCGTGAGCTTGTTGACTACCTTCGCAACGAATTTTGTCTCAGTATTCGACAAGCATGCTGTGCGCTGCGTTTAAGTCGCTCCGTATATTGCTACGAACCGAAGCCGCGCGATGATTCGTTACTTAGTGAAATGCTTCTTAAGTTGGCTGACCGGTATCCCCGTTACGGGTTCAGAAAATTATTTATCCTGCTGCGCAAGCAAGATAAAAGGGTTTATCGAGTTTACTGCATGCTTAAAATGAATTTCCGGCGAAAGGGCAAGAAACGCTTACCGTCCCGGAATCCTCAGACTTTAGCAGTTCCACCAAAGGCCAATCTCTGCTGGTCAATCGATTTAATGCATGACTCGCTGATGAGTGGACAACGGTTTAGAACTTTTAATGTGCCTGATGATTTCAGCCGTGAATGCTTGGCGATTGAAGTCGACACAAGTCTACCCGCCGGAAGGATTACTCGTGTGCTGGACAGAGTCTCAGCGTGGCGCGTTTTTCCTGAGAAAATGAGGATGGATAAAGGTCCGGAGCTTATCTCGGTAACATTGGCAGATTGGGCTGAAAGAAATGGTGTTGCGCTGGAATTCATCCAGCCAGGCAAACCGACTCAAAACTCATACATTGAACGTTTCAGCAAAACGTTTCGCAACGAGGTTTTAGATTTTTACTTGTTTTCAGCGTTATCTGAGATCAAGGACATAACCGAAGATTGGATTCGTCAATACAACGAAGAGCGACCACATGAATCGCTCGGAGACATGACTCCTGTCGAATATGTCCAAGCACATTCACCCCACGAAAACTCTACTTACGGATGGCACTAACTTGGGGAGGTTTACATTGGGTGTAGGAATAGTGATAGGGGATACGTTTATATTTTCCATACACAGTCTTTTCAGGACGAGCTGTGTATGGAAAATATGTTTTAGTGATTTTCTGAGCATTCCTTGCAAAAAGTACAATTTCCTTTGTTTAATTTATATGCTTTCCTGAACGCAGTTGCCTTAGATCCTTTCCATACGGGCATAAAGCCTTCTTCAAAGACATTGCCGTAGCAAAGTTGGTTAGGCTCGTGTGGAGCTGAAATACAACATGGATAAAGGTTGCCTCCAGCATCTAAGATCGCACCTACATATGGAGAAATACATTTGCCACTTATAGGGTTTAGAAGACTCTTCAGTCTGTAGTAGCCACTTTTTGCATCAAAGCTGTATACGTCAAATTCTTTGAGTTTTTTTGGAGTCCATTCATCGTATATCGCTTTTGTTGTTGCATCTTGAAATTCTCTAAAAGTTTTAGCTGATGCAGGCGGCATGAAGAAGTAATCTAAGTAGAAATTTACGAAAGGATATTTTAAAAAGTACTTTCTTGCTTCCTCAATCTGAGGCTCAGTGTAACTGTTTACAAGGTATCGAACTAGAATTTTTGTATTTGTATTGTGTTTGTTAGCATATTCACAGAACTCAGTAATATTATTTAAAACTTTATTGAAGTCTCCTTTAACTCTATATTTCTGGTAAACATCTTGGGAGAAACCATCCAGTGCGAAGTGAATGGAGCCCAGTCCGCACTTTGCTAGTGATTCAATATTAAGATGACTAGCATTTGATTCCGAACTGACGAAAATACCCTTTGAACTAGCGTAGTTGATCATTTCATATATCTGAGGATGCAGAAAGCTTTCTCCTTCACCAACGAGGTTTAAATACCATGTGTAATCGCTAATTTCGTCAATAAGATTTTTAAAGGACTTAAAATCTATATATTTAGGGCGTGTTCCTCCTGGGCTACCTTCTAGGTCTGTAAGTCCATGGTAACAGGCTGGGCACGCATAATTACATATAGTTGTTGGCTCAATAGATATCTGCGTCGGATAAAAATTTAAACCACATGTCATTCTGAATTTGATATTCAGCTTTGATTTCAGTATGTTAAATGTTTTTTTTGCTGACCCTGTACGCTTAATTATTGCTGAAATTTTAGAAATAAAGCTATAGCGTTTGATTAAGTTGAGTTTATTCTCACTCTTTTCTTTCATACTATATCCCTCAATTATGATTTGATGCCTTTTATATTGACATTAGAAAAGTTAAAATCAACATGTGTTATATTAATATTATTTCTTGTAAACCATTGTACCGCTTCTTCTGGAGATGTTTTGTAACAAATTGGATAACTATACCAATCAAAATTAAACTCTTTACACTTTTCAAAAGTGAAGCTGTCATTCCAAAAACATTTGAAAACAGCATAGTATAAGAACCTTTGCAGAGACATTTCCTGACCAGCAAGATTCCCAAATTCTGTATATTCTGCAGGGACATGTATGTTGAGATCTATTTGGGAAAGTATTTTAGATAGTTCGGTTATTTTATCAGAAATGTCTAGTTTTTCAGAGTTACTCATCTGAGATATTCTGTCGCGAATTATCGTATCCATTTTTTCCCTGACATTTGATTTTTTGGCGTATACAGATAAAAGACAAGTTCCGTTTATTGATAGCGACTTGGACAGGGAATCAAAAATTGCGCCAGGATTTTTAGAGTGATGAATGCACTGATCACATGACATTAAGTCTATACTTGAATTTTTGAAAGGATGTTTTTGAGCGTCACATTTAAAAATTGTGACTCTATTGTTTTTGGCATATTTTTTTTTCAGATAATATGCTGAATCACTTAGTTCAAGTGCAAAAATATGTGCATCACTGTATTTTAGAAAGAAATCAACTAATCTCCCTTCACCAGCCCCTATCTCTGCAATGAACCTTGTGTCTTTCAGGAAAGATTTAAAATGTTCTTTGTCTGCAAAACCATATCTTTTCAATAGATCTGTCAGTTCGTGTTTTTGGAAGCCTTCATCGTTCTCAAGGCGTAGAGAGTTGTCCCACCTAAAGCTAGCTGAGTTTTCAACTTCTTTGTCGCGTTCATCTTGATTATTAACAAAATTAATAAAGTTACTGTCCGTTTCAAAGTAATGTCCATTGGAGCATGTACACTTGTTCTTGTGAATGATCAGTTCTGTGCTGCAAATAGGGCATTGCAGCAGGCGGATAATTCTATTCATACTTAAGCCTTCGAATTTTGTAGTTAAGGAGTTTTCTTCCAACCATAATCCATAACAGTTTCTCCAGAAAGGAGGCTGTAATAGTATTTGAATTTATCCAGACAGTTTCGCCAATGATGGTGTCGAATTATCCATTCTTTGGATTGTAATCCATTCTCTATTAGGAAGTTTCTATCTTCACATTTGAGTATTGCCTCAAAGATTTCTTGCTCGGACCAGCTGTTTAATACCGGCGGAATATCGTTGCCATAAAGAAGTACTGCTGAATTCTTGTTTACATAGGTTATAAGAGGTTTGCCTAAGGACATTGCTTCCGCGGCAATTCCGCCAAATCCTCCATAATCGAACTGGTCCACGATTACATCAGACATCTTCATTAGGTTGAACAGTTTTTCTCTAGGAAGCTCTTTATGCCAAGTAAAATAAGTTTGAATTCCCAGTGATGCGATTAGTCGCTTAGCATTCTCGAGATCCGTTCCACGTTCAAGGATATGGCAATGGGCTTTTACCCCTGCCTTAATAGCCTTAGCGTAAGCTTTAATAAATCTATTGTTCCCTTTGGTAGTGTTACGACCAGACTCATTGGAAGCTTCATTCCAGTCAAGTCGGGTTGGATGAAATAAGGTTAAAACTTTATTGTTTGGAAAAAAAACTTCTTCGTTATCGTTAATAGGAAATACGAAGGGAATGAAAGCAGAATTAGGTATTTTGTATCGCAGGGAATTTTTAATGGTATGTGGGAATGGTAGACTGGCGTTAAAGGCAGAGGTATATAAATGATGCTTATATAATCTTGCTTTAATTGACTTGGAGTCAATAAATTCAGCCATGTCAGCGCCTGTCGATATATTCATTATTGGTGGGAAGTTTTTGCAAAATTTAGCCGGATATAGGTACCTGACTGCAGCAAGGAATCCTAATCCGAAGCCAACCAAAACATTGCAGGACCTCGCGTTGCGGATAAAATCAAGTGGGGAAGAATATAGTTTAACATCAAAGTTTGCAGCTGAGTTATAAAAGTATCCTAATTCCTCTTTGAGGTTAGGGAGGCCATCTTCAGCATTACGGAAAACGACACAAGAGAATCCGGAATTGGATAGCGCCTGAGCCATGACCAAATCCATGCCTACTAATGTTCCGGTAATCCCTATTTGATATTTAATTTTTCCCATTTAAATGTCTTTGATAGCTTTGATAACCATGTCTATCTCATTTTCACTCATTTGAGGATAAAGAGGTAGTAACAATGATTGTTGGTTGATTTTTTCCGAATTAGGTAGTTTATAGCTCGCTCCAAGGTAGGGCGTTTGAACATGTGCATTCATTATCCCACTTTTAGCCAGAATTTGTTTATCCATTAAAGCTTGAATAAAATCGTTACGGCTAATCTTGGCAGAATCTGTTAGTGTTATGGCGTAGCTTTGCCAATTACTGCGGGCATACTCTGGCTCAAAGGGCGTTTTCAACCATCCAATAGATTTCAGGTTCTCAGTGTATATGTCGGCAATTTCGCGTCTTATTTTAACTATTTCATCTAAACGGTTAAGTTGTTCGATACCTATTGAAGCCTGAATATCAGTCAGACGGAAGTTAAATCCGGTTAGTTCGTATGATTCCTGTAAAAAATTACCTGACTTATGTCTGGCAAGATCTGAAACTGACATGCCATGTTGGCGAAGCAACATAAGTTTATCATGGGTTTCTTTCGAGTTTGTAGTGATCATCCCTCCATCGCCAGTAGTTAGAATTTTTCTGGGATGAAATGAGAAACATGTTAATGCCCCTATGGGGTTACCAATGTTTTGCCATTGCTCTGTTTTTTTTAGGTATATTTGGCTACCGATAGCACAGGCTGCATCTTCAACTACTGGGATAGAATACTGTTCCGCAATAGGCATGATTCGGTTCATATCACAGGGCATTCCAATTTGGTGCACGACTTGGATTGCAGCAATTCTACCTACCTGATCTATTGGGAGACCATTTAGAGGTGATTCTGGCGAGAGTTTTTTACCGGCATGTTTAAAAAATGTCTGGCCGTTCTTTGAGATACATTCAGTTGCAAGAAATTGTTCAAGCAATTCTGGAGACATATTGAATGTTTCAGGATCTATGTCAATGAACAGTGGTTCAGCTCCACAATGTCTAATCGCGTTGGCAGTTGCAATGAATGAATGACTGACTGTTATTACATAATCTCCCCGCCTGACTCCGGAAACAGAAAGAGCAAGATGAAGACCTGTAGTACAGTTGCTGACAGCGCAGGCGTGTTTTGCCTTTGTCTTAGAACAAAATTTAGTTTCAAACTCTAGAACCTTGGGGCCTTGTGTTACCCATCCTGATTCAATTACTTTGCTAACTGCTTTAATCTCTTGTTCGCCAAGATAGGGTTTGATGATAGGTATCATTTTTATTCCCAATTATAAATAGTATCGTTTTTTAAAAGTCCCCTAATATCCCCAAGTTCTTCAGAAAACCATTTAATTGTTTTTAAAAGGCCTTCTGTGAAATCTGTTTTTGGTCTCCATTGCGTAGCTGAAGTAAACTTTGCCGGATCTGCATATAGCCGTAGAACATCGCCGGGGCGACTTTTGGATAACTTAACTTTAGCCTGTTTATTGTCTACCAATTCGATGATTTTATATGCAAGTTCTTTAATGCTTATTTCGAAGTTACATCCGATGTTAACTGTTTTACCAATGAGGTCATCTGTTTCTATTGCTTTGACCAGTGCGGTTGCGGTGTCTGTGACATAGGTGAAATCACGGGTTTGCAAGCCATCGCCAAAAACTAATAGCTCTTTACCATTAAGAGCTCTAATAATTGATTTGGGAATGACCTCGCCTGCATCTCCAGCATAATGGGATCTTGGACCATATGTGTTAAATGGTCTTACCACTATGGTGCTCATGCCATAGGTTTCAAAGAAAGCTCTTGTATATGATTCTCCTGCTAATTTAGATGCGCCATATACTGTATGAGGAAGGGTTGGGTGGGATTCAGTCATTGGTACGTATTTTGCCGTCCCATATACTTCTGAGGATGAGCAGAACAAAAATCTTTCAACGCCGGTTTCTCGGGCAGCTTGCAATAGAAGTAACGTGCCTTCAGCATTGACTTTATGGTTTTCGTAAGGGTGCTTAATGGAGTGTCGAACCCCAAGTGTGGCTAGGTTAAATACGACATCAATGTTTTTCATAACATGGAAGACATCAAAAGGGTCAGTGATTGAACCAAGGTAAAATTCGAAGTTCTTGTTATCCAGATTGTGCTTAATGTTATCCATTTCCCCATTTGCCAAGTTGTCTATCACGCGCACTTTTGCACCCTTGGCAATTAGGGTCTCGACGAGGTGGGAACCGATAAATCCGGCTCCCCCAGCAACGAGAATGTTTTTGTTATTAAGTTCCATTTTAAAAGAACTCCTCGGCGACTTTGCAAACGTATTCGACCTGTTCAAGACTCATATCTGGATAGAGTGGTAGAGTTACAATTTCACCTGAAATAGTTTCAGAATTAGGTAACTTGGGCTGGTTGTCAGCATATGCTTCTTGTTTGTGACATGGAATGGGGTAATGAATTCCACACTGTATTTCGTTTTTATTGAGGTGTTTTATAAAAGCGTCTCTGTTCTTAATTCTGACAACGTAAAGATGGTAGACATGTTTTGTTTCAGGAATTGAAAAGATGGGGGTTATTCCGTCGATTTTTATAAGTCTTTCATCGTAGTATGCTGCTAGTGTGCGTCTTTTCGACGTCCAGTTTGCAAGGTGGCGGAGTTTAATATCAAGGATAGCCCCCTGAAATCCGTCGAGGCGATAGTTATGCCCAGGAAAGTTGTGGACATACTTCTGTTTGGAACCATGGTCACGATAAGCTTTCATTCTATCGGCTAGTTCGGGGGTGTTTGTTATAACCGCTCCACCTTCGCCACAAGCGCCGAGATTTTTGCCAGGGTAGAAGCTGAAGCAACCACATTCACCGAAGGTGCCGACAGGTTTACCTTTGTAAGTAGCAAGATGAGCCTGTGCGCAATCTTCAATGAGCAAGAGGTCTCTCTCCTTACATAAATTTACTAATTCATCCATGGGAGCGGGTTGACCGAAAAGATGGACGGCAATAATGGCTTTAGTCTTTCCGGTGATGAATTTGGATGCTTCTTCTGCTGTTATATTTGCGTGCTTGGCGTCGCAATCACAAAAAACAGGAGTAGCACCGGTAAGAGTCACCGCCTCAGCTGTTGCGATAAAAGTATTTGCAGGGACAATCACTTCATCTCCTGCCTTGATGCCCAGTCCTTCAAGAGCAATGTGTAGAGCGGCGGTACCCGAATTTACGCATACACAATGTGTTGCCTTATGTGCTAATGCAAAGTTCTTTTCAAAAGAAGCAACTTTGGGACCTGAGATGAAGGATGAATCATTAAAAATATTTTCAATCTCTGTTTTAAATTCGTCTATCAGGGGGGCGTGTAGTGCTTTAAGATCATTAAAAAGGACTTTCATAATAAAACTAAACCTCGTTTTTTCTGATGAAGCGGGCTGGGTTACCTGCCCATATTTCATTGGCCGGTATATCTTTTGTTACCACACTTCCGGCTCCGATTATGGAATTACATCCAACTTTTACGCCACCTTTAATGGTTGCGTTGGTCCCGATGGAGACTCTGCTTTCAATTATGGTCTCCACCATTCTATCCATCCAGTCTACATCTTCTTCTAGGTTGCCTTGAATTGTAACTGCTCTAGGGAGGTTGTCATTTATGAACATGACTCCATGCCCTATAAAGCAACCATCACCAATGTGAACTCCTTCGCAAACAAACGTATGTGACGAAATTTTGCAGCGTTTACCTATTGTTGCATTTCTTTGAATTTCGACAAAGGCTCCTATTTTGGTTTCAGAGCCAATTTTGCATCCGTATAGGTTGATAAACTTAGCAAGGCGAACTTCTTTGCCTAGAACAACGTCGTCGGCAATGCACAGATAATTACTCATAAAAGAATGGTTTTACCCTGATTTTTAATTGATTGCTCTGCAGCCTCAAGGAGGCGAACTACTTCAAGTCCAGCTTTGCCATCATTGAATGGGGTAAAACCTTCGTTGATTGCCTTAAGAAAATACGCCGCTTCCTCTTTTAAAGCTTCCGTCTGTCCCAGTTTTGGGGCGTACATATCACCAGAACGATAGCCTACAATCATTTCATACATAGATTCTTTGCTATCGACAGTTACACCCTTATCGTAGACTTTAATTTTATTGTCCGGCTCAATATCATCCCAGTAAAGCATTTTGTTGTCCCCACTGATGAGTGTTTGTCTTAGTTTGACAGGGGAAAGCCAGTTAACATTAAAGTGAGCGATAAAATCCGAATCAAAATGGACGACTATGAAGGCTGTGTTTGCTAGGCCACTTCCATAGTGATCCTGCCCATGAGCCGAAAGGGCTACAGGTTTATCCTTAACAAGATGATGCATGATGGAAAAATCATGAGGAGCTAAATCCCATACGACGTTGACGTCGTTTTGGAAGAGTCCAAGATTAACGCGCATGGAGTCGTAGTAATGCAGTTTGCCAAGCGTGCCATCGTCAACTAGTTCCTTGATTTTCATAACTGCACTGGTAAACAAAAAAGTATGGTCAACCATGATGACTAGTCTTTTTTGTTCAGCCAGATTGATCAAATCTTCTGCTTCTGCTACAGAGGCTGTAAAAGGCTTTTCGACAAAGATATGCTTGCCGTTTTCAAGAGCTTTTTTAGCTAGTGGATAGTGGGAGGAGACTGGGGTAATAATGGCAACTGCGTCAATGTCAGAGCTTCGAAGTAGCTCGTCCGCGTCTGTTGTAAATTTGCAATTTTTGTATAACGTAGCTGCCTTCTTAAGGGCTTCAGGGGTGCTGTCACATATCATGCTTACCTCAACACTTTCTCCAAGCGAGCTGAAGTTTCTAGCAATATTAGGGCCCCAATATCCGTATCCGATTATTCCTAATTTAAGCATGCGATTACCTTTTGTTCGAAATTGATCCAAAATAGGTTTTTGTGGTTAATAAAGATTGGCCGAGTTGTTGTTTGTTGATTCTTTTTCGTTAGGTAAAATTGAACGCAATGTCAATATTGTTTGATATGATATAATCGATTGGTGGTTAAATATGAATTTATGTTAAAGAGGGGGTTTTTATTCTAAATAGTATTTTGCAAATTATTTAGACTGATGACTATTAATAAATTACCATTTAATACCTTTAAAGATAATGTCCTTGCGTATGTTTGAGGCATATTTTTCCACAACAGCAAATATTCCATTTAAAACTTTATCCGTGAGATAGTTTGGTTTAACACCAAGTTCAATTAGTCCCTGATACGTAGGGTTGTAGTAATGGTCTTCTTTTTCAATTCGGGGATTCTCCATTTGATTAACTTTAACGTCGTGGCCACGTTCTTGACCCACTTTCTGTACTAAGTCGGCTAATTCATTTACAGAGAATGTTTCCATTATTTGGTTGTAAATATTTAGCTTTCCATGATCTGGAGGATTGTTTGCGGCTATAGTTACACATTGCAATGTATCTTTGATATTAAGATATCCTCTGGTTTGGCCGCCTTTACCGTATACTGTGAGAGGGTGTCCGGTTACTGCCTGCACTACGAACCTGTTAACAATTGTACCGAAGATTTCGTCATAGTTGAAAATGGTAGCCAGTTGTGGATTCAATATAGTCTCCTCAGTTTCAAGTCCGTAAACCGGCCCCTGCATAAGGTCTGTAACCTTCAGTCCCCACATACGTACACCAAACCATAGCAGGTCGGTGTCCATGATTTTCGTTGTGTGATATATGCTACTTGCTTGCCTGGGGTAGAGAAAGGTATCCTTTCGTCCTTTGTGGTTAATTTCGAGCCATCCTTCTTCAATATCAATGTTTGGGGTCCCGTATTCCCCCATGGTTCCAAGCTTAATAATATGAGTAGAGGGAGACATGTCCCGTACCGCATACATTAAATTATTAGTGGTTAATAGGTTATTGGTAATTGTGAAGTTAGAGGTTTTGTAGTTGATCTGAGAGTATGGGGCAGATGGTTGTTCTGCGTAATGCAGCACCGTATCAGGTGGACCTGAGAAGTCTTGATTTATAGCGAAGTCGTATTTAGCCCTACCATCAAATAAAGCGCGCATAGACTCTGGGGTAGAGAGGTCACAAACTGAGACTTTAATCTCTTTACCAGTCATTTCGTGCCATATTTTGGCTCTATTGATCATATTGGGAACATTGTACAGCATGCCTGTGTCTAATTTGTCACAGGCATGCCTCCGAAAATAGTTATCAGCAATAGTTACATTCCAGCCTAGTGTTGAAAAACGCATCGCTGTAGGCCATCCAAGATAGCCATCACCGCCAAGAATCAAAAGACTAGGCATGTGGTTGATCTCCCAGATAATCTAAAATATTATTTGAGGTAAGGTAGTTTTTAATGTTTTCTACTGTCATTGGGGGCTCTGTGGAACTCACATAGGCTTTGGCGATTGGTGATTCTATAGATCCTTCATAGCTATTGTAGTCAATTTGATCATAAATGGGTGAAAATGAGGGTTTAACTACGTACATATTTTCGATTTCAAGGGACCGAGAAGTTTCTTCTTCGGTCATAAGCTCTTCGTAAAGTTTTTCGCCTGGTTTACTACCAATAACTTCAATATTAATATCTTCGGAAGATTTACCGAATTTGGGGGCCACTAGATCAATCATGGCTCTTGCTAGATCTATAATTCTCATAACAGGCATTTTGGTGACAAATACCTCGCCACCCAGTGCTTTAAACGACGCTTCTAGGACTAGTTGGGTCGCCTCTGGAATAGTCATTATGAAACGTGTCATCTGTTCATCTGTCAAAGTTATTGAGTTTTGGGACTTGATCTGGTGGTAAAAAATGGGAACGACTGAACCTTTTGACGCTATGACGTTCCCAAATCGTGTTGAACTAAAAATAACCTTTCGTCCTGGAGTCGGCAGGTTCGTTGCCGATGTCATGAGACGTTCTCCTAGAAGCTTGGTTGTCCCCATAACGTTGGTCGGATTGACTGCTTTATCTGAGCTAGTATAAATTACCCGGGATACAGTGTCTGATTTTAGAGCGGCACGGATGACATTAGCAGTTCCGTCAACGTTGGTTTGGACTGCGTTGAGAGGACTCATTTCGCTTACCATTACATGCTTTAATGCTGCTGTATGTAGGATTATGTCAACATCTCTGCAGTGTCGCGAAAGAGAGTCTTCATCTCGAATATCACCGAAAAAACAGTTGACTTTCCCTGTTTTGCGATGACGTTCATTGAGGAAAAAGATTTCGGACTCATTGTTATCGTATGCTCTAATTTCATCAATATTCATGCCTAAGAGTTGTTTTACCAACTCCTGACCTATGGTTCCGGCCGCTCCGGTGATTAAGACTTTTTTACCATTATACAGGTTTGTTATGGGACTCATGCTTTTTCCTAGAATTTGAAGAGTGTATATATTGGGATCTCAATGCATTGGGTAATTACTTAAGGTGATTAAGTTTGACGGTGGCCGATTCAATGTAGTTTTTGGCAATGATGATATCATCAGAACAATCCAAATCAAAAGCATGTGCTGTTGGAATTTCCACGGCTATAGAGGGTGAGGCAAATACTCCCAAATCATTAATTAGAGCTTCTGTCTTGGTGACAATAAGGTTGCCAAAGCTGTAAAATTTGGGTTTAGTCTGTTTGTTGTAACAGCGCTCTCTTTCTTCTTGAAAGTGAAATTGGACGAAATTGCCCGTTATTTCTCGCTGATTATAAGCGTGGTAGTTGTGGGGGATCTTGGCAATTGTTTGAGAAGATGCGACTCCTGCAGTGTTCTTAATTGCATTGACACAGGATTCTATGTGTTCTGGAAGAATAAATGGTGACGTTGGTTGTAGCAGCGCTATGGCCAACGGAAGTTCTTTTCCTTTATTCGCTGTTTCACGAAGTAGGTGCAGGAGGGAATCTACTACATTTGACGTATCAGATGCAAGTTCTATAGGTCTTTTGTGGATTTCTATGCCAAGTTTTTTGCAGTGGTCTTCGATCTTCTTATCTTCAGTGGAGCAGATGATTTTATCTACACATTTGGATGCTTGTGCTGCCTTAAATTGATATTCTATAAGGGAATTTCCGTTTAATGAAAGAAGATTTTTGTATGGAATGGATTTAGATCCGCCTCTAGCGGGAATTACCCCCCAGATTTGGTCAGATATGTTAGTATAAGTCATCTAGTTCTCCTCCAACTCAAGTGTAGAGCACATCAAATCAATTGTTCTGCGTTCGGTGAGCCTCCACGCATCTTCTGTTGATCCTGCAATATGTGGAGTAACAATAAGGTTGTCGTGGGTTTTAAGATAATCCCATAAGTTTTCTTTTTGGATATCAAAATTAGGATTGAATTCATCTGGAAAAACGTCCATAGCCGCACCTGCTATAGTTCCTTTCTCCATTGCGTTGATAAGAGCGTCATGGTCAACCAATTCACCTCTAGATGTGTTGACAAAAAAAGACCCTTTTTTGAATAAACTGAACATCTTCGCGTCAAAAATATTTTCAGTTTCAGGTTCGTGAGGAATGTGTAAAGAAATGATGTCATTTGTTGCGACCAGTTTTTCCATGGAATCATATCGATTTATAGTTTGGGGGAATTTATCGACGAATGGGTCGTAAAAAGAGACTTTCATACCAAATGCAACTCCAAGCTCAGCGACTAATGATCCTAACCTGCCTAGCCCTACAATACCAAGGCTCATTTGTGAGAGCATGGCGGGGCCTGCGAATGGGCGTCTGTCCCATTTTCCTTCAATCACAGAACGCATTGCAGGCCGTATGTTGCGGGTAATGGCGATAATGAGTCCCCAGGTCAATTCAGCAGTAGGGGTGATTGTCTTCAGAAAATCCTTTTCATATTTGAGGGTATGTACCGAAATATTGCGCTTTTTAGCATATTTTACGTCAATATGAGGATGCCCAGTAGTGTTTGAACCTATAACCTTGAGGTTGGGCATTTGATCTATTTTATTTTGATCAACCAAATATCCGAGAGGCGCAATTATTGCGTTGGTTCGCTCGAGTATTTCAGGTGTATCAAAAGAAGGATTCTCAAGTTCAATCACGTTAAAGAATTTTTTAAGGATTGATTTGTTTTCGTCCCTGTATTTGGAAATAGAGTAATATAACAACGTAGGCTTCATAACTTAGTAGGTAATCTGTTTTTGAATGTTGAACGAGAAATTATCAAGAATCTTAACTATTTTTTCCCCTGCAAACCCATCCCCATAAAGGTGGTCCGGGGAATAGCGCCCGTGCTTAAGCTGGAGTTTGGTCTTTTCAATGATTTCCGAACAGTTATATCCACAGTCCATAACATTATGCCCACGTTCCCTCCCCGATTGTCTTGTTCCTATATTAACACAAGGGGTTCCAAGAAATGCAGATTCGCGTAACCCGCTTGAAGAGTTACCGAGTATGCAGGATGCGTTTGCAAGAAGTGGAGCATAGAGTTGTATTGGTAAGCCCTTGAAAAAACGTATATTGTCTGGGTTGCTCTGCTCCCTGAATATTCTGATTCCTTTAGATATCTCATCTGAACCAGCATCCATATTTGGCCATATCCATGCTGTAGGCATTTTTAGCTCAGTTATGGCTTTGGCTGTTTCTGTTAAGTGCTCCATGTTTCTGCTGTATTCCGTTGTCACTGGGTGCTGAATGACGACTAAGTAATCTTCAGATAGGTCTACTTCTGCGCCTACTCCCAATTCTGATAAAGCTTTTAGCTTAGAACGAGTAGTGTCTATTTTTCGGATAACATCCAAACTGGTCCCCCCCACAGTAAACACCGTCTCCTCGCTTTCTCCCATTTTAATGATACGTTTTGCTGCATCATCTGTAGCAGGAAAGTGTATGTGGGATAGTTTGGTAATTGCGTGCCTTACAGATTCATCTATTGACCCAGAAACTTCTCCCCCCTCAAGGTGGATAACAGGAATATTCATATAGCTTGATGCCATAGCTATGGAGAGACATTCAAAACGGTCGGCAATTACTACGACTGCATCAGGGCGTAAATTTTCAAATGCTGTGCTGAACTCAGTAATTGCCAGTCCTGCAGATTTGGCCATGGTCATGGGTGTATCACCCTCAACAAGGTAATGAATTTGTCTATCTATGGTGAACTCTTTGCTGATAAGGGATAGAATGTTATGGCTATACTTAGGAAGAACTATACCTCCTGCAATTATAAGTTGCAGTTCAAGACCTTCACTTTCTACGATTCCATGCATTACAGATTTCATCTTTGCATAGTTGCCGCGTGTTGTAAGTACGACACAGATTTTACGTTTATTCACTAAGCATCTCCTGACTGATGATGGCGTCCTTATCTATATTAAAAAGTGTCTTTCGACCAACAATTGTATCTATCTCTGAAGGGGGGATGCCTGTGCCAGGGCGTTTGAAAGTAACGTGTTCTCGCTTAAGCACAGTTCCTTTTTGAATCGCTTCAGCTGCAATTATACTTTTGCGTGCCCAAGCAATGCTGGCAATTTCAGATTTGACCGGTTTCTTGTTGAATGCTCCCCTTGCAGCTTCTATGTCTCGTAATTGTGAAATGAACGTACCAAGGTTATCTTTACCACACGATACTTTCCAGTCCTGAGCATTGGGGATATTGAAGTCAAGAGTAATATGCTTTTCTATTACTTGCGCTCCTAAAGCAGTTGCAGCGAGAGGGATGTGAAATCCTTCTGTGTGATCGGAAAAACCAGTCACAACATTAAACTTGTCTCTAATAAATGACATAGCATTGAGGTTCACATCCTCCGGGGGAGTTGGGTAGCTAGTTACACAATGCAAGATCGCTAGTTGAGGATTGTTTGCCCTATAGAATATTTCGACTGCTGCTTCTATCTCTTCAGTTGTATACATGCCAGTAGAAAGGATCACAGGTCTATTTCTTCTAGCTATAGTTTCAAGAAAGGGCCAGTTTCTGACTTCACCTGAGCCTATTTTATATGCAGAAACTTTAAGAGTATCTAAAAAATGAAGACTTGGTTCGTCATGAGCAGTTGCTAGAAAGGTTATTTTTTTTTCCCTGCAGTATTCAGCTATTTCTTTAAAAGCTAAATACGGCAGCTCCTTTGACCTTAAGCGCTCTTTCCAGTCTTCGGATGCGGTTGAAATCAGTTCGTCGGTCTGAAAAATTTGAAACTTAACAGCGTCAGCTTTTGCGGAGACAGCAAGGTCAACCAATGCTCGTGCTTTATCCATGGAACCAAAATGGGCAACTCCGGCTTCTGCAATGATGTAGCACGGACTTTCTGCTCCTACTTTGGTATTTTCTATGAAAAAGCTATTGTGGAAAAATGTTTTAATCATATTTTCCTCTAAAAATGGTTAATTATGAAAATTGGTTTTCAGGTTTTAAGATATTTTGTTCATACAAATTAATTTCGTTTTCTAGTGCTTTGCCTAATACTGGGCCTAGCCCTGCTGCTTTTGTGAATCCGTAAATAGTGTTTGCCTCCGGGTGGGGGGAACTGGCTTCATATAAAGCTGCAAGGAAATCTATTTGACCTCGGTCATTAAAGCTTATGTTTTCAATAATGTCCCACAGTTCTTCCGGTCGATTAATGTTGTAGACATTCTCACAGCAATCAAAATAGGGGTGTCCAATTGTAACGACCGGAGTGCCACTGACAATACTTTCAAGACTGGGGCTGGTTCCACCGACGCTAAGTAGGGCCTTACTTTTTAATATGAGATCTCTATTGGAGAAAGAAGGCGGAAGAAGGGTAACATTAGGAAGCAAGGATAGATCTCTGTAAAATTGAGGGTTTCTATTTCCAAAGCATCTTGGGTGTTCTTTAACAACAATATTGTAGCCATGCTTCCCATTAATAGCGATTTGCTCAATAAGATAGTCTTGGTTGGCATATCTAGGAGCTTGGTAACACATACTTGCTTCGGGAGTTAATTGAAGGAAATAAGAAATTATATTTCCTTTTGGCAATTCATTTGAGAAGTATTTTTGAGATATTAAACGATTTTTAATTTTAATTAATGCTGGCGTTAATGGTTCTTTGGCAATAATAAATCTCTTGAGTTTGTTGATGACAGCACCGAAGCTTATGTCGGGGAGAATTTTACCCATTTTTATGTGGGTAATATCGTATTGAGAAATTTGTCTTTTTTGCTTTGTACTTTTAATGACCATTTTAGCCCATTGAGTTGCTTCATCAGAAAAAGATTTATTTTTAAGTATGTAATCAATATATGGAGAGCGTTTAAATTTTCCTGATCCAAGACGCATTCTTACTTTGCCACCAATAGAAAAAATTCCTCTTTCAAAAGTTTGTTTAAGTATCCCTTTTCGCACCATTGCTGAAAGTATAACTGAATCTATAGAATCTATTGTTTCAAAAAAAGCGTATTTAATTTTATACTTTTCAATTATCGTCTTTAATTTTAGATAATTTAAAGTAAGTAGTTCTGGTATATGGGTATTCATATACTTATGTTTGTTTACAACCCCGTAGTGAGATGCAAATTTTCTATATAATAAATAATTAATGTTAAATTCATAGCAATTAATTCCGAGTTCATTTTCTATTGTGGATATTATTTTCGGACAATTTTCAAAAATTTGATAAGCAGGGGTCGGGTCATACTCATCTATGTGTTCTTCAACTATGATATCAGGGATGTTATGATATTTGTAACAATCCTTTTGAGAAGCCAGAACAACTATTTTAAATTTGTCCTTAATGGCTTTGATTGTTTCAATATATAATGGGGTGAGTCTTGGTCTATCTAAAAATAAAATAGTAGTTAGTTTTTCTGATGACATGTTTCTGCTTTATCTGGTGCTTTTGGTTTTAATTGTAATTTTTTGATTTTTAACTTCAAATATTTTGTCACACCGTTCAATTGTAGAAAGTCGATGTGCAATGATAATCAAAGTCTTATTTTTTCCTATTTCAAAAAGTTGATCCATAATTTGTTGTTCTGTCTCCTGGTCCAAAGCTGCTGTAGCCTCGTCGAGGACGTATATATCTGGTCCTCCATATAATGCTCGTGCAATTCCTACGCGCTGTTTCTGTCCGCCAGATAACTGTGTACCGTTTTCTCCAACATGGGTTTCAATCCCTTCCTTTTGTGAAATGTGATCATATATATGAGCTTGCTGAAGTGATTTGACAACTTTTGATTCTTCATATGGTCTCCCAAAAGTTACATTGTCAGCTACTGTAGAGTCAAATAAGTATATTGATTGAGGGATGTAACCTATTTTCTTGCGCCAAGAAAGCATATTGTTTTCAGTTAAGACTGTGTCATCTATTTTTATCGTTCCTGAGTATGATGTGTACATCCCGATTAGAATATCAGCTAAAGTGCTTTTGCCTGATCCACTTTCACCAATTAAAGCAATTTTTTCACCTTTTTTAATCGTAAGGGAAATATTTTTAAGTACATAGCTATCTGTATACTTGAAAGAAAGATTCTCGACTGAGATTTGTTTCGTAAAGTCGAGCTGATCTTCTCCAAGTTTGTGTATATCCATATTGTAGTCTTCATAAATAAGATCAATTGTTTTGGAAAGATAAAGTGTATTGTTGTAGCAGCTAAGAATTCTGTTTACCGATGGTAGAAGCCTGTACATTGCTAATGCAAATAGTGTTATTACTGGAATTGTGCTTACAATTTCATCCCCCTGAGTTAATGCAAAGATAAGTGCTCCGATTAGGATTGAAAATCCTATGCTTTCTAGTGATAATCGGGGGACAGTGTTGTAGGTACTATTGAGAACCATAGCACGGGTACATCCTTCTCCAAATTTTTGAAGGTTAGCAATAACAGCATTTTCGCTCGATAAGAGTTTGATAAATTTGAGGTTGCTCAAAGTTTCACTAATAGCCCTGTAGTACTTTTCCTGGAAATAGTTTCTATTGTGACCTTCCTTTTTAATGAGAACTGATATTGTCTTAAGTAGAAATATAATCATTCCGCCTAAAAAGAATGTTAGGGCAAGCGTTACTTTATAGTTTACAATTAGCAAAGTTATATACAAGAAAGTGGACACAAATAATTCAGAGATAAGAAGCAATAATGAATAGAAGAATTTAGCTGAATACTCAGTTTCTGTGATTAGTTTTTTAGAAAGATCAGAGCTGTTACGGGTGGCCATATCCTGATATTTTATATTTACATAGTTAGAGAATAGTTTTGTCGCCAACGACAGATACATTCCTTGAGAAAATTTATGTATGAGATAAAAATAGCAGAGATTAATGAATCCACGTGATATATAAAAACCGATAAGTATATATCCAAATGTAAGTACAAATAATTTTGGAGAATTAAAATTCAAAAGATCATATACATACTTATAGTATTCATTTGTTGTTACGAGAGTAAAATCGTTCGCTAACGAAATGAAAGGCAATATAGCCGATATGCCAACTGTCTCAACTGCTGAAATTAACACAGACAGGAAAATCAGACTTAGAATAGTTTTTTTCTGCTTAGGAGTTGTTAATGCTTTGATCTTACGTAACATAATTTTGTAATGAACTTAGAGGTTAATCTTCAATTTTATAATTGTTAACATACCAGTCCACAGTTATTTTAAGGCCGTCTTCTAGTGTAATCTTCGGGTGATATCCGAGTACCTTTTTAGATTTGGAAATATCTGATAGTCTGTCAGTTACGGCATCCCAATTACGTCTTTCTTTAAAAATTATTTCAGAGGAAGAACCAGTGTAGTTGGTAATCATCTTAGCTAGGTCAATGATCTTTGTAGGTCTTCCAGTTCCTCCGTTAAAGATGTCACCATTATCAACTTCAGAAAGAGCGGCTAAAGTTAATAGATGTGCAGTATTTCCGACGAATGTAAAGTCGCGAGTTTCGCATCCGTCACCAGTAATAAATAGCGGTTCTCCTTTGATAGCTCTAACTATAAAGTTTGGTATAACGTTTCGATAATCTCCATGGGGTTCGTAAGGTCCGTATGTATTAAATACCCTGATAGAAATTGCAGGTATGTTATACATCGAAGCATAATATTTTACATATAGTTCAGCGGTGTATTTATTGATGGCGTAGGGGGTTTCGTGAGGATAGATATAGTCTTCCTCTGTCATAATGCTTGAATTTCCATATACGCATGAAGAGGATGTGTAGATAAATTTTTTTAAATTGCTGTTGGTCTTCGATATTTCAAGAAGGTTCATTGTGCCAATAATGTTAGCCTGAACATCTTCAAATGGGTGTTCAACAGAATTCTGGTTCGCAAAATGTGCAGCCAAGTGGAAAATATAGTTTGGTTCGAAATTGGTCATTTCTGTCCGATAAGAATCAATTTTTCCAATATCTGCGTTAATAAAAGTAATTCTTGGATCGTCAGGGAGGTAGTTTTTATAGCCTGAGGAAAGGTTGTCAACGACCATGATTGAATCTACTCTAAATCTCAAAAGTCTTTCTATGAGATTTAGCCCAATGGCTCCCGCACCACCTGTTACAAGTACTTTGGTATTATTCATCTATGAGGGCCTCGTGAATATTCTCGTAGTTGTTGTTCATGTTATATGCATCCTGTGCATTTTCTATTAGCAATGAAGAATCTGCACTTTCTATTCGCCTGATTAGTGCTGCAATTGAGGAAATGTCTGCACTGTCGGCAACCAATAACTCTTTTTGGACATCACGGATAATCTCAGTGGTTGTGGATGACGGTGGTGTTAGTGCCACTATTGGTTTTCCAGCTCCAATGTAGTCCGCGAGTTTTGAGGGAAAAAAAGGTGAATCCTTGAGCGGGGCGTCAATAACCATTAAAATGTCCGCATCAGTTAATACTTTCAGCGATTCAAGATACGGTATTGGATCAAAACATTTAATGTGGCCTGGACATTTCTCATGGGCTAGTTTTAGTTCAGTTGGTCTCATCCGACCATAAAAGTGAAATTCCATGTTTTTGGGTTGTACTTTTGCTACCGCTTTAATAAATGGAGCAATGGAACGGAGTCCATAAATATTGCCTGTATGGGCCACTATTTTTTTCGAAGATCCTGATTGTTTGCGTTGATACAGAGTTGGGTCAAATACATGTGGCAGTACTTTGATTTTGTTTATATTGACATTGAGACCCTTAATAAAGAGATCCTTTGTCTTGGATGAAGTTACTGTGAGAGAATCTGTTCCTGAAATAATTGTGTCTTCATAAGCCTTGTTAATATGTTTCTGAATTTTAGTTCGATATGAAATATATGGATTTAATGTCCATGGATCTGAAAAATGCGCTGTCCAGTGGACATCTCTTAAGCATTTTTTTACTGTCAATCCTGCTAGGTGGTTAACAAGTGGTGTTGAATGTGTGTAGAGAGTGTCGATCTTGAATTCAGATATTATTTTTATAGCAGCGTTTGCTGCAGGAAATTTCCACCAAAACTTGCGGTCAGTTATCTCAAGTCCACCACATATATAGTGAAGCCATTTTTCAGCGGGCATTTTACTGGTTCTGTGTATTGTAAGGTTGTCATGGTCCTTCCCCAATGTTGAGTCTATAAATTCAAAGTCCGATTTTTCACAGGATGTAAGGACATGTACTCTATGTCCATTTTGGGCAAGAGTCAGCGCTCTACGCTGTACCTGAATTGATTCAGGAGATAGTATTGGAGGGAAATCGTAGGCTATAAAAAGGATAGATTTTTTCATTTTAAAATAAGCCTCCTGTGAATATCAGCAAATATGGCTTCGGCACGGTGTGGCTCCCAATTCTTATTCGCTTGTAGGGCTGCACGTTCTCCATATTCAATGCGGTTTTTTTTATGTAAAAAAAAGTTAATTCCCGACATGTAGCCAGAAGGGGAATCCTCTACTAATTTTGCTATTCCCATTTCAAACTCAGGGACTTGAGTACCTTTCCGTGAATTGAAAAGAATGGGCATCCCACAAATTGCAGCTTCAAGTACCGTTTTTGGGAATTCTTTATACTGAGAATGTCCTGCAAAAAGATCATAGCGGTGCATTTCTTTGCAGAGTTCATCATTCGATAAGGAAGGAATGAAGATAACCTTCTTGCCAAGTTTTAAATCCTTGGACAAGGCTCGTAGTTCAGGAATTTTTGATCCGCTCCCTACGATTGTTAGCTCAACATCAAAGCCATTTAAAGCACGAATGATATTTTCGGGATTTTTTGCGGGAACGACTCTTCCAACATATATTATTTTAAGTGGACCATTGGTTGAGTAGTTTTTTTTCCGTATATGTTTTGCGCTAATTACATTGTAGGCTACGAATGGTGACGAGGCACCATTATTGCGAGCATATTCTAAAATTGATCCATATACGCAACTTACCATGTCTGCTCTTTTCAAAGTGTATGCTTCAATGCGGGATGAAAGACTATAGAAAATCTTTGTTTTAAAATCTACATCTGGGTTGGATCTGGTTGAATCCGGATGCGTATGCAAGGAAACGAATAGTGGAATATTTAGCTTTTCTTTTATTCTGGCTCCGACATAGCCATTTAAGAAATTGCCATAACAGCGAATTAGAAGTGGATTGATTTCCTGTGCTATTGTGACTGCCTGTTCAGCCCAATTACGTAGTAGAAATGGACGCCATAGGGTTTTACCAAGAAGAGATAATCCTGATGGTAGGTTGTGCACGCTAAGTCTAGCATTACCTACGGCTCTTTGAAGAACTTGTATATTCGGTTGGTCATTGTTGGTCATTAGGATATGGACATCGTTAAAGACCTCCCCTGGATTGTAGTAGCGGTCAATTAGTTCTCCCTTGTTAATAATATGGGAAAGACGGTCTGTTATGATAACAAGAAGAGTTTTACGCATGTCTTAAGTTATGTAGTCTTAATGTGAGCAAGTTTAGTTTAGTATATCTTCACTTAATATTGGGATGAAAAAAACATATTTCATTATTTCAGCCATTTTGAGTATGTATTTTGAATTTCATCATCTGAGTAAAACGTTTTGCAAAGTTTAGTAGTTAAAAATTGATCAATAAAAGTTTTTGGCAGGCTAGCTTCATTTTTAAAACGTTTGTAGTGCTCTGCATAATGTGATTTTTGTCCAATGTGGCCAATGGGTTTATAGGTGAAATTGTTGATCCCAACAAAAGATTCAACAGCTTTCTCTTTTACAGAATTGTGTAATTCAAGTTTAATAATTAAAAAGCGATATTTGCCATGCTGATATGTTGCATACCCTTTATCACGAGGAAAATCGCATGAATAAATGTCAAATCCTGAAAACGGCATTAGCTCTTCGGCAAACCAGTCGTGCATGTCATCTGTTTTATAGAAATTGATGAGTTGCTGTGTCATATGCTTAATGCTTAGTTCATGATCTAGTCTTGGAACTTTAAAGTAACTGTGAAAAAAACCCGAAATAAATTTTTCAAGAGGGTTCCTAACGAGACTAATTACATCTACAGCGGGATAATGATCGACAAAAGCTTTTTTTATTGCTTCAGGGCCATGTTTGGGGAAATTTACATATTTATCGATATTTTGGGGATATAGATAATGAGTATGAAATGATGGGTGTACATTTTGTGAAAGGAGACTTTTGTGTAGGGATGAAGTTCCACATTTTCCTGCAGAATAGACTAATAAGGGCCGAGCATTAAAAGTACCTTGAGCAACCCGTATATATAATCTGTAAAATGCTGGAAATGTGCAAAATAAGGTAAGAATATGTTCTGCAAAATGTCTTTTAAAGCTCATGGCTAGTTCTCTCAATAGGTGTGGCTAAGTTGTATGGATTTTTTTCATGTTTTTTTAGGACAATTACTGTCCATTGCGCTAGCCGATTACATAGTAATTCCGATTAATCAGGCCAGTTTCTAATTGCTATTATCCCAGCCTGATTAATCTCTTATTTGATCTATTGTTTATGCATTTCTGATTATATCAGCGATATATTCCTGTTGTTCTTTTTCAAGATATGGATGCATAGGGATAGCGAAAATGCGGCTCGAGACATCTTCGCAAATCGGGAAATCGCCTGTTTTATATCCCAAGTCCTTGAACGCAGTCTGAAGATGCAGCGGGATGGGGTAATAAATCGGAGAAGCGATGTTCTTTTCTCCAAGGGCAGCCTGAATCCGTTCTCTGTGCGCAGTGTCTTTAGCAAGAGGGCAGTACTGGGCCCAGACTGAGCGATATCCTTCAGGAACGCTGGGAGCTGTCAGCCCATCAATTCCTTCAAGAAGTTCAGCATAAGTGTCAGCTACTTTGTCGCGCAGATCGACTTCTTCGGGGAAAATTTCAAATTTTGCCAGAAGAGCTGCGGCCTGGATGGAGTCTAATCGTCCAGTGATTCCGAGGCGTACATTGTCGTACCTGTCGGGGCCCATACCATGGATACGGTGGGACCGGAGTCTTTCAATGTATTGGTCGTTGTCGGTGAAGCACATGCCACCGTCCCCATAGCAGCCCAAAGGTTTGGCCGGGAAGAAAGAGGTACAGGTAATGTCGCCAAGTGCGCAGGCTTTTTTACCTTTATATTCTCCGCCAAAGCTCTGAGCAGCATCTTCAATGAGGAATAGTCCATGCTTGTCTGCTACGGCTTTGATTGCTTCATAGTCGGCGGGAAGACCGAAAATATCTACCGAAATGATGCCTTTTACTGTCAGTCCATCGACTTTAGGAAGAGGGCAGTCTGAATTTTCACCTTTGAGTGCCTCGATAGTTTTATCAAGTTTCTCAGGGTCAATATTGAAGGTGACAGGATCAATATCAACAAAAACAGGTGTGGCACCGGCCAGAGCTATAGTCTCGGCTGTTGCGAAGAAGGTGAAGGGAGAAGTGAAAACCGCATCACCCGGTTTTACGTCCAGAGTCATGAGAGCCAGTGTCAGGGCATCGGTTCCTGAGGCACAGCCTAGAGCGTGCTTGGTGCCGCAATAATCAGCAAGTTCTTTTTCAATAGCGGGGATTTCGGGCCCCATGATGTAAGCTCCATGTTCAAAAACGGTGTCGATGTTTTTACGCACCTGTTCTTCAACTCGTGCATACTGTTTTTTCAGGTCAATAAATGGGATATTCATGAGATTCTTTCTCCATTTTAGTAAAATTAAACAACCTTCCAGTTAGGTCGTTTTAAGTAGATGTCGCTTGTTTGGTCGAACTCTTGTGTGTTGAGAACCATCATTCTTATTTTTCGTTTGATGGTTTTTTCTGCTTTTATAACAAGATCCGTAATACGGTCTGAGTTTGTGCCATCTCCGATAATAAGAACATCAATTATGCCAGAGTCGACCCCTCTGGCGTAGTCGTCGAGAATGTACACGGCCTCAACATCGCCGATGGTTGATAGGATGTAGTCGAGAATTTGATCTATGCCAATGTATTTGCGAACGATAGAACTGATTTCAGGAAAAAAGGGATGAGTTGAGTTGGCATTGTAGAAGATATAGCGTCCTTCCTTCTTTTTGTTCAGGTAGCCCGCTTCACTAAGCCCGTCCAGTTCCTCTTTCATTGCGTTGGGAGAAACTTCGAATTCTGCTGCTAATTCACGGAGATAAGAGGATACATCCGGATTTAGAAACAGTTTGAGCAACAGTTTTATTCGTGTCTTTGATGTAAAAAGTTCCTTAAGCATGATTGAGTTTGTTAGGTTATTCTGAACAAGTAGTCAATAAGTTTGGCCGGTCCAATATGGAGTGTTTATGCTCACGTGGTAAATAAATCTAAATAATATTTGATAGATACAATATAGAGGGACTAGTGTACTATTTTTACTAGAGAATGCTTGTTAAGTATCCCCATTAAATAGCTGAATTTTTTTTCAATGTTGGCCAATATGCTATGATCAGAAGTGTTTTGATTTGATAGCCTTGTTTTTTCTTGTTCAAATAAAGATGATATGATTTCACCAAGAAATTTTTTTGCTGTTAAGTTTTGGAGGAGATAATTTTCAATATTACCAACTTGGTATGTTTGGTTGTTAAGTGTGAGTGTGTAGCTGTTTTTTTGAGTAGAGATTGAATTGGGGGGGAGTGGTAATGGTTGAATTCTATCTGTTAAGTATATTGGTGTTACAAATAACTTACGGTGGAGAGTATTAAGTCTATCCATTTTATTAAACGAAGCTGGTGTTGTTATTAAACTATACAAAAGTTTGTTGTATTCATGGACTTCACTCTCTTTCTTGAAATTAAAAAGTAGTCTTAGAGTGTTAATGTCATTTTTTTTTAAAGCTATGGAATATGCAGTTTCAAGAAAGAATAGGTCCTCTGGGTCTCTGTTTATAAAGTCTGGATCTGCCCCATTTTGAAGTAAACTACTAATGATTTCTTTAGTTGGGGAGTAGAATGTGGCATACAATAATGGAGTTTGGTCTGATTTAAGCACTGCATTCGGGTTAGCTCCAATCTGGATTGCATCTTTCACCATTGTAAAGTCTCCAGACATAATAGCCATGATCAATGAATAATCGAGACATGATTGATCATTTGTAAATGTCTTTCCTGACTCCAATAACATTTTGAGGGCTCTTGAGTTACTCGTATTAAATAGGAAGCCAATAAATAGATCTTTTTTTTGATTTTTGTCATATAAGAGCGATAGCAAGTCTTTTCGGTTTGCGGCAACTATTTGTTTAACAATTGATTGAATTATCAATATTTTTTGGCTTGTTAGGAGGTTTATAAAATCTTGTTCAGTTATGCTTGAAGCATCAAATTGTGTGAAATCAAATATTTCAGCGTGGGTAACGGTCCTTTTAGGTGTTGAACGTAAAGAAGATACAAATCGTTTTAGCCCCCTAATATTAAGGTGTGATGGATCTGAATAAAGATTTTTGTTACCTGCAAAAAAAATTTCTTTTTGGAGGTCAATATATTCACCGGCAGCATTTCCAGCTATTAATAGTATATTGTTTAATATCTTTTCTTGTTCTTCTGGAAATGATTTGAACCATGGTACGGTGAAGAACGTTACTTTGATTTTGTTTCTTTTACAAAAAGATGCAATTTCTTTTAACGAGTGTGTATAAAATTCTGTGATTGTTCCACTTGAGAAAATTAAATCCTTGTTAACAAAATGACTACTTTGTTTATGTAGAGTTCCAAAGTCATCGATGTAATTGTTGTTAATAAATTTGTTTTCGTATCTATTAGTGTACAGACACTCCCATGCATCCTTAATTTTTTGAGGTCCAATATTACGTATTTTTTCTATTCTTAGTCTGTTCTTACTATTTAAAAATGGTGCACTTTTTGTATAGTGAAAACCATTCACATCTATAAGTACATAGATTCTAGTAATATTTTTTGTTTGCTGTTTGTCTAGTATTTTAAGGAAAGCTAAAATGTCTCCAGGATTGTTGTATATTGATGTGCTGAAATTTAGAGTTGGCTCTTCCATAATTTCAGACGATAAAAGCATCGTACGACTACTTCCGAAAATAAGTGCATATTTATCAGTGTATAGTTTGGTTGCGACTTGCAAGGCTGTTGTTTTTTCTGATTTTAGTTTTAGAATGTTGTGATCCCATTCTATAAGTCTAAATTCTCCGTATGGGTCAATTAAGATATTAATAGTAAATACGAGAACTGATACGATAAGTATCAGAGTTGAAAGTGTTTTTATTACCCATTTCTTCTTATTCATAATTAAAAATCGAAATATAAAAAGGTTTGATAGGTATACATTCGTATAAAAGCTGTCATGAACAATGTGATTATAAATAGTGATTCATGACCAGTAAATTTCATTTTTCTGGAGATTGTTGTCGAGTTTTTAGCTCGTGCTGCAAATGCTATTAGAGTGAGACTTGTTCCTAGAAGTAAAAAGTCTTTTTGCATTGTCAGAGAAGTAGAAAATCCAATATTGACGAGACCAAGCATCCCTTTGTAGATCTTAATTGCGTCAAAACTACTTTCAGCTCTAAAAATTACCCAGCATGCATTCACATACAATATCGTAATGAGCCAGGCCGCAAATGTATGTATTTTTATACCTGTATTTTGCCAAATTCGATGGATGATCATGGCGATACCGTGCAGGGCTCCCCAGATGACAAAATTCCAGTCCGCCCCATGCCATAATCCAATGAGCAGAAAACACAGAAGGAGATTGGCAAGTGTTCGATATGCTCCTTTTCTATTTCCGCCGAGTGGAAAGTACAGGTAGTCACGTACAAATCTTCCCAAGGTAATATGCCAGCGTCTCCAGAAATCCTGTATGTTTAACGACTGATAGGGGGAGTTGAAGTTGTTTGGCAGTTTTATATTAAAAAGAAGACCTAAGCCAAGAGCCATATCCGTATATCCGCTGAAATCAAAATAAAGCTGGCATGTGTAAGCAAGGCTTACACCCCACGAATCCCAGAATGGGAGGGCTAAAGCCTTATCAAACCCATTTTCGACATAAGGGGCCAAGGAGTCCGCAATTACAATCTTTTTAAATAGTCCCATACTGAAGAGATATAAACCTCTACCTAAATTCTCGTAATTGATAACTCCAGCCTTTTCGGAATTAAATTGAGGCGTGATTTCATGCTGATAACTTATCGGGCCGGCGACAAGTTGTGGGAAGAATGATACAAACAGGGTGTAGTCCAGCAAGCTACAGCGGGCAGCATTCATTCTATAGGTGTCAACGATGAATGAAATTTGTTGAAATATATAGAAGCTGATTCCGAGTGGGATAACAATTTTTTCAGTGATTGTTGGAAGGCCAGTCAGTCCGGAAATATTTTCGAAAAAGAAATTTTTGTATTTGAAATAGCCTAGCACAGAAAGATTGCCAATTATTGCAAATGCCAGCAGAAATTTGTGTCGTTTGTGGTAAAGTGCTTCAGCCATCGTATAATTGAACAGGATGGTCCCGCCAAGCAGATACAAATATTCTGTTTTCCACCATCCATAAAATACAAATGATGCGCATATCAAAAACAGTTTTCCTGCCGAGTGAAGTTTCAGACCACGTAGCAGGAAGTAAAATCCAAAAACAATAGGTAGAAAGAAAAGTATGAAGATATGGGAATTAAATAACATTCCGTATTTCCTTATCCTTCCTCATCAAACTCGGGGACAACTTCATGTAAAAGAGTGCGCACTCCTTCTGCATCAAAATTATCAGCAGCTGAGGCCATTCTAATCAGAATATCCTTGAGCTGTTTTGCATATGCCTCAAAGTCGTTTTCAAAAGCTTTGAGGACCATAATCTTGTCATGCTCAGTTCTTACGATACCTTCCCCTTCGGTAATGAGTTCCTCGTATAGCTTTTCACCTTCACGCAGTCCGGTGAAGACTATCTCAATGTCCTTATCTGGCTCTTTTCCGGAAAGGCGGATCAGATCACGGGCCATGTCAGCTATTTTTACCGGCTGTCCCATTTCAAGAATGAAAATCTCACCCCCATCGGCCATGACACCTGCCTGTAATATCAACTGGGAGGCTTCAGATATGGACATAAAGTAACGGGTAACATCCGGGTGCGTTACGGTTACCGGGCCGCCTCTTTCAATCTGGCGGCGAAAAAGAGGAACGACAGAACCTGAGGATCCAACAACATTACCGAAGCGGACAGCCATAAACGTTGTTTTTGAGTCATGAAAAAGGCGCATAAGCAGTTCTGTGACACGTTTGGAGGAGCCCATGATATTGGTAGGTCGAACTGCTTTGTCCGTGGAGACTATCACAAAACGGTCAACGCCGTATTTGTCAGCTGCGGTCATGACGTTTTTTGTGCCGCAGATGTTGTTGTGCACAGCCTGCCAGGGGTTGCGCTCCATCATTGGTACATGTTTGTAAGCTGCGGCGTGAAAGACTGTTTCAGGTTTGTACTTGGAGAATGTAGTTTCCATGAGTTCCATATCTTGAACAGACCCCAGAACAGTCACATAGTCATGAAACTTGAGTTCATGGTGCAGTTCCATCTGAATCCCGTAAAGATTTGCCTCGCTGACATCCACTAAGATAATTCTTCCGGGGTTGAAGCGAACTACTTGTCGGACAAGTTCTGAACCGATGGAGCCTCCGCATCCGGTTACAAGTACTATTTTTCCTGAGATATATTCGCTGATGGCTGTGTTATCCAGTTGAACAGGGGAGCGCCCGAGTAAATCCTGATAACTTACATCGCGCAAAGCTTTGATGCCGACTTTACCATTGATGATTTCATCCATGCCCGGCAGCATTTTATAGGGAAGTCCGGTTTTCTTGCACGCATCCACAATTTCGCGCATCTGTTTTCCTGAGGCCTCTGTTAAAGCGATCAGGATTTCATTAATGCATTTGTTTTCCACCAGCTCATCCAGATCTGAAAGCTGACCTAAGACCGGAACTCCGTGAATGGTTCTTCCCCGCTTACCTTTGTCATTATCAAGAATTCCAACGGGGGTATATTTCAACTGCCCGCTGCTTCTTATTTCACGGATAATTTTTTCTCCTGCTCTGCCTGCACCGATAATAAGGACGTTGTTACCGTCTACAGGGCAGGATTCAGGCATGAAATGAATTGCATTTCCGTCCCGATATGCAAAGAAAGAGCGGATTATTACGCGGATTCCGCCGCATAAAAATATGGTCAGTAACCAGTCAATAAGAAAGATTCCGCGCGAAAAACCTCCGAAGCCGAACTTATAAAGAACAACTGTGACCAATATGAGTGATTGCAGAAAAGTCGCTTCAAGAATATGCCACAGATCCCGCAGGCTGGTGTAGCGCCACATCCCGCGATAAAGCCCCAGTCCAAGGAATACTGAGAATTTGATTACCATGGTATACTTGAGCAGTTCTAAAAATTGAATGCTGGCGTATCCTGGAAGGTCAAAATCAAAACGGAACAGGTAGGCTCCATAAAAAGCCACACAAAAAATGGCCAGGTCCAAAAGGACCATTAAATAAAAGTTGGCATTGCGAAGGTTGTGGATCATTTTTTAATTTCCGCACCCTTTGATTATTTCTACGATTCTTCTCAGATCTTCTTTCGTCATTGAGGTTCCGGAAGGCAGGCATATACCGCGCTTGAAGAGATCTTCGCTGACCTTGCCGCCATAAAAGGCGTTGTCTTTGAAAACCGGCTGCAGGTGCATCGGTTTCCAGACCGGACGTGATTCAATATTATTCTCTTCAAGAGTGATGCGTATTTTATCCGGGGATGCACCGAATAAGTCTTCATCAACGAGCATCACAGTCAGCCAGCGGTTGCATTTACCGTAATCTGCTTCAGGCATGAAGGTTATTCCTGCACATTCCCCCAGTTCCTGTTCGTAGAAATCGTATATTTCTCTTTTGCGTTCAACTCGCTGCGGAACAACCTCAAGCTGGCCTCTTCCAACTGCGGCTACCAGGTTGGACATCCGGTAGTTGTAGCCGACTTCATTGTGCTCATAGTGGGGAAGAGGTTCTTTTGCCTGCTGAGAGAGCCAGCGGGCGCGGACAATAAGGTTCTCGTCGTCAGAGGCAAGTAGTCCCCCGCCGGAAGTGGTGATGATTTTGTTACCGTTAAAGGAGTAGGCAGCCATCAATCCACCTTTCCCTGCATGTTGTCCTTTGTAGGTGGCTCCTACTGACTCCGCGGCATCAACGATCATTGGGATACCGTGTGGCTTAAGCACTTCCAGTATGCGGTCATAGTCTGCACACTGCCCGTATAAATCAGTCGGGACAACAGCCTTGGGTTTTCGGCCTATGGAAATATAATGTTCAACAGCTTCAGAGAGGAGGTCGGGGTCCATGTTCCAGGATTCGTAATCCGAATCGATAAAAACAGGCTCTGCTCCGAGAAAAGTAACCGGGCTGACACTGCCTATGAAAGTCAGTGAGGAGGCAAGAACAATGTCTCCAGGTCCCACTCCAGCAATATGCATGGCAAGGTGGAGCGCAGCTGTTCCGCTGGAAAGGGCGGCACAGTGTTCAAATCCGCTGAGCGCTGAAAAATCTTTTTCAAACCCGTTAACCATGGGGCCTAGGGGAGCTATGAAATTACTTTCAAAAGCCTGCCGGACATAATCCTGTTCTGTTCCTCCCATGTGTGGAGGGGAGAGATAAATGCGTTTGTTATTGATTTCAGACATCAGCCTGACTTCCTTTAAGTATGAAATTAAATGTCATCAACGGGTCTGATATTATATTTTAAAACTTAAGTACAGCTTCGTGATAATACTTTAGAAATACTGACAATGATTGTTAAACTACTGTGTTTTAAGTGGACGGGCAGGGCATCCCGCAACGGTCTGCCCCTCTTTAATGTCCTTAATTGCAGTAGATCCTCCGCCAAGAACGGATTTTTTGCCCACCCTGACTCTCGGCAGTACTGTTGAGCCAATACCGATCATGCTTTCCTGTTCCGCGATCACCTCTCCGCCAAGAGTTGAACCTGGAGCGATATGAGCATGGGGACCGATTCTGTTGTGGTGCTCAATTGTGGCGTTGGTGTTGATAATGGTATTGCTTTTGATGACTGCTCCGGTAT
This sequence comes from Maridesulfovibrio sp., assembly GCA_963676495.2. Classification (GTDB taxonomy): domain Bacteria; phylum Desulfobacterota; class Desulfovibrionia; order Desulfovibrionales; family Desulfovibrionaceae; genus Maridesulfovibrio. The sequence continues at coordinate 1,826,235 of CAXXRF010000003.1, read as the reverse complement.
TTATTACTGTTCCGGCTAGAATCATGCAGCCTTCCCCAATCTGAACATCAGGTGCAATAATGGCTGAAGGGTGGATAACCGTAAAAAGATTTTCACCGGCCAGCTTGAGTTTATTGAAAATTTTTTTGCGCAGGCTGTTATTTCCTAGAGCTATAACAATTCCATCATGTTCAATACTGCTCAACTGGGTGATGCCGCCGGGAACCGGAATCCCCATAATTTCGGTGCCGGTAATTTTGGGGTTTTCATCGAGAAAAGCTACAGGATCGGCATGTTCCATCAATAAAAGTGCGTCGGCTACGACCTGTCCGTGTCCACCGGCACCCATGATAATAATTTTTTTCATCAGCTTCCCTTATTATCGTTTCCCATGAATTCCTGGGCCGTTGCCTGCCCGGGCTGACTGATGCCTTCCCGTTTGAAGACACGGGCCACGGTCATGAAAATTATTTTTATATCAAGCAGGAGAGTATGGTTATCCACGTACCAGACATCGAGGTTGAACTTGTCCTGCCATGAGATGGCATTGCGACCATTGACCTGAGCCCAGCCGGTTATTCCGGGAAGAACATCATGTCTGCGGGCCTGCTCTGGGGTGTAACGTTCAAGATATTGCATAAGCAGAGGACGCGGGCCGACCAGTGACATGTCTCCAAGGATAACGTTTATCAGCTCCGGCAGTTCATCAAGAGAGGTTGATCGGAGTATCCGGCCGAATCTGCTCAATCTTTCTGAGTCTGGCAGGAGTTTCCCATGTTTGTCCCGTGCATCGGACATGGTTTTGAACTTGATAATATTAAATGGTTTGCCGTGCAGTCCCGGTCTTCTCTGGATAAAAAAGATCCCGCCGCCCATTTTTCTGTGAATGGCAATTGCTACACCGATCAATATCGGTAAAAAAAGAATCAAAGCTGTAATGGAAACCGTAAGGTCAAAAAATCTTTTTGTTGTCATAATCTAAAGTCCCATGAAATTCATGATGGTTTTGTTGACCTTGTTAACGTCATATTTTTCAGTCGCGTAATCAAGGGATGCTTCACCCATACTTTTAGCCAGAGATGGCTGGGTAATAAACCGTTCCATGGCTTTCGCAAGAGCATCGACATCCTTGACCGGGACCATGTACCCGTTAAGTCCATCAGTGACTGTTTCCCTGCATCCGGCTGTGTCAGTTGTTACGATGGCTCTTCCTGTCGCCATTGCTTCAAGCACGGATCTGGGAGTTCCTTCTCTGTATGAGGGAAGAACATAAACGGTACATTTTTTCAGTTCATCGCGCACATCGTCTACAGGACCGATACATTCCACTCCGTTTGCCTGCCAGTTGGAGATTACATCCTCTCTGATTGAATCCGGGCTGTGGTCATGTGGTCCGACAAGGCGAAATTTTGTTTCTGGGTATTTCTTTTTGAGCTGCATGGAGGCGCGGGCAAACTCTCGAACCCCTTTTTCTTTAAGCAGGCGGGAGATACATAGAAAAGACGGCAGTTCATTTTGTACCGGAGTGTAGGCAAAGTGTTTCATATCCACCCCGGAGCCGTTGGTTATCTCCGTGTTTTTGTTTCGGCCGATAATACCGAGTTCCAAAAACAGTGCGCGGTCATCCGGATTTTGGAACATTATCCCTTTGTTGAAATAAAGGCCGGTTTGGTACATTGCTTTAACCAGCTTGAAAAGCAAACCGCGCTTTCCGGAAGTCTGCCCGAAGGCATAGCCCAACCCGGTGATCATGGAATAGATATTATCAACTCCGGCAAGGCGCGCAGCAATTGAGCCGTATATCACCGGCTTGATAGTATAGGAAAGTACTACGTCAGGTTTCAGCTTCCAAAGAATTCTGCTTAGGGCGAACACAGTCAATAAATCCCGTACCGGATTCATTCCGGTCCGTTTAATTGGAGCCTCGATGTATTTGATGCCCATGGCACTGAGTTTTTCAGGAACTTCAGGATAGTCCTGCGGGGCGATGCCGTAGACTTCGTGTCCGGATTCTTTCATGGCTTTGAGCATAGATCCCCGGAAGTTGATGAGTGATGGACCGTACCCGCCGATAACTGCAATTTTCATATACTATGCTCCGCCGAGCAGTGCTTTATTGTGCAAGGTCCACACTGCATTCTCATTCAAAAACGGTTCAAACAGATTCTGTTGCCAAGTTGAAGAATTACCCCTGTATTTCCCAGTGGTCGCACCACGATTGAAAGACCAGTATATTCCATATCTTATACTGGTTGTCTTTCTCCCCGGTCATGTGCTCATTCCATGCAAGTCGGATGTGACCCTCGTTGAAGAAACCGTCCCGTTCCAGACGTTTGATGGAAAGCAGTCCTTCTGCCCATTCTTTGAGCGGGCCCCGAAGCCAGCTGTCTATAGGGATGCCAAAACCCATTTTGGGTCTTTCTATCAGCTCCTGAGGAACATATTTGTATAAAATTTTGCGTAATGCATATTTGGATTTACCGTTTTGTACCCGTAAATGCATGGGAAGGCGCTGAGAAAATTCAACCACTTCGTGATCAAGAAACGGTGCGCGTGTTTCAAGGCTTACGGCCATTGCTGCACGGTCCACTTTGGTAAGAATATCGTCCGGCAGGTAGGTAGCTGCGTCCATGAACTGCATCCAGGCAGTGAGATTGCCTTGTGTAGGTTGTTTTTCAGAAAACATGAACGGGCTTAAATGCTCTTCTGCGTGCTTGATAATCCTATGAGGCTCCAGCCAGCAGGAAGTCAGATTGCGGTAGTATTCCACGGCTGATCCTGCAGCCATCACATCCGAAAGCTTGTGCAGCTTCTGCCCGGGAAGACGCATTTGCATGCTTTCAGGCAGAACAGGTTCGTACATTTTAAATACTTTATTCCAGCTTTCCGGAGAAATTCGGGAAATGGTCTTGGCTGCAAGTGTGCGTATTGGCGCAGGTATGTGTTTTAACCTGTTCCATATTGAACAGCCTTTGAAATGACGGTTATAGCCGGCGAAAAGTTCATCTCCCCCGTCTCCGGACAGGGCTACGGTAACGTGTTCGCGGGTCATCCCCGAGACCAGATGAGTCGGGATCTGTGAGGCGTCGGAAAAGGGTTGATCCCAGATGTGCGGGATGCGTGGGATCAGGTCCAGCGCATCCTGCGGGGAAACATATAGTTCTGTGTGTTCGGTTCCAATGTGTGCGGCGACCCGTTTAGCGTCTTCGGCTTCATTGTATGCTTCGTCATCAAAGCCGATTGTAAAGGTTTTCACCGGAGCTAAAGCACATTGCTGCATCAGAGCGACGATAAGTGATGAATCTATTCCACCCGAAAGAAAGGCCCCTAGAGGCACATCGGCAATCATTTCTCGTTCAATAACTTTTAAAAGCAGATCTTCGAGGGTTTCGATTACAGCATTGTCCGATGCAGTGAATATTTTTTGTTCAGCTTCAAGAGCACAGTCCAGTAATGACCAGTACTGGCGTGACTGAATGATTTCTCCGTCAGCTTTTACGCAGGTCCAAGTCCCGGGCATGAGACAGAATGTGTTTTTGAATATGGTTCGCGGAGCAGGGATGTAATTGTAACGCAGATAGGCAGCAAGTGAATCGCGGTCGATCTCTCGTTTGAAATATTTCTTATAGCCCATCAAGGCCTTAAGCTCGGAGCCGAACAGAAAGTGGTTACCCTGTTTCGAATAATATAGAGGTTTCTCACCCATGCGGTCCCGGGCAAGATACAGGCACCTTTTTTCACGATCCCATATTGCAATGGCAAACATTCCGCTGAAACGGGGAAGAGCTGTTTCAAAGCCCCATTGTTCCACGGCCTCAAGCATGACTTCGGTGTCGGAATGACCTCGCCACCCCGGAAAGCCTTCAGTCTGTTCAAGCTCTGCCCGAAGATCACGGTAATTATATATTTCGCCGTTAAATACGGTTACATAGCGTCCGGAACTGGAGTGCATGGGCTGCACCCCTTCTGCTGTCAGGTCAATAATGGCCAGACGCCGGTGGTCTATGCCGATGCCCCACTCAGGATCTGACCATTGCCCGGACCCGTCCGGTCCGCGCATGTTCTGAGCATCACCCATTTTACGGGCAATGCGTTCAAGGTTGTTTGCATCGAATGAATGAGTAAAATCTATAAAGCCGGCAATTCCACACATTACAGTCTATGCCTCCAGGGCTTAATCCCGTCCGGTTTCTGAAAATTTAAGATGGCCTTTGCCCAGCAGATCATGCAGGTGAATCATCCCAGTAATTACACCATCCTCATCGACCACCGGCAGTACGGTAATTTCTTTGGACTCCATGATATCGAGTGCCTGTGCGGCAGACATGTCCGGTGTTATTCGCAATGGATTTTCAATCATGACTTCACTGGCGCTGATGTTTATATTGAAATCTCCGGCACATACCATCCTGCGAACATCTCCGTCTGTTATAACCCCGCTGAGTTTGCCTTCATCGGTAAGAGCCACCAGACCGAGACCTCCCTTATCCAGAGCGGCGAGGGCTGTTTTCAGGGGGGATGACTTTGCTGTAGTCGGAATATTATCCTTATGCATAAGTTCACTGATGCACAGGGTCAGCCTGCGGCCAAGTGAGCCTCCTGGATGAAATCTTTTGAAGTCCTTGCTGTCAAAAGCCTTGTGATCCATGAGACAGACAGCAAGGGCGTCGCCTATTGCAAGGGCTGCAGTTGTGGAAGCTGTAGGAGCCAGTCCGTGTGAACAGGCTTCGCAGGGAACTTTGGTCTTGATTACTACATCGGAAAGTTTTCCCATCGTGGATTTAGCTTCCGAGGTAATTGAAATTATTCTGGTTCCGAAAGACCGGATAGCAGGCAGAAGGGAGTTGAGTTCGTCGGTTTCGCCGCTGTTGGAAATGGCTATTACCACGTCTTCCGCTCTGACCATGCCGAGGTCCCCATGAGCTCCCTCTACTGGATGCAGAAAAAATGAGGGGGTTCCGGTAGAGGACATAGTGGCTGCTATCTTGCGGCCGACAAGTCCTGATTTGCCGAGTCCTGTTATCACTGCCCGCCCTTTGCAGCCAGCGAGAATTTCTACTGCTTTTGCAAAGTTGAGGTCGAGATCCTTACGGATTGCGGCAAGTCCTTTTTCTTCAATTTCAAGAACTTCGCGGCCTCTCTTAATGAAATCCGAAAGTTGCTTTTCAGTCATCTGTATCCTACTTGACGAGAGAGGTGAGATCAAAGATCGGGCCCATAATTGCTACAACGATGAAAGCGATCAGCATGCCGATGAACAGAAGCAGCATAGGCTCTGCCAGTGCCACCACCCGTTTCATAAAGTTATCGACATCGCGTTCGAAAATAGTTCCCATACGCTGAAGGAATTTACCCAGCTCCCCGGATTTCTGTCCGGCAGTGAGGGTAAGGATGTATATATCGGGGTAGATCTTTTGTTCGGCCAGTACGGAGCTCAAAGAGCGTCCTGTGGCTACCTCTTCGCGTGCTTCTGCGATTTTCTTTTTAAAAAAGGTTGAATTAACAGCGTTTGCGGAGCTTTCCATTCCCTGAACAAGGGGGATTCCGGCATTGATCTGGAATCCGAGAATCCCTGAAAAGCGTGCAAGAGTGCTTTTCTGCACCAATGGCAGTTTCCAGAAAAGTTCGTCCACTTTTTCTCTGAATTTGGGGACGGATTTATAGGCACTGACTAATGCCAGAATTATACACAGCGGGATAAGCAGGGCCATGGGGCCCAGGCTTTCAAGAGTATTGCCCAGCGCAACGACTATTTTGGTCGAGGTGGGCAGTTCCCCTTTGGCTGCTTTGAAAATACCTGTAATTTTGGGCAGGACTTCTGAAAGCAGAAAGTAGACGGCTCCCATACCGATAAGAAGGATTACAACGGGATAGACCATCGCAGTCATCAGTCTGCCACTGACTTCAGCTCGTTCCTCTTCATACTTGGCTATGTTTTCAAGGACATCACCTAGTTTACCTACGGATTCTGCAACTTGAACCATTCCAACGTAGACTTGTGGAAAAATCTTCGGATATTTGGCAAGACACGATGAAAAGCTTTCCCCGGACTGAACCGAGTCCCTGATTTCCATCCATGTTCGGCTGGCCTTGCCGCCAGTCATGCGTGACATCATGTCAAGGGACTGTGCAAGTGCTGTCCCGCTCTGAATAAGGATCCCCAGATAATAAAAGGATTCTCCCAGCCTGATCTTCCCGCCCATGGACATGGAAGCTGCCAGTGATTCAGTGGCGCTTTCCTTCTTTTGTCCGGATTTCACCTGCTCAAGGCGCAGGGGCATCAGCCCTTTGGACTGTAGGGTGGCAAAAGCCTTTGATTGTGAAGATGCTTCTACATAGCCTTTTTTCTTTTTCCCTTCAGCAGTAACCGCGCGGTATTGATAAGTGGGCATTGAAGACAGTGTTCCTATTTAAGTTCGACGACAAGGGAGAGCATCTGGCCTTTACGCTCAACGTCGACATAAATTGCGGAGGCCCCGGCTAATGATCCGTATACCTGAAGAAGTTTGGTCGGGCCGGTAATCATTTCTCCGTTGACGCGCATCAAAACATCGCCGTTCTCAAGTCCCATCTTTTTAAGCAGGGAGTTGGAGCGGATGTTGGTTACCCTGAAGCCCTGGGTCTTTCCATTTTTGCTGTTCGGTTTAAAGAGAGCCTGTTTGAGAAAAGCGTTGGGGTCTTCAAGGACTTCGTTTGCCTGAGCACGCTCAACAATAATCTTGTTAGTTTTTCCGCGCACCAGCTGTAACGCCTGAACCTGATCCCACATGGCTATTTTCTTTTCTTCACGACCATACTTCCAGATTACATACTGCGGCTTGATTTCAAAAAGGGTCCAGCCCTCATACTCTTCGCCTTCACGAAGGATGGTGGTTTCTCCTTTGATTCTGAAAACAGCCATGTCCACTTCACCGGTGAAAATGCCCACCAGCTGCCATGTGCTTGGCGTGACAGTTGCTTTTTTCTGAATTTCAGCAGGGTTATCAAGGCCCAGTACGTTTTTATCAAGGACTATCTTGGCATCGCGTGAAATTTTGTCCGCTGCATCAGTGGTAAATGATTCACCAAGAAGTGGTGCAGTGGGTTTTGGGAGCGGAATAAAAGACGCGACAAGATAGGCCGTGCCCAGCCCGAAGGCTAAAGGCCACAGCCATGCCGGAAATTTAGTGGCTTTAAGCTCCATATCGATAATATATCCTAAAATTACCCATAAAAAGGTAGGCAAATCATTTTGTTTTAAACGGAAAAAGCCGCTGGGGCCTACTCCTCTATTTCAGCGTAAGAATGGTAGTTGTTTTTAATCCACTTGTCCATACCCTTGGTGTCGTGGTAAATGTCTAATCTTAATAGCCTTTTTCTGACGCTCTTAGCTGAGCTGTAATAAAACAACCGTACTTTTCTGGATAGTCTGGCGCTGAAAACGTTTTGAGTGCCCTTTACTTTGTGAATGTTCATGCCGGGAGTTCCCGAGTCCTGAACATCAAATCTGATCAGTGTTTCAATCACCTTTTTGAAAAGTTTGAACTGTGTTGAATACACTTTTTCCAGGTCAGCGATGAAGCTGGGCATTGCTTCACTCTTTGTAAGCAGGGATTCAAGAATTTCAGTGACTTTTTCGAATCCTTTGCCGTCGGTTTTGGTTGAACGGGACTGCTCTTCAAGTCTGCGCTGTTCATCCTGAAGCTGCTCTACTTCTTCTTCCAGAAGCTGGTGATACCCTCTCACATCCTCCATCTCAGACATCAGTTTGTTGACCTGTTCTGCTGTTTTCTTGCTCTTTCCAAGGTAGAAATGGAGCATCCGCAGCAGGTGGTCTTCGGTTACCGGTTTGGGAATGAAGTAGGTGAACACATCAGACTGTGCTTCATCTGTGGCTTCAGCATCCATCCCGGTCAGCAGAATAACTGGCAGGTAGGGGTATTCCTCACGAATATAAGGAAGAATATCTACTCCGCTTAGACCGGATCCTTCGAAATGAACATCAAGCAGGATAACATCCGGCTCTTCTTCTGATTCTTTCAAAAAAGCAAGGAAGGACACAGGGTCATAAAAAGACTCATGCTTTTCGAGGATGCCGCCTTCCTGAAGAATGGAGACAGTGTACTCATGGAGTCTTGGATCATCATCGGCGAGTACGAAAAAATATTGTTCCTGCTGCGGGGTCATTATTGATCTCCTGCTGAAATAGCCCCTGCGGGACCGAAAGTTCCCAAGGGTATAAGAATTTGGACTTCAAGCCCTTTGGAGCCTAAAGTTTCGGTGTTGCGTGCTGAAATGTCAAAGCCCATATTGTCTCCGAAGAATTTTACAAAAACAGTTCCCTGTCCCATTTCGCGTCCCTGACGCTTGGTTGAAGGAACAGCTCTTTTGAATAGGTAGGGGAGACTGTCATCGGCAGCTCCTCCTCCTGTATCAGTGACTGTAAGCCGGGCATTATTCTCTACTATGTCAGCCGTTATAGCCAGTTTGGGTTTGAAATTTTTGAATGCATCAGGTCCCTGCCGAAGCAGCGCAATCTGGTGCAGTTCCATGGCTGTCTGGCTGTTGCGTATCAGATTGAGTAGGATTTCCCATGTCTTATAGCGGTCTACAAAAATCTCTTCAGTACGGCCTGTCCATTCACTGAAATCAAAACTTGCACTAAGGCGGTTCTTGAAGTTGTTTCTGTCTTTTTCCAGCTTATCAGTAAGTTCACGACCGATTTCGTCAAGTTCAACCAGTTGAGGTTTGAACGAAAGCCTGTTTTCAAGACCTCTAAGATGCTCAATGATGCTCTCTTCAAACGGGGTGACAATCTGCTCGTATAATTCCCTTTCTTTTACTTTAGGCAGGTCATTGATGATAGTATGAATCTGTGATTTCCAAGAATTCTGGAGAACCATCAGTTCATCTTTGACCATGTTTGCCTTAACTATCATGTCATCAGTCAGCTTTTCGGTGGCAACCATCAATTCCAGCTGCCGTCTTCTCTGACGTTCATCCCGAATGGATTTTTCTCTGGATTTTTTTTCTTCATCAGCGGGAGATTTGCGTTTGGTCATGATGAACATGAATACAATGGCCACAACGTAAAGTGTCATGAAAGAACGGCTTAAAAGGAGTTTTGAGGAAAAGCTTCCGGTCAGATAAAGCAGGCGTGAGAAAATAAAAGCAAAGAAAATATTAAAGAAACCAACATAGGCCATGGTTTCTCTGCCGCCGATGCGCCATGAAAAATATAAACTAGAGACAACAAGGACAATGCAGAAAATGTACTGCCGGACAACACTGTCCACCGCAAGGTCAAACAGTGCGTAGGCCAGAACATAAGATATGGCCAGCAGGGGGATTCTCCAACTGCCTTTTATTTCTCCAAGGATTTTTTTCCATCCGGTCTGCCTGGAAGAGAGCCGGTTTTGTTGATCTTGATCTTTAAGCATGAATTATCCGATAGATTGTTGTGACCGTTCAGCCCCTTTTGCCGTAAACATCAAGTCTGGGCAAGTCGTAGTTGTCTGTGAACTTGACTTTTGACACTACTGTTTTAACACACTTCCTTATGTAAGATTGATTTGAATTAATATGGACTGTATTTTCTGAAAAATAATAAGTGGTACTAAATGACTATGAATATGAAATATCTGGCCATCTGTATGGTTCTTTTAGTTGTTTCCATTGCGGGATGCGGAGGCGGAAAGAGTATTTCTCCGGATTTTGACGAACCTTCTCTCTCGGCTGATGACAGTCTGGACGTTACGCAACTTGCGGAAAAAAGACCAGCAACTCTAGCAGATCTGGTCAGCTACTCCGCTTCACAGCAGTATTCATCACTGGACAGTATTTATAACCGTCCTCCTGAAGATATGACCGAGAATTATTACATACAACTCAGTGAAGGCAATGAGCTGGTCAATCTTGCCGATCGCGTTACCGCTTACACACAACATGGAAATGTTCTGGCAGCAGGTTTTCAGACCGGAGTGGTAAATATCTATGGTGGAACCGGCTGTGCTGCGGTGCAGACTGATTCATCTCCTGTAAATGATGTATCATGGTTTCCGCAGTCCAATGTTCTTGCCGCCACTTCCGGTGATAACTCTGTTGTGGAAGTTTTCAAGATCAAGGAATGTGCCCGAGTCCGCGGGGTAAGCCTGAACAGCACTGTGGATATGTTTACTGTTTCCCCTAAAGGAAGCTGGCTGGCTGTTGTTGATGAAGCCAGAAGGTTATTTGTAGGTAGCCCAGAAGGGAAAATGACTCAGATTTATCGTTTTCTTCATAAACCTTTATCCCTGTCCTTTTCAGATGGAGAAGGAATCCTGATGGCGGTGGATGTTACTGGGCAGTTAAACATGTGGAGCCCTCTGAAGCTGAGCCGTATTTTTGAATTCAAGATAAAGGGAGGGCCGTTCAGCAGTGTTGTTGCAGATGGACCAAATTTAAATATTACCACAGAGAAAGGTGAGAAATTCCGTTGGGATGTGAGTAGGAAGGCACGTTCATCCTATCACGAAAAGACCAGCGGTTTTTCCGTGAAGAACGGAGTCCTGTCATATCTTTCTCCTCGCAAGAGGTTGTCTCGTAAAGTATTTTTCAAGCCGGTTGAGTTACAGGTTGAGCGTTCCGGGTCTGCCCGTCTTTTGAGAGTGAAGGACGTGGATGGTGAATACAGGCTTTATTCAGAAACAACAGGAATGCCACTTAAGATTAATCCTGATCTTGCCGACTGGAAGAAGGTGGATTTTGAGAATGACTATGCATTCTCAATCGGAGGCCAGAATTTTGCGCTGGCTGAGCCAGTTGCCCAACGAGAATTTCAAAGGTTGTATTGTAGGTATATACCGAGTAAAGGATACTATCTTTGGTGGAAGAAAGTTGCACGCCCGGATGATTATTTTAAATCCCGGGGTATGCTTCCGCGTCGTGAAGGGATATCTGTCCGGGTTCCCCTGAACTGGACTTCCATTGAAGACGGACGTGTTGATATCAGGGACTAATAATTGCAGACATCAGGTTTAGCAGAGGAAAATATGCAGAAAAGAAAGATTCGTATTGCCGACCGCAAGGATGGACAGCGGGGCTTCAGCCTTATTGAACTCATGATCGTTATTGTTATCCTCGGTCTGCTGGCATCTATGCTGGTACCCAAGATCATGGACAGACCGAACGAGGCCAGAGTTACTAAATGTAAAATGGATATGAAGGCTCTTGATTCCGCTTTGAAACTTTATAAACTCGATACCGGTAGATACCCCACCACTGAACAGGGTCTGCAGGCTCTTATTACCAAGCCTGAAACTCGTCCTGTGCCCCGGAATTATCGTAAGGGCGGCTATCTTGACTCAGCAACCGCTCCGGTTGATCCATGGGGATATGACTTTATTTACAGAAGCCCCGGTGAAAACGGACGCCCCTATGAGCTCATCTCCCTTGGTGCTGACGGAATGGAAGGCGGAGAAGATTACGACGCCGATATCAAAAGCTGGGAATAGGCCGGGTATAGTCAATGTCTGATCAGGCTGTCCGTTCCCGTTCGGGAGGACTGACTTTTATTGAACTTCTGATTGTTCTTTTTATAGTGGGCATGGGCTGGTTTACGCTCATGCCCAATCTTGATCTTGCCGGGGACAACGAAGAGGATAAAGTCAGTCTGGTCAATGCACTGATTTATGAAGCACGCAATAAGGCAGTTGAAACTGATACCCGTCAGATAGTATACATTAACTTTGAAAAAGGGGCGGTATATTGGAATGGCGAGGAAGCAGAACTCCCTGATGCTGTTTCCAGCGGTCATTTCAATGAAGATCCTATCGATAATGAAGGCGTGGACTTTACTATCTATCCTGAGGGGTTCAGTGACGAAGTCCGATTGGTGCTTGCCAATGGGCTCACACTTGTCCTTGATCCATTATCAGTTCGGTTAGGGGAAATGTAACATGCCTCAAAAGAGCGGTTTTTCCTTGATCGAGATCATCGTTGCGCTGACGATTGCCGCAACATTGTCCATGAGTTTTCTGGGTGTTCAGCGGCAGAGTGCCCTGATGGCGCAGGCTTCAAAAGACTCTTGGGACGTACTTAATCTTTCACAGGATATTCTTGCACAAAAATATCCTGAGGGACTCAATGTGGTCTCTTCCGGATGGATTCCATGGCCTGGACCCCCGGAAGGCAATTTCAGACTTGCTCTTGAGACGGTCTCCTCTTCAGGGATCGGGTACTACACATTGGAAACCCGTAGCGGTGAATATACTCTGGACTGGGTTGTTTACAGAGTTTCCCATAAGGGCAGGAACCGTTGATGAGAATTGATCCCCTTTATCAGAGGTCCTATTGCGGTCACCAAAAAGGCTTTTCCCTTATTGAAGTCCTGATAGGACTGGTCCTCTCCGGTCTTCTGATGAGCATGGTGGCTATGGTACTTGGGCAATCAGTAACCAACAATGAGGTGGTCCGTTCCAGTGCCGGGCTTTCTTCAAGAATGTTCACACTGCGCAGGATCCTGCATCGAGACCTGCAGAATATTGTAGTCGGAAAAGGGATCTATGTAGAGGATTCCGGTTTTGGCCTGCCTACGAGCAATAACTTTTTGATTGATGGCGGGGTTCAGGTTGAGGCCAGATGGGACCTCTCTGCAAATATGATTCGCAGGCATGAAGAGAATCCTGCGATGCATTACGAATCCTCCTTTTTCTTTTTAAGAGGCCTTAAGTCCTGGAGGCTTGAGTTTTTTGATGGTGAAAAAGGTGCATGGGTTGCTTCCGTGCAGTTTAAGAATAGAGCCGTGCAGGGTAATTCCGGAATTAAAGCACTTCGTTTGGAATTGAATTTTGAGGATGGTCAAAGAGTACTTTTGGTTGAAAGGGTCCCGTATGCAAACCAGTAATAGGGAAAAAAGCTCCAGAGGCGTTGTTCTGGTCATAGTTCTTGTTCTGTTTATGGCTCTTTCTGGACTTACTCTGATGACAATTGAAGTAAGCACCAGAGGAGCTGTGGAGGCTTCCCGGGTCCGAAGTGAATATGAAGCAAATTTTGTGGCGGAAGAAGCTCTGTTTCTGGCCTATGATGCTTTGCGAGATGATAAAACTCCATTCTCCGATACAGCCAAGGAAGACTGGGCTCGGGATATTGACTTTGAAAACGGGCGGTTGGTTATTTTTCCCTGCAACGCGAAGATCAATCTTAATGCCCTGGCCAGAATCCAGGATGTTAATAAGATTTTAAAAATTATGCAGCGGATACTTCCTGGCGGGTCGGATGTAAAAAGACTGGTAGGGAGCATGGGGGTATGGACGGGGAAAAAGACAAATGAAAAGTTGAAAAAGTTTGATAATTTTTTTTACGATTCACAGTACCCTTCATATGGTCCAACAGGTGTGGACTTGAAAAGTCCGGAAGAGGTCCTGCTTGTGAACGGCTGGGGGGAATTTGATCGGGACTGGATTAACGAAACATTTACTGTCTGGGGTAATGAGGGCAAGGTTAATATAAATTTTGCATCCCGGGATATCCTGCTTGCATATTTCCCCAAGCTGGGCAAAAAAGTTGATCAGTTGCTTCACTGGCGCAGAACAAGAGGCTTTACCGACTTGAGTCAGGTCCTATCTGTTGTCGGGATTCAGGCGGATTCTCAGCTGTATAAGGATATGCTTGAGTACCTGACAGTCAAGTCCGATAATTTCGAGGCTGTGGTTGTAGCTGAAAAAGGGGGATGCAGGGTGGTGAAAAGATATATCATTTCACGGCCGAGCACTTTTGAAACACAGATGCCGACTTTGGTATACCAAAATGATGTGTCTGTTACATTCGAAAGTAGTGAATAGCAGCTTTGTGTAAATGCACATAGGACGATAAATAGACAAAAATCCTGCTAGCAGGTATAGGAAAGAGCCATAAATGGCCGCAAAGAAAATAGTATATATACTCGCCTTTAGGGGACACGATCATCATTGGATGCAATTTGACGGAGAGAACCTGTCTGAAACGCAGGAGCCTCCGGAAAAAAACAGAAATCCAGTGGTCGCCCTGTTGCCGGATCCGCTTTTCTTCTTTTTCAAGCCGAAAGGGTTAATTAAGTCCCGCCATGCCAAATCTGCCACCATGATGCAGATGAATTACTCTTTTCCGATGCCGGAAGGAGGTTTCAGTGTACTGAAACCCTCCGGAAATGCCGTTCTTGGTTATACTTCTCATGATCTTTTGAATCAGTTTCTGGAACGGCACCGTGATGTACTTGCAAAGGCAAGTGTACTCACCACGTCTTTTGCCGTTTGCTGGCGTGCTGCTGTTGCCGAAGGGCTTTCTGTCTGGAGCTGGAAAGGGCAGGGAGGGATGCGTATACTGGCATCCGGAGAAGAGCTGACATATTTTCGCGGTTCAAAAGAAGAATTCAGTAATCGCTTTGAACGTCTGGGGCTTGATGGAGATCCAGAGGAGATCAGCCTTGCTAAAGCCTGCTCCATCTTTGCCGCGAAAAAGGTTCGCTGGGCCAGAATCAACCTTACAACCGGTAAAAAGTCAGTATCCGATAAAACCGTATCAATTGATCTAAAGCCGTATGTCGCAGCCGCCGTGCTGGTGACTTTTATCGGTCTTCTTTTCATTGTCGGGCAGTATCATCGCTGGCAGCAGAGTAATGATCATGCTACGGAGTGGCGCGGAAAGCTTAAAGAGCTTTACGTAAGCGCCCTGGGGCCCAATCCCGGGTCCGATCCTTATGGAAAGATTCTATATAAGCTGGATCAGCTTAAAAGCGGAGCCGGTCAGGGTGGCGGTGTAGACGTCCTCGGGCTTATTTCAATCCTGAGTGAAAGTGCGCCAGTAGGGATTGAGATTGAAGGTATTAATCTGGGACCGGAGTCGGGTAATATTCGTGGCAAGGTCGCCAGTTATGAAGAAATTGACTCTATGATGGAAAAGCTGTCTGCGAGCAATCAGTTTAAGTTTGTCCTTGAGCAGGCGACCAACGTTGAAGGCGGAGTCAGCATCAGTCTAAGGGCTGAGTACAATCGTTAATTATGAAGAAATTTGAATCTGTGCAGGTGTCATAATGGATCTGGAAAGATTTTTTATCTGGCAGGACTGGCCTGCTGAGAAACAAAAGCTTTTCTTCGCCGCTCTTGTTGCGGGATGGGCTTTGATACTTTTCATGATCTGGTCCGGGCTGCATGAGTCCCAGACAAAGGCCATGCGAACCGTTTTAACTGCCAAGCAGAAATATTCCAAAACAGTTCCGCTGGTGGAAGAGCTCAAGGCCGGAGAATCCTCCCGTGGAGCGTTGATTGATCGCGAGCCCATGACCGCTGCCCAGCAGGTTATACGTGATCTGGGGCTGGACAGTAGGCTCAGTTCGCTTCGTCCTTTGCAGGCCGGGATCAACTCCGCACAGGGGGTGCAGGTTATTCTTGAGTCCATCAATCTGCCTGAACTCGTAGCCTTGCTGCGTGATTTTAACGTTCGCGGCGGCCTCAACGTGACCAATTTCAATATAAACCACAGACTGGACTCGCCTGAGCTGGCAGATGTGCAGGTTATTCTGAGCAGGTAGGCCGGTTTCATGAAGTTCATCCCTAAATTTTCATTTAAGTTTTCATTCAAAAGAATTATCGGACGTTTTTTCCTGTATCTGGCCGGGCTAGTACTTGGTGCATTCTTATTTATGCCCTGGGAAGTTGTGTGGTCTCAGATTTTCAAGATTGCTGATACGAAGATTTCCAAAGCGACAATTCAGTGGGGAGATTTTATCAGTGCAGGTCCACTTTCTTTTGAAGTGACCAACGTCCTTGTCACCACTCAGAAAGGAATTGTAATAACCATTCCACAGCTTGGCTTTGATGTAGGTTTTTCACCCCTTGTCGAGGTTCGTGTTAAAACCGGTCCGACTCTTTCCGCCAGACTTTTTCAGACGAAATCCCTGACTCTTAGCGGGGGAGTAGATCTTGCAAAGTTGGTCCGCATGGATGGCCTTGGTGGAAAGGTGCGTATCACTTCCGATGTTGGCTTTCCTGAGTGGGGCAAGCCCCCTCGTACAGGAAGTCTTGTTGTGCGTTCGGATCAGGTCGAGATCCCCGGCGGCCTTATTGCTGAAGACGTAAATGTCAATGCGGTTCTTGCTGGCAACCAGTTTCAGCTGAATTCATTCAGCTGTGGGCAGCCTATTCCTGTTACGGCAAAGGGAACAGCCACTTTGAATTGGAAAAATCTTCCCCAGTCCTCATATCAGATAAGTGGAAGTGCAACTTTCGGCAGTACCGAGAGGCAGTTCAGCAAGTCCGGAAACCTGTCTAAATATTTACGGTTCTAGAATTTTATGATTGCCAACAATATTCTTTCATTCGCAAAATGTATTCTGTGTGAAGCCTTGGAGCCGGGAGGGATAGCAGTTGATGCCACTGTGGGCAACGGCTATGATACTGTTTTTCTGTCCCGTCAGGTTGGCTGTGAAGGTCATGTCTTTGGTTTTGATGTTCAGGCCGATGCTATTAAACAGACTGAAGCAAGGTTGAACGAAGAGTGTGTGCCCGAGAACTGGAGCCTTTTTCATACCGGGCATGAGAATATGCTCACGGCTGTCCCTCAGGAGTATCATGGAAAGGTAAACGTAATCATGTTTAATCTGGGTTTTCTTCCAGGTAGTGACAAGAGCGTGATAACCCGTTCTGAAACCACTCTTGAAGCCATTGAGGCGTCTCTTGCTATACTTGCGAAGGGCGGCATGCTCTGTGTCGCTATTTATGCCGGTCATCCCGGCGGGGAGGAAGAGGATATCGCAGTGCGCGAACTATGTTCTTCACTGGATTACCATTCCTATAGAGTTATTCAGAGTGAAATGGTTAACAAACCCGGACACCCGATAAGAATGCTTTTTGTAAGTAGACTGTAGTTTATTGGCAAGATTTTAAAGTAAAAGCCCTTGTGTGAACTTCACGCAAGGGCTTTTTTTGCGAGTTTGGATCTAGGTCATTTTGGGTTCAATTGCCTGTGAAATCTGGAAAGCCCGGTTGGCTTTTACTCGTCCCGGAGTTCCCAGGTATTTGAGTACTCCGCCGACTTCACATTCAAGAAGATCTTCTTCGTCTGTGTCCAGTAACAGCAGATCTCCTTCTTCAAGATTAAGCAGTTGGCGTCCGGTGATCTTGGTTTTGCCAAGGCGAACCAGTAATTCGACCGGAGTCTCAAGGAGTCGCTCTTTAAAACGGCTGACCCAGACATGGTCGATTTCAAGGCGTTCTGACTGAAACGAGGCGTGCAACTTGGACCGGATAGGCTCAAGAGTGGAGTAAGGCAGGCAGACAATGAGTGAGCCGATGGCGTTCTCGAGTTCAACCTCAAAGGTAATGACGACGACAACATCAGATGGAGGAACAATGGCTGCAAACTGCGGGTTTACCTCTGAACGAACCAGTTCAAGGTGAACCTCATGCACAGGGCGCCATGAATCTTCCAGATTTGAAAGGGCAATTTTAACCACACGGTCTACGATAGCCTGCTCAATCGGGGTGAAATCCCGCCCTTCAACCTTTGGCTGAGAACCTGAACCGCCAAAGAAACTTTCAACAAGGGCGAATACCAGTCGGGAGTCAACAACAAGAATTGCGTTGCCCCGCAAGGGGTCCATTTTGAAAATGGACAAAGAAGTAGGAACTGGAAGCGAGCGCATGAAATCACCGAATTTGGACATATCGATGGAGATCGGGTTGATATCAACCCTTTTGCGCATGGTGTTGGCCAGATTGTTTGTGGCCAGGCGCGCGAAGCGGTCATTAACAATTTCAAGAACAGGCATACGGCCGCGGATGATGCGGTCCTGGTTGGCAAGGTCAAATGAAACAACTCCGGAATCGTCATCCGGTATGTCCTGCTCAGTTTCAACCTCTCCACCTGAAAGGCCTCTTAACAGAGCATCAACCTCATCCTGTTGCAGAATTTTACTCATACTGACAAACCCGTTCAGTTATTGTTCGTGTGGCACTCCAATAGAATACAATTATCCATTTTTCATGGCAAAGTAAACGCGCAAGCTTTCCAGATGTATACAGTATCGTGCAGGCAGAAGAAAAACTTTAGCTATTCATCCCCGCTAATAGAAGCAGGTCAGACTTTGATATGCCAAGGCTCGAACCTTACGCCGAGCAGATTTTTTTCCGGGTAGCGAAGTTTTAAATAACCCAGTTCCTGAAGTCTGGTGCAGGTCGTAGTGTCAGCAAATTTAGAACTGAAATTGGCGGCTCCCAGCCCTTTTTCGCCTACATCGAAGTCTCCCACAGCGTGGTATGAATATCCTGGAGGAGCAAGCGAACGGGAGGCAAGGGAAAGGTTTCCCTTGTTGGCTGATGCCTTGGACAAAAAGAGAATGAACTGTTTCATCAAGCCACGGACGCCTGAAGTCAGGTATACATCTTTACCCAGTTCTTTTTTTATTTTGAGATATTTTTCATGAGGAGCTCCCCTAAACAGGTAGTTGCCGGTTCTGGGGATTTTAATCAGTTCTTTGCCGGGTGTTTTTGCTGTAAGCGAGCTGACCGGTTTCTGACCATAGAATCCGTAAAGAGATGCATCAAAGTGAAACGTTGAATCCAGGAAATCAATTTCATCTTTTGTGAAGATGCCGACTGAAGAGTAGTTGCGCCCGACTTTGAGGGTTTGGTCAAAGCTTATGGTGCAGTAGTTGCCGTAGCCTACAATCCGCTGGACTCGCCGCAGTCTTTTAAGGGTGGAGTTCAGCAGGGACAGATGTTCTGCATCAAGTACAAAGTCTGTTGGCTGCGGCTTGTCAAAGTTGGCCATGATATGAAGGTAGTCTTTGAGATCCTTTTCGTTGACACTGAGTTTTTTCTTCGCTGCGGATGCAGTAAGCGGGGGGCCGCCAAGCATGACAGCAGCGGAGGCAGCGCAGATGTGTTTAAGGAAGTCTCTTCTATTCATGGATCATTACTGATTAAAAAAGGTTATACTGATCTTTACGGAATAACAAATTCTTATACCAGAATGTTTGCTGTGAAAAGTGTCGGAAAGATAAAAAAGAAGGGGGCCGCCTAACGTGTAGACGGCCCCCCTTTAAGATACTTGAATAAAAGTCTATTGGCCGCGCTTGGTCCAGAGTTTCATTTCTTTCATCTTTTTACGGCGCTCACGCTGGAGGGATTTGCAAACCAGCGGAGATTTTTTCTTCAAGCCGTATTTTTCACGGTATTCATCAGGGGTGAGACCATGAGAAGCAAGGTGTTTTTTGGTAATGATCTTGAAGGATTTACCACACTCGCAACAAACAATTGATTTTTCCTTGATGGATTTTTTAGGGTCACATGCGGGGGCTTCTTCCTGTGCAGGGATGGTGTTTTCAGCAATAGCTTGAATGCCCGCGGACAGCTTGCGGACCATGGAGGTCATTTCTTCTTCACTCATGGTTCTAACGCTAGCCTGTGCTTTGACTATCTCCAAAGCTTCTTTCAAATAATCTTCCACTTGATATCTCCTTTAATGATTATTTTATCACTAATTTGTTGTCTGAGAAAATATGGATAAAGTAGTTTGTTATAGCTGTCAAACAGATTAGGTAAGTTTTCATCTTTTTTGGTATTATATATATGTAGAAGTGCAGAGACAGGAAATAAAAGTTAAAGTAACTGACTTTAAATTATTTTTTTTTAGGTGTTTCAGAAAAGCTTATTGCACAACATATTTTTAAGTTGCACATGCAATATGAAGTTTCGGGTATATAATGCCCATCTAAAAACGTATATTTGATTTAAAATCACTCGAAAAATATTTTACAGTAAAAACATTCAATGTTGTAGGCTTTTGTTTATTTAAAACATATTTCCTTAGTAAGTGCGTTCTTTTATATCAATGCCAAAATATGCGTATATAAATCAATTATAAAACCGACGGCTACTTGTTTTTTGGGGAATATTCTTAAAGCAAGTTCATGATTAATTCTGTTATATCTACAGAAACAAATTTTTATTATTCAAAAGTTTTTAAAATCGAATTATATTAGTAAGTAGGTACTCTCTCCGCTTGGTGTTTCTTGTTATGTACTGTAGATTATTAATCTATATTTGCGGTTTGCAGAGTCAAGGGCGAGAGTGTATTCCTCGTTCTGGTTTTGCATTATAAAATGGGTGTAATGTGAATCCGCATGTAAGCTGCTTCGGCAAGGAAAAGCGATGATCATACCTGTAATATTATCCGGCGGAAGCGGTACTCGTCTCTGGCCGTTGTCCAGAAAGTCCTATCCCAAGCAGATGCTTAATCTTAGCGGGGACAGATCTTTGCTGCAGGAGACTGTTCGCCGTGGTAGATTTTTGGGCTCGGCTCAGCCGCCTGTAGTGGTATGCAATGAAAGCTATCGGTTCATGGTGGCAGAGCAGTTGCGCCTTGCTCAGGTGGAGCCTGAGGCAATTTATCTTGAACCGGAAGGTCGTAATTCTGCTCCCGCTATAGCTGTTGCTGCTTTTCATATTATGGAAAAATATCCTGAAGCGTTGATGCTGGTTATGCCTTCAGATCATAAGCTGGATAATCCTGCTGAATTCAACATCGCGGTGGAGCAGGGGGTTGATGATGCGCGCCGGGGAGATTTTGTTCTGTTCGGAATTGTCCCTGATAGAGCTGAAACTGCTTACGGATACATCCGGGGTGGCAGTGGGCAAAGCAATATGAAATCACGACCGGTAAGGGAATTTGTAGAAAAACCGGATCTTGAGACCGCCCGAAAGTATGTTGATTGCGGAGATTATTTCTGGAATTCGGGAATATTTTTATTAAGCCCGGATGTTTATCTGGAAAAGTTGAATTTATTAGAACCTGAAATTTATAAAGCCTGTTCGATTGCCGTGGCTGAGGCCAGATCCGATTTGGATTTTATTCGTTTGGACGAACAGAGTTTTCTGTCCTGTCCTGCCAGATCCGTTGATTACGCACTACTGGAAAAGGTGGATAACCTTTCAGTTGTCCCATTTGATGGAGGCTGGTCGGATATCGGTTCATGGGATTCTTTGATGAGAGAAAGCCGTCCCGATGAAGGAGGCAATGTCATCACTGGGGATGTTGTCACAAGCAATGTCAGTGACAGTTTTCTATATTCTTCCGAGAGACTGCTCGGGGTAGTCGGGATAAACAATGTTGTTGTAGTTGAAACTTCGGATGCAGTGCTTGTTGCCGATAGAAACCGGGGGAAGGAGGTTTCTGATCTTGTAGCTAAAATGATTGCTCAGGGGCGCGATGAAGCCACTGTTCATCAGCGGGTTTATAGGCCGTGGGGATCGTATGAAACCGTGGACAAGGGGGACAGGTTTCAGGTTAAGCGGATTGTCGTCAAACCCGGAGGTGTATTGTCTTTGCAGATGCATCACCATCGCGCAGAACATTGGGTGGTGGTCAAAGGGACCGCAAAGGTGACAATCGGCGAAGATGATATTCTGCTTCAGGAGGATCAATCCACGTATATTCCTCTTGGTATCAAACACCGGTTGCAGAATCCCGGAAAGATAGATCTGGAGTTGATTGAAGTCCAGACCGGAAGCTACTTGGGCGAAGATGATATCCAGCGCTTTGAGGATCTTTATGGACGTTCCGGGAACTAATATCTACATGAGAAAAGTAATTTCATTTATTACCGGTTTGATGCTCATAGCTGTTTTATCGGGAATATTGTCCGGATGTATCTGGGGAACTGCTGCGGTGGTGGGAGTTGCTGTTGTTGGTGCAAATGTTGAAGAATTCCGGGAATCACAGGCTCCCCGCAATGCAACTGAAGATCTGGATCTGCACCTTGAACATAAGCGAAAAGTGGATGAAGCGATCCGAAATGCTTCCTCAGGGGCCTGCGATCCCATAGATACTGATGAGGTAATAGAAACCTACGGCGGACGTATTTTGACAGACTAAACGTTGTATTGTCGTAACTTCGTCATCTATTTATAACTCTTTGTAACTGTTTTGACTTGCCTAAATCTTTTTTCACGGCTTATTCTGCCAGCGTAATTTTCATTAACTAATTTTTTGCACAGAATGGGGGCACTGTAATGTCCGAGGTGAAAACCAAAAATACAGTTCTGGTTGTGGAGAACAGCATCACTCAGTCCAGAATTATTACCGAACATATTGAATCTGTAACACCCTTTGATACCATGGTGGTTCACTCCATGGATGATCTTGAAAGCCGTCTTGCCGAAAACGGAGATGACGTATTTATTGCGGTACTCAATCTCAGCATTAAAGGTGCTGCTGACGGTGAAGCTGTGGATTATGTCCTTTCTCGCAAGATTCCATGCATTGTTCTAACTTCCACTTTCGATGAAAAAATCCGTAACCGTTTCATCGAGAAAAATGTGCTGGACTACTTCAACAAAGTCAGCAGGGAAGATCAGGAGGAAATGGTTGACCTCATCAGGCGCATTCATTCCAATCATGAAATCAAGGTGGTGGTAGCTGAAGACAACTCCACGGCGCGAAAGATCATGCGCAATATGCTTGAGCGTCTTTACTTTACTGTTCTGACTGCTGAAGATGGTGCAGAAGCTCTTGAGATCATTAAAACGACCCCAGACATCAAAATGCTGCTTACAGACTATGAGATGCCAAATCTGGACGGTTTTGAACTGGTGTCAGAAGTCCGCAAGATATACAGCCGTGATCAGTTGGCTATCCTTGGGGTTTCAGCACATGATTCCGGAGCCATTACGGCAAAATTTCTCAAGCGCGGGGCCAATGATTTTCTCAAAAAACCTTTTGAGGTTGAGGAGTTCTCATGGCGCGTAACAAACAATCTCAATGAACTTGAACGTATCCGTTCCATCAAGGATGCATATAGCCGTGATCCTTTGACCGGATTTTCAATTCTTACCGCGTTTATTGATAAAGGACGTGAAGTATTTCAGGAAATGCTCAGGGAAGGCCTTACTCCTGTTCTTGCCGCTTTCAATATTGACAATCTTCTTGAAGTTAATGCGAAGCATGGCTGGGATGCAGGATCTGCAGCCTTGAAGAAAACGGCTTCTCTTTTAGAGCAGAACTCTTTCGGATGGTCTTTGGTTGCCCGCTGTGATCAGGGCTTCTTTATCCTCGCGGATGACGCAGAGACTCTAAAGAATGACCTTTCAACCGTTAAAGCCGCCCTTGCAAGTTCACAGATAGTTTCAGGCAGTGAAAGGTTCATTATTTCAGCTTCTTTCACCATAAGTGAGGATCCGGGAGATGATCTGGATCAAACTCTGTCCAGAGTAGCCTATGCACTGGTTAAAAATCAGGCCAAGGGAATAAATTCCTTCAGTTATGCTTAATAAACTTTCTATGTGAAGATAGAAATCCCGTAATACCTTGCAGGCATTACGGGATTTCTCATTTTATCAGAAAATTAAGATGCTGGAGTAAGGGCTTAAAAAGGATACTTTTGAAACTGTTCCCGGCTTTGCTTGATTATTTTAATTGCGCAGGGTTGTCAGCAGTCTGACCGGGTGGGTCAACAGTCCAAGGGCAGCGTAGATATCAGTTGCAACAATATCTGCTGTGCGCGCTGCTTTCATGGACATGCATTCTGCGCCGGAAATGATAATTCCCAATGCGGCAAATTTGAGCATGAGGCGGTCATTTCTGCCATTACCGATGCAGGCGCATTTTTCGCAGCCAAGAGACTCAATATATTTCAGTTTGGCCTGATCTTCCGGACTGCCGTCGATAATATGGATTGTTACCGGCAGGCCATCAAGTTCTTCTTCACATTGCCCGAGCGTGTCGGCTGTAAGAACATGGACTTTTACATCTTCGGCAAGTTCTTTTATCAGCCTGCCCACTCCCGGCAAAACATTGCCGTCGAGGGCGACGGTGCCGTTATAGTCAAGGACCAGGTGTTCAATATCAAGCTTGCCGAATCCGGGGATATCCAGATTAATCATTGCTTATCCTCGTATGTTTTTGATCAGGGTTAAAGGCTGGCGTACCTTTCGATTTGTTTTTTGTACTCCAGTACCCCTTTTACAATACCGTCGGCAAGATAGGAAAGGTAACTGTCTGAATTAAGTCGCTTGGCTTCTGTCCTGTTTGTCAGATATCCAAGCTCAATCAAGACTGAAGGCATTTTAGCACCCATGAGCACATAAAAGGGTGCTTCACGGACACCCTGGTCTTTTACAGACCATTTTTTGCGAATATTTGTTAGTGACCGGTTATGAATATTGTTTGCCAGATCTTTACTCTCTTTCATTTTGGAATTGAGCATCAGATCGGTAAGAATAACCTGAAGGTCGCTGATTCTTTTTGCTGAAACGGCGTTTTCTCTGGCTGCTACACGAACAGCATTTCTGTTACGGGCAAGGTTTAATGTGTATGTTTCTATGCCGTTGATTTTGGAGCTGCGATGAGCGTTGCAATGAACGGAAATAAACATGTCCGCCTTTTTGATGTTGGCCATGGCGGTTCGCTCTTCAAGAGGGATGAACACATCTGTTGTTCTGGTGTACAGGACGTTGAATCCTGCCTTTTTAAGTTTGGCCGCAAGAATCTTGGCAAAACGCAGGTTGACGTTTTTTTCCTTGAGCCCGTTGGCAGATGCACCGGGATCCTTGCCCCCGTGCCCGGGGTCGATCATGATGGTTTTAAAAGTCAGGCCCAGCTGCTCCAGAAGATCTCCCGCCATTTTCTTGCTTTCTTTTGGAGGCTTGTACTTCTGGGGTTTGCTTTCATTGTGAGCCTGGCGCTGTACCGGTTTATTGCTGACAGCAGCTTTTCCGGCTTCGGGAGCCTGAACGTCAATTACCAGTCTGAACGGATTTTCGAGCGGGAAAATTTTATAGTCCTGCATGGAGTTGAAATCCAGCACGACGCGGGTTGTTCTTGGATCACGCTGAGCGGAGCGGATGTCTTTGAGAATTCCATCAGCTACGTTTGTTGCTTTATGGACGCCTTTGCCAAGGACAGTGTTTTCAAGGTCCACGTAAAGGCGGTGCGGGCGGTTTACGCTCTGATTGGGATTAAGAATCTGATAGCGGTATCTAACCTCTTCATCGAGGTCGAGAACCACGCGGGTGTAGGATTCGCTGCTGGTGTAGCGCACGGAGAGCAGCTTGGCTCTGCTTGTGGATTTTGTATCGGTTGGGGAAGAGGTTTTGGCTGGAACAATTGTTCCTGAAGGTTTTTCGTGAGCAGTAATTTTACTGGTGGCTCCGCTGCGGTCCATTTTATCGAGACTGGAACGGGCCTTGGAATACATGTCCGACTTGGAGTAGCGGTGGACGATAGTCAGATAGTCGGAATACGCAAGGTCTTTTTCATTAAGCTTGCGAAGTCTGATTTCCGCTCTCCTGTATATACTGTCGTCTGCCCATGAATGGGAGGGGAAGTTGGAGATCATACGACCATAGTAGTCCACTGCACTGCGGTAGTCTTTTTTCATTCCGCTGCGCTGGGCCAGTTCCTCGTATGTTCGTCCAAGGTAATACAGGGATTTTGGAGCGTAGGGTCCGCGGGTCGAGCGTTTGAATGCATCGCGGAACTTCTTGCCTACTTTTTCCCATTCTGCCCTGTATTGACCGCGTTTCTGGTCTTTGGTGAGGGCATGAAACTGTTTCCAGGCGATTGTAAAGTCATCCTTGATGCTGGCTCCGAATGCTTCAGCCGGGATTGCTGAAACAAGTAAGCCTGCAAGAAACAAAGCCATGATCAGATTGGGGATGAAAAATTTGCGCATTTTGTGTATGTTAAGCTTTAATTTATTGTTTAGTATGGGCCCTGGCTGATATATTAAAGTAGTGGGCAGCCGCTCTAAAAAAAGTTTAGATGATCTCTTAATAAGCTTGCATGGTCTAAAAATCAACCTTAGAGATATAACCGGGCTTTAGGCTTTGCAACTTTTCGTATGATTGTGTCATAGTAGCCCAGCTAGAAAGCTGGACTGGCAGCCCTTTTTATGTAATTGCCATGTGCATCGTTATTAAGAACTTGAACATTTCAATTCACTCATTTGGAGACAGATAAATGGAAGCTCCCCAGAGAAATTTGGCTCTTGACCTTGTAAGGGTAACCGAAGCGGCTGCTCTGGCATCTGCCAGATGGCTGGGCCGGGGTGACAAAAATGCAGGCGACCAGGCAGCAGTTGATGCCATGCGCCTCAGCTTTAACAGCCTTGCCATCAGCGGAACCGTAGTAATCGGTGAAGGTGAGAAAGACCATGCCCCCATGCTTTACAATGGTGAGAAGCTGGGTGTTGGCGAAGGTCCCGGTATGGATGTGGCTGTGGACCCTGTTGAAGGAACCAACCTTCTTGCCTACGGCCGTCCCAACGCCATTTCCGTTGTAGGCGTAGCTCCCACAGGCATGATGCTTGATCCGGGCCCCAGCTACTACATGCAGAAGCTGGTTGTTCCCACCGCAGCAAGAAACATGGTGGACATCAACGCTCCGGTCAAGGACAACCTGACCAAGATCGCTAAGGCCCTGAATAAGGATGTAGATGATCTGGTTGTATTTGTCCTCGAAAAACCCAGACACCATGGCCTGATTCAGGAAATCCGCGATGCCGGAGCCAGAATCCAGCTTCACACCGACGGTGACGTTGCAGGGGCGCTGATGGTTGTTGATCCCCGTTGTCCCGTAGACGTGATGATGGGAACAGGCGGAACCCCCGAGGGTGTTCTCGCAGCTTGCGCAATCCGCATTATGGGCGGTGAGATGTATGCACGGTTTGATCCTCAGTCCGAAGCAGAAAAAAGTGCTCTCGAAGAACAGGGATACGATCTTCGCAACATCATGACCGTTAATGATCTGGTCAAGAGTGATGACATATTCTTTTCCGCAACCGGTATTTCCGGCGGAACCTTCCTGCGCGGTGTCCGTTATCTCGGTTACGGTGCTGAAACCACTTCACTGGTCATGCGCGGCAAAACCGGTACCGTACGCCTCATTGAAGCAGTACATACCTGGGATAAGCTCATGAAGATCAGTGCTGTTAAGTACGACTAACAGAAAAAATTCTGTTCTGATGAATAAAAAATGGGCGGATTTGACTTTATAAGGTCAGATCCGCCCATCTCCGTTTTCTGGTCTGTGCCCGGATTTAGTATTCCGGTGCTTCCAGTTTGTCGGCGATTATTTTGGCGTCCTCGGTGCGAGCCTCTTTTTCAAGCTCTTTGGCTTCTCCATGGCAGGTGATCCCGTTGGGTCTCAACTGCACATATCCTGCGGAAATTACATTGGTGTAGGGAATCTGTTCCCTGAATTCCAGATATCCGATGCGGTTGGGAAAAATAATAGGCAGCGGGTCGCCGGAAAAATCTTCAAACATTATGTATTTCATGCTCAGTCCTTGTTCTCCCGGTTTGGTCCTGGGGATGAAATATTTCAGGTCCGTTCCGGGTTAAAGTTCAGCTATATCGGTCAAGGGCTGTTGCCCGTAATCCTGTTACAGATTATAGCCATATATGTTCCAGATCAAGGATAGTAAAACAGAAATTCCGGAGTTGGCAAATGGCTGAGAAGAACAAGGTACAGGAAGAACTGGATAATAACAGTCTTGCAAGAATGCGAACGCTCCTGGCCAGCGAGCGGACATTTCTTGCATGGTGCAGGACTTCTCTGGGATTGCTGGGCTTTGGCTTTCTCATTGAGAAGGGGGCTCTTTACATGAGAAAGTTTATGCCGGAGACCCCGACCAGAATTCTTGATGAAATGACTCTTTTGAGCATTTTCACTCTCGTTTCAGGGATGATTATTCTTGTGAGCGCTGCAGTACGTTTTATTCTTTTTCAGAAGAATATCGGCGAGAAGGTCAAATGGATCACTCCCTATCCTGAAATGCTGGTAACCTTTGCAGTGGGGCTGATTCTTGTGATCAGCACCATTGCCGGAAGAATGTTTTTTAAATAAATCTAGCCAAGAAGATAATTTCAATAGATGAAAGACAGTTATAAAAAAATAGCTCTCTGGCAGACCGCTTTTCTGGGTGACGCCGTACTTACCCTGCCATTGATCAAAGCTTTGTCTCAAAGGTTTCCTGAGGCGGAAATTCATCTTTTTGTGCGTAAGGGAGTGGAAGCTCTTTTCAAAGCTCAAAAGGAACTTGCCGGTGTGCATGGGTTCGACAAGCGCGGTGCTCAAAAAGGTATGAAGGCCGCATACGACTTCGGCAGCGAAATTGGCCGTCAGGGATTTGATTTGTGGATATCAGCGCACACGAGTATGCGCTCAGCTGTAGTGGGTATGGCCAGCGGTGTTTCCCGACGAATCGGTTATGACTCTCCATGGTATAATGGATTTGTTTATACTGATACCGTTAAGCGTCGTTTTGATGAGCTTGAGGAAGTGGAAAGGCTGATGGCTCTGGGCGGTCCGCTCGGCATTTCAGGAACCGCTCCAAGCGTTGGGCTTGATCTTGATGAAAGGGTGCTAGCTGAAGCAGCAGTTTTTTTTGCTCGTTTTGAGGGCAAGCAGGTACTTGGAATTCATCCCGGTTCAACCTGGGAAACGAAAAAGTGGCCAGAGCATAATTTTGCCCGCACAATTGAGAAGGCCGTCGACTCGGGATACGCTGTAGTTCTTTTTGGCGGACCAGATGAAGTTGAGCTGGCCGAGCGAATAGCACTTCAGTCCGGGCGCAGTGAGTTTATTGTAAATCTGGCCGGAAGGTTGAACCTTCCGCAGTTGGCTGCGTATATACGTATGTTGGATCTGTATTTGACTAATGATTCCGGCCCTATGCACATTGCATGGGTTCAGGATGTACCTGTGCTTGCCATGTTCGGACCCACTGTAAAAAGATTTGGTTTTTTTCCGCGCGGGGCCGGGGCTACAGTTCTGGAGTCTCCGGAAGTTCTCAAATGCAGGCCGTGCGGTCTGCACGGCGGAAAAACATGTCCGGAGAAACATCATAAATGCATGACAGATATTACTGTTGAGACGGTATGGAAAGAGATTTTAAGAAAAACAGGATGTATGGGAGCTGCTGAGTAATGTGTGGTTTGAAAAAAATATTACTGCCTATGTGTGCAGTCCTGTTGGTTGTTTTTCTTTCCGGATGCAAGGTAAAGGGGATGGGAAAGGGGGCCGATGTTGCTCTCACTCCAGCTCCCGTTGCTGCTGAGCCTATCATAATATCATCTGCTCCGATTGTTGAGAAAAAGAAGAGTATAATAGTCTGTACTAAAGAATTCATGCGTTCAGCAAAGTACTTTTCCTACCTGCATCGTGAGCACGAAGGTGTTAATTCCGTAATTTTACGTATCCCTGCCGCCAATGGAACTGCTGAGTCTTCTGCAAAGATAATTTCCGGTATCAGAGAGCAGATTTCCGATCTCGTTAAAGACGGGGATGTTATGTCCATCCTGCTTCTGGGAGACAGTTCTATTATTCCTCCGGTCCAGTTCAGCAGTGTAAACGCTACTGAGGTTTATGTTTCTGATTACAGCTACGGCGGGTCCTCCCCTTCTCCTGAAAGTATTCTGCCTGTGGGCAGAATACCGGCCAGAACCCCGGAGCAGGCAGAAGCTGTGGCCGCAAAGTTTGACCGTTGGTATGAAGACAGGGCTTTTCGTCCGGCGTGGCCGGTTTCCTTTGTAGGCGGTCAGGGGTTTGAAGCTGAGAATCTTTCAGATCCGGAGCTGTTGTTTTTTAATCTGCAGCAGGAAGGCATAGCCGGTCCTGAGGCTATACGTTATCTCGGTGCTGCCGGTGGATGTGACCCGAGAAGGCTGCAGCAGAGCCTTGCCCAGGATGATGTTTCCGTACAGTGGCTGGCCCTTGATTCCTGTGCGGAAGGATTCAGGGTTGGAAAAGGCACCATGACTGCCTCGGAGATTATGGATCTTGATTACAAACCCGGACTGCCTGTTGTTCTGCTCCCGTCATGTGAGATGAGGATGCAGAATTCAACCCAGCCAACCCCTGCCGAAGCGGTTGTACTTTCTCCCGGAGCGGGATTAGCGGTTATGACCGGTTGCGGCAAGACCGAGAAACTCGGAGTTGAGCTGGATGAAGGGCGCGTCATGAGGGTTGATTCAAGTGGTATTCATCGCCTGCTGATGGAGTTTCACAAGGCTTATTTCAGTGGCAAGCATCGTGTTGGAGATGCCCTTACCGAGGCACGGGTTCAATTTATGGAAAACCTTGGAAAAGGAGAAGATGCCTCTCCGCTCTACGGGATGGTTTTCTACGGAGATCCGGTAATGTCTCTTCCTCTTCCCGTGCGTACAGAGTCACCGGCCTACACGGGGCTTATTCCCATCACCAAGCCGGGCAAAAGCAACGGCGTAGCTGTGTTTCCGGTAAATTCCACAATCTCCTTTGCCATGGAGGAAGGCGGAATCTACCCCGCAGTACAGCTTCAGGTGATTGACCGTAATACCGGAAAGATTGTCAGTTCCATGAAAGTGCAGGAGGATGATATCTTTAATTTTTCTGCGGATGGTGAAGGTCGTTACCTGATTTATTCGAGACCGCTCGACGGCCCTCTTGCCTGGCAGTTTTTTGATGTGCGATCAAAAATGGAAAGTACTGGCAGTTCAAATAAGAAAGTTGTCAGATCTAAAAAAGTATCCCCCAAAATCACCGCAGGTCTTAAGCCTGTGCGTTACGCTGTTCAGGTCAGCTCCAATCGAAAGTCCAGCTCTGCGGACAAGCTTCTGCGCAGACTCAGTGGACGGGGATATGACGCTTATGTTGTAGAGGTTGCCGAGAGAGGGCGTCGTAAATGGTATTGCGTGCGGTTTGGCAGCTTTGATTCATGGGATGCAGCTGTGGAAGCTTCTGCAGAATACGAGCGCAAAGAACAGGCTGACGCAAAAATTGTGCGATGCAACGGCGGTTGATGTCATTATTGTAATGAAAATGTAATTGAGGGATGGAATTGTTTTCGTTATAAAATTATCCTTGTCGGGGCAGTCTTACTGTTCAATCTGGTGAGGGATAATTTTTGGATAATAAGAATAAAAAAGTATTGATGCTTGGGGTCGGCCTGACTTTGTTCGCCCTGCTTGGGACAGTTGTCCTTTATGCAGCCGGTTTTGGCAGACCTGCCAGCCCCGAACTTGCCGACGGCTTTAAATTTTATAAAGGAATGTCCGCCAAGGAGCTTGGTTTCAGCGATAGAGAGGTTACAAAGCTCAACCGGAGTCTTTTCCGTAACCGTGATGTTGTTGATAAAGCGATTCTTACTGTGATTGATATAGCTTTGGAGCCATCGCGCGATGAGATGAGCCGCATGTCTGAGTTGAAGTACTCAATAAAGATCAAGTCCAAAAATGGTATGATCTTTACTCCGGAAACCAGTTTCTGCGGCCGAAAGAAGCTGGTCAAAGATATTGTTCTAAATATTGATAAGGGAGCCAAGGTTCTGGCTGGCTATGCAAATGACCCGGCCTTAAAAGGCAGGCAAGTGACCATAATGGATATGTAGCACTTCCATTTATTCATAAATATATTGGATCAAAATAAAAGCCCCGGTTTATGCCGGGGCTTTTATTTTAATTAAAGAAGCATTTGATAACATCCACAACTCTGTGGGCGTCATCTTCAGTCATGTGCGGGCCTATGGGCAGGGATACCACTTCGCGGTGGATGGCCTCACTTATTGGCAGAGACAGGGAAGCCATATCCTTGTACGCGCCCTGTTTATGAGGAGGAACCGGGTAGTGGATCGATGCCTCGATCTTGCTTTCAGCAAGATGCTTGATAAGAGCCTCACGGTTCTGGCAGCGGACCACGAAGAGATGCCATACCGATTGAATATGTTCCGGGATGACCGGGAGAATCAGCGGAGTGTCAGCAAGACCTTCAAGATAAATCTTGGCGATGGTTTTGCGGGTCCAGTTCCAGTTGTCCAGCTTGTCCAGCTTGACACGCAGGAATGCGGCCTGAATTTCATCCAGGCGGCTGTTGAATCCCAGTGAATCATGAACGTATTTTTCAGTAGAGCCGTAGTTGGCTATTTTACGTACTTTCTCGGCAATTTCCGGGTCCATGGTGGTGACTGCTCCTCCATCTCCAAAAGCCCCGAGATTCTTGCCGGGATAGAAGCTGAAAGCCGCGGCGTGTCCAAGAGTTCCTGACATACGTCCTTTGTATACCGCGCCATGAGCCTGAGCCGCATCGGTAAGGACAAAAAGGCCGTGCTTTTCCGCAAATTCCATTATCGGGTCCATTTCAGCGGTTTGTCCGTACAGATGAACCGGTATAATGGCTTTTGTTGCCGGGGTCAGGGCGGCTTCCAGTTTATCCGGATCGATATTGTAAGTTGCTTCCAGAGGTTCGACCGGGACAATGTTAGCTCCGGTACGGGTTACTGCCAGCCAAGTGGCGATAAAAGTGTTGGAAGGCACAAGAACCTCGTCCCCGGGACCTACTCCAACTGCGCGCAGGACCAGTTCAAGGGCTTCAAGGCCGTTGCCGCAACCGATGCAGTGTTTGGCTCCGGTATAAAGAGCAAATTCTTTTTCAAAAGCATCTACTTCATTGCCGAGAATGAACCAGCCTGATTCAAGAACGCGTTTAGCTGCTGCGTCCATTTTGGGGGCAAGTGCCTGATAGGTCCAGCCGACATCAAGAAATCTGATTTGTTTCATTTTCTTTTACCGCCTTTAGGAAGTCGTCATAAGTGTAATAATAGTCAGTCGGATCATAAAATTCCGAAGCCAGCACCAGACACACGGACCCGGAGGAGAAATTCTCAAGTTCACGCCAGGTCATGGTCGGAATGTAAAGCCCGTAATATGACCTGTTCAGCGAGAATTTTGTTCTGGTCTTTCCATCATCCAGAACTACATCAAAGCTGCCGGAGGCGGCTATTATATACTGGCGCAGTTGCTTATGGGCATGCCCGCCTCGGGTCTCTCCGCCGGGGACGTCGTATAGATAGTACACTCTTTTGATATCAAAAGGAATATGGCGGCTGTTTTCTATAAAAGTCAGGTTGCCGCGATTATCGTGTATCTTGGGAAGCTCAATCAGATGCGGTTTATCTTCATTCATTATTTATTATCCTTCATCTCAAGTTCTACCAGCCGGATGTACTTCTGAAATGTATAAAAGAATCCATGTACTGCCACGATAAATCCGGCCCGTCCGTCAAGAAAACCCGCTTTGAGTATATACTGTTTGCAGAATTTGCCAATACCGTGCCCTATGGCTGCCCCCAGTGAGCCTCGGCGACCACGGGAATACAGGTCTTCTGCTGCATCCTGAGTGTATTCGTTGATTTTGTCCATGTGCTGGAAAAAATTCTCGTAAGGGTAGTGGATTATGTCTCCGCTGAGTTCTCCGGCTTTGTTTACAGGACGCAGTTCCTCGTGGGGGCGTACTCCTCCGATGCTTATCCTTCCGTGCTTGAAAACACGATAGAGTTTGTCCGGATACCAGCCACTGTGCATAATAAACCGGTCAAGGTACCACGAGCGGCGGGGACAGTAGTAGCCATCTGTATCGGCATCGTCTGCTTCAATTGCATTCAGAATGCTTTCACGCAGTTCCGGAGAAATAATTTCATCCTGATCTATGGTTACCACCCATTTGGTGGTGATAACGGTCTGGGCGAACTTATGCTGTTCGATGGCCCCTTCCCATGCATTGTGAACCACGCGGGCGTTGTGCTTGCGGGCAATTTCAAGGGTAGTGTCCGTAGACCCGGAGTCTATAATCAGAATTTCGGAACAAAAAGATAGACTTTCCAAAGCTTCATCAAGAAGTCTTTCGCCATTGTATGTGAGGATCAGTCCGGTGATGGAGGTCATTGCACCCTTCTAATTATTTGTTTTTGTTCCTGAATATGTGAATGCTTTTTTGTCCATTGTCCAGTAGGAGCCGCGGTCTATGCCGAAAGCCTTACCGCATGGGCAAAAAACTTTGCCGTCACGTTCTTGTGCATTCCAGATTTTTTTGATTCGTTCCTTATGGCAGCGGTGAACTTCACCCTGACCAATCTTGTAGTACTTCCAAAGTTTGCGCCGGCAGGCAGAACATTTCAAAACAAGCACGGATAATCCTCAAAAAGCGGCGAAGCCCCGGCGAGAGTTTTGACGGTTTGCCAACAAACTCGCGGCAGGGCTGCCGGAGTTTTTATTTGACCAGGGTAACAAGATCGTAGTCAGTCACGTTGTCGATTTCGGCTTCTACCATCATCCCGGGCTTCAGTTCAAATCCTTCCGGTGCACTCACATAAGTGATGCCGTCCACTTCCGGTGCCTGAAACCAAACTCGGCCGTTATACAGTCCTTCCCATTCTTCATTGGGTTCTTCCACCAGCACCTGAATTGAGTTTCCGATTTTTTCTTCAAGAATTTCACGGCTGATTTCAGACTGCACTTCCATAAGAATACGGCGGCGCTCTTCTCGAAGTACCTCGGGAAGCTGCTCCATTGCTCCCGCGGGAGTTCCTTCTTCCGGTTGATATGCGAAGACACCGAGATGATGAAAGCGGGTATCCCTTACAAAATCCACGAGGGTGTTGAAATGCTCGTCTGTTTCACCGGGGTACCCCACAATGATGGAGGTTCGAAGCACAGCTTCCGGAATATGTTTGCGAACTCTATCGATGACTTTTCTCGGATCACGGGCAAATGGGCGGCCCATTGAAGAAAGTACTTCCGGGTGTGCGTGCTGGATAGGAATATCGAAGTAGGGGAGCAGTGGCTTTCCTGCCGCAGCCAGAAAGCTGAGCATGGAATCGGTAAGACCTGCGGGATAGAGGTACATAAGACGCAACCATTCAAGGCCTTTAACCGGCAGTAACTGCTCTACGAGATTTCTAAGATTTGTTTCAGGGTCATTGAGGTCTGATCCGTACGCCGTTGTATCCTGGCCTACGAGAATGAGTTCCGGGATTCCCTGATCCACTATGTATCTGGCTTCGTCCACCAGTCCCGGCAGGGATCGGCTTACATGAGGGCCGCGGATGGAAGGAATTGTGCAGAATCTGCAGGAATGAGAGCAGCCTTCGCTGACCTTGAGGTATGCATAGGCCGGACCGGTGCTTACAGCGCGACGCTGTTCAACAGGAAATTCACGTTTCAGCGCTTGCTGAACCAATGCGGGCCATTTGTCCAGATCATGGGTGGAGAGCCAGAGGTCAACCTCGGGCATCTGCTCTGTGAGCGCTCCATACCTGCTGACCAGACACCCTGCGACTGCAAGAACAGGTTTGTTATCCAAATCTGAGATAACGTCAGCTGCTTCAAGAATGGTATCTACTGATTCTTCTGTGGCCGGTCCGATGAAACCGCAGGTATTGATCAGGATCAGGTCAGAGTTTTCAGGAGTTTCAGCTGCGAGCATCTTATCACCGAATGCTCCCAGCATCCTTTCGGTATCTACCCTGTTTTTAGGGCAGCCAAGGCTTATGGTAAAAACCCTGATGTTATTGTCGGTCATATTTATAATTCCGTTTTAAGTTGATATTTCGGATATATTTTATAGGTCAGAAATCCTTTCGGAGCAATGGATATCCCATTAGCGCATGAGTGCAAAGCAGTAAATTTTTACATTGTCGGTTGGTTATTTACTCCAAAATAGTTTATCCTTGAGCCAAAAATGGGGTTCTGGTCCGCATTGGAGTGAAAATGTTGGGTAATTTGATTATGAATAATAAAAAAGATTGCATAGGAGTTGTTGGATACTCTTTTGCGCTTTCTTCAATCTCCATGCTTCTGCACGAAAGCAATCGGGATAATGCCGGGTTTGAGCTCATGGCCGGGGTTCTTCTGGATGAAGGCGGCACTCCTTTGAGTTCCGGGTTCGATTTTCCCCTGTTTCGTGACGTTAAAGAGATGGTTAAGGCTCATCCTGAAATAAGTATGGTTTTTGAGCTGTCCGGTGAACCGGATATGGTGCGTGACCTTCGTTTGAACCTGCCTGCGGAAATAGGGTTGGTGGAACTTCCGGCTGCTCGTTTTTTTCTGCGCCTGCATGCAACTGATCGCCTGTGGATTGCCTGTAAGGCCGACCTGATGCATACACAGGTCCTTTTCAAATCTGTTGTAGATCAGATGCCTGAAGACATAATGATTATTGGCTCGGATGGTATGATTATGGATTGTAACAGGCATTTCAGCGAGAAGGCGGGAGAGACAGTTGAGGTTCTCAGAGGACAGAATCCATTGCATTTTTATGATTGCCTGACCTCTATTTGTCCTCAGGAGAAGGGGGTTATCAAGGTCAGGGCAATGCCTGGCGGCAGACATAAAGAACTAATGATGCCTGAAGCAGATGATGATGGGCGGATGCATTTCTATCGTCTTTATGTTTATCCCATTGCTGAAGAAGGTACCGATGAAGTTGTACAGTTGGTAGTAATTCGCAGGAACATAACCGAGCGGACGATGATGGAGCAGCGGTTACAGCAATCTGAACGTATGGCAACCGTTGGTGAGCTTTCGGCCTATATAGCCCATGAAATACGCAATCCGCTGATGGCTATGGGCGGTTTTGCCAAGGTACTGCTCAAAGATGATACCATTGATGAGCCCGGACGGGATAAAATCCAGATTATTTTTGAAGAAGCTGAGCGACTTGATGCTCTTTTAAAGAGTATTTTGAGTTTTGTTCGTTCCAAGGATGTGGAAAAAAATAATATTGATGTGAACAGGGTGGCCGCAGACGCAATGCAGCTTTTATCACTTGGGTGCCAGCTGCAGGATATAACTGTTGAATTTGATCTTGACCCGAAAGCTCCTCTTGGCATCGGAGGTGCGGAGCAGCTCCGGCAATGCCTGATTAATGTTGTTAAGAATTCCATGGAAGCAATGCCCGAAGGTGGAACAATACGTATTTCAACCGGGTTAAGTGGAAAGTATGTCTGGCTTGAAGTCCGTGACGATGGACCCGGTATTGCACACGAGTCGCGGGCGCAGGTCTTTGACCCGTTTTATTCGAGCAAATTTAATGGAAACGGTCTTGGACTTCCCATGGTCAAAAAAATTATGGAAGAGTTTGGTGGCGGTGTTGAACTTGCCAGCAGACCCGGAAAAGGTACAAGTGTTGCTTTGCTCCTACCTAAAGCTAATGCGGTTGCTTAAATAGCTTCTACAGCGTATTACTCTCCAATCATAGATTTATGGAACCAAAGTGGCGGATGATTATTTTATCCGTGGATTTTTATATTTGTACGGGAGATAGAATTGAAAACTGTAGTTCTTGCCACCAGAAACAAAGGCAAAATAGCTGAGTTTGATGAACTTCTTAAGGATTTCGGCCTTGAAGTGAAAGGCCTGGATGAATTTCCTGAAATCGGTGAAATTCCTGAACCAGGTGAGACTTTTCTGGAAAATGCCATAATCAAAGCCCAGACCGTAGCCAATCTGACCGGTCTTGTGGCGGTTGCTGATGATTCCGGTCTTGAAGTTGACGCGCTTGACGGAGCTCCCGGTGTTTATTCCGCCCGTTACAGCGGCGAAGATGCAACCCCTGAAAAGAATAATCTCAAGCTTCTTGAAGCACTCAAGGATGTTGCAGAGGATAAACGTACTGCTCGCTTTGTCTGCGTTATGGTTGCTGCCACTCCGGATAATATCCGTATCCAGAGCCGCGGGGAGTGGGAAGGCCGCATCGCCTTTGAACTTTCAGGCGATCAGGGCTTCGGTTACGATCCGCTTTTTTTTGATCCGGAACTGGATTGTGTGGCCGCAAAAATGACCCGCGAGACAAAGAATGCCCGTTCGCATCGCGGAAAGGCTTTGCGTGCACTTCTTGAACAGTGGACGGATTTCCAGAAGAAAATCAGCAGATAAGCATAAGCCTGTCAGAAAGTAATCAGGAGAAATATTCTATGTGTGGAATTATCGGATACGCCGGACATCGTCCAGCTGTACCCCTCATTGTTGAGGGCTTGAGAAGGCTTGAATATCGCGGGTATGATTCCGCAGGGGTCGCGACTATTCAGAATAAGGAAATTGAACTTGTTCGTGCAGAAGGCAAACTGGCCGCTCTTGACGAAAAACTTGCTGAAATAAATGTGACCAATTCCACTTTCGGTGTGGGCCACACCCGCTGGGCGACCCATGGTGTTCCTGTTGAGCGCAATGCTCACCCCCATCTGGACATGGAAAACAAAATTGCCATGATTCATAACGGTATCATCGAGAACTATCAGGAAATCAAGACGGAGCTTGCCGCTAAAGGCTATGAGTTCCGCTCAGATACCGACTCCGAAGTCTTGGTCAATCTTATTGCCGAGGGCCGCAAGCATAATGAGACTATGCTGGATTCCATTTCCTGGGCACTTAAACAGGTTGAAGGTGCCTATGCCATTGCTCTGGTGCTGATTGACGAACCGGGAACCGTCTATGCCGCCCGTATAGCCAGTCCGCTGGTTATGGGTGTGGGTGTAGGTGAAAATTTTGTGGCTTCGGATATTCCTGCCTTCCTGCCGTATACCCGTGAAGTTGTTTTTATTGAAGATGGCGAACTGGTGAAGATTACATCCTCAAGTTGGGAAGTTTTCAAGAGCGATACCCTTGAGCCGGTTGAGAAAGATGTAAAGACCATCAACTGGGATGTTCAGGCTGCGCAGAAAGGCGGTCACAAGCATTTCATGATCAAGGAAATTTTTGAACAGCCCAAGGTTATCTCCGACTGTTTTGCCGGTCGTATCGATCATGCTAAAAATGAGATTGTGCTCCCTGAGATTGATACTCTCGAGCCTCCGGAAAGGCTCCATATTATCGCTTGTGGGACTTCTTATCATGCAGGTCTGTGGGGTAAGTACCTCATTGAGCAGTGGGCAAAGATTCCGGTTGAAGTTGAGATTGCATCCGAGTTTCGCTACCGCGATCCCTTGCTGCCAAAAGGCGGTGTGGCACTGGCTATCAGCCAGTCTGGAGAAACAGCGGATACTCTTGCAGGTATCAAACTTGCCAAAGAGAAAGGCCTGCCCATTATCGGCCTTTGCAACGTTGTAGGATCCAGTGTAGCTCGTGAATCAGACCATGTTATCTACACCCAGGCCGGGCCTGAAATCAGTGTTGCTTCCACCAAGGCCATGTGCAGTCAGTTAACAGCGCTTCTGCTCCTTGCTATCTATTGGGGTAAGAAAAACGGCTCTCTTGATGCCGCAACCAGTACCCGTGCAGCTGCGGACCTGCGCAATATTCCGTCCATCCTCGAAGCTGAGCTTCCCGCTATGCGAATCAAGGCGAAAGAATTGAGTCGTGAGTATTCTGAAGCACACAGTTTCTTTTTCCTTGGACGCGGACTATATTTTCCGCTGGCTCTTGAGGGAGCTCTCAAGCTCAAAGAGATTTCCTACATTCACGCAGAAGGTTATGCTTCCGGTGAGATGAAGCACGGCCCCATCGCGCTGATCGATCCCAAGTTCCCCACTTTTGCTATGGCCTTAAACGATGACTTGTTCCCCAAGGTAAAATCAAATCTTGTTGAAGTTCAGGCTCGCGGCGGTGAAATTATTGCTCTGACAAATCCTGGGGTTGAGCTTGATGTTGAGCACCGCTGGTCTCTGCCGGAAGTTTGGGGACCCTTGAATACCTTCATTGCTCTCCCAGCACTTCAGCTCTTTGCTTATGAGACTGCTGACTATCTTGGTAAGGATGTGGACCAGCCAAGGAACTTGGCCAAAAGTGTTACGGTTGAGTAATTGTCTTAACTTATTTAGGTTGTGATGTGAGAGGATAATAGAGTTCTTTATTGAACAATGAAGTTGTTAACTAAATCCGCTCTGGGTTTTATTTTAGGCTGTTAAAAGTAAAGCCTCACAGTGTGTTATTGTACTGTGAGGCTTTTTATTAATGCACAAAAAAAATATTCTGTAATTTTAATTAAGTTTCGTTTGCGACTTTATCTATTGAAATCATTATTGGCAGGTTATTATGTTTTTCTCGTTTTTCGTTTGGATTGTGGTTGCTGTGCTAAAGTGAAAGGGGCGAAGCACTTTTGCCTGCGTGTTGTTTAATGAGGTCAAAAGAGTCTATGGTTTGGCGGTTTATTCATTTGTGAGCCTTGCCCTGTTTTCTGATATCTGGATTGAAACTTTATTACCGACCGCCAGTGGGAAATATTATTTTATAATTTTGATTGTGCCTGATAATTTTCTGATACGATCGCTTCCCTTAACGGCATGCCCAAGCTCATACAAGCCGGATGCAGAGCCGAAGCTACCGTAAAACATCACAACATTTCTCCATGGAGCATAGTAAGCAAGGGTTCCTGTTCCGGCTGACTTTACCAGCGGCGTATTACCTGTCCCAAGTTTTCTTGAGGGATAGAAAATTTTTTCATTACTACTGTAGTTTTCTACTTTTATGGTCAAGGGCAACTGGGAATATAGATCTTTGGATGCCTGACTGTCATTTAATTCAAAGATAATTTCCTGACCGCCAGCGACTATGCTTATCTGCATTGTTTTATCTCCCTTTGATTGATTTGGGGCTTTTTTCTCTATGACAGCGTGCCCTGACATTCCGGCAATTTCATTGATACCACTGATACCTATTCCTAGCCGGTGCATTTCATCACCAGCATGGAAGTCTTTGTAAATCATGAAAACATCGCCCCAGGGAGCGTAGTAGCTTAGTTCTCCCTTTCTGCCGTCGTGGTATGCTTCCTGTCTAGACACACTGAGCTTTTCGGGTGGATAGAAGATCCATTGCGCATCACGGAAGTTTGATAAATCAAGTGATAGCGGCAACTGGTTGTATAATTCTTTGGCTGCAACCGTGTCGTAAAGACGGAAGGTAGCTGTTCGCCCGTCTGAGCTGATTTCCATGTACATATCTGACAAAGCGAGCCCGTTGGCAGTGCCTTGGTTTACGTCAGGAGATTTTGCTTGAGTGGTTTGCAGGGAAGTTAAAAGCCCGATCAGGCATCCCAGAAACAGCAGAGCAAGGATACGTCCTGTAAAGGTTTTCATGGTCCTTTTCCTATATTTAGCCGAGGTCCGGGGCAAATCCCTGAAAGGGGATTTTGCCTTTGGAACCACGAC
Source organism: Maridesulfovibrio sp. (assembly GCA_963676495.2). Classification (GTDB taxonomy): domain Bacteria; phylum Desulfobacterota; class Desulfovibrionia; order Desulfovibrionales; family Desulfovibrionaceae; genus Maridesulfovibrio. Next base: position 1,785,371 of record CAXXRF010000003.1, on the reverse strand, counting down.
AGCCTGCACTGAAAGGGCACAGCTTTAATTTGAAATTTTATCTCTATCCAGATGGGTATTTTGTACGTACTTCAGACGAACTAAAGTGACTGGGGGTTAGCCGAGTAAGTTGTAGTCTTCGTCTGAAACAGGCTCCAGCCATTCGTTGCTTTTGTCTTCTCCGGGAACTTCGACTGACAGGTGTGAAAACCAGCCGTCTTTGGTTGCACCGTGCCAGTGTTTTACTCCTGCGGGGATGTATACAACCTCACCCGGCTTAAGTTCGCGGGCCGGCTTCTCCCATTCCTGATACCATCCGCGTCCTGATGTACACAGCAGAATCTGTCCACCGCCTTTGCTGGCCTGATGAATATGCCAGTTGTTGCGGCATCCGGGCTCGAAAGTCACATTGGCAATGAAAACACCTTCTGTGTTCAGGATATTGAGGTAGCTTTGCCCTACGAAATATTTAGCGTAAGCAATATTGTCTTCACCACGGCCGAAAAAGTTATCGTTGTTGATTTCTGACATGTTTCTTTCTCCTTTTATTACTGTAAATTTATTGCTGGTTATTTATGCGTTTCTGCCTGAATCAAAAGCCTGTTTGAATGCAGATGATCCGTTGACTTTTCCTTCGTCCCAGAGGCCGGTACTGGCAATGACTCCTTTTTCATTGATAGCGTGCAGACATCCGGTGAAGACCCGGAAGCTCTGAAGAGTGCTATCAACCGGAACTCTGCCCCCTGCTGCAGAAATGATGAAGTAGAAGTCCTTATTCGTGATCATAGAATAAATGGGGCATACCCTGTCGATAAATGTTTTCATCTGTCCGTTGAAACTGCGGAAATACACTGGGCTGGCCAGTACAATAACATCTGCGTCCAGAATTTTTTTATAGATATCGTTCATATCATCATTTTGAGCACATGAACCAGCCCCACTGATGCATGCGCAGCATCCGGTGCAGTAGTTGATAGCTTGATCTGCAAGGCGTATTTTTTCAACATCGTGACCGCTTTCTTTCGCGCCGCGCATAAACTCATCACACAGGATATCTGAGTTGCCTTGCTCTCTGGGGCTTGCGGAGATGATAAGTATGTTTTTACTCATATAGCTGCTCATAGGACCTTTAGAAATCATGAAATGATTGTTATCCGGCTTGGGATACCAAACCGGTTCTACTTAATCTGTTTTAAAAATTATGAACCGTCAGGGCCGGAATTACTTTTTTTGCTTATCCAGAACCATGGTGAGAACTTTTTCTGCACTTTGCGCCTGCTCTTTATTCACTTCGGTATCAAGCACTTGGATGAAGCTGTTCAGTTGATCTACAGTCAGACCTGAGTTTATGGCTGCTCCATAATGGAAAAAGAGCTGTCCTTCGGTTCCACTCATATTGGCAAGAGCTGCTATGGTTGCCAGTTCCCGTTCCTCTTCTGTCAGAACATCACGAACAAAAATATCAGCAAACAGATGCTCTTTGAGGAAGGTATCCATTACTGGAGAAAATAACTGCCATTCTGCTCCTGATATATCTGTATCAAGTCCTGCAAGCCTGGCCCTGACCTTTGCCCCGTATTCATCCCTATTGAAATCCGCCGGGACAGGGCTGGCTTCTTTGCCTTCATCATCCTGAATCCCTTGTGCTTTTCTGTCTTTAACAACCGTCATAAAAGCCGCCATTCCATTGAGACTGCGCGGGAATCCGGTATAGGCATACATCTGTACCAGAACCTCTTTGATTTCGTTGATTGTCAGTCCTGTTTTCAGTCCATCACTAAGGGCCGTTTTCAATTCGGCGATATCACCGCTTGCGGTGAAGGCTGCAATTTTTACAACTGATTTTTGCCGAGCATTGAGAGTTGTTTCGTTTTCCATGTTTTTGGCCTCTGTTAGAGTTGCAAAAGTTGAAATAAGTACAATCGAGATAAATAATGAGGTTAACATCTGCTTAAGCATAAATCTGTCCTCCTATTTTTTCATGTATTGTTCTTCGGTGACTTTTTCTTTCCAGAAAACAGCTTTGCCATCCTTAACCCCCGAGATGACCAGATGGGTCATGGGAGCATCTGGGGTGGCCCCGTGCCAGTGGTCCGTTTCGCTGGGACACCAGACCGTTTCACCTTCCTTGAATTCGATAACTTTTCCATCGCGGGTTCCGGTTAAGGCAATACCGTCAGTAACAATCATGTGCTGACCTGCCGGATGCCAATGCCAGTTGGTTCTGGCTCCGGGCTGGAAGGTGACATACGCTCCTGAGAAGCTGGTTTCGTTATTGGCCGGAAAGAGCAGATCAACCTTTACATCACCGGTGAATAGATCCGCAGGACCGGCAAATGATTTCTGTGACCCTTGGGGGTAATATATTTGTGCTTTGCTTGTAGACTGGTCAGCAAAAGCAACTGATGCAGTAAGAACTAATACCATGATTAAATAGATTTTCTTCATTGTCTGCTCCAGTTTGTTAACTCGTCGGTAAGTTGGGTTGAGGTCGGGGTTTTCTAATTTGCCGCTACTCTTTTTCGATTCTGACAGAGATACTTCCGCCAAGAGTCTCCATTACAGATAGAGGCGCTTTAATAATCCCCATGTTCACTATGCCGTCGTATTGTTCGGAGATCTCCTCATCCTTATAAAGGATGGTGAAGTAGCTGCCGTCAACGGCAAAGGATATATCTCCGTTCAGCCAGCCTCTGCGCATGTCCTGATTGTCGCAGGGCAGGGCTTCGTTCATGACTCCGCAGTAATCATGGGCGTAACGCTGCAGTTTAACAGTATAGGGAAGCCTGGAGATGAGCGCCTGAGCTGACTTGCTGTCGTTAAGAAGCGCCGGGATTACGGTTTCGCCTACGATCAGTTTTACGGCTGTCCCTTCTTCAAGGGAGCGGGTGGCGAATGTTTCATTATTTTCGCCGCTTTCAGCACGGGATTTTGTTGCAAATGCAAGAGAGCCTATTGAGAAACAAATGATCAGTAAAAATTTTAGCATGGAAGTTTTCTTGATTAGATGTGTTTATTCCCCACAGGACAGCTGGGTATCTATATAAACAGCTCTCCTGTGGGGACTATTGTGGATGTTTTTTGGTTTACTTCAGGGCCTTGCTGAAGAACTCTTCCATTTTGTCAAAAGGAATCAAATCCTTGCGGTCATAGAGGTCAATGTGTCTTGCACCGGGGACAATGACGAGTTCTTTCGGTTCAGCCGCCTTTTCATAGGCATCTTCTGTGAAGTAGCGGGAGTGTGCCTTTTCACCCATGATGAACAGAATTGGTCTTGGGGAAATGGTTTCAATGTAGTTCAGCAGCGGAAAGTTCATGAATGCCATTTCACTGCTTCTGGTGAAGGGGCCATGAGATCTGGGGTGATGGCCGCGTTTCATTGCATAGTATTCCCAGAATTCACTGCTGATGGGATCGAGACCTTCCGGAATTGAGTCAGTTGCTACAGCAGGGAAGCCTTCAGGAAGCATGGGGGAACCGCTCTCGAAGTCCTTCCAGCGCTGTTCGCCAAGTTCGTCGAGAACCTTAGCCCGTTGTTCAGCGGTCATGCTGTCTTTCCAGCCATTACGGAAGAAACGGCTCATGTCATACATGCTGGCGGTGGCAACAGCTTTGATGCGGTGGTCAACCTGCGCTGCTTTCAGGGCAAAACCGCCGCTGCCGCAGATGCCTATGGCACCGATTCTTTTTCTGTCCACATAGGGACGGGTTCCCAGATAATCCACCCCGGCACTGAAATCTTCAGCAAAAATATCAGGAGATGATATATGTCTGGGTTCTCCTCCGCTTTCGCCGTTGAATGATTCATCAAAGGCAATGGTTACAAAGCCGCGCTCAGCCATTGTCTGGGCATAGATACCGGCCCCCTGTTCCTTTACTCCGCCATAAGGGGTGCCGATAACAAGGGCTGCATACTTTCTGGACTGATCAAAGTCCTTGGGTTTGTACATGTCGGCAGCCACGGCTATGCCGTATCTGTTCGGGTAGGATACTTTTTCATGTATCACTTTGTTACTAAGGGGGAAGGTTTTATCCCAGGTCATTTTATCCTCCGCAAAGGCTGAGTTGAGTGTCAGGACCAGTGTAAGAACCGTAAGGATACTGATGGTCAGACCGGCTGCCATATTTACTTTTTTCATTGTCTACTCCTTGGTTGGTTGAAGGAGAAAAGGGTCATGATTAAAGTGCTGTTTTGAGCACTTCAATGATGTCCTCAGTGGTCATGGGCGGGCGTCCGAGCAGCCTGCCTTCTTCATCGCGAACGACAAGAGCAGAGTCTTTGGCGTACTGCTCAAAAAGCTCATCACCGATGCTGACTTCAGCGAGAGTTGTCGGGCATCCTATTTCACGCAGGAAGTTTTCGTAGGCATCAATTCCTTCCAATCCAAGGGTCAGGGCGTCTTTGCCTTCAGGGCAGAGATTGAAAACCCGCTGTGCAAACTGGGCAAAACGTTCAGGACGATGTTTGGCGGCAAAACGCATCCAAGCAGGGCCGACTATTGCCAGACCTGCACCGTGAGTAAGGTCATGGTGAGCAGAAAGAGCGTGTTCGATCATGTGCATGGGCGCGAGCATGTGGACTCCTGCCTGAACCCAGCCGTTGAGCGCTACGATGGAGGCCCACTGGACATGCCCACGGGCTTCAAGATCACTTCCGTCTACAACTGCCTTGCGTCCGTATTCGATGGCATTGATAATAACACCTTCAGCAAAGCGGTCCTGAATGGGAGTGCCGTCAACTCCGTTGAAGTATCCTTCCATGACATGGGTGATGATGTCGCAGACACCGTATGCAGTATGGTTCTTCGGGACGCTTACGGTCAGTTCCGGATCAACCACGGCAACTTTGGGGTAAAGCAGCGGGATCTGAATGAAGGATTTAACCTTGGTCTCGTCATTGGTGATAACTGCTCCGCAGTTTGCTTCGGAGCCGGTTGCGGCCAGGGTAGGCACAGTGATAACCGGAAGTGTTTCAGTAGGAACATATACTTCTTCCTGACCGTGCAGGATCATATCCCATGGGTTGCCGTCATAAAGAGCTGCCGCACCCATGACTTTGGCTGCATCCATTGTGCTGCCGCCGCCAAGGGCAATAATTACGTCGCAGCCTTTTTCTCTGGCTATTTTTGCTCCGCGGGCAACGGATGTGATCCGCGGGTTGGGTTCAACATCGGTGCACTCGGTAAATGAGATTCCTGCATTTTTCAGGCTTTCAACTGCCTTGTCGAAAACTCCGGTGCGTTTAACACTACCGCCGCCGGTTACGATAAGGGCTTTGGTGCCGTATTCGCTTACAGTCTCACCGAGCTTGGAAAGAGTTCCTTCGCCGAATATAATTTTAGTAGGATTCTGAAATTCAAAATTCATTATGTACTCCTTGGTTTAACTTGGTCCGTTAAATTCTTTTTAAGGAGTTCCCGGGCTCTGTTGAACACACATTCCTATCTAAAGTTTGCCTATTTCTCTAAAGAGATCTGTTTTATGTTGAATAAAAGCGCTGTATAGGGTTCAAAATCTCCAGAAGAAAAGGAGGATATGCATGTCTGATTTGGTAAAACTGCTTGAGGAATTGGCAGTCAAGGACGGTGGAGCTGTTGAGTCCCTATACAAAGGGGTTCGTTTTTTTAAAGAGACCGAGCCGGTTCGTGTCAGGCCCATGATCTACAATCCGGGAATATGCATTGTTGCTTCGGGTTATAAAATGGCACACATAGGAGGAATGTCATTTCGCTATGATGCGGATAACTATCTTGTTACTTCCGTGGCCATGCCTTTTGAAAGCGAGTCCTACCCCAGTGAAGAAGACCCATTGCTTGGGTTGTATATTGATATTGATATGGCTCAGTTGAATGATCTGATAAATCAAATGAACCTTCAGAGCAAAATAGCAAAGCTGGACGAGAAGGATTTTCCTCTGGGTATCGGACCGTCGGTAATGAGTGAAGATATGAAGGATGCCATTATCAAGCTGCTGAAGGTTATTCGCTCAGAAACCGAAGCAAAGATTCTGGCCCCGGGACTGGTTCGTGAAATATATTACCGGGTGCTTTGCGGGAGCCAGGCTCCGGTGCTTTATTCCCTTGCCCGGGGGAGCAACTCTTTTTCACAGGTTGCACGTGTGATAAGTATGATGGAAGGAAGTTATTCCAGGAAATTTGATGTGCAACAACTGGCTGATTCAGCCAACATGAGTGTTTCGGCTTTTCATAAGGCATTTAAGGAGATAACTGCGGATTCTCCCCTTCAATATCTCAAGAAGATCAGGCTTTCCCGGGCCAAGGATCTTATTATTCAGGAAAAGATGAAAGCCTACATTGCTGCCGATAAGGTCGGCTATGACAGTCCTTCACAGTTCAGCCGTGAGTTTAAGCGATATTTCGGTCAGAGTCCGGCAGATGTGATCCGGGAGGTCCGTTGAGATTTTTCAGAGTTTTAAGCAATGGCACGAGGGGGTGAGAAGCACGAATGTTTCGTGTCCCCAGAGGGAGAAAAACTTTGCAGGATATTTCATTAATTCAGTACGGAAAAATTAAGTATCCTGAGGAAGATGCTTAAGTTTTTTCTGTTTTTGGCAGGTTAATTATTCGTCTAAGGGAGTTTGATGTGAAACTGTCTCTTACGCCTGAGCTTGAAAAAGTAATAAGCGAAAAAATAGAAACCGGACACTATGTGGATGAAAGTGATGTTATCCGTGAGTCTTTGCGTTTCATGGTGGCTCATGAAAAAATGATTCAGCAGGTTGATATTAATACCGGGCTGAGCGAATTGCTTCTTGGTCCCGGTCTTGATTCTTTAACGGGTATTTCCGAGCCTCCCTCTTCTGCGCCGAGGGGGCAATTATGGTCCCAGCGGCTGTTTTCGGAAGACAGAAAGAGATCAAGCGCAGAGACGGTTTTTGATCATTTACGTGAGAATATATATCGCGGAGAGCTAAAACCGGGCGAACTGCTGATTTCTGCAGAAAGGATAGCGGAGTTGATGAAGGTTGCTCCGCAGCCTGTGAATGAAGCTCTGGAACTGCTGGCTAGCTCCGGATATCTGGAGAAAAGGAAGAATAGCGAATATTATGTTAGGTCGGTAGAAGACCATAATCCGCTTCAGTTGTTTTCGTCCGTTATGACTCCCCAGAAATCGTCTCTTGATGAGCTGCTTGAGGTTCGTCTTGGCCTTGAAACTTATGGTGTAGGGCTTGCTGTAGACAGGGCGGACAAGCGCGATATCGAGTTTATGCAGGAAGCTTTAAGAGAGCTGACCATCGGGCGCCCGGACAAAAACAAAGCGCAGGAAGCCGATATAAAATTCCACATGGGAATAGCCTTTTCAACTCATAATCTGGTTCATATCGATTTGATAAGACGCTTTTATGACTACATGTTTCATAGCATCAGTACCCTGCATGCCCTGCTTTATGAAGAGGCACATAACCTTGAAATCATAGATCAGCATCATTATAAGATTTTAGACGCAATTGTTAGCAAAGATAAGAAAAGTGCTGAACGTTACATGTTGCAGCATATCCTTTTTTTGAAGTCTTTTATTAAAGATAAGAACTTAACCGGTGCGTAGAGTTAAGTTTAATTGACCGCGTTTTTCGTTAATAATCAGAGTGCATCGTAGGAGACCTGAACATGCTCAAGGAACAGGCGAATTCTTTGCGGAAGCTGGGGGGATCCGGTTACGACATGAACATCATGCTCAAATCCTCCGCACCACTGGGGTAGAATTTTGATCAACCTGCCTGCCTTTTCGTATGGCTCAGCCTCCTGCCTTCTGATCAGGGTCAGCCCATGCCCGGCCAAGGCAAAGTCCCGGCAGATATCCACTGAACTGAATGTGTATCTGGGCTGAATCTGAATTGTTACCTGACGTTTGCCATCGAACATGGGCCAGCGGCTACCGAAACGTTCGAGCACAATGCAGGGAACCTGATGCAGGTCTTCAGGTGTGGTTGGAATTGGGAAACGTTTGAACAGATCAGGTGACGCATAAATAAACGGCTCAATCCTGAGCAGCTTTCTGGCAATAAGCGGGGGAGCGATGGAGGGACCGATGAGAAAAGCCACGTCGTAAGGTTCTGTGCGCAGATCTACAGGATGTTCAACACAGGTCAGGTCTATCCTGATATCAGGATAGTTGTCGGCAAATTCAATCAATGCCTTCTTCATGTTGCGGTCATACAGATCACGAAACATGCATATTCGAATCAGCCCTGAAATATTTTTCATATTGTTTACAACTGAATCGTAAGTCCTCTGGCTTTCTTCAAGTATGAATTCACATCTATCAAGCAGGATCTGTCCATTATCGGTCAGCTCTACATTGCGGGTATCCCGGTAAAAGAGAACCGCCCCCATCCTCTCTTCCAGCTGCTTGATGCGTCGTGATAGAGTTGAAGTTCCAATGTTCAGCTTTTCCGCTGCCTTGGTAAAACTCTTTTGTCGCGCAACTTCCACCAGCAATGGGATGTCATTAAGAAAGTCCTGCATAATTGTGCCCGTTTTTGGAATAGAGATTTCCATTTAGACTGTTTATTTTATTTGTGAGCATGGTATGGAAAGGTAACGCATAAAGCAACATGTCTATGCGTAAGACTATTGTACATGACCAACAAAAGGAGGAAATATGACAATGCAGTCCATACTTGATGACACTGAGATCTTCATGGAACATCTTGGTTTAAACGAAGAGCCTTTCGGAGTTTATTATAGCGATATCAAGCCGGGAAATGCTTACGGCCCAAAGCAAGGGACTCCTATTTCCCGTGAACTGGAAGAAAGTGGCAAACTGGATATGCAGGAGGTCATGAAGACATTTTCCTGTGTTATGGGCAATATCTGGCTGGCTAGAAAAAAACGAGGCGTGGCTTATATCTCTTCCGAAGAGTATGGCTGCCCGGGGGGAGTATACTACTGTTCCATGATGAAACCCCACCTTCGTTTTATTGAACACTATGTATCCACCGGTTTTGAAGGCACTCCCCTTCACGGCGAGCGGTATATGTCAAATCCCGATGCCATGAGAGAGTTCATGCTTAAAGTGGACCCCCGCAAGGCCCCGGCCAAGTACTGTCTTTTCAAGCCTCTTTCTCAGTTTACCGATACCGAGAAACCGGAGTTTGTAATCTTTTTTGCACGTCCGGAGATACTCACCGGTCTGTTTATCCAGACAGTATTCACTACCGGGGATATGGAATGTGTTGCCTCGCCCTTTGGAGCAGGGTGTACCAATATTATCGGTTGGCCTCTGTATTATCAGGAAAAGGGCGTTGAGAAGGCCGTTCTTGGGGGGATGGACCCATCAGCCAGAAAGTTCATGAAAACTGACGAACTCACCTTCACGGTTCCTTTAAGTCTCTATGAAAAGATGCTGGCGGCATTGCCAGAGTCCATGTTTAGCCATGAAACTGATTGGAAAAGCGTTCGGAAAAAGGTTGAACGTAGTGCCAAGGCATGGGGTGAAGAGGCTTAATATGAAGCCTGGGGAGTCTGAGAACCGTTTTAGTATTGAAGGTTCCTGCAGGCTTAAAATATAGTCCAGGATAATAACCGCTCCGGATTTATTCAATAAATGTGTACTTCCGGAGCGGTTTTTTCAAGCCGGATGAGTTCAATGTTCAGACCATGGAAAGAACAACGGAATATGTATTTGAGTCTTGTTCAACACGAAGCTCCCAGCCCAGCCTTTCCACAAGATCCTGAATGAGCATGAGCCCCAGACCGAAGCTGTCATTTGCGTATTCGTCTGTATCGGGGGGTTGAGCGTTGCTTATGGTTATAGTGTTTCCAGACATATTGATATTGATTTCCCCTTCGTAAGTGTGCTGAAAGGCATTACGAATGATGTTGCTCCAGATGATTCGGGCAGGGGCCTGCGCTGTAACTATTTCTTTCTCTGGAAGGTTGCTTGTTATCTGCACCTTTTTGTTAGCAAGCAGGTAAGAGTTGTCAGCGATAATTGATTGCAGTTGTTCATGGATTTTAATTTTTGAATGCGGGATAGAAGAGATATCCTTTTTACCTGTCCAGAGAATAGTCGAAGTCAGTTCCTTCATATTCCTGACTGCTGATGACATACCGGAAATGGGCTTATCAAATTTTTCATCAGAGTGTGCGCCAAGCCTTTTCAGCCAGTCCAGATTCGTCTGCAGTACCGCAACAGGGGTGCGTAATTCGTGGCTGGCATTGCGGAGAAATTTCTGTTCCCTGCGTATTCCGGCGAGCTGTCGGCGCATGTTGTTTTTAAACAGTACAGCCAGTCCGTTCAGTTCCTTGTACTGGCAATCCGGTACCGGGGATTCGACATTGTCCTTGTTGAGATTGAAAGCCCAGTCTGTAAGAAGTGTAACCTTTTTGCTTATCCGCCTTAGCATGAATATTGCGATGATGATTATGATCAGAAATGTAGCTACTCCGGTGCCGATGGCATAGTACAACAGGGTATGCTCCGCCGTGTAGATAAGTTCGGATTTGTCTTCCTGTCCGAGACTGTAGACAAAATACATTTCATTTCCATCCGGGCGGGTCCAGGCATATACAAAGTGAAATTTGTCTTTGGTGTTATCCGATCTGATAAGACAGAAACCCACTTCCGGAAGCTGATTTTCATTTACACTGGATTTGATGGTTTCCGGAAGATGCTCGAAAGTAAGGTAGGTTTTGAAGTTTGCCGCTGCCGGTAGTGCTGTATCCTGATCTTTTGAATATGCCTTTGCGTACGAAGATGCTTCCAGTTCCAATCTGTGCCTTACTGAGAGCAGTAAACCTTTCTCAAAATAAAAATTAACAAGGATAGAGTAAGATATAATGAGCAGGGAACATGCTGTGAGGGCAAAAAAAACCACCTGCATTTTGATGCTTCGATTGTTACTGCTCACTTGCATCCTCGGGTTTAAGAACAATTCCCACTCCGGGAATAGTGTGGATGAGCGGGGTGTATAGGGGAGTATCAACCTTTTTCCGCAGTTTGTTGATATATACTTTCAGTAGACTTGAAGATGGCTCCGAATCTTCCCAGACAGCCTGTTCCAGTCGATCTCTGGAAACAACTTTAGGGCTGTTGATAAGCAGTTCCTCCAAGAGTTTCCATTCAGTGGGGGTAAGGTGAAGTGGCGTTCCGCCCCGAAACGCTTCATGGGAATCAAGGTTCATTTCAAGATCAGCAACTGTTAATTTGCGGATCTGGCTGCTGCGTCTTCTGGATAAGGCCATGATGCGGAGTTGCAGTTCTTCCATCTCAAATGGTTTTGCAAGGTAGTCATCAGTTCCGGCATTGAATCCAGCTATTTTGTCATCAAGAGTATCCAATGCGGTCAGCATAAGAATCGGGGTATCTATCCCCTTTTTACGAAGTCTTTCACAAAGGCTGATTCCACTCATGCCGGGGAGCATTACATCCAGCAGGAGAACATCATAAATGTTATTGGAGGCCAGTTCCAGGCCGTGGACTCCGTTGTAAGCATGATCACAGGAAATATTCTCCAGTTCCAGAAAACCGACTACTGCGGCGGCCAGATCAAAATCATCTTCAACAAGCAATATGGAAACAGCCATATTTATAACCTTCAGGCCCTCCCCGCAATTGGCTTTTAGCCTACGGGGAAGGCTGTGTTTTCAAAGTTCCAATCAGTACCTTTCGACTTTGGCGTACCCGGCCCTGCGAGGGCTGTGCCCCCTGTCTCCATCATTTATCCCTATTATACCGCAGACGACTGTCAGCGCAACTGCAACAACAAGAGCATGCCGGGTGCCGGTTTTTTTGAGATATCCAGTAAACGGTTTCCAGTTTACCACAATATGAAAGGCACAGAATATCACAAATGCAAGTCCCATCCAGTCGTGAATATCTTTTATTCCGGGGAAGCGGATGTGGAACAGAAGCAGTATGCCGGTCAATGCTACTGGAATAAAAGTAAAAGCAACAGCAGGGGAAAGGAACGAGCGGTCAGTCAGTTTGTCAAACATGTTAACTCCTTATTTCGTGTGGGTTGATAATTTCAGAAGATTGAGGCTCTCTTGAATGTTTTCTTCTTATCTTTTGCACAATGGATAAAACCCAGACAAAGAACACCGGGGCAAAAAGGATCCCAAGCACGGTAGCACTGAGCATCCCCCCGATAACCCCGATTCCAAGAGCCTGCTGACTTGCTGCACCTGCTCCTGTTGCAATTGCCAGTGGAACAACCCCGAGAATAAATGCCATTGAGGTCATGATGATGGGTCTGAAGCGGAGTCTGGCACTTTTAGTGGCAGATTCCATAAGGGAGAAGCCTTCATCGTGAAACTGCTTTGCCACTTCCACAATCAGGATGGCGTTCTTGGCTGCAAGGCCTATGATAGTGATCAGTCCTACCTTGAAATAAACGCCGTTGCTCATATCCATCAATGAAACAGCAGCCACCGCTCCGAGAACCCCAAGAGGGACAATGAGCATAACCGAGAACGGAATGGCCCAGCTTTCGTAAAGGGCGACAAGCAACAGGAAGACAACAACAAGTGCCAGAGCAAACAACTTGGAAGCCTGTGCCCCTGCCAGTTTTTCCTGATAGGACAGGCCTGTCCATTCGTATCCTACTCCGGCCGGAAGTTCTTTCATGATCCGTTCAAGCTCGGCCATGACTTCGCCTGAACTATAGCCGGGGGCAGGGTTACCAGCTATTTTGAACGCGTTGTAGCCGTTGTATCTCACAATCTGTACCGGTGCTGTTTCCCATTTAGTGTGAATTAGAGAGGTCAGGGGAACCTGTTCTCCATGGGCATTTGGAACGTATACTCTATTCAGGCTTTCAGGGTTCTTGCGGCTTTGTGCACTGGCCTGAACGACAACCCGCTGCACCCTTCCGGAGTTAACGAAGTCAGTTACCATTTTGGAGCCGTATGTGCTGGTCAGTGCTGTTTTAATGTCCGAAAAGCTGACCCCGAGTGTTTCAGCTTTTTCACGGTCAATTTCAAGTTTCAGCTGTGGTGCGTCGGGGAGGCCATCCAACCGTGCAAATGCAATAACCGGAGATTTGTTGGCTTCGGCAAGCAGCATGCCCATGGCTTTTTTGAAGTCAGGCTGATTGAGCCCTCCACGGTTCTGGATGCGCAATTCAAAGCCGCCTGTGTTGCCAAGGCCGTCAATAGGTGCAGGGTTTACGGCGAAAACCTTACCATCCATGTTCTGGGAAAGGATTTTGTTGGCCATGCCTACTTCAATAGCTGCGGACTGTCCTTTGTCTCTCTCAGACCAGTCTTTCAGTCTTGGAATTGCCAGGGCCGCATTTTCACCCTGTCCTGAAAAACTGAAGCCTACAACAGTGATCAGACTGAGTCCTGCAGGACGTGAGGCAAAGTATTTTTCAAGGTTTTCAACAACTGCAAGGGTTCGGGAATATGTTGCTCCGGGAGGCAGCTGGATACTTGCAAAATAGTTGCCGAGGTCCTCGGACGGAACAAAGGATTCCGGAAGGCGGGTGAAGCCGTAGCCCAGTGTTCCAAGGAGAACGAGGTATACCAGCATACAGATACCTGTTCGTTTGACCAGTGCTCCGGTTGTCCTTTCGTAACGGCGGGCCATGGAGTCAAATGCGCGGTTGAACAGACCGAAGAAACCGCGTTTTTCGCAGTGGTGACCCTTGGCAACAGGTTTGAGTATGGTGGCACAAAGTGCAGGGGTCATGGTCAGGGCCAGGAAGCCTGAGATTAAAATGGAAACAGCAACGGATACAGCAAACTGGCGATAAATGACCCCGACTGATCCGCTCATGAAAGCCAGCGGCAGGAATACGGCTGAAAGAACAAGGGTAATGCCGATAACGGCGCCGGAGATCTGGCCCATGGCTTTGATGGTTGCCTCACGCGGAGGCAGCCCTTCTTCGGACATTATGCGCTCCACATTTTCAACTACAACAATAGCGTCATCAACCAGGATGCCGATTGCCAGTACCATTCCGAACATGGTCATCATATTGATGGAGAACCCGAGCGCCGCCATAACTGCAAATGCTCCGAGCACGCAGACCGGAACAACAATACTGGGAATCAGTGTGTATCTGAAATCCTGCAGAAACAGGAACATGACCAGAAAGACAAGCAGAACTGCTTCGCCAAGAGTATGAACAACCTTCTCGATAGCAACTTCAACAAATTTGGATGTGTTCAGGGGGATGGCTATTTCCATATCGGAAGGAAGTGATTCGGAAAGCTCGTCAAGGCGCTCCTGCACTCGTTCAACTGTTCCGAGCGCGTTTGCTCCCGGTGCCAGCTGGATTGCCGCCGCCGCTGTGGGGATTCCGTCAAGCCGTGCTTCCTTGTCGTATGACTCCGGACCGATTTCAATTTTGGCCACGTCTGAAAGATGCACGGTTGAACCGTCAAGATCTGCGTGAAGAAGTATCTTTCCGAATTCTTCCGGGGATTCAAGAAGTCCCTGAACCTTGAAAGTGGCTGTAAGCTGCTGATCGGATTCCACCGGACGTCCACCGAATTTACCTGCCGCTACCTGAACATTCTGGTCATCCAGAGCTTTGTTTACATCTGCTATGGACAGGCCGTAGCTGAGAAGTTTCTGCGGATCCACCCAGATGCGCATGGCACTTTCTGCAGCAAAAAAACGAAGCGTGCCCACTCCGTCAACCCTGCGGATTTCATTGTTGAGGTTTCTTGCCATTATGTCTGCAAGGCGCTGAGGATTTTTGTTTTCACTACCTTCCTTGTATTTTAGGGAGTAGATCATCAGAAAGCCGGCGTTGGCCTGTTCAATGTCTATACCCATGTCACGCACAGTTTCAGGAAGGCGTGACTCAGCCCTTTTCACCCTGTTCTGAACATCGACCTGAGCAAGGTCGGGGTCGGTTCCGGGGTTGAAGGTAACAGTAATATCCGCCGATCCAGATGAACTGCTGGTTGATTCGTAGTAGAGGAGCCCTTTGGCGCCGTTCAATTCTTCCTCAATGAGGCTTACAGCCGAGTCATTGATATCAGTGGCGGATGCCCCGGGATATGATATCGAAATACGTATCTGGGGCGGAGCAACCTGCGGATATTTTTCTACGGCCATATTAGGGATGGCCAGCATCCCGGCAATTGATATGAACAGGGCTACAACCCACGCAAAGTTAGGTCGGTCAATAAAAAATCTGGACATGAGTTTCTCCGGAATACATTACTTCTGAGCTTTGGTTGTGTCATTCATGGCAACAGGTGCAGCTGTATTGTTTTTGACTGCCACGGTCATACCGTCTCGGATTTTGTCCACCCCGGTTACAACTAGTTGCTCCCCGGATTTCAGTCCGGAAATTATCTGCCACAGTCCTCCATTCATCCTTCCTGTTTTAACCGGTCGCGAGTGGACAATATTCTGCTGGTCGACAACGAAAACCTGAGCTGTTCCATCAGCAGTTAAAATGACCGACTTCTGGGGTATAAAAATTGATTCCATTCCATCGCCAAGTTCGATCCTGATACGGACAAACATGCCTGGAAGAAGCATTCCGTCTTTGTTGGAAAATTCACAGCGCAGGGAAACCTGTCCCGTTTCCTGATCAACGGTCACATCGGAAAAGAGGAGTTTTCCTTTGGCAGTGTAGTTGACGTTTTCAAGGGAGAGAACAACATCCAGCTTTCCCCTGTTGCGCATACCTTCGTTCATATTGGCTTTAAATCTGAGATATTCTGAGACAGGCTGGTTTATATCTGCGTAGATAGGATCGAGCTGCTGGATTGTTGCCAGATGAGTGGCTTCGTTTTTGCCCACAAGAGCCCCTTCTGTTACCAGTGCTTTGCCGATTCGGCCTGATATCGGGGCTGTAACAGTGGCATAGCTCAGGCTGAGAGCTGTGCTTCTTTCTGCAGCTACAGCGGCGTTTTTTGTAGCAACGGCTGCTTTGTAATTATTGAGCGCTGTATCGTATTCCTGCTGGCTGATGGATTTGGTTTTGATCAGCTTGGCATAGCGGTCAGCTGTTGTTTTCAGGTCGGCCATGCTGGTCTGTGCCTTGGCTAGGTCAGCCTTGGCCTGTGCCAGATTGGCCTGATACATGGCCGGGTCGATATGAAAAAGGGGTTGCCCCTTTTTTACGTAGCTTCCTTCTTCAAAGTCACGGCTGAGGACGATTCCGGCCACACGGGCACGGACCTGAGCCACCCTGCGTGCTGAAATCCGTCCCGGAAGTTCAACTGTTTCGTGGGACAGGATGCTTTTAACGGACTCCACCTCCACCTGTACTTTTTGGGGTGAATATGTTGCAGCCTTTGCAGGTGTATCGTTTTTACAGGCAGAACAGCTTAACACCATGAAGATGCTGAGTGCTGTAATGCTTATGATGTTGCTTAATTTCAGTGAGTTAGTCATGTGCTCTCCCGCAGCGGATGCTGCTGATTCGAGTCGCCGGAAGTGATCCGGCAGATGGGTTCGGATTAAATATGAGTGCAGATTAACTCTTGGCTGGTTAAAATGAGGTTAACTTGAGGAGAGGGAAGAGAAATAAGGCAGGGTGATGGGCTCTTTATTTGAGGTCGCAGTTTTTATGCTTACAACAATTAATATAACTAAATTTTTTGTAATTCTGTTAATTTGTTGATGGTTGGGGGTATGTTTTTGATCCAATGTAGAATCACTGAGCAGGAGAACAGTCAATAATCATTTATGGTATGCAGATAATGTGGTTTTTGCTCTTTTTTAAGCCTCCCGGCTGTCAAATCTAGCGCGTGTTATTGCTTGTGGGAGTTAAGAAATAGCCGGTTTTTGGGGGTTGTACATGCCTAGTTCGATGTGGTATATGCCATTTTTGCAAAGTTCTGGAACAGAACCTGAAAACAATACCAATTATAACAATAAGATAGACGGAGTATATAATGGCCTCTGAAAAAATTCTTGTGACCGGCGGTGCGGGATATCTTGGATCTACCCTTGTTCCTATCCTTTTATCAAAGGGATACGAAGTTACTGTTATTGACAATCTTCTTTTCGGACAGACCCCGCTTCTGGATTGCTGCCATTATCCGGGATTCAATTTCATTAAAGGGGATATTTGCGACTATGGTCTCATGGACAAGCTTATTGCTCAGCATGACATCATTATTCCGCTGGCAGCCATTGTAGGAGCCCCTGCCTGCAAAATGAACCCCACTGTTACCGATCTGGTAAACAAACAGGCTCACATGCACATTGTTAATCAGACATCCAAAGATCAGAAAGTTATCTTTCCCACCACAAACTCCGGATACGGTATCGGCGAGAAGGATGCTTACTGCACTGAGGAAAGCCCCCTTCGCCCCATTTCCGAGTACGGCATCTGCAAAGTTGAAGTTGAAAAAGCATTCCTTGATAAAGGAACCGCTGTTACTTTCAGGCTTGCAACCGTATTCGGTATGAGCCCGAGAATGCGTATGGATCTGCTGGTCAACGATTTTACCTATCAGGCTTTCAAAAACCGTTCGGTTATTTTGTTCGAAGATCATTTCCGCCGCAACTACATCCATGTTCGCGATGTGACCAAAGCCTTTATCTGGGGTATTGAAAACTACGACGCCATGAAAGGTGAGCCTTTCAACGTGGGCCTCTCCACTGCGAACCTGACCAAACGTCAGCTGGCAGAAAAAATCGGAGAACATGTAGAAGGTTTTTACATCCATTCCGCAGCCATCGGCGAAGATCCGGATAAGCGCGATTACCTTGTATCAAACGACAAGATTGAAGCTATGGGCTGGTCTCCCGATCATGATCTGGACATGGGTATTCAGGAATTGCTGAAAGGATACCGTATTCTTAAACCTAATCAGTTCTCCAACGTCTAGGTTTAAAGTTAAGTGGCAGGCCTAAATGATATACCTGCGGTTATTCTTGCCGGCGGCAAAGGAACTCGACTGCGTTCAGTTGTTGCTGATAGGCCCAAACCTCTGGCTGAGGTTCTGGGCAGACCGTATATAACTTTCCTGCTGGATCAACTGGCTGATGCCGGTTGTTCCCGAGTAGTCATATCTACAGGCTACAAGGCACAAATGATTGAAAAGGCGCTAGGGTCCGAATATCGGTCCCTGCGCCTTTCTTATGCGCAGGAAGAACAGCCTCTGGGGACCGGTGGCGGTATCCGGCTGGCAATGGATCATCTCAAAGGTGATCTGTTTCTGGCTCTGAACGGTGACTCATATTGCGGAGCCGATCTTGCTCTCTATAAAAAATGGTTTTTTAAAGAGAAGCGAAAAGCGTCACTTTTACTGACACGGGTAGACGATACTTCTCGTTACGGACGGGTCTCCCTGGATGAATTACAGCAGGTTACAGATTTTGTTGAAAAAGGTGGCAGTACAGGAAGCGGGATGATCAACGCGGGCGTATACCTGTTGAAAAGATCAGTTCTGGAAGGTATTCCTGTCGGGAAGAATTTTTCCGTTGAGAGGGATATTTTCCCGAGCCTGATAGGCAATGGACTTTTCGGGTATCCCGTGGATTCTCCTTTTCTTGATATAGGTACTCCGGAATCCTATGCTCAGGCGGAATGTTTTTTACAGAAAATCAAGGAAAATAAATGATTATAAGCCGAACTCCGTTTCGTGTTTCTTTTTTTGGTGGAGGCACGGATTATCCCACTTGGTATATGAAGCATGGTGGAAGTGTTTTATCAACAGCCATTGACAAGTACTGCTACATAACACTTCGTTACCTTCCCCCATTCTTTAAGCATAAAATTCGTCTGGTTTATTCAAAGATGGAGCAGTGCCAGCATTTTTCTGAACTGCAGCACCCCGCAGTTCGTGAGACTCTGCGGTATATGAATTTTGTCGACAATCTTGAAATTCACCACGATGGAGATTTGCCGGCCCGCAGTGGAATGGGGTCCAGCTCTTCGTTTACCGTAGGTCTGCTTAACGCACTCTATGCGTTACGGGGCAAGATGACTGCCTCACATCAGCTTGGGATGGAGTCAATCCATATTGAGCAGAACATGATCAAGGAAACAGTAGGTTCGCAGGACCAGATGGCCGCAGCCCATGGTGGACTGAATCATATCGAATTCCGGAAGGATGGCGAAATTGTAGTCAACCCGGTGATTGTCTCTCCTGCAAGGGCGACTGAACTTTCTGACCACCTCATGCTTTTCTATACAGGAATCATGCGTACAGCCTCCGATGTAGCCGAGAGTTTTGTTCACGACTTGGAAGCCAAGCATGACCTTTTGCATCGTATGAATGGAATGGTTAAACAGGGCATTAACATCCTGACCGACAACGGTGATATCTGCCGTTTCGGAGAGCTGCTGGATGAGACATGGCAAGCCAAAAAACAGCTGGGTGATAAGGTTGCCAATCCGGTTGTCGATGACCTGTACTCACGGGCCCGCAAAATGGGAGCCCTTGGCGGAAAACTTACCGGCGCCGGCGGCGGAGGATTCCTGCTCCTTTTTGCTCCTCCTGAAAAACAGGAGTGCATAAGACAGGAACTCAAAGAGCTGCTGCATATTCCGTTTAATTTTGACCGCAACGGTTCTCAGATAATATTTTACGATCCCAGAATCGACGATTACAAGGCTCTTGAAGAAGAACACCGCCGTGAAGATGTTAACTGTTTTCGCGAGCTGGCTTCTCTCAAGGACTAATTATTACAGTTTGAACAAACAGGAATATTATGAAGCTTCATTCTGACAGCAAACGATCCATGTATCGTGAGATGCTGCGTATCCGCATGGTACAGGAACGCATCGAGGCGGAATATCTTGAAGACCGCATGCGTACTCCCGTGCACCTTTGTGTAGGTCAGGAGGCCATTGCCGTGGGTGTGTGCTCAGCTCTGCGCAAAGATGATTATATCAGTTCAAACCACCGGGGACACGGTCATTACCTCGCTAAAGGCGGTGATCTCAAGGCCATGATGGCTGAACTTCACTGTAAGAGCACTGGCTGCGCCAAAGGTTATGGCGGTTCTATGCATTTAGTGGATACCTCTGTGGGAAACATGGGGCATTCAGCCATTGTCGGCGGTGGAATACCTATAGGAACAGGTCAGGCTTTTGCTTCTAAAATGCTTGGTCAGGATAGGGTCAGTGTTGTTTTTTTCGGAGACGGCGCAGCTGATGAAGGTACGTTTTACGAGTCAGTCAATTTTGCAATGCTGAAGAAACTGCCTGTAATCTACATTCTGGAAAATAACGGCTGGGCGGTCTGCTCCCCCACAGCTTCACGCCAGTTGGGTGAAAATGTATTTCTGAAAGGGGCTGATCCCGAATTGCTTCACGCCGAGTCTGTTGATGGCAATGATTTGGAACTGGTGCATGAAAAAGCAACTGCTGCTGTTGAGCGCGCAAGAGCAGGGCTTGGGCCTTCTCTTATAGAGTGCAAGACTTACCGTATCCTCGGCCATGCCGGATGCAAGGCTCAGGATGCCAAGGGGTACAGAAATGAGCAGGAAGTTGATAAATGGGCCGAGCGGTGTCCTTTGCAGTCCTACGAAGATAAATTGATCGCAGGGAATGCGTTAGAGCAGTCCGATATTGATAGAATGCGTAGTGAAATAGCTCTGGAACTGGAAGAAGCATTCAAATTTGCTATTGAGAGCCCTCTCCCCACTGAAGAAGATCTTCATAAATATTTATTTTGCGAGTAACCCATGCCTTGGTCACGAATTAAGCTCGATACGGTTGAACACGATTATCAGGGCGGAGGGGCTGATGCCCGTCGCCTGTCATACGCACAAGCCATTAATGAATCCCTTGCCCAGGCTCTTGAACTGGATAAATCTGTCTATGTAATGGGACAGGGCGTGGATGATCCCTCCGGAATGTTCGGTGCAACGCGGGACCTTGATAAAAAATTCGGTTCTGATCGTGTGTTTGACACACCACTCGCGGAAACAGCTCTTACAGGGATAGCCCTCGGTTCAGCTATTGCAGGAATGCGTCCGGTCTATTTTCATAACCGACCTGATTTCCTTACTCTGGCTATGGATCAGATCCTGAACCATGCTTCTAAATGGCATTATATGTTCGGGGGCGCGGCCTGTGCTCCTATGGTTATCTGGGCCTGTGTAGGAAGAGGCTGGGGATCTGCTGCCCAGCATTCCCAGGCGCTGCAGGGATTGTTTATGCACATTCCGGGGCTTAAGATAATTATGCCCTCTACAGCTTATGATGCCAAGGGACTTATGCTTTCAGCCATCAAGGACAACAACCCGGTTTTGATTATTGAGCACCGTTTCAATTTTCGGCAGCAGGGAAATGTGCCTGAGGAGATGTATACCATTCCGTTGGGTAAAGGGGCGGTCCGTCGTAAAGGTAAGGATGTAACGGTTCTGGGTATTTCCCATCTTGCCAATGATGCATTCTCCGCTGCAATGGAACTGGAGGAAGAAGGGATCGATGTTGAAGTCATAGATCCGCGATGCCTGAAACCTTTTGATGAGGATTTGGTACTGGAGTCTGTCAGGAAAACCGGAAAACTGGTTATTGCCGACACTGGTTGGCGTACTGGGGGAGTCACAGCGGAGCTGGCTGCGACAATAGCAGAAAAAGGTTTTGAATACCTTAAGGCTCCTATTAAGAGGTTGACTGCACCGGACCTTCCTACTCCCTCGTCCTACGTGCTTGAAGAGGCATATTACGCCGGAGTTCCTGAACTTAAAGACGCGATCCGCGAAACCGTAAAAAGGTAGTCCGCATGAACAAGGACATCAGAATTTATGTAGCCGGAGCCGATAAGGCTATTGGATCAGCCACGATCAAGGCGCTGGAAAATAAGGGCTATTCCAATATTATCCAGACAAAAGAACCGGATCTTGCCGATCAGACAGCAGTCAGGGAATTCTTTGCAAAGGAAAAACCGCAATGGGTGGTGCTTGCTGCAGGAAAATCAGGTGGTATTTCCTTTAACAGGAAATATCCGGCGGACCTGATTTATAATAACCTGATGGTGGAAGCCAACGTTATCAATTCAGCTCACGAAAACGGAGTTGAAAAATTGCTGTATCTGGCCAGTTCCTGCTCATATCCGCGCTTGTGCGAGCAGCCAATCAAGGAAGAATATTTACTCACCGGCCCCCTTGAGCCCACCAATCAGCCTTACGCCGTAGCCAAGATTGCCGGGATTGAGTTATGCAAAGCCTACCGTGAACAGCACGGGGACAATTTTATAGCCGCAGTACCCACAAACTACTTCGGCCCCGGTGATGATTTCAGTCCTGAGAATTCTCATGTTATAGGTGCGCTTATCCGGCGGATGCATGAAGCACGCGAACAATCAAAGCCTGAAGTTGAGATATGGGGAACCGGCAATCCCCGCAGAGAATTTATTTTTTCCGAGGATCTTGGCAGGGCATGTGTGTTCCTGCTTGAAAAATATGAATCTGGGGACCTGATCAATATAGGTACCGGCTATTCCCTGTCTATCGGGCAACTTGCTGAGATAATCAAAGATGTTGTTGGCTATGAAGGTGAACTTGTCTTTGATACCGGCAAACCGGATGGAATGCCTGTTAAGGAGCTTGACGCCTCATTGATTACCGGAATGGGCTGGAATGCTGAAGTTGAATTTTTTGATGCACTAAAAGCCACTTACGAATGGTTTCTGGAACAATAACAAAGAGTAAAGAGATTTCTATATGTTTAAATTCCCACTTATGGATGACAATATCACCCGCGATGATCTGGATGTTCTGATTGATTTTCTACAGGGTATGCCCCGACTCACCCAGTCCAAAAATGTTGCTGCCTTTGAAAATGAATGGTCTGAGTGGCTTGGAGTTAAATACTCAGTATTCGTCAACTCCGGTGCATCAGCCAACCTGGCTACCATTACCGCTCTCAAGCATCTGCATGGGGATGGTGAGATAATTGTTCCCCCCCTGACCTGGGTTTCAGATATTTCATCAGTGTTATGGAACGGCATGACACCTGTTTTTGCTGACATCAATCCCAGAACCCTGTGTATGGATGAAGATGAGATTCTTTCAAAAATTACGGACAGAACCCGCGCCGTGTTCATGACTTATGTACAGGGCTTCAATGGATTGAGTGATCGCCTGCTGAGCGAACTGGAGAAACGCGGTATACCTCTTATCGAAGATGTGTGTGAATCTCATGGTGCCACTTTCAAGGAGCAGCGCCTCGGTTCATTTGGTCTTGCTTCAAACTTCTCTTTTTACTTTGCACACCACATGTCCACAGTTGAAGGGGGCATGATCTGCACCAATGACGAGGAAATGTACAACGCTGTCAGAATGCTGCGTTCTCACGGTATGACTCGTGAAGCTCCGAGCGATCATATCCGTGAACGGTATGAAAAGGAAAACCCGGATCTTTCCCCGGATTTTATTTTTGCATTCCCCGCATTCAATATTCGTTCAAGTGAGATTAATGCAGTACTGGGGCGCAGCCAACTCAAAAAACTTGATGCGAACAATGAAATCCGTACCCGCAATTTCAAACTGTTCCTTAAGCATATTGATGGAACTAAATATCGCACTGACTTCGAGGTAGAAGGAAGTTGCAACTATGCATTCAACCTTGTCCTTAAAAATCCTGATATTGCATTCAGAGATCGTCTGGAAAAGGCCATGGATGAAGCGGGAATTGAATTTAGAAGAGGCAGTGCAGGCGGAGGAAACCAGCTTCGTCAGCATTATCTTAAAGGCATTGTTGAACCAGACGCTTACAAGCAATACCCTGAAGTCGAGCATATTCATCATTTTGCTTACTATATAGGCAACTACCCTTCTCTTGAGGAAGGGCGGGTCATTGAACTGTGCAATATCCTAAACGGCGTTGAGTAAGGAGCATTGTTAATGAGTTCCTGCGATATCGTACTTGTTAAGCCCGGTAGTCAAAAAGCCTTGTACGGAGATTTATCCGATTTCAAACTAACCGGTCTGGAACCTCCCTTATGGGGGGCTATTCTGGCCGGTTATCTCCGTGACAAGGGTTTTGATGTGCTTCTTCTTGATGCGGAAGTTGAGGGATGGAGCTGGGAGGAAACTGCGAGGCAGATCAAGGATGCAAATCCGGTTCTTGCCGTAGTAACAGTTTCTGGATCAAACCCCTCTGCTTCCACCATGAACATGGTCGGCGCCAGTGCCATAATCAACAGCCTCAAGGAGCTTGACCCGAATATCAATACCGCAATTTCCGGTCTGCATCCAAGTGCTCTTCCCGAGCGGACCCTTCGGGAGGAAGCTTCTGATTTTGTCATTCGGGGAGAAGGCTTTCATACCTTTCCAAGACTGATTGAAGCTCTCAAGGCCGGTGCGGAAGATTTTCCCATTGCAGGCCTGCTGTATAAAAAGAACGGGCAAGAGATAGTCAATCCCATGCCTGAACTGCTGACAGACCTTGACTCTCTGCCTATGCCAGCCTGGGACATGCTGCCTATGGAAAAGTACCGTGCGCATAACTGGCATTGCTTTGATGATATAACCCGGAGACAGCCGTATGCAGTTTTGTATACAAGTCTGGGGTGTCCGTTTAAATGTTCATTCTGCTGTATCAATTCCTTGTTTGGAAAGAATACTATTCGCTACCGCAGTGTTGATTCAGTCATGAATGAAATCGATGAGCTGGTTAATCGTTACGGAGTTCGAAACATAAAGATCATGGACGAAATGTTCGCCATGAATGAAAAACGCGTCACCGAGCTATGCGACCGCATAATCGAACGCAAATATGATTTGAACTTCTGGGCCTATGCCCGTGTCAATACTGTATCCCAGCGCATGCTGGCAAAAATGAAACAGGCCGGTATAAACTGGCTGGCATACGGTTTTGAATCCGGTTCCAAGCGGGTAATCAAAGATGTTACTAAAGGGTACGATACCGAAAAGGTTATGGATGTAGTACAGCAGACCTACTCGGAAGGCATCTACATCTGCGGGAACTATATTTTCGGGTTGCCGGAAGATGATTATGAATCCATGAACGAAACTCTGGCCCTGATGTTTGAGATCAATGCAGAATGGTCGAACATTTATTCTGCAATGGCACTCCCCGGTTCCAAGCTTTATGATCTGGCACTGGAAAATGGCTGGGCATTACCTGAATCATGGCAGGCATATTCACAATATGCCTATGAGACCCTCCCGCTGCCGACCAAATATCTTTCCGGGGGACAGGTTCTGGCCTTTCGCGATTATGCTTTTGATGCATACTACAAGAACCCTGCTTACCTGAATATGATCCGTTCCAAGTTCGGGGATGAGACCATGAAACACATCATGAGCATGGCGGAGAAAAGTCTGGACAGGAAATATGCTGTCATATAGCTTCTCCCTGTTTTTTGAGCATCAGACATTTACCACAATTAATTTCCCACGAGTATCCCGATGAAGATTACCCTGATTGTAATGGCCCTGAATGAATATGAAAGCATGAAAGTTGTCATGCCGCAGATGGATCTGTCACTGGTTGACCAGGTACTGGTTGTTGACGGAGGATCCACTGATAAGACTGTAGAATACAGCAAAGAACAGGGATACGATGTATATGTGCAGCAGAAACGGGGTATCCGTCATGCCTATACAGAAGCTCTTCCGTATGTAAAAGGGGACGCGATTATCTCGTTCAGTCCTGATGGTAACTGTCGTCCTGAAGATCTGGCTCCGCTGATTAAGAAATTCAAGGAAGGCGATTACGATCTGGTTATCGCTTCCCGTTATTTTGATGGTGCGAAAAGCGAAGACGACGATATTATCACAGCTTTCGGTAACTGGCTGTTCACCGGCACGGTTAATCTTTTCTTTGGTTACAAATATACCGATGCCATGACCATTTATCGTATGTATAAAAAACAGCTCGTTTATGATCTCGAACTGGACAAGGACAAGTGGTACCAGACATTTGAAAAGATGTATTGCACCACTTTGAGCTGGGAACCAATGATGTCTGCGCGTGCAGCAAAACGCAAAAAGAAAATCGCTGAAACCTTGGGATATGAGCCGCCTAGGATTGCAGGAGATCGCAAGTTGCAGGTCATCCGTTGGGGTCTTGGTTATTATTCCCAGTTTATCCGTGACTGGCTGTTCTGGAAATAGCTGCAAGCGCGGCACAATCCCCTAAAGAGGCTTTATGAGTCGTCTGCGTCAATTGTTCGGTCCCAAGCGCACAATTTTATTACTGGTTTTTGTCCTCGGAGTTGGGGTTGCATGGTATCTGCGGCATAAAGGACTGCTAACACCGGATATTGTTTTTGAATGGATTGAAACACATCCGGTAACAGCGCCGATCATTTTTTGCCTGATATACATTGCCGCCATGCTTTTACTTGTACCAACCATGGCTTTGAATTTGGGTGCCGGATTCATTTTCGGTATTTCATTCGGGAGCCTGCTTACCCTGATCAGCAGCATGACCGGGGCTTGTCTGGCATTTTATTTTGCCCGTTCTACCGGTGATGTTTTTGTGGAACGCTGGACAAAGAACAAGTATTTCCGCAAGGCTTGGGAAAGCCTTGATGACCACAGCTGGCGTTTTGCGGCCTTTGTTCGGCTGAACCCAATATTTCCAACCAGTATAGTAAATTACCTGTTTGGTCTTACCCCAATGAACTTCAGGTCGTTTTTCTGGCCTACTCTATTATGTCAGATCCCTTTTATCCTATGTATTTCATACGTGGGATCCGAGACACGAACCTTCATAATGGAAGGAGAATATCAGCGCATTGCCTATATGGTGCTGGGCTGCTCCGCAATGGTTACTCTTATGTACGCCAGCAAATGGGTACGCCAGTCTTTTTTTCAGATTGAAGAAAAATAATCCTTTTCTCAGCACTTGGGCAGAACTATTTCCTGCCCAAGCCTGCTGTCACCAGTCTTTCCGCCCAGATGGAAACGGCAATTCCTATAATTGGTGTTGTGTACATCTGATATATCTGCGGGTCAGTTGAATCCGGGTGCTTCAGGTAAACAAAGAAGTAGTACCCGGCCAGCCAGATAACAGATGCAACAACCCCTCCTTTCAAGGCTTCAAATTTGCCCTTCGCTATATTGATCCTGTTTTCCGGGTGCGTGCTCATTTTCTTGTTCGCATCGGAGCTGGGTGTGAGCCGGATAATCAGTAACATGAGTAAGAGCCCAAGGGCAGAGGCTATATGCAGCCACCAGACCAAGGGTGTGCTGTAAGCCAACTCAGCTGTGAATGATCCTGCCTTGTAAACCGGAAGGGCTAAAAATGCAGAGTCAGCCCGTAAAGGCTTAACATCGACTCCATTCAATTGAGCTTTCCAATGTGCATCAAAATTCACAGGCACAACGATATAACCGGGCCCTTCAGCCTTCCCGGATAAAACAATTCGTCCGGCATTGTATTTATCAATGCGAACAGTTCCTTCCTGAGAACTATTGTCTGTTACAGGTAACTTATCACCGGCAAGATCTTTATCCGAAAAGAAAACCGTGTCCTTAAGTGTGGATTCGCTGGAATTTCCCATTGTGTTTAGAACAAGACTGTCATTGGGCTGAATGTCCGTTCTAGAGGCAAGACGGGCAAATCCAGATGCATTGCTCAGCTTATACCCGTAGATAGTCAGCTTATAGAATTCGCCAATGCTCTTGCTTGGTATAAATTCGGGCAGTCCTTCTCCTTTATCAATGAATTCCAGTGTCGCATACTTCTCAATCCCCTCAATGGGGCGCGCTGAAAGTATGTATTTAACCCCGAGATTTCGCAGCATGGCAAAGTTCCAGTCCTTTGCTGAGCGATTTGGACCGTCGAGGGTGAGTTTATAGTGGAATTCAGCACCTCTTTCTCTGGTAAACATAAGATACCGCCAGGTATCATCGAACCACTTTTCAAATTGAGGATCGGAAAGCTGGGGCTCAACAACCTTCTTGAAGTAGCCTTTGTAGTACTTGTTTAATAACGGGCCTCTGGTTCCAATCGTGTCCAGGCCATAGCTCTGGGCAATGGCTGGATGAATATCTGCACAGGCAACACGGAACGGGGTTCTGTCATATTCTTCTGCAAGCTTTGTAAGCGCAGGGTGGTTTTCGAATCCTTGAGCATAACGTACATGAGCGTCGCCGTGGATAGCCTGCTGACGGGTGAACATGAGCAATGCAGCCATACAGCCGCAGAATACAGCTAATGCCAGCCTCTTGCGCTTGAAGGGAAAGCCGTCCGCGGAACGCAGCAGCAAAATGAGAGATAAGGCTCCGCAAAGAACAGCTATATTGCGGATCATGACTTGCTCGCTTCCGATAGGCAAAAATAAAACGAGGGCAACCGGTATCCAGAATTTGGGTATACAGGCTGGGTTTTTACGCCATTCATCCAGAACGAGTGCAGCAAAGAGGGCATTAAAGGTCAGTGCTACCTCTCCGAACATAAAGAGATCCATTTTCAGAAGGAAAGTACCCATCAGCAGTGCTTTTGTTTTTGCACCAAAGAAAGAACTTATCACGAGAGGAATCAGGACAAAAAACAGGGCTGTTCTTATGCGTTTGTTTTTAAAAACAAGCGGCATTCCTAACAAGGATACAGATAAAAAGTTATTGTCCCTGAATTTGCCTACAAAGACTTCCAGAAAATCAAGGAACATAACGGTTGTGCTTGCTTTAGGAAATTCCCAGTTACGTTGTGCAAAAGGAATGTATTGGAAAAGGCTGAATATTGTTGGGACAAAAAACAAGACATAACCAGTCCAGACCATAAAAGCTGCAGCTATATTGCGTTTAAAATTCGGATGATTATGACCAAAAGCAAGATAGAGGAATAAGTGTATTATTGGAAAATGAGGCAAAGTCAGCACAGGATATGAGGTTGCCGCAATAGTAATAAGCCCAAACAGTCTAAGAAGTTTATTTTTAAGCTTTATGTCCGGGCTGCATAAATCATGAGTCCACATGAAAAAGAGTGGAAAACAATAGGTCATGGTAAACTGGATATTACCGAACATGTAGGTAACAGCCCCCATAAACCCGCACAACATTGCAATTTTACCACTTATTCCAATGAAGTCCTTCAGGAACCGGTAAATCCCGAATCCTCCAGCAATAACAGCGAGAAAACTCCAAATAAGTGAGACCATCCATAGAGGAATGAAGGCTGCTGCAAATGAGGGGGGAAAGTAAGGAGGGTGCTGACCTGCAAATGAAGGCATGCCGCCAGCTATATTTGGATACCAGCTATAAAAAACACTGCTCAATAGATGCTTACCCTGGTTAACAAAGTGGGGAAAGTCATTATCAAGCATGTCGAAGTAACCGAACACCGCATAAGGGCCAAGAAGAATACGGTCAAGAAAACTGATGCAGGCAAGGGCAAAGAACATCCAGAAAGCGGTACTGTCGTTCTGTCTGGAAGAAAGTGTAGAATGCATTTAATGGCCTATGTTGAAGTTCGTCGAAATATTCAATCTCAATCCCTACTCGAGAAGGCGTAATATTTATAACACACACCGGTTATTCGCAAGATGGAAGTCCTTCGATTCAGTGGCAAAAGAATAGTATTAGCTATGCTTATTTCACAGGGGCATTGGGATAATTAGTTGATCCTGTTTTCGAATTCCAAGGTAAAATGACTAAAGTATAAACTTTTGTCACTCATCGTACTGCGAAGAGATGGGAAACAGTGATTTGGGAAATCCAGTACGGTAAAAGTTCTGTTCCGGTGATTC
This sequence comes from Maridesulfovibrio sp., assembly GCA_963676495.2. GTDB lineage: Bacteria > Desulfobacterota > Desulfovibrionia > Desulfovibrionales > Desulfovibrionaceae > Maridesulfovibrio. Next base: position 1,755,825 of record CAXXRF010000003.1, on the reverse strand, counting down.
TTGGGTTGATTCCAATTAAGATGGGATAGGACAGTCTCTCTTCTATCCCAAAAACTCTCCACTGTATCAGAAAGTATCTTCAGGATGCTCAGAAAGGAGCATGATTGTTACAGCTAGTCCTCCGGTTGCAATATTCTCTGCTTTGATTTTCCCTCCGTGTGCTTTGATGGCTCTTTTTGCGATGGATAAACCAAGCCCTGTTCCATGACTTTTATTCTTTTCCAGTCTTACGAAAGGCTCAAATATTTCGTTTAAGGATTCCTGCGGAACTCCCGACCCTTGATCGGTAATTTTTATTATGCTGTTTTTGCTTGAATGATCGGCTGTTACTGAGACTTCCACAACTGTGCCTTGAGGACTGTGGCGGATTGCATTTCGAATGACATTCTCCAGAGCTCTGCGGATAAGTTCTGCGTCTCCCCGTATGGTGCAGTCTGGCTCCTGATTTTCTATAGAGGGTTTTGAAAGTTTGATTTTTACTCCAGCCTGCTCGGCTTCGAAAGTGGAGTTGTTGACTATTACCTGAATCAGTTCCAGCAGATCAAAATACTCATCAAACCTGTTTTCGCCTGATTCAACCCGGGAAAGGGTTAGCAGCTTTCCGACAAGCTCATCCATTCGCGATGACTCCTGTTCAATGCGATCAAGCAGAGCCGGAGTCCGGTCCGGGGATTGCCTTGCAAGACCGATGGCCATGTGCATTCTTGCCAGTGGGGAGCGAAGTTCATGAGAGACATCATGGAGCAATTGCTCTCGCGATTTTACAAGGGACTGCATTTGTTCAGCCATTAAGTCGAAGTCCCCTGCCAGATCCGCTATTTCATCACGACGCCTTCCTATGAGATGTTTCAGTCTGACATCAAGCTTTCCTTCAGCCAGATGCTCGAACCCCATGCGCAGCCGCCATACAGGCGCAGTGAGATACCATGCCAGCAAAGAACTGAACAGGAGTCCTCCCAGTACAGCCAGAAACGGGAGCTCTAGTGGGAAATTAAATGGTCCGGGCCTTGGTCTGGGGATGAATTGAGCTGCATTGTAACTTAGTCGGATATGTGATCCATCAGGAAGCACCGCCAGGCGTGAATAAGTTGGAGGGCCTTCCGATGGTATTCCTTCAAAGGTAATCGGGCCTATTTGCAGAGAGAAGTCCTGTTTCGTCATAGAGGCTGGAAGGGCAACGTAAGAAAGCCGGATCTTTTCCTGTTCGGGCCATGAGGAAAGCAGTTCCTCAAGCCCTTCTCTGCCACTTATTTTGAGAACTGTTGCCGCAGAGTTCAGCTGCGTTTCCGCTACGGATTGTTCAAGCTGAGATTCCCATGGGCGTTGTTTTGGGGCGTCATTTAAGGAAAAGATAATCCAGACACCTTCAACTATGCAGATAAATGTCAGCCAGAAACTGAACAGAATCTTCCAAAATAGTCTTAGTCTCATCCTGCATAAACCCTGTATCCGATTCCGCGGACTGTTTCGATTGAAATCTTATCTCCAGCAACCTGAGCAAGTTTTCGGCGTAAGTGGCTTACGTGAACATCAATGCTGCGATCATAAGGTTCACGTGGACGGCCCAGCACCTTTTCTGAAAGTTCGTCTTTGCTGACAACCCGCTCACTTTTTCGCAGCAGTACTTTCAGGCAGTTGAACTCGGAAGCGGTTAATTCAAATGGTTGTCCTTCCCAGTATACCTTGCGCTGTGAAACTTTCATTTCCAGATCGGAAAGCTGTAATTCGTTCTTTCCCCATACAGTTGAGCTTTCATTTGTCCGGCGCAGCACAGCCCTTATTCTGGCCACCAACTCTCGAGGGTAGCAGGGCTTGGGGATATAATCGTCCGCTCCCAGTTCAAGGCCCAGCACCCGGTCGATCTGATCGCCTTTTGCAGTAAGCATTAGTACCGGGATTCGACTTGAAATGCGGATCTTCTTCAGAACCTCAACGCCATCCCGGTCCGGAAGCATGATATCGAGGATGACAAAGTCATACGATCCAGAAAGAGCTTCCTCTGTTCCCTGTATGCCGCTGTGCACAACTCTGGTTTGAAATCCTTCTGCCTGCAGGTATTCTGTAAGCATGTTTCCAAGATCTTTATCGTCATCAATTATGAGAATTCTTAAATTGTTGTTCATGCAACATATTCTATACAAATACTATTGGAAAACAAAACATCTTAATTCTGATTTACACTCTCTTTACACTTTGTTGCCTGATCTTTAACCCCCGGCAGTGATAATTTCAGCTACATAGAACGTGAGAGTAAGGGCTGATACAGCCTGACTGGGGCGATCTGTATTCAATAAAATATAGATCGTCCCAGTTGCTACTTCTAGGAGTATTTATGAAAATATTTATTAAGCTTGGTCTTGCTGCCATTCTTATCTGCTTGCTGGCAGGGGCGAAAATGGTTGTTTTTCCCGCACCCATGCCTATGCAGTTCTTATCAGAAAAAGTTGTCAGAAGTGATATCAGTGAAACTGTTCTGGCTACCGGAACCCTTGAAGCATTTAAGCAGGTCAGCGTCGGAGCACAGGCTTCGGGACAGGTGGAATCTCTTAAAGTAGCTTTGGGAGATACTGTAAAAAAAGGTGATATAATTGCCGAGATTGATGCTCAGTCACAGAAGAATGACCTGCGGATTGCCGAGGCTAATCTGGCCAATATCAAGGCCCAGCGCTCGGCTAAGGAAGCTACATTGCGGCAGGCTGAATCTGAATACAGACGCCAGAAGGGAATGCTTGAGGCAAAAGCGACCACTACGCAGGATTATGAAAGTGCCCTTGCAACTCTAACAGGTACCAAAGCTGATATCGCAGCTCTGGATGCCCAGATTGTAGCTGCTGCAATTGATGTTGATACCGCGCGGGTGGAACTGGGGTATACTTCCATTACAGCTCCCATGGATGGGGTGGTTGTGGCGGTTGTTACAAAGGAAGGGCAGACCGTAAACGCAGCACAATCCATTCCGACCATAGTTAAGCTGGCCCAGCTTGATACTATGACTGTAAAGGCTGAGGTTTCCGAGGCGGATGTTGTTCATGTGCAGCCGGGGCAGAAGGTCTATTTTTCCATTTTAGGAGAGCCGGATAAAAAATATGAAGTAACTCTGAGAAGCATTGAGCCTGCCCCTGATTCCATTGAGGACGACGATAGTTCGGATACTACCAGTTCCGAAGATGAAGCGATCTATTATAATGCTCTTTTTGATGTGCCCAATCCTGACCACAAACTGCGTATTTCAATGACTGCAGAAGTTAGCATTGTTCTGGCTGAAGCAAAGGATGTTTTGACTATTCCCGAGTCTGCACTGGGAACAAAGGATGGGCAGGGCAGGTACTCTGTGCGAGTTCTCGAACCTGACGGTAAAATTGAGGTGAACAGGATTTCTGCTGGCTTGAGCGATTCGGTACGGGTGCAGGTTCTTGAGGGTCTTAAAGAAGGAGACCTGATCATTCTGGGTGAAGCGGATGCCGACGCCATGGTGGAAAGTGAAAGCAAAGGTCACCCTCGTCCGCCTATGGGGTTTTAGCCATGCCGTTAATGCAGGTTGAAAACTTAAGGAAGGAATACCCGTCCGGCGAGGACACGGTTTGCGTTCTTAAAGATGTTAATCTGAGTATTGAAGCCGGGGAGATGGTTGCGATTGTAGGTGCTTCCGGTTCCGGTAAATCAACACTTATGAATATACTGGGGTGTCTTGATCAACCCAGCAGCGGATCATATCGCATTTCCGGCCGGGATATCAGTGAACTTGATGCTGATGATCTGGCCCGGCTGCGCCGCGAACATTTCGGGTTTATTTTCCAGAGATACCACCTTCTGTCTTCACTCACGGCTTTGGGCAACGTCGAAATTCCAGCCATATATGCAGGGATGAATCAGAGTGTTCGCCGTGAGCGGGCCTCCCGTATTCTGGCCCGTCTCGGCCTTGACGACCGCATTCACCACCGGCCCGGACAGCTCTCCGGGGGACAGCAGCAGCGGGTTAGTATTTCACGGGCCCTGATGAATGGAGGGCAGGTGATTCTGGCTGACGAACCAACCGGAGCACTGGACAGTCACAGCGGCCGGGAGACTATGGAGCTGCTGAACGAACTTAATGCTGAAGGGCATACTATTGTAGTCGTTACCCACGATATGGACGTTGCTGCTTATGCCGGAAGAATTATTGAAATCCGTGACGGCGAGATTATTTCCGACCGTGCATCCGGTAGCAAGAGCCAGTCCAGGACCGGGGCAAAAACTTTTGCATCAGAAAAGACAAAGGGCGCTTGGCTGGATCAGGGCAGGGAACTTCTGAGAATGGCTGTTTCAGCTATGACAGCACATAAGTTGCGTACTTTTCTGACCATGCTCGGGATCATAATAGGAATTGCCTCTGTAGTGTCGGTTGTTGCTCTGGGACAGGGTTCTCAGCAGCGGGTACTAAAGGATATCAGCGCAATAGGAACTAATGTGATTGATATCTTTCCGGGAAATGGTTTCGGTGACCGCAGGTCTGACAATATCCATTCTCTTGTATCTGCTGATGCCGATGCCCTTGCACGGCAATCATACGTGGATAGTGTCACTCCGAAACTGTCCACCACGGTAGAACTTCGTTACCGGAATATAGATGTTTTTGCTTCAGTCAACGGTGTTGGAGACCAGTATTTTCGCGTTTACGGCTATGAGATGGCTGAAGGGCGTTCGTTTGACACGGATATGGTCCGGCGGATCAGGCAGGTGGCGGTAATTGACCAGAATACCAGAAAACGCTTGTTCAGTGATGCTGAGGAAGTGCTTGGAAAAGTGATTATTCTCGGCAGTGTCCCGTGTAGGATTATCGGGGTGACCAAGAAGAAGAGTTCAATGTTCGGAAACAGCGAAACGCTGAATATCTGGGTTCCCTATACCACAGCCATGCATAGAATTGTCGGGCAGACTTATCTTGGCAGCATTACGGTTCGCGTAAATGACGGAGCTCCCATGCAGGCTGCGGAAAAAGGTGTGCAGAAGCTGCTTGAGCGCAGGCACAAGCTTAAAGACTTTTTCATTATGAATACCGACACGATTCGTAAGACCATTGAGAGTACTACCAAGACTATGACCCTGCTGATTTCCGCAATTGCAATTATTTCCCTGATTGTCGGCGGTATCGGAGTCATGAATATTATGCTGGTCTCGGTTACAGAGAGGACCGGTGAAATAGGGGTGCGCATGGCTGTTGGCGCTCGTTGCAGTGATATTATGAGCCAGTTTCTTATTGAGGCTGTGCTGGTCTGTCTTCTTGGCGGTGCTTTGGGGATTCTGCTGGCTTTTGCAGTTGGGGAAATCATCGCTCGCACTGGAAGCAGTTATACAATGGTTTATTCTGCATCATCCATGGTTCTTGCCTTTCTATGTTCGACATTGATCGGTGTAGTCTTCGGCTATCTCCCGGCTCGAAATGCAGCCCGACTTAATCCCGTTGACGCGCTGGTGCGTGAATAGCAGGTAAATTAATTATGCTGAAAAGAATTATATCCATCTGTCTGGTCCCTTTTTTTCTTTCCGGTTGCGGATCGATGCTGGAAACAAAATACACCCGGCCGGAACTGAGTCTTCCAACTGCTTGGAGTACATCGGGAAATGCAATATCATCCACGGCAGAGGCTGCCAAATGGGCCGAAGGTTTCGGTGATTCTGAACTTTTGCGACTGGTACGGCTGGCTCTTGAGCGTAACAACAACCTTGCCGCAGCGGCATTCCGGGTCCGTCAGGCCCGGTTGGAGGCCGGACTGGCTCATAACGATATGTTACCTCAACTTTCTGCCGGGCTCGGCGCAAACAACAAACAGTATTTTAATCAGGATGATTTGACCAATTCATACTCAGCCAGCTTTGATGTAAGCTATGAGGTTGATTTGTGGGGCAAGCTGGCCCGAAGTCATGATGCAGCAAAGTGGGAGGCTGTTGCCACCTATGAGGATCGCCTTGCTACAGCTCTTACCCTGGTGGGAACCACCATGGAGTTGTATTGGAAGATAGCTTACTACAATGTACGCCTGCGCTTAAGCGGACGGAATATTGAATCTTCAGAAGAGACATTGAAACTGATGACGGCTCAGCAGCGATACGGGGCGGCTTCTGATCTGGAAGTTAATGAAGCCAGGCAGGATCTGGCCAGTTTGAGAGCCGAGCATTACAGTCTGATTCAGGAACGTCAGGAAAGTATAAATGCTCTGGCAGTCCTGTTTGATATGCCTCCCGGCAAGGTTATGGCTGATCCGCAGGACCTGATCAGTACTGAACTGCCTGATATCCCTGCGGGGCTGCCCGCTGAGCTGCTTGGACGTAGACCTGATTTGCGTGCTGCCGAGTTTCGGCTGCGGAAGCTGCTTGCAGGGACGGATGCAGTACGGGCCAGTTTCTATCCTGCATTATCACTGACCGGAAGTCTCGGCGGTTCAAGTGCCGAGCTTGCCAATTTGCTGGATAATCCTTTTGCTGCTCTGGCATCAAGTCTTACTTTTCCGTTTCTCAACTGGAACAGACTGGAACTGAATCTGGATGAGTCAAAGGCTGAATATGACGAGGCCGTAGTTTCCTTTCGGCAAAGCCTGTATGAAGCCATGAAGGAAGTTGAAAATGCTCTTTCCAACCGTGTAAATCTGGTTAAAAAAGGTGTTCTACTGGATGAGAGTTTAAACGCCGCCCTTAAGGTGGAGCATATTTACGAGGTGCGGTATAAATCCGGCTCCGGAACTCTGAAGGACTGGCTTGACTCTCAGGATACCAGGCGCTCTGCTGAGGAAGCTGTAGCAACAAATATGTATAATCAGCTGCTTAACTATGTATCCATGTACGAGGCGTTAGGCGGGAATACTGACACTTATTCAAAATATCCGGAAAAGGCGGGCAGTCCGGGATGATTTTCTCTTGTTTATTTTTATTTCTTTATCTGACAGCCTGCTGCTGCCGGTCTAGAAAAAACTCGTTATCAGTGAGTTAAATCTGCTTATTATCCAAGCCGGTATCTAAAAGAAAACCCCGTCGGGACCTGAATAGGTCTGGACGGGGTTTTGAGTATGCCGTTTGACTTTGGATTACTTTCCGGTTCCGGCAAAAAGGGCTGCATTGTATGAAGAGCGGACTAACGGTGCGCTGTACATGTGCGGGATGCCTGCTTTGCGTCCGAAATCAGCATATTCTTCGAAGGTGTCGGGGTGAACGTAGCGAGTGACGGCAGGATGTTTCATGGAAGGGCGCATGTACTGGCCGATTGTGACAATATCACAGTTTATGGAGGCAAGATCGTCTATTACTTTTCTCACTTCCTCGTCAGTTTCTCCAAGACCGACCATCAATCCTGATTTTGCTGTTCCCCCTGATCTTTTTACCCGCTCCAGCAGTTCTAGGCTTTGCCTGTAATCAGCCTGCGGGCGGATTCTGTCGTAATGAACAGGCGGAGTTTCCACGTTATGGTTTATAATGTCCGCTTGCGCGTTGATGACTGAATCAAGAGCGTCCTCATTGCCCTGAAAGTCGGGGATCAGAACTTCAACAGTCACTTCGGGAAGACGGGATCGAATAGCCCGAACAGTAGTGGCGAAATGATACGCGCCGCCGTCGCCGAGGTCATCACGGGTAACGGAGGTTATCACCACGTGTTTCAGGTTAAGGCGTTTGGCAGCTTCCGCCACTCGTTCGGGTTCAGATGGATCAAGGGGTGCAATGATCCCGTTTTCAATATTACAGAAAGCACAGTTACGGGTGCAGGTGTCACCCATAATCAGAAAAGTTGCAGTGTGTTCTGAAAAGCATTCGAACATATTTGGACACTTGGCACTCTGGCAGACAGTGTGCAGGTCGAGGTCCTTAACAAGCTCTCTGGTGGCATTGTAGGTTTTGTTGCAGGGGATTTTTACCCTGAGCCACTCGGGAATACGAAGATACTTTTCGGATTTGTTTTCAGAACACATAATTGAACTCTTATCTTTTTGAAAAAAAGAGCGGCCTCACTGGAAGAAGCCGCCCTTACATGACCTATGCAAACTTAATGGAGAATACTATTTACCGATGGCTGCTAGAGTTTTGCGGAGTAGTCCGCAGCATTCAGCAGTTGAGTTTTATCAGCTTCAGCTTCAATTTCAATTTTCAGCATCCAGCCGTCACCGTAAGGTGAGGTGTTCACGTCAGAGGGATCATCTTCAAGAGCTTCATTGGTTTCAGTCACAGTACCGGAAATGGGCATGTAAAGGCTGCTTACTGCCTTGATTGATTCTACTGTACCGAATTCTTCGCCTGCACTGAAGCTGTCTCCTGCGGAGGGCAGGTCAACGAAAGCAACTTCGCCAAGCTGTTCCTGCGCAAAGTCGCTGATGCCTACAACTGCGGTGTTGTCGTCGGCAATGCGCACCCAGGTGTGCTCTGGATGGTAAAGGATGTCTTCGGGGTAAGTCAGTTCACTCATGTTGTCTCCTTGATATTACTGTTCCGGTGGAGCGGAACAGGGCTAAATTATATCTGAATTTATTAGCAGCCGCGCAGCCAGGCTTCGCAGACTTCAAAAAAGCCTTCTGCAAGAGTGGGGTGTGCATGGATGGTATGGGCAACATCCGCAGCAGTCAGTCCCTTCTCTATTGCCAGTGCCGCTTCGGCTATAAGGTCGGTGGCATGAGCTCCGGCTATGTGCGCGCCGAGAATCTTACCACTTTCCTTTTCACAGATGATCTTGAACATGCCAGGGAGTTCACCCATGGCCTGAGCCTTGCCCAGTTCACGGAACTGGAAGATCTGTGAGCGGGTTTCAATACCTTTGCTGACTGCCTCAGCTTCTGACATACCGACAGTGCCGATTTCAGGTGATGTGAAGATGCCGGCGGGAATTACGCTGTAATCGAGTTTTTTATCAGCACCGAAGCAGTTGTCCACAGCGCAGAGACCTTCAGCAGAGGCAACATGGGCCAGCATTACACGGGATGGTCCGAGTACATCCCCGATGGCGTAGATGTCTTCAGCTGAAGTGCGCATGCCCTGATCAGCTTTAATCCAGCCGCGCTGGTCGGTTTCAACTCCGGCAGCGGCAAGGTTCAGCCCATCTGTATTCGGCACGCGGCCAACGGCTACGAGCACAACATCAGCTTCAATGGTGGAATCTTTACCCTTTGCGTTTTCAACAAATGGAGAGGGGCCGAGCACACAGGAGACTTTGCCGTCTTTGACTTCAACACTTTTAACGGTTTTGGCGAGCTCAACCTTGATGCGGTGTTTTTTTGCTTCTCTCTGGAGCAGTCTGCTCATGTCTGCATCCACGGAAGGAACAGGAAGGAGGCGATCCAGCCCTTCAACAATGGTTACAGCTGCGCCGAAGGCGCGATAGATAAAAGCCAGTTCGCATCCGATTACGCCACCGCCGACAACGACCATTTTTTCAGGAACATAGTCCAGATTGAGGGCGTCATCGCTATTGATGATATATTTATGATCAACAGGCAGTGAGGGCAGGTCGAGGATACTGGAACCGGTAGCGATAATGATTTTATCGCTCTTGATTTCTTCTGTACCCTCAGAGGTCTGAACGCGTACGGTGCGGTCTTCGCAGAGCTCTGCTGCACCGCGTACAATACGGATATTGAGGGACGCGCAGCTTTTTTCAAGTCCTCCGCAAAGAACTTTGCGTACGCGCTCCTTGCGGGCTATTACAGCTTCCATATCAGCTTTGAAGCTTACACTCTCTTCACCGGCGTCAGCCTTAATGCCGAATTCAGCAAGACGCCCGGCTGTTTCGAGTGCTTCAGCGGAAGATTTGAGGGTCTTGGTAGGAACGCAGCCCCAGTTCAGACAGGTTCCGCCCATTTCTGACTTCTCTACCAGTGTTACGGATGCACCGCGTCTGGCTGCCTCAAATGCTGCAATGTAACCGCCCGGACCTGCACCTATGATCGTGATGGATGGCATTGTCTCTCCTGTGTTTTGATCGGTTCAAGATGAAACGGATTAAATTAGTCTTCTTCGAGATGCATATTGTAGGTGATGGGGAAAGCTTCGTGCAGAGAGGCGGTAACAAGGCAGCCTTTCTTCATGATTTTTTCCACACGATCAAAAATGAAACCGTAGTCTTCGTCCATGTGTACGGTTACATCGAGAGTAATGCCTGTAACGCGGGCACGTTTCTTTTCGTCAACGCCTGTTTCAAGGGTAGCGGTTCCGGTGATACGGTCATATTCAGCACCACGGGTTTCCAGAGCTTTGCCGAGTGCTCCGCAGAAACAGTAGAGTGCGGAAGAGGCCAAAAATTGTTTTGCAGTACCGCCGCGCTCATCTTCAGGTATTCCTTCATGGTTGATGAGGATTTCGCCGAGTACTTTAGAGCCGGTGTCGATTGTCTGTTTGTCGCCTTCCCGATTATATGAAACTGTTAATTGAGCCATGGATGTTCTCCCTTGTGATTTTTCTGACAAGTATGTCTTGCCGCCCCTAAACAGTATTCGTGCCAATGATATTTTTATCATTAATTTCAGTGTTTTATTTGACTGTGGGGTATTGCTTTAGTGGAGTGGAGGATAATTATTTATGCTTTGGCGCGACAATGATGTCGTTTTGCTGTAAGTATAAGTAGGTAATTTGTTTAAAATTGAGCTGTTGCGTGAAGAGTGACATGTATGTCGCGTGGCTTTTGATATTATTCAACTGGTAAAGGACGCTCTTTGTTTTTGAGGTAATTTTGTTTAATATCAGCTGATTATCTGGGGGCGACAAAGTTGTCTTCAGTATAGAGTAGAGATATTCGTGTTTTATTAGTGCTTAAGTACTATCTGCTTTGTGTTTATTGTTATGCTAACATTCTAGTCTGGTTGAATATATTAATGAATGCAGCTTTATGATAATAAAGTAAATAGCATGGTTTTCGATGTGTACTTATGTTTTGCTCTTGATTTTGTCCGGTTATAAGTTCTGTTGTGTATGTTTTTTGTATGAAATTGTCTCTGTTGCAATGTAAAACAAAAGGTGACACTTCTTTCATTCTGGCGACACAATTGTCGTCGGGCTGTTTGTCCCTTTTAAAAGGCTTGATTTTGTTCTTTCTGCGCGTTTTTGCGACATTAAAGTCGCATGTGCATGCAATGGGGCGGAAACTCTTTTGCGCCTACTTTCACAAGCGGTACGGGCGTTTCCGTGAGTCATCACTTTTTGGCCCGCTAATTGCTCATAGGGCCTTAATGCTGCTGCAGCGCATTAACGCCGGGGGCTGATAGGCAACCGGTAACATTATCAACTAAGACTATTTCAGAAGTGACTGTAGACCAATAGTTGCAAGCGTACTGACTTAGGGAGGAAGTATGGCTACAAATGAAAATGGCGGAGGGGCTGACCTTCGACCTGATATGAAAATCCTTGTCCCGGCAACGCTGGTGCTTATCGGTATTATCGCGTGCTCAATTCTTTTTACCGAGACAAGTGAAAAAGTTCTCAAGACAGCGTATTCCGTATTTACACATAACACTGGAACTCTTTACCTGTGGGTAACTGTTCTGATGATGTTTCTGGCTTGCTTTTTCATGTTCAGCAGCTACGGAAACATTAAATTCGGAGAAGAAGACGAACGCCCGGAATTCAATAACTTTTCATGGATTTCCATGATGTTCTGCTCCGGTGTTGCCGGTGCGGTTATGTTCTGGTCAATTGTAGAACCTCTGTTCAACCTTGCTTACCCTCCGAAATTTGCAGAACCGCTCAGCCGTGAATCCTTTGAGTGGGCCATGTCTTATGTTCTGCTGCACTGGGGACCTGTAACCTGGCCCTGGTATGTAGTTACTGCACTGCCTATCTGCTATATCTTCTACAAAAGGAAGAAGCCTGTCCTGCGCATCAGCTCTGCGGCTGAGCCTATTCTTGGCGATAAGGTTAACGGTGGCATCGGCAAGGGGATCGAAGTGTTCTTCATTATCGGCCTCATGTTTTCCAATGCTGCGGTTATGGGCGTTTCCGTTCCTATCGTAAACCATGCTCTTGCCAAGACCATGGGAACTGAACCCAGCTTTACCATGGAAATGATCATTCTTGCGGTCAGTGCAGTTATCTTCACTGCCAGTGTTTCCATGGGACTCAAGAAAGGTATTAAAATCCTTTCTGACGCAAACGTTGTTATTGCCCTTTCACTGGTCTTTTTCTGCCTTGTTGCCGGCCCCACAGTATTCATCATGGATAACTTTACCAACTCCATCGGACACATGATGAACAACTTCTTTGGCATGATCTTCTGGACTGATCCTTACACCAAAGGAACTTTCCCGCAGGACTGGACAATTTTCTATGCTCTGTGGATGGCATCATACGGTCCCTTTATGGGCCTGTTCATTGCCCGTATTTCCCGCGGTCGTACCGTTCGCCAGGTCGTAGGCCTTGGTCTTGCCGGTGGTATCGCTGGATCCTACATGATTCACGCTGTCTTCGGTGGTTACACCCTCTACGCTCAGCTCAATGGTATTGTTGATGCCGTAAGCGTTCTTAAGGCCAGTGGTGGCCCTGCTGCACTCGTTGCAGTCCTGAACACACTTCCCGCAGGCTCATTCGTCCTTATCGGTTACTGCGTGTTCTCCACCATCTTCCTGGCTACCAGTGTGGACTCCTGCGCTTATGTTATCTCCTGCGCAGCCACCAAGAAGCTTATTCCGGGACATGAACCCACTCGCGGCCACCGTTTTTACTGGGCTGCAATTCAGGCCGGACTTGCATTGGCAGCCATCACTCTTGGAGGCTTGGGCCCGGTTAAGGTTTTTGCAAACTTTGCAGGAGCCCTGATGCTGATTCCCATCGCTTTCGTAGTGCTGGCCTGGTTCAAAATGACCAGGGAAGACAACGCACTGATGATGTGTTGCACACCTAAAAAATAGCACAACCTCACGTTGCATAAGAGGGAGATCCCCATTGAATTCCTGGAAAATATTTTCCAAGGGGTCTCCTCTTACGCACTAGTGAAAATATAAGCACCTGATTTAAAAGGAGAAATAAAATGGCAGCCAAAGCTAAAAGAGTAGCACTGCTCGGATTCGACTGCGCAATTCCCAAGAGACTTGAAGCTCTCATGGAAGAAGGCGCACTGCCCAACTTTAAAAAGTTCAAGTCTGAAGGGTCTTACATGACTGAAGGTTACAATATGCCGACAGTTACCCCTCCTTCCTGGGCAACTATCTGCACCGGCGCATACCCGCGCACTCACGGTGTTGAGGATTACTACTATTACAATGAGGGTGAATCCCTGCACTTCTCCAAGTGCGTTCAGGCTTTTGGCTCTGACATGCTTACTGCTCAGACCATCTGGGACGCTTGGGACAAAGCAGGCAAGAAATCTCTGGTAGTCAACTACCCAACCTCCTGGCCTTCCAAGCTCAAGAACGGCATTATGGTTCAGGGTGAAGGTCTTTCCGCTGCTGAGCACCGCTGGCAGATTGAAGGCTATGAGCACAAAGAATGGCTCTGCGCTGAATCTTGTGTTGCTACCGATTACTACCCCATCGGAGTTCAGGCCCGTTTTGAAGAAGCTGAAGGCTGGAAAAACATTCCCGAGGAGATCGAAGATCTGGAACCTCTGGAAATGGTTATCCCGATGGAATTCGGCCATGCAATGGATCCTCTTGTTCCTCAGACCTGGTACGGCCTGACCTGGGAATCCGATGACGATGGTTATGATATTTTTGCTCTCTGCCCCGAAAAAGATTTTTCCAAGGCATTTTTCACCATCAAACTCCGTGAATGGAGTGGTGTTGTAGAACATAAGTTCAACATCAAATCCGATGGTCGTGTCGAGCCCGGTTACTTCCGCTGCAAGCTGATGGAACTGTCCGACGATGCAGAAGATTTCAAGCTTTACATCTCTGGTATCAACGGAACTCAGGGCTATTGCGCTCCTGCTGATGCTCTGAAGAACGTAGACTTCACCAAGAACATTATCGCTAACGATATGGGCTTTGTCGGTTTCGCCAACGGTATCATTGATGATGAAACCATTGTTGAGCTTGCACAGTTCCATTCCGAATGGCTGACCGAAGTTATTACCACTCTGATGAAAGACAATCCTGACTGGGATCTGCTTTACATGCATACCCACCTCATCGACTGGTTCTACCATGGTTTCCTGGACAAAATGGACAGCGATGATCCTGAAGTCAGCAAGCACGCTTTTGATCTTGAGCGCGCAATTTACAAGATCGAAGATAAGTTCCTCGGTATTATGATGGAACACATGCCTGAAGATGCACTGACCTGTCTGATCTCCGACCATGGTGCAACACCCATCGGTCCGATTCTTAACACTGCTGAAGCTCTCAAGCAGGCAGGTCTGACCGCGTACGAAGCCCGTGGTGCTGAAGATGCAGGTTCTGTCTGGGAAGAATCCGAAGGTTTCAACTATGACCTCATTCCCGAAAAATCCAAGGCAGTTCCTCAGCGTTACATGTTCGTTTATGTAAACCTCAAGTCCAAATACCCCGGCGGTATTGTTGAGGATGAAGATTACGAAAAAGTCCGTAACGAAATCATCGATGCGCTTTACGATTACAAGCACCCTGAAACCGGCGAGCGTCCGGTAATGTGCGCAATTCCCAAAGAAGACGCTAAAGTCTTCGGTATGGGCGGCGAGCAGGCTGGTGATGTTGTATACGTTCTCAAGCCTGAATACATGGCAGAGCACGGCTACGGATTCCCCACCGGTGAATCCGGATGCGGCTCCTTGAAGAATGTCATGGTCTGGCGTGGCCCCGGCGTTAAGCAGGGTTACGTTTATGATCGTCCCCGCTGGCTGACTGATGTTGTTCCCACCTTCTGCCATGCTACCGGCAACCCGGTTCCTGCTGATACCGAAGGTGCGATCTGCTACCAGATCTTTGAAGACCACGAATCTTAATTTCCACCCATAAGGTCCACACCCGATTCAGTTGGCATGTGCGGTCTGTCCTATGGACCGCACTGTCGGCTGGGGATGCAAGACCGAATAAATGATTTATTTCAGGAGAAATAGAAATGGCAGATAAAAAAGTAGTTCTTATCGCTTGCGGTTCTGCAGCTGTCGATTCTGACGGTGCAGCACTTGCCAAGTTCATGAAGAAAACAGCCTCTGTTGCTGAATTCGATAATTCCGGCATTGCAGAAGCTGCCGCTAAAATTGAAACAGCTGTAGAAGTTGCTGCTGACGGTATTGCAAAAGTTTTTGAAGATGACGGTTCTTTTGCTGTTGTCAAACTCGCTGATGCAGACGGTGCTGCTCTGGAAGCCGCAATTGCTCAGGTAACAGAAGCTGCTGACCGCCGTACACTGATCATTCTTGCATGTAACGAAGGTCTTTATTTTTCAGGTCTTGGCATCAACAAGAAAGCGGGCAAAGTGGAGCGCTCCGCTTCTGCTGAAGATGTTATTGCAACCCTTTGCTATGTTGCTGACCAGCCTGTTCCTGCAGACTGCACCGGCGGTGTTCTGTATCAGGTGCTTAAAGATCCCAGCATGAAGATCAAGGAAATCTCCAAGCTCAAGGAAGCCCTTGCCCGCATGGAAAATGCTCTTCAGCGCGACAATCGCGAACCCTGGGATAAGCACGACTGCGCTTAATCCTTCGCCTTGCGGCTTGCTGCAGCGAGCAGGATAGCAGGGGAATGTCCCATGACCTTCCCTGATGGTTAATGATTGATGGATTCTTTCAAGCCCGGCCCCGTTCATATTTCACATGTCCGGGACCGGGCTTTTGACAGAATTGGCGCACTCGGCTCCGGCTTCAAATTCAGCTTTATTTCTGCACATTCATGGTTTCGGAGACGTGCGGAAGTGAGGATCATATTGATGACTACCGCAACAGCGACAACTCTCGAAGCGCTCAAACTCAAGCATGATGTTTCCTTTGCCAAGAAAGGGCTGCTCTGGGCTCTTCTTTCCGGCATTACCTGGGGGTTTGACGGCGTAATCCTCGGTCTGGCTTTCGGAATTGCTGCCCTTGCAGATGAACAGTACTGGCTGCTTGGACCACTCACAGTTGCAGGCCTTCACGATTGCTTCAGTGCTTTCTGGCTGTTCATTTACAACGCTGTTACCGGTCGCACCAGAGAGCTTATACGGACTTTGCGGAGCAGACCTGCGCGTTCGGTCATGCTGGGAGCTCTGTTCGGCGGTCCCGTGGCCATGTCCTGTTATTTTCTGGGAGTTAAATTTGCCGGGGCGGCCTATGTGATGCCCATTACTGCCTTGTATCCGGCTGTTGCCTCCGTGTTTGCGTCTGTTTTTCTCAAAGAACGCATCTGCAGACGTGCCTGGTTTGGTCTCATGCTTTGCATATTAGGCGGAATCACCATCGGCTACACCCCGCCTGAAGGTGCGGTCGGTTCCGAGTTTTATCTGGGAATCATGCTTGCGCTGGTTGCTACATTCGGTTGGGGGGTTGAAGGCGTGCTTGCAACCTCCGGGATGGATTTTCTTGACCCTGCCGTTGCCTTGAACGTGCGCCAGCTGACATCTGCAGCGGTATTTCTTGGTGTTGTTTTGCCTCTTGCCGGAGGATGGATGCTTATTGAACCTGCTCTTACCAGTGACATCAGCTGGGTCTTTCCTCTTGCGGCATTTGCCGGAGCCCTTTCCTATCTTTGCTGGTATCGGGCCATGAACATGACCGGTGTCAGCCGGGCTATGGCTATTAATATTACTTATTCCCTTTGGGGCATTTTCTTCAGTGCTATCTTTACTGAAGTTGAGATTACCTCAACGTTGCTTATCGGAGCAGCAATCATCACCATCGGCATGATCATGGTGGTGGGGAATCCTAAAGACATGGTTAACCTGCGTAACGTGGACTAAAGGAGAAACTGCAATGAATATGATGAAACAAACTCAAAAACCTTTGAAAATGTTCATCACTGAAATTTTCGGCAATGGAGAGTTGCTTGATGTTAAAGGAATTTACGAGTTGGTCTCAGCTTATTATCCGGATGAAAAATACTGCTCGGTTTCAACAATAGAAGAGCATCTGAAATCTCTAAAGGCCGTGGGTATTCTTCACGATGAAGGTTCTTATCTGGACGATTCAGGGGAACTTATTTCTGTGTATCGTATTTCTGAGTACGGTCTAGATAAACTTCATAAAGCAAAAGAGTAGGATAAAGCAGAGTTCCAAATGGAACTCTGCTTTTTGTTAATGTAATAATATCCGCACTGCATGCTTTAACGCTTGCACTAAAACAATTTGGGGCATAAGTGTCGCGAAAAATGCGACAGCGATGTCGTGCTTCTTTGCATTAATGGAGGGTAAGGCATGGATAAGCCTACATACGAAGACCTTTTAGAGCGATGTCATAAATTGGAAGAGCAGGTAGGGCGATTTAAAAAAACTGAAGAACAGCTGCGCGACAGCAAGCTTCAGTTGACCCGTCTTTTCAATAACCTGCCGGGCATGGTTTATCGTTGTGCATTGGACGATAATCAGCACCCCACTCTGGTTTTTGTCAGCAAGGGCAGTAACGAGCTGTTCGGAGTTACTCCCGAGTTTTTCACAGATCAGAAAACCAATGTGATGGAGACTCTGGCTCATCCAGACGATCTGGCTTCAATGCATAAGGAGCAGAACGCGGCTATGCTTAGCCGCCGTCCATACAAGCTTCTTTACCGTGTGTGTCTTGATGCTGATCGTCAGAAATGGATCTGGGATCAGGGTGAATACCTTTTTGATGAGAACGGCAAGCCGATATTTCTTGAAGGAATCATGATTGATATCAGCGCACAGAAGTTGCGCGAATATGAACTTCTGCAGGAAAACCAGCGGTTGCGTGGAACACTTGATGACCGTTTCAAGTTTGGCAGCATCATCGGCAAAAGTGAAGGCATGCGCGAGGTCTTTAAGCTGATTATGAAGGCAGCCAAGCGGTCTTCCAATGTTATAATTTTCGGTGAAACCGGTACCGGTAAGGACCTTGTTGCCCAGACTATTCACGAGCAGAGCGGTTCAAAAGGGGCTTATATCCCGGTAAACTGCGGAGCCATTCCATCCAACCTGATGGAGAGTGAATTTTTTGGTCATGTTAAGGGGGCATTTTCCGGGGCTACAACAGATCGTCAGGGCTATCTTGCCGCTGCTGATGGCGGAACTCTGTTTCTGGATGAAGTCGGGGAGATTGATCTTGCACTTCAGGTGAAACTTCTCCGTGCGCTCGAAAGCAGGCTTTATACCCCCGTGGGGGGGACTGAACCCCGATCTTCCAACTTTCGTCTTATTGCCGCTACCAACAGGGATCTTAGTGAGCTTGTCCGGCAGGGACTCATGCGTTCTGATTTCTTTTTCCGTCTGCATGTCCTGCCCATACATGTTCCTCCGCTTCGGGAAAGAATTGAAGATCTGCCTCTCTTGATCAACGAGTTTATGTCCAGATACCTCGGCCGTTCCGACGCGCTGCCGCGTATTCCCGGTAAAATCCGTGCTGCCATGGATAATCATAGTTGGCCTGGAAACGTTCGTGAACTGCAGAATGTGCTTGAGCGTTATCTGACTTTTGGTGAAATGGTCTTCAGCGACTTAGGCTTTCAGGTAGCGGAAAACTGTCTGGACCTTGGAGAAGCCGTCGGCATGGTTCCAACCTGCGGAACTCTTAATGAATCCGTAGAATCCTTTGAACGTCATCTGCTGCTTAAGGCTCTTGAACGTAATCACTGGAAAAAGGGTATAACCGCTGCTGAGCTGGGGCTGAATATGCGAACCATGCAGCGTAAACTCAAGAAATACGGCTTGTAGAACAGGCAATGCGACACTTGCTTCGTTAGCGACTTTTGTGTCGTTAAGGAGCTAAGTGCTGAAAAATATATTGTACTCGGGAATACTTTGATTCAAGGCGACATGCGTGTCGCCTTTTTTTGTTTGTCACTGACAATGTTTTTGTGAAAAAATGAACAATTCCAGTCTGTTGCATTTATGGCACGCCAGATGCTTTACGCGGCCTGATTATGTTGCCGTTACCCCGGCAAATCATTGCATATTTAGGAGTAGGACAATGAACTGGAATGAGTTTAGAAAGACGCAAAATGCAGGTTATCTTTTCATTACCCTGGGAATTATAAACTGGAGCGGCAACTTTGTTGCAGCGCGCGGGCTTGCAGGTACAATAGACCCTGCAACGCTTAACCTTCTGCGTTGGACTCTGGCGACTCTTGTGTTTCTTCCTTTCGGGATCAGATCATTCTGGAGAGAGCGTGAAATGGTGGCAAAGCTCTGGAAGGAGCTTTCTGTTATCGCACTTTGCGGCATTTCTCTTTATGATACACTGGTATTCATTGCCGGTCATACTTCAGAGGCTTTGAACATGTCCCTTATTTCGACAATGTCACCTCTGTTGACTGCCTTGGTTGCACAGTTCTTTATGCGGGAGAAGTTAAAGCCGAGCATGTATGCCGGGATTGCCGTAAGTACTTTCGGAGTTGCCCTTCTGGTTACTGATGGAAGTCTCGAGCAGCTTTTAAATATGCATTTTGCCAAAGGCGATCTTCTTATCCTTTGCACAGCAATGATGTCTGCCGTCTATAATACAGTTGTAAAAAAAGTTACCGGGAAGATAAGCCAGACAACATTGCTCATGTCCTGCTGCCTGCTTGGAACAT
This sequence comes from Maridesulfovibrio sp., assembly GCA_963676495.2. Lineage (GTDB taxonomy): Bacteria > Desulfobacterota > Desulfovibrionia > Desulfovibrionales > Desulfovibrionaceae > Maridesulfovibrio. The sequence continues at coordinate 1,736,253 of CAXXRF010000003.1, read as the reverse complement.
TATACATTGTTCCTTTGTATTTCTGGGAAACCGGAGGGCAGGTGGTAATACCGGAGCTGACATATAATCTGGCCTTGTCATTGATTTATCTTTCTGTATTTGCATCAATTCTCTGTTACCTGTTCTGGAATATGGCTGTTGAAGTAATAGGAGCGTCCAAAGCAGCTCTTTTCTATTACACTCTTCCTCCTGCAAGTGCCGTGGTGGCCTGGTTTGCAATCAATGAGCCCGTTAACTTAAATCAGGTTATGAGTGGTTTGATTATTCTTGCAGGGATTCTTTTTGCTTTATATGGTCGTTCTCCAAAGTTTATAAGACAGAAGGCTGACAATTATGGATAATCGAATTCGAAAAGTTACTGATTCCCTTGCATGGAATATTTTTCTGCTGGCTGCAGGGGCATTCATTTTTATAGTAGGCTACAACGGCATCGCGGCACATCATGATTTTGTGCCCGGTGCCCTTTACGGTTTGGCGGTTGTACTGCAGAGGATTGTTCCCGATCTTACCTTGTCGCAGTGGTATTTCATTTTGAATGTGCCGCTTTTTGTTATTGCGTTGAAAGGGGTCAGTAAAAGATTCTTCTTTCTTAACCTGCTGACAATGAGCATGATCGCCGTAATGACTTCCTATGTGCACCTTGATCTGGGGCTGCGCAATGAGATGTATGCAGCGATTGCCTCCGGGGCTATTATGGGGGCCGGCGGCGGCATTATCCTGCGCTCCTACGGAGGCGGAGGCGGACTGGACGTAATCGCCGTGATCCTTAACCAGCGCTATGGAATCCGGTTCGGTGTTTTCTACTTCGGGGTGAATGCTGCGGTCATGAGTTTCGCCTTGAGCCGGTTTTCACCGGATAAGATTGTAGCTTCGCTGCTGATGCTGTTCATCAGCTCTGTGCTGACTGAATATGTTCTGTCACTGTTCAACCAGAGAAAAGCTGTTCGAATTATTTCCCGTGAATCAGAAAAGATTGTCCATGAGATTACACGGGTAAAGAAAATGCACGCCACTTTGATTCCCGGTAAGGGCGGGTACTCCGGCGAGAGCATAAATATGGTTTACTCCATTACCGATAACCTGCGCCTGCGTTCTCTTGAACAGCTTGTGTTCGACATTGATCCGGAAGCTATTTTTGTGGTGGAAAACACTTTCAGCGTAGTCGGCAACAATATTAACCGCCGCAAGGCTTACTAGAATCAGAATGCGAGGCTTTGGCGGCTTCGGTTTCCGGTGGGCATAAGGAAATATAGTAGCAGGACTCTTCAAGAATTTTGCTGACTATGTGAATGTGACTGGAAACAATGGGGGCTGATTGCAGTGTTTAAAGTCTGAGCATGATTTGTTTTTCTCCGGATCTAATTGTCTGTAATTAGAGAGTATTTTAATTTGAATTTAAAAGCACCGGCTCTGATGGACTTTCCAAGTCTGACAGGGCCGTTTTTTTGTTGAACCCGTCATATTGGTAATTCATATATTTGCTTAAGTAGTTGTTACCGATGTTAGGCAAAGATATGTAAGTCATTTTTACACTATATTTACTCCTGGAGAGCCCTTGATAAAACATGTAAGGGTCTTGATTATTCTTTAAATAGTTTTTATTGCATTGTTGGTGATCCGTTAATAGACGGACGCCTTAAACATAACGTTCAGCTTTGGTAAAATATAATAAATTACAGCTTCGTAATGTGTTGGGGGACGTTTTTTCTTGACCTTATTATAATGGTTAGGGCAGGAATAATTATTGTGTGGTCTGGAGGTGGAGAATCAGCCATATCTTACATCTATGCCCGGTTCTTCAGGGATTTTATAATATAAAGTTTAATTTAGTCCGTGTAATTTACGGATAATTTTTGTTGCGGCCGTATGTCTTGGCCTTGTCCGGGCAGTATCATCTTATTTTGATCGGTATATCCCGCTTTTTATTGCCTATTCTTTTTTAGTAGCTCGCTCGACACAGAGCAAATAATATATTATGTTTAGCAGTTTCAATAAATTTAAGTTCTATCTTTATCTGTCAATCGCGCTGATGTTAACACTTGCCGGAAGTGTTGTGTTCAGTTTCGCCTTTCTGAAGTCCCTGTTTTCCACTTCAGTAGTCATCAACTCTATAATTGTGGCTGTGTTCATGTTCAGCCTCGGGGTGGTCTTCCGCTATATTTTCGCTGTGCGAAAGGATATCAGGCTTTTTGATGAGTTCGTTATCTGGTGCGAGTCTCCGGAAGAAAGCTCTTTTGAGGAAGGTGATATCAAGAAAAGCATTCTTGGTTCAGCTTTAGGGCCTATCGGCTGCTCAATCAGGGATAAAGGGAAATTGGTTGTAGGTTCTTCCAGCGACAGCCGTTCCATTATCGAAGGCCTTGAGCAGAGTATTTCCTCCCGTTCAACACTTATTTCCTTTCTGGGCGGTTTTCTCGTCCTTCTGGGGTTGATGGGAACTTTTCTGGGGCTGACCATTACCCTGCAGTCAATGGGTGAGATTCTGAGCACCCTTGCCGGAGGTCTTACTGATGCCAGTGACACTTCCATCATGCAGGTCATGATTCAGCTGATTGTTGAGCTTAAAAACCCAATGGCCGGTATGGGGACTGCGTTTTCAACCTCGCTTTTCGGTCTTACTGCAAGTGCTGTAGTGGGGGTGCTGGCTATTCTGCTCAGCCGTATGCATGATCAGCTTGTTCACAAGCTGGAAAACTGGCTTAACGACAAAACTCAGTTCTCTCCATACAGCAACGCGGGAGGCTCTGCCGGTGTTGAGTTCCCAGCTGATCTGGATTTCGGCAGCCAGCTAGCCGCGATCTCAAACCAGCTGGCTCAGAACAATGCCGCCTTGCTGGAGTCGCTGGAAAATACAAATAAATTTCTGCTTAAGCTGACTCTTCTGCAGCAGCGATCCGCTGATGCGATTAATACCGTTCAGGACCAATCTGTTGAAACAACAAAAGAGATTGGTCTGGGTAACGAGTTGACAGGAAGACTCATCAAGGAATCCCGACAGTTGGTAACCGTGCTCGAAAGAAGCCTCGAGGCCAAAAACAGTTCTAGTTCTAAGTAGTTCCGGTCAGTCTCTCTCAGCCTGTAATTGGGGTGTTTTTATGTTTAGGCAGTTGTTGAAGAATTTTACTCTGGTATTGGGAGCATGCTTTTGCATCGCTCTCAATATTTGTTTTGTTTATGCAGATAACGGCACTGCTACTCCTGATGCCGAAAGCCTCAAATCCATCGGCTTGAGAAACAGCGAATATTCAAGCGCAGAAAATATAGACAGTTTCAAAACCGGGGTAATCAAACTTGATGAACCCGGCGGCAATGGTACCAGCTTGCAAAAGCAGGCCGAAGATCCTTCGAAAGTTCCTGTGCTTACCCTTTTCAATGCCTGCCAGCTTGCTGTGCAGAATCACCCCTTGGTTGCTTCATCCCGGTATTCCAAAATTGAAATGGATGCCAATTACGGCATGGCCCGCAAGGTTTATTATCCGCGCATTGATCTGACCGGGCAGGCCGGACCGTCTCATAACCTAGATACTGACACTACCAGCTATGGTCAGTCTGCAGTTTCCCTGACTCATACTTTCTACAATTTTGGCGGCCTTGAAGACAGCGTGGAAAGCGCCAGATACAAGGCGGAAGGAGCCAAGTACCGTCTTGCCAGGACTCATGAGGATATAGCTGCGCTTGCTATCAACTCCTACCTGTCGGTAATGCAGGCTCAGGAAACTCTGGAAGTCTACAAAAACTCTCTCGATTTCTACGATAAGCTGCTGAAAACTTTCTGGGAAAGGTACAACGCAGGTATTTCTTCCAAAGCTGACGCCCAGAAGGTGGAGGTTTCACTTCGGTCTACAGAGTCACAGGTTACTGTGCAGAACCAGCAGCTTAAGACCTCAAAGTTGTTGCTTGAGAATATAATCAAGCAGCCTGTCTACGAAGTTGAGATGGACGTCAATGTAATCCAGATGGATGTGAACCAGACTCTTGAGCAGGCTTATGAGCTGGCCAAAAAGAACAACGTGAACCTGAGAGCTTATGACGCGGAAATTCAGTCTCAGGAAAAGGCCGTTTCCACAAGGCAGGCAGACTACTATCCTTCTTTCGGGTATCGGGTGCAGGCTAAAAGTGAGTTCCAGAAGGTGGACGGTTATGAGAACACCGTTGATGGTCAGCTGACAATCAACTGGAACCTTTTTAACGGCTTCGCAACTGATGAAGGTGTGAAGAAAGAACAGGCCGTGCTTAAAAGGCTTATCGCCACGCGGGAGGCTACCGAGCTGGAAGTCCAGAACATCCTCTCAGACTCCTTCAACTCATATAAATCTTCCGAAAAGGAATTTGAACTGGCCAAGGATGCCTATGACGCCAGTGTTTATCTTATGAGTCTGTATTTGAGTGAATTTGATCTTGGAATCCGTACTCTGCTGGACCTCATCACCGCAAGGGAGGGGCAGACCAGCGCGGCTGTGCGTGAAGTCAATGCCCGTTACGCAAGGGTGCGTGCAATAATGAATATTTATCTTGAACAGGGCCGGCTTGCGGAAGTGCTCGGATTGCCTCTTGGTAGCGATCCTTTTGATGAAAGCGGTAACACTCTCTATTCGGTGAAAGGTGAATAGTCATGGCTGAGAATAAGAATGCGAACAAAATAGCTCCCTCGACCGTTTTCAACGTTGAAGGCTCTCCGGACGATTACAGATACGTACTCAAAGGAGCCGACCTTGTTCTGGTGAACAAGGAGACCGGAGAGGAGCAGGTGTTCCTGTTTGTAGGTAACATCATGAGTCTTGACGGTCAGGTCAATATGAATTTTTCTGACGGTGAGGCTCTTGAATCTACCGAAATTTTCAGTCGTTCCGAGATGCTCGATATGGAAGAGCTTGATGACGAGGCTCCCGAGTGGGAGGTTGTCATTGATACCAAGGACGATTCCACCGCTGAGCCCAGCCAGCAGGAGGGGAACTCGGATGATCACAACCTCAGTGTGGATCTGCCTTCTCCCGGCAATGAAAATCCGGCATCGGGGCAGGCCAGTGTTGCATCAAGCCTGACTGACAGTGTTATTAATACTCAGTCTGATATGCTTGATGAGATAAGCAGTCTTGCCAAGAACGAAAGCCTTTCAAGTGAAGTCGTTCCTGAGTCTGCAAGCCAGAGTTCCTCCTCTTCAGATAACGAAAGCGATACAGCGCTGGAAGATCCTGACTATTACCCTGAGAACAGACAGGGGGATGAGGACGATACTGATGAAACCGATGACACAGATACAGAAGTCGAAGTTATTCCGGGAACTGTAGGCAGTTCAGGTGTCGTAACAAAACCTACCATTGAACTTGATGATGATTCTGATACCGGGGTTAAGGACGACGATACTACCAATGAGACAAATCCCACCTTCACAGGAACGGCTGATGTAGGTGCTGTGGTTAAAATTTATGCTGCTTCTGGTGATCCTGATGAGCCTGATACCCTTTTAGGTACAGTCAAGGCTGTAGAGTCGTCAGATCCTGATGCTGATCTGGGAGTGTTTACCTATACTCTTGCTGACGGAAAAACATTTGAGAGTAACGAGTATAAAATTTATGCAGTAGCGACACTGCTGGATGCAGTAACAGGTGATGAAGTAGAATCAGATGATTCAAAGACACTTGAGCTGACCGTTGATCTTGATGGTCCTATCATGCCCACCGTTGAGCTGGCTGCGGCGTCTGACACTACTGCTGCCGGTGTCGAAGATGGAAATACCTATACTAATGATAAAACACCTGTTTTGCATGGTGAAAACGGAGATGCAAAAGGTACCCTGACCATCTATGCCAAGGACGAGAACGGTAATCCGGTTACCGTTACAGATTCAGAAGGAAATATTCTTGTTGATGAAGATGGAAATGCAATTCTTGGAACTACCACTGTATACAACAACGGGTCGTGGGATTTTGTTATTCCGGAAGATCTTGCAGACGGTACCTATTCATTCAGTGTTACTGCTGTGGACGCAGCCGGTAACGAATCTACTGAAGCACAAACTGTTACTCTTGATAATATTGTCGTCAAAACAGATGCTCCCAAAACAACCCTGACTCTTGATTCCAGCTCAGATTCTTTTGATACAGATGAGGGTGGAACAGATTCTGATAAGATAACCAATGCTGAAACTCTCAAGCTCAATATTGCTATGGGAGACCAAACAACTCCTGATGAAATATCATCTGTGAAGGTTTACAAGGTACTTGCTGACGATACCCGTGTTGCTCTGGGACAGGCCCAGCTTGTAAATGGTACGTGGGTCTTTGAAGTACAGAACGAAGATATTGATGAAGACGGTATATATAAATTTATGGCCGAAGCTACGGATGTAGCTGGTAACGTTGAAGAGCTTTATAGCAATACAACTGTTTCCGTTGAAATAGATAGAACGGATCCGCCTAATATTCTTGAATTTGACCTTGTGGACTCCAGTGATACTTCCGGACAGGTCATTGGTGATGAAACTGATGATTATACTCAGGGTGAGAGCCTTGGTGCTGGAAGCAGGCAACTGGTTCTTTCCGGGAGCGGTGCTGATAACGGCCAGTGGGTTGATATAAGTGTTATTGACAAAGAGACTCAGGTAGTTCTCCAGACTTTTCGTGTTAATGCCGATGCTTCCGGTAACTGGACTACTGTCTTCGATTCGAGCAGTCTTGGCACCAACGGTACTCAGGATATAATTTTCCGTGCCGAAGTCAGCGACGCCGCAGGCAACACCACTTCCGGTGAGCTTGAGGTGCATGTTGACCAGACCGCCCCAGATGCCACTTCCATTTCAATGGTGGGGCTTGATGACAGCTTCGTTGAGACCAGTGGCAACACCCGGACCGCCTATGTGAATACAAAGGAGTCCGTGTCTCTGACTGGTCTGATCAAAGAGAGCGGAAGCGATGTTGCAGTACGTATCTACGATGAAAATGGCGTGGAAATCGCGAACAGTGCAGCTGATAATGGTGCACTGGGTGATGTAGTAATCTCTGATACTCCCGATGCCGACGGCTATTATCAGTGGACTTACAGCTACGGTGCTCTCACTGATGGTCAGACTTATACATTTACAGCCGAGGTTGAAGACAAGGCCGGAAACGTAAGCGGATCTTCAGGTACCTACATAATCAATGCTGATCAGAGTATTTCAGAAGTCCCTACAGTTGAGCTGGCAATGGCCAGCAATACTTATGGGGGACCTGATGGGACCAACAGCGACAACTTAACCGGCCTGCTCAAGTACGGAACCGGCGATGATATCACCGGACTTACCCTTAATCTCACCGGAAGTGACGAAACCAGCATGTCGGTATACCTCAAGGTTCCGCAGGGAACTGCGAACTCCGTTGAGGTTGCAGCCGGAGTCTACGGTGTTCTGGTTCAGGGTGGCATTGAAGATAACAATGGTACATGGCCGCAGGTTACATTCAATGTTGCCGACTCCAGGTACGGTATTGATTATGAAGGTAATGTCAGTGACCTTGAGTTTGTCGTTGTTTCCACGGATAAGGCCGGTAACCTCAGCACAAACCTTGATGGCAGCGGCAACGGCTACCAGATTGTTCTTGATGATGCCGATCCTGTCGGAAGCGCAATTGGCATTGTGAATGGAGCCGGGCTCGGTCTTTCCGGTTCCGACAATGAAACGAACGCCAAAGAGATAACCCTGACCGGTGATCTTGATGAAGGCGCAGATGATGTAAAAGTAACGGTTTATGACAATGGCACTTATATAGGTACCGCTGCGGTTGTTGATAATGGCGACGGAACCTACAGTTGGAATTTGACTGTAGGGGATGGAGCAGATTCATCTACTTATATTTCCGAGGGCGACCATTCCTTTACCGCGGTAATTGAAGATAATGCCGGGAATGAGACAGAACTTTCAGCACTTGATATTACCATTGACCGTCAGATCAGTGCTCCTGATTTCGCACTGGTGACTGATTCCGGCTCGGATGATTCCGACTTTCTTACCAGCGGTGATCTTGATTCCGGTAACGGGGTTGAGGACGGCAGCCTTACCTTCAGTGGTTCTTCTGATGTAAATGACATTGTTACGGTGTTCATGACAGGACCTGACGGTTCAACGATTGAAGTGGGCAGCTTCAAAGCAACAGCAGAGGACTGGACCTATACGATCAGTCCTGATGGGACTGTGAGCGGTACCGGTATCAGCGACAGCACTACAGGAGCAGCTTTCACAGATACCAGCATTGATGTTGACGGAGATTACTCCTTTTTTATAGAAACAGAAGATCTTGCAGGGAACAGGACTGATCAGAGTACGGGTAATGCGGCTGTATCACTTACTGTGGACCGTACCACCAACGATATCGATGTTGCCCCGGACCTGACTGATGCCACCGATACCGAGTTTTCCTATACGGATAGTGACGGAAATTCCCAGACGATAGGTGAAGATAACACAACCAGTTCGTCTACCCTTGAATTTAAGGGGGCTGTGGGAGCAGATGCAGCCACAGGCGTGGAATCCGGGTCTACCGTCACTCTCTATTATGTCGTTTCAGGTCAGGATGCTGACCCGGAAAGTGCCGTGGGCGTCGGTTCCTATACTCTTGGAGCAGGTGCCAACAGCACAACGGACTGGACGATTTCAGCGGCCAACCTTCCCGACGGTGATTATGATTTCTTTATCACCTATACCGATCCTGCAGGTAATGTTTCCGATGTCTCAGTGGTTCAGACCGTAACCGTTGATACTTCGGCGCCGAATACTCCGACTATTGCCATGGGCGGGGCTGAAGGTCCTGACTACACCATTGGCGGAGACTCTGATAACGTAATCTTTACCAACACTCAGGGCACTGATTTTACCGTAGGAAACCTTGAGGAAGGAACCACCCTTGTTTTCTCCGTTGATGGGACTGTTGTGTCTACCCATGAAGTTAGCGCCGCTGATATTGCAGCCGGAGAATATACATTTACCCATGTTTTTGGTGCAGATGATGATTACACCGTCTCTGTCAGGGCAGTTGATGAAGCCGGTAATGTTTCAACTTCAAGCGGTGAAATTGAATTTACCCTCGATACCGATCCCGGCACAATAAATGTCTCGGGTCTCGACAATGCTTCCGATACCGACGATACGGGCAATCTCGGAACCACTACCGATGATTATACCAGTGTCATCCGCCCGACCATCGGGGGTACCGCAGAGGCCGGTTCTACCGTTACCCTTAGTATTGTTGCTGATGATGGAACAGTAGTTAAAACCGTAAACGATATTTCAGTCGATTCCAGCGGTAACTGGACTTATACCATCCCTCCCGGAGAAGATGCTCTGGCCGATGATACCTACACTGTGAAGGCTTCGGCAACTGATGATGCCGGGAACACCACTGCGGTTGACAGCAGCTATGGCTTTACTGTGGATACAACTGTTGCCGATGTGGATTTCAGGCTTTCAGAAAATGTGGCGGATAATGATACCGGATTTTCGGACAGTGACGGTTACACATCCAACGAGCGTCCTGTTTTTGCCTGGGATGATCCCGGTGAAGATCTTACTCTCAAAATTACCGTCAAGGATGAAAACGGCGATCCTGTAACCGGAGTCGGTCCCTACACTGTGAGTGTTGCGGACGGGGCTGACGGAAGCTGGGCTCTTCCTGCTTCTCTTGCGGATGGTTCATATACCGTTGAAGCTGTTTTTGAGGATAAAGCCGGAAATACGGTAATGGAAAACGGTTCGGCAAAAACATATACCATTCCGGTCACTGTTGATACCAGTGATCCCGAACTGACTGAACTCGCCGTTGATGACAGTGTCGATTCCGGTCAGGACGGAGACTGGTTGGTTTCAAGCGATGTGCTCAGCGACGGTAGTGGCAATTTTAATACTATTTCAGTTGATGCCGGAACCGGGGATACCGTCATAACCGGGCATACTCTCGATGCTGATGATCTCGGCCTGAAACTGACAGGTACTTCCGAGCAGGGCAGCCGTATTGCTGTTTATGTAAATGACCAGCTTGTCCAGGTTGATGGTGATGACTACCTTGCCGTAACCAATGCCGACGGCACATGGACTTACGATCTTTCCGCACTGACTGTAGATAATGACGGTTTTTCTGATTATGTCGACGGCAAGTCCACCAACACCGTGAAAGTTGTTGTTACAGATCAGGCCGGAAATGAAACATCTTCCAGCAAGGTTCTGGTAGTTGATGAAAAGGTCAATGCCGGTGATATCGACCTTGATGATGATTCCAACTCCGGATCAAAGTATGACCTTATTACTGATGATACCAGTCCAGTCCTGACAGGAAAGACTGAATCTGGCGCAGTGGTCCGTCTTTTCGATGGCGACAGCAATCTGATAGGTACGGTTACAGCCGATGTTGACGGCAACTGGTCCATGGAAGTCCCGGAGGATACTTTCCCGACAGATGGAAGCGGGAATGCCCTTGCCGGTAATTACGATTTTTCCATTGAGGTAACTGATCAGGCCGGTAACGTTGATACTGCCAGCCAGACCATAACCCTTGATTTTACCCCTCCCGAAACAGGTAAACCCACAGTTGAGCTTTCCGATTCATCAGATACCGGGATTAAAGGTGATAACATTACCAATCTGGCTGATCCGGTTCTGACCGGTACTGCCGATCCGGGAACTTCAGTCGGTATCTACGTTGACGATGTTCTTATCGATACTGTTTCGGTCGGTGATGACCGCACTTTCAGCTATCAGCTCAGCGGATTGACAAGTGATGACTACACCGTTCACGTGGTTGCCAGCCAGGTGGTTGACGGTGAGACCGTTACCGCACAATCTGATGACCTTGATCTTACCGTTGACCGTGATGCTCCCGGTGAACCGACTGTACTCCTTGACAGTGGAAGCGATACCGGCGTTGACGGTGATCTGCTAACCGGGTTTGAGAAAAAGGCAGACGGCAGTGATATTACCGAAATGAAGCTAAATGTTTCAGGTGATCATGACAGCACTCTCAGCGTTTATCTTAAAAGTGACAGCGGGCAGGAAGTAACCGTTAACGGAGTGACCTTCAAGGCGGTTCTGATTGATAGTGTTGAATATGACGGTTCATGGCCGCAGGTGGCTTTTAATGTTGCTGATGCAAAATACGGGATCGACTACGAAGGCAATGTCAATGAGCTTGAATTTGTTGTTGTCTCCACAGATGCAGCCGGGAACTCCACCACTAATCTTGATGCTTCTGATGAAGGGTACAAGATAACCCTTGATGATGCTGACCCGGTTGCCGGTGAGATAACCCTGGTTGATGCTGCCGGACTGGGTATTTCCGATGCCGATAATGAAACCAATGCTAAAGAGATTACCCTGACCGGTGACCTTGATGAAGGTGCGGCTGACGTAAAGGTCACTCTCTATGATGGCGGAAACAAGATTGGCGAAGCTACGGTTGTAGATGACGGAGACGGCACCTACAGCTGGTCCTATACGGTCGGTGATGATTCTGACGCGGCTACTTATATTGCAACCGGAGACCATTCTTTCACTGCCGTTGTAGAGGACAATGCCGGAAACCAGACCGAGCTTTCAGCTCTGGATATTGTTATTGACCGGGAGATCAGTACACCGACTTTCGAGCTTGCAACCGATACCGGTATTTCCGATACCGATGGGGTAACCAGCGGAGATGATGACCCTGACAACTCCATAACTGATGGCAGTCTGACCTTTAATGGAACCTCGGACATAGGTGATACTGTTACCGTATTCATGACCGGACCTGATGGTTCGACCATTGAAGTGGGAACATTCAAGGCCAGCTCTGCAAACTGGAGTTATACCATCAGTCCGGACGGGACTGTGTCCGGAAGCGGGATCAGCGACAGTACCACCAGCGCAGAATTCACCGACACCAGCATTGATGGCGATGGTGACTACTCTTTTTATGTGGAAACTGAAGATCTTGCCGGAAACACAACTGATCAGGACAGTGGTAATACCCCTGTTTCACTGACGATTGATCGCACTACCAATGCGGTCACTGATGCTCCTGATCTTACTGATGCCACAGATACCGAGTTCACTTACACAGACAGTGACGGCGATACCCAGATCATTGGTGAAGAAAATACAACCAGTGCATCCACCCTTGAATTCACGGGATCTGTAGGAGGCAACGCTACGACCGGAGTGGAAGCCGGATCCACAGTCACCCTTTATTATGTTCTTTCCGGGCAGGCTGCTGATCCGGAAACTGCTACCGGTGCAGGAACATATACTCTGGGCAGCGGTTCCAATAGTGACACTGACTGGACCATTTCCGTGGATAACCTGCCTGAAGGCGATTATGACTTTTTCATAACTTACACTGATACAGCCGGGAATGTTTCCGATCCGTCCACTGTTCAGGCTGTAACTGTGGACACAACCGCTCCGGCTACCCCTACAATTGACATAAGCGGAACAGAGGGGACTGAATACACCCTTGGCGGCGATTCCGGTAATGACATTTACACCAATACTCAGGCGACCGATTTCAGCGTGGAGAACCTTGAGGCCGGTACAACACTTGTCTTTTCCGTAGACGGGACGGTTGTGGCCACTCACGAGGTAACTGCAGAAGATATCTCCGCCGGCGGGTATACTTTCAGCCACACTTTCGGGGCAGATGATGATTACACTGTTTCTGTCAGGGCTGTTGATGAAGCTGGTAATGTTTCGACAACAAGCAGTGAAGTTGAGCTTACCCTTGATACTTCTGCTGAAGCCGTTACCGTTTCAGGTATTGATACAGCTTCTGATTCCGATGATACCGGAACTCTTGGTACTGACTCAGACGACTACACAAATGATACCCGTCCGAATATTGAAGGTACTGCCGAAGCCGGATCCACTGTAACACTCAATATTGTAGCTTCGGATGGAACTGTAGTTAAAACTGTAAACGACATAACCGCTGATGCCGATGGAAACTGGAATTACAACATTCCAGACGCTGAAGCTGAGCTAGCTGACGGAACCTATACTGTTAAGGTCAGTGCTACCGACTATGCAGGAAACACCAGTGCGGTGAATGATGCATATTCCTTTACCGTCGATACCGTTGCAGATGTTTCAGATTTTAAACTGGAAGGTACGGACGGCTCTTCCAGTGCCAACTTTACTTCCGATACATCTCCTGTATTTGAGTGGACAGTTGGAAATGAGCCTGATGGAAAGCATCCCACGGCAACTATCACCGTTACCGGAACAACAACTGACGGTGTTGCTTATTCAAAGGAATTTACTGTTAACGGCAGTGACTCCCACTATGGTAACTGGCCTCTGCCTGAGGAGCTTGCCGACGGCGATTATACTATCAGTGCGTCCTTTGAGGATGCCGCTGGAAATACTGTTGACCTTGATAGTGTGAATTTCACTGTTGATACCAGTGCTCCTTCTGAATCAGAGAATTATGAAGAGCCGAGACTCAGTAACGATTCCGATACCGGTGAAGCCGGGGACTGGATTGTCAGCAGTCAGGTCCTTGAAGGGCAGACCGGTGATGCCAACGATCTTGTTGTTGACGAAGACAGCAATACAGCTTCGGTAAGTGAGCACACTTTTGATTCAAACCGCGGCCTTGAGCTGACAGGAAAGGCTGATGCCGGAAGCACCGTTGCTGTTTATGTAAACGGCCAGTTGGTGCAGTCCGATGGAGCTGATTCCATCACTGTGAATGCTGACGGCACCTGGAGCTACAACCTGTCCGGTCTATCCGTAGGCAATGGCGGGGGACTGGAAGCATACAGCGGCGGAAAATCCACCAACACGATTGAAGTTAAGATTACCGACCAGGCCGATAATACTTCGACTTTCACCAAGGCACTGGTTGTCGATGAAAAGGTTGATGCGGGCTCGATTGACCTTACTGACGAGACCAATACCGGTTCCGTGAACGACCTGATCACAGACGTTACCAATCCGGTTCTTACCGGCTCAACCGAAGCCGGAGCTGTTGTACAGATTTTCAACTGGGAAGGAACTCTCATTGAGACCATTCTCGCAGACGAGAATACCGGGGACTGGACTTCCAAACCCATTACCGATTTTCCGACCGAAGATGGTTCAGTCAAGGACGGTGACTATGAGTTCACTATCAAAGTCACTGATCTGGCTGGTAACGTGGATGAAAGTTCGGCAACCATAACCCTTGATTTTACTCCACCGGAAACAGCCAAGCCGACCATTGAACTGACCGATGAATCCGATACCGGAGTGAAAGGCGACGATACTACCAAACTGAGTCAGCCTTCATTTGAAGGAACGGCGGATCCTGATGCCACCGTTGATATTTATGTGGACGGTCAGAAGGTTGTCAGTGATGTTGAAGTTGATGCAGACGGAAATTTCACAGTGGATTTCGCTGATCTCGGACTTGATGCCCTTTCCCACGGTGATCATAACGTCTACGCGGTGGCAAAACTGAGTGATACTGTTACTTCAACCTCAGATATCATGGGCCTGTCTGTTGATCTTGTTGCTCCTGATCTTCCGACAGTAGAGCTTTCATCCGCTTCCGATACCACAACCGGAGATGTTGCCGATGGCACCTACTACACAAGTGACAAGACTCCGACCCTGCAGGGGCAGGATGGTGATCCCGGCAGTACCCTGACCGTCTACTATACCGGAGAGGACGGTATTGAACACGAGCTTGGTACAACCACTGTGGTCGGTGACGGTTCATGGGGCTACACGGTTCCAACCGAACTTGCGGACGGCACCTACAGCTTTAGAGTGACTGCAGTTGATACTGCCGGTAACGAGTCTGATCCCAACGTGACCTCCGAACTTAATAACGTTGTGGTCAAGACGGATTCGCCCATGACCTCGCTCAGTCTAGATTCCGGTTCGGACAGTTATGATGCCGATGCCGGCGGAACTGATTCCGACAAGTTAACCAACTCCGAAACCATTACCCTTAATGTCGGCATGGCCAACTCTACCGAGCTTTCCGATGTTGCTTCAGTTGAAATTTATAAGGTGGACACCTCCGACGGCAGCCGTGTTTCCCTTGGTCAGGCAACACTTGTTGATGGAACATGGACATTTACTGTTGCCAACGCTGATATTGCTGCCGACGGAACCTATCGTTTTATGGCTGAAGCCACCGATGTGGCCGGGAACGTTGAGGCTCTCTACAGCAACACCTATGAAGATGTAGTCATTGACCGCACCGCTCCGGAAACAACCCCTGTTGTTGACCTTGCGGATTCCAGTGATACGTCCGGCGTAACCATCGGTGATAATGCAGATGATTACACTCAGGGTGAAGATGATGGCTCCGGCGGCAGGCAGGTGGTGCTTAACGGCAGCGCAGCCGGTGCCAATGCATGGGTGGATGTTTATGTCACCCGTGACGGTAGTGAAGTTTTTGTTGAGCGGGTTCAGGCTGATGCAGCAGGTAACTGGACCACAACCTATGATACCACCGATGCTGGTATGAGTGGTACTGAGGATCTGGTCTTCCGGTCTGAAATTAGTGATGAAGCAGGCAACACCTCTTCGGGCAGTATCACTGTCCATGTGGACCAGACTGCTCCTGTAGCCGCTTCCATTACCATGGATGGTCTCATAGGTGAGGAAAAGGTGGAGGGTTCCGGCAAGGTTGCCACGGTCCAGAATGAATCGGCTACCCTGACCGGTGTGATCAAGGAAAGCGGAGATGACGTCGTTGTACGTCTTTACCAGCAGAATGCTGACGGAACTTATTCAGAAATAGCCAACAGCTCTGACAGTAACGGCGCGCTGGGTGATGTCTCAATCAGTGATGGGGCAGACGGAAATTACAACTGGTCCTACGATTTCGGCAATCTCTCCGATGGCGAAACTTATGTTTTTTACGCAGAAGTGGAGGATAAGGCCGGAAACGTCAGCGTGCGTTCTGATATTTATACCGTGAACTCCGATCAGGATATCAACGCACCCACCATTGTGCTTGATGAGTCCAGCAATACTGCTGGCGGCCCCACCGGAACCACTAGTGACCTGCTGACCGGATTGGTCAGAAATGGCGACGATAAGATTACCGATCTTAAGCTCAATGTTGCCGGCGACAGCGACTCAACTCTGGATGTTTATCTGAAGGTTGATTCCGGGGCCAGCGGTGCACAGCAGGTAACAGTAAACGGTGTGACTTTCTACGGCATCCTTGTGCAGGGCGGCGTGGAAATCAACAACGGTTCCTGGCCCCAGGTTACCTTTGATGTTTCGGACTCTGCCTATGGTGTTGACTATGAAGGCAATATCAACGACCTTGATTTCGTAGTAGTTGCTACTGACAAAGCCGAGAACATAATCAGCACAGAGTATTCCATTACCCTTGATGATGAGCCTCCGGTTGCCGGGGCCATTGACCTTGCAGACAGCTCCGATAATGGGACCTCGGCAACTGACAACATTACCAATGCTGATGAAATTGTTATCAGCGGGCATATTGATGATCCGAATGTAACTGTTGTTGTTTCCGACAATGGGGCTGAACTTTCAGGTGAAATCACAATCACTGAAGATGCCGTCAACGGCGGATACAAATGGGAATATACGGTTAAGAACGCAGATCTCGGCGAGGGGGACCATACTTTTACCGCAACTGTGCAGGATAACGCCGGTAACACTACCGACGTAAGCGGTGATGATGCGCTTACCGTAAGCATTGATCGCTCCATCGCCACTCCGACTTTTGAGCTTGTTACAGATACCGGGCGGATCAGTGATGACGGAATAACCCATGGTGACATGGATTCTGCAAACTCCGTTGCTGACGACAGCCTGACATTTAGCGGCACCTCCGATGTTGATGATATAATAACCGTCTACATGAAGAACGGAGCAGGCTCTCCTGTGGAAGTTGGGCGTTTCACAGCCACGTCCGACAGTTGGTCCTATACTCTAAATGCGGACGGTTCCATTACCGGAACAGGCATTGATGTTGATTCAAGCTTCAGCCCGACAACTGATATTGCCACTGACGGTGATTATACTTTTTACATTGAAACAACTGATACCGCCGGTAACACTGCCACAACCTACGTGGATGACAAGCCCGTTGAAGTAACCATTGACCGTTCCACCAACGATCTTTCCGGCAATGATGAAATCGATCTGGCAACTGCTTCGGATTCCGCATATAGCGGCGAAACAGCGGATGGAGATTTTCATACATCTACCGGGGATAACGTTACCAACGCGGAAGTTCTGGTCTTTAAGGGCAGTGTAACTGCTGATGGAGTTGAAGCAGGCTCAACCGTAAGACTCTATTACAACAACGGGACTTCAGATGTGCTGGTAGGAACAGCCGTGCTCGGGGAAGGAGAGACAGAGTGGACTATCACATCCAATTCTGATTCAGGTTCCGAGCAGTACATCAGCGAAGGAACTCATGATTTCTTTATCCAGTATGAAGACTTGGCGGGCAACGTTTCAAACAGTTCCAATACTCTTTCCGTAACCGTGGACAGGACTCTGCCCTCCACCCCTTCCATTGCAATGGATGGGGCCGAAGGCACTGACTACCACGAGGTTACTCTGGACGGGGACACCGTAATCTACACCAATGATGTAGACCGGACTTTGACCGTCTCCAACCTTGAAGAGGGAACATATCTCAATATCATGGTAAACGGGCAGTTGGTGACTCCTGCCCCGCAGGTGGAAGCAAGCGGCTCCTATACTTTTGATCCGGTCAGCGTGCTTTCAACAGATGCTGACGGAGAGGAATATACCATTACCGTAACTTCAGTGGATGAAGCCGGTAATGAATCCGCTGCAGCAAGTTTTTCATACGTGCTTGATACCAGGGCTGAAGCTGTCAGCGGAGTAGGGCTGGACAGCTCCTCCGACTCCAACGATGCAGGATCGCTTGGTACCAACTTCGATAATATCACCAACGTTACATCTCCTACCATTGAGGGAACCGCAGAACCCGGATCAATTGTTGAACTGCGTATCCTTGATGCCGATGGGGCGGTAGTTAAGACTGTCACCGGAATCGTCGCCGATGCCACCACAGGCAATTGGACCTATGCCTATGATGGAAGTCCTGCACTTACCGACGGAAAGTATACTGTTGAAGGCACGGCTACAGATTATGCCGGAAACGAAGCTAACTTTCCTGCCGGTGGAGAAAGTGCCTATTCTTTCACAATAGACACTGTTGTCGCGGATGTTGATTTCAGGCTTTCTGAAACAGCTGTGGATAACGACACAGGATTTTTGAATACCGACGGATACACTTCCAATCAGAATCCCGTATTTGCCTGGGATGATCCCGGCGAAAAGCTGACCATGACCGTTAAAGTCTATGATGATAACGATGGCAGTGCTGATCCGTTAAAGACTTATACCGTGCTTGCAGCCAAAGGTGCTGACGGCAGCTGGGCTGTTCCCGATGCTATGGCGGACGGTTCCTATACCATCACAGCCGAATTCGAGGATGCCGCAGGAAACAAGATAGAAAACGCAGACGGAAGCACTCGAATCTATACCGAGACTATTACCGTTGACACGACCGCACCGGACTTAAGTGTGGAAATTTCCAACAACGTTGATTCCGGTGCAGATAATGACTGGCTTATCAGTAGTCAGGTCCTTTCAGACGGCAACGGGCGTTTTAATAAAATCGTCGGCAGCGGCGACAGCCTGACTTTAATTGAAGAAAATCTTGGCGCGGCGGAGCGGGGACTTTCCCTGTCCGGTGGTGCCGAGGCCGGAAACCGAATTTTCGTCTATATTAACGGTGTGCTGATCAGTAATGCAGATACTGATGCTACCGGAAGTTATCTGGAAGTATCTGAAGCTGATGGCAGCTGGACTTTTGATCTGTCCGCTCTGACTGTCGGCAACGGACTTGAAGACTATGTCGATGGTAAATCCACAAACTCTGTACGTGTTGTTGCCGTGGATCAGGCTGGAAACGAGTCTGAGTTTACTGAAACCCTGATAGTTGACAGCGGGGTTGAGGCCGGAGCAATCGAGATTGATGACAGCGATGGCTCAGATACCGGTAATTTAGGAGACTATATTACCAGTGACACAACTCCAACGCTAAAAGGTGAGACCGAGTCCGGGGCTGTGGTTCAGCTTTACAAGGTCAGTGCTGATGGAACGGCTGTTCTTGTAGATACTGTTACAGCCGACCTGCTTGGGAACTGGTCTGTATCTGTGCCTGAGAGCACTTTCCATGATGCTGACGGTGATGTTGCCGGGGGAATTTATACCTTCCGCATTGATGTTACCGATACTGCCGGTAACGTTGATTCCTCATCGCAGGACATTCTGCTTTCCTTTGCTCCGGATGAGCCGGAAATACAACTGCTTAATGACAGCGAAGCATTGTTCTTCGGTGCCGATACCGACAGTGATTTTGTTACCAATGCAACCGACCCTGAATTTAAGGTAACCGTTGAAGAAAACACCAGACTGGTGATTCTGCGTGACGGTGTAGAGGTCTGGAATTCCGGTGCTGATGTCAGTGCCACAACCGAATATACCTGGGCTGATGCTGGGCTTGCAGAAGGAACATACGAGTATACCTTCCAGAGTTTTGACTCTAACGGCATGAGCAGTTCCCATACTCAGAGTGTAAGCATTGATCCGCAGTATGCCGATGAAGACCTTACTCTTGAGATTGATCAGGCTTCTGACACCGGTCTTGTGAACCCTGAGGCCGGGATAATCCTGACCAAAGATGCCACGCCGACACTTAGCGGTAAGGCGGAAGGTGGCAGCCAGACCCGTATCTATATCAGTGACAGGGCCGACAGTGCAGCGGAGCTTACGACTCTGGATGTCAGCTCCCTTTCTGCAGCACAGCTTGCGGCTCTTTCCTCTGTTGCAGTGAACAGTGCCGGAGAATGGACTATTTCGCCCACGCTTGGAACGACTACAGACGATGACGGCTATTATCGCATTACGATTATATCCGAAGATCAGGCCGGTAACCTTCAGACCGAATCCATAGACATTTGTCTGGATACCACCGCTCCTGATGTTCCATCTTCTGTGATCACCACTGACCTTGGAGTTGCCTACACTGCAGATCAGCTTGATAATATTACTGATCTGACTCCGCGGTTTGAGGGAATTGCAGATAAAGACCCCACTGTAGTTACCAAGGTTACCATCAAGGATGCACAGGGATCAGCAGTTATTTCGTTTAATGCTGATGTTGATACCAGTACCGGAGAGTGGTCCTATCAGGTTGGCGGTGATGGACGCACCGAATGGCTTTCAGGTGGAACCTATACTGTTGAAGTCGTCAGTGTGGATCAGGCCGGCAATGAAAGTGAAGCCGAAACAACAGCCTTCACCATTGATCAGGATACTGGTGCACGTCCGACAATGGAACTGCTCAGCACGGATGACACCAATATCAACAACGACGGCATCACAAGTCTTTCCGATGAACTGCAGCCGGACGGAAAGCTTACCCTGACCGGTACCGCTGTGGCTTTCAGTCAGGTTGAACTCTACAATGAAGCCACCGGGATTCTCATTGCGACTGTAACTGCAGGGGAAAACGGAGCCTGGACTTATGACATTGCCGGAACTCCCGAAGAAGGGACTTACACATATTATGTAAAGTCACTCTCTAATGGCAAAGTTTCGGATACGTATACCCTTGTGGTGGATAATGATACTCCCGAACCCACTGTTGAGCTGGCTAATGATACCGGAACTCTTGATGCAGAAATGAATGACTGGGTCACAAGTGATCCAACTCTGACCGGTATTGTTGAGGAAGGCAGTACCGTTGAGATTATTGCCACTGATGTACTCGATCCAACCAAGACCATCACTATTACTGTTCCATCCAAGGATTTGAGTGAGAACAGTGACGGAGACTGGGTCTATACAACCAGTGATCTTTCGGCACTGGCTGACGGTGAGTATTCAATTTCTGTTACGGTTACCGACCTTGCAGGTAATACCAAGAGCATTGATGCCCCGAGCAACCTTGTACTGGACAGAATTCTGAATACTCCGAGCATAGGCCTTGCTTCGGGAGATGACTCTCAGCTCAATGATTCTGATGGCAGCATTCGACTCAATAACGATCCTTCGGGAACGGTGATTGCGAATGAAAGCGATCTTCCTGATTCATATTCCAGCTCGGATTCTGATAAAATCACCAATGTTACCGACCTGACTCTTACCGGAACAGCTGATCCCGGAGCCATTGTACTGATTACCATCAGCCGGGATGGTCTGACTATCCTGCAGGATATTGAGATTACGGCTGAAGCTGATGGCACATGGTCTTACGATCCTGCTGCGGGCCTCGGCAGCGCTCTGGTTGACGGACAATATATCGCAAACATAACTGTTCGCGATGAGGCTGGAAATGCAAGTTCAGATAATCTTGTTGAAGGAGAGAATACACTTCACTTCGAAGTGGATGCTCAGGCTACCCGTGAAGCTTCACTCAGACTGCATGATACAGCTGATCTCGTTGAAGTTAACGGGTACCGGACAAGTTTAACTGCTCCTACTCTGGAAATTTACGGTGATGCCGGATCCTCTTATATGCTCTACCACGAAGTCGACGGAGAATACGTTCTGGTGGATAACGGGGTTTTCGGGGCATCGGGCTCTGACTCCTTCACCGTAGGGACGGGGTATGGTGCATCTTCCCTGACTGAAGGATCGCATGCCTACCGCTTGGTTACCGTTGATGAAGCCGGTAATGTTCAGACCCAGAGCTATACAGTTCAGGTTGATTTAACGGCTCCTGAGTATGCGCATTCAGTCAGCGTTTCCGATGCCAGTGCCAGCTATGATGAATCCACAAAGAGTGTAACCCTATATACGGACGATAACACCACCGATCTTACTGTTTCTACCAAGGCGGGAACAAGCATCGTGGTACTTTGCGATACCGATGGTAATGAAATCTCGCGCAGTTCTGTTGATTCATCAGGTAATGCGAACTTCAGGCTCTACATCGGTAATACCACCCTTAACGATGGTGAGTATCCGTATCTGCTTAAGTTTTATGATGACGTAGATAACCAGTCTGACGAACAGAATGTTAATGTAAATCTTGTGGTTGATACGGTTAACCCGGCAACAACCATAGAAATGGATGCAGACTCGGATCGCGGTTTCAACAAGGAGTCAGGTGATGAGATCCTGACCAGCGGTAATTCATTTGTTTTTGAAGGGACGCTTTCGGAGCTTGGTGTCGACCAGTTATCTTCAGAATTCACAACGGATGTGAGCTATCTGGTAACGGTGACCAACTCAACCACCGGTGAAATCTGGACCTATGACTCAACAGACATTCACAATCAGGCCAGTGAGATTTCGGTCATTGAAAATGACGGGGCCGATACCTACAGTCTGACATTCACTGACGACACCATGTCGGATGGTGACTATACCGTAGAAATCGAGGCAACAGACCTTGCCGGAAACGATCATAGCAGTTCTATTGATTTCACTGTGGATAACAATGATCTTGCCACACCTCATTTCGATCTGGTGGATTATGGCAGATTCTCCGTTTTGGAAGGCAGTTACACTGCCCCTGATTACGCTGAGTCCGACTATGAGGTGAATATCACCTATCATGACAAGGACGTCTCGGATCCAGTTCAGACTGATGTGGGTAACATCAGCGGCGGGGATGTTTTTGAAGTTGTTGATGATGACAAAGCTGATTACCTTGAGGTCCAGGTGACAGATAAGGCGGGTAACGAATCCGAGTCCCAGTTTATTGATCTGGATACCAGCGACCTTGATTATACCGTGAACCTTGGTGCTGAAGATGCCGGTCATACGGAGCAGTCGGTAACAGCCAATCTTTTTGTTGATGCCAACGGAAACGGTATTCTTGACGGCGGTGAGACGACAGTATTCAGTAACGAGACAATTACCGATAACCTGAGTCTTGATTTCAGCTCTTTGACTGAAGATGTGGAGTACACTCTTCAGATTAATGGAAGCAGTGGAACCTCCGAGAATATCAGGTTTACCCTTGATGATCTTGGAACTGCCGCTGATGGTGATGAAATATTTGTTTCAAACGAAAACAGTGAACAGGACTTCAACGGCAGTGAAGACGGTAACGGAGGCCAGGCCGCCGATACCACTTCCCCAGACAACACCGTTGTTGAAGTGGAAGTCCACCACGATCATATTGATTTTAATATTGCATAGTTGCAGAAACTGATAAGTAACAGGGAATTTTGATATATGTCTGTAGATAACGGTCCTCCATGGCCGGGGTTTGTTGACGCACTCTCAACCGTGCTCATGATGATGGTGTTTTTTACGCTGCTCATGGTTCTGGTTGTAGGGACGTTGTCTTATATCGTCGCCATTAAAGAAGTTACTCCGGGAGCAGCATCGTCCACCGAGCAGGTGGAGACGATGGTTGCTGCCGCGCAGGATCTGTCCTTTCTTGAAAAGCCTACCTCCATGGACAGGCTTGCCGAGGCTATGCAGCAAAGTGCTGAGCTTGGAAAAGAAGACCTTGCTGCCGCTCCTGAGCTCCCTAAAGTTGACGTTGAGAAACTTGAGCGAGAGAAAGAAGAGCTTCTTCAGGAAAAGAAGATGCTTGAGAAGCGGGTGGCAATGGCCGAGAGTGCTGCATGGACAGCCCATCTGGAAGTCCAGAAATTAAAAAAAGAGCAGGATCCGGAACTCGCCACCAAGCTCGAAGCCGCTCTTGAAAAAATAAAGAAGCTTGAAGCTGCCGGCGGCGTGGATAAAAAGATCCAGACCGAAGATGAATATGCTCCCCCTGCTTTTGTCACCAAACTGGTTCAGGGCATCACCAACAAGAACCGGGTAATTATTTTATATAACAAGCTGACAAGTACCCTCGAGCCTAAGACCAGAGATGAATTGCTTGAATGGGTCAAATCCAATGAGGCCGCTATCATGGATAAGGGCCTGCTCATGACCGCAACGTTGAACCATACGGGGGTTTCTTCCAGTATGGCAAACTCTGTGTCTTTCAAGAGACTCTATGGATTGATTAATCTTGTTAATACTCAGGGAAGAATTCCCAAGAGCAAAATCAAGTTTCGCGCTCTTAATGAGGGAGTTCCCGGTACCAACCAGGTGGTTGTAAGTGTCGGCGATGCATTTACAAACCTGAGTAAAGGCAAAGATTTGAAAGTTACGGTCAAGAAATAGGGGGCTCCTTTGGATTCTAAAACCAGACCTCCTTGCGCAAAAGATCGCGCGGAAATGAAACCCGCCGCTTCTAAGCTTTCGCCAAATACAACAAGTGAATTGCCCGAAGTGGACGGTTCACTCCCTGAAAATGTGGTGGAAAGCAAGGATAGTCCGGTCCAGTCCGATACGCTGAAGACTGCATCTGCCAAAAATGGTGGTGGAAAGTTTTTACCACCTGAGGATGTGGGACTTTTTCAACCCGGAGAGGACGAAAAGGGGGCTTCTGTTTCCTCCTGTCTCAAAAAAGTGGCCGATCGCTTCGGGATAGTCGTTACCGGTAATTCTCTTCAGCTTGGGAATTCTTCGCCTATCAATGAATACTTGCGTCTTCAGGCCGATAATATGGGACTTGATGCATCCATCAAGCCTTTGCCGTATAAAATCGATGATGATCAGCTTCCGCTGCTGGTGCAGTACCCTGATGGAAGCTTCGCGGTAATAGAAGAGAAGATAGGTCGTAGGCTCTCCATCTGGAACGGCAAGCAGGAGATTATCAGGAACCGCAAGTCAGATCTTTCCCAGTTCAACAACTGGTCCTGTTCGCTGCAGATGGTTTTTGAAACGGACCGGGTCCCGTTCCTCAGCTTCATGTGGTTTGTGGGGCAGATCAGCAAGATGTGGCCTATCTATTCTCAGGTTGTTCTTGCTACTATCATCATCCACTGCTTCACTCTTGTTGTTCCTTTGCTCATGGGCATATTCTACGACAGAATCCTGCCCAACCTTGCAGAGAACTCACTGCGGGTGCTGGTCACCGGGGCCATAATAGTTCTGGCTTTTGACTACATTCTCAAGAATGTACGAACATCCCTTGTGGAAAAGGCGGCTCTGAGAGTTGAGCAGGATGCTGAACCTCAGCTTTTATCCCTTGTTCTCGACACCACTTTTGCCAAGCTGCCAACTTCCGCCGGGCATCTGGCTCATGCTGTTCAGGAATTTTCGAGAATCAAGTCTCTTTTCACCACACAGCTGGTAGTAGGTACGATTGATTTCTTTTTTCTGTTTTTCTTCCTGTTCGTAATCTATCTGAACAGCGGGATGTTGTTTGTTGTTCCTGGTATTACTTCTCTGCTGGTACTCATTGTGGCTGTTGTTTACGGTTTTTTCATTGATGCCAACGTTTCAGCTCAAAGCACTCTCCAGTCGCGCAAGACTTCATTTCTGAATGAGGTTTTTAATGGCGTTGAGTCTATCAAGACAACCAATGCTGCTCGTGTTTTTGTCTCACGCTGGGCTTCGGAAGTTGAAAAATCCGGGGAAATGTCTTCAAAATATCGCCTTGCGCAGTCACGTTGCTCCATGACGACCGGATTTTTCGGACAGATGAATTCTGCAGCGCTGCTGATTGTTGCATTCTTCCTGATCAAGGATGGCAGTATGAGCAGTGGCGGACTGCTGGCAACCATGGTCCTTTCAGGGCGCTGCATAGCCGTTTCAGCTAGTGTATCCAATCTTATTACTTCGTATCTGTTTGCCCGCCGCTCTTACAAGGATCTCAAGGGGATTATTGAACTTGATAAGGAAAATTCCGAGAAAAGGCAGTTCAAGATCCAGCAGCTTGCCGGTGGTGTAAGTTTTGACAGTGTTTCCTTCCGCTATCAGCCGGAGGCTCCCTACGCGATAGAAAATGTCAGCTTCAGCACTAAGCCCGGTGAGAAAATAGGTATCGTGGGTCCCATGGGCAGCGGTAAGAGTACCCTGCTCAAGATTCTGTCCGGCCTTGCAGATCCGAGCGAAGGAATCGTTATGCTGGATGGGCATAACATGGCTCATCTCAATATTGAAAAAATCCGGGAATTCACAGGTGTTGTTCCACAATCTCCGGTTCTTTTCCATGGAACTCTGGAGATGAACCTCCTGATGGGGTCACGCACCGCAACTCAGGATTCTCTGCGAAAGGCGCTGAGTATTTCAGGGATTGATAAATTTGTTTCCAAACATCCACTTGGTTTGAAAATGCCCATTCAGGAAGGTGGCAGAAACCTTTCCCGCGGGCAGCGTCAGGCTGTGGCTGTAGCCCGTGCTCTTGTCGGTGATCCGCCGCTTCTGCTGCTTGACGAACCTACCAGTTCCATGGATTCCGCGCAGGAAAAGATGCTGATTGACCAGATCCGTATGACAATGAAGGATAAATCCATACTCGTAATCACCCACAGGCCGCAGATTCTGCAGGTGGTGAACCGAATAATTGTGGTTGATCAGGGACGAATCGTTGCTGACGGACCCCGTGATGTGATTCTTCAGAAACTCTCCTCCCCGGCTGCGGGCCGGACTGCATAACGGAGGGGATATGGGACGTTCTTGGAAAAGCAATCTGCTTTGGTCGCTGGAAAAAAGTCTGGGTAATTTTCTGGTAATTCTGCTTGTCTTGATGTTTATCGTGGTGTTCATGCTCTGGGCTCATTTCAACAAGATTGAGAAAACAGTGCGCGCTCAGGGGGTTGTTGAGACCAATCTTACGGACAAGATTGTGGGACACTTTGAGGGCGGAGTTGTTGAAAAGGTATTTGTTGAAGAGGGAGATACCGTTCGCAAGGGACAGGAAATTGTGGCAATTGCGAACATCAATATCACCGAGAAGCGCAACAAATCCATGATCAAGATGAAGCAGCTTCAGGCCAAGCTGAGCAGGCTTCTGGCCGAAAGTAACGGTAATACAGAAGATCTTGAAAAGGATGCAAAGACTCCCGAAGAACTTAGCGAATTGCAGTTTGCCCGGTATCGCCGCGATGCTCTTGAAGAAAAGATAAACATCCTCAAAACGCAGATTCAGCAGGCTAAAGCAGCTCTTTCTGCCAGTGAGGAGCATGTGGAGAACCTGCTGGACGAGCAGAAGGTTTTAAAAGAGCAGCATGACCTGCTAGAGCCGATGGTCAAAAAGGGGATAGGTTCGCGCCAACTACTTCTGCAGCGTAAGACCGAGCTGGCAAAAATTACCACCAGCATCGCAGAGATATATAACAAACGTGATGAGTACGCATTGGAGATTCGTGAACTCAAGCAGCGAATCAGCCAGGAACAGCTGGACTTCTATCGCGATATTCGTGAGGAGATCAGCTTTGTCAGCTCTGAACTTAAAGCTGTGCGGGAAGAACTCAACGCTGCAAACGAGCAGATAGTACGCAGTGTAATCCGGTCCCCTATTGATGGAACGATATACAGGCTCAGTGCAAATACTGTGGGTGGTATTGTGCGGTCCGGGGAAGCACTTGCTGAAATTGTCCCTTCCGATGCGTCCATTCGTATTGAAGGAAAGGTTCAGCCCAGTGATAGAACCAAGATCTGGAACGGGATGCTGGCAAAGATCAGGCCGTCTTCTTATGAATTTTCAGATGAAACAATGCTTAGGGCCAAGATAGTCAATATCTCTGCCAAGACATATTTCGATGACCTGACCCGTACATGGTATTACCGGGTGATTTTCGACACGATCAGGGAAGATGCGGAAAAGGCCGAGGATTTTCTGCCCGGCATGATAGTTGAGGTTAATATTCTTTCCGGTGAGGAAAGTGTGCTTGAATATCTGCTCTCCCCCATAACTCGGGGGATGCGCGGGGCTCTTTCGGAGCACGGTACAAGGTAGATGATGTGATCTGCCCCATTAGGGATGGCTGTTTATCATACGTAGGATTATGTGATGTGGAATAGAATAAAGAATGTTGTTAAGGTGTCTTTTTCCGTCAGGAACCTGATAGTGGCCGCTGCGCTTATTTCTATCGGTTTCGGGGCATATTATACCCTTGATTATCTCTGGAAGGATAAGGAAAGCCTTACAATCTCCAAGCTCAAGCATTATCAGGGTGTGGTGATCGAAAATGAGGCTGAACATCTTTCTTCACAACTCATATCCTATGTAAGCCGGGGAAATGAACTCGCCCGTTCAAGAATTTTCAGGGTCTCTGTCGAAGGCCTTACTTCTCGTAATAAGGAAACCTCCGAGAATGCAGCGGAGGATTTTCTAAATTTTGTGAAGGTTTCAGGGTTCAGCTCAGGACGGCTGTATGAGGCAGATGGAAAAATGTCCGCTTCAACATCCATGACCGAGAATATTGATAATCCCGATGTTGATGCTGCTGTTCAGAAAGTTTTAAGCAGCAGGACTCCTTCATTCTCGGCTTTGCATCTGGAAGGGGAAGAGCTTGTTGCGGATATTTATATTCCGGTTTTTCCTGCCTATATAGGGACTACTGCCGCTGCACCGGAAAGGGTGCTTGTGCTTTCCATTCCCCTGAACAGTATGCTGAGTGCTTTTCTGGGGGCACAAAGATCTCTTGAGCACCGCAGCCGCATCCATCTTATTCAGCAAAATGGCGAGGCCGGTGAAGAAGTTCTGTTAACCTACTTGGATACGCTCAAGCTTCAGACTGTTAAGGCTTCCTTCAAAGGCATCGGTGATATCTCTTTCGGTCTGCGCACTGACCTGAACCGGGCTGAAAAGGTCTATTCCTCTGCTCTGCTTATTCCTGTGGTGAACTGGTGGGTTATGATTGAGACTGATGCTTCGCAGATAGAAGCGATTATGACAGATTATAAAATATACAGCATTCTGATTGCCATGCTTGGCGTTGGTACTGTTGTCTTTTTCATCCTCACGGTCCGTTTTATCGGTAGTGCCCAGCGTTATCATTCAAAAAGCGATTCTCTTGAAAAGCAGCTTGTTCCCCTTAAACAGGAGTTGTCGTTTCTGCGCAAGGTCAGCTCCGCGCTGCCTGATCCGGTGAGTATCAAGAACAGTGAAAGTGGAGAATATGTTTTCTGCAACGCTGCATTTGCTGAGTTTGTTGAGGTGAAACCTCAGGACCTCAAGGGTCTGACAGATAATCGCGTTTTCGACAGCGCTTATGCTGAGGTCCTCGGGCATGGTGATCAGATGGTGAATATGTCAGGGGCGCCTTACAGTCAGGATCTGACCATGAGTGTAGGCTCTCGTGAAATGATAGTTCAGGTTAACTCCCTGCCATGTCGGATAGATTCCGGTACAGAAGGAATTCTCACTGTCTACAGGGATGTAACTTCAGAGCAGACTGCTGCAGCAAAGAGTATTGAAGTTCGCCAGCAGGTTATTAATGCTCTGGTCCGGGCGGTGGAAAGTGTTCCGTTTCTCGACGGCCATACCTCGCTTATGCGTACGATGGCGATTGAGATAGCTGAAACACTGCTTTTAAGTGACGCAGAAGTAGCAACCGTTGAGGCTGCAGCTATCCTCTCCCAGGTTGGTAAGACCTTTGTGCCCAAGGAGATTATGCAGAAGGAAGGTAAGCTCACTCCTGAAGAAATACTTGAAACTCAGAAATATATCGAACATACCTGCAACATCCTTGAAGGAATCAAGTTTGACCTGCCCATTACCCAGACGATCAGTCAGATGCAGGAGACTCTTGACGGTTCGGGATATCCGAATAAGCTTCGTGGAAATGAAATTACCATCTTGGCCAGAATCTTAGGTGTAACCAACACATTCAGTGCGTTGGTTCAGAAACGCTCCTACAGAAAGGCCAAAACAGCTCATCAGGCGGTGCAGATACTGCAGAGCATGGCTGATCAGAAATATGACGGAGCAGTAATTGAAGCTCTCGGCAATGTCATTGAGACACAGAGCGGCAGGGCCATTCTGCAGGCCAACAATGTGGATATTTAGATGATGCTTTCAAAGTGAAGGATGGATTTGATT
The DNA here is from genome assembly GCA_963676495.2 of Maridesulfovibrio sp. Lineage (GTDB taxonomy): Bacteria > Desulfobacterota > Desulfovibrionia > Desulfovibrionales > Desulfovibrionaceae > Maridesulfovibrio. Next base: position 1,706,386 of record CAXXRF010000003.1, on the reverse strand, counting down.
TCAAGGAGATTTAAATTTTCAAAAAGCTATCAGATTGACTAAAAAAAGGGTGTGCTCACGGGAGCACACCCTTTTTTATTTATACATTATTTTAACAGTCTAGTTGCTCTTGAAAGCAATGCGAAAGCAGAGAATAGCTCCACCCCAGGTGATGCCGAGGCCAAAGAGCATCATGATCAAAGCACTGGTAGTCATGGCTTAGCTCCTTTTGAGGAAGTTTCTGTTTACGCCTATCACATTGGTAAACCCGTAATCCCTGCGGATGCAGATCAGAGCGAAAGCAAGGCAGATAAACATGGTGGACCAACCGAATGCGATTGTGGCGGTTGTCGAGTAGCCGCCGTAGTTTTTAGAAAGGTCGCTTACAAAGTTGGAAACGAGCATGAAGCCGAGCATTGCTGGGATAATGAATCGCAGGCTGTTGGTCCAAAGCGCGCCGACTTTAATTTCAGAGGTCATGTTTACATGGGTACGCAGTTCGTCAATTTTACAGAACCAGGCTACAAATACGATTTCAATAAGTCCGCCGATAAGGATACCGAAGTTGTTGATGAAGTGGTCAACGATATCAAGCAGGAGCAGTCCGCCGCCGGTGGTAAAGGCGATGCTGACCAGAAATCCCAGTGAGCAGAAAATGGTTGCGGCCATTTTACGGGAGATTTTCATCTTGTCGATGAGAGCGGAAACTACAACCTCATTAAGTGAAATCATAGAAGAAAGACCGGCGACACAAAGAGCGAGGAAAAACAGGGTTCCAAAGAAAACAGGAGCAGGCATCAGGTTGATGGCTGTGGGCAGAGTAATGAAGGCAAGGCCTACTCCGGAACCGGCAACTTCACTAACCGGAACACCCTGCTGCTGGGCCATGTAGCCGAGCACGCTGAAAATCATAATTCCCGACACCATGCTGAATCCGCAGTTGATGAATACGGTCATGCATGCATTGTTGTTTATGTCAGAGTCTTTAGGCAGGTAGCTGGCATAGGAAAGCATAATTGCAAAGCCGATGGACAGGCTGTAGAAAATCTGGCCGAAAGCGTCAGCCCAAACTTTACCGTCCATGAGGGCTCCAAAGTCGGGTTTGAACAGCCAGTTCAGTCCCTCTGCCGCGCCGGGAAGCATAAGACCTCTTCCAATGAACACGAAAACAAGCAGAAAAAGCACTGGCATGAATATTTTGTTGATTCTTTCAATGCCGCTTTTAACACCGGTGAAAACTGCAATATAAGTGAGAAACCAGGATGCTGCGGTCGCGATGAGGATTGGAGAGCGAACTCCGCCCATGTTCATTGGCGAATCGGTAAGGCCCAGAAAATCGTTGAAAAAGAATTCTTTTGGAGTAGCTCCCCAGCCCTGTGAAAAAGCAAGAAAGAAGTAATTCAAAGCCCAGGCTACAACCACGACGTAGTAGGTGGTGATGATGAAGGAAACCATAACCTGCCACCATCCGAGCCATTCCCATTTTCTGGAAATGGATGCAAAGACTTTGGGAGCGGATCCTTTGAATTTCTGACCGAGCCCGAATTCCAGAATCATGAACGGGATACCTGCAGCGAGCAGGGCGACGAAGTAGGGTATGAGGAATGCTCCCCCGCCGTTTTCATAAACCATGTAAGGGAAACGCCAGATGTTTCCTAAGCCGATTGCGGAGCCCACAGCAGCCATGATAAAGCCTGTGCGGGAGCCCCAAGTTTCTCTCTTTTGCATATTGCAACTCCTTAAAGATAAATCCGAATACGCAGGTTAAATGCGAGCTCGGTCCGAATATATGTAAATGATCGAAACAGATTCCAGTGAGGAGGCTGTTTTGATCCGGGTCTCTGATGTTATCGGAAAACAGAGGGAGGGATTACCCGCGGTCTTTTTAACTGTCATCAATGTATGCATTTCACTGGATTTCATGGAAAAGAGAGGTCGTGTTATATGCAGGCCGGTAAGTGAAACTTAAACGCATATCAAGACGCTGAAGTTGATAAATTGCGGGTATGGAATGCGCATGCAGAACATGTACTGTTGAAAAAGTCCAGCAAAAGTTGAGTGAGTGTATGATTGATGATGACGCTGTTAATTTCGGGAATAGTTAAAAATAATCCCTTAAACCGGGTGTATAAATCTTTTTTGCGAAATTATTGAGCGTATTATTGATTGGTTGTTCAGTTGTGTGGAGGGGGCTGTGTTGCCAGAGGTGCCTTTGAGGGTGTAGGTCTCTGTGCATGACTCCAGCAATTAATATAGCGAAAAAAAATAAAGTCCGTTTTACCGTTCACGAATACGACCACGACCCATCTGCTGAGGCTTACGGCAAGGAAGCAGCAGAAAAATTAGGCGTTGACCCGGACCGTGTCTACAAGACCCTTGTGGCTGCCAACGGGAAAGACTTGTTTGTTGCAATTGTCCCGGTACTGAGACGTCTGGACCTTAAGCTGCTTGCCAAAGCTGTAGGTGTTAAGAAGCTTTCAATGGCAGATGTTAAGGTGGTTGAGAAAACAACCGGATATGTGGTTGGCGGTGTAAGTCCCCTGGGACAGAAAAAGCTTCTGCCCACTGTTGTTGATTCATCTGCTGAAAGCTATGAAACCATTTATGTAAGCGGTGGACGCAGGGGGCTGGATATCGAATTATCTCCGCGTGATTTAGTTTCACTGCTTAGGGGATCATTTCAATCTGTCTCAAGATAGCAAATGAAACGATCAGATAATTGATGTGCATGAAATTGTAGGGCCGTCCTTTTAAGGGCGGCCCTATTTCTTTTGTCTTAACTGCTACCTTTCAACCTTTACATCCACCTGCGTTTCAGCAAATTCTGCTTTTGCTGGATCTGTTTTTGCCTTGCTTCCTTTGAGTACTGCAAGGCCTCGGGTCTGGATTCCGATATCGGATGTGTCTTTGCTGATAACCAGCAGATCCCCAGCCCTCTGGCCCTGATATTTATTCATAGGACTGGTGGAGGAGTAGAGGATCAGTTTCTCCTCGCCCAGTGGAGGAGTTATCTGCAGGGTGAAATGGTCGTCATCGCCGGGAATTTCATAAATTACGCCCCCCTTGTAGTATCTGGAACGGTTGGACGGGGTGACTTCAATGAGGTTGCCTTCGGCATCTTTATATACTGCGCGTGCGTAGAACGGCTTGTTGGCTCGGAAGTAGAACTTCATGAGATCCCCAAGTTTATACACGTCCTTGTCTGTCCACAGTTCCACTGTAAGTGGAGCGCGGGGATTGCCTATTAACTTCTGATGAAAGCTGTTCTGGGAATCCATGTTGGCAGGTATGATTTCCGCTCTGATTTTGATTTTATAGCATTGGTCAGGAAATCCGCTCTTATCTTCAGACTGGAGCCATCCTTTCTCAAGTTCTTTCAGAACTTTGACTGTTGCCCGTGAATAAACATCAATAAGGTCTTTGCTTAATTTGCCTTTTACAATGCTCGTTTCTCTGGAAACATACGTGCTGACCTGCTCACTTGCGGATCTTTTGGCTTCATCAAGGGCTAGTTGGCGAACCTGGGTTTTGGTGCGATCCAAGCCAAGGCAGGCCATCCCTTCCGATTCCACAAGGACTGAGGATTTGGAAACATGCTTGCCGCTCTGCGCCAGAGCTGGACCGTATGTGAGAAATAGAAATATGAATATCAGTGGCAGAATTTTATTTTTTGTCATTTCTACGGATCTCCTCAGTTATCTTTCAATCAACCCTTCCACAAGGTCTCCCAGGTTTCCTGTTTTGAGTGGTAACCTGAGGCAGACTTCGGCATTTCCTGTTTCCGGGTTGTACTGTTCGCCGCAAAGAGATGAAAATTTTACAAATCCCCTGGCTTTGGTCTGAATAATATCACCCTGAACCTTGCCTTCTTTGATCAGAGTATTGCGTTCAAGTTCAACACCTTCAACAATCTCAACAAGCCGGGCCTGTGCAACAGAGCGAGCAGCCAGAAGGGCCATGGATCTGGATTCTCCGTTTCCACGTCCGACTACCTGAAAATAGCCTTTGTAAAATGCTTCATTCTTATCGGAAATTTCTGTGTAAGTTGCCGGGAATTCCGGATCTGCAGGGGAGGTGCTTTTTTTGCAACCTGGAAGGACTGCAATCAGAAGCAGACAAAGAATTATGTGGTGGAAAAATTTCATTTAACTGTCCTTGAAGGTAGAAGTCTCTCAGTGGGATGTCATTTAATAAGTTCATTATGATTAGTATAGCGGAGCTCAATTTGCAACGAAGCTGCATTGGGATGAAGTATTTGGTCATAGCGATTTACAGTTTATTGCTCGTGTTAATTTAGGGCGGTATTTGGATGATATGTGTCTTTCAGGGCTGTTCAAGAACGGAGAACCTTGAGTAACAAGGGCAATGAAGTCCACCAGCAGAGAAAAGAGGTGAGCGGCTCCAGCTGATAGAAAGTTGCAGGAGTTTGAAACTGCGCCGGATCGTTTGATGCCTAATATAGGTTAATATTTTTAATGAGGATAAAGAGTGTTTTTTTGCGCAGGTCAGTAAATACATACTTGGTTTTTCAAGGGTGGAGCAGCAGTTTTTTGTTCCCAGAAGCTTCGGGTAACGGCACTGATTTTTATTAAAACAGTATCCTAATTTTAATTAAGATATATTTCTAAGTCTGAGGTAAATTTTGTGACAGATTATTTAGATATTTTTATTGATATATAATGAATTTAAGTTTCAGATGTTTTGCTGATGTGAAATATCAATTGGTCCTTTAAACACTATTTTACGATTATTTAATTGATTGGTTCGGATCAGCTGAGCAAGATTGTTCTGAAAAATTAGCAAGAATGTTCAAGTCTGCCGATGCCTGCACGCATAGGATAGCATAAGTTGTCTACAAAACAATCGTTTGATTAGATAATTCTCTGCTTTTGTCCAAGCATCAATAATGAGCAGGCAATGTTTAGCTATGGATTTAAAAATGAATGATAACTCTTTGAATTTATTACACGGTGAAAATGATTTTTCGCCGCCCGAGTCTTCTGTAAGCAACAGTTTCGAGCGGTTGTCTTCCAGTGAAGGGCTGGACTGGAACGGCATAGCTGTGCAGCGGGCGAAACTTCATTGCTTTGAAATGAAAGATTTCTCCACTCCATTTCATTGTTTTGCTCTGTTGGTTGACGGGCCCGCTTCAATGGAAGTGATCCGGGGCAGCAGCCTTTTTAACGTTGTAGCTGCGCCGGGACAAATGCATGTTAGGCCTGCGAACTTCAAGGTTACGGCAAGAAGTGATGGACCACGCGAATTTGTGCAGGTTGCGCTGGATCAATCCCGATTGGTGAATGCCGTGAGTGGTGAACCTCTGGGCGGAGAAGTTAATTTCAGGGCAGAGCTGTGTGTTGATGATCCTCAATTGCGTTGTATTATTGAGGCTCTTGCTGCTGAAGCAGAGGCTGGCGGGCCTAATGGTTCATTATTTGTTGATTCCCTGACTACTGCTTTGGCTGTTCATTATGTTTCAAGCTATGCGGATATGCCTGAGCAGGATGCTGATTTATCCAAAAGGTTGTCTCGTAATCAGCTGGCTAGAATTGTGGAATATATGGAAGCACATCTTGGATCAAATCTCACCCTTGAGGATCTTGCCCATGAAATAGGGATGAGCAAGTACTATTTCTCCCGAATATTCAAGGAAGAAACAGGCTCCACTCCCTATCAGTTTTTTCTTTCAAAACGTTTGGAGAGGGGACGAAGACTGCTGACCGAGGGACGCAAATCCATAACTGAAATAGCACATCATCTTAATTTCAGCGACCAGAGTCATTTCAGCAGGGTATTTAGAAAAAAATATGGAATCAATCCCAAAGCATATCTTGAAAAAGTCTCATAAAAGGCTTGTTTTGAGTAATTTTTATCCAATATATTCATATATAATGTATTTTAATAGCTAAAATTTTAGAAAAGCACGATTGTTCATGTTTTCGGGCAATAATATTCAAGCATTCATTCTTTGCTGGGCGTAATTGAAAATGAAAGCTCATATTCTGGCCTTTAAAGCTGGAAGGCGGAAGAAGATTCATAAGGAAAACAAATAAGCCAACGGGTTTATTCAGGCTTGTTTTCCGCTGGTTCTTCTTCAGGAGCAAATGAAGGTGTCAGGAGTTTTCGGTGTCAAAACCAAATCAGCAAAAGAAGGTAAAATTATGAAAAAATTGGTAATGCTTGCCATTCTCGCCACTATGGTGCTTGGATTGGCCGGTACCGCATCTGCGGTGGACATTGAGGCTAAAGGAAAATTCCAGTTCCAGATGAACCTCATGGATAACAGTGACTTTCTGGCAGCCGACAACAATGGTGAACAGGAAGATGATCTCAACTTCTACTTCCGTGCCCGTACACAGTTCCGTTTTGTGGCTAACGAAAACCTCATGAGTGAACTGTATGTAGAATACAAAACCCGTATTGGCGGTTCCGATTCCGACCTTACTTCCGGTTCTACTGACCGTGCACTGGGTCTCAAGAGAGTTTTCCTGCAGTATCGTTTTCCCGGTACAGAAGTACTGACCACTGCCGGTATCTTCTCCATCAACCTCCCCGGTGCTTCCGCAGCAAACATGGTTCTCTCTGACCTTGATGCAGGCGCAATTGTTGTAAGCACTCCCATCACTGATGAAGTAGGAGTTTCCGTAGGTTACATCCGTGCTTATGACAAAAACTCTACTGATAGTAATGGTTACACCACTTCCGGAATGAACGCCAAGGACGAGCTTGATCTGTTCTACGCCGCTGTTCCTCTTACCTTTGACGGCGTTGAAGCAACTCCTTACTTCATGTACGGCCTTATCGGCAAAGACACCTACACCGGTATCTCCGGTCAGGAAGGTCTGACTGCTCCCGGTTCTGCTGCTTTCACCGATGATGCAACCGCATGGTGGGGTGGTACCTCATTTACTCTGAACATGTTTGATCCTATCGTTCTCACCGCTGACTTTGTTTATGGTGATATCGATGCTGACCAGGATCGCAATGACCGTTCCGGTTGGGGAATGGACGCAGTTCTTTCCTACAGCGGACTTGATTATGTAACTCCCAAGCTCCTTTTCGCCTACACCTCCGGTGAAGATGACGAAACTGATAACGGTTCTGAACGCCTTCCCGTTATCAACAAGGACTGGTCTTTCGGTACTTACTACTTCGGTGGTTCTGCTCTGACTTCAACTGATATGTCTAACAACCAGCAGTTCGGTCTTATGACTCTGGGTGTCTCTTTCGAAGATATCTCCTTCTTCGATAAACTGAGCCATGACATTCACTTCCTGTATATCAGAGGTACCAACGACGCTGACCTGATCAAAAACGCAGCAGCCGGCAGCCTGACCAATATCTCTGCCGACGGTATGTTCCTGACTGACGAAGACCAGGCATTTGAAATCGATGTCAACACCAACTACCAGATCTATGACGAACTGGCTGCTATCGTTGAATTCGGTTACATCAATATGGACCTTGATAAGGATACTTGGGAAAATTATGATTCCTCTCGCGCAGGCAAAGACGACCCCGCACTCAAGTTTGCAGTGGGTCTGGTATACTCTTTCTAGAGATATCCTGCGCAATCATGCCTGATGCCTTAGGCCGGGAACTTCGGTTCCCGGCCTTTTTTATTGGGGTGCTTTGAATTATAGTTTGACATTCAAATTAAATTTAAGCAAAGAAGTTTGAAAAGAGTTTAATTTGAAATTCAAACTATAAGAGATTCAAATGGAATTTGATTCAATATTTCTGGTCGCCCTGCAGTCGAGCATGTTTCTGGGATTAATACACGGTATAAATCCATGTGGTCATTCATGGCTGGTTCTCGCTCCTTTTGTATATGGTGAAAAAAGCGGGAAAAAGGTTATGTCGCTGACCATGGCTTTTATTTCGGGCACAACGTTGGCCTGTCTTGCAATCGGCCTTACGCTGGGCTCCATCTCCTTGACCATTCCGGATTCACTGACTTATGTGGTGGACATTGTTACAATGGCTATTCTGGTCCTGCTTGGGGCAATACTGATAGTAAAACCGGAAATTCTGCATAGCCATGATCATGAACACGACCATGCCCATGCACACGGACACGACCACGATCATGCACACGGGCATACCCATCATCATGATCACGAGCATGGGCAGTACTCCCATGGAAATCACAACCACGCGCATCACAGCTGCGGATGCTCATGTAGTCACGGAAAATCAAAATTGCGAAGTGTCACTTTATGGGGGCTTTTTTCCATCGGGTTTGTGAATATGATTGTTCCCTGCCCGACTGTGGCAATAATGTACAAATACGCTCTTGATTCAGGAAGTGTTCTTAAGGGCACTGCTGTATTTGCCTCTTATGCTATTGGAACTGCGATTGCCCTTTCTCTGGTGATCTATGCCATATACCGGGCAGCTAAGCTTGTGCGAACATTGGAACAGGACTGGGTGGAGCCCATGGTGATGCGTACTGCCGGGGTAATGACCATCGGCTTTGCTGTTTATAGTTACACAACATTATAATTTGAAGGGGTGCGGCCTACGTGCTGAACAAACTCAACCATGCGGTAATTGAATTTTACGAGAAACTGTCTTCGTGGGAACATGATGTGGTCCGTGAGAAAGGCCTGACTCTGCCTCAGATGCATACTTTGGAGGTGCTGGGTATACACAAGGCAATGCGCATGAAGGAGCTTGCCCAGCGTATGGGGATAACAACAGGCACCCTGACGGTATTGGTCGATAAGCTGGAAGCCAAGGACTTCGTCTGCCGAATGCCGCATCAGACTGACCGAAGATCCATCATTGTCGAGCTGACTGAAGCCGGGCAGGAAATGTTCGAGGAACATGACCGGCTTCACCTACGGCTTATTGAAGAACTCACTTCCGAGTTCTCAGATGAGGAAAAGAAAATATTGTTGAGCTGCATTGATAAAATGAACGAATCTTTTTAAAGAGATTTTTTTTTGAGTCTCCCTGTTTTTTGTACAGATGACCCTTAGTACGGCATGATTAAAGTGACGCTTAAACAGCAAGTTATATTGTTTTGAACATGCAAGGAACAACTGTGGAAAACTTCTGTTCCAAGCTCGTCAGCCCTACTGCCCCAAGGACTGAGAGCGTTCTATCGTGAAAAAGTCTAGAAAGGGTTGACCAAAGACGGATGTTTGTTAGACTGCTCTCAGTCGTCAGTACTTCAGGAGTTCGTTTTGCTTTCTGAGCATTAAAAACGGATCTGCGGGAACCCGGTTGAAATCCGGGGCGGTTCTGCCGCTGTAAAGCCAGCAACTCGGCCTGAAGCATATCTGCCTATCTGTGGCGGATAATTTCAAACTGGCCGGAATCTGTGTTTCTGACATTGTTCCGGTTTCATAAGTCCTGCGGGAAGCGCCTACCGGGCCGCCCGCGCCTTAAGCACACACCATAAAAGGATAGGAAATCCTGAGATGGCAGTCGCAGAGCTGCCGCGGTATACTGCGCTTTTTAACTGGCGCTAACGGTTGTGTGCGGACAACATTTTAACAGGTAGTTAAATGCCCAAACAAATTCTTAAACGTGACGGTTGTCTTGAGTCCTGGTCTACTGAACGTATTTCCGAAGCCATTTTCAAAGCGCTTAAAGCAAGCGGTATTAAAGATCCCCTGCTGAGCAGACGTCTTGGCAAGAAGGTGGAGCAGAAACTGGCTGATGTTGATGTTCCTGAACAGGAAATGGTTCAGGACATGGTTCAGCTTGTACTCATGGAGAACCGTCTTTATTCTGTTGCCGAGCGCTACATAATCTATCGCGAAAAAAGACGTGAACTGCGCAGGCAGGATGAAACATATCTCGACATCGCCGGAACAATCGAGAGCTATCTTGACCGCTCCGACTGGCGTGTAAATGAAAACTCCAATATGGGGCACTCCTTTCAGGGACTCATGCTGCACATGTCCGGAGCTGTTCAGGCCCGTTACTGCCTGGAAAAATATCCTGAAGAAATCAGACTTGCCCACGAGCACGGCTATTTCCATATTCATGACCTTTCTTTTGGTCTGGCCGGTTACTGCGCGGGGTGGTCCCTGCGTGATCTGCTTCTGGACGGGTTCGGCCTTAAAGGCCGCTGCTCTTCCGGGCCTGCCAGACACTTTGACTCCATTACCGGTCAGATGGTCAACTTTCTCGGAACCCTGCAGAACGAATGGGCCGGTGCTCAGGCATTCAACAATGTTGATACCTACCTTGCTCCTTTTATCCGTTATGACGGTCTTGACTATGAGCGGGTAAAACAGATTGTTCAGAAGCTGATCTTCAACCTGAACACCACTTCCCGCTGGGGCGGCCAGAGTCCGTTCACCAACTTCACCTTCGACCTCGTTCCTCCCAAGCATATTGCGGATGAGCCTGTAATCATCGGAGGCGAGTTCCAGGACAGCACTTACGGTGAGTATGAAGAGGAAATGGAAATGATCAACCGCGCCTTCGTTGAAATCATGCTCGAAGGTGATTCCGATGGTCGTATTTTCTCTTTCCCTATTCCCACCTACAATGTGACCCCGGATTTTCCGTGGGAAAGCGAAGTTGGAGAGCTGCTGCTGCAGATGACTGCCAAGTACGGTGCTCCATACTTCCAGAACTTCATCAATTCCGACCTCAACCCGGAAGATGTTCGTTCCATGTGCTGCCGTCTGCAGATGGACCTGCGTGAAATCCGCAAGAAAACCGGCGGCCTCTTCGGTGCCGGAGACCTTACCGGTTCCATCGGCGTTGTTACTTTGAACCTGCCCAAACTGGCCTACCTCGCCCAGGGTGAAGAGGACTTTCTGGACCTGATCTCCGAGTACGCCACACTTGCCAAGGATTCCCTTGAGTACAAGCGCAAACTGGTCAGTGCCAATTTTGATAATGGCATGTTCCCATTCTCCCAGCGTTACCTTAAGAACGGTTTTAAGGGGCATTTCTCCACCATCGGTCTCATCGGTGGTAACGAGGCATGCCACAACCTCTTGGGTAAGGGAATTGATACTCCTTCAGGATCAAGACTCATGCAGCGCGTTCTTCACCACCTGCGCGATCTGACTGTTGAGTTTCAGGAAGAAACAGAGAACCTGTTCAACCTTGAAGCTACCCCGGGTGAAGGAACCTGCTACCGTCTGGCAAAGATCGACAAGAATCTTTATGCGGACATCTACACCTCCGGTGACGGTGTACCTTACTACACCAACTCCACCCTGCTGCCTGTAGGTTCCACTGAAGATGTTGTCTATGCTCTTGAACACCAGAACGATCTTCAGACCCTTTACAATGGTGGAACCGTATTCCACACATTTCTTGGTGAAGCCGTGCCTGATACCACAGCGCTGAAGAACTTCATCATCAAGGCCATGACCAATACCAAGATTCCTTACATCTCAGTCACACCGACCTTTTCGGTATGCGAAGACCACGGTTATATTTACGGTGAGCACTTCGAATGCCCTGAGTGTGGAAAGGAAGCTGAAGTATATACCAGAATTGTAGGTTACTACCGCCCTGTTAACCGCTGGAACAAAGGTAAACAGGAAGAGTACCGCGAAAGGACCGAGTACAGCTATAACTCATGTGCCTGCGGTAGATAAGCTGCAAGGCGGAGTCAATACTGATTCCGGTTGTTATCTGTTGAATTGTACAGTCCGGGGGAACTTTCTCCCGGACTTTTTTTATGCAGGCTGCGCTTTGAACGGGGCTTGCTTAAGCTTCTTTCTGGATGTAGATTGGCATGACGTAAACTTTTAACAGGCCATGAGTATGATATTATCCGCTAGTCAGTTACGGGCCCTGCGCCAGAGAAATGATGAGGAGTTGCGCAAGGGGAACTTTGCCAAGCATGGTTACCCTGCAAATACTATTCAGGATCTTCTGCATACCATTGAAGCACTCAAGAGTGAAAAGAAGAAGTGGAAGAAAGTTGCACAGGAGCGTGGAGAACTGTTGAACAGGATGTCCTCGCTGGTGGAAGAGTATAACAGTTCTAAACAATAAACTGGCATATTTTAAAGTTGGTTAAGAGAAGCCGCACTGTATATTACAGTGCGGCTTTTTATTTTTGGCTGTCTGTTATTGTTACATTAAGACTTCAGTTCTGCTGCACGTTTGGCGGTTTATTATAAATTGAGTTTTCCAATCGTAAAATAATATAAATATTAAAAAGTGTTGCTATAGGATTTGTGTTTGTCGGGGTGTAAATGCGTTTGGTTGTAAATAATTATCTAGGCGAGAAAATGAAGTTTAAAAGTATAAATACCAGTCTGGCAATTTTGATTGCTGCGGTTGTATCAGTTTCCGTTGTCGGTTTCGTTTTAGTGGTCAGCAGCATGACTAATTCGGCTGTTCTAAAGATACAGGAACAGAATATGGCGGTTCTCAATACGAAAATTGTCAATGAAGTGGATCAGTTCCTTGAGCTATCCCGTACAGACCTGATGGACTATGCAAGCAGTGAAGAGTTTCATAAAGCTTATTCCGATGATGCCGTGGCAGATTCAATTATGAAACAATTCAGGAATAAAGTTAAAATCAACAAGAAAATCGAAACCCTCGCAGCTTTCGACCTAAGTGGAAAGGTTGTTTTTGGGGTTCGTTCGGATGGATCTTCAACAAAGGCTGCCGATCTCGGAGCTCGGGATTATGTGCAGCAGATTTTAAGCGGTAAAGATTTTGCCGTTTCAGAAATTCAGCGTTCAGCTTTTGATAACAGGCTTATTGTGGTCATGGCTATTCCGGTAAGAGACAGCCGGGGAAGGCTTCTGGGTGGATTTCTGGAGTCTGTGGACTGGCAGGAGTATTCCATGTCCATGATCGGGAGCATCAAAATAGGTGAAGAAGGCTATGCCTATATTCTTGACTCAAAGGGTCGAATCATTGCTCATAAAGTCAATCAGGATATTATTCTCAAAAACCTTTCACATCTGGATTTCATCAAAGAGAGTCTTTCTGCTGAAAAGGGTAGAACGGCTTATGAATGGGAGGGAAGAGCCAAGGTTCAATCCTTTCAGCTTGTTCCCGCTACAGGGTGGGTCGTGTGCATGTCAGCCTATGAATCCGATCTCACCAGAGCGTCCATTGAGCAGCGTAATGTACTGATCGGGATGGGGCTGATTATGATTCTGGCGTTGGTAAGTATGATTGTGTTTACCATACGCAGGCAGGTTACCGGCCCCATGGCTACTATCAGGGATTTTACAAGTGATATTGCCGGCGGAGACTTTGGAGCAGAGTTGAAAGGTAAATATACATGCGAGCTTAAGGAGCTTTCCGATAATATTGATCACATGGTTCGCGAGCTTAAAAATAAGCTAGGTTTCTCCGAAGGTGTGCTCAACGGTATTTCAATTCCTTGCATTGTTGCTGATTCTGATGAGAAATCCCTGTTTATGAATCAGGAGTTGCTTGATCTTTTGGGTAGATCAGGACACCCGGAAAGCTATTTAGGACGAACTGTCGGAGATATTGTATATGGTGAGGCTGCCAGAACCACTGTTGCCGGTAAGGCCATGTCTGAAAAGGCTCCTCAGCGAAATATTGAAGTTGATCTTCCTGTTGCGAACAACGGTATACGCAGCACCTTAGTCAATGCATCCCCCCTCTACGATCTTGACCGGCAGATGCTTGGTGCATTCATAATGATTACGGATATGACTGAAATCCGTGAACAGCAGCGCAGGATTGAAGAGAATAATATAATGATTTCCGAGGCGGCGGCTGATGCAACAGAGGTCTCAAATCAGGTAACCAGTTTTTCTGAAGCTCTTGCTGCGCAGGTTGAACAATCCAGCCGTGGGGCCGAGGAGCAGTCCATGATGGCCAGTGAAGCAGCAACTGCCATGGATGAAATGAACTCAACTGTTTTTGAAGTTGCACGCAATGCTTCCACTGCTGCCGACCTCGCGTTTTCATCTCAGAAGAAAGCCGGTGAAGGGGAAGAAATGGTGGCAAAAGCAGTTGAAACCATTTCTCTGGTCCGGGCTCAGTCTGAGCAGATGCAGCAGGATATGGCTGAGCTTGGCAGGCAGGCTGAAGGTATCGGCAAAATCATGAGTGTAATCAGTGATATTGCTGACCAGACCAACCTGCTTGCTCTTAACGCAGCAATTGAAGCCGCCCGTGCAGGAGATGCAGGACGCGGGTTTGCAGTTGTTGCCGATGAAGTCCGCAAACTTGCAGAGAATACCATGGCAGCAACCAATGAGGTAGGCGGATATATCACAACTATTCAAAACAGCGCCAGAACCAACATAGCCAATACCGAGAAATCAACTCAGGCCATCAATTCTGTTACTGATATGATTAATCGCTCGGGTGATGTTCTGAAGGAGATAGTGGAAAGTATTTCCGAGACAAGCGATCAGGTAAGGTCCATTGCCACTGCATCTGAAGAGCAGTCTGCCGCCAGTGAGCAGATCAGTCGTTCCGCCGGACAGATTAATTCTATCGCAGGGGAAACCTCTCAAGCTATGAATGAGTCTGCCGTAGCGGTTGCGAAGATGGCCGAACTTGCACAGGAACTTAACCGGATAATTTCTCGTATGCAGGTATGATTTTTTAATAGTATAGATTGTTATAAAGGCTGCCTGATGTAGGCAGCCTTTTTTGTTGTAAATCTTATTGTTGTAGCTTTCTATAAAATATGAATAGTTTTTTGCGGCGTGTTTATTGAAAGTGTATTGAAATATGTTTAAAGAGTAATTTTCAAAATATAAATTTTGTATTTTCTAATTATGTTGTGTTGAATAATATTAGCTGTTGATGTTTGAAGTTTATTGTTGGTCCGTTCAATACATTATCAGGACTGTATTCAAATATTTCCTCGTGCGTGAGTGATTGCTGTATTTTGTGTCTAGTTTGATAATAATAAGATGTTGATATGATTTGTGTTAGATCTGTTACAATTGAGTGTTGGACATTTGGGGAGTGGGTGATCTTATGAAAACAAGTTTAGGAGTGATGGTAAGTGAATTTTAAAAGCATAAACTCGAGGATTGCGATCCTTATTGCTGTTATTGTTCTTGTCTCCGTATCCGGATTTGTTCTTGTGGTCAGCAATATGACCAACAAGGCTGTACTCAAAATACAGAAACAGAATATGGAAATGCTGAACAGTAAGATTGTTGATGAGACCGAAAGATTTTTGGGTTTATCAATTCGTGAACTGAAAGCCTTTGCCAATAATAAAGAGTACCGAAGGGCCTTTTTTGATACTTACTCCCGTGGTGAAGTCCTGAAATCTCTTAAGCTGAGCATTGAAGATCATGGTGGGCTGCTGGCTATCGCCGCTTATGATAAGAAAGGGAAAATTGTTTTCGGTCAGGACGGCACGGGCAGAAATCTCGGGGGGATGGATGTAAGCCATGAAAGCTACATTGATGAGGTTTTAAACGGCAGCGAACTGGCTCTTTCAAAAATATCCAGAACTGAATACGGAAATGAGAATGCTCTGGTGATGTCTGTTCCAGTTAAAGATCCCACAGGACGTATTTTCGGCGGCTTCTTCATTGTTCTGAACTGGGATAAGTATTCCGAAGAACTGATAGGAAATATTACAATCGGTTCAGAGGGGTATGCCTATCTTCTTAACAGTGAAGGGCAAATTATAGCTCACAAGGTAGACCAGAACCTTATAGGTAAAGATGTGTCCTCCCATGGCTTTGTTCAGGATTCCATGTCCAAGGACAAAGGATTTAATTCTTATGATTGGGAAGGACGTCAAAAGGTTCAGTCTTTTCAGGTTGTCCCAAGGACAGGATGGATTGTTTGCATGTCTGCATACAAGTCTGACCTTACCAGAGTCGCATCAGAACAGAGTTTAATCCTTCTGGGGATGGGAAGTTGTATGATTCTGGTTCTGGTTGGAGCTATTGTACTGACTATTCGCAGGCAGGTAGTTGATCCCATTGCTCGAATCAGGGATTTTACCAGTGAGGTTGAAGATGGAAATTTAAAGGCTGTGCTTGATGGTAAGTTTACCTGTGAACTGCATGACCTTGCTGAGAACGTTAAGCACATGGTTGAAGAATTGAAGAACAAGCTCGGCTTTTCCGAAGGAGTGCTGAACGGTTTGGTTCTGCCCTGCGCTATTGTTGGACCGGATAATAATATGCTCTGGATTAACTCGCACATGTGTGAACTGATTGAGAGTCCCATCAGGCCGGATGAAGTCTCCGGAATGAATCCCGGTGAGTTTTTCTTTCGGGATAGAAACAAGCAGACTCTTTCTCAGATTGCCCTTAGAGAAGAGAGGCAGATTCGCAAGGAAACAGAATACACGACCATCTCCGGAGCAGTTAAACACATAGCAGTATCAACCACCCCTTTTTATGACATGGACAGGCAGCTGCTGGGTTCTGTCGCTATTTGGTTTGATATGACAGAGGTTCGCCAGCAGCAGCGTCAGATCGAAGAGAATAACATCGTTATCTCCGAAGCTGCGGCAAGTGCAACCGATGTTTCAAATCAGGTGACACGCTTTACTGAATCCCTTGCCGCTCAGGTGGAGCAATCCAGCCGGGGGGCTGAAGAGCAGTCTATAATGGCCAGCGAAGCAGCTACTGCGATGGATGAGATGAACTCGACCGTATTTGAAGTGGCCCGCAATGCTTCAACCGCAGCTGATCTGGCTTTTGATTCTCAGAAAAAGGCAGGTGAAGGTGAAGAGATGGTTGCCAGAGCAGTGGAAACCATCTCACAGATTCGCACTCAGTCCGAATCCATGCAGAAGGATATGGCAGAACTGGGGCGTCAGGCTGAAGGGATCGGAAACATCATGAGTGTTATCAGTGACATTGCAGACCAGACGAACCTGCTGGCCCTTAATGCGGCTATTGAGGCTGCGCGTGCTGGAGATGCAGGCCGCGGGTTTGCTGTGGTTGCAGATGAGGTTCGCAAATTGGCGGAGAAAACAATGACTGCAACCAATGAGGTTGGAGAGTATATTGTAACCATACAAAACAGCGCCCGAACCAATATTGCCAACACCGAGCAATCAACACAGGCAATTAATGATGTTACCGCAATGATCAACAAGTCCGGAAATGTTCTTAAGGAGATTGTGGCAAGCATCTCCGAGACCAGCGATCAGGTTCGTTCTATCGCAACCGCCTCTGAAGAGCAGTCTGCAGCCAGTGAGCAGATCAGCCGTTCTGCTGGGCAGATCAATTCAATTGCCAGCGAAACATCAAGGTCAATGAATGAATCTGCAGAAGCTGTAGGAAAAGTTGCTGAACTTGCTTTGGAACTTAACAGGATTATTGCTCGCATGCAGGGGTAGTGGACTGAAATATCGATTCCTGTATCATGGCATTCAATAAAGGCCTTCCCGGTTATTTTATCCGGGAAGGCCTTGTCTTTTTGCTGGATACAATAAACAGTGCCTGTTTAAATTGTTTGACAATGATGTCTGCTGTTGATGTTATCAAATATGAGAGCGTTACTTGTTAGAAGTAAGTTAACCTGAATGCAGATTTGGTGGTAAGCGCAGGAGAAAGCAATGCCCGGATGTTTAAATATAAAATTTTTTGGAAGATCTGTTGTTGTTATGGCTCTTTTTTTAAGTTTATTGGGATGTTCTGATAGTCCTTCGGTAAAAGTGGGGTTTGTTGGGAGCATAACCGGTCGGCATTCTGAACTTGGGGTTACAGCTAGAAACACTCTCCAGCTTCTTGTGGATGAAAGGAATGCCGAGGGAGGTATAGGGGGCCGACCGGTCGAACTGGTTGTGGTCGATGATAAAAGTTCTCCCAAGGCAGCAAAGATTGCCATCACTGAGCTGATTGATGACGGGATAAGCCTGATTCTGGGGCCAATAACAAGCTCAATGGCTGAGGCAACCACAGAGGCTATTGAAGGGAAGAATGTGCTGGTAATGAGTCCTACGATGAGTACCGACTATCTGGCTGATAAAGATGACAATTTGTTGCGGACAGCCACAAGCAGCACCGGGCAGGCCAATAAAATTGCTGAAAGGGTTTTGTCACTGGGATTGAACAGCACGGCTGTAATTTATGATCTGGATAATAAAAAATATACAACATCTATAGCTCAGCGTTTTGAAGGATTAATGAAGGATGCCGGTAGGAATACCCCCATAGCAATCTCATATTCCAGCAGCAAGAATGCGCATTTCAATGCAATTGCCCAAGAGATTATCAATAGTGGAGCCGATTCAGCTCTTTTTGCCACAAACGGTTTTGACGGAGCCATGCTTGCACAGTCCTTAAGAAAGCTGGGGGCGGATGGGGTTAAACTTTTCGGGGTTAGCTGGACGCAGTCCAATGACATCATTACCCACGGGGGGCGTGCTGTTGAGGGGATGAGACTGATAGCCCTGCATGATTATGAGGATGTTGATCCCGGTATTGCCGCTCTCAAGAAAAGATACTTGGCCAGGTACAACAAGGAACCTTCATTCATCTATACCCGTTATGCAGGAATTTTTGAAATAGCTGCTTTTGCCATTGAACATGAGTATGAAAACGGACCTGATGCGATGAAGAAGGCTGTTTTGAGTAAGGAAAAATTTAATATTATGGGAAGGGATATCAAATTTAACCGTTTTGGAGATGTTAAAGAAAGCTACAATATTGTAGTTATAGAAAACGGTAAATTTATAAATGATATTTAAAAATAATGAAAAATAAAAAATCATTACGTACCATTTTGTCAGTTTACTATCTTCTGGCAGCATCTATCCCTTTCATCCTGTTTGCTTCGCTGGTATATTTATACACTTTAGGACAATTCAAGGACAGTATTGAGGATAGGAATATATCTTCAGCAAACCTGATTGTAAGTGCTGTAGAGAAGAGTATGGATAATATCCAGAATTCGTTACTCAGAGTTGCCACTGTGGTAGACGGGCGTGTGATGAATCAGGGAGAAGTGGAAATACTCTTGCAGTCTATAGTCATGACCAGCACTGAAATAAGTGAAGTCAGACTTCTGGACGACGAAGGGGTGGTTTACGCTTTAGCTCCTTACAGTGATGCTCTGATGGGGCTTGATATGTCCAACTATCCTTCTTTTCGAAATGCATTGCAGTCCCATGAAGTTTACTGGGCCCCTTCCATTATTTCCGAATCTCAGAGGACTCCGGTCTTTCAAATCTCCTTACCGATGAAAAAAGGGGTGCTTATAGCAGATGTTGTTTTTACAGATCTAAATAGGATGCTTAACGAGCTAAATGTAGGTAGAAACAGCGTTCTGGCCATTACGGATCAGACCGGTACCTATATTGCCCATACTGATATTACCAATGTTTTGGAAAGGAACGAGGATCCTTATTTTACGAGGTTCTCCAATGAGACTCCTGACGGTAGCGTTAAAATGGTCCGTATTGATGACAGTAAGCAGCACGATACAGCCTATACAGCTTTGATAGGCCCTTCGAAGTGGCTTGCCGTTATCTATCAGGACTCTGAAGATAGTTTTCAGGGGCTTGTCAGTTATACAATCGCTTTTGTGAGCCTTGCCTTCCTTATTTTATTTTTGGGAATGCTGTTTTTACAATTCCGCTTTAGGAGGTTCACTTCCCATTTCAACGAGCTTGTTTCGTTTGCTACCAGCATATCCCGCGGAGAGTATCAGCACTCTATGCAGGAAAAGGACATAAAAGAGTTTAACGATATTGTTGCCGCTTTGAGCAAAATGTCTGCAAGCATCAAGTTCCGTGAAGAGGAAATCAATAAACTGAATAGTGATCTTGAGCAGAAGCTGAAAGAAATAACAGCACTCCATAATATAAATGAGAATGTCATGTCTTCTGCTGCAGAATCCATTTGGGGGCTTGATATTGAGGGGCATATTGTTTTCATAAACAAAGCAGCCTGCAAGATGCTGGGCTACTCAAAGGATGAACTTATAGATCGTAATCACCATGATTTATGTCACTATCAAAGGGAGGATGGTTCGCCCTATCCGATTGAAGAATGCCCAATTCATTCTTCCCTGCATGATGGAATTCCAAGAAGAGGAACTGATGCCTTTGTAAAAAAGGACGGGGCAGTTATTCCGGTGGATTATTATTCAATGCCGATCTTTGATGATGGTATGCTCAAAGGTATTGTTGTTTCCGCTCTGGATATCAGCGAGCGTCTTCAGTCTGAGCTGGAAATGCTGCAACTACGCAAGCTTCTGGGGAATATTATTGATTCAATGCCCTCTGTGCTGATTGCAGTGGATCAGCAGGGAACTGTTCTGCTCTGGAACGCAAGGGCTGAGCGGGAGACAGGGCTTCGGGCTGATGAGGTCCTGGGAAGGGAGTTAAAGGATGTTTATCCAAAAATTAACTCTAAAATCAGCAATATCCATGAAACCATCGTAAAGAGCAGAACTCAATCGGAAGAACGGCTGACTGTTCAGCGGGGTAACAGAACCTTTTATGAGAACCTGACTATTTTCCCGATTG
The DNA here is from genome assembly GCA_963676495.2 of Maridesulfovibrio sp. Classification (GTDB taxonomy): domain Bacteria; phylum Desulfobacterota; class Desulfovibrionia; order Desulfovibrionales; family Desulfovibrionaceae; genus Maridesulfovibrio. The sequence continues at coordinate 1,686,009 of CAXXRF010000003.1, read as the reverse complement.
TTGATGATGATCTATCCGGAGCGGTTATCCGGGTGGATGACGTTACTGACCGGGTTTACCTTGAGCAGATGATGATTCAATCGGAGAAAATGATGTCTCTTGGCGGACTGGCTGCCGGAATGGCCCATGAGATAAACAACCCTCTGGCTGGAATTGCCGGATGTGTTCATAATATTGATAATCGGATTTTCGGTGATCTGAAAGCCAACGACAAAGTGGCCATGGAAGCCAATGTAGATCTTGAAAGCATACGGGATTATCTTAGACGACGTGATATCCCCAAAATGCTCAATATTATCAGGGAAGCATCCGACAGGGCTTCAGCCATAGTCAGAAATATGCTCAGCTTCAGCCGGAAAAGTGAAAAACTCATCGAGCAGTACAGAATAGCCGATTTACTTGATAAAACAGTGAAGCTGGCAGAGAACGATTTTGATCTGAAGAAAGAATTTGATTTCAGGAAGATAAAGATCCAGAGAGAGTATGCTCAGGATTTGCCGAAGGTTCGTTGTGAGGGTAACGAAATTCAACAGGTCTTTTTAAATGTCCTGAAAAATGGTGCTGAAGCCATGAAGGAAAAGCAATATTGCGAAGAGGAGCCATGTTTTGTTCTGAAAATGTTCCGGGAGGGGCAGTACATTACTACCGTGATAGAAGATAACGGTCCCGGGATTGCGGCTGAGGCTCTTTCACGTATTTTTGAGCCTTTTTTTACTACGAAGGCTGTGGGAAAAGGGACCGGACTCGGGCTGTCCGTGTCTTATTTTATAGTAACTGAGCAGCATAGCGGCAAAATGAATATTGAGTCTGAGCCTGGTGAGTGGACCCGGTTCACAATTAAGCTGCCGATTGAGAGAAGTGTATAAAAGTGTGAATCGGTAGTTAGCTCTTTGAAAAAAAGAAACCCCCGGTCGGGCATCTGACCGGGGGTTTTGTTTATGGGTCTTCTTTCTTATATTCCTACAGGAAGTACCATGTTGCGGCCAGGCCGGTAATAGACATGGTGATTGTGTAGGGAAGTGCCATCTTAACCATCTGACCGTAGGACAGTCTGATAAGCGGAGCGATGGCGGAGGTCAGCAGGAACAGGAATGCTGCCTGACCGTTAGGAGTTGCAACACTGGGAATGTTGGTTCCGGTGTTGATTGCAACTGCGAGCAGGTCAAACTGTTCACGGCCGATAATACCGCTTTCAAAGGCTTTCAGAGTTTCGGATACGTATACTGTTGCAACAAATACGTTATCAGAAATCATGGAGAGCACTCCGTTGGCGATATAGTATGCTGCCAGCTGAACTTTACCTTCAAGACCGAGTACATAGTGAATGATCGGAGCAAAAAGGTGCTGTTCGTGGATAACACCGACTACTGCGAAAAAGACAACTAGCAGAGCGGTAAATGGCAGAGCCTCTTCAAATGCATGACCGATGCGGTGTTCTTCTGTGATACCGTTAAGCGCGGTAAGTACAACGATTACAGTCAGGCCGATGAGACCTACTTCAGCAATGTGGAATGCCAGAGCAAGTACGAGGAATATAGCCGCACAGGCCTGAGTGAACAGGGCTGCTTTCTTTTTGAGGCTCATTTCTTCGTCGTTTCTGCGGTCTTCCTCTTCAAGGATTTCACGCACATTCTGGGGCAGCTGGTAGCCATATCCGAAGATACCGGTTACTTCCAGCATGATGCAGGTAATAAGACCTACAACCAGAACAGGCATGGATACGGGAGCAACTCTGAAGAAGAATTCCATGAATTCCCAGCCCATAGTTTTACCGATAAGCAGGTTCTGAGGCTCACCAACGATGGTGCAGACACCACCAAGAGCAGTACCTACAGCACCATGCATCATCAGGTTACGCAGAAAACCTCTGAATTCAGAGAGGTTGTCTACGCATTCGCCACGCAGCATGGAGTCGTCAGTCAAGGAGCATTTACCGGTGGAAGCAAAGCGGTGGTAAATGCCATAGAATCCGTATGCAACCGCAATGATAACCGCAGTAACGGTCAGAGCATCGAGGAATGCGGAGAGGACTGCTCCTGAGATGGAGAAAAGCAGTGAAATCACAACCTTTGATTTCACTCTGGTAATGATTTTAGTGAAAGCATACTGCAGCATGTCTTTCATAAAATGAATACCGGCTACCATGAACATCAGCAGCAGAATTACCGGGAAGTTCAGTAATGTTTCATTATAGACAGTCTCGGGGCTAGCCAGGCCAAGGGCGATTGCTTCAACTGCGAGCAGACCACCTGCGGGCAGGGGGTAGCATTTGAGGGCCATGGCAAGGGTGAAAATAAATTCACCGATAAGTACCCAACCGGTTATGAATGGGCCGGCTACGGCCATCAGGATGGGGTTGAGAATAAGAAAGCCAATAATGGTAAGTTTGTACCAGTCGGGAGAATTACCTAGAAGGTTCTTCTGTAGTGCCTGTGACATTGTTTTTGGCACGGGGTTACTCCTTTTGCCGTTTTGTTGGATCCTGCATAAGGGAAAGTCCAGCTGATCACTAGACAATACTAGAGATCGCTGGGCTCCAACGGGTCAATTGACAGTTCCGGGTAGAGTCCTTGCAAATCACCTTCGGGATAAGGCTGAAGGATATTGAAGGAGATGTCCTGAGTTTGCTGGGCATGGCCTGCGGTTTCGTCAGAACCGTCCCAGAAAGCACCGTTGCATTCAAGAATGTGTTCAATGCGGTGCCTGAAACCATCTACAAATTTTGCTCCGATACCCTCAAAAGTCATGTTGCCGAGACGGAACTGGCCTTTGAGAGAAGCGAAGTCAGACAGAGGAATCGAGTGCATTTCGAGATCGTCTTGTTTGCTGATATAGCCCCAAACAAGAGAATTGTCAGGTATTTTCAGTGGCTCTTCCGCGTCGATTATAGTGTGGGGCATTATAATCGAACCAGCGCCGATTCCGATTTTGCAATCTTCCTTACCGTTTAAAAAGGAGTTGAAGCCTACGAAGACCTGCTTGCCGAGGTGGCAGTGGATGACCTTGCCGCCATGAGCGGTAACGTCGTTGCCTTCGTAAACAGAATTAATGATGTAGCAGTTTTCCTGAGCGTTTGCTCCGGGGCCTAGATCTGAGTTCTCAATGTAGGCACGCTGGGCTACGAGAACATTTCTGTCCACCTTGCAATCACCCTTGTAAACTGCATAGGGGCTTACAGAAGCTCCCTCCGGCACTTCGACAAGGAGTTCAGGTTTAACGGAAGAGTAGATGGGAACAAAGTCTTCTTTGCGGTTGTTAAAGAAGTCCATAAGAATTCCCTTGGGTCTGCTGTCTTCCATACGGATATATTTCTCAATGACTTCTTCCGGGTATTGGTAGTTGAACTCAAAGGCTCCGTCTGCCTTTACCCAGATTCGTCCTGGCTTGATGCGTTTGTGAGAAAGTTCCCCGGCCTGAACGTAGGAGTATGCTCCCACCGCGCAGTCATGGCAGATGGAAAGGTCTACCGATGCAAACGGCTCAAGAAAGCAACCTTCTACGGAAGTGCCGTGGATGTTCGCATAGTGCAGGGATACGGTGTTGGAGATTTTAAAACACTCAAGGTTCTCGGGGTCGTGAGAGTTGTTGTGGACCAGGGTCTTCATAAGAAAACTGTCCCTGATTTTGATAACCTCATCGTCCCTGAGTTTGATCTTCTGTCCTTTACACTCAACAATACTGCCTTTCCTTTTAAGTTCATCACCACGGATATCACTCTTGTAGAGGATGGAGTGGTTCACCTTGCATTTCCCGAGGAAATAGGTTCCGCCGATGCTGGAATGGCGGAAGTTGAACATAAGGGGATGGTTGTAGGTAAGAGCGTAGAACGCGTAGTAAAGTGCGAAGCTGTCTTCGGGGATGAGCTCTTTGATATAAGGCCCTACATCCACAAGAGGTTCACGCAGGTTGATGTTCACTCTGTCGACAATGTGGCCAATCAGTCTGTCCAGTTGCTTCATAAATCCTTCTCGCTTTTTGTTATCAGTACCGGAAGTCGTAGGCGGAAACCGGTAGTGGGTTATGAAAGCAGGATGGCCCCGGCTCGCCTGCCGAGACCATCCTTACCTATATTTCGGTACTTATAACCCCAACGATTTAACCCGGCAAGGTCTTCATAATTTCAACTGGCATACCCATGAGAGGCCAGATGAACTTGACGAAGACGGCGGTAACAACCATCAGCAGGATACTTGCGGGAATACCATACATGAAGAATTCACCGGTGGTAAACTGTTTTGAGTCGTATGCGATTGCGTTGGGGGCTGCTCCGACCAGAAGGAGGAAGGGCATACCTGCAACAACCAGTGAAGCAAAGAGGATTACTTCAGGTGCAACGCCGAGGTAAGGTGCAATAACCAGAGCCACCGGGAGTGAGATGGCGATGGCCGCAACGTTCATAATGAAGTTGGTCATCATCATTACAAAGAAGGCGATGGACATGATGAATACGAATCCGCTGGAGTTCTGGAAAAGAACCAGCCAGTTAACCGCCATCCATTCTGCCGCCTTGGTTTCCCAGAGACAGAAGCCGATGGACATGGCACCTGCGAAAAGCAGGATGATGTTCCAGGGGATATCTTCAAGATCATTGATGTCGAGGATCTTGAAGACAAAGAAGGAAATGGAAGACAAAAGGATGATCGAGGTCTTGTCGATTGCCTTAAGTTCAGGCACGAACGATCTAAGACTCATGACGAGAATTACGCCGCCAACAAGGATTGCCGCAACAATTTCATCACGGGAGAGCGGTCCCATCTGGTCATTAAGTTCTTTGGCTTTTTCACGCAGTCCGGGGATAACATCCTTTTCAGGCTTCAGGAAGATCATGAAGAAGCCCCAAAGCAGGAATACCATGGCCCAGCCGATGGGTGCCATATAGTAGGTCAGCTCAAAGAAGGTGATGTCTTTACCCAGAATCTGGTTGTAGAAACCGATTGCAACTGCGCCTCGGGCAGCACCAAGCAGGGTTACAATAGAACCGGCACCGGCAATGAAAGCCATACCGATAAACAGACCCTTACCGAATTTGGTGGGCTTGTCGCCTTCTCCGTAAAGGGAGTAGATCGCCAGCAGCAGGGGGTAAACGGTAGCAGCAACCGCGGTGTGAGCCATGACATGTGTCAACAGTGCAGTAACTACGAATACACCTAGGTATATGCGGCTGGTTTTTTCACCGACAATCATGAGCATTTTGTAAGCAAGGCGCTTGGTCAGGCCGGTCTTGGTGAAAACCAGGCCAATCATGATTGATGCAAAGATAAACAGAACAGAGGGGTCCATGAAGTCGTTAAAGGCCTTCTTCGGGTCCCTGATAAGGAAGGCGGCCTGCAGCACTCCGATAGCCAGTGAAGTTACACCGATAGGTACAACTTCAAATACCCACCAGGTACCGGCCAGCAGGAAGACGGCAATGGCACCCTTTGCTTCTTTGGTAAGAACAAAGTGTTTTCCGGCAGGGTCAATAGCATCGGGCCATGCCGGGCAGAAATATACAATTGTGAACAGGGCAATGCCCAGCAGCATGAAAAACAGCCGCTTGAAATCGAATCCGGGCTGGGTTGCAGTTGCAGCACTCATTATATCGCTCCTTGAAATTATGGCAGCTTAAATCTCGCAAGCCAGAATTGCGGTTTTTACTTTTTCGAAAGCATCGCCAAGGCGCAGTACGCCGGTAATGATTCCGTCCTTTTTAACGAGAAGAGGCTGGTGCACCCCGAGCACATAAGCATGCAGCGCCTTGTCCAGGGAGTCGTCCTCATCAACGATCTCTACCGGATGGGGTGTGTGCATGATTTCTTCGACTGTTGCGTCTGCATTTTTGCGGCACAGGTCGGTCAGGGGCTCGGACCAGAGGTTGAAATCCCTGTAAACCTTCTGGACGAAATCCCTGCTAAGGGCATTGGGATGACGCTCGTTGTCCATTCTGAGGTAAGAAGGTTCCATGTGCTTGAACACATCAAGCATAGTCAGCTTGCCGATGATCTTTCCATTCTCATCCTCAACCAGAAGGTCGCGGTGAGGGTGGGGCAGATTCTCCTGTTCAGCCTGACTTGTGAGGTCTTGCATTGCTGCAAGCAGTGTGGTGTCTTTTTTGACCCGGGTGTATTCTTCAACCGGAATCATAATTTCTTTCACTTTAGAATTTTTCACGTTTCCCCCTGTATCGGTTGACCGGCTTACCTTTGCCGCGCTTACTGCGCAGAGTCCTCGCAATATCTGCGCAGAGTCTTCACCAGCGCGGCAATGTCGACCGGAGCTGAAATTTCAGCACAAGCTCCAAGATTCATGGCTTCTATAGAAAGTGGAATCTTGTTGTGCCTGTTAATTAAAACAACTTTCAAATTGGGAATGTTTGTTGAGATCATCTCCATAAGATTCAATGAGCTTCTTCCGAATCCGGACAGCCCCAGCACGACGCCGTCAAGTCTGTTTTCTCTGATATACTTTTCAGCTTCTTCAAGGTTGCCCGAATCTGAAATTTCAAGCCCCGCGCTCTCCAGGCGCAAAGCAAGGTGTTCACGAAACTCCGGATCTTTTTCAACAATCATTATCTTCATGTGTCAGAAAGGTTGTCTTTTGCTGCTCGCCGGGAATTCGGTTTTTGCAGCACCCGATTCTAAAAAGCACCTCACGTGCCACACAAAAATAAATCAACAATAACAGATTATTAAACGTGCAGGAAGAAAATATGTTTCTTTTTGTTGAAACATAATGAATCATTGTGAATTGTTTCTCAAGAAACAAAGTGAAACAAAATAGAACAAAAAAAAGGAGTGATAAAAAATGAGAACGTTTTTTAAGGGGGTTATGATCAGATAAGAAACCCGGTATGAAAATTCATTCCCGGAGATAAATTGTCTTTCTTGTAGTACTCAATCACTTTTTCAACCGGGCCGATAACATCATCAAGCACATTGATGCCTTTCCATTTGAGGTACTGGTAGTGTTCCTCATCAACGCCGCCGCATATTACTGCGTCGGTCTTTTCCGAGGTTGCAAGGGCGCAGAGATCATCTGCTGAAGGTTGTGGAAGTACAATTATGCGTTCTTCAAGATCCTTATTACGGCTGAGCTTGATCAGCATGACATCTGTAGCAAGGTCGAAGCGTGGAGCCACCTCATCGTCAAGCAGGGGAATCAAAAGTTTATGAGCCATAATTTATCCGGTAATTGAGTGTTTTTTCAGCTTGCGCCAAAAAGTGGAACGGGACCAGCCGAGAAGTTTTGCTGCATCTCCTCTCCTGCCTCCACATTTTACAAGAGTATCCATGATCATCTGCTTTTCAGCCTCATCCCAGCTGTCAGCCTGCCTGTACCCGTTTGGTGCGGGGCTTTCATGGGAGATGGCAGTGGATTCGGCTACCGGCCGCAGGATATCCTGTTCGGTGAGGTATGCAGGGAGATGACTGGTTCCAATGAGGTCCCGGTCACAGAAGTTGGCGGCGTATTCTACAATATTGCGTAGTTCCCGAACGTTTCCGGGGTATCTGTAGGTAGATAGGATTTTGGCTGATTTCTTTGTAAACCCTTTGATCTTTTTGTTCAGTTTGGTGCAATACACCTGTAGAAAATGCTGTTTTAAAAGCAGGATGTCTTCACCGCGCTCTCTCAAGGGGGGCAAATGGAGGTGAACAACGTTCAGCCTGAAAAGGAGATCCGCCCGAAAGGTTTTGTCCTGAACCATCTGTTTCAGGTTACGGTGGGTTGCCACTATGACACGAACATCGGCGTTGAATCCTCGTGAACTTCCAAGTGGGTGGACTACTTTATCATCAAGAAATGAAAGCAGTTTAACCTGCAGGGGAAGTGGAAGATCCCCTATCTCCGTGAGAAAAAATGACCCGTTATGAGCAAGCTTGATGCGTCCGGGGCGGTCTTCATGGGCTCCGGTAAATGCTCCTTTGACATGCCCGAAAAGCTCAGACTCCAGTAGGGTTTCAGGCAGGGCTCCGCAGTTTACCTTGATGAAGGGCCCCCCCGCCCGGTCTGAGGCATTGTGAATTGCTTCGGCAAGAACGTCCTTACCTGTACCTGTTTCACCGGTTATCAGGACTGAGGAGTCCGTAGCCGCGATGGAGGGAACCATGCTGAAAACTTTTGCCATCTGCGGACTGGTGCCGATGAGTCCTCCGAGCGAGTATGCCTTGCTGGCACTTTTGCTGAGTTCTGCTACCTGCCGGATATCCTGAATGGTCTCAACGAACCCCGAAATCTCGCCGTCACTGTTGAATACCGGGGCAATGGTCAGTCTGATAGGGATCTTGGTTCTTGTTCGGTCGATGATGTCCGCATCAACTGAAATTGCTCCGAAATCGGCTTTGTCTGCCATAATCGGACAGCCTTTGAAGCAATAGTCGCAACGTAGGCCCAGTGAGCATTTCAGGCCCAGCATGGAGTTCGGGTCCGCCCCGGTAATGGTCTGCCATGCGCGGTTGATGACTTTGATACGCCCATCAATATCAAGAACTGCAACGCCGATAGGAACCTCGTCCAGAAGGTCTGGCAGGAAAAACTGGTGACCCATCAGGCCGTTAACTATGTAGGTATGCTCACTCTTCACATGGACTCGATAACACGGCTTTGCCGGATGGTAAATTGTGCAGTGGGCCGGTGGTTCTGCCGGAGCGACTTACACGGGTCAAAGAGCTGTTGTAAGGGGGGATGGGGCCGAGTACCCTGCTGATATGGTTTTACCTCTTACGCCTCTTGAGGTGTGGAGCTTTTCAAAGCAATTATTCGGATGTATGTTCGGCAAAAGGAAGTATCCATGAAAACATATATATTTATTCCACCTGTTCGAAAGCCAACTGGCGGCATCACTGTTTTTTGTCAGATCGCATCTATCCTTAAGCGCAACGGGCATGATGTGAAGCTGGTAATGCGGGACTCCGGCAGCTGGATGCCCCGGATTGCTGATGGTTATCCTGATCCTGTCCATTGGGATGAGGTCCGGTTGGGGCCGGAAGATATGTGGCTTGTTCCCGAAGGTTGGGTAAACAGCCTTGCTCCGGGCCTTAATGCCGGGGCCCGCTGCGTGGTCTACTGTCAGAACTGGGCTTATCTGTTTTCTTCTCTGCCGGAGGGTGTTTCATGGCGCAATCTCCCGGTTTCTTTTCTGGCAGTATCACATCCTGTTGAGTGGTTCATGCAGCAGACCGTAGGCAGGCAGTCGCCTGTTCTAAGGCCGGGAATTGATACGGATCTTTTTAATGCGCCGGATAAAAAGCCATCCGGTAAGATTCGAATTGCGTATATGCCGCGCAAGAATAAAGCATTGGTCAGTCAGATAAAGTCTATTTTTGAGGCTCGCAATCCGGGGGCTGATGTCCGTTGGGTTGAGATTTCCGGAATGGACGCTCAGGGGGTGGCTGATTCATTGCGTTCCAGTCATATCTTTCTTGTTTCGGGGTTCCCGGAAGGATGTCCGCTACCACCTCTGGAATCACTGGCTTCAGGCTGTATACCGGTTGGTTTTTCCGGTTTTGGAGGCTGGGATTACATGCGTCAGCTTGAGGGAGCTGTATTTAAACCGTGGTGGCCTCTTCGGGAAGTCTCATGGGGGGGGAACGGTTTCTGGTCTGCTGATGCCGATGTTCTGGATGCTTCATTTAACCTTGAAAAAGCCATCATGCTCTGGCGCGAAGGCGGCGCTGCTCTTGACACCGCACTTGATGCGGGGCAACAAACCATCCGTTCGTACACCATGAAAGAACAGGAACAGACTGTACTTGATATCTGGGGTGGTTTTGAATCTGTTCCATAACCGACTGAAACTTTATTAAATCTGCTTTTTTATAAATTTTATGTCGCTGGACGAAATCAATTCATAAAAAGCGCGTAAGCGCGTCAAATCCAAAATTTCGCAGAACTGCGGAAAATATATAATCATGGCTAAAAAGAAGAAAAAAGTAAGGGCGTTGCCACAGAGTGTGGGCATAAATGTTCTGGGCGTTGAAACTCATGCCCATCTCGATCTTGAGGATTTTCGTGAAGACCTGCCCGAGGTAATTGCCCGGGCAAAGGAATGCGGTGTCGGTAGGATCGGTAATGTTTTCCTGGGCTCTGAAGCCTATGAGCAGAACAAGGTGCTTTTTGATGAGTATCCGGAAGTTTTTTTTCTGCTGGGCGTTCACCCTAATGATTCAGGTAAGTTTTTGGACGCGGAGATTGAAGCTATGCATGCTGCGTTCAAAAACGATTCCCGGTTGAAGGCGGTTGGTGAAATCGGTCTGGATTTTTATTGGGATCGTGTGCCGTATGATGTTCAGGAAGACGTTTTTCGCAAGCAGCTTGCGCTTGCTGATGAGCTTGAGCTGCCGGTGGTGATTCATAGCCGTGATGCACACGAAAGGACCATGGAAGTTCTTGAGGATTTCGGTTGGTCAGGGAAGCCCCTGCTCTGGCATTGCTTCGGTGGTGATACTGAGACAGCCCAAAAGATAGTTGAACATGGCTGGTATATTTCAATTCCCGGACCTGTTACGTATAAAAAGAATGATATCGCACAGGAAGCGGTTAAAGAAATCCCTCTGGATAGACTTGTTCTCGAAACCGACTGCCCCTTTCTGACTCCTGAGCCATGGCGCGGTAAACGTAACGAGCCTGCTTTTGTGGTATTTACTGCAGCTAAGGTTGCTGAACTAAGGGGCATGGATGTCAATGAGTTGTGGAAGGTCTGCGCTGATAATGCAATCAGGTTTTTCAGCTTGTAGGTTATGAATTAACGTTGATTGAAGGGAGAAAGCGTTCCGTTGTTCTTGTTGGGAATGAACTCTCTTTATGACATTTATTATGGTAGATATACTGAAAGAACCGGGGCTTTATGGATCACTCTAAATGGTTTGCGGTTCCGGCAACACCGCCGATGGTTGTGAGGTTTTCATGATAGAAAGCAGGGTGGTTAATTTCATGGGCGTGCGCATGCATGCGTGGACCATGCCTGAAACTGTTGATGAAATCTTCAGCCGCTTGAACTATGGCCTGTTTACTCAGCACGTAGTTGTTAACGTAGCCAAACTGGTCAATATGGGCCGCGATGCAACCCTTGAAGAATCCGTCAAAAGTTGTGACATAATCAACATTGACGGCATGGGAGTTGTATGGGGGGGCAGATTTTTAGGGCTTGATATACCGGAACGGGTCGCCGGATTCGACTTGTTCCATAGTCTTTTGGAGAGAGCTTCAAGGGAGGATGAACCGGTTTTTCTGCTCGGGGCTGAACCGGAGATTGTGCAAAAAGCAGCCCTGATGCTTGAGCAAAAATTTACCAGTCTGAAAATAGCAGGTTGTCACCATGGGTACTTTTGGGATGATGAAGAAGCCGTGGTGAAAAAGATAGCCGACTCTGGAGCGAAAATGCTTTTCGTGGCAATAACTTCTCCTAAAAAGGAGAATTTTATTAACCGCTGGAAGGAACAGCTTGGAGTTAAATTTGTCATGGGAGTTGGTGGAACCTTTGATATCGTTGCCGGTAAGTCCCGGCGTGCTCCTCTTTTTATGCAGAAATGCGGCCTGGAGTGGTTCTATCGCCTGATGCAGGAACCGGGGCGGATGTGGAAAAGATACCTGATAACCAACACTCTGTTTGCTCTCAAGTTAATTAAGTACAAGCTGGTGAAGTAAAATCTGATGATAAGAAAAGCAGCCCCCGAAGATTACATGCTTTTGAGTGAAATCTGGCTGAATGCCTCAATTGCAGCTCATGATTTTGTTCCTGCTGAGTTCTGGGAGAAGAATGCGGAGGATATGCGCGAAGTCTATCTTCCCGGTTCGGAAACATGGGTGATAGAAGCCGATGGCAATCCTGCCGGTTTTTTCTGTCTGTCTGGCAATGTTCTGGCCGCCATTTTTGTTACTGCTTCAGAGCAGGGAAGCGGTTTGGGCTCCAGGCTGATTGAGAGAGCAAAAGAACTGAGGGAGAACCTTGAGCTGACTGTTTACAAGGAAAATCCGCGTGCAGTCTCCTTTTACCAAAAGCACGGTTTTTCAGTTCGCGAGGAGCGTATCGACGTACATACTTCCCATACCGAGTTTGTAATGATGTGGAGCAGGTAAAGCGATGGTTCCTGATCATTTCATTCCCAGTGCTTCATATATGGCTTTCATATCTACATTTTGCCGAACGACGTCAGCCAGTCTGTCCAGTGCTTCCTCCATTCCGAAGGTAGTCTGAATTTTTTCCAGCTTCGGCAATCCTTTCTTTTCACGCAATGAATCGATAAACCAGCGGCGGAAACTGTCAGCGTCAAATATGCCGTGAATATATGTCCCCCATATCATGCCTGATTTTATTCCGAACCCCAGAGCCTTAGATACGGGAATGCTTCCGCTTATGCCCTGAGGGACAATTGCAGCACGAACTGTGGACAGCAGCGGCTCGGTTTTCCCGTGATGGATTTCATAGCCGCTGACTTCAAGCTTGCTCTGGGAGTGAATGCCGTTGGTACGGGTCAGTGTTTTCTCCGGGGCAAGGGTTGTCTGTAACGGGAGCAGGGCCAACCCTTCGCCAATGCCTCCTGATTCAATGTCGTCCGGGTCGGCGATAAACTGGCCCAGCATCTGAAACCCTCCGCAGATGCCTACAATCACCGATTTATTCTTCAAGGCTTTTACAGCGTCTGCCAGCCCGGTGCTTCTCAGGTGTTCAAGGTCAGAAATGGTGGATTTGCTTCCGGGCAGGATTATGGCGTCCGGGGTTCCGAGATCATCAGGTTTATTAACAACCCGCAGGTTTACGTCCGGTTCGTTTTTAAGTGCGTCAATGTCGGTGAAATTTGAGATGCGTGGCAGGTCAATGCAGACTATGTCCACACTGTCTCTTCTCTTGCCCTCACTGCCGGACTTGTTCAAATCTTCTTTAAAGGAAACCGAGTCTTCATCCGGCAGACCGAGGTGGCTGATGTAGGGGATGGTCCCCAGCACGGGTTTTCCGGTATGGTTTAAGGTAAACTCAAGAGCCGGAGTAAGCAGGGAAGCATCTCCGCGGAATTTATTAAGCAGGAATCCGCAGACCAGCTCCCGTTCTTTAGCTTCCAGGAGATCCATGGTTCCAGCCAGTGAGGCAAAGACTCCGCCACGGTCTATGTCGCCGGTGATGAGTACCTTTGCTTCTGCATATCTGGCCATGGCCATGTTGACGATATCGTGTTGCTTGAGGTTGATTTCCGCCGGACTGCCGGCACCTTCTATTACCATGATGTCGCTGTCGGCGCTGAGTGAATCGTATGCTTGTTTGACAGCATTAAATGCTGTCGGTTTGTACTCCACGTATTTACGAACCTTCATATTGCCGACCGGTTTACCCATGACAATAACCTGTGACCCAACATCGGTGGAAGGTTTGAGCAGTACCGGATTCATCCGCACATCCGGGGACATTTTGCAGGCTGCGGCCTGCGTGACCTGTGCCCGCCCCATTTCCAGGCCATCTTCGGTGACGAAGGAATTAAGGGACATGTTCTGGGCTTTGAAGGGAGCCACCTTGAAACCGTCCTGCAGGAATATGCGGCAGAATGCTGCTGCCAGAATGGACTTGCCTGCATTTGAGCAGGTTCCCTGAATCATCAGTGCAGGAGTTTTGGGAGTATGTTCTTCTTCAGTGTCCATTCCGGTGAAGGAACGCAGGCCGTTGATCAGGGCCTGGTTCTCCTCTTTCGTGCGAACTGCGATCCGGAAATATGTCGAATCCAGTCCGTCAAAATTATCACAATGCCTTACTGCCACTTTTCTGCTCAGCAGGTGTTCGATAAGTCCGCTGGCATCCATGCCGACCCGCTGAACCTGACAAAGCATGAAATTGGCCTGTGAGGGTAGAACCCGCAGTCCAGGAATTTGGGCAATGTCCTTTACCAGTTCTTCCCTGAGTCTTGTGGTTTCATCAATTGTTTGCCGTTCATATTCTTCATCACGAATGCAGCGCAGCCCTACTTTCTGGGCAAGGATATTAACTGACCAGCAGGGCAGCACGTTCCTGATTTCCATGACGATGTCCGGGGAAGCAAAGGCCAGACCAAGGCGCAGTCCCGGGATGGCATAAAATTTAGTAAGTGAAACAATTGTGATTACGTTTGGCGGGCGTTTTCCGGTCAGCCTTTCCAGACCGGGCACAAAGTCGGCAAATGATTCATCCACTATAAACCGGGAGTCCGGATGGCGACGGGCCAGCACTTTTAATTCTGCCGGATCAAAGGCGGTTCCGGTGGGATTGTTGGGCTGAGCCAGAAAAACAAGAGCCGGGGATTCTTCCAGAAAAGTTGAGAGAGTATCGAAGTCCGGGGCAAAATTATTCTGGGGTTCAAGGGGGATCTGTTCTGTTTTCAGCCCGGCCATAATGCATGACCGCTTGTAGTCCACATAGCAGGGCACCGGGATGACAGCCCGTTTGAATCCGCCTATGCGGGCAATGGCGGAAATAAGTTCAGATGCACCGTTACCGGCAACACATTCATTGGGCCAGACTGAGTATTTGTCACATGCAGCAAGGGTAAGCTCCGAGCACTCCGGGTCCGGGTAGCGGTCTACTTCATTCAGGGCTTTAAGCACTTCCTGTTTCAGCCATGGGGGGGGACCCAGCGGGTTGATATTAGCGGAAAAGTCCACAATTTCAGAAGAAGGGCATCCTGCACGCACTGCCAGTTTGCGCAGGTTCCCCCCATGTGCATATTTGTTGTCTTCTTTCGCTATATTAGCCAGTTGATCCTGCAGGGACTGTTCTTTGAGGGACTTCATACGCGTTATCTCCGGTGCATGTAGAAAATTTGTCTGAAAATTTTATAGCTGCAAATAGGATATGATTCAAATACAGAGGACACGGTTTCCGGGCCGGCAGCAATTTTGTACTAGTTGAGGGAAAGTTAAGTATATTAGTGTGTCTGCTCAGGCAATCTGATTAGTTAGATAAATTTTATTAAATTCAGGAGAGTGCAATGAAATATGACGCAATTAATTTCAAGGATAAACTGGGCCGGTTCAGCGAGCACTGGTCACCGCGCGTAATTGCGGAAATGAACAACTACCAGTTCAAGCTTGCCAAACTTAAAGGCGAGTTCGTATGGCATGATCATAGAGATACCGATGAAACTTTCATTGTTCTTGAAGGGGATCTTGTTATTGAGTTTGAAGACGGAAAGGTCGAACTCTCATCCGGTGAGATGTATGTGATTCCCAAAGGGGTGTCGCACAAACCTGTTGCGGATGAAGAGTGCAAGGTAATGCTCATTGAGCCGCGCGGCGTTGTGAATACCGGTGAAAGCGGCGGGGAATTCACAGCTGAAAATGATGTCTGGGTTTAATCCCCACACATCCCCCGAACTTCAATAACCTTGGGATGTCCGGAAGGAAGAAGCAGCCCGAAAATATCCTTTGCCGTGTGGCAGTATTGCGTAAACTCGGAATCATGGCCCAGTGCTTTGTGAAGGTGTGCCAGTTTTACATAGGTATCCGCAGTGGGGGTTGATTGTTCTCCGTAAACTTCCAGACAGGTTTCAAGGGCGGTCATGTAGAGTGGCAGGGCCTCAGTAAGCTTGCCGGAATGCATGTAAACGTCAGCCAGACCGGTCTGGCAGTTACGGATGGTATTCTTGGTGCATTCGTCGCAATCCACCGCCATGCTCAGGGCTTCCCTGAATAACCCTTCGGCATTGCGGTAATCTTTGGTTTTAAGGGCCATGTGTGCGGCTTCGGCAATGTGGGCAATCCCTGCTTTCCCGGTTTCAATGCTTTTGATGAAAGCTTCCATGGCTACCGGGTAGTCGAGGTCGGCTCTTGCAAGAAGTGCCAGATGGAACCATGCGTCGGCTTCACGTCTGGCATAGGCTTCTTTTTTTATGGCGGAGTCTTTTGCAAGGCTGTACCATATTTCTCTGGCTTCTTCCGTACTGCCTGCAACCAGCATGGATTCCGCTGATTCTATTTCTGTTTCGGAGATCCAGCCGCGAAGGACTTCAAGTTCTCTGGCCAGGTCGGATAAGCCTTTAGCTGCTTTTTCGTATCCTGATTCAATGAAAGCCAGCCTTTCTTCAGCTTCTTTAAGGGCGGCAGAGATCTTTCTTTGTTCGGGGGAATCCGTTTCAGCGATTGATTTGAGTTCAAGTTTCAGCTCATTGACCCTACGTTTAAGATCCTGTTCGTACTTATCAAGAGTGAATTTTGCTTCTTCAGAGGAGGGAATACGGTATTTACGGGTGGAAATGTAAGTAATAAGGACCGCAATGCCGACCAGGGCAACTCCGGCAATAATCATCTGGTTTTCAGGGCTTATATTCTCGAACCATCGAGTCTTTATTTCAGCCGTTGCTGCCATGGCTCTGCTGCTGGAAAGAAAGAAAAAAAATGGTGTGAAGATACAGACAGTCTGTGCTCGGTTCAATGATCTAATGTTCAGATCCCTTTTCATGACCTACCTCTGGAATTTTTCTGATTTTCAAAATAATTTGAGAGTAGGCTACCATAAATTAATAAATGATACCAAGCACCATTTGTCTGGAGAATTCGTGTTCCGGGATTTAAGTCGGTATCCCGGTGCGTTTTTTATGTGAAATGCATGATTGTCTAACAATCAAGGCAGACAATGCGGTTCCGCCCTGTTTCCTTCGCCCGGTAGAGTCTTTTGTCTGCTGTGGCAAGAAGTTCATCTGCCGAAGGACTCTTGCACTCTTCAATGGAAGAAATACCGGAGCTCATGGTGATTCTTATTTCACCTTCCGGGACAGTTATAAGTTTATTCTCACATGCGGAGCGAATCCTTTCCGCAACAACTTCCGCTTCTTTCTTTTCCGATCCGGGCATCAGCAGGACAAACTCTTCTCCACCGTAACGGCATGGTATGTCCACTCCCCGGCGGCTGGAGTCCTGCAGGACCTGCCCTACTGTTCTCAAAACTACATCCCCGGTGGCATGTCCATACCGGTCATTAACACTTTTGAAATGATCAACATCAAGCATAATCAGCGAGAGCGGACCACCTCTTCTTTTATAACGCTGCACTTCTTCACGGAGACGTATAAATAGGTAGCGCCTCATATACAGTCCGGTAAGGCTGTCTTCAATCGTCTGGCGGAAAAGGCTGGAATTTTCGAAGGAAATTGCTGCAACGGTCGAGACAATACCGAGTTGGAAAATTTCCGAGAGTTTCCCACTGGAGATCTTTGTCCCGGTATAGGGTGACAAAACCGCGAATACGGTCCCGGGAGCCGACAAGGGGAATACACAGACATGTTTTGTCTGTATCGCAGCAGTCTGAGGGCAGGGGATAAATTGATTCATCACAGACCGGGCGAACTACCGGCCTGAGGGATTCGGCTGCTTCAATCATGGCATTGGTGAGAGGGATCTCTTCATCAATGATAACTCTGCGCTGCTTCAGGGACGCGGCAATACCTTTAAGCTGTTTATACTCATCATACATGATAAGGGTCGCATCCTGACAGGCTCCCAGATCACAAAAAGCCTCAAGGGTGCGGTCAATTAATACGTCCCGATCAACCTCCATGGCAAGGAGGCGAGTGGCAAAATTGATGGTCAGCAATGTGGCGTCGAAGTCGAATCTGTCTATGCTCATGGCGGCCTTGGTTGAAGCGTTTGTTCCTGTTGAAAATGTTTTAATAAGCAAACGCAGATCTTGGCAAGGGAAAGCCGCCTCTTTACCTTAACGAGATTGCGGGATCACCGGTTAAATAAACAAGGCCCCGCCAAAAAAGGCGAGGCCTAAAGGTTTTATAAAGGGTCTTTTTCAGTGTTGCCGTGAATTAGATAAAGCTGATGGCAGCCTAGGTTCTTATTTCGACAGGTTTTAATGTGCTGCATTCGGACATTTTCTTAATATTCATATAGTTGGAAAAAAGGTTTCCGGAATGCCCTGATTCTGCCTGTCTAAAAGCTCCTGCCCTTTATTCAAGCACGGTGCGGCTGATGATTTCGTCCTGTACTTCCTTGCAGAGTTCCACAAAGAAGGCGCTGTATCCGGCAACTCTAACAATCAGGTCGCGGTATTCTTCGGGGTTTTCCTGAGACTGTAGTAAAGTTTCATTATCTACATAGTTGAACTGCATTTGGCCGTTGCCAAGTATTGAAGCCGTGCGAAGCAGAGCAATCAGCCCTGCTTCGCCCTCGAGGGTATCCAGAGAGCCTTCTGTCAGTTTGAAGTTGTGGGCCATACCAAGACTCATGGACTCTACGTTCAGTTTGGCTACAGATTTGATTACTGCAGTAGGCCCTTTGGTGTCTGCTCCCTGGGACGGGCTCATCCCGTCGGAGAGAGGAGAGTGTGCCCGGCGTCCATCCGGGGTGGCCATGATCATTTCACCCAGCGGGGTGTTGAAGGATTGGGAGAGGGTTCCGTGAATCATGCGGGCATACAGGCTTTTGTGGGAGTTCATTGCTTTTTTCGGTATAGTCGATGATGTCGGCAGTAATAAGGTCTGCGTAGTCATCATCATTGCCGTATTTGGGCGCACCAAGACAGTCGTTACGGATCTGTTCAAATCCTTTCCAGTCAGCATCAAGGGCTTCCTTGAGCTGGGGAAGGGTATATTTCCTGTCATCGAAAACAAGTTTTTTGATGGCAGCCATGCTGTCTGCGTATGTTCCAAGGCCAGCAAAAATGGTTCCCGGCCCTTCATAAAGAACAGCCCCTCCGGCAGAAACGTCCCTGCCGCTCTGCATGCATCCGTCAACAAACAGGGACATGTAGGGTGTGGGGGTCATATCCCGGACCAGCTTCTGGTTGATAAGCGATCCTTTGGCAGTCATTTCAATGAGGTAGTCAAGCTGCTTTTTGACCGCAGCTTCGAATTCATCGTAGGTTCTGAACTGATCCAGTTCCCCTGTATCGAGTCCCTGTCTGCTGCCGTATGAGCCCAGCACGCCACGGTTCAAAACAAACTCGATTGCAATGGGCCATTGGGTAAAACCTCCCGCTGTCCATTGATGGATGCGGCCTGATTTCTGGGGTTCAACGCAACCCATCAGGCAGTAATCACGGGCATCCTCAAAATCAAAGCCCTTGCGGAGCATCATCCTGATATGGGCATCGTCAAAGTGGCAGGCAGGCATTCCACAGCCTGATTTAATCACTTCCACAATCTTTTGCAGATATTCCTGCGGGGATTGATTGTGGATGCGGCAGGCAAGTGAGGGCTGGTAAACCCCGACTCTGCCTACCGCGTCCATGATGAGGTATGTGAGGGCGTTTGTTCCATCGCCGCCCTCGCGTTTTACACCGCCTACGCACATGTTGATGAAGGGCATGTATCCGGCGAAATATTTTGCAGTGGCTTCCGGGGTATACCAGATCATCTCCGAGCATTTGAGAATAAAGCAGGCCATGAGCTCAAAAGCCCGGTCATTATCCAGTGCTCCAGACTTCATGTCCGCTTCAAAACAGGGGAGGACGTATTGGTCGAAACGGCCGAGTGAGGTGCTGCACTGGTTCTCTTCCAGTAAAAATAAAGATTGGATGGTCCATACTGATTGCAGTGCTTCCTGGAAGGACTGCGGAGGGTTGGCCGGAACTCGGGAGTTGACCTCCGCGATGTGCTTAAGTTCGGCTTTCCGTTTATCGTCCTGTTCTGTTTCAGCAAGCTTGCTTGCATAGGCGGAAAGGCGGGCGGAATATGCCAGTATACCTTCACAGGTTATGATTGCTGCCTTGTAATAATCAATTCTTTCCTGGTCTGCATTTTCGGCAGCGTCAAGTTCCAATAGATGGGCTGATGCTTCTTCTTTGAGTCCATTGATGCCTTTTTTGAAGAGGATAATGTCATAGCCCGGGCTTGTGTCTCCGCCTCCGCTGGAAATATGATACGTTAGGTCACTTACACAGGCCTCAGCCCCGAATTCCCATAAGCCTTCCTTGCGAAATTCTTTTTCACAGGCCTCAGCAAGTGATTTACCTTCCCAGAAAGGAAAAATCTCGTCCCGCAGAATCTTCTTGTCTTTTTCACTGATGAAATACGGGTCCTGCGGACGGGAGGATATGGTTTCCAGTTCGTCCCGCATCCATTTCCAGTCGGTATCCGGTGAGAATGAACCTGTGCGTGGCCTGCCGCAGGGATGGCCGATAATAAGTTCACCTTCCTGAATCAGCATAGGGGCTGTTTCGCAGGCTTTCTTGAAGCACATGGCCCGGCGTACATTGTTGGGCAGGTTAGGGTTTTCACGGGTTACTTCCGTAAAGGCCTGCGCGCGGCCTATGGAAATACTCGGTTTCACTTTAAGATATGCATCTTTAAGATTTTTAATTCGTGCTGGAAGCTGCGCTCCTGTGCCTGCTTTGTCCACTTCGGGCATAACTTTGTTCATGTCACATCCTCTCAATTATACAGGAAAAAGTTTCAGCATAGTTCATGTAGCGGTGTTGTGCCGAGCCTGCATGATTAATTTTCTTTTATCTGCTAATGGATACAGGAAACAAAAAAAGGTGAGAACCCGTTCCTGCTAAGGGGAATGTTGAATTTTTATGTAAAATAGTAATTTGTTACTGGCAGTTGTGGTTGCTTTTGATCAACTTACATGCAGTTAAAGGAGCAAAGATTATTGTACTGTTAAATTCAAATGGGTAATGCTCTGAATTTGAAGCAATATAAAAGCGGAGGAAATATATGTCGCAAGACCTTTACGGTGAAAAATTTTATGCAAACAGGCATGCCCGATCGCTTTATGCTGCAGTGAACATTCTTACACTGGTTTCAAATATTGTCCCGGAGATCATTTCAGCTGTTGATTTCGGATGCGGAGTCGGAACATGGCTGCAGGTACTGCAAAATATGGGTGCAACAAGGGTACTTGGGCTTGAAGGTGACTGGCTTGATACAAAGCATCTTGTCATCAAAGACGAAGAGTTCATGCATTCAGATTTAAGTACTGATTTTTCTGCTGTAGGCAAATTTGATTTAGCTGTTTCTCTTGAGGTTGCCGGGCACCTTGAAGAGCAATACGCAAGATCGTTTGTGGAACGGTTAACCTGTTCTTCAGACTTTATTCTTTTTTCAGCTGCAATACCCCACCAGAAACCGGGGCCGGAACATGTCAACGAGCAATGGCCGCACTACTGGATAAATCTGTTCAATTCTTCCGGGTTTGTTGCCATTGATTGTATCCGGGGGATAATGTGGAATGATTCTAAAATTCCGGCATGGTACCGGCAGAATATTATGCTGTACGTAAAAAAGAGCAGGTTTGATGATTTGAATATCGAGAAAATACAAAGTCTGCCGAATCTTAACGGGCTGGCTCTTGTTCATCCCGACTATTATCTGGAGGCCCTTTACAGAGCTATTCCGTAAGATCCTATGTCTTAGTGTGAGAAGAAATAAAGGCGAAGCTGAACATAGTTCAACTTCGCCTGATACATTTCAAAAGCAAATTCCAAAGAGCTAGTGCAATGTAATACCCCTTAAAAGGTTTTAGGATTATTAACCCCTTTCTATTTAAACAAATTGACTTTCCCCTGGGGCCATCCTGCTGAGAGCCTGTGTGGAAACGTTCAAATATTCTTTTCTGCTAATTTGTTTAAAAGGGTGTAATCCTGGATCGACATGCTTGTAAGCTGCAGAAATGATTATACCCCGAGCTTTTCCGCAATTGTTTTTGCCGCCCGGCGTCCTGCGCCCATGGCTGAAATAACAGTCGCGGACCCACCTGCAATATCTCCACCTGCGTATACGCCCGGAATAGAGGTTTCTCCTGTTTCCGGGTCAGTAACTATGTAGCCCCATTTGTTGGTTTCCAGGCCGGGGGTTGCTTCAAGCAGAACTGGGTTGGCTCCGGTTCCAACTGCGAGAATGACCATATCCACTTCCAGTTCCTTGGTCTTCCCTTCCACGGGAACCGGGCGGCGGCGACCGGAAGCATCAGGCTCTCCAAGTTCCATCACCTGCAGGGTCATGGACTTGACGTGCGAGTTGTCGTCTCCGTTGATCGCGATGGGGGATGTCAGAAGTTCAAGCTGAACCCCTTCTTCAATGGCATGGTGCAACTCTTCAAGGCGAGCCGGCATTTCGTCCTGTGTACGGCGATAAGTAATGTATACATTTTCAGCCCCGAGGCGCAAAGCAGTGCGCGCAGCGTCCATAGCCACGTTACCACCGCCGATAACAGCAACATTGCGGGCTTTTGGAGCGGGAGTATCATGGTTGGGGAAGTCGTAGGCCCTTCCGAGGTTGATACGGGTCAGGTACTCGTTGGAAGAGTATACACCTACAAGGTTTTCGCCCGGAATATTCAGGAACCATGGCAGGCCTGCGCCGACACCGATGAATACGGCATCGAATCCGTCGTCCTTGAGATCCTGAACGGTAACAGTTTTACCGCCAACGTAGTTGGGAAGGAAAGTAACTCCTTTGGACCAGAGCGCACCAACTTCACGGGCTACAATGCTTTTGGGCAGACGAAATTCAGGTATGCCGTAGACCAGTACTCCGCCAACTTCGTGAAGAGCTTCATAAACAGTAACCGGTACTCCGCGTGCGGCGAGATATCCGGCAACGGTCAGGGAAGAAGGCCCGGAACCGATGCAAGCTACCTTGAACTGATCGTTGGGCAGGCTGCAGGCGGTGTGGCCGGTGATCATTTCACAAGCGGAATCACTGTCAAAAGTGTCGGCAACAAATCTTTCAAGACGGCCGATCGCGACCGGTTCGTATTTTTTGCCGAGAATACAGGCTCCTTCACACTGGTTTTCCTGCGGACAGACGCGACCACAGACAGCAGGAAGGGAGTTGGTTTCCTTGATAACGCGGTAGGCGGAAGGGATGTCCCCGTCGGCCAGATGTTTGACAAAGCTCTTGATGTCGATTTCTACAGGGCAGCCTTTCTGGCAGAGAGGTTTTTTACACTGCAGGCAGCGGGCTGCTTCGGCCATGGCTTCTTCTTTTGAGTACCCAAGGGCCACTTCAAGGAAGTTTTTGTTGCGTTCGTTAGCGGGTTGCTCCGGCATGGGAGTGCGGGTGGGGGTGAAGTTCTGCTTGTTAACCATGATCTCTCCTGAACAGGTCCATTGAGATACCTTCCTGCTCTTTGTATTGGGCGAGGCGCATTCTCAGTTCATTGAAATCGACTTCATGACCGTCGAATTCAGGGCCGTCCACACAGGCGAATTTGGTTTCACCGCCGATATTGCACCGGCAGGCTCCGCACATGCCCACACCGTCAACCATGATAGAGTTCAGGCTGACAGTCGTCTTAACTCCGAAAGGCTTGGTTACCTTGGCCACTGCTTCCATCATGGGCACGGGGCCGATGGCTACAACTTCGGAAACGTCTTTGTCTTTTTCAAGGCGGTCGCGGAGAACATCGGTTACAAAACCTTTGTGTCCGGTACTTCCGTCGTCAGTGGCAATAAGGAGTTCGGGGCAGAATCCACCCAGTTCATCGCAGAAAAGGAGTAGGTCCTTGCTGCGTGCTCCAACAATAGCGACAACATGGTTGCCGGCCTCATGATGGCCTTTGGCAATGTGATGCATGGCTGCGATTCCGGTACCGCCGCCGACACAGATAACAGTGCCGGACTTTTCAATATGTGTGGGCTTGCCCAGCGGACCGCATACATCAAGGATGGTGTCGCCTTCATTCAGTGTTTCCAGCAGGGCGGAACTCTTACCTACAACAAGGTAAACAATGGTAATCGTGCCTGCTTCACGATCGGTGTCAGCAATGGTGAGGGGAATTCTTTCGCCTTTATCATGGATGCGCAGAATTACGAAGTTGCCCGGTTTTGCTTTGACGGCAATTTGAGGACAGTCAATGACCAGCATGCTTGTCTGGCCGGGGATAAGTGCCTTTTTAGTCAGAATTTTGTTGCTCATAATCTCCTACACTGCTTAAGTTTATGGGGAAGTTAATTCTTTGGCCCCCGGAAAGCAAGACTAAGTCTTCTGCACTTGCCAAATCTGCCAAGCTGCATTATATTTAATACTACTTAACAGTTCTTTATTTTCATGTGCTTCCACGGATGGAAGCCGGAAATCCCACGTATCCTTCAGGGAAGATTGCGAGTTAATCGCAGATACGGCGGATTGCCAGTAGTGGCAGTCGGCCTTTTTTTGTGCGTGGGAAGCGGTATTCCCGATGGAGTAAGTAATGAAAATAGCGGCGCAGGGTATTAACAGATACACTGAAAACATGAAGATATGGTCCGGGCAGACCGAAAGTGAAGTCGAAAAGATGACCGCGCGGGTCAAAACGCGCAGTTTCGGCTTTCGAATTGGCAAGCTGGGCGTAAACTTCACTGCAAGGGACCTCGAATTTGAGCCGGGCGAAGCCGAAAAAGCCTCACGAGAGTTCCGTTCAAAAACCTATCCTCGAACCCAGAGCGAAGAGCGTCATGTCCAAAATCTATATCAGCAGTTGGCACTGACGCAGGCTACTCTTTCGGAGGACTCCGCCACATTCAATCCCGGAAACTCGGGCTACATGCGGACACGGGCGGTTAACGCCTATTCGCAGCAGGCCGCAGCTCTTGATTATGCGCTTCCGGGTAGCGCGCTGGGCAAAGTCTGATTCCAAAGAACATCCAGAAATAGTCTGCCAAAGCAGTAGCTTTAATCTTGCACGGATATTTAGCTCGTTTTTTTTGCCGTAACTTACGGAAAATGTTGACAGTCACTCTCTGAAAACAATGTATAATTGTGCAAATTTGTCTAATTTCTTCCCTTTGACGTAATATAATTTGATGGGTCAATCAATCGTTTTTGTAATAAAAATGATACAAAAGTTTTTCAGGTTGTTACTGTTCTGTCATTACAGTCTTTTTCACTGGAAAAATATTCCTTTCTTCTCCTGTTGTATAAAATAGTTACTGTCCTTAAAGTTCAGTCTTTTCTTGCTGCGTCTCTTAAAAAGAGGCATGAAAGATTGGCATTTTCATCTATTAGATTATAAGAATCAGTTCGGCTTGACTTCATTTTGGTTTCTAAATAGTCAGCCTGTCGATTACATAAGGGCATTAAAAAGTTCAGGAGTATTTCAAGTGACTCAAAGCAGTCTGCTCTCTCTCGTCATTCCCGTATATAACGAAGAACATGTTTTAAGTATTTTTATGGAGAAGGTGTCCGGCGTTTTAAAGGCCGTTCCCGGCATAACTGCTGAGTATTTATTCGTAAATGACGGCAGTACCGATAAAACATTGTCTGTTCTTCTGGCTTTGAAGAAAGAATATCCTGAAATCAGGATCATTGATTTCAGCCGTAATTTCGGAAAAGAGGCCGCGCTTAGCGCCGGTCTTCAATATGCAAAAGGGGATATCACCATCCCCATTGATGCCGATTTACAGGATCCCCCTGAACTTATTCCGGAAATGATCACCAAATGGCGTGAAGGTTTTGATGTTGTCCTTGCCCGGCGCAGCAACAGGGATAGCGATTCTTTTTTGAAAAGGTTTACCGCTAAATATTTTTACAAGGTGAACAACATGATCTCCAACCCGCCCATTCCTGATAATGTAGGAGATTACAGGCTGATGACCCGTCAGGTTGTGGAGGCCATAAATCAGCTTCCGGAAACTCAGCGATTCATGAAAGGTCTTTTTGCCTGGGTGGGATTCCAGACTACGTACATTGATTACGTCCGTCAGGAAAGAGCTGCCGGGGAAACAAAGTTCAACGGCTGGAAACTGTGGAACTTTGCCATTGAAGGAATGACAAGTTTTGGTACGGTTCCCCTGAGGGTATGGACTTACGTAGGGGCTCTTGTTGCTCTGATCTCTTTTGCCGTGGGGCTGAGGATCCTGTTTAAGGTCCTCTTTATGGGGGTTGAGGTGCCGGGGTATGCTTCCCTGATTGTAACGGTCTCACTTATAGGCGGGCTGCAGCTTATCGGGATAGGGACTTTGGGGGAATATCTCGGTAGGACCT
Organism: Maridesulfovibrio sp.; assembly: GCA_963676495.2. Taxonomy (GTDB): domain Bacteria; phylum Desulfobacterota; class Desulfovibrionia; order Desulfovibrionales; family Desulfovibrionaceae; genus Maridesulfovibrio. The sequence continues at coordinate 1,660,162 of CAXXRF010000003.1, read as the reverse complement.
ATATGGAAGCCAAGAATCGTCCTGTTTTTATTGTTCGCAAGATTTTATAGAACCCAGTAGCGGAGACTCTATGTCATATTTCAAATTATCAGCTGAAGAGAGAAAAACGGTTTTCGTTCTGTTCGGCCTCACCCTTTTGTATGTTCTGCCTGTCCTGATTGCCAATACTCCCTACAATGATGATTTCAGCAGGATAATAATCGGCAATTCATGGGATGACGATGGACGGTTGCTACCCTCTATACTGGTTCGTATTCTGGTCCACGCAACTACTATTTACAGTCCGGCTCCGCTGCCGCTGCTTTTATCGATTCCAATTTTTGTCTGGGGGGGGCTGCTTATTCGCAGACTTTTTGTGAATATCGAAGACTCATGCCTTTCCGGGTTGATTGCTTTCGGTTTTGTTTTAAACCCTTTTCTGCTGTGTCTGTTTGTGTATCAGCTGGATGCACTAGGACTCGCCTTGAGTCTGGTGCTTTTGATAGTTCCCTACACTCTGGCGTTGCCCTCCGGGGGGAGTAAACGGCTTGTCGGCTACTACGCCAAATGCTCTTTATGCATCTTTCTGAGCATGAACTCCTATCAGGCCTCGCTTGGTTTTTTCATGTCACTTGCTGTCATTGAACTGGTATTTAATGTGTACCGCGATCGTTTGGATGATGCTGTTACCTACCTGATCAGAAGAGCTCTTCAGCTGATTATCGGGTTTGTGGCATATAAATTGTTCCTGAAGCTTTTCTTTATTGCAAATATTGCACGGAGGGCATCCGGCTCAGAGATGGTGCCTTTTTCCTTTGAAGGTCTTGAACTGTTTACGGCTAATTGCTGGCAGTTTGTTCTGCGAATTATCGATGCTTTGAGCCAGCAGCAGATAATAATTTTAGCCGTGCTTATGGTTTTGAGTATTGCTTTCGGAATTTATCTTTATAAGCAAAAGGTTTCGGGAAGCGAGGTTGGCTTAATAAATAAAGTCCTTTTACTTGTGGTTCCTTTGGCTCCGGTGTTTATCCTGTTCTTTTCATTTATACATATTGCCCTGCTTAAGGATGCTGCGGAGCTGCCTATCCAGGTTCTGACTTCTTTTAGTGGGCTCACAGCATTTCTTTTTCTGGTTCCGGGGTGGTTTTTCAGCAAAAGCACTAAAGCGTACTGGATTCTAACTCCGGTTTTTATTTCTGCGCTGGGTTTTAGTTACATCATGGGGAATCTGGTAAAGATTGAAGTTGATTTTCATGGCCCGCTGCTTACTTCAATTGTTGAAAAGATAAATGATACCAATCCGCACAGGGATAAGACTGTCTACTATTCCGGGGACATATCCCATTCAAAGTATTATTATCGCCTTGAAGATACCTTTCCGCTGATTCATAGTCTGAATACAAGCAATGCTTGGAGTATTAAGTATAAATTGCCGTATTATGGATGCGGCGTTAAAAACTATCGTGATATCAGCAATGATCCTCAGTTTGCAGAACTGGATTTGAACTCCCTTCCGGTTATTGCGGATAGTTTTTATTACAGACTGTACCGGCTTAATTCAGATTTTCTGTTGAAATTCAAATAGAAGTGTATGTTATGCAGAATATTGTTGATCGTCATTTGCTGTTGTACATTTTGATAGGTGTATGGGGAGCCGTCGTTGATTTCGGCTCTTTTTACATCTTTGATTCTGTACTTGGTATAAACTACCTGCTTGCAAATACCGGCAGTTCCTGCCTTGGTATATTCAATAACTTTGTTATGAATTATAAATTCAACTTCAAAGTTAACGATAATTTTGTACGGCGCTGTGCTATCTTTTTTGCAATCGGACTAAGCGGGATTGTCGTTTCAAACTTCATACTTCTATTTTTGGTGGGATATTGCGGCTTGAACAGCCTGTTCTCCAAATTTATGGCTTTGGGGATCGTTGTTGCTGCTCAGTACTCGATCAACAGATTAATTACTTTTAAAGCCAGTATTTAATCTGGGGTACTGAGTTGATTAAAAATAAGTTAAAGAAAATTTCTTACGGTAATACCTTGTAATGATGGATCAAGTTGTAATTCTTCTTCTGGTGGAGGGGCAATGATTTGCTTGTCCGACAGGCTAAATCCGTATTAGACAGAGACGAACAAATACCGTAATAAGAAATCCCTTTACCTCTTTTCAGGGGCAGTAGCATCATAACCTGAATATAACCATAAGCCGACAGACGTTAAGGTCTGCCGACAGATTATAATATGGCAAAACTAGCAAATATAAGAAATTTCAGCATCATTGCACATATCGACCACGGTAAGTCCACCCTTGCGGACCGCATCCTTGAATTGACCGGGCTTGTTTCCGAGCGCGAAAAAAAGGATCAGTACCTCGACAAGATGGAACTGGAGCAGGAACGCGGAATCACCATCAAGGCCCAGACGGTACGTATCCCTTACAAGGCCCAAAATGGTGAGGAATATATCCTGAACCTCATTGATACTCCCGGACACGTTGACTTCAGTTACGAGGTTTCACGAAGTCTGGCTGCATCTGAAGGCGCTCTGCTGGTGGTTGATTCCACTCAGGGTGTTGAGGCCCAGACTCTGGCAAACGTATTTCTGGCACTGGATCACGACCTTGAAATAGTACCTGTACTCAACAAGGTTGATCTGCCCAGTTCCGACTGTGAACGTGTCGCTCAGGAGATTGAGGAAGTAATCGGGCTGGATTGTTCCGATCCTTTGATGATCAGTGCCAAAACCGGCCTGAATGTCGACCAGGTGCTGGAATCCATTGTAACCGATCTGCCTCCGCCTGAAGGAGATCCTGAAGCTCCCCTGAAAGCGCTGATCTTCGACTCCTGGTACGACTCGTATCAGGGTGTTGTCGTTCTGTTCAGGATCCTGGACGGCTCCCTGAAAAAAGGGGACAGGATTCAGATTCATTCCACCGGACGCACCTTCGATGTTACCACACTTGGTGTGTATACTCCTGAGCCGCAGAAGGTCAGTTCCCTTGCAGCCGGCGAGGTAGGTTATCTTTGCGCAAGCATGAAGGAGCTTAATGATGCTCCTGTGGGTGATACTGTCACCCTTGCGGCTGATCCGGTCAAAGATCCTTTTCCGGGGTTTCAGGAAGTAAAACCCATGGTTTTCTGCGGTCTTTATCCTATTGAGCCTGCTGAGTACGAGCCTCTCAAGGCCGCACTTGAAAAACTTCAGCTCAATGACACTGCATTTTCCTTTGAGCCGGAAACCTCAACTGCTCTGGGGTTTGGTTTTCGCTGCGGTTTCCTTGGGCTGCTGCACATGGAAATTATTCAGGAGCGTCTGGAACGTGAGTTTCAGGCCAAGCTTATCGCAACTGCACCTTCAGTTGTTTATCAGGCCAAGCTCAATAACGGTGATGTGCTTGAGATTGACAACCCCAGCAAGATGCCTGATGCAGGAGAACTGGAATCTCTTTCCGAGCCTTACTGCCGCCTTGAGATTCATGTTCCCAACGACTATGTCGGGGCGGTTCTCAAGCTTTGTGAGGAAAAGCGTGGTATTCAGCAAGATATGCGCTACCTGACTTCTTCAAGGGTTATTATTACCTATGAAGTCCCTTTTGCGGAAATCATGTACGATTTCTTTGATAAGCTTAAGTCGCACACCAAGGGATATGCTTCTCTTGACTATGAAGTAATTGATTTTCGTGAATCCAATCTGGTCAAGCTGGATATCCTGATCAATACCGATCCGGTGGATGCATTTTCTGCAATCGTCCATAAGGATTCCGCTTATCCGTTCGGGCGTTCTCTGGCTCTCAAGCTTAAGAGGGCAATTCCGCGCCAGATGTTTGAAATTGTTATTCAGGCAGCCATCGGCCGGAAGATTATTGCCAAGGAAAGGGTTGCTCCATTCCGCAAGAACGTTACTGCAAAATGTTATGGCGGTGACATTACCCGTAAGCGTAAGCTCCTCGAAAAGCAGAAAGAGGGTAAGAAGCGCATGAAGAAGATGGGTAATGTTGAGATTCCGCAGGAAGCCTTTATGGCAGTACTAAAGGCTGGCGAAGAATAACTAAAAATGCTACTCCCTGCGAAAATTATGCAGGTGAATATAAGGACATTATCATGAATCCCAGATGGCAGAGCACTGTCAAAGAATACATTGAAGCGTTGTTTATTGCGCTTCTGCTGGCCCTTGTAATCAGAACTTTCATTGTGCAGGCTTTTAAAATCCCTTCCGGTTCCATGCTGCAGACTCTGCAGATCGGGGACCATCTGTTGGTAAGTAAATTTTCTTACGGGGTGAAGATTCCTTTTACCGGAAAGGTTGTTTTGCCCGTGGGAGACCCGGAGTACAAAGATATTATTGTTTTTAAATACCCCGGAGATCCCAGTAAGGACTATATTAAACGGGTTATAGGTGTGCCCGGAGATACTGTGGAGATCAAGAATAAAATGGTCTTCGTAAATGGTAAGCAGCTCAATGAGCCTTACGTGCAGTATACTGACAATGCCCACGTTTCAACAATGCGCGACAATATGCCGCCGCGTGTCATCCCGGAAGACGAATACTTCGTAATGGGTGACAACCGTGACGGTTCCAATGATTCCAGGTTCTGGGGCAATGTGCCTCGTGAGAATATCTTAGGAAAGGCGTGGATAATCTACTGGTCTTGGGGCGGTCCCAAGACTGTCCGCTGGGATCGCATTGGTGATTTGATCCATTAACGCAGCAGGTTGAAATCTGGATATAAGAAAGCCCCGGTACATTTGTGCCGGGGCTTTAGTTTTTCTATATCCGATATTTGTTGCTGATTCACAGGCTGTTTCATGGCAGAGTTGTCACAAAGATATACTTGGTGCATAATGAGCCATCTATTTGTTATGTCCGGTTAAATTCAAGTGAGGGGGGATATGGGCAGAATCGAATGGCATGACGGTCTGAATCTTGGGGTGAGCGAGATAGACAGCCAGCACAAGGAATTAATTTCAATAATTAATCAGGTGCTTGAAAAAGTTAAGAGCGGCAGCAGTGATGCGGTTATTGACGGCTTATTGGCGCAGTTGCGGGAGTATGCCGTGCACCATTTCAATTCTGAAGAAAAGTTTATGGAGAAGATAGACTACCCAGATATTTTAAAGCACAAGCAGCTCCATAAACAGCTTAAGGATAAAGTTAAATTTTTCCAGTCTGCCAGGTTCAGAAAAGAGGAAGTCTCCTGGGATGAAGTAAAGGAACTCCTAACTCGTTGGCTGATAGAGCATATATTGCGTGAAGATTACAAAATTGCGCAGCATGCCAAGTCGGCAAACGGAGGCTGGAAGGGATAAACCCTGATCTGACCGAAATATGCATTCACGATATTTGTATATGCAAATGACGGCGCTGCTTCCTGCTTCAGATTCTCTTTGCTGCTGTCTTTTTCATCAAATGATTTGCTGGCGATAGTGGTTAGCGTTGATTCTTTAGTCATCAGGAAGGGGCGTCCGCAACGCTTCTTCATTATCCGTCAGCTGTATCAAGATTTGTGAATAGTCTGCATAGGAAATGATTTGCTAAGTGAAGAAGCAAAGGAAAGTCATCCTGAATTTGTTTTGAATTAAGCTGGTGAGAGTCTTTCTATTTCGATTATTCTAGCTGATGGATAGGTATCAGTGCTACTGATTCATTCTGATTGAGGATGCAGTAATTGAGCTCGCTTCAGCAGTTCTGCCGCTGGATTCAAGCCTGAAAAGTCTGAGAGTATCTCTTGAAGTGATTTTATGTTTACATGAGTAAATGTGATTAGGGCAGTGGCTTTCCATGCTGTAATTAAGATAAAAGTTATTCTGTTAAGGCCACACAGACTGCCGGGTCATAAAAATCCCTTCCAGGGAACGGAAGGGATCAGGTGAGAATTCTTATTCAGGAATGCGCACCTTTTCGGGCGGGGCTGCCGGTCTGGCAAATAAAAATCCCTGTACATAATCTGCCCCATTATTTTTTACCCAGCGCCATTCGCCTATTGTCTCCACTCCCTCTGTGATTGTCTTAGCTCCAAGCTTCCGGGCCATATTGATGATATTTTCCGTGATTACCGCTTTGTACGGATCTTCATCAACATTACGAATAAGCTCCATATCAAGTTTCACAAAATCAGGTTTGAGCTTGTTGAGGAGGTTCAGCGAGGAGTAACCGGCCCCTAGATCGTCAAGTGCTACCTTGAACCCGTTTTTCCTGTAATAATCGAGAATTGTCAGCAGGTGGTTTACATTTGTAATTCGCTCTGTTTCGACAACTTCGAAAATAATCTGTTCCGGAGAGATTCCCGCATTTCTGATCGCTTTCATTGTTGTCTGCAAGCAGTACTCAGGATTGTAAATCGTTCCCGGGGCAAAATTTATGAATATATTCTTCTTTATATTGTGCCTTACACATCCCGTTATTGCGGCAAGGCGGCATGCCCGGTCAAGATTGAACAGCAGGTCGGCTTTAACCGCAATGTCGAACATCTTACCTGGGTTAATGAGTTCTCCCTCTTCTGTTTTTCCTCTGGCAAGGCATTCGTATGCAAAGACTGAAGATGGGTTGTCTGCCTCAACAATAGGATGAAAGTAGGTAACTATCCTATTTTCTTCAAGAGTGTCGAATAGCCATTTACCCTGAACTCTCGCTACAATACTCTGTAAAGGCTGCATCTGGGTGAGGTTGTGAAAGGTAAGCTCTTCTCCATCCGCTAAAATGAGGCTCTTGGTATCTCTTAGTTCTAGCTCACTGATATTTACCAGGAAATCGTTGCATAGCCGGTTCAGTTGTTCCCGTTCGAATCTGGTAGTGAAGATGCCTTCATAAAGTGTCTCGAAGTTCATGTTCATCTGTTTCAGGTAATTTACTATCTCATTGGAAGTATGGATCACTGGCGGTGCAAGGTATAGTGTCCCTTTTTCGGGAATCAGGTCTGGGAGACGCTCACATCGTGAACATCCTGTATGTGATTTGGGTGATGGGATGCTGATCATTATGTTGTGTGGGTTTAAATAATTGAATGAAATTCAGAGCTAAGTGCTCGCTTCCAGTATAATTTATCGTTGATGCTCTTGCAATGGCTTCATAAAACTTATATCAAAGGCACGTTTATTCTATCCATAAATAAATCAAGAGGAAGAGACCGGTAATGATAGCCAAGGTTTCCTGTGCCGCCCTTATGGGCATCGATGCATTCAAAGTGGATCTTGAAGTAGACCTTACCCGTCAGGGCATGCCTGCTTTTACTATGGTAGGTCTGGCGGAGGGCGCGGTCAAGGAGAGTAAGGAGCGCGTTTTTTCCGCTTTAAAGAACAGCGGTTACCGCCTGCCTCCTTCTCGGATTACCGTTAACCTCGCTCCTGCAGATATCCGCAAGGCCGGATCTGCTTATGACCTGCCTCTTGCCGCAGCGCTGCTCGGAGCCGCAGGGCTTATTGAACAGGATAAGCTTGAGGGCTGGTATCTTGCTGGAGAACTGTCGCTTTCCGGTGGGATTAAGCCTGTTCACGGAGTGTTGCCACTTGCAATTGAGGCCCGACGCAAAGGAGCAAGGGGGCTGATTCTCAGTCCGGGTAATGTGAACGAAGCTGCCGTCGTGGAAGGGCTTGATGTTTACGGCATTGATTCTCTTGCAGAGTTGGTTGATTTTCTTGTAGGGGAGATTGCAAAAAGCCCCGCAAAAGTTGATACTTCTGTGCTCTGGAAGGGACGTGAGAACTATCCCATGGATTTTGCAGAGGTTAAAGGACAGGAACACGCCAAAAGAGCTATCGAAATCGGGGCGGCAGGCAATCATAACCTGCTTTTCATAGGTCCCCCCGGCAGCGGAAAGACTATGCTGGCCCAGCGCATTCCTACTGTTCTTCCTCCTCTTGTCTTCGAAGAAGCTCTTGAGGTGACAAAAATTTACAGCGTTTCAGGGCAGCTGGATCGCGATAAATCATTGATGGTTATCAGGCCTTTTCGATCTCCTCATCATACAATTTCTGATGCAGGGCTTATCGGCGGGGGGGCGTACCCGAAACCGGGGGAAGTCTCTCTGGCCCATCGAGGTGTTCTGTTTCTTGATGAGCTTCCTGAGTTTAAGAAGAATGTTCTGGAGGTTTTGCGCCAGCCACTTGAAGGCGGCGAAGTCACTATCTCGCGTGCGGCAATGTCACTTTCATATCCAGCTGATTTCATGCTGGTTGCAGCTATGAACCCGTGTCCCTGCGGATATTATACCGATGACCGTCATGTCTGTTCCTGCTCGGCTCAAGCTGTTGCCCGTTACAACTCACGGCTGTCCGGTCCCCTTCTTGACCGTATTGATCTGCAGATTGAAGTCCCTGCTGTGGACTACAAGGATCTGCGGGATTCCTCCGGCGTTGATTCCGCTACAATGCGTAAGAATATCGAGCGGGTTAGAAAGGTCCAATCTGAGCGTTATAAGGATCTGGCAATTCTTACCAACAGTGAGCTGTCCGGATCATCGTTGGAGAGGTTCTGTAAAATAAATGAACCTGAGCATAAGTTTCTGGAGCAGGCTGTTCGCAGTCTGGGGCTTTCCGCCAGAGCCTATACCAGAATACTGCGTATTGCCCGGACAATTGCCGACCTAGGAGACGAAGAGAATATTCTGGTTCACCATCTTGCAGAAGCGATCAATTATCGAAGCATGGACCGGCAGGGCGGCTAGTTCTTGCCATGTTGTAACCAGAACGCAATCAAATCATGTTGCTGCTTTTTTATGAACGGGTATCGTCTGGGTATGCCATGGTTAAGCCAATTTACTTTAAGACATCTCCTGCCCCTGTTCATAGGAACCTTTGTGGGCGGCTCGCTATTTTTCTTTATCGGCTGGTGGGGATTCCTGCCTATATTTGGGTATGTTGGAGGATGCATCTCCTTAGGAGTCATTGTTGCATCATATCTGGAGGGAGCTGAGAAGGATTACGGACGAAGGATTGCAATACTGGCAATTTCACCCGTATTTATAGATTTTCTGGGTCTGATGCAGAGGGAGAATCTTCAGATTTAGGAAACCGTATTCTATACAGCTTATTTTTTTGTCTCAGGTTCTTTTACTCGTGTTCTCATTCATTGCTCAATTGCGAAAATAGGTGGCCCCCTTATCTGGGGACGCGGATTATGTTGCTGGGCATGTTGGACTGCTGCTCTGCTTGAGTGGCTCCCAATTGAAGAGAATGCTCCAATTGATAGAAAGTTCACCCTGCTGCGATGGCCGTCACTGCTCTTTTCAATACTGGTTCCTGTGCTGTTTTTAATGTCAGGATATCACTATCTGGATTCTCATATTGATCCCGGTCAGGGTAAAGGAGGGCAGTTGGTATGGTTTTCAGCTGGAAACATTATTTATTATGCAGTTGCTGCTGGCCTTACGTTTTATTTTCGTAAAGAAAGAGTTTTCTGTAAAATTCTGTGCCCTGTCTCATTGGTCATGAAGCCGGGATCTTCCCTCGCTTTGATCAGAAAACGGCCTACGGAAAATCAGTGCTTAAACTGCGGCTTATGTAATGATGTTTGTCCGATGGATGTTGATGTCATGGGCATGGTCGGCAATGGTAAATAGGTAGATTCATCAGAATGCATCCTGTGTGGTCGATGTTCAAATGTTTGCCCTGCAGGGGCGGTTGATTAGTTTTGCTTAGTGTAATATTACCTACCAAGTCGGTTGTTAACAGGAGGGGTAATGAAATCTGTCATGAATGCCGCTACTGAGCAGCAGGGACTCTGGGAACAGGTTTTCACTGAATCCGCTGCTTATTTCGGGGACAAGCCAAGTTTGCTGGGAGAAAAAGCGCTTGGTCTGTTTCGTGATGGCGGAGTTCTTTCTGTGCTTGAAACCGGTTGCGGTCAGGGAAGAGACACTTTCCTTTTTGCCAGAGACGGCATCCGCGTTACAGCTCTTGATTATTCCCAGACTGCGGTGGATCATATCAAGTCCCGTTCCTGCTCAGAAGATCTTACCACCTATATTGATCCTCGCTGTATCGACCTGCGAAGATGCATGCCTTTTGAAGATGAATCTTTCGACGCATGCTATTCCCACATGATGCTCTGTATGGAGCTTACCACCTGTGAAATTTCCTGTCTGCTGAGTGAAATGCACCGGGTATTGAAACCTGGTGGTCTGGCTGTATATTCGGTACGCAGTGTTTTTGATCGTCATTACCGTGCCGGGGAGCATCTCGGGGAAGATCTTTTTGAAGTGGGTGAGTTTGCAGTCCATTTCTTCAGCGAAGAAAAAATTCGGGGATTGTCCAGTGGATTCAAGATTCACAGCATAGAGCGCATGCGTGAAGGGGCGTTGCCTCGCGAGTTGTTCAGTGTTGTCATGGAAAAGACTTCGAATCGTTTCGGGCCGACTTTTGCCTCAATAGGCGCGCGTAATGAACCTTTGGTGCGTAATCGTTCTTCGGCTCCATCCCCTTGTCCCGGAGCGACATGATAGGGCTTTTCCGCTTCAGGTGAAGCTGTAATTCTTCTGGTTTAATATAAAATCAAAAAGCCTCCGGCAGATTTGTCGGAGGCTTTTCATTTTGTCTTTTGTTGAGGAAATATCTGTTAGAGCAGTTCTTTAAGATTGGGGACAATAGCAGGAACTTCCTTTTTGTAATCAAGGTATTCCTTGCCATATACTTCTTCAAGCTGGGTCTCTTCTTCTGGAATGTACTGCAGGAATTTGTAATAGGCTACAAAGCTCATGCCGAAAAGAAGCCATGCCTGAGAGGCAAACGCCGCTCCCGGAAAAATGAAGGCCATCCATGCAAAATAAAGCGGGTTACGCACAATTGCGAAAGTCCCTGATTTTTCCAAACGTTCTTCCTGTATAGCTTTTTTCATGCTTGTTCCGGAGATGAAGAGGAAAGCTATACCTATCCCGAGCAGCATTCCACCGGTAATGTTGAAAGCTGCGCTGGGCAGGAATCTCATCAGGAAAATTTTGGGAAAGATGAGTGTGATAATCAGGCACGCTACACCGTAGATGATGGTCGGCTTAAAAATCTTGGGCCCAACCCCGAACAGGTCTTTTTTTATCTCTTCCATATTACTCCCCTGTATGTATGAAATTCGGTTGTGGTTTTGAAATATTTACAGTTGTAAATACTAATGCATGATTGAATAATTTAATTAATTTTGTCAACGAAAACCGTAGTCTTGATAGGTTCCAATCCTTACGAGATTATTGTTTTTGAACTGCTTTCGGGGTGAGATTGCATCTCACTGTTTTCGGCCAGTCTGATCCTTTTTTCCAGCTCTCTCCAGAGGGCGGAGAATGCAATTGCGGCGTCTGATTTGGGGTCATAGATGTGAAGTGGTTTGCGTTCCGCTCCCATGCGCTCCACATTGGCCCGGGCGGGGATGACGCTGTCACAGAAGATTCCCGGGAATTCCTTTTTGGTTTTAAGAACAAGCATTCGGTGTCCACTTTTTCGGCGGTCAACCATATTAAAGAAAGGAATCAGCTCGGCAGTCTGTTCGTTAAGGTCCCGCATATACTCGCTGACTTTAATGAAAGTCTGCTTGGAAAGTTCCGCTGGAATCATCGGCATGACCAGAAAATCAGCGGAGGTAAACACCACATCGGAAAGATTGGAAATGCTTGGCGGGCAGTCGAAGATGAAAAGATCGTATGCTTCGGTGAAATTTTGAAGTATTTTACCCATTTTTTTGCGGGACTTTTTACTGTCGTCCATTACCATATCCATGTTGCGGTATTCGAATCCCGCGGGAATTATGGAAAGATTCTCATAGGGGGTCGGCTCAACAAGAGTCTTGATCAGCTTTTTATCTTTGATGATTTTTTTAAGCTTCGTGCTTTGGATGGGCTCGACGCCAAGATGAAATGTAGCAGCTCCCTGCGGGTCAAGGTCCCAGATCAGTGTTTTGTATCCGTTTAAAGCACTCAGGTACGAAAGATTGACTGCTGATGTTGTTTTACCCACTCCGCCCTTCATATTGTAGCATGCGATTGTTTTCATAATGTGGCACCATTTTGTGAAGTCAGGTTTGATCTATGGTTGACCGGATTATTTCTTAAAAGAAATATGGTTGATTGTTACAGCTTTGTTTCATTTGCTGATTTTTAGATATAAAGATTCAAAAGACGTTTGCAAAAGATTGTTTTGCAGCAGTTTTTATGTTCATAACCCAGTTTGCAAAACAGTTCAAAGGTCTAAGTGCTAGGTTAATTGTTTTTTTGTGCAGCTGTTGATAATAAAAAATGGGAACCAGCAACAGCTGATTCCCGTTTTACTTAAAAACTGCGAGCAATGTACCCAGTCTTATATTATATGGTTATTTATTCGGGGCAGGAATAAAAGTGATGTCCATTTCCTCTTTCATACCTTCCATGAATTCGAAAAACTCCCTTTCCTGATGGGGGCTGTAGCGTAACAGCAGGATTCCTTTGAATCTGTCTGCAATTGTGAATAAGGCCAGATTGTCCACAGCTTCCATTAGGAAGCGAAACATGGCGATATCTGATGGGGCAATCTGGATGTATAGGCGCTTTGACTGCTCCGGTGGCGGAGGAAGCGGGCGCGGGCGGGGCTTTCTTTTTCTGCGGGCCATTATACTGTGTTGTTTTGTATGCCTCCGGCGGCTGGCTGGAGGCATACTGTGTTTTTAGAGAATTCTGCAGCTGTCTTCAGTTATGAGAACCATGTATTCCCAGCGTATTCCGCCCCAGTCAGGGTAGTACAGCCCGGGTTCGATGGTGATTATCATGCCGGGTTTGAGTTCTCCTTTGGCAATAGGGCTCACACTGGGCATTTCATGTGTTTCAAGGCCGATACCGTGTCCCAGAGAATGGGTGAAGTATTTTTCCACACCGTATTTTTCAAAAACAGCTTTCGCCGTGTGGTATGCGTGCTGGATGGGCAGGCCGGGACGAAGGGTATTGATTGCCGCCATCTGGGCTTCCTGTACCTGATCGCGTACTGTGAGGAAGCGTTCGGAAGGAGTGTCTCCCACCCAGAAAGTGCGGGTCTGGTCGGAGCAGTAATCACCCATTCTGCCACCCATATCGATTAGAACCAGATCTCCATCCTTAAGCTTGTCATTGCCGGGTATTGCATGCGGCAGGGCGGCATTTGGGCCGATCCCAACAATGCTCGGAAATGCCAGTTCAGAGGCTCCGTTATTGCGGAACAGCTGTTCCACTTCCCATGAGATTTCATACTCGGTCATGCCTTCCTGAAGTTTTGGCTCCAGCAGTTCGTAGACCTTATGGTTAAGCGCGCATGATTCTTCCATGAGCCTGATTTCATCTTCATCCTTGATCAGGCGCAGGTCTTCAACAATTCCTGAAACTGGCTTGAGCTCACATAGTTCAGTAAGTTTTTCATGCTCGAAAATATTTACCGATTTGGGGTCGTATGACAGCCTGTTAATTCCATTGGATTTAAAAAAATCGCGCAGAGCGTCATACTTGCGCCCGGAGTAGATGAAGATGTCTTCTTCATTCCAGACCCTGCGGGCTGCATCAAGATATCTTGGATCGGTGAGGAGAATGTCGCGGCCATCAGGGTTTATGATCAGCCATCCGGCAGTTTCATTGCACTGCGGGTCGTGGAGTTCGAATCCGCTCAGGTAGTACCTGTTGGCCGCAAAATTGACCAAAAGCGGGGGATGACCGCGATCCTTAAGGACTTTGCGGACATTCTCCCGCCTTCTTTCGTAGGTGGCGGTGGGAATTGTCATGTGTGTAACTTTAGATCCTGTACGTGGTTTCAGGCTGACCGTTAACCATCCTTTCAGCCCATTCTACACCCTGCATTACCGAATGATCCATGTTGGAAACCTCATACTTCCAGCCGCCGAATCGGCCGCGGGAAAAAATGTTCATGGATTCAAGTGCAGGCTGTAAAATTTGTAACGCTTCATCGCGTTGCAGGCAAGGGATGGGATAGCCGTAATTCACATTTATCGACCAGCGCGAAATAATATCCTTACGATCAGCCTCTTCCAGCATGGTTGTGTTGACCAGCCCGTCTTCAACATCCTGAATAATTTTTGATTCATTCACCAGCTTGTCATTTGAGTAGGAGACTTCGCACATGAGTGCCCGTCCGTTTCCTGGAGTAGGAGTGTTGTTGGGCGAGTAATTATGGAAATTGGTAACCCTATAGAAGGGGCTGTCGTTTTCTGGAAAGTACATCCAGCAGCGGGAGTCCTGCCTTGATGTGGAGAGCCCTATTCCCGTTACAATCACTCCGTTGTGTTTGAGTTTTGAGGCGGCGTTGACCAGTATTTCGTCGGCACTTTTAAGCCAGCGCGAAGTAAGGATGTCGATGGGGCCGGTGTTAAGCAGGTACTCGTATTCGTAGTCATTGCCTTTAGTGTCGGTAATGACTTTCTTATGCTGGTCAATGGATACTATTTCGGTATTATAATTTATGTTCTCGGAGACAGTCTTGGCAAGCCTGCGGTAAATTGTTCCGGTACCCCCTTTTAATGGAAACCGGAACTTATTGTTCGGCCCCCATGAAAGCTGGTCCCGCTCGAGAAGTATATTTTTAAGTACAGAGCGAAGGTCAATCACGCTTACCCGCTCGCCGATCCATGAAAATGCCATGTCTTTCGGGTAAGTGGCCCAGACTTTGTAATTGTATGGCATCATGAAATGTTCGGCGATGCCTTTGCCGAAAATCCTGTTGATCCATTCTTCAAAGTTACGCGGATTATTTTCGGAGCGTTCTCCCGGAAGCAGGCCGCGGACGCATTCCCATCTTTCCTGATTGGGCAGGTAGCGGATATTGTTTTGAAAAGGATAAGGAACCCATGTTTTGCAGGCTCTTACCCATGATTCACGCAGGTGCTCTATATATTCGTCCTGTAACAGTTCATCGAGTAGGTCGTCATAATATTTGTAGTGGGAGAAAGCCACGTGCCCGCCGATGTCCCAGGTGAATCCTTTTTCGTCGGTAAAACTTGAAGCAAGTCCACCTGCCCAGGAATTTTTTTCCAGTACGATGAATGATTTCTCTCCGAGTTCACTGAGTCTTCTCGCAGCTCCAAGCCCTGTAGGACCCGCGCCGATTATGGCATATCTGGTTTTCATGGAATGTTCTCCGCCTTGCTGTTGTGTTCTTTTTTTATTGAGTGAAGCAAGGCGCATGCCAGTGCCATATTCACGCTTTTATGGCTGAAAAGAACTATGTAACTGACCTTTCTCTTCCTCGTAACAGGTTTGTAACTAATTTCAGATAGACCTTTTCCCGTTGATAAAAACGGACACGGTGAATCTGCGTCTGAAATCAAATTCCACATTTTGGAGGAAATCATGAAAAAAATTATCGCTCTTGTTGCAGTAATGGTTATGGCATTTACAGGTTCCGCATTCGCAGGAACTATTCAGGTCAAAGGTTCCACCACTGTTCTGCCCCTTATGCAGAAAACAGCTGAATCTTTTATGAAAGCAAACCCAAATGTTTCCATCTCCATTTCCGGCGGTGGTTCTTCCAACGGCGCAAAGGCTCTCATCGACGGTACCACCGACATCGCAATGATGTCCCGTGACATGAAAGCAGCTGAAGTTCAGAAAGCAACCGATAACGGCCGTGCTCCCGAACAGTTCATCGTTGCTCTTGACTGCATCGTTCCTGTCGTAAACCCCGCCAACCCTGTAGGTGCCATGACCAAAGATCAGCTCTTCGGTATCTACACCGGTAAAATTACCAACTGGAAAGAGCTTGGCGGTGAAGATTCCAAGATCGTTGTTATTTCCCGCGACACTTCTTCCGGTACCTACGATTGCTGGAAGAGCAAAGTAATGAAGAAAGACGGCAAGAAACATCGTGTATTCCCCGGTGCTCTTCTTCAGGCATCCAACGGTGCAGTTGCACAGGCTGTTGCCAAGAACAAAAAATCCATCGGTTACGTTGGTCTTGCTTACCTGAACAAAGAACTCAAGGGTGTTTCCGTTAACGGCGTAAGCGCAAGCGTTGCAACCGCTAAAGATGGTTCCTACCCTATTTCCCGCGGCCTGAACCTCTACACCCCCGGCAAGCCTTCCGGCGAAGTTAAAGCTCTTATTGATTTCATGATGAGCCCCGCCGGTCAGAAACTTGCTGCTGACACCGGTTTTATCCCTGTAAAATAATTACAGGTAAGCCGGAAACCGGGTCCGATATATGAATACTCCGGGAGGCTGGAGCCTCCCGGAGATTTTACGCTAAATAGATTCTAAAAAAAATTTATCAGGGGAAAAATCGTGATTACGTCCCGTAACATCTGTTTACTTCTCATCATACTTGCAGTTGTGACCGGAGTTTATGCATATAAACTCGGTATCAAAACTGAAGCTGAACAGATTTTTATTTCCGCTGTAGAGAAGGTGGAGCAGCGGGGTGACTATTCCATGAGTGCCATAGGCGCACTCAAGAAAGTCATGATGCTTTCCACCCATGAAGTTTCTGAAGGCACCGAAGAATCAGGGCTTACTGCAGCAGAAAAGGAACTCCGGGTGAAGGATCTCGATTCGGAGCTCAACAGAATTTATACCTATGTTCGCACAGATTCCGCAGTCATGGGTAAGAACAAAGGTGACAAGGAAACTTTGCAGCTTATTAAAGACAGTGCATTGCACATGGTTTCATCCCGTTCTACCGGATGGTATGTTTTCAGTGTTGTTCTCGGATTGGCCGGCATTGTCATATTTGCATTATCCCGTCTGAATCTCGGTAGACGCACAATTGAACGAATCATCCACTCATGCTTTCTCGTCACCGCATTCACTTCAGTTCTGGTGCTCTTTCTCATTATGGTATTTCTTTTTGTCGAAGGCTTGCCAGTATTCAAGCATGTTTCCTTTACAGATTTTATTTTCGGGTTTGAGTGGTATCCCACTGAAGAACCTCCGGCCCTGGGAATCTGGCCTCTTATTGTCGGCTCAGGAGCTGTTACTCTGCTTTCTTCATTGATTGCGATTCCCCTTGGAGTCATGACTGCGATTTATCTTGCTGAAATTGCCTCCCCCAGAGTTCGCAGCATTGTAAAACCGGCTGTAGAAATGCTGGCAGCACTTCCATCTGTCGTAATCGGTTTTTTCGGTATGGTTGTTGTTGCTCCTTTTCTGCAGAACACTTTTGATATTGCGGTGGGGCTGAACCTTTTCAACGCTTCAGTTATGCTGGCCTTTATGGCTGTACCGACCATTACCAGTATTTCCGAGGATGCCCTTTACTCTGTTCCTGCAGAGCTGAAAGAAGCTTCTCTGGCCCTTGGCGCTACTCACTGGCAGTCCATTTACAAGGTGATGGTGCCCGCATCCCTGTCCGGTATTTCTACTGGAGTTATTCTGGGTATGGCCCGTTCAATCGGTGAAACCATGGTTGTTCTCATGGTTGCCGGGGGCGCAGGGCTGCTGCCCACTTCAATCTTTGATCCGGTACGCCCCATGCCCGCGTCCATTGCTGCTGAAATGGGCGAGGCCCCGTACCACAGTGAACATTATTACGCACTCTTTGCTATCGGCATGGTGCTTTTCCTTTTCACAATGGCATTCAACCTTGTGGCAGATTATGTTTCCCACAAGTACAAACAGGTCGGCTCCGCCACCCTGTAGCCTGAGTGTACGGACGTAAAACCAACGGGGAATGAGAATGAACAACTCCGCTGAAACTGTAGAGCAAGTCAATTCAATGATGGAAAGTAATGACCAGGTCGCAGAGACCATGATTAACCCAGGACAGGGCAACTACTCCATGAGGGAGAAGATTCAGAAGTTTGTTTTTATGCTTTTCAAAGGAGCTGCAGCCATTAATGGCATAGCTCTGCTGATTATCTGTGGATTCGTACTTTACTATGGGCTGCCCGCCATGAGTTGGGAATTCCTCACAGAAGCACCCAGAAACTCCATGACAGAGGGAGGGATCTTTCCTTGTATCGTGGGGACAATTGTACTCAGCTACGGGGCGCTGATGATAGCACTTCCCTGGGGCATAGCCACAGCCATCTATCTCAATGAGTACGCAACCTCGCCAAGACTGGTGCGCATTATCCGTCTGGGAATCAATAACCTGGCCGGTGTGCCTTCAGTTGTATTCGGCCTGTTCGGCTTGTCTCTGTTTGTCACCGTGCTGGGGATGGGGGTCAGTATCATGGCCGGAGTCTGTACTCTTGGCGCGTTGGCTCTACCTCTGGTTATCGGTGCTTCCGAGGAGGCCTTGAAGTCTGTTCCCCAGACTTACCGTGAAGCCTCTTTGGGGCTGGGGGCGACCAAGTGGCAGACCATTTACAAGGTGGTTCTTCCTGCAGCACTTCCCGGAATGCTTACCGGCTCAATCCTGACTCTTTCCAGAGCCGCAGGTGAAACCGCAGCAATCATGTTTACTGCTGCCGTATTTTTTACACCGGACATGCCTCAGTCTATTTTTGACGACGTAATGGCGCTTCCCTACCACATTTACGTTCTTGCAACAGCCGGTACTGAAATCGAAAAGACAAGGCACATCCAGTACGGAACCTCCCTTGTTCTTATCTCGCTTGTGCTTGGTATGAATATGATTGCTATTTATATCCGTGCAAAGATGCAGAGAAAGGTAGGTAAATAGATTTTTACATCCTCACCCTCTTGACCGTGCTTGAAACGGCCTGCTCCTTATGGGATGCAGGCCGTTTCTCGTATCTGCCATGGAACAGTATAAAAAATTATGACCCATATTTTTCGCCGTCAATATGAATACAGTTTCGTCCTGCCTGCTTGCTTAAATACAGCTGAGAGTCGGCCCGGTGGATTGCAGAACAAATTGTTTCGTCCGGCCTGACCATGGTCCCGCCGAATGATGCTGTTACGGATAATTTTCCGAGTATGGTATCTATCCATGACAGTTCAATCAGTTTTCGGAGGCGTTCAGCTAGTACTGCCAATCCTTTTTCATCAATACCGGGAGCAAGAACGACAAATTCCTCTCCTCCCCAGCGGCTGGCTATTTCGGGCGGACGCAAAGCAGAGCTGACAGTCTTGGCTACCATGCTCAGAACCTGATCTCCAAGCTTATGTCCATGCCTGTCATTCACCTTTTTGAAGTGATCAATATCGATGAAAAGGA
Organism: Maridesulfovibrio sp.; assembly: GCA_963676495.2. GTDB lineage: Bacteria > Desulfobacterota > Desulfovibrionia > Desulfovibrionales > Desulfovibrionaceae > Maridesulfovibrio. The sequence goes on along the minus strand of CAXXRF010000003.1, from coordinate 1,641,141 downwards.
CTCCGAATTTAAGTTTGTTGTTTCTGATTGATTCTTCAAAATGTATTGCTGTGACATCCAGACAACGGCGGTTTGCCATCCCCGTCAGGGGGTCGGTCATGACTTCTTTACGCAAAAGTTCAAGCTCATGCGCAAGGTCGTTGCTTTTCCTTATTTCGGTAAAAACTTCAGCAGCACCATTTATTTTTCCTGAAGCATCAGTCAAAGGAAATGACTTAACGTTGATCAGCAGTCTGTGACCCATTTTATGGTGCATGAAAACTGTGGCTTCACGGATAATGCCGTCAGTCATTGTCGCTTCCAGAGGGCAGCCGTTCGTGCAAAGATCAACACCGTTCTCATCTACATGGCGCAGCAGGTTGTCCTTGCATCCTTTTCCCAGAACTTCTGAAGCACCATACCCTGAAATTCTCTCAGCTCCCGTATTCCAGTATGTGATGGTTCCGCTTTTGTTTAAGTAATATATCCCGTCTGTTATGGAATCGAATATTTGCTTGTAGAACTTTTCATTCATGATGTACCTGCTAAAAGAATTAAATTTCAGGCGATCTTTTACTGAAAGTAGAAACTATTATCGACAGAGGCAAGGTTAAATTCCTTTTGCCATAATTACCCATGTTTACGGGTAATTGTAAATCATAAAGGGCTAAGAAAGGGATTCTGTATCAAAATGGAGAGTTGAACTGAGGATCAAACCATTCCGGAGGATTGGAAGAAGCGTCTGACCTTGCACATCCCTGCCAGATGTTCTGTGCCTTCATGCTTTTTTCGATTTCATTCAAGACTATGCGTTTTTTCTGAACCCATTCAGGAGCGATCAGCTCTCCTGGGACAGCGTCGGCTTTAAGACGATGAATAACAATGTCGGGGCGCAGTATGGAGATTGCCTTGAGCAGCATGGAAATATAGCTTTCCTGCTCAAGAGGAGCATATTGTCCTGCTTTAAATAATTTGTGGAGTGGAGTTCCCTTACCAACAAAAAGGTTGTGGAACTTGATTCCGCGTATGGGGAGTTTGTTTAGAAATTCGACAGACTCGAGAAACTCCTTTTCTCCCTCACCGGGGAGCCCTGCAATCACATGGGCGCAGACAGCAATGCCATGAGCATCAGCAAGGTGGACCGCATCAGCAAAGCATTTGGAATCGTGTCCCCTGTTGATGCGTTCAAGAGTTTGGTCATTGGAGCTTTGCAGTCCGAGGTCGAGCCAGGTTTCGCGAAGATTCAATCCGCGGATGAACTCAAGTTTTTCATCGTCCAGACAGTCGGGCCTGGTTCCGATGCATATCCCGGCCAGTCCTTCAAGGCCATGTAGCTGACTTAACGCACACTTAAGCTCTTCAATTGAGCAATAGGTATTGGAATACGATTGCAGGTAGGCAAGATAAAGCTTGGCTGTATAAAGTTTATCGAGTTTTTTCTGCCAGTGGGCCCATTGCTCGGGGATGGACATTGATTTGGCGTGAAGTCCCGATCCTGAACCTTGAGGACTGCAGAAAATGCATCCTTCCTGAGAAATATATCCGTCCCTGTTGGGGCAGGTGAAACCGAAATCAAGTGGTATCTTTTGGACTCTTTCGCCAAAGGTCTGCCTCAGCCTTGCGGCAAGTCCGTAAAAACGAAGCATAATAATTCCTTGTATTTTCTAAGACAGTCAATTCCAGTTGATAATGAAAGGCGGGTTAATATCGGAAAAAGTCACGCTGGACTGTCTGGAAAGTCGCTGACCCCTTTAACTGCGCTGAAAAAAGCGTAACAGCATTACTCGTGTAATGTGTTGCTTGTGCTTGGTTCTTCTGCTAGTTAACACCTATTAATTTCTTTTGATAGACAGGCGCCCGTCCGTACGCGGCCCGTTTTTATTTTAGAATCACATTTTTTTGGAGTTTCCGGTTAAATATGGCTTCAATTTTTGACAAGATACTCGGTTCGTTTTCCAGTGACCTTGCAATCGACCTCGGTACAGCTAACACCTTGGTCTATGTTAAGGGCAAAGGTGTTATGCTCAGCGAGCCTTCGGTTGTTGCAGTTAAGAGGGACATCAACGGAGGTAGTAAGGTTCTTGCCGTTGGCTTGGAAGCCAAGAGGATGCTTGGCCGTACCCCCGGCAACATTGTTGCCATCAGACCTATGAAAGACGGTGTTATTGCCGATTTCGAGGTTACTGAGGCCATGTTGCGTCATTTCATTTCAAAAGTCCATAACAGCCGCCGACTGGTCCGCCCCCGGATCATGATCTGTGTACCTACCGGTATTACCCAGGTTGAGAAAAGGGCGGTTAAGGAAAGTGCCCAGAGTGCCGGTGCCCGTGAGGTTTATCTTATTGAAGAGCCCATGGCGGCAGCGATAGGTGCAAATCTGCCTATCACCGAACCTACCTCCAACATGGTAGTTGATATCGGCGGCGGTACTTCCGAGATTGCGGTTATCTCCCTTTCCGGCATCGTTTATGCCCGTTCTGTCCGGGTCGGCGGTGACAAGATGGATGAAGCCATCATGCAGCATGTTAAGCGTAAATATTCCATGCTCATCGGTGAATCCACTGCCGAATCCATCAAGATCAAAATAGGTTCCGCCTTCCCTCTGGAAGAGGAACTGGAGATGGAAGTCAAGGGACGTGATCTTGTGACCGGTATTCCTCAGAATATCCTAATCACCTCCGAGGAGATCAGGAAAGCTATTTCCGAACAGGTTGATTCAATTGTTCAGGGTGTACGCGTTGCCCTTGAACAGACTCCGCCTGAACTCGCAGCCGACATTGTAGACCGTGGTATTGTGCTTACCGGCGGCGGTGCCATGCTCAAAGGTCTGGATCAGCTTCTCAGTCAGGAGACTCATCTGCCCATTACTGTGGTGGACAGACCTCTGGATGCTGTTGTTGTCGGCTCCGGTAGAGCTTTAGATGAAATAAACATCTATAAAGACGTAACTATTGATTAACTCCGCTTGCCGCGGAGGAATCGAGTGCACCGGTTACGGCTGAGGGCATAGTTTTTGCCGGACTTAGGTCTGGAAAAAGCTATGTCCTCAGAAATCCGGTTCAAAAAAGGGGGCGGGGATTGAACATAAGTCCCTGTGACCCTTTTTTTGTGTTTTGCGTTATAGCTTTTTCATTCTGATTCAGCGTTTTTATAGATCCCTGTTACCTTCAGAGGATTAATTGTGAAGCTTAAGCGTGCCGCTATTGCCGTGATTATCGGCCTTTTTGTCTATCTCAGCCTGTATTCATGGAATCTGAGGTCGGGACAGCTTGATCGTCTTTCCGGATTTACCGGATTGGAAGTGGTCAAATGGGTTCTCTGGCCCGGTGAATGGGCTCATGATCAGGTTGTTTCATTCATAGATCGCTATGTTTATCTGGTTGGGCTGAGAGAAATCAACGATCAACTCAGTTCCCAGAACAGTCTTATGCGCCTTGAAATAATGAAGCTGCGTGAAAAGGCTGCCGAAGCCGATAGGTTTCAGGAACTATTGAAAATGGAGCCTGTGGAAGGCTGGAAAACTGAAGGTGTCAGAATAATTGCTCATAGAATGGGACCTTCGGCTGCTCTTGATTCTGTAATTCTGTCTAAGGGCGCTGTGTCCGGGGTCGGACCAGATACGCCTGTCCTGTCTCCGGATGGAGTAATGGGCAGGGTTGTTGAACCCGGGCTGAGTGCCTCCAAAGCGTTGCTGGTTACTGACCGCAACAGTCGCATCTCCGTTCGGGGGCAGGTCCATCGCTCCGCCGGTCTTCTTATCGGCAATGGAGAGGGAGAGCCTCTTAGCGTAAAGTACATGAAGCTTAATGCTCCTGTTGATGAAGGGGAGATTCTGGTAACCTCCGGTCTGGCTGGTCTTTTTCCCCCAGGGCTCCCTGTTGCACGTATTGTTTCTGTTGAGCGTTCGGATATTTCGCTTTTTCTTAAAGTTGAGGCGCTTCCTCTGGTGGACATGGAGAATACCGAAGAAGTTCTTCTTCTGCTCAAAGCGCCTGTTTCTAATTCCACGAACTCAACGAACGCTACAGTAACTCCGGGAGATTAATTATGCCTTTTATTTTCTGGTGGGCAGCATTCACTTTTGTTGCAGTCTGGGGCCAGAAAATGGTTCCCGGCATTGATTTTCTGGCTCCCGGGATTCTGTTATGCATCCAGCTTAACAAACGAACTTACGTTTTCTGGCTGATACTTGTCTGGGCTCTCATTCAGGACGGTGTCGGCGGCCTGCCTTTCGGATATTCCATTGTCTGGTATCTTTCCATTCTGGCCCTGTATCGCGGGGGAGAAATGTTTTTCGATGTTCAGTCCACTATGTTTGCAATGCTGTGCGGTTGTATGCTCGGGGTTGTGCACATCGGATTGACTTTCATGATGTCCATGCTTGCAGATATGACTTTCGTGCTTGATCGTTATGTTTACGAAGGTGTTGTTCAGGCTCTGGTTTTTCCGGCTGAGTGGCTGTTGTTGAAGTATATTTTTCCGGCAGGGGCAAAACATGAGTCTGCATGAATCCAAGAAACAAAGTCCTCCCAAAAACGGTCTCCTGCTTTTGCAGGGACTGATTCTTCTTCTCTTCTGTATTTTCGCTCTTCGTTTCTGGTATCTACAGATACACAAGGGTGACTATTTTTCAGAACAGGCCCGGAACAACCAGCTGCGTCAGGACAGCCTTTATGCTCCCCGAGGATTGATCCGGGATCGTAACGGCAAGTTGCTTGCGGTGAATGAACCCGCTTATGCTCTGGGAATTGTCCGGGAGGATTGCAAGGATCTTGAAGCCACCCTTGAAACCGTATCCAAATGGACCGGGGTTGAGCTGGCGAAAATAAAAAAAACCTTTAAGAAATCAAGACGCAGGGTTAAGCCTTTTGAGCCTCTTATTCTTGTTCCCAATCTTACCTTCGAGCAGGTTGCCCTGATCGAAGGTAATTCTTTGCACTGGCCGGGACTTGAGGTGGTAGTTCGACCCCGCCGTAAATATATTCAGGGTCCTCTCCTTTCACATGTTCTGGGGTATGTTGCAGAAGTGGATGAGGAGGAGCTTGAGGAGGATTCTGATCTCGCTGTTGGCGACTACGTCGGTAAGCAGGGACTTGAATATGTTCTGGAGAAGCGTTTCCGTGGAATCAAGGGACGCCGCCAGGGCGAAGTTGATGCTACCGGGAGAAGGCTTAAGGAGCGCATTCTGACGCCGCCGGTTGCCGGTGAAAACATTGACCTTTCAATTGATCTCGACCTTCAGGAACTCGGGGGCAGGCTGCTGGAAGGTAAAGCCGGGTCAGTGCTGGTCATGAATCCTGATAACGGTCAGATACTGGCTTTTGTCAGTGCTCCTTCCTACGATAACAATGCGTTTACTACTGGTTTGAGCAAAAAACAGTGGGAGGAGTTGCGGGATGATCCCCGAACACCTTTGCAGAACCGCGTGATCCAATCTGTATATCCACCGGGATCCGTTTTTAAGATGACAGTTGCAGGCGCCGGGCTGCATTACGGCGTGATCACACCTGAAGATACAGTTTACTGTCCCGGGTATACCAAGCTGGGTAAATATACATTTCGCTGCTGGAGAAGGGGCGGGCACGGGGAGACGGATCTTGAGAAGTCTCTGGTTCAGTCCTGCGACGTTTATTACTACAAACTGGGCATGAAGCTCGGAGTGGACAGGCTGAGTGAGTTTGCCCGTAATTCAGGTTACGGCAAAGTGACCGGCATTGCTCTTCCCCATGAGAAGGCAGGGCTTATTCCCACCCGGCAGTGGAAGAAAAAGAGATTCGGTGAGATCTGGCATCCCGGTGAAAACCTGAACTTCTCCATCGGTCAGGGGTATACCCTTGTCACACCGTTGCAGGTGGCAAGAGCTATATCAGCTTTCATAAACGGCGGCAGGCTCCTGCGTCCGCAGCTTCTGGCCGGTGAACCGGCTGAAGAGCAGGGACATATCCCTTTGACTGATCATCAGCGGGAGCTGATCCGTAAAGCCATGATCGAAACCGTAGATGGTGAACGCGGTACTGCTCGAAGACTTCGGATGAAGGGCGTGGTTGTCGGCGGAAAGACCGGGACAGCTCAGGTGGTCAAGCTGACTGACGAGCTGAAGAAAATGAAAGATGAGGATATCCCGTACAAGTATCGTGACCATGCATGGATGGCCAGTTTTGCTGAGAAGGGTGCCGAGCGGTATGTTGTTGTCTGCATGGTAGAGCACGGGCTTCACGGGAGTTCCGGTGCCGGGCCAATAGTGAAAGCCGTTTATGACCATCTTTTCAAAGGCAAGAATCCAGCAAAAAAGGACAGGAAATAAATGTCACCCATAGACAGAAGACTTCTCACACACATGAACTGGTTCCTGCTGGGGCTTGCGGCCATGCTCTTCTTTGTCGGTGTGCTCAACCTGTATTCTGCAAGCGGTTTTCGTCTTGAGGAAGGGATGAGTGTAAGTTCTTTCTATCAGAAGCAGCTCATCTGGGGACTCATGGGGTTTGCCGGGATGATAACTTTCATGCTTTTTGATTACCGGCATCTGGAAACCATAGCCTGGCCGCTCTTTCTGGTAACGGTGGTTCTGCTTTTAGCCGTTCCGTTTGTAGGAAAGACCATTTACGGCGCACGCCGTTGGCTGGATCTTGGCTTTTTCAACTTTCAGCCAAGTGAAATGGCTAAAATTACGATCCTGGTCATCGGGGCTAAGATTCTGTCCCGCAGCAGCGATCCTCTTGACGTTAAGAAACTTGCATACGTTGTGGGAGTCGGCTTGATTCCTGCCGGTATGGTCATCACCCAGCCCGACCTTGGGTCCGGGTTGAACATTCTGCTGATTCTGGGCGGAATGATCCTTTACAGGGGGCTTACCCCGAAACTTTTCAAAACATTGGCAATAATCGGGCCCTGCCTTATTCCGGTGGGGTGGTTGTTCCTGCATGACTATCAAAAACGAAGGATTGTCTCGTTCATGAATCCGGCCAGCGACCCTCTCGGTGCCGGGTACCACATAATCCAGTCTGAAATCGCCATCGGTTCCGGCCAGATATGGGGAAAAGGATTTTTAGGCGGAACTCAGTCGCAGCTGCGATTTCTGCCGGAAAAACATACTGATTTTGCGATAGCCGTTTTTGGCGAGGAATGGGGTTTTGTAGGGGCACTGTCGCTGCTGACCATGTTCTGCGTATTCCTCTACCAGATGGTGGTGACAGCCAGGGAGGCAAAAGACCTTTTCGGCAGCTATCTTGCTGCAGGCGTGTTCTTTTATTTCTTCTGGCAAATCCTAATCAATATGGGTATGGTCCTCGGACTAATGCCCGTAGTAGGAATCCCTTTACCATTCATCAGTTACGGGGGCAGCGGCACCGTAGTTAACCTTTGTCTTGTGGGGCTCGTTTTAAACGTTTCCATGAGGCGTTATGTCTTTAAACAGGGGTAATTAAGCCGTATGTTCGGATTTTCAAAAAACGGCGCAGGGGAGAAAGGAGCCCAAATGGCAAGAGACGAAATAAATGCATTCTTAGGCAGTGGAACTGATTATCAGGGAAAGCTCAATTTTCAGGGTGCTGTGCGCATCGACGGTAATTTCAATGGTGAAGTTGAATCTGAAGGAACACTGGTTGTGGGCAAGGAAGCCCGTGTGGAAGGTGTTCTCAAGGTCGGCCAGCTGGTTCTCAGCGGTAAGGTTACCGGCGAAGTGTATGCCAAGGAAAAGGCTGTTCTTCATAAGACAGCAAACCTTCAGGGAAACCTCCTCACTCCCGTTCTTGTGGTTGAGGAAGGAGCCGTTCTTGAAGGTCGAGTTACCATGACTTCCACGGCCCCGGAAGCATCTGAAACAGAAAATCAAGAAATTAGTTAAAAAAATAACAAGCCAGTGTTTACGGGGGCTGAAAAGGGAAAAGTAAGCAGTTCAAATTGAAAAACCCTTTGACACAACCTCTAAAATTAGCTACACCGCGACTGACTTTGGACAAAAATTCACAACCTTTTCGGGAGCAGGCATGATTGATTTAGATATTAGCTTTTTTATCCAGTTAGCGAACTTCATCATCACCCTTCTTGTTCTCAACCTTCTCATGTTTCGTCCGATCCGCGAAATCATTCGCAAACGTGCGGAACTCATGAGCGATCAGCTCTCTAAAGTAGAAAACTTTACCGAGATGGCCGACACAAAGGTTAAGGATTACGAAGCTGCTCTGGACGGTGCCCGCAAAGAGGGCATGGACATCCGGAATGACTTCAAAGAACAGGGAGCCGCTCAGGAACAGAACCTGCTTAACGAAGCCGGCAAAGTTGCAGCAGCAACTATGAAGGAAGCTCGTGCAGAAGTTGCATCTGACAAGGGTGCAGCAATGAAAGTTCTTGGTGGCGAAGTTGAAGCATTTGCTCAGAAGGTTACAGCCAAGGTTCTTGGCTAGGCCTAATCAATATCGAAGGGGGGTTTAGCCTTGAAGCGGAAAAACATGATCATGGCAACCACCGTTCTTTCTGTTCTGTTAGCAGCAGGCGCAGCCTATGCAAGCGGAGGAGAAGGAGCGCACGAGATTCCCTGGGCAAACTTCGGTTGGCGTGTACTCAACCTGATTCTGGTTCTTGGTATCCTTTACAAGTTCGCCGGCGAGAAAATTGCCGGTCTCTTTAAAGGTCGCCAGGCAGGAATCAAACAGGAGCTTAACGATCTGCAGTCCCGCAAGGAAGCAGCAGAGAAGAAACTCCGTGACGTTGAGACCAGCATTGCCAATCTGGAGCAGGAAAAGGATGCTATCCTTTCCGAAGCCAGGACTCAGGGCGAGGCCATGAAGGCAGCGATTATCCAGAAGGCAGAGCAGACTGCAGAGCAGATCAAAGCTCAAGCCAAGGTCTCCGCTGAACAGGAAGTCAACGTTGCCCTCGACGAAATGCGCGCAGAAATGGCTGATAAAGTCATTGAAGCCGCTGAGAAAATCGTCAAGAGCAAGCTGACCAAAGCTCAGCATGAGAAGCTCGTGGATGAATACTTAACTAAGGTGGTGCTCAATTGACCGGGAACATAGTCTCACGCAGATACGCCAAGGCACTGTTCTCTGTTGGCCAGAAGCAGGGAGAGAATGACCTCGCGGCGTTTGGTAAGGCACTGTCCGAGTTGTCCCAGATCCTGGAAGAATCCCCGGAGGCCCTGAGGCTCTTCCAGAATCCTGTTTTCAGTGCGGATGAAAAGAAATCCGTACTTGAAAAACTGCTTGAGAAGACCTCGGCAGGACCTGTGGTTAAAAACTTTTGCAGCCTTTTGGCCGACAAAGGACGCCTTCCGGTACTTCCCGAAATCGCAAGCGATTTCGCTGGAATGCTGGATAAAGTCCAGGGTGTCGTCCGAGGCAAGCTCGTGACTGCAGTCAAACTGACTGCTAAGCGTCAGAAAGATATCCAAGTTCGTCTTGAAGAACAGCTGAACTGCAAACTCGAGCTCGAGTTCGCAATGGACAAAGACATCCTCGGCGGTGTTGTCCTTCAGGTTGGCGACAAGGTTCTTGATGCAAGCATTCGCGCACAGCTGCAAATGATGAAAGAACAGATTAAAAGGGGTGTATAGGGCCATGCAGATTAAAGCGGAAGAAATCAGCAAAATCATTGAAGATCAGATTCAGAATTATGAGTCTAAGGTCGAGATGAGCGAAACCGGTACCGTACTGTACGTTGGTGACGGTATTGCTCGTGTTCATGGTGTTGAGAACGCAATGGCTATGGAACTTCTTGAGTTCCCCGGCGGCCTGATGGGCATGGTTCTCAACCTCGAAGAAGATAACGTCGGTGTTGCACTCCTTGGTGACGATACCGGTATTAAAGAAGGTGATCCGGTAAAACGTACCGGTAAACTCTTCTCCGTACCCGTTGGTGACGCAGTCATGGGCCGCGTTGTTAACCCTCTGGGTCAGCCCATCGATGGTCTTGGACCCATTGAAGCTAAAGAAGAGCGTCCCGTTGAGCTTAAAGCTCCCGGTATCATCGCCCGTAAATCCGTACATGAGCCCATGTACACCGGTCTTAAAGCTATTGACGCTATGACCCCCATCGGACGTGGACAGCGCGAACTCGTTATCGGTGACCGTCAGGTCGGTAAAACCGCTATCTGCGTTGACGCTATCCTCGCTCAGAAAGATTCCGGTATCCACTGCTTCTACGTAGCGATCGGTCAGAAGAAAGCATCCGTTGCTCTGGTTGCTGACATTCTCCGTAAGCACGGTGCAATGGAATACACCACCATCATTTCTGCAACTGCTTCCGAGCCTGCACCTCTGCAGTTCATTTCTGCATACACCGGTGCAACCATGGCTGAATACTATCGTGACGGCGGCAAGCACGCTCTGATCGCATACGATGACCTTTCCAAGCAGGCAGTTGCTTACAGACAGATGTCTCTCCTGCTTCGTCGTCCTCCAGGACGTGAAGCATACCCCGGTGACGTTTTCTACCTGCACTCACGCCTCCTTGAGCGTTCCTGCAAGGTAAATGATGACCTCGGTGCTGGTTCTCTGACTGCACTGCCCATCATTGAAACCCAGGCCGGTGACGTATCCGCATATATTCCGACCAACGTTATCTCCATTACCGATGGTCAGGTTTACCTTGAGCCCAACCTCTTCAACTCCGGTATCCGTCCTGCTGTTAACGTAGGTCTCTCCGTATCCCGAGTTGGTGGTGCTGCTCAGATTAAAGCTATGAAGCAGGTTGCTGGTACTCTGCGTCTTGACCTCGCACAGTATCGTGAACTGGCAGCATTCGCAGCTTTCGGTTCTGACCTCGATAAGGCCACCCAGCTGAAGCTGAACCGCGGTGCCCGCATGGTTGAGCTTCTTAAGCAGCCTCAGTACAAGCCCATGAACGTTATGGAGCAGGTTATTTCTCTGTACGCCGGTACTCGCGGCTACATGGATGAAGTACCTGTAACTGCCGTACGTAAATATGAAGACGAACTTCAGGAATTCATCGCTAACGCAAAGCCTGAAATTCTGGAAGGAATCAAGACCAAAGGTGCTCTTGATGACGAAATCGAAGGCAAGCTGAAGGCCGCTCTGGAAGAGTTCAATAAAGGTTTCACAGCTTAATCCTGGGAGGTACTGATGGCTTCTCTTAAGGATGTCCAGAACCAGATTGTCAGTATTAAAAAGACTAAGCAGATCACCAAAGCCATGAACATGGTTGCGTCGGCGAAGCTGCGTGGTGCTCAGGACAGAATTGAGCGCTTCCGCCCCTACGCTGACAAATTCTATGAAATGCTCGGCGATCTGGCAGCAGGTGCGGAATCTTCCGTTCATCCGCTGCTTGAAGTCCACGAAGAGATCAAAAGTGTCGGCATTGTGCTCACCACTTCCGATCGCGGACTTTGCGGTAGTTTTAATGCGAATATGATAAATGCAGCTCTTAGATTGGCTGCAAAGAAGAAGGCCGAAGGTAAGAATGTAAAGTTCTACTGCGTAGGTAAAAAAGGTGCAGCTGCAATCAAGAAGACTGAGCACGAAATCATCGAAGCTTATACCGATGATATGAGCGCTTTCGACTTCAACCTTGCCGCATCTATCGGTAACAAAGTTATCGATGCCTACCTTGCTGAAGAGCTTGATGAAGTTTACCTCGTTTTCGGAAAGTTCGTAAACGTTGGCAGCCAGCCTCCGGAAACCCTCCAGATCCTGCCCATGTCTTCTGAGACAGCAGGTGAAGAAGCAGAGTCCGGTGCTTCCAGCGAATACATTTACGAGCCTTCTGTTGAAGGTCTTCTCGCGGAGCTGCTGCCCCGTTTTGTTAAAGTTCAGGTTTACAGAGGTCTGCTCGACACATCCTGCAGTGAACACGCTGCACGTATGGCTGCAATGGATAACGCATCCAGAGCATGCGATGACATGACCGAAACTCTGACTCTGCTTTACAACAAAACCAGGCAGGCCGCTATTACCGCGGATCTTATGGACATTGTCGGCGGCGCAGAAGCGCTGAAAGGATAATATAGGGGGTTACTCTGATGAGTAAAGTTACAGGTAAAATTGTTCAGGTTATCGGCGCGGTTGTTGACGTCGAATTTCCTGAAGGGCAATTGCCCAACATTCTGACCGCGGTCGAGATTGACAACCCGAACAACACCGACGCACCTGACCTGGTGTGTGAGGTTGCACAGCACCTCGGTGACAACGTTGTTCGTACCATCGCTATGGACGCTACCGAAGGTCTCGTTCGCGGCATGGAAGTTGTAGCAACCGGTCAGTCCATCTCCGTTCCCGTTGGTGAAGGTGTACTGGGTCGTATCCTTAACGTTGTTGGTCGTCCTGTTGATGAACTGGGCCCCATCGATGCTAAAGAATCTCTCCCCATTCACCGTGCTGCTCCTGAATTCACCGAGCAGTCCACCAAGGTTGAACTCCTCGAGACCGGTATCAAGGTTGTTGACCTGCTCGTTCCCTTCCCCAAGGGTGGTAAAATGGGCCTCTTCGGCGGCGCAGGTGTTGGTAAAACCGTTATTCTGATGGAAATGATTAACAACATTGCAAAGCAGCACGGTGGTAAGTCCTGCTTCGCTGGTGTTGGTGAGCGTACCCGTGAAGGTAACGACCTTTATCATGAAATGAAAGACGCAGGCGTTCTTGAGAAGTCTGCTCTCGTATACGGCCAGATGAACGAACCTCCGGGAGCACGTGCTCGTGTTGCACTGACCGCTCTGACCATCGCTGAGTACTTCCGTGATGTTGAAGGTGAAGACGTTCTTCTCTTTATTGATAACATCTTCCGTTTCACCCAGGCAGGTTCCGAGGTATCCGCACTTCTCGGTCGTATGCCTTCTGCTGTTGGTTACCAGCCTACTCTTGGTACTGACCTTGGTGGACTTCAGGAACGTATTACTTCTACCAACAAAGGTTCCATTACCTCTGTTCAGGCAGTTTACGTACCTGCGGATGACTTGACTGACCCCGCACCGGCAACCACCTTCTCTCACCTTGACGGTACTCTCGTTCTTTCCCGTCAGATTGCAGAGCTTGGTATTTACCCTGCTGTTGACCCTCTTGACTCCACCTCCCGTATTCTCGACCCCAACATCCTTGGTGTTGAACACTACAATACTGCTCGTGAAGTACAGATGGTTCTGCAGAAATATAAAGACCTTCAGGACATCATCGCCATTCTCGGTATGGACGAACTGTCCGATGAAGATAAGCAGACTGTTGCACGTGCACGCCGCATCCAGCGTTTCCTCTCCCAGCCCTTCCACGTTGCTGAAGTTTTCACCGGTACCCCCGGCGTTTACGTAAAGCTCGAGGACACTGTTAAGGCTTTCAGAGGCATCCTTGACGGCGAATACGATGACATGGCTGAAAACTCTTTCTACATGGTTGGCGCAATCGAAGAAGCCATCGAAAAAGAGAAAAACAAATAGCATAGGACGCGATTATGGCTAGTAAGCTCCTTTTGGAAATCGTTACTCCTGATCGCAAGGTCCTTTCTCAGGAAGTCGACTATGTCGGCGCTCCCGGGATTGAGGGTGAGTTTGGTATTATGGCCAATCACATACCCTTTCTTTCGGCTCTTGGCGTAGGTAACCTCTACTTTAAAGATGGTGCCAAAACTCACTATATCTTTGTTTCCGGCGGCTTTGCCGAAGTAGGAAACAATAAAGTGACCATTCTCGCCGAAGTTGCTGAAAAGGCCGTTGAGATCGACATCGCTCGGGCTCAGAAAGCTCAGGAAAAAGCGAAGGCTCGTTTGGCTAAAGCACAGGATCGCATTGAATCTGCTCGCGCACAGGCTGCTCTTCAGAGAGCTCTTGCACGACTCAGCTGCAAAGATGCGGCCCAAAAGGCCGGGACTACCACTCACTAGAGCTTAGTTTCAGCTTTAAAGCCCCATGGCTATCATGGAGCAGACTGTTTACTCAGTCTGCTCCTTTTTTTTATCTGAAAACAGTAGGTTGCTGCTTTTAGAGGCGCTGGTGGCAATGTGCTGTATCGGTTTTGAATCTTCTAATTAAACAACAAGTAATAAATTATTAAAGTAGCGACATATCCTTCTGAAAATTTTGAAAAAATAAATAAGTCTTTTTTTCGTTACGCATTTACTCAGAAGCAGCAAACTGTTAACTAGTCCCAAGCAACTAATATTGGAGACTAGTCAATATGAATAATTCATTTACTTGCGCACTGGTTCTTGCCGGAGGCAAAGGAACCCGTATGCATTCGGATAAGCCGAAGGTTTTGAAAACACTCCTTGGCGAATCGATGCTGTACTACGTATATAAGGCTTTGGGGCCATTTCTTGGTAAAAATATTTTCACCATAGTCGGATTTGGTGCCGAATATGTTGAGGCTGCTTTTCCGGAAATGAAAGAAAATTTTGTTCTGCAGAAAGAGCAGCTTGGAACCGGCCATGCCTTGCAGATGGGCTGGGAACGAATTAAAGAGAGCGGCAAGGAATATTGTCTTGTCATAAACGGCGACACTCCGCTAATAAGCGAGAAGGCCGTTAAGGATTTTCTTGATTCGGTTAAAGAAGATCAGGCCGATATCTCTTTTGTTTCAATAACTCCTGATGATCCCTGTCAGTTCGGTCGGGTCACCCGTGATGGAAGCGGGCAGGTGACTGCAATTGTAGAAGCCAAGGACTACGATGAAGCTGTGCACGGCCCGGTCTCAGGCGAGGTCAATGCTGGGATCTACTGCTTGAAAATATCTTCAGTTGACGGTCTGCTTAGTAAGTTGACCAACAATAATAAGAGCGGGGAGTATTATATTACAGATTTGGTTGACCTAGCTGTGGAATGTGGCATGAACGTCACGGCTGTAAACTGCGGTAATTCTATAGATCTCATGGGGATAAATAATCCTTATGAACTGGCTCAGGCTGAATCCGCATTACGAACACGAACTGCAGTGAGGCTTCTTAAATCAGGTGTTACCCTGCATAACTGGGAGTCGGTTATTGTCGGTCCCGGAGCTGAAATTGAACATGGTGTGGAGATCAGCGGGCCTTGTGAAATTTTTGGAAAAACTGTAATTCGCCGTGGTGCTGTTATAGAATCCCATGTTCGAATTTTGAACAGCACAATTGAAGCTGATGCACTTATCAAGGCTTACAGTCATCTTGAGGATGCTGAAGTCGGCCCCGAGTGCATGGTCGGTCCTTACGGACGTTTACGTCCCGGGGCTGTTCTTCATAAAGGGGCCAAGGTCGGAAACTTTGTTGAAATGAAGAAAGCTGTTCTTGGCGAAGGCGCCAAAGCCAGTCATTTAACCTACCTCGGTGACAGTGAAATCGGAGCAGGTACAAATATCGGAGCAGGTACAATCACCTGTAACTATGACGGCAAGAACAAGCACAAAACGGTAATAGGTGAGGGGGCTTTTATCGGTAGTAATACCGCACTGGTGGCACCTGTGACCATTGGTAAGGGCGCTCTGATAGGAGCCGGTTCAACCATCACCAAAGATGTGAAAGATGGAGACCTGGGAGTCGCCAGAGGCAGACAGGTCAACATTTCCCGGACTTCCAAGAAGTCTTGATTTTGTAAAGATAAGGTATTAGGTTAGAACTATGGAAATAATCGCTCATTTGGAAGAACGTTTCGATAAAATGTTGCAGAAAATCAAACAGCTTGAAGAAGAAAATGCATTTCTTCTTGAAGAGTTAGAACAGGAGAAGCAGCGTAAGGACGAAGTCCGCAATCGCATAGAGGTTCTCCTTGATAAGGTTGAAGGTACTCTCGAATAAGAGTTTATAATGCCTGAAACGCTGATTAAGTGTGAAGGATTCATATAAAATTCTACAGGATAATTGGTAGCCGGACCGCCATGCCCCGTTATACATTGCCCGTACTCGGACTTGAAATATCTTTTAAGACTGATGCGGATAAAGAAAGAATAGAAGCTGCAAAAGATGTGCTCGAAGAAAGATTCGGTGAGCTCATGCGGGGTGGCAAAGATGTGAGTAAGGAAAAACTTCTTACTTGCCTGGCGCTTAGTCTTGCTGATGATTACCTTGAACACAGCCGCAAGCTCGAAACGATGGAAAAGAAAATTAACGCGCTGTTAGAGAAGTGATAAGTTGTGCATTGCACGACATTTTAAGATATACTGAATTTCCCTGGGGAGTGCGTGTTGTCCTATGGCTTTTGAACCAATATAAAAAGTAAGGGAGCAAGCATCGCCGGAGTGGTGTGCAGGCCCGGATTTTACCGGGAAGCCTGAAACTCCGGGGGCAGCGCCCACCTGTTAGACCCGGTTCTAACAAATACGACAACACGGCATCTCCGGGGTTCCCAGACGGGAAGCCCCTTCAACCTGGAAGGGTGTATGAATTAATCCTGTTTTTACAGTCCCGTCGGTCTTTCTAGCTATCCTCTCCTCCAGCCTCGTATATTATCTGTTCTCCATTTGAGATTATTGCAATCTTTTCCGGTTCTTATGATCGGTACTAAAAAATCAGGTCCGATGCGATCTGTCACTATAAAAGGAGAATGGCATGTTTGGGGATTTTTTTCTGATTTTATTTGGAATGGCCCTAGGTGCCGCTGGCGGGTATGCATTGCACCGCTATGTGAATTCCAAGCGCCTGGCTGACTCGCAAGGGTTGGCTGACAGAATCGTCCAGGAAGCCCGTAAAGAAGCTGAAGCTATGAAAAAAGAGATTAAGCTTCAGGGACAGGACGAGGTATATGCTCTTAAAAAAGAGCAGGAGAATGAGTTTAAGGAAATGGAGCGCGGCCTGAAAAAACAGGAAGAGCGGCTCCAGGAAAAAGAGGAGCGTCTTGAGCAGAAGCTTGAAAAAGTTGCCAACAAGGAATCCGAAGTTGTGGCCCTTGAAAAGCGCATGATCAAGCAGGAAAAGAAGCTTGAAGGACTCCGCGAAGATCTTGAAAAACGTAAAGATGAGCATGAGCGCAAGCTTCAGGAAGTTTCCGGACTTACAGTTGAGGAAGCCCGCGAAAAGCTCATGACTGAGATTGAAAGCCGGACCCGTCACGAGGCTGCCAAAATGGTGCGTGCTATCGAGATGGAAGCCAAGGAAGAAGGTGCCCGCAAAGCCCGTAAAATTCTTGCCCTGGCAATTCAGCGCTACTCCGGTGATTATGTCAACGAACAGACTGTTACTGCAGTGACCCTTCCTTCTGAAGATATGAAGGGCCGCATTATCGGTCGTGAAGGTCGCAACATCCGTGCTCTTGAAGCAGCTACAGGTGTTGACCTGATTATTGATGATACACCTGAAACTGTAGTTCTTTCCGCTTACAGTCCGCTCAGACGCGAAGTTGCAAAACAGGCTCTTGAGCGTTTGATCCATGATGGACGCATCCACCCCGCCCGTATTGAAGACATAGTCAACAAGGTCGAGCAGGAAATGGATGTGAAGCTGCGTGAAATCGGTGAACAGGCTACTTTCGATGTTGGTGTCCACGGAATCCATCCGGAAATCGTTAAGCTTATCGGTCAGCTTCAGTACCGTACCAGTTTTTCCCAGAACGTGCTTCAGCACTCTCTGGAAGTTGCTTTCCTCTGTGGAATTATGGCTGCTGAACTGGGTATGGATGAAAAGATTGCCAAGCGCGCTGGTCTGCTCCACGATATCGGTAAGGCTGTAGACCATGAGATTGAAGGTCCTCACGCTGTTATCGGTGCGGATCTGGCTAAAAAGCATGGTGAATCCAAGGAAATCATTCATGCTATCCAGGCTCACCATGAAGACATTCCGCCCAAGTCCGTTCTGGCTACCCTCGTACAGGCTGCTGACTCTCTGTCAGGTGCCCGTCCCGGTGCTCGTAAGGAGCTGCTGGAAAACTACGTTAAGCGTCTTGAAGAGCTTGAGAACGTCGCTACCGGCTTTGACGGTGTTTCCAAGGCATACGCAATTCAGGCTGGACGAGAAATCAGGGTTATGGTTGATGCGGACCGCGTTTCCGATGACAACACACACATGCTCTGTAAAGATATCGCCACTAAAATTGAAAACAATATGACCTATCCCGGTCAGATTCGTGTAACAGTCATCCGCGAACGTCGTTCCGTGGGTTATGCGAAATAGATAAAGTTTATATGCGGCCCGGATCCGTCCGGGCCGTAAATCCTGCCAGACTGCCGACAAAGGCCCGACTGCACTCTCCCCGACATCTCGCGTAAAGCACTCGAACCTTTCTCAACAGGCTGGCTTTCTGCAGCCTTTTTTTATTTGTATTAAATGGGTTTTGATAATTTAATATTTGGGCTTTGGCAGCGGCTTGAGCAGCTAACAAGGCAGAACGACCGCTTGGAATTTTACTCAGGCTGACTTTTTCTGTTTTGCTACAGTCTCCGGGATCAGCGTAAGCATGTATGCTATGGGCTCTCTTTTTAGAGTCTTGTTTGTAATGGTAATTAAAAAACGGGTGATTCATGCGGATTCTTTTTCTTGGTGACATAGTGGGCAGGCCTGGACGAAAGGGCGTTGCTTTGAAGCTGAGTGAACTGCGCCGTTCACTGGAGCTGGATATGGTTGTTGCCAACGGGGAGAATGCTTCGCAGGGAATCGGCCTTTCCGCTAAAAATGCTCAGGACCTCCATAGCTATGGGGTTGATGTAATTACATCCGGCAATCATATCTGGAAATACCCGAATCTGTACTCATTTATGAACACCAGCGATAGGATTGTGCGCCCTGCTAATGTTCCGGACGGTGCTCCGGGAAAGGGCTGGACTGTTTTTAGAGTTCGTGATGAAGTGCCGGTTGCTGTTCTGAATCTTCAAGGCAGAACCTTCATGAGTCCGTCCGAGTGTCCGTTTAAATATGCGGACCGGATTCTTGAGGAGCTTGATTCTGATATAAAGATAATTTTTGTCGATTTCCATGCCGAGGCAACTTCTGAGAAGCAGTGTCTTGGCAGGTATCTGGATGGCCGGGTCAGCGTGTTCATAGGCACGCATACACATGTACAGACCAACGATGCCAGAGTATTTGAAAATGGAACCGGATTCATGACCGATGCCGGCATGTGCGGACCAGTTGAATCCTGTCTAGGATTAAGCCCAAAGCCGGTGATCAAGAGATTTGTAACCGGGTTGCCCCAGAAATGGAAAGTAGCCGGAGGACCTGTTGAACTGCAGGGTGTCATTATTGAAATTGATGAAGATACTGGCAAGACTGTTTCCATAAACGCATGGAAGTCCGGGGAAATGACTTTGTAGTTGGGCGGGACGAATTTATTCCAGCTTAAGGCGAGTGCACAGAAAGCTCATCGGAACTTTTCTATTGAAATGGATGGTAAGGAGTACGCAATGCCTTTTTACAGCCGTTTATTGAGAAGTTTCCTTTCGGGTTGCCACTGCTGTTTAGAGCAGATGGGTCGCCTAAGGCAAAAAACGCAGAAGCGTAATAGAATACCAATAAAGCCTATGCAGGCTAAAATAATAATAAAGAGGTTTTAACCAATGAACATTTACGATGAACTAAAGTGGCGAGGGCTGATCAATCAGGTTTCTGACGAAGAGAAGGTACGCGAGTATCTGGATACTCCCGGTCAGACCATGTATTGCGGCTTCGACCCCACTGCCGACAGCCTGCACATCGGTAACCTGGTTCCCCTTCTTTGCCTTGTGCGCATGAAGAGAGCAGGACACAGCCCTTTGTTTCTGCTTGGCGGAGCCACCGGCCGTATCGGTGATCCAAGCGGTAAGGATAAGGAAAGGGAATTCACTTCAATTGAGAAAATTGAATCGCAGGCCGCAAATATTCAGTCCCAGATTGAGGGATTCTGTGAGCGAAACACCGGCGAAAAAGCCGAAGTAGTCAACAACTACGACTGGACCAAGGAAATCTCCTTTCTTGAAATGCTTCGTGATGTGGGTAAGCATTTCACCATCAACTGGATGATGGCTAAAGAGTCTGTAAAAGGCCGCTTCGGTCGTGACGATGTGGGCATTTCCTACACAGAGTTCAGTTACATGATTCTTCAGGGTTATGATTTTTATCATCTTTTTAAAGAAAAAGGCTGTCAGCTCCAGATTGGCGGCGGTGACCAGTGGGGTAACATCACTGCCGGTTGTGAACTGATCCGCCGTAAGGCTCAGGGCGAGGGCTATGCTGTAACATTTCCGCTTATCACCACAGCTGACGGCAAGAAGTTCGGCAAGAGTGAAGGCAATGCTGTTTATCTTAACCCGGAAATGACTTCTCCCTACACCTTTTACCAGTTCTGGATCAACACCGACGATCGTGATGTTATCCGTTTTCTCAAGTACTTCACTTTCCTTACTCAGGAAGAGATTGCAGAGTTGGAGAAGAAGCACGAGGAAGCACCGCACCTGCGTGAAGCACACAAGCGCCTTGCTGAAGAAACAACAATCATGATTCATGGCAAGGAAGAGCTGGAAAAGGTTCTTAATGCAACAGCAGCTCTATTTGGCAAGGGTGATATCAAATCCGTAGATTCCGCTACCCTGCGCAGTGCAATGGAAGCTGCTCCCGGTGTTGAGTACTCCAAAGGTGAACTGCCAGACCTTCCCCAGATTCTGCTTGATCTCGAAATGGTGAAATCCAAGGGACAGGCCCGTAAGGATATCAAGGGTGGCGGGCTTTATATCAACAACGAGCGTGTTGCTGATTTCGACTACGTCCCTGGCGATGCTGATTTTATCGGCGGAGAGTGCATGCTGATCCGTAAAGGTAAAAAGAATTACGGTCTTGTTACTGTGAAATAAGTAATAAGCCTTTTCCCAAGGTTAAAAAGACTGAATAATAAACCGCACTGTCTCAGTAGAGAGGGTGCGGTTTTATTTTTGACGGTTTTCCGTTAACGTAGCGAAGTTTATAAATGGTTTTGAATAGGGGCAGAGGGGTAGATCTTGTGCAGTTCTGCAGAAATATAGATCTGAGTGGCGTTTAAGGGTGCACCCGGCAGGGTAAGCTTTGGACGCGGCTAATAAGAAATTTACCATCTGGCTGCCGGAGGCATTGCATGCGTTTGTTTTATATCATCATGGCATTTTTCTTTGGAGCACTCGCTCCGACGCAGGCCGGGGTCAACCTCAAGTTGCGAGGTTTTGTAGGTGATCCTGTCCTAGCCGCATTGATCTCGTTTGGTGTAGGGGCTGCTGTGCTGCTGGCTTACACAGTGATTATGCGGATTCCTGTGCCAGGAGCTGCCGCTGTCTTGAAGGGGCCCTGGTGGATGTGGACGGGGGGCTTTATGGGAGCATTCTTTGTTGCCGCTGCTGTGGTGGTTGCTCCTGTTCTTGGAGCCGGAACAATGATGTGCTGGATGGTCGCAGGACAGATGGCAGCCTCTATTCTTCTGGACCACTACGGACTCATAGGTTATGCCGTGCGTGAAGCTACATTTGGGCGCGTGGCCGGAGCACTGTTGGTAATCTTCGGCGCAGTGCTGATTGAGAAATTTTAGCTGAACAAATCTGATCTGAAAGGAGTGGGGTTGTGCTGGAAATTTTACGTAAGAATCTTAAACTGCTTTGGGCAAATACAGTTTTGGTCTGTCGCATGATCAAGATCGAGCATTCTATTTTTGCCCTTCCGTTTGCATATATGGGTCTTTTTCTGGCCGGTGATGGCTGGCCGGGATGGAAACCCTTTGCGTTGCTGACTGTGGCCATGATTGCTGTTCGTTCTTTTGCAATGGCTGTGAACAGACTTTTTGACATCAATATAGACAGTGAAAATCCGCGAACCCGCACCCGTCCTCTGGTAACCGGAGAACTTACTGCGTTTTTCACTTTCTGTTTTATAGTTGTCTGTGCAGTTATTTTTGTGTTTGCATGTAAGGGAATGAATGAGCTGTGCTACAAACTGTCTTTCTTTGCCTTATTCTGGTCGGCTTTTTATTCTCTGACCAAGCGCTTCAGCTATCTGTGCCATTATGTTCTGGGATCAGTGCTCGGCCTTGCTCCTGTTGCAGGCTGGCTTTGCGTTAAACCTGAGTTTTCGCTTACAGCACTACTGTTTTTCTGCGGCGTAATGTTCTGGGTTGCCGGTTTTGATATTCTTTATGCAACTCAGGATCGTAAATTCGACCGTACCCGTGAGCTTAACTCGATTCCTGCTAATCTTGGCCTGCAGAAATCCTTAACAATCTCCACTTTCAGCCACGTTAATACTGTGATCTTCTTTCTGCTTGCCGGGCTTTCTGCCGGATTGGGCTGGGTTTATTTCAGCACCGTTGCTGTGGTTGGAGGAATCCTGCTTTTTGAACATCAGGTTATTTCCGCTGAAGATATGAGCAAGGTTAATATGGCCTTCTTTACCCTCAATGGTGTTATTTCCGTATTGCTTTTTGTTGGCACACTTGCTGATATCTTTTTATAATAATCAGCAGCTTTCATTTTGAGATGTACTTTGAGAGCCACCCAAGGGTGGCTCTTTTTTTATTCTCCATGACTGCAGTGATCATAAAAATAATATATTTTGTTGCGAATACGGGAGTGCAGATTTCGTATTTTCCAAGTGAGTACTTATTAAGTGTTTGATATTGTAAAGATGGTCTTGATGTAACAATTGTACCTTGTTACGAAGTTGTTAAAAATAAGTGGACATCGTGTTATAAACTGCTTAGCTTTTCTTCGCGAGGTTATAAACAAATCGAAGGTTATCCGTTTTGGAGGCTTGAATTGGAAATCGCTGCGTGAGGACTGCTTTGTTTTTTATCCTGAATTTTTCAGGGGAATGAGGGTGTAACAAGGTTGTTTTTGAGAGAAATCGCAGTTGATGCGGGACATGACTGGATGATGGTCATGCAATATACCAAGGAGAGCTGTAATGAACAGGGGAAATGTGAAGTTCCTGCGTCTGTTTGCGGGAATTTATTTTGGGGTTCTGATCGCAGTTGCTGTTGCCTGCGGTCTTTATTTTTTTGTATCAGGCAGCGAAAATATTTCTGCTGCCGGTCTTTCGATCATTCTGATCACTCTATTTGCCATACTCGGTGCGGTAATAATGTTCATGCTGAACACTAAAGTGCTGAGCCCGGTAAACTGTATCACCACTTTTTCCGACCGTGTCTTGAGCGGAGAATATACCGAAGCGGATAAATGCACTGCTCCGGGACTTGATGATTTGCGTGCAGCCGTAACAAGGCTTGGTGAAGGGTACAAAGAGCGGCTCGGCTTCAGTTCCAGCATTCTTGAGGGTCTGCCAATTGCCTGCTGCATTGTTGATACCGTTGAAAAAATCACATTCCTTAACCAGGAATGTATGGATATGATAGGCTCTGACAAGTCCCCACAGTATTATTACGGGCGCATGATATCCCAGATCTTTTACAATGATGACCGCAAATCCCTTATTGGTTATTGCATGGATGATGATAACAGGGTCATGAACCGGGAAGTTGTTTTTAAGCACGTTGATGGCAGCGACATCAATATCCTTGCAAACCTGTTTCCGCTGCATGATGTTGTGGGTAACGTTATCGGTGGTTGTTGTCTTTACATTGTTACTACTGAGCTCAAAAAGCGTGAAGCTCATATTATGAGCCAGAATGAGCGTATTGCCAACGCTGCAGAACAGGCCGGGAGTGTCGTTCATGAACTTGGCGAAGCTGCTGGGCTGTTGCAGGGGCTGGTTAGTGAAGCCCGGAGCGGTGCTCTGGTGCAGACTGAGCAGGCCGGACAGGCGGCTACAGCCATGGAAGAGATGAATGCAACAGTACTGGAAGTGGCTAGGCATGCTCAGGAAGCTGCCGGTGATGCCGACAGTGCAAAGCATCAGGCACAAGATGGTGCCAAGGTTGTTACAGGGGTTGTTGAGGCAATTGATGAGGTTGCCGGTCAGGCCGCAACTTTGAAAAAGTCCATGGAAGAGCTGGATAAGAAGTCTGAAGATATCGGAAGTGTACTTAGTGTCATTGAAGATATTGCCGACCAGACGAACCTGCTTGCTCTTAACGCCGCTATTGAAGCAGCTCGCGCCGGGGAAGCAGGGCGCGGCTTTGCTGTTGTAGCCGATGAGGTTCGCAAGCTGGCGGAAAAAACAGTGCAGGCTACTGCAGAAGTGCATAAGGCAGTATCCGGTATTCAGGAAGGCGCCAAGGCTAATGTTAAAGCTACTGAGGCCGCAGTTGCTTCGGTCGCCAGAAGCACTGAGCTGGCGGGGCATTCCGGGCAGGCTCTTGAAGGTATTGTTTCAATTTCCGACGCTACCGCTGATCGCATTCGTTCAATTGCAACAGCAGCAGAACAGCAGGCCGCTGCTAGTGAACAGATAAATCAGTCCACCATTGAAGTGAGCCGGATTTCGAGTGAAACAGAGCAGGCAATGGTTCAGTCCGCGGCAGCAATTGAAAAGCTTGCAGATCTGGCTGATGAGCTTTCGAGAATAATCAGGGAAATGCAGTAAATAAATAGCAACAAAGTGGTATACAGCCCCCGGCAGGAATGTCGGGGGCTTTTTATTTCCTCACAACTTGAGGATTTTTTTCTTTTTGGGTCAGAATCCGTAGCGCAGGTAATCCTTATCTTTACGGTTGATCATCTGCATATAGCGGTAGCGGCTTTTGACCTGTGCTTCTTCAAGTAATGAGTATCCTGTATTGCGGCATTTATCGCAGGCCGCAGCCGGGATTTCCACCCCGAAACCCATGGGACCGTTTTCACGTTGTGTTTCCACTTTCAAGAGCCCCCGACAATTGTCACAGAGCAGAAGAGATTCGGTCTGCGATTCTGTGAAACCTTCTGTGTCATAGAAGATGTTGCGGTGGCGAACTGACCAGTTTCCGCTGATCACGCCTTCGCTGCTTTTTTTCGGAGGGTTAAAATAGACATCCTTGATTCCATCACAAAGCTTGGCAATATAGCTCATTATCTCGGCCGACTCCCGCAATGCCTCGGGGTTAAAACCAGGCTCACGAACATGGGAGTAATCTATCCCGGCCATTGCGAGGCTGATTCCGAGGTTGACATAAGGAAGTGCTCCTTGAATGGCGTATCCGCCCTCAAGGACGGCGATATCCGGTTTGAGCATGGAGTTCAGTGCCGCATAGCCCTGAGCAGAGAAATTCATGTTGGTTATGGGGTCGGTGAAATGATTGTCCTGCCCGGCGGAGTTGATGATAAGGTCCGGTTTGAAATCATCGAGTATGGGCATGACAATGTTTTCCATGACCATCATGAATCCGGCATCGGATGTTCCCGGAGGCAACGGAATGTTTATGTTGCGGCCGAGTGCTTTGGGACCGCCCGCCTCTTTGGGAAAGCCTGTTCCGGGGTATAGGGTGCGGCCGTCCTGATGCATGGAAATAAATAACGTGTCCGGGTCGTGCCAGTAGACATCCTGAGTGCCGTCTCCGTGGTGGCAGTCCGTATCAATAATAGCAATGCGCTTTGGTCCGTATTTCTCACGAATGTATTCACACATTATGGCTTCAATATTGATGGCACAGAATCCGCGCGAGCCCTGAACTGTTTTCATGGCATGGTGGCCCGGTGGCCGAACAAGGGCAAAGGCCCGTTCTCTTTCTCCTTCCAATATGAGCTCTGCAGCCTTGATCGCTCCTCCTGCGGAAATATAATGAGATCTTGTGGCCACTGCTTCAGCCTCGGGAAAGCAGAAGTGAACTCTTTCGATATCTTCAGTAGAAGCTACTTCCGGTTTGTATTCTCGAATGCCTTCTATATCGAAAAGACCTTCCTCACGGAGTTGGTCCTGCGTGTAAAGGAGGCGTTCCTCCCGTTCAGGGTGAGTAGGTGAAATTGCCCAGTCGTAGGCAGGGAAAAAAATGATTCCCAGACTGTTTTCTGCCTTGAGCATATTGACTCCGTATTATGAATATGTCCGGACCACGCCGGGTTTGATCTGGCATTTTACCCTGATGTTGCGTCCTACGGTGCTGACCCCGTTAACCATATTAAATGATGATGAAGAGGTTATCTGGGCATTGGAACCGTCAGATGCCACGTGCATTTCACCCAGATGGGCCAGTAGATGGTTCATGGCATCTTTTTCAGCATCTTCCAGTTTGTAATTTCTGGGAATGTTTTCCCTGTGTCCAAGCGAGGGGATGAACATCAGGCCGCGTTCGGTATCGGCAAAGAGCTCAAGCTCGGTAGTTGTGCGGGTAAGAGCTGCACCTATGGCATTTGCCACATCATAGTTCTCAGGAACTTCGGTGGAAAGGCGGAATTTTCTGAAGAGGTTCATCTTCATTGCCTGTGCCGGTCCGCCCATGACGTAGATTTTGCGGGGTATGATTTTCCTGTTTTCAAGCAGTTCATGAATTGTATAGACCGGCTGCTGGTTTATTTCATTGACCAGTTCTCTGGTGGAGGAATGGATTTTATCCACAGCGTATGCAATGGCCTGATTCGCCATTTCCTCTGAATCCATACCATGCTTGGCGGCAAAATCAGCAAATCCAGCTTTGGACCTTTCCATGTCACCGCATTCACACGATCCTTTCCAGATCAGTGCGTCTGTCAGGGTTGGGGTTTCTCCACCGAAGGCAATTGATGGTCCTAGTCTGTTCGGACCTACTCTGATAGTTCCGTCCATAACTGAAACGGCAGAATCCCCGCCGATGCCTATGGAGTGAACCTTCAGTGCCCGGACAAGAGTAGGGTGGGAGCCTATATTTATTCCTTCCTGTTCAATAAGCGGACTTCCGCCTGCAAAAACTGCTATGTCGGTTGTGGTTCCGCCGATGTCGAAAATTATGGAATCATGAGTGATGTTGCAGAGCGCAATAATGCCCATGACGCTTGCCGCCGGGCCAGAAAAAATGGATTGCACCGGCACTTTTCTGGAAAGGGTCAGGGGCATGGTTCCGCCGTCGGCTTTGAGGATATTGACCTTGATGTGACCAAGGCCCATTTCGTCCAGAGTGTCGGCTATGGCATCTGCAAAATTGTTGAAAATTCTCCAGACGGCGCAGTTGTAAAAAGCGGTAGAGATACGACGCGGAAAGTTGAGCCGTCCTGTAACGTGATGACCTAGGGTAATGAAGTCTGCATTGTCTCCGATTGCGAGTTCTATTTCCTTTTCATGGGCGGGATTGCGCGGGGAGAATTTTGTGATGGCGGCATATACTTTGATTCCTGATTTACGGCAGGAAGCAATGGCTTCTTCAAGGGCCAGATTGTCGAGTCTTTTGGTTTCCGATCCTCGGTGGTCTAGTGATCCGGGAATAACATGGAAGTCCTTGCAGACCATAAAGGAATGAGGGTCGAGGCCGGGACCGGCGGAAACTATTACTCCAACATCTTCAAAGTTGCCTTCGACAATGGCGTTGGTAGAGAGAGTGGTACTTAAGTTGAGCTGTTTTATGCGCGCGGGGTCGGTTCTGCGGACGATTTCGCCCAGCCCGTTCCTGATGGAGGAGAGCAGGTTGTCGTGCTGCGTAGCAACTTTAACCTGAGCTTCAATTCCGTCAGGGCCGATGGCTACCGCGTCAGTGTGGGTGCCGCCCACGTCAATTCCGAGAAGGAGCATCTGGTAAATCCTTGAAATTTATCCCGTATGTTGTTCCGGGGATTGTGCAGACCGTGGTCAGACGGTGGAATCCGGCTAGGCAGAGTTGAACATTCTGCGCATTTTCCGGATTTTAAAACATTCATTTAACTATCACCTCGTCATTACCGGAGTAAAGGTCTTTTACCGTAAGTGGTCATAACCGGTCCGTGAACGGTTCATACCGCAGATTTGCTGATTCCAAGCCTTTTCATACGGGAATCAAAGGTGGACCGGTTTACTCCTGCAATTCTGGCGGCCTGACTGATGTTCCAGCGATATTTTTCCAGCAGTCCCATTACATAAGTGTATTCCATTTCGGACCACGTCAGTTCTGTCAGGGCACTTAAGCCCGGAGATGATTCCGTTGCCGGTCCTTTTGCAGGAGCCTGTCTTTCTCTGGCATCGGTTGCAAAGGTCTGTGCGCCGGGATTGGCAATATGCGCAGGCAGGTCTGTTATACGTATGGTGTCACCGGGGACCATTGCCTGAAACTGCTTAACCATGTTTTCAAGCTCACGTATGTTACCCGGCCAGGGGTAATTTTCCATGGCATCCATGGAAAGATTGTCCATCTTTTTGGGCAGCATGTGGTTGTGTGCAGCTTCCCTGTTCAGGAAATAGTTGGTGAGAAGTGATATGTCATCGGATCTTTCACGCAGGGCTGGCAGTTTCAAGGGGAGAACATTCAACCGATAGTATAAGTCCTCACGGAACCTTCCGGAGCGGACTTCTTCTTCAAGGTTACGGTTAGTAGCTGAGATAATACGAACATCAATCTTTCTGGTCTGGGTCCCTCCCAGAGGCTTGATTTCGTTTTCCTGAAGCACCCGCAACAGTTTGGCCTGAAGGTTGATGTCCATATCACCTATTTCATCAAGAAAAACTGTTCCACCGTCGGCTGCTTCAAACAGCCCGGACTTGTTGCTTGTCGCTCCTGTGAAAGCACCTTTTACATAGCCGAAAAGTTCACTTTCAAGCAGGTTCTCTGGAATTGCGCTGCAGTTCTGGGTTAAAAAGGGCTTATTTGCGCGTGAGCTCTGGGCATGGATTTCTTCTGCAAAGAGTTCCTTACCTGTCCCTGATTCACCGTATAGAAGAACCGGGTAGCTTGTTGCTCCGAAGTTTTCCACCTGTTTCAGAGCCTTGTTGATGGATGGGCTTTTGCCGACAATGTTCTTTTTGCCGCGCATGCTGCTCAGGGTCTGGCTGAGCTGAACATACCTATGCTGCTGTTTCTGGAATTCAAGAGAATTACTTAAGGTGATGGCCCCGATATCAACAAGATCCTGAAGCATGGTCAGGTAAGCCGGGTCAAGGTTCAGGCGGTCTCCAGAGGCGCTGGTATCAATGACCTGAACCGCTCCATAGACGTCTTTACCTTTCAGCAGGAGTGGAAAGCAGAGAATCAGCCTGCTTTTTATTTTGAAGTTTTCCTCTATGACACTGTGATGGCGATTGTCTCCGGCCTCAGCAATAGTCATCTTACCGTTTTCGATGACCCAGCCTACAATGCTCTTTTCTTCAGGGGAAAGGCGGACGCCTTTTACGCTCTCACTCTTATTGCCTAAAGCTTCAACACATTCAAACATGCCCTCTTTTTTGAGCCATAGAGATCCGCGTTCAACATTTTGCAGTTTCAGAAGCAGGGTGAGTATGGTAGTTTGAAGTTTCTCCGGGTCAAGTTCCTGAGAAAGTGCTTTGTAGTCATTTATTGATAAGGTCATAGTGGTTACTCTACAGAATTGATTTTGTTATTTTGTTATAATAACGAAATATCGTTAAAATTGTGTTTGGTCAACACGAACGAAGGATGATAAACGAGGAAGATCTGCTGCTGAAAATGTTTGATGCCTTAGAATAAAACGGTTTTGAAGCGTGAATGTTTTTTGGCACGTTTGGTGCTAAGTGTAGAGTAGCTTGTTAGTCAAGTATGGACCGGGAAGCCCACTCCACCTCCCCGACCCCTCCGGGCTTCCGGTCCATAAAATTTTTAAACACACTTCGGCCGCAGTTATCCAATATTACATGGAGAGAGATTAATGACAGGTGTAGAATCGTTAATATCTATGCATCGTAAGGAGATGAGTGCGCTGCGGGAAGAGACCCGTCTGTCCCGCAGAGAAAGGAAAACCAGTACTCGCGAAATGGATCAGGCTTTCAATGAGCTGCGGAGTCAGCTCAGCTCAGAAATGCCGGCATGTTCAGTGTCTTCTAAATTTCGTGGAGCAATCGCATTTATGTTTACCCTTCTTGGAGTGCTCAGTTACTAGAGATGTTTTGTGCCTGTTGCTGCGCGGCAGGAAAATCGCCTTAAAAACCCCGTCTTTCTATGAGAAAGGCGGGGTTTTTGTTTGTCTGTTATCTTGCATCGTTAAGAAAGGCTTTGGCTGCTTTTTCAAGGTTTGCAGCCCAGTCTTCCGCCAAAGGGTCGGCTACGAGGACTTTTGCTCCTATTGAAGATGCGATTGCTTCTGCACTTTTACGGGAAAACTGGGGTTGAATGAAGATTGCTTCAACAGAGTTCTGTCTGGCAAAGTTGGTCAGCTCTCCAAGTTCTCTGGGGCTGGGTTCCTTGCCTTCCATCTCGATCGGGATCTGTTGCAGTCCATAGCTCTTTGCAAAGTATCCCCATGAAGGATGGTAGACCATAAATCTCGTCTTTTCAGGGTTGTCTGCAAAAAGTTGCAGCAGTTTTTTGTCAAGGCTGTTGATTTCTTCGGTGAACCTGAAATAGTTTGCCATATATGTTTTTTCGTTGGCAGGGTCTTTTTCAATCAGCGTGTCGCGAATATCCATAGCCAGTATTCTAACCAGTGAAGGCGAAAGCCAGATGTGAGGGTCTGCAAGGAAGTTGCCGTGATGGTCGTGTTCGCAATCATCATGATCGCTTTCACCGGGGCTGACCGGTCCTTCATCATGGTGTTTGTGGTGTTCTTCGTCTTCGTCATGATGAACGTGTGCAACCATAGGTATCAATGCAACGGATTTGCTCAAATCAATAATATCCAGCTTGCTGTTGGCGGATTTAAATCTGGGGAGCCAGGCTCTTTCAAACGGAACGCCAATAGCGTAGTATACATCCGCTTTGCTTAGCTGTGCCATCTGTTTAGGCTGGGGTTCATAGGTTGCAGGGCTGCTGCCTGGGCGTACCATGATATTAACGTCTACAAGGTCTCCTCCGATTTTTTCAACGAAATATTTTTGGGGAACAATTGATACTGTAACCTGAAGCGGAGCTGCCAGAGCCGAGTTGGCAAGAATGAGTATTAAACTCAGGGCTGCACATAAATGAACGGGGATTTTCATGGTATTCTCCTAAATAGTTGATATTGAGATTCAATTAGCTTTGTATTGGGATACATCTTAACGGAAGTCAACAGGATATGTCAGAAGTTTTTTTGCAAAATTTTATTATGTTCAGTTCTATTGTAGTGGCGATTGTGTTGGAAGCAGCGCCTTTTTTGTTGCTTGGTTCATTGCTTGGCGCTGCTTTTGAAGTCTACATGAGCAGGGACACAATTGAAAAGTATGTGCCTAAATCTATACCGGCGCGGGTTTTGTGCGGGATAGCAGCCGGAGCATTCCTTCCTACCTGTGAGTGCGGAGTTGTTCCAATCGTTAGCAGGATGATGGGAAAGGGGGTTCCTGCCTCCGTTGCTGTTCCGTATATGCTTGCTGCCCCGGTGGTTAACCCGGTTGTGCTGATTTCCACCTATGTTGCGTTTCAGGGGGATTGGGCCATGCTGGGATGGCGTGTCCTTTTCGTCGCTGTCCCGGCTTCTGTTTTGGGAGTCATGTTCAGTCGGTCCGGAGCCCATGAACTGCTCCGGGGAATGGTTCCTATCGGTGGCTTCGCTGACAGCGGGTGTGCCTGTGGCTGTGGAGATGAGGTTGGAGATTCTAAATTGCTCAGTCTGTTTTCGCATGCCGGAAGCGAGTTTATTGAAATGTCGAAGTTTCTTATTTTAGGAGCATGTGCAGCAGCACTTTTTAAAACTTTCGTTCCTCCTGATGTTGTAACTTCTTTTTCGGGGAGTCTTTTTCCTTCTATCGTATTAATGATGGTATTAGCTGTCGTTCTGTGCGTTTGTTCCGAAGCTGATGCATTTGTCGCAGCCTCTTTTTCCATGTTTCCAAAAGCATCTCTTGTGTCTTTTATTGCTCTTGGTCCTATGCTGGATATCAAGCTTATGGTTATGTTTCTGGCTGTGTTTAAAGCCAGAGTGGCAATGTGGATTATGCTGATTCCTCTGCTGACCGTGCTGCTGATGTCTGTGGTTCTCGGCTCGACGGGGGTGATATGAACAGGTTTTTCGGAATTTTAGAGGCTGCTGCTCTTTCAGGTTTTGGGTTATTTATGGTCTGGCTCGCTCTTGCTGGGCCTTACTGGCATTACCTTAATCCCAGGTTTGAGATGCTTACCGGGATAAGTGGGGTGGCGCTGTTTATGCTTGGCGGGGTTCGCCTGTTTGTCCGCAGTCATGGCGTTTCTGCTGCACGAGGGCTGGTGTTGCTTGCCTTTTTGAGTCTTTGTGTCTGGTCTGTGTCCGGTAATTCTATTGTTGATATGGAGGAAGACAGTTCTTTTTCCGATGTTTCCGGTAGTTCGCTTGTTGAGGACGTTGTTGCAAGAGAGAGTTATGAAGGTCTGGATTATGTCCGTATGAATGTTGCCGAGGTTATTTCTCTTTTGCAGGGTGGAGATGAGTTGGTGCCCAAAGAGATTGTACTGCGTGGTATGCTCGTTAATGGCAAAAATGGTAAAGGCGGCAGTTCGGCTGTGCTGAGCAGAGTGGCTATTGTCTGTTGTCTGGCTGATGCTGTGGGGGGCGGTATTGTTCTTGGCGGGGAAGTTCCTGAGCCCCGAGGACAGTGGGTCAAGGTCTATGGGCGATTTGAAAAGTCCGGTGTCGGGCAGGTCTCTTTTGAGCTTCCCGGAGTTATAGCTGCGGTTGTCCCCCCAGGTTACAGGCTGAGGGTGGATCGAGTGGAAGAGTGTGATGTTCCTGCAGTTCCATTTATTTTTGAATTTCGCGAAAAGGAGCCTTTTGCGTATTGATGAATATGTTTTTCGGTTTTTACCACTATAGATAATAATTTTATTCTCTTTTGAAGAATAAATACGAACGCAGTACTCAAATTGAGTGCTGCGTTTTTATTTATATGTATAAAAGATTCATTTTTGTGGATTAAATTTTAAAACAAATTGCAAATATGTATTTTGGGTATCTTTTTGTGATCTTTTGCGATAGGTATTGGCCGATTTTGGCACAAAGTGTGCGTTAAAGAGTATGAATATTCATTTTTGAAGGCTTAAATTAGCAAATTTGCAAAAAACTGTTAGTTTGAAATTGTTTTTGGCAACAAAATTGTAAAATAAGAAAAATCAACGGGGGTTGATATAAAATGAATGCGGCGGATACTTCTTTCATCTTGATTTGTGCGGCACTGGTCATGTTCATGACTCCGGGGCTGGCTCTTTTTTATGCAGGCATGGTGCGCAGTAAAAACGTACTGGCAACCATCATGCAGAGCTTCATCATGCTTGGTCTTGTTTCAATCGTCTGGGCCGTAATCGGATATACTCTTGCTTTTGGTACAGATATCGGCGGAATTATAGGTGGAATGGACTTTTTTGCACTCAACGGTGTAGGCATGGATACAGTGGGAAGTCCTGCCGACAACCTTCCACATCTTCTTTTCATGGTTTTTCAGTGCATGTTTGCTGTTATCACCCCTGCGCTTATTACCGGAGCATTTGCAGAGCGTATGAAGTTCGGCGCACTGCTTATTTTTTCCACACTGTGGGTTATCTTAGTATACTCCCCCATGTGCCACTGGGTGTGGGGCGGCGGATGGATGGGCAGCGACGGCGCTCTTGACTTTGCCGGCGGTGCAGTTGTTCACATGAGTTCCGCTTCTGCTGCTCTGGCAGCATGTCTGGTTATGGGCAAGCGCAAAGGGTATGGAAAAGAACCCTTTATTCCGCACAACCTGCCCATGACTCTGCTCGGCGCCGGTATTCTCTGGTTCGGCTGGTTCGGCTTCAACGCAGGTAGTGCCCTTGCTGCTAACGGGCTTGCCGCTAACGCTTTTGTTACAACTCACATGGCTGCAGCCGCTGCAGTTCTCGGATGGTTGCTGGTTGAGACAATCCATGGCGGAAAGCCCACCACCCTCGGCGCTGCTTCCGGTGCAGTTGCCGGTCTTGTGGCCATTACTCCTGCTGCCGGATTTGTAACTCCCATGGCTGCAATCGTAATCGGTTTCGGTGGTGGAGCAATCTGTTACGGCGGGGTTCTGCTCAAGTCCAAGCTCAATTACGATGACTCTCTTGATGTTGTGGGTATTCACGGAATCGGCGGAACTTTCGGTGCTATTGCAACCGGTCTTTTTGCTAGTATCGGTGCAGAAGGCCTTTTTTACGGCAACCCTGCCCAGCTCTGGATTCAGATTGAGTCCTGCATCGCAACCTGGGGATACTGCTTCGCTGTGAGCTGGATTCTGTTTAAGCTCATCGACAAGTTCTATGGACTCAGGCCTTCCGAAGAAGATGAAGTTGCCGGTCTTGACGTTTCCGAGCATAGCGAAGCCGGATATCAGATTTAAGGCGCTTCAAAAGCCCAGCAAAAGATATGAAGGTCTTTCAGGGCTTGAGTGATTTTAAATCGTTTTTGGTCGGCAGAAGGTGAAAGTCATCTGCATTGCCGCTGGAATATAATTTTAAGCATGAGGTTTGAATCTGATGAGAAAGATTGAAATAATTATCAGGCCCTTCAAGGTTGATGATGTCAAGGAAGCTATCGCCGCACTCGGCCTTAAGGGTATGACTGTTACCGATGTCAAAGGTTTTGGTCGCCAGGGCGGTCATAAGGAAGTTTATCGTGGTGCTGAGTACCAGGTGGATTTTCTTGCCAAGACTAAAGTCGAGATTGTTGTTGATGCCGAGCGGGTTCCTGAAGTCATCGAAGCTGTCAGCACTGCTGCAAAAACAGGAAAGGTCGGCGATGGTAAGATTTTCGTCATTCCTGTTGAAGAAGTTGTCAGAATCCGTACCGGTGAAACCGGTCCTGAAGCAATTTAGATTTTAGTTTAATCTATACCTGCCAATATAATAATGCACTTCGTTCCATTGATAACCAGTTCAAGCCTCGAGGTATCCAAAGGGAATTCATTCCCTTTGGACCTTGAAGGTGAAATAACCAATTAATAGCGCGAAGCGCATTTTGTTCAAACAATGATTCATGAAACAGCCCCCGAACCCTCCATAAGAGGTTCAATAGATAACCTGCTTGCCGGTCGGGAAATCCTGCTTGCGGCATGTTCCAAGAGCATGCCGCAGGATTTCCCGCAGCAGATGTCTTCTCTGGTGGACGCCTACTTTTGCGAGAGAATAAACGAAGCGGTGATTAATGGCATTCTGTCCAGGGGAGAGAAACTCTCTATTGTTGCCGTGGGAGGCTATGGACGCGGGCAGTTGGCTCCGTATTCTGATCTGGATGTTCTGATTCTGTCCGATCACATGTCCGGGGATGACCTTGAGGAGCTTTCCTCCTTTTTGTTTCATCCGCTTTGGGATCTGAAATTTGAAGTCGGGCATGGGGTACGATCCGTCAAGGATAACCTCAATCTTGCAAAATCCGATTTCAAGGTTCTGGCATCTCTGCTGGATCTGCGTTTCATCACCGGAGAGGAAGAGCCGTTCAGGAAACTCTTCTCAGGATTCAGGGAAAGGATTCTTCCCGAAGCTGGTGAAGAGTTCTGCCGTACATTATGGCAGAATCGAAGACAGATGGGTGTCGGAATGGACTCTGTAGTCCTTGAACCGGAACTTAAAAACGGCTGGGGAGGACTGCGCGATGTCCAGTTCGTAAAATGGTGTGCGGATATCAAGGGCGGTTTTACTCCTTTGAATCAGGAAGACTTGAGTCACCTCTGCCGTGATGAATCACTGATAATGCGTGCAAGGTGTGCAGTTCATCTGATCAGGAAGCGCAAGCAGGATAAGTTGATTCTTGAAGTTCTCCCAGATGCCGCCTCTCTGTGCGGTGTCAAAGGATATAACCCTGCCAAACGGGGAAATGACCTGCTGACTGCTGTCCATAAAGCCATGGTTCGGATCAGGTCCATGGGGGACGCTCTTTATCGTGAATCATTTGATCGTGATTCACACAGCTTTATAGATAGTAAAAGTGATTTGGATCTAGATGATGCTTTGGAAATTTTTAAGGCAAAGTCTCGTACCGGTGATCCTTTAACTAGGGACGCCAGAAGGGCTGTCTCAAAGGTTAAGACCTCCGGAGGAGCCGGTCTGGAAAAGGCGCTGCTGAGTCTTATTGAAATTCTTAAAGCAGAACATGGTTGGCGTGCATCGCTTGAGATGCTTGATAGTGAACTCTTCAAGTCTTTTCTGCCTGAGTTTGCAAAGGTGTCAGAGCTGGTTCCCTATGACGGGTACCACCAGTATCCTCCGGGAAGGCACTCACTGCTGACTGTGCATAAATGTTGCGATATTTTTCGCGATGAGTTTGCGCAGGGAGGCAAATGCATAACTACTCAGGATTTTGATGCCCTTGTCCTTGCTGCCCTTTTTCATGACATAGGAAAAGGACAGCGCAATCATAGTGAGCGCGGTGCCAAAATTGTCAGTGAGATTCTGGCCCGAACCGGGTTTGCATCCCGTTTCAAAGAGGATGTTGTCTTTCTGGTCCGTGAACATCTTCTGCTGGTTCGGTCATCCCGTGCAATTGATTTAAGCTCCATTGATGCTTTGCGTTCCATTGCTGAGACTGTCCGTTCTGCACGCCGTCTGAGAATGCTCTTCATTTTATCAATGGCTGATTCGATGGCAACCGGTCCCAGGGTTTGGAATTCATGGAGTGAATCCTTGCTGCGTGAAATCTATGCCGGGTTGGAGCTGGTGCTGACGGATGAAAGTTTTTCCTCCCTGGAAAGTGAAGACCTCATGGCGGATGCCGTGCGTAAGGTCTGGCTTGCCGCGGCTGCAGATTTTGATCCGCAGCAGGTGGAAGATATGATTGCGGTTATGCCTGAACGCTATCTTCTCGTAGAGGACCCGGATGAGATTATCTCGCACATGAAGCAGGTTCTGGAGTTCAACCGGATTTACGAGAAGGACCTGATCCGTAAACCTTCGGGAAAAGGCGGCAAGGGTATCAACATTGTCCGCAGTTTTCCCACAGAGGATAAGCGGCGTATCAAGCTGGTTATAACTGCGCGCGATCAGGATTTTCTTTTTGCAGCCCAGAGCGGCGCATTGGCCCTTCATTCAGTAAATATCCTTTCTGCAGAGATATTTTCTTGGGCTGACGGGACTGCGGTTAACACTTTCATTGTGGAAACACCGTCAGATAGTGCGCCGGTTGATATATGGGCCAGAGTGGAGCGGGCAATTATGTATGCCTTAACCGGTCGTCTGGCTCTGGATTACAGGCTTTATAAAAAACGCAACTCTGGCTATGCCCGTAAAATTGCAGGCCGCGTGCCCACGCGTATAAGCGTTGATAATGATTCAAGTGATTCCTGTACCTTGATTGAAGTAATTACTGAGGATCGGTCCGGATTGCTTTATGACATGGCAGCACTGTTTTCACGCATGAATGTGGATCTGAGAATGGCGCGTATCTCAACTACAGGTCAGAGTGTCTTTGATGTTTTTCATATTGAAAGCCCGGAAGGAGGTAAAATTCTGGATAAGGAGCACTCCAGAGAAATCGTCAGTGCTCTTGAATATACCCTTTCATCTTCGTAGTCTAAATGGTGTGTTTTAACGTCCCCACGATCAATTCCTATGGTCAATGAGATCCCCGTTTGAACCCCTTAGAAGAAATTGCTGTATTACCAGAGGTTAAATACAGGCAATTTCTTCATTTATCTTTCCTGCCAACGTGCTGCTCAGCAAGGAGTCGGTTTATGTCTTCAAGGCTTATGATTCACATGGTGATAGAGATTGCAGTCCTTTGTGCCCTATGTTCATTTTTAATTTTCATGCCGGATACCTTCAACGGAAAGAGTGTGGTCCCAATGCTGGGCCTTTTCGGAGGGGCTGTGTTGCTGAGCGGAGTTTCCGCATTTCTGGCAGCAGTAAAGGTGGGGGATCGATGTAAGGAGGTCAATTCATGGCTGGGCAGTCTGGTCCGGGGAACATCATATAAGGGTGATATAAAGTCGGTGCAGAGTTTTATACCTGCATCCGCAGAACTTGAAGATCATCTTAAGTCCCTTAATGCAAAGCTTGAAGATGCCGGAAAGCAGTGTGAAATTGAAATATCCAGACAGCTTGAGGCGTACAGGATGGCTGAAGAAGCCCGCATGCATGGTGAGCAGGCACGCTGCAAAGGACTACTTTCCGCTGCCGGAACGCTTGAAAATGCAGTAGAGGGCATCCGCAGCAGTTCTTCTCTTCTTGACGATGCTTCATCACGTGCCCGGCAGGGGGCGGGGAAACAGCAGGATTATCTCTCGTCTGTGGTCTCTTCCATGGAGCAGATTGATATTTCCATACGCAATTCTGTAGAGCGGGCCGAGTCTGCCGCAGTGGATGCGGAGCAGGCTGCTGAGAAAGCTCGTGACGGGGAGCAGGTGCTGGATAAGACAATTGACTCAATCAATTCCGTTATGAGCAATACCAATGAACTTAATGAAAGGGTTGAAACTCTCGGCAGGCAGGCTGAAGGAATCGGAAGCATCATGAGTGTCATTTCCGATATTGCAGACCAGACTAACTTGCTCGCTCTTAACGCTGCAATTGAAGCAGCCCGGGCCGGGGACGCCGGTCGCGGATTTGCCGTTGTTGCAGATGAGGTCCGCAATCTTGCAGAAAAAACCATGGAAGCAACTCGAGACGTAGGCACGGAAATAGGTAAAATTCAGGAGCATGTTCTGAAGACCGTGGATGGAGTTAATCACATAACCGGGCTTGCCGGGGATGCTTCTGAGCTTGCTTCTCAGTCCGGTCAGGCTCTTGGCGAAATTGTAACTCTTGCTGCTAAAAGTTCCGAACGGGTGCGCCTGATAGCAGAAGAGGCAATCCAGCAGTCGGAAGCCAGCAATAATGTGCGTGAGGCTGTAACCGAGGTCCATTCCATTTCTGATGAAACCGGTCAGGCGATGAGTGGTGCGGATGAGGCCGTTGCCGATCTTGGTGGACGCATATCGGATCTTGATGATATGGTTGGAGTGTTTAAGCTGGTCGGTAACGGCAGGGTTCAGGAGGTTATCGACTCCCTTGCCAAGTCTTCGGATATTCTTTCTCTGGACCGGGAATTACAGGAAAGAGCCATGAGAAGCACTGTAAGAAACAACAGCTTTTTGGAATTGCTCTATATAACCGATCACTTTGGAAAACAGACCGTAAGCAATATCAGCGGTCAGTGGGACAGTTATTCGGAAGATCGGTCCGCTTTCGGTAAGAACTGGAGCTCACGTGATTGGTTCAGGGGTGTGGCTGAAGATAAGGCCATATATATTTCGGATGTCTACGAATCCAGTGCCACCGGTTACAACTGCATCACGGTTTCCGGACCCTTTTTCAACTCGAGTGGCAAGCTGCTTGGCGTCATTGCCGCAGACGTCAGAATAAGTGGCTGACTGTGATAAGCCTTACTTCAATGATATTCAGTGGTACGCATTTTCTTGCCAAAATGTCGATATTTTTCTAAGGGAAGCCTAGCTTAATCTGTGGAGAGGATAGTCTCATGAAAATACTTGTTGTTGGATCTGGTGGAAGAGAACACGCTCTGGCATGGAAGATCGGTCAGAGCCCCAAGGTTTCTGAAATTTTTATCGCACCTGGTAACGGTGGTACCCGTCTTGAAGGAACCAACGTTCCCATTAAGGATGACGATCTGCCCGGATTGGTCAAATTTGCCAAAGAGAATAAGATTGATCTGGTTGTAGCAGGTCCTGAACTTCCTCTGGTGCTTGGCATCAAGGAAGCTCTTGAGAAAGAGGGTATTCCCTGTTTCGGTCCGGGTGCCTATGCAGCTAATCTTGAAGGAAGCAAAGCTTTCTCCAAAATTACCATGCGCGATTCCGGCGTGCCTACCGCTCCTTTCCAGGTCTTTGATGAATATGAACAGGCCAAGTCTTTTGTTGAAGAGAAGGGTGCACCTATAGTTGTCAAGGCTGACGGTCTTGCAGCAGGCAAGGGTGTCGTTGTTGCCTCCACTGTTGAGGAAGCTCTTGAGGCTCTTGATGAAATGATGGTCAAGAAGGTCTTCGGCTCTGCCGGAGAGCGGGTTGTGGTTGAAGAAGCTCTTAAAGGTGAAGAAGCTTCCTTTCTGGCTTTCTGTGCCGGAGAAGACTACGCTCTGCTTCCTTCCGCTCAGGACCACAAGGCTGTGGGTGAAGGTGATACCGGACCCAATACCGGCGGCATGGGCGCATACAGCCCGGCCCCGATTCTGCCTCGCGAAAAATATGAAGAGACCGCTGAACTGGTAATCAAGCCCATATTGAAGCTTCTTGCTGATCGTGGTGAGCCTTTTACCGGTATCCTTTATGCCGGACTGATGTATACTGAAAATGGTCCTTCTGTTCTTGAATACAATGTTCGTTTCGGCGATCCCGAGTGCCAGCCCCTGCTCATGCGTCTGGACTGCGATCTGGTCGAGATCATGCTTGCATGTGTGGAAAACCGTCTTCCCGAAGTGGAAGTAAAGCTTAAGGACGAGACAACTCTTTGTATCGTTATGGCTGCCGGCGGTTATCCCGGTTCTTATGACAAGGGAGCAGAGATCACCGGCATCGAGGAAGCCGAGAAGGTTGAAGGTGTGAAGGTCTTTCAGGCCGGAACCTCATACGATGAGGGTAAAACATTAACCAGCGGCGGGCGTGTGCTGGGCATCACAGCTTTGGGGGCGGATCTCAAAGCGGCTCAGAAGAAGGCTTACGAAGCCGTGGCTCATATCTCTTTTGATAAAGCCTACTTCCGTCGCGATATCGGTGACAAGGGTCTTAAAAAATGAGTGCAAAAGTAGCTATCTTCATGGGGTCCATTTCCGACAAGGATACAATGCAGCCTTGTTCAGATCTGCTGACCAAGCTTGGTATTCCCCACGTATTCACAGTATCTTCTGCGCACCGTACTCCGGAGCGTACAGCTAACCTGGTTAAGGAACTGGAAGGAAACGGCTGTGAAATATTCATCTGTGCAGCAGGTCTTGCAGCCCATCTTGCCGGAGCTGTTGCAGCTAAAACAATCAAACCTGTAATCGGCGTACCCATCTGCGGCTCAGCCCTTGGCGGTATGGATGCTCTGCTGGCAACTGTACAGATGCCTCCGGGATTTCCCGTAGGAACTGTTGCCCTTGATAAAGTAGGAGCCCGTAACGCAGCATGGTTTGCTGCGCAGATTCTGGCTCTTCATGATGAAGAACTGGCTGGAAAAATCAGAGAAGCCCGTCAGGGATTTATTGATTCCGTTGAAAAGGCTGCTGCTGAACTGGAAGGTAACTAACAGGTTCAGTCTTTCTTTATTTTGGTTATATTTTGATATAGTGAAAGCCGTGGTCGAAAAGTTTCGACCACGGCTTTTTTTAATAAAATCAACAAAGAGAGTTATGATGAATATTGAGTTTTGGAGTGTGTACGTACTGACCGTTTTTCTGGCTTCAATCATTCCGGGCCCAAGTATGATTCTCGCTCTTTCTCATGGTATCAAGTACGGAGCTCACAAAGCTGTTGCCACGGCCCTTGGTAACTGTGCAGCTTCTTTTTTGCAGGCGCTGGTTTCCATTGCGGGGTTGGGGCTTTGCTTGTTACTTCCGAAACAGCTTTTATGGTGGTCAAATATATCGGAGCTGCTTATCTGATCTGGCTCGGGATCGGAGCATTGATGGCAGGTAATTTCAAGGTGGAGGACCGGAGCTCCGGGGATCGGGATGAGGTCAGCTCCGCGAAGCTGTTTCTTCAGGGATTCTGGGTTGCGGCAGGAAACCCCAAGGCAATTGTTTTTTTCAGCGCATTGTTCCCCCAGTTTATCACTTCAGGACAGGCGTCTTTGCAGCATTTTTCAGTAATGCTTGGCCTGCTTTGCATAATCGCTTTTGCATGCATGATGATCTATGCCTGTGGGGGAAAGAAAGTAAGAGAATTTCTTAAAGGATCTATTGTAAGCAGATATGTAAATAAAGTATTGGGAACAGCTTTTGTAGGGCTTGGAATAAGTCTTGCCTGCACCAGAAGGTAGCAGCGCTTGAAGTTTAGTTCAGCATGTTCTGAATGGTGCTCAGAAAGTCCTGCTGGGTGAACGGCTTGACCAGGGCTTCTGCTGCACCGAGGGCTTTGGCCTGCTTAAGGTATTCAAGGCCGGTAAATTCCCCGCCGCCTGATATGACCAGGATCTTGCTTGAAGGGTTCTTTTGTTTCACTTCCATAATGGTCTGTATTCCGTCCATATTGGGCATGAAAATGTCGATGATAACCAGATCTATCGGATTGGCGTCAAATAGCTCTAT
Source organism: Maridesulfovibrio sp. (assembly GCA_963676495.2). Lineage (GTDB taxonomy): Bacteria > Desulfobacterota > Desulfovibrionia > Desulfovibrionales > Desulfovibrionaceae > Maridesulfovibrio. Next base: position 1,599,265 of record CAXXRF010000003.1, on the reverse strand, counting down.
GCCTTCCTCGCCATCCTGGGCGGAAAGTACATTTACCTGCTCATCACGAAGATAATGCTTAAGCAGGTCGAGCATTTTTGGATCATCATCTACAATAAGAACTGTTTTCATAGTCAAGTCTGTGCATAGGTTGGTGTTCTTTTTTTAAAGCATCTATCCTAAGCTGCGGTTAAACGGAAGATGCATTAGTATTAATTGCTTTATAAAGTTGGCTTGTCGGCGTGGTTTTTCAATCAGTTAGCACACCCTGGAAGTTCATTGACGGCCCTGTTTACTTCCTCTTCTACATTATCAAACAATTCTTTCGTTGTTGATAAATCATTATTCCGGGCTGCCTTTTCCAGCGATTCACTCATGAACTGGGCGGTAACAGCTCCAACAGCTCCGCATTCTCCCTTTAGTGTGTGGGCCAGAGAAAGAATATCCTGCATACTTCCGCTTGCGAGATGGATTTTAATAGACTCAAGGTGCTTGGGTGCTTCTTCCTTGAAGATGGAAATTGCTTCTTCAAGAAGCTCTTCATCTCCGGAGAACCTTTTCAGAGCCGCGGCCAGGTCAAAGCGTCCGCAATCATCATTTAAGTTCATATTATTACTCCATATTGTCTGAACTGTCTGTTATATTTGTTCTTTTTAGTTTGTAGAAACTATGGTTCCTTGTCCAGACTAATCTTAATATTATCCTATAGGGGCTTTTGATTCAATAAAGGTTTTGAAAAAAAGGCATGAAAAAAGACCCCGGGAAAAGTTGTTCCCGGGGCCTTTATTTTGATACTGTAAAAGACTTTCTAGTCTTTCTTTTCGAGTTCAGCGTACCATCCGCCAGCTTTGGTAAGCAGGCTCTGAATGCGTCCCACAAGTGCGTGAGGATCATTGAGATAACCTTCAAGGAGAAGGGCCGACTCAAGCAGCTGTCTGGAGGACAGGGCAATAAAGTCATCATCGGCATTGACCTTGAAAATTTCAAGCATGGAGCGCAGCAGAGGGTGGTCTGCGTTGATTTCCATGGTTTTAGTGGGAATGGAATTGTCCTTGTTCATTGCCTTCATGATCTTCTCCATGGAAGAAGTCATGTGTCCGTCGGGGTTGATCAGGCGGCAGGGAGAATTGGAAAGGCGCTCGGAAATAATTACGTCGGCAACTTCAGTTCCAAGGATTTCCTTCATCTTTGCAGCAAGCGCAGCCATGTCTTTTTCCTGATCTTCAGAAAGAGGCTCCGGCTGATCTTCCTTTTGGGCTGATTCAAATTTATCAAGTTTTTCGAGGTCTGCATATTCTGCAGCTACAAGGGAGAAACCGTCAAACTCGCGCAGGGCTTCCATTACAAATTCATCGATGGGCTCATAGAGGTAGAGAACCTCGAGATCCTTGCTGCGGAAGATTTCAAGGTGCGGGTTGAGGTTTGCGGCCTCACGGCTGGCAACTACGGAGTAGTAGATTTCCTTCTGCTCTTCTTTGGCGCGCTCAATGTAGTCTGCAAAAGATACAAGGGTGTCTTCTTCTGCTTTGGAAGAATCAAAGCGCAGCAGCTTGGAATATTTTTCGCGGTTGAGGAAGTCCATGTGTCCGGCCTTGAAGATTTTGGAATGAGCTTTCCAGAACTTGGCGTATTTTTCAGGATCATCCTTAGCCAGTTTTTCAAGCTGTCCCAGGACCTGTTTGGTCAGTGTCGCACTGATTTTACCGATGAGCAGGTTGTCCTGCAGGGTCTCACGGGAGATATTCAAGGGCAGGTCTTCAGTATCAACCACACCCTTGATGAAGCTCAGGTATTCCGGGAGCAGGTTTTTGTTCTGCTTTTCAATGAGTACGCGGCGTACATAGAGGTCGATCCCCCAATTGTCACGATCCATACCGAAAATATCGAGATCCTTTTCGGGGATAAAGAGCAGTGAGTTGAACTGTACCGGAGCATCAACAGAGAAGTGCAGTGTGTTGATAGGAGGCTGAACGTCATAAGTCAGGAATTTGTAGAACTCTTCATACTGTTCATCTTTGATCTGAAACTTGGGCTCACGCCACAATGCAGGGACGGTGTTTACGCGCTCTCCGCCGATCATGATCGGGAAGGATACGAAATTGGAGTGTCTTTTTACGATCTCTTTAAGAGTGTCATCGGAATTGAAGCGTTTGGCGTTTTCTTCATTAAGGTGAATCTCAATTGAAGTTCCATGATCCATTTCCGCTTCAATTTCAGTGAGTTCGTATGAACTTTTACCGTCAGAAACCCACTGGATTGCGGGCTCATCCTTCTTGTATGACTTGGTGCGTACTACAACATGGTCCGAAACCATGAAAATGGAATAGAATCCGACACCAAAACGGCCGATGAGGGAATCGAGGCTTTCATTGGACTTAGCAGCCTGTTTGACGAATTCAGCAGAACCGGAGTGAGCGATGGTTCCGATGTTGGTCATGACTTCTTCACGGGTCATACCGATACCGGTGTCGGTCACAGTTACGGTTTTGTTCTCTTCGTCGTAGGCAATGAAGATTTCTGGATCCACATCATCTTCCAGCTCTGGGTTGCTGTTGATGGCAAAACGCATTTTATCAAGTGCGTCGGATGCGTTGGAGACCAGTTCGCGCAGGAAGATTTCGCGGTTGGTGTAAAGAGAGTGAACAAGGATGTCCAGAAGCTGGTTCACTTCAGCTTTAAATTCAAATTTTTCAGTCTGTGCAGTCATTGTTTTCCTCCGAAAGCATAAAATTACTTTCCGGCCCTGAATGGTTCAAAAGCAGGAAAGGTAAATGAAATTTTATAGATGGAATGCCTTGCAATGAAGGCCAGACTTATTTAGTTACGGCTTTAAGCTTGTCAAGAAGGTACTTTTCCATTTCGCGGCGATCTTTGCGCAGCCGGATCATTTCCGCTTCCATAATGGATAGCTTTTCTTTGAGCTGACTGTTCTCTGATTTGAGGGCTTCTATGGATTCCCCTTGCTCGCCAAGCCCCTTTACCGCCTTGTCCATACAATGCTGCAGGTCTTCAGGAAGAGCATTTGCTGCGGGCATACAGGCCATCAGCCCCTTGAGTCCTTCGTTGATTGATTTTGCGATTTCAGCTCCCATTGCCGCAGCTATCTGTACTGCTGGTTCAAGGTGTGCCTGCTGTAACTGAGGAGCGGAAGGTTGGGGATGAACATCCGCAACCGGTTCACCGGTGTCAATTGCAACGTTGACCGGATAAAGGCGAGATAGTTCAGCCATAACATCTTCTGCTGTATGGCCCTGCTTGAGCATGCTTGAAATTAACCGGAATACTTCAACTGCTTCTTTTCTGAATCTTTTTTGTCTGTTTCTTCCGGTGCTCGGCAGATATTGGGCAAAACGGTTTTTCCAGTAATGAAGAGTTGATTCGGGCACTTCCAGCAGACGAGATATTTCTGCGATGGACAGTAGTTTTTTATCCGGCACTTTATGCTCCGTTTTGAGGCTTGAGGTGAGTGGAATAAAAATTTCTGGATTATTATTATTTAATTTTAATTTCGTTTTGTGTCAATAAAGTATCAATTTCTTACACTAAATGTTGGAAAATGAACATTTGGTGTTCGAAAAAGATCATTCTGCCCCATTGATTCCTCTCAAATTATGGAGTAGGCGGTCAGTCAGGTTTGTAATTTAAATGGTTTTGGTACCTGAATGATACAGCAATTGTGTTTTTAGTTTTACCGGAATGTGGTAAACAGATTTTTGGAACAAACAGGCTGCATATTTTATGGAGATTTATCTTGAGTTCTGAAACCATTCTTCTCTTTGACGTGGGAAACACCAATACCAAGATCGGATTTTCCACCCGTGATAAAATCGGCCCTTCATTTACACTGCCTACCGATCCCGGTGGCACAGCCGATTCATGGGGACTCAAGCTGGTGGAAATCTGCCGTGTGGCCGGTTTTTCACATGAGGATGTTATAGGTGGTGCTGTTTCTTCTGTTGTGCCGCCCATGAATCCTATCCTGAAGAATGCGGTGGAGCGTTTTTTCCCTTGCGAGCTCCGTTTTGTTCCCCAGTCCATTCCATTGCCGCTTAACAATAAGTATGAGCGGCCGTGGGAAGTCGGCGCCGACCGCCTGGTCACTGCCTTTGCAGGGAGAATGATAAGTGACAGCGATAAAATGATCGTTGTTGATTTCGGTACTGCCACGACTTTTGACTGTGTTGTAGGGGATGACTATCTGGGCGGGCTGATCTGCCCCGGTGTTCTTTCCTCCACCAAGGCGCTTGCCTCCGGTACGGCAAAGCTGCCTCATATTTCGCTTGAGATAGAGTCCGACCTTATCCGGCCCGGCAAATCGACTGCCGACAGTCTTAATCAGGGACTTATTTTCGGATTTGCTGCCATGGTCGAAGGACTTAAAGAGCGTCTGGGCAATACTCTTGGCGGTGATGTTGAACTTATCGCTACCGGGGGATTTGCCTCTAAAATTGCTGAGGTATGCCGCGCAATTGACCGTGTGGAACCGACCCTCCTGCTGGATGGGTTACGCATGGGCTGGTTCGGCATTAATAAATAGTTTAAGTGTAGGTTTTTGCCGGGAGTGAGTCCGGCATTTCCAAGTAACCGGAAAAGTGTTGATTTATTTTCAAGGAGAAATGTCATGAGCACTATCGTAGCCGTATGGGCCAGAGAAATTCTTGATTCCAGAGGCAACCCCACTGTAGAAGTTGAAGTAGTCCTCGAGTCCGGCGCAACCGGCCGTGCAGCAGTGCCCTCCGGTGCATCCACCGGTACCCGTGAAGCCCTTGAACTGCGTGACGGTGACAAAGATCGTTACAGCGGAAAAGGCGTTCAGGTTGCAGTTGCAAACGTACGTGAGGAAATCGCTGAAGCTCTGGTTGGTCAGGATGCTCTGCGTCAGGTTACCATTGATAACCTTCTCATCGAGCTCGACGGAACCGACAACAAAGAACGTCTGGGCGCAAACGCAATGCTCGGCGTTTCCATGGCTGTAGCAAGAGCTGCTGCAAACCTGCTGGGCATTCCTCTTTACCAGTACCTTGGCGGTGTTAACGGCAAACTTCTGCCTGTGCCCCTGATGAATATCATCAACGGCGGCGAGCACGCACCCAACAACCTGGATATTCAGGAATTCATGATCATGCCCATCGGTGCTGAGACCTTCGCTGAAGCTCTGCGCATGGGGGCTGAAATTTTCCACACTCTCAAAGGTCTTCTTGCTGCTGACGGTCACAACACTGCTGTTGGTGACGAAGGTGGCTTTGCTCCCAACCTTGAGTCTCACGCACAGGCTTTTGAATACATCATGAAAGCCATCGAGAAAGCTGGCTATCGTCCCGGCGCTGACGTAGCTCTTGCTATCGACGCTGCAGCTTCTGAATTCTACAAAGACGGCAAGTACGTTCTCGCCGGCGAAAATAAGGAATTCGACGCTCAGGGTATGATTGATTTCTACTCCGACTTCGTAGAGCGTTTTCCGCTTATCTCCATCGAAGACGGTCTTGCTGAAGGAGACTGGGATGGCTGGGAAAAGATGACCGAAGTACTCGGCGAAAAAATCCAGCTTGTTGGTGACGACCTGTTCGTAACCAACCCTGAAATCCTTGCTGAAGGTATCGAGCGCGGTGCTTGTAACTCCATTCTGATCAAGCTGAACCAGATCGGAACCCTCACCGAAACCCTCGACACCATGGAACTTGCCAAGACCGCAGGTTACACCAACGTTGTATCCCACCGTTCCGGTGAAACCAGTGACCACTTTATTGCTGACCTTGCTGTAGGTCTCAATGCCGGTCAGATCAAAACCGGTTCCCTGTGCCGCTCCGACCGTCTTGCAAAGTACAACCAGCTGCTGCGCATCGAGGAAGATCTCGAAGATGATGGCATCTACTATGGTCCCGCTCTGAAGGAAGCTTTCTTCGGCGAAGACTAGGATATGCCTTTATAAAAATTAAAAAGGGGCCGTAGCGTGATTGCGCTTCGGCCCTTTGTATTATAAAGGGGGCTTGTCCCACCAACGTCAGCACGGAGAGATATTATGCAGGTTCTTAATGGTAAAGAAACAGCTCTCACCATTCGTGAAGAGCTGAAAGTAGAGATAGACGGACTTAAGGAAAAACACGGCAGAGCCCCCGGTCTGGCCGTCATTCTTGTTGGAGAAGATCCCGCTTCACAGGTTTATGTGCGCAACAAGGAAATAGCCTGTGAAAAAGCAGGTATTGTCTCCACTGCACATAGAATTGATGCGGGCGTTTCTCAGCAGGAACTTGAAGACCTGATCCAGAAACTCAATAATGATGACAGTATTGACGGAATTCTGCTGCAGTTGCCCCTGCCTAAGGGACTGGACAGCCAGCGTTGTCTCGAACTGATCGATCCCGGCAAGGATGTTGACGGCTTCCATCCCATGAACGTAGGTAAGCTCATGCTCGGTCTGCCCGGCTTCCGTTCCTGCACCCCCGCAGGTATTATCACTCTTCTTGAGCGTTACAACCTGCCCACTTCCGGCAAGAAAGCCGTTGTTGTAGGCCGTTCCAACATTGTTGGTAAGCCGCTGGCAATGATGCTCATGCAGTACGGCGATTTCGCAAATGCTACCGTAACCGTCTGCCACTCCCGCACTGATAACCTTGCCGAGGAAGTCAAAGGAGCGGACTTTGTCTTCGCCGCTATCGGTATTCCCAAGTTCATCAAGAAGGAAATGGTCAAAGACGGTGCAGTGGTTATTGACGTGGGCATCAACCGCACTGACGAAGGTCTGGTCGGTGATTGTGACTACGCTGCACTGGAAGACGTTGCTTCCGCCATGACTCCGGTTCCCGGCGGTGTCGGCCCCATGACAATTGCTCAGCTGCTCATTAACACTGTGCAGGCTTACAAGGAGCATGTCGGGGCTTAAGGCTCTACTGCTGTTTTATATTTGGAAATGAAAAACTCCCTGTCTCGATTGAGGCAGGGAGTTTTTTTGTTTTTAAGTGGTTATCGATAAAAGTGCTGTTTATTTCACCTGCTTCTATCCCTCAAATACCTTTTCAAAAATCGCAACAACTTCTTCCTTCTTCATCTGATAGGGATCAAGGGTAAACAGGAATCCCATGGCGGTCATGGCGTTCTCTGCCAGGGCTTCGCACTGGGACTTGTCGAGCTTGAAGTCGTTGATATCAAGATCATCACAACCAATGTTTTTTATCAGTTCTTTCAGAGCTCCGATAAATGCCGTGGGGCGCTTGTTCTCAGGTAGAGCTTCCACATCTGCTCCCATTGCTTTGGCCATGGCCGGGAATCTGCCGGGCACTTTCTCTGCCATAAAGGTGAAGTAAGGAACCGAAAGCATGATCAACCCTGCACCGTGGGTTACGGAAGGATCAAATGCTGACAGTGCGTGCTCCATGGAGTGCTGGGAGATACAGCTGGAGGTGGACTCCACCAGACCTGACTGGGTACTTGCCCATGCGAGGGCGGTGCGGGCTTCCATATCACTGCCGTCTTTTACCGCGCGGGGCAGGAACTTGTTTATCAGCTCTATGGAGCCGAGTGCAAAGTGGTCGCTTGCTGGCTGGCTTACATTGGCGAGGTATCCTTCTGCGGCGTGAAAGAATGCGTCCATGCCTTGATAGGCGGTGAGTTTCGGCGGAACACTTGCCATAAGTTCCGGATCGACGATGGAAATGACCGGGAAGGTTTCTGGAATAAGTCCGAACCCTATTTTTTCCTGAGTTTCCATGTTGGTGATAACGGTCCACGGATCGGCTTCTGTTCCGGTCCCTGCGGTGGTGGGAATTGCAACCAGCGGAAGTACCTGCTCTGTAACGGGCTGGCCTTTTCCGGTTCCTCCGTGAATGTAATCCCAATAGCTGCCGGGGTTCTTGACCATAATTGCTATGGACTTTGCTGAATCAATCGGGCTGCCTCCGCCAAGGCCGATGATGAAGTCACAGCCGTGATCACGGGCGACCTGTGCACCTTCCATAACGTGGTCAAGAATGGGGTTGGGCAGAATTTTGTTGAATACAACTGATTCGATTCCCTGTTCTTTCAAGGCGTTCTGAACCATATCCAGATAGCCGAATTTGATTACGGATTTACCGGCTGTAGTAACAATGAGTGCCTTTTTGCCGGGAAGGGGCATTGTTGACAATTCTTTAATGCGGCCGGGACCGAAAGCGATATTTGTGGGAATGAAAAAGTTGAAAGAAGAGTTCATAAGTATCTCCTGTTGTAATATATTTCTTGGGAATGCAGTCCGTTCAGACTCGGTTCTATTCCTGTCTGATTTTCAGTTCATGTTCAGGTTCTTAGTATCTGTTCAATCATTAAGGGCTCTAATTAATGAATAAAATAAACCCAGAGTTAACTGCTCCGATAGATTTGATGAATTCAATTCTGAAGAATACAGTATCCAACTTTTGGAGCAAATGTTTTTTTGATTCTATTTTCTAGCTTAATAATATATCTGGGTCTTACGAGTTTTAGTTGATTTCACGGAGGGTTATTTGGATTATGAAGGGACTTACAGAACTCTTGACCTGCATTCAGGAAATTTCCGGTGGTAACTATTCAAATGATATCATGGCACTGACCACCGAGGAGCACGATCCCTTTGTTCGTGAAGTTGCTGAATCTGTCGGGCTTATGATGGTCCGAATTGAGGCTCGTGAATTCACATTGGAAAAAGCCCATGAAGACCTGAAATGCAATGTTGTGGCAACGATCAAAGCCGCAGCTCGAGGGCTTAGCTTGCGCGACCCATATACTCGTGGACACGGGGAACGGGTCGGGAACTATTGTGAACGGCTGGCGCGCCGGCTGGGATGGGCCGAAGATGATGTCTGGACTGTGCATGTAGCCGGAACCCTGCATGATATAGGGAAAATAGGTTTCAGTGATCGATTGATCCAGAATGAAGATACCAAAGTTGATGATGAAATGCTGGCGGAGATTCGTAAGCACACTGAATGGGGATATTGCATGCTTCGGGGGTTGGATTTTCTGGGTGATGCCCTTGAGTTTGTGCGTTCCCATCATGAGCGGCTGGATGGTACCGGTTATCCCCAGGGGCTTATGGGCGATGAGATCAGACCCGGAGCCAGAATACTCAGCATAGCTGATGTGTTTGACGCAGTAACTACAACACGTAGTTATCAGGAAGCCATGGATCTTGGTAAGGCGTTCAGCATTCTTAGAAGATTGGCCGGACCGTCACTTGATCCGCAATTAGTGGAATTGTTCATAATTGAGATTGAGGAAAATGGACTTGAAAATGTTGAGGAGAATTTTTCTACCTGTATTTAAAACGTCCTTCTTCGATATTTAAAATATTAAGAACCATTCTTAATAAGCTTGCCATAAAATCAAAAGTGCTTATCCTCTCCTCTCGTTAGCTGAAAAAAAATACCGGACAGTCGGTGAAATAAAATTTTCATTTTGGTTTTTAAATTCACTTTGTAAAAGAATTTAAAAACATCAGAGGCAAAACCAGTCCATAAAAGCGCTTAGCGCAACAAATAAAGCCCCGGCAAGCCAGCCGAAGACATAAGGTATATGAATAACAAATCTATCCATATTGAAGGTGCGAGGCAGCACAACCTCAAAGACCTGAACCTTGATATTCCCCGTGACCAGCTTGTGGTGGTCTGCGGGCCGTCCGGGTCCGGAAAATCCACTCTTTCCTTCGACATAGTATATGCTGAAGGACAGCGCAGATATGTTGAATCTTTATCTGCCTACGCACGGCAGTTTCTCCCACAGCTTGATAAGCCGCAGGTAGATAAAATTGAAGGACTTTCCCCGGCCATTTCCTTGGAGCAGCAGTCCACTTCACGCAACCCTCGCTCAACTGTGGGTACTGTTACCGAAATTTATGACTTTCTGCGTGTTTTCTTTGCCCGGCTGGGTAAGTTTCATTGTCCCGAGTGCGGGCTGCCCATTGAGGCCCAGACTTCTGATGAAATTCTGGACCGTATCATGACTCTGGAGGAAGGCACCAAGTTCATGCTGCTTGCTCCCTTGGTCGACCACCAGAAGGGCACCCATAAAGACCTGCTCAAGAAGTTGAAGAAAGAGGGTTTTGTTCGTGTTCGTGTTGACGGCCAGGTCTATACCATCGACGATGTGCCGGATCTTGAGAAGAATAAAAAGCATAATATCGATCTCGTGGTAGACCGCCTGGTCATCAAAGGTGATATGAAAAAGCGTCTGGGTGATTCTCTGGAACTTGCCCTGCGTTACGGCGACGAGTCAATTGTCGTTTCGGTTATAGGTGGTGAAGATATTTATCTTTCCACAATGTCCACCTGTCCTTCCTGCAAGATCAGCATGCCCAAGTTGACCCCGCAGCTGTTCTCTTTTAACAGCCCGCAGGGAGCCTGTACGCTGTGTTCCGGTATCGGAAGTGTAGAATACTACGAGCCGGAGCTGCTTGCTCCCAACAAGGGGCTATCTCTGAAGTCCGGGGCGGTTATCCCCTGGAAGTCGCCCAAGATGTTTGAGCGATACGCAGATGATTTCGAGGCTCTGGGCAAGAAATTCGGGTTCAAGGCTGATACTCCGCTCAGTGATTTTTCAGCACAGGCACGAAATGCATTGTTTTACGGTGATAAGGAGCTTGGCTGGGAAGGGGTAGTGGACCTGCTTGAAGTGGGGCACAATCTTGGTCGTATCTGGCGTGATGAGCTTTCACGTTTCAGACAGTCACGGCCATGTCCTGCCTGTGAAGGGGCAAGGCTGAGACCTGAATCGCTGGCTGTTAAAGTTGAAGGTGTATCAATCTTTGATTTTTGTTCCATGTCTATCCAGAAGTCTCTGGACTGGCTGGAGAGCCTTGAGTTTAAAGGACATGACCTGTTGATTGCCGAACCTTTGCTAAAGGAATTGACCCACCGCCTCGGGTTTATGGTCAATGTCGGTCTTGATTATCTTAACCTTGGTCGTAACATGGCAACCCTCTCCGGTGGAGAGGCTCAGCGCATCAGACTGGCCGGACAGCTCGGTTCTGGCTTGGTCGGGGTTACTTACGTTCTTGACGAGCCTTCCATAGGCCTCCATCCCCGTGATAATGAAAGGCTGTTGAAAACTCTGCGTTCCCTGCAGTCCCGAGGTAATACTGTCCTTGTGGTCGAACACGATGAATCCACGATCCGTCACGCAGATCACATCATTGAGCTTGGTCCCGGTTCAGGAATGCTTGGGGGAGAAATTGTGTATCAAGGCAGCGTTAAGAAGTTGCTGGATAAATCTCAGTCGCTGACCGCCAAGTACCTTCGAGGCGAACTAGTTCTTGATATGCCTGAAGAGAGGCGTATTCCCAAAGACTGGATAAAGCTTAAAGGGGTTAAGACTAATAATCTCAAGAATCTGGATGTGGATATTCCCTTAGGTGTGCTGTGCTGTTTTACCGGTGTGTCCGGATCCGGCAAGAGCTCGCTGGTTGTGGATTCCATGTACAAGCATCTGGCTTTGGCCCGAGGTGTAAAAGTAGATCAGCCGGGCCGCATTGACGGTATTGAAGGGATTGATAAAATTGAGAAGGTGATCTCGATTGACCAGTCCCCCATCGGAAGGACTCCTCGTTCAAACCCGGCAACTTATACCAAGATTTTTGATGAAATCCGCAAAATCTTCAGTTCCTCCAAGGAATCCAAGAAGCGCGGTTACAAGCCCGGTCGATTCAGTTTTAACGTTCGTGGCGGACGCTGTGAGGCCTGCAAGGGAGATGGGCAGATCCGTGTTGAGATGCATTTCCTGCCTGATGTTTATGTTACCTGTGATGTCTGCAAGGGAAAGCGTTACAACAGCCAGACTCTGGAAGTTGATTACAAGGGCCGAAATATTGCCGAGGTCCTTGATATGACTGTCCGCCAGTCCAAGGCTTTCTTTGAGAATCATCCAACTCTCAAGCGCAGGCTGGAGGTTCTGGAACAGGTGGGACTGGAATACCTGCAGCTTGGCCAGCCCGCGACCACTTTGTCCGGCGGTGAGGCTCAGCGTATTAAGATTTCACGTGAGCTTGGAAAACGCAGTCTTCCCGGAGCGCTTTATATTCTGGATGAACCTACTACCGGACTGCACATGCACGAGGTGGGCAAGCTGATTAAAGTCTTGCAGCAACTGGTTGATAAGGGTGCGACAGTTATAGTCATTGAGCACAATACAGATGTGATCCGGGCTTCGGATTATGTTTTCGACCTTGGACCCGGTGGCGGTGAGTCTGGAGGACAGATTGTTGCCCGGGGAACTCCCGAAGAGATTATTGCCAACCCCGATTCTGTGACAGGGCGGTTTATCGTCTGATTGAATAAAAAAAGCGCAGTCTGATAAGCAGGCTGCGCTTTGGTTTATTCCATTTCCACGTATTCAATTTCCAGATTGTCCAGAAAATGTCGGACCTTTGATGTGTATTCTGGAACATCGCTGATGTCTTTATCCACTGCTTTGTCTTCGATAAGCATACCCAGACGGGAAAGCTCGTCAAATCCATACGCAGCTCCGGTTCCTTTCAATTTATGACCCAGCATTCGGATCTGTTCAAAATCCTTCTCTGTTACAGCCTTTTCAAGTTCCAAAAGCTCCTTCTGTCTGATTTCCAGATATCGGGGCATTATTTCTTCCAGATCCTCATCAACTTGAACTACTATGCGTTCGCTCATATATTCCTCCGGGGCGCCTGAATTTCTGAGTGTGAGTAATGTCGTGTTATCTCTTCTATTATTATCCCTTCCCGGGACTCTTTTCCACTTTTTTTAATTCTTTTTCTATGTCCTGACTAAGGTCTGAGTTTAAAAAGTCCGATGTTTCAGGAAGTTGAAGATATAAATTGGTATATGGACCTATTTTGGCCGGTAAATTATCAAATGAACAATCCAGTACATGTCCACCTGCTTTTCGGTCGTCGGTTATAAAATGCCAGTGAAAACCGGCCACGCCGATACCTTTTGTGTAGGCCGGGCTCTTAATGCCTATCATTGTTCCCTTGGTCTTGTTGAACTTGAACAGACTTTGATTCTTAACCACCTCAATCAGTGGCGGATAGGGTTTGCTCTGGGCCGGAACACTTCTGGTCCGGATATTACTGAACATGCCGTCTATCCTGATGACATAAAAAATATTTTCCGATTCAAGGGCGGCACTGACCTTTTTGTTCAGTTCATCAAGTGATTCCGCTTTGTCTATTTTCAGGATGGAATCAGTCTTGAAAAAAGCGGAAATGGCAAAAGGGGTTCGCGTAGCTCTAGTTGTTTCTTCGGCTTTACCATGTGAGTCAATTCTGTACACTTTGCCGTCAATCAGCACCATCTCACCATCAAGGGTGTTAAATGTGCCTAATCCTGTGTCTCCATGTTCAAGCAACATGGACATGGTCAGCTCCCCATCATAGTTGCCAAGCATTAGGGAGTTGATGGTTGAATATTGATAAATGCTGCCTTCTGCCGCACAAAAAGTGGATATGAAAAGGAAAAGAACACAGGGCAGCACAATTGTGGGTAATTTCTTAAAAAAGTAGTTCATATTTAAAGCCGGACAGGAGAGTTCTTGATTTTAAGACGAGCTTGGGAAATGAGACTTGGAATTATTTTGGGGAAGCAGTCTGGAACATTTGTTTTTCCAGCCTTTTCATCCAGATATCACCGCTATGGGTTGCAAAAAGGATTTTTCTTCCAACGTTACCGCCAACATCCATGCGACTGGGACGGAGTCCTTTGTCGGCAAGGCAGTCCAATGCTGCAGTAACATTTTTGTTTCCGATTCCAAGTGCAGACGGCGGTCTGACCTGAGATGTAGTGAGACCGGTGGCTCCCCCGAAAAGTTTTACTTCAAGCTCGTTTTTTTTGACCCCTAAACGCAGCATGCAGTTTAGCAAATGGTCAACTGCTGTGTCCACATATCTGCAAATTTGGATTGAGGCCGTATTTTCGGCCTTTGTTTCCGAGCGGTATGGGAGAAAAGCATGACAGATGACCCCCTGTCTGGTTCTCCTTGAAAACATGGATATCGCTACACAGGATCCAAGCACAGTGGAGACTATAGTGGGTTTGACTCCGAGGTATGCGTCTCCGGTATGAAGGAATACCCGGGGGATTTCGGAGTCATTGAGAGGCATTGCTGTGGTCCTTTTATTTAAGAAGAGGTTCATATTGTTAGTAATATATTATCGGGGCTGTTTTTCTAGAAAATTATTCTTTCTATACCTTGCTACTATGAGATTCCCGAATAAGATATTATAATGCTTAATATTCAAGTAATTAATGTTTCTAGTAAGATTACCTGCCTTCTGATTTAATCATCTGGATTACTTCTTCAAATTCCTGAAGCGGGACCGCTCCGGTGACAGTAACCCCGTTTATCAAAAAAACAGGAGATGCCGTAAATCCGAGTTTCTTGGATTCGTTTATGTCCATTTGGACCGTTTTCTTTACTTTTTCTGATGATATGTCTTTTTGAAGTCTGATCATATCAGTCCCCAACTTTTGCGCAAGACGCTTTAGCACTTCCACCCCCTCTTTTTTGATTTTCAGCCTGTTTTCAAGGGCAAGGTGATTGAACTGTTTTGCTTTATCATGGCTCTGGAGTGCGATGGCTTCGTAGTAAAGCGCCGTCGGTATCGACATCTTGTGGAGTCCTAGGGGGTTGTGCCGATAGCGGTAACCAGCTTCAGGGTGGTTCTTCAGAAGCTGGCGAATGGTTTTGTCTGCCTTGGAGCAGGTGGCACTCTGGAAGTCGGAAAAAACTATAATTGAGATTGATCCGTCTGCATTTCCCCATACAGGACGTTCCGGGTGCAGGGCGGCAACTTTGGGATTCTTCAACTGATTCAGCCTGCGGTTCTTGATCTTCTTTTTGTTCTTTTTTTCAAGTCCCACCTGCAGGAGGTCATATAATTGGTCTTCATGCCCCTTGAAGGCCTCGAAGATAATTTCAGGATTATTTTTCAGAACTCTCCTGATGGATTCTTCTAACCTGTTATCCTTGATGTCCCCTGTTTCTGCTCCGGCGGTTATAGGCCACAACACGAGAGTAAGGAGTATGGCAAGAAGTATCCTGTGCATCATTTAATCCTGTTCTGATAGTTTTTCTGCCGCAGTCAGGGGAGAACCGAATATTTCGAACATGGTTCCGAAGCCGGAAATTTCGAAAACTTCGCTTATCATACCACTTATGCATGCAAAAGCTATAGCTCCATCCACTGCTTTGATCTGTTTGGCTGAAAAGAGGATTGCCCTAAGGCCTGCGCTGGATAAGTATTCAAGGCCACTTAGGTCGAATACAAATCTGCTTTCCCCATTCTTGATAAGCTTGCAGACGGCTTCTTCAAAGTCTGTGGATGTTATTGCGTCAAGTCGTCCTTTTACCCCGACGATGATTATCTCATTATATTTCTTGGTGCTTATTTCCATTTATTGTCCTTAGAAATTGTTTTGTTATGAACTTTCTAAGTTCATTCATTTGCCAGCGTTTGTAAAGGAAGCGATGTCTCATTTTAGATGTACCTGAAATTAAATAAAAAAGGCTGCCGTGCTGGGCAGCCTTCAATTACGGGTAGCTCGGTGGCTGGCTAGAATTTATAACGTATACTCAAAAGACCGCCAAATACTCCGTCCTGTTTGTTATCTCCTCCGAACTTGTCACCATGTTTGTCATACATTTTTGTTGTTCTGGAGAAGTAGTATTCAGGTCCTAAGGAAAGGGACAGGTTTTTCATCGGCTTCCAATCGTAGTATAGTCCTGTTTTCATGGAACTTAGTTCTACATATCCTGATTCTGCAACAGAGCTGTCGTCTTTTAGCCTGTAGGTTCTGCCTTCGATGGAGAAATTAGCCCTCAGTTTGGATGTTTCAGAGAAAGCATAGCCTATTTCGTTTGAAGGGAGTCCTATATTCATGAAGAAACCGGCCCCGTTCTTATCGAGGTTTTCATAGTTTACGCCTATGTAGGGCATGGCCGAGAATCTTATGGCGTTAACAAAACCGCGGGCTCCTATCAGAGCTTTCCAGTTGTCGTTAAAGATATACCCGATATGACCGCGGACTGCGCCGCCAAATGAGTCGCCCATTTCTTCTTCAAAGGCAGATGTTCCGGTGATACCTACCCCGTAGAACCAATTTTCATCGATATGTCTGTTGTGGCTGTATCCAAGGGTGAATCTGTGCAGAGTATTCCATGGATCGTCGTTACCATTGCCGAAGCTCAACTGATCAACTTTGTCCCATGAATAGTGCTGTCCTTCATAGCTGAGGGAGAAGCCGCCTGCATTGATCCTTACCTGTCCTCCTGCGACAGTAGAGGATGCATCTGAATCCTTGTAATCTGCTGAGCCGATAACCGAGCCTTGTACCCGTATGCTAAGCGGCTCAAAAACTCCCTGTTCCTGTGCTGCCGCGGGGGCTGCAAAGCATACAATAAGCATGGCGAGAAATAGAATCTGTATTTTGTTCATCTGTGTCCGTCCTCCGTAAACTGGTTTTTAACTTGGCGGATGATATTTTTCTTCCTGTGAATTAAGCGTAGCCCGGCTGTGAAATATTTGTGAAACCCATTATTTTAGTTTCGATCAATTCTGTTTTTCTGATTCGATTCATGTTCTTTCGCGTCGGGAATGTTTTCAGCCGTTTCGGATATATCCACACTTACTGATGTTCCACCATTTTTTCGCGCAGAGATGCAGACTTCCCAGCCGAAGCGATTACAAAGCCTTTTAACAATGGATAATCCAAGGCCAAATCCGGAACTGTTTTTTCCCTTGGTATATGGTGTGGACATATTCTTGATAAGATCATGGGAGATGCCCTCGCCAGTATCCATTATCGTAATCATGGACTGGGCCGCCTTGATTGAGATGGTTCCGCCCTGAGTGAAGTTGATGGCATTGTTAAGGATATTTGTGAGAACAATGAGTAGAACCTGCTCAGGAGCTTTATTGGACAGGCAGCATCCTATCTCGGTGGTTATCGATATATTCTTGCTTTCAGCTAAAGGGGTAATGCTGAAAACTGCTTTCCTGACTGTTTCGGGAATTTCAAAACTGCTGCCAGCCAAATGGTTGTCTTCCTCTCTTGCCAGCCAGAGGAGAGTTTCGATAGTTTTTTCCATATTTTCTGCAGACCTTTCAATTCTGGCCAGAGGTCTTTGCAGATTTTTAACGTCGGCACAAGATGACTGAAGCAGCTCTGCAGCTCCTTTTATCACGGTTAAAGGGGTTCGGAGTTCGTGGCTGGCGTCTCTGGTAAACTCTCTTTCTCTTCGTATAAATTTCTGAAGACGCTGAAATGAGGACTGGATGCTGAATGCCAGCAGCCCTATTTCATCATTTCGCTCTGATTCCGGAAATTTCCTTTCAATATCCTGCACGCCATATTCGCGAAGCTGCGCACTGAGTGAGTTCAGGGGGCGAAATATGATTTTACCAATGACGTATATGACAAGGAAACTTATGACGGCCGTAAATATGAAAATAAGCGCCAGAATACTTTTCGAGCTGAGAGCACATGTGTTGCGCGATATAACATCGGCTGCGTCGTAGATCAGGTAAAGCCGATTGTTATGGTTCGGGAAAGTCCGGATAAGAATATTATGAGAGGGAGGACCTTGTATGGATGCCGGTCCGGTTGTTTCATAGATCCCGTCCCGAAGGCTGCTCAGAATGTTTTTGAAATCGGCAGGAAGGCCCGATTCTTCTGTCACAGCAGTCAGATTTTCCAGCATAGGTAGCGGAGCGTCAGGGTCTGTCGTAGCACGCTTGAAGTAGGCGTCTGCTTCCTGCTGGAGGATATTGTTGATTACTTCGTCTTCTGTCACCCTGATTGAGCCGTGCTGAGCCCATGTAAAGAAAGAAAGCAGGATGAGAACGGAAATGGTATAGTAAAAGACAGTCTTGCTGAACAGGCTGTTAAGTCTCATCATATCCTGCCAATTTGAAGCCTACACCGTGTACTGTTTTGATCATCGGGTAGCTGAATTTCTTGTCTATCTTGCAGCGAAGCTTATAGATGTGGCTGCGCAGTGAGTCACTGTCCGGCGGGTCTTCACCCCAGATGGAAAATTCTATTTCCTGCCTTGAAAGAACATTGGGGTATGCTTCCATGAGCAACTTAAGGATCTGAAAGCAGGCACGGTTCAGTTTGATCTGTCTGCCTTCGCGGGTTACAGACATAACTCCTGTATCCATTGCCAGTGCATCAACCTGAAGAAGTGAGTTGTGCCCGCCCCTGTTGCGTGTGGCAATAGCTTCAAGTCTGGCATTCAGTTCTTCCAGAGCAAATGGTTTTACCAGATAGTCGTCAACTCCGGCTTTAAATCCTGACAGTTTGTCATCAAGAGTATCAAGAGCTGTCAGCATAAGTATGCCGGGCTGTGTAACGGCTGATTGGCGCAGTCTGTTACAGACCTCAAGTCCGTCTATTCCGGGGAGCATCACATCTAGAACAATTACGTCGTATTTTTCAGTTACTGCCAGATGCAGTCCCCCCAGGCCGTCGCCTGCGTAATCAATGATATGTTTTTTTGATTCCAGATAGTCGCAGATATTTTCCGCAAGATCCTGATGATCTTCTACAACCAGTATTTTCAAGGGCATGCCGAATCTCTGGGGTTTAAAGTGGCAGACCATGCTTTTGAGGTCTGCGTAAATGTTTTTCCCATACTTGCCAACGGATGAAAAGGCGAGGGGATCTCACCCTGTAATTAGAAGCGGTGATGTGAAAGAAATGTGAAGAGAACTGTTGCATATTTAAAAACCACAGGCTGCCATTTACGGCAGCCTGTGGTCTTAGAAGCTTCTGGTGAGTTGAGACTATTGGTTAAACTCTGCTTTTCAAGCGAAGTTCCATATCTACAAACTGACTGAGAATCAGTGAAACTCCGGCAAGGGCCGCCGCCCCAAGAAACACTATGCGGTAGTCCTGCATCCATGCCAGTCCTCCAAGGGCGGGCACAAAGACAGCGGCAATGTGGTTTATGGTGAAGCTTACGGCCATGCTGGGGGCAATATCTTTAGGATCGGCGATCTTTTGGAAAAAGGTCTTGATTGCCATGGTGAAGTTGAAGAAAATGTTATCAAGGATATAGAGAAGTCCTCCTACAATTGGACTTTCCGTGTAGGCATAGGCAATAAAAATCAAAACAAGGCTTGCATATTCAAGGGTCAGTACTTTGCGTTCGCCATACTTATTAACCGATTTGGCAATGACCGGGTTAAGGAAATAGTTGATGATGTTGTTAACTACAAACAGTGCTGCAATAGCCTGAATAGAATAATCAAATTTTTTGACCAGCAGGAAAACTGCAAACGCTACAAAAATCTGACGACGGGCCCCGGCTATGAAGGTAAGTGCATAGAACAGCCAGTATTTCGAGCGGAAAATCATTTTCTTATGTTGAGCGGGAATATCCGTTGATGATGGATCCTGATATAAGCAGTATATCCCGGCTATGATGGTGATCAAACCTGCTCCGATGAACAGCTGCTGATAGCTGAAAATTCCCGATATGGATAGGATGGTTATGCCGACGGCAATATTTGTTGCTGCCGCAAGACTGCGCAGTCTTCCCATTACCAGAGGAGCTTCAGAGTATCCGAAGTATTGCAGCGTCAGGGATTGGTTCAGTGTCTCATAGTAATGAAAACCGAAGGACATGAGCAGGGTGGTGAAAGCCAGCCCTGCAAATGAGGGCATAAAACCGGTAAGGGAAATTCCCAGCCCCATAACCATTACAGAGACTGCGGCCAGTCTGTGTTCTTTGATGAAAATCAATACATAAATTACAAGCAGAGCAAGAAATCCCGGAATTTCACGGATGGAACCGATTAAGCCGAATTCTCCGCCGTCCAGTCCTGCTACCTCCACGGCAAAGTTGTTCAATAGTGTGCGCCAGCCCTGAAAACCTATGGCCGTCGCTATGGTCAGGATTAGCAGGAATATATACATTTTGCGGGAAGTAAGGTTTTTGATAGGCACGGTATGGTCCTTGAATTTTATGTATGCGTGATGGCGGTTTGCCGGATAAGGATGAAAAAGCTAATCCTGCAGCTTTAATAAGACAAGCACAAATCTTACAGCGAGCGTTTACATTTCATGTTCATGAAAACAGGGTAATTGATTTTGTTCGAAGTTAATGGATGATAACTTTTTTATTAATATTATGCAGTCTACTTTTTGATGTTTTCAAAGATAAATCAAGATTCAGGAGTTTTTTCCAGTGGCTGATTTTCCTCCTCCATATTGTGTGCGGGTCAGTGCCAGAGCCAAGAATGTAATAATCAAGCTTATTCCCGATAAAGGCGTAGAGGTGGTAATTCCGCGCGGTGTAGATGAACGGGAGGTTCCCGGATTTCTGGAGAAGAGGCGCCAGTGGATTGAAGATGGAATCAGAAGGCTTGAAAACAAAGGCTTTGCCCTTTCTCCTCCGGAAGTTGTTCTGCCAGATGAAATTCGTTTTGAGGCAAGTGGTGAGGTTTTTTACATCAGAAGAGTCCGTAATCGTAAGCCTGGACTTAAGCTGCGGCGAAATGTGAATAAGGTGCAGCTTAGCGGTATGGATTGGAATGATCGGCAGGAACTTGAATTACTGAGAAAATTTGTGCGCGAAGAAGCCAGAAAGTTTCTTGTGCCTGAATTGAAACGCCTCTCACATAATCTGAATCTGCCGTTTCGTAAGGTATTTATTCGGTCACAGCGCAGGCGCTGGGGAAGCTGTTCGTCCAAAGGCAATATAAATTTAAACATGAAACTTATGTTTCTTCCATATCGACTTGCCCGGTATGTCCTTATCCATGAACTCTGTCATACTGTTCATTTAAATCATTCAGCAAAGTACTGGCGGCTTGTAAAGATGGTCGTTCCTGATGTGGAAGATCTCGAAAAAGAGCTGAATCAGGCAGGGCGTCTAATCCCTGCATGGGTTGATCATGAATAGAAACAAAAGGAACAGAGGGTTTTCCACAGGATGTAGAAAAATATCCTATGGTTCTGATCTTAAAGATGATTGTCTGTGCATAAAGAGTTTCTAAAAGTATGTTTAAATTCTAATGCTTCGGGCAGCTTGATGTGCGGGAAAAGCCTTTTAGCTGGACAGGGGAACCTGATCAAGAAGTTTTTAGATTAAATTCTGATTTTAGTATCAATTTTTTTTATTAAAATGATTTATATTGATATGTATTTCTGATATGTTTGGGCGTGATCTAAAAATGGAGGGAATACATAGATGAGTAAATCACAACCTGCCGGTTGTTCCAAATCTGTCGGCACTGCCACTGAAAAGGAAAAACCGGAAATAATGGTAGAGTCCTCCGAAACAGGTTCAACAGGAGCAGGTACTATGATCAAAGCTGGACAGAAAGCCCCAGACTTTACTGCAGGTGCCTACCAGAATGGTGGGTTCAGTGAAGTGACTCTTTCCGATTATCTCGGCAAATGGGTTGTTCTTTGTTTTTATCCCGGTGACTTTACCTTTGTTTGAGCTACTGAAGTTTCTGCGGTCGCAGAAAGAAATGCTGAATTTGAAAAGCTTGGTGTTCAGGTGTTTTCCATGAGCACGGACAGCATGTTTGTTCACAAAATGTGGGAGCAGGAAGAGCTCTCAAAAATGATAACAGCCGGTAAGGTCCCTTTTCCAATGCTTTCCGATGGTGGCGGTAACGTCGGTGCTCTTTACGGTGTCTATGATGCCGATGCTGGTGTTGATATTCGTGGTCGCTTCCTGATTGATCCCGACGGGGTGATAGTAGGGTATGAGGTGTTGACACCTCCTGTCGGACGTAATGTTTCTGAAACTCTGAGACAGATTCAGGCCTACCAATTAGTACGGGAAACCGGTGCTTCAGAAGTCTGCCCGTCAGGATGGAAGCCCGGTAGAAAAACTCTAAAGCCTGGCCCCGGTCTTGTGGGCAAGGTATGGGAAGAGTGGAAAGTAGAAATGGCTTTTGACTGAGACATGGGCGAATAAGTATAAAAGAAGCCCCGTTCACTATAGTGAACGGGGCTTCTTTTATACTAAGTGTTTTGCCGGAAATTCTAACTGTCATTCACGATGATTGTAGGGAACATGCCTTCCTTTTCTCCGCCAAGGTAAGGCTGAAAGAGGTTGTAGGAAACACTCTGTGTCCTTTGAGCATGGCCGCGGGAGTCCTGTTCTCCATTGTAGCGGGCTCCGTTCTCCACAAGAATGTGTTCTATGCGGTTCTGAAAGTCTCTGACAAATGCCGCGCCATCTCCCATAAAGGTCATGTTTTCTATGTTCAGGTATTTCTCTTTGGCGAAATCTTTAAGAGGCATGGATTGTGTTTCCAGATCCTTCTCGGTACGAACGAATCCCCAGATGATAGTCTCATCGGGAATGTTCAGTGGTTCAGCTGCATCAATAATCGTATGGGGCATGACTATGCAGCCTGCGCCGACTGAGATCGGGGTTTTGGGAGTTCCGTACAGAAATGAGTTGAAACCGATAAAAACTTTTTCACCGATACTCGAATGGACCATTTTGCCGCCATGGGCAACAACTACGAGGTCGGAAAGTCTGGTATCAACAATATAGCTGTTTTCCTGTGCGTTGGAGCCTGTTCCAAGTACAGAGTTTTCAATGTAGGCACGCTGCGCCACAAGTGAATTTTCACCAAGCACACAGTCTCCCTTCACAACTGCGTAGCGGCTGAGGAAAGCGCTTTCAGGTACCGGTACCGGATTCTTATGGGCAAGGGAGTCGTATACCGGCAGGAAATCGCTCCTACGGCCTTTCAGAAAATCCACAAATAAGCCTATAAGTTCTCCGTTATGGTCCCATGAAATATATTTTTCAAGCGTTGCCTGTGGATAGCAGTAGTCAAATTCATATTTACCCTCGGCCCTGATCCAGATGCGTCCCGGATCAATGCTGACTCTGGATAAGTCCCCGGCCTGTACATAACAGAAGTTCCCCAGAATACAGTTGTGCAGCACTGAAAGGTCCGCGGTTGCAAAGGGGCCGAGATAGACACCTTCGGTCGTTGTCCCGTGTATGTTGGAGTAGTGCATTGCCACTGTGTTCAGGATACGGAAAAATTCCGGAATTTCCGGGTTGCGGGAGTGGTTGTGGACAAGGGTTTTGATCATGTAGCTGTTGATGATCTGAATGACTTCATCCCGGTACAGCTCTGTTTCAACATTCCCAACCTTTACCCGAGTTCCTTTGGTCTTGAGTTCATCTCCACGGATGTCACTCATGTAGATAATCGAGCGGTCAACATCACATTTTCCCAGAAAATAAGATCCCCCGAGGTTGCTTTCCTGAAAGCGGAAATAGATTGGGTGGTCGATAGACAGAGCATAGTAGGCGTAATATTTGGTCAGGTCACTGTTTTCTATAGTGCTTTCAAGAAGCTGATCGACGTCCAGTCCCATGGGACGGAGGTTTACGTTAAGTCTGGAAGCTATGTGTTTAATCAGTCGTTCAAGTCGTTCCATGTTAATCCTCCCGAATCTGCCGGCTAGAGGGAAGCTCCGAGGGCTTCAAAAATCTTTTCGCGGACAGCTTTCGGAGTAAATGGTTTGAGCAGGTATCCACTGACTCCGGCAAAGGCGGCTTCCTGTACCCGGCTCAGTTGGTTTTCAGCTGTAATCATGACAACCGGAGTGGTTTCGTAACCTTCGATCGTGCGTAGTTTTCGTAAGAAATCAATGCCGGTCATTCCCGGCATGTTCCAGTCCAGAAGAATCAGCCCGAACCTGCTGCTGGTAACTTCATCCAGTGCTAACTGCCCGTTGGAGGCGTAAGCCAGATTCTGGAATCCATCCTTGCGCAATATATTGGCCAGGGTCTGCCTGATCATCTGCATATCATCAACAATCAAGATGCGTAGCTTTCTGTCAATATTCATGAATATTTCACCCCGGACTGAAAGAATTTATGTTTGTAAATGATAGGGATGGTAACAGAAAATTTCAGTCTTTTGCCAGATATTTAAGTACGGTCAGTGCTCACTGCAGGTTGGAGTGCTTTTGAATAGAATTTTATTTGAATGGCAGCATCGTACTATTGGCTGAATATAAAAAAGCCCCTGAACCGTAAGATTCAGGGGCCTTAAATTGCTATTTACAAGATTCGATCGCTCTTTTGAAACCTTCCCGCGAGCGTTCAATGACATCCACTCCCACGCAAAAAGCGAGCCTGAAGTATCCAGGGTACCCAAATCCCGTTCCCGGAACAGCGAGTATCTTTTCTTCCTGCAGGGCTGCGCAGAATTTAACATCGTCGCCGCCGGGGGCTTCCGGGAAGAAGTAGAAAGCTCCGCGAGGCATTTTGTAGGAATATCCTGCTTCGTCAAGGACAGATGCCATGGCATTACGTCTTTCAAGGTAGATATTCTTATCCACCTGTGAGCCGAGTGCTTTCTCAAGCAGCTTCTGTCCAACTGCCGGGGCGTTCACAAAACCGAGGATACGGTTGGTGAGAACCAGTCCTGCCATGAGGGTTTCTTTTCCGGGCAGATCAGGATTAAGCAGGGCGTAACCCACACGCTCTCCAGCTAGGGAAAGGTTCTTGGAGAACGAGCTTACCACCACGCTGTAGGTGTAAAGCGGCAGGATGGAGGGAACATCAGCATCATCGAAAGCCAGAAACCTATATGGTTCGTCAGCTACGAGGAAGATGGGGCGTTCGCGTCCTTCATTTGCTTTATCAAGTATTGCAGCAAG
This sequence comes from Maridesulfovibrio sp., assembly GCA_963676495.2. Taxonomy (GTDB): domain Bacteria; phylum Desulfobacterota; class Desulfovibrionia; order Desulfovibrionales; family Desulfovibrionaceae; genus Maridesulfovibrio. Next base: position 1,574,648 of record CAXXRF010000003.1, on the reverse strand, counting down.
TTTTTCGAGTTCTGCTTTGGTATAGATTACCCCGGTGGGGTTGTTCGGAGAGTTTATCAGCAATACACGGGTGTTATCGGTGATTGCCTTCTCGATAGCGTCGAGGTCCAGTTCAAAAGTGAGCGGCTTGGAAGGAACGGTAACAAGTGTTCCGCCCGAGTTCTGGGCATAAAATCCGTATTCCACAAAGAAAGGTGCGGGACACAGAATTTCATCGCCCGGTTCCAGAATTGCGCGGTAAAGAGCGTTGATAGCTCCGGCGGCGCCGCAGGTAATGATAATATCTGATCCGGAAACTTTCACTCCCTGTTCAGCGGAAACAGCTTCAGCGAGTTTTTCACGCACGCTTGGGTAGCCGAAGTTTGGCATGTAACCGAAAGCAAAAGGCTTGTCTGCGGATTCAGCAAGTTCTTTAAGTCCTTCACCAACGGCTGCGGGGGCAGGTACGTCAGGGTTGCCCAGCGAGAAGTCGCAAACAGCTTCCTCGCCGTATTTCTTTTTCAATACCATTCCGGTTTCGAACATTTTGCGGATCCAGGAAGAGCGTTCAATGTAGCCTTCAACCTGACTAGAAAGAAGTTTCATATTAATCTCCAGTATATTCGTTATGATCTAAGAACTGCGACGGCGCCTGCTCGGTCTGCGGCGTCTGCCGGTATATTTCTTTTTCTGTCCGCCTTCAGGCTGCCTGTCTTCAGGCTGATTTCCTTCCGGCTTTTGGTATTCTTTTGTAGGCCCTGTTGGTTTGCCTTCCGGTTTTTGCCTTTGCTGAGGCTTGTTCTCACCGTATTGCTGGGGACGCGGCTTGGGTTTGTTTCTCGGTTTCGGCTTTGGTCTTGGCTGCGGAGTCGGAGGCTGTTCCGGGCGTGCGTGCAGGGAACTCTGATACAGTTCGTCCAGGAGCATGCCCACCAGAATGCACTGCTCATCGTCTTCAGCAAGCTGGCGTACGAGATCCTTGTATCGGGTAATGCGTTCACGCTCGAGAATGGTTCTGGAACGGAATCTTGTTTCCAGAATTGTGGTCAACCTTTCGTTGATTGTGTCCAGCACCTGCTTATCATCCGGCAGTTTCCGTTCTTCGAAACTGATACTGTAAGAAGTGCCGATACGCTGCAGTTCCAGCTTCTGGATTACATCCACCAGTGAAATGGCGATGCCTGATGCGCCTGCACGTCCTGTTCGTCCTGCACGGTGTATGTATGATTCCTTGTCTTCGGGCGGTTCATACATGACTACATGTGAAAGGTCCGGCACATCAATGCCTCTGGCGGCGATATCGGTTGCTACCAAAAAGCGGATTTCTCCTGTGCGCAGCTGGGCCAGCACCCGTTCTCGTTTGGACTGGGAAAGGTCTGAAGTAAGAGGAGCTGCATTAAAACCGAAGTTGTTAAGGACCGCGCTGACAAAATCCACATTGGCTTTTGTGTTACAGAAAATGATGGCTGAAGTGGGGTTTTCCATCTCCAGAATACGCATGAGCTGTCTTTCTTTGCCCATGGAAGGAACTTCATAGTAGACATGTTCAATCTCGGTTACGTGAACCTGTTTACTGCTGAGGCTGAGCATTTCCGGCTTGTACATGAATTCTTTAGCCAGTCGCAAAACATGCTCGGGAAAAGTTGCTGAAAACATGTATGTGGATATCGGGCGGCGAGGAAGATATCTTCTTACTTCGCGCATATCCGGGTAAAAACCGATGGACAGCATGCGGTCTGCTTCGTCGAAGATTAGTGTTTCAAGGTCTTCAAGGTCAAAGGTCCGGTGCAGGAGGTGGTCAAGAATCCTGCCCGGAGTACCCACAACCATGTGCGCACCTTTACTCAGCATTTCCCGCTGATGGCCGTAGCCTACGCCGCCGTATACAGAGAGCACCCGCAGGCCTGAACCTTCGAAAATAGTCTGGGCCTCACGTTCTACCTGTTTGGCAAGTTCTCTGGTTGGAACAAGAATGAGGGCCTGTGTATAATTGATGTCAGGATTGAGTTTCTCGAGCAGGGGGAGGACGAAAGCTCCGGTTTTCCCGCTGCCTGTTTTGGCCTGGACCATGAGGTCCCAGTTTCGGAGCTGATAGGGAAGAGATTTGGCCTGTACCGGGGTTAATCTGTCCCACCCGGCATTATCCAGTGCGTTCAGTATTGATGGAGGTAGGTTGTCTTTGGCGATTTCCGGCAGGGCGGCTTCAGGTTCCACCACTTTATCCGGTTCGTCATGAACGCTGTCTTGCATTATATCCGTGGATCGGTCTTCTTTGGTCATATAATTTTCCTGTTAGAACTTGTACTTCAGCCCATCAGTCTACGCTATAACCTCCTGCTCTTGCAAAGGGTATTTTGGCGTGAATCTGAATCCATAGATAAAAACTATCAGATTTGCAGTTATCAATTTACGATAACAATTTGATTTTAAAAGATCTGCCAGTGTAAGTCAGAAAATAATTATCAACTATTGCAGGGGTTGAAAATGTTCGAAAAAATGATGTCAGGCCGTGTTTACTTTATAATCAGGTGTGTTCTCGCGGGTGTTTTTTTATACGCCGGTGCGGGAAAACTGCTTGATGTAAACGGCTTTGCAACTGTTATCGGCGGGTACGGCCTGCTCCCTGATCAGCTTAACCTTGTTGCTGCCATCGTTTTGCCCTTGGCGGAGATAGTTATTGCTGCAGGGCTGGTTTGGGATGTCAGGGGAGCCTTGGCTTCCTATACTGTTTTGCTGCTGGTGTTCATGGCGGTTTTGGCTCACGGAATCAACATGGGGCTCGATGTTGATTGCGGCTGCTTTGCGCCCGGTGATCCTGAAGGAGAGGCTTATCATTCACTGCGTGAAGCCCTTATTCGGGATGCTTTTCTGCTTTTAGGATGTATTTATCTGTACCTGATGCGTAGAGCCGGAGGATTTTGTTCTCGGTCGCTGATGTCTTTTGTTTCCCGGTAGTAATCTGAATTTATGGAGGATGTTGTGATGAAATTGATGAAGAATATTATTTCTGTAGTTGCTGTTGTCTCTCTTATGTTTGCTATGGTCGGTTGCCTCGGCTCCGATAAGTTTGCCCAGGAAGTGGAAAAAGAGAAAGGTGCCGTTAAACTCAGCCGTGAAGTTCAGCGTGGCGAGTACGACATCATTACCACTGCTGAGCTGAAGGGACTGATGGATAAGAAAGAGGACATGATTATCATTGATACCATGCCGTACGAAGCAAGCTACAAAAAAGAGCATGTTCCCGGTGCCAAGCAGTTCCTGTTTCCTATTCCTGATATGGTTGAGTGGGATGTTAAAGAAACCGATGGTAAAACCAAGGAACAGTACATTGAAATGCTCGGCCCTGATAAAGACAAGCTGATCATTATCTACTGCGGATTTGTTAAGTGCACCCGCAGTCATAATGGTGCAGCCTGGGCCAAGAAACTCGGTTACACCAACGTAAAACGCTACCCCGGTGGTATCTTTGCCTGGAAAGGTGCTAAATACCCCGTTGCTTCTGTAAAATAGTTACAGCGGAAATGTATTTATTTAAGAGGGCTGCGGCTTGTGCCGCGGCCCTTTTCTTATGCTTCAATCGCAACAAGAATACCGTCGGTCATGCTTTGCCCTTTCTGCAGCATTTCACCTGCTGCCTGACACGCCGTTTCAAGATCCACTCCTGCTGAAAGTTCACAGGCTTCGCTAAGTTCGATAACTGCTTCTCCAACAGACTTGAAAGCGGTGAGCATGCCGCTGCTGATCATGAAGACCCTGTCATTCCTCTGCATGGGAAGGGTTTTGCATGGAGGCAGGCCCAGTCCCAGACTTCCCAGTTTACCGCTTTGCCGTTCTATCAGTATCGGCCCTTTTTGACTTTGCTGATAAATTACCGGCAGAGATCCTGCGTTGACAATTGTCAGCAGGTTGTTCTCCCTGTCTAACTCAATATATATCCCGGCCAGTTTGTGATCCGTTTTCAGGTGGTTCCCCAGTTTGACCCCGATATTCCTTAATGTCGCGGAGGGGCTGAAGATCGGGCCGCTGTTTTCAGCCAACAGGTCTGCAACTATGTTTTCCCTTTCTGGATGTGTTACGGGCTGGTTTGAGGTTATAAGCAGGTGTCCTTCGGAGCTTCCCGGTAGATTGACCCTTTCATAAAGATATGTGCCTGAGTCTGAAAGTTCGGGCGGGTAAAGATAGCTGTTTCCTGTTCCTGTATCTGTCGTCACTTCATGGCTGCAGCTTTCAGGAAGTGCAGACCTGGTGGATGAGAGAGACCTTCTTTCGCATTCTGCAATTAGCAGATGTGTTTTGATGCGCTGCAGCACATCCTTGTATTCGAAAGGTTTTACAATAAAATCTACAGCGCCAGCGTCGTAACCTTTTGTTGTGCTCTGGGCATCGTCAAGGGCGGTTAGAAATATGATGGGGATCTCACATGTCTCCGGGGACAAGCGCAGGGCTGCGGCGCACTCAAAACCGTTTTCTCCCGGCATCATTATATCCAGCAGGATCAGGTTCGGGCTTTGTGTACCGGCAAGCAGCCGTCCTTCCCTGCCATTGTTTGCGGTAATAATATCGTACCCATATTGTTTTAAGATCACCTCAAGAAACTCAAGATTGAAAGGTTCATCGTCGACTATGAGGATTTTGGGGATATAGTTCGGTTTAACCGTCATTTGTATGAATCCTTCTCTGTGAGCCTGTTTTGTGAGTGGTGTAATTCAGAAAAAAGCAGGAAAAACAGAAATAAAGTTTAAAACCAGTTTCAGAATTGTAAATTATTCGTAAATACTCATTGCCAAAAAACTCTTGGGCAAGATAGGTTAGTCTCTACAAAAAGAAGTATTTAGTCATACAGTTCGGAGAAAGTGGCTTTATCCTTTGTTTCAAGTTTTTCATCTACACTTAAACACTATATCAATAAAGAATGCGTGTGGAGTATTAAAAGCAGGCGTGTCTTTGAAGGGCCCTGTGTCATCCTTCTCCTTATTGAATCGTGTTTGTCCGGAAATTGCGTGGTGCTGACAGGGAACCTCCTTTTACCAGTCAGCATCTTCACCGTCCACAAATCCTTATTTGCAGGAGTAGAAACATGTTGATCGGTATTCCCAAAGAGATCAAAACCATGGAAAACAGAGTCTCGATGACTCCCGGTGCTGTTGAAACACTTGTTCGTCGCGGTCATGCCGTTGTCGTTGAGCAGGGGGCCGGGCTGGGCTCCGGGCTGGCGGACGAAGAGTATGTGTCAGCCGGAGCAAGGATGGTTACTGCCGATGATGCCTGGGCAGCTGAAATGGTTATCAAGGTCAAGGAACCCGTTGCTTCTGAATACCAGTATCTACGTGAAGATCTTCTGCTGTTTACCTATCTGCATCTTGCTGCAGATGAAGCGTTGACCAATGCTCTGCTTGAATCATCAACAACAGGTGTTGCATACGAAACTGTACAGCTTCCTGACGGTTCTCTTCCCCTGCTGACCCCCATGAGTGAGGTTGCCGGTCGCATGGCTGCTCAGGAGGGGGCTTTGCATCTTGAAAAGCCCAAAGGCGGGAGAGGGATACTCCTCGGCGGAGTTCCAGGTGTTGCTCCTGCTAATGTCATGGTTCTCGGTGGTGGAGTTGTTGGCACAAATGCAGCCAAGATTGCCGCCGGAATGGGAGCGAAAGTAACAATTTTTGACGTAAACCATGCCAGACTCCAATATCTTGATGATATTTTCGGCGGAAGGGTGACTACCATTACTTCAACCGAGCCCAATATTCGTGCTGCTGTTACTCAGGCTGATCTGATTGTTGGGGCTGTTCTTATTCCCGGTGCGAAGGCTCCCAACCTTATTACCCGCGGTATGCTCTCCACAATGAAGGAAGGGGCCGTTATTGTGGATGTGGCGGTTGATCAGGGTGGATGTGTTGAGACAATCAAACCCACGACCCATACAGATCCCACTTATGAAGTGGACGGTGTTGTTCATTATGGTGTTGCAAATATGCCCGGAGCGGTTCCAAGAACTTCAACCTTTGCCCTTGTTAACCAGACTTTGCCCTATGCTCTCCAACTGGCAGACAGGGGGATTGATGCCCTGCGCATAAACAATTCTCTCAAGCTTGGCTTGAACACCATGGCAGGGCGACTTACTTATGCTGCTGTCGGTGAGGCATTCGGAATCGAGTCAGTTACCCCTGACGAGGCTCTAGGATAACAGCCTGTTATTTTGTTGATTTCTAAAGGGTGGGGTATTTTTATTCCACCCTTTTTTTATTGGCGACTTTATGTTTGAAACTGATGGAGGAAGGCAGCTAGATGATGTATGGTATAATATCTTGCTTTTGAGTCTGTGTTCCTGTCTTCTGGTAGAATCGGACAGGAATTAAATCAGAATTTGGCGGATATTGACTGGAACCCGCTGAGGTTGGCAGCGATTCAGATTTAATGACAGAGGATAGGTATATGAAACATTCAATACTTATACTGGATGACGATATCCATGTCAGAGAGAGTCTGGCGATCAGTCTTGAAGATGAAGGGTTTGCGGTCTTTGAGGCGGAAAGCTCCGAAGATGCCCTTGGTTTTCTTGCTCAAACCAGAGTTGATCTGGTCATTGTTGACATGCGTCTTCCGGGGATGAACGGAACTGAGTTTATTCATGAAGCCAGCCTGAAGTGGCCTGAAATTAAGTTTGTTATATACACCGGATCCCCTGAGTTCAATATACCAGTGGATTTGTCACGAAGGCCTAATGTGTCCAATTCGGTTTTCATCAAGCCTTTACCCTCAACTAATATACTGTTTGCCGAGATAAGAAGGATGCTTGGGCTTTAGAATTTCTCATTGAGATTTGTCTTCAGTACAGGTAAGTGGTTGTTGTACAAAGGATCCGTAAGTGAAACACAGCGGTATCGGAGAAGCTTTAAGTGGCCAAACAGAATGAGGAAATAATATATGTGGTGGGTAAGCCGCCAGCTGAACCGCCGGAGGACGAGGGGCTTCCTCCGTGGATGGCAACTTTTGCTGATATGGTTACTCTTCTGCTGTGCTTTTTTGTTCTTCTACTCTCCTTTGCCAATCAGGATGTAGCTAACTTTGAGGCCCTCAAGGGGTCAATGCAGGACGCTTTCGGTGTTCAGTTCAAAGATTCCGGAGCAAAGCACATGGCCTTCTCTGACAGCCCGCATACGGCCTCATCCCAAAGCGCCAAGGCCAAGAAGGATATGGAAGCTCTTGAAGTAGATATAAGGGCTTTTATCACTGCGGGTAAGATTCAGAAGTTGATGGCGGTAAATACTGATCAGCAGGGAGTACTGGTCAGAGTTCCCACCCGGGCAATCTTCAAACCCGGAACAGCTGAGGTCAATCCCCGGGCGGCCATGCTGCTGGACAAGGTTGCCTCCATCATGAAGAAAAAGGATTTTAACCTTGTCGTTCGCGGACATACTGATGACCGGGCTACCAAGAACAACATATACAGCTCCAACTGGGAGCTTTCTGCGGCACGCGCTGCGTCGTGTCTTCGCTATATTTTAAAAAAGACCGGAATTTCACCAACACGGCTTAAAGCTGTAGGCTATGCCGGAACCAAACCTCTGGTTCCCAATACTTCAAATAGAAACAGGGCCATCAATCGCAGGGTGGAGTTTTATTATCAGCCGCCGTCAGATAAATGGTAGGCGCTTGGCACATGGCATATTTAAAATCCCGGAACCAGATCAATCAGGTTCCGGGATTTTTTACTTTGAGCAGGATATCCATAATATACAAGCTTATTCCTTTTTGCGTTTTTCCCACAGCTTCATTTCTTTCATTTTCTTTCGCCTTTCCCGCTGCAGTGATTTACAGACCAAAGGAGTCTTTTTGGCGTATCCCCACTTTTCGCGGTACTCGTCAGGTGTGAGTCCATATTTGGCTAGATGGCGTTTGGTCAGAACCTTGAACGACTTGCCAGACTCAAGACAGATAATTGATTTTTCTCTGATCGCTTTTTTGGGATCAACCGGAGGAACCGGGTCACTGGAGTTTTTATCTGTTATTCCTTCACTGATTTTTTGAATTCCTGTTGCAAGTCTTTGTACCATGGAGGTAATTTCGTCTTCGGTCATCGTTCTCACGCTGGCCTGGGCTTTTACAATCTCCAGTGCTTCTTTTAAGTGATCTTCCATTTTCTTCCTCCCGTTTCCTAATCGGTAATTTAAATTTTAAATAGCTTTGTATGCATTTAAGCCTGTTGTTTTTCCTGTTTTAAGTGAAGGCAGTGTGATCAATACCAAGCTCCTCAAAAAATCTATGTTGTAAGTGGCAAATTACATCTCACTGGAAATCTTTGTGACAGGATAAAATATTATTAGCATTATCCGGGGAAAAAGGTGAAGTAGAATATTTAAAAAGTTTGTTGTTGCTGCTTGGTGAATCTGTTTCCCCTGCTGTTTCTATTCATGCTGCTTCTAAAATTGAATATTTTCAATTTGTGTGTTGTCAGGAGTGTATTGGTCCTGTTCTGTGGTGTCTTAATAAACATGTCAGTTGCCGCTCAATTATATTTTTTCTGCTTGCTCCGGGGCTGATGGGTTGTATTTCCAGACAGTTGTTAAGATGAGTATGTCTCATGGTGCATCTTTTATTAGATCCGTATTACATTTTTCGCATTTGTGGGTTATATCATTAGCAGTGTCCCCTTTCTGTAGAAGCGAAAAGGGGCTGTTTTGGATGAATGCCTTAAAATTTGTTTTATAATTAAATATACAAGTGCGAGGTTTGATCATGTCTAAAATGGATTCCAGTGAACTTCTTGAGCAGATGGGGGGTATGGATGTAGAGTCCCTGACCGAATGTATCAGCCGTCACCATCTTTCCAACCTTGGGCGTGACTACAGTCGCTCCGACCCGTTTTCCCTGTATCAGGCTCTTGCCTATTCTCTGAGAGACCGGCTGGTCGGAAACTGGATCAAAACCCAGCGGTCCTATTATAATCAAAGAGCCAAGAGTGTGTATTATCTTTCCCTGGAATTTCTGCAGGGAAAGTCTCTGGCAAGTAATGCTCTGAGTCTCGGGGCGGAGCAGGAGTGTAATCAGGCCCTCGATAATTTCGGAGCCAACCTTGAGGACACGGAGAGCGCTGAAGCCGATGCCGGACTCGGTAACGGCGGACTCGGGCGTCTGGCCTCATGTTTTCTTGATTCAATGGCCACTCTTGGAATCCCCGGATATGGTTATGGAATCAGGTATGAATACGGGATTTTTAAACAGGTTATAGAGAATGGTGAGCAGGTTGAGCTGCCGGATGACTGGCTTCATTCCGGTAACCCCTGGGAGTTTCGCAGACGTGGATTCATGTTCACTGTGCAGCTCTACGGACATGAAGAACTGTATACTCACGAAGACGGTTCCCCGAGACAGCGCTGGGCTGATACTGCAAAAGTAATGGCTATGCCGGTGGATATGCTGATCCCCGGGTATCGCAACGGCAATGTTATCAATATGCGTCTTTGGGAGGCTCAGCCCGCCAGAAGATTCAATCTGGATCTGTTCAACAGCGGGGACTATATCCGCTCCATGGAAGATGCTGTGCGCTCGGAAACTATTTCCAAGGTGCTGTATCCCAGTGACCAGCTGAGCAAGGGGCGTGAGTTGCGGCTTGTTCAGCAGTATTTTTTCGTTTCAGCAACAATGCAGGATATGATGCGCCGCTTTAAAAAGCTCGGCCTTGATTATTCGGAGCTACCCAACCGGGCTGTAGTTCAACTTAATGAAACCCATCCTGCTATTGCAATTCCTGAACTGATGCGCATTCTTGTCGACGAGCACATGCTTAACTGGGATCAGGCATGGAGAATCTGCAAGCGCACCTTTGCCTACACCAACCATACTGTGATGCCTGAAGCTCTTGAAAAGTGGTCTCTTGAGATGATGCGCCGGGTGCTGCCGCGTCATGTCTCCATAATTTTTGAGATCAACCGCCGTTTTATGGAAGATGTAAAGGCTCGTTTCCCCGGTGACGAAGAAAGGCTTAAGCGGATGTCTATTATCGAGGACGCCGAGGACAAGCAGGTGCGCATGGCATGGCTGGCAGTTGTCGGCAGCTTTACTGTAAACGGGGTTTCCGCATTGCATGGAGATCTGATTCAGAAAACTATTTTCAAGGATTTTGTGGAAATGTTTCCCGGAAGGTTTACTTCGGTAACCAATGGAATCACTCCCCGAAGATGGCTTAAGCAGTGCAATACTTCGCTTTCTGATTTGATTACCGAGAAAATAGGTCCGGAATGGGTGACTGATCTGCAGCGGCTGCGGGAGCTTGAACCCTATGCCGATGATCATGACTTTCAGGAGCGCTGGTATGAGTGTCGGCTCAAGGCCAAGGAGCGTCTCGTAAAATATGCCCGTAATGATTACGGGCTGTATCTCCCTGCAGACTGGATGTATGACGTTCATGTTAAGCGTATTCACGAATACAAACGGCAGGTTCTGAATGTGCTGCATGCTGTGACCCTTTACTGCCGGTTGAAAAAAGATCCTAACAGTGTGGCTGTACCGCGGCTGAAAATATTCGCGGGGAAGGCTGCCCCTGGATATTTTCTTGCCAAAAGGATTATCCGGCTGATCAACGCGGTAGGAGCCGTTGTCAACTCTGATCCCACTGTAAACCATAAGCTGCGCATTGCATTCATGCCCAACTACCGGGTTTCGCAGGCAGAGAAAATCATACCTGCCACCGACCTTTCAGAGCAGATATCTCTTGCCGGAACCGAGGCTTCCGGTACCGGAAATATGAAGTTTGCCCTTAACGGAGCCCTGACTATCGGTACTCTTGACGGTGCCAATATCGAGATAATGGAGGAAGTGGGGCGCGAACACATGTTCATTTTCGGTATGGATGCTGCTGACGTGGAAACCCGCAGGCACAATGGTTATAACCCTTCTGAGGTGGCTTCTTCAGATGCTGAGCTTGCTGAAGCGCTTCATTACATCGGTGACGGAACTTTCTCTGATGGCGATAGTGAACTTTTCAGACCTATCCTGAATTCTTTGTTCGATGGCGGAGATCAGTACATGGTACTGGCCGATTACCGCTCATATATCGAAGCTCAGGATAAGGTGGATGCTCTCTGGCTGGATCGTAAGAGCTGGTTGAAGAAATCTATTCTGAACACTGCCGGTTCAGGACATTTCTCAAGTGATAGAGCCATTCTTGATTACGCAGGAGGTATCTGGGGAATTCGGCCCATGCGTAAAGAGTCCTGACAGGTAAAAATATGAAACAGAAACTGCGCCCATGCACCATGTGCATGGGCGTTTTTTTACTGTGCTCTAGGCTATTGCGGGGAGGGGAGCTTCAGGCAAAGGAAGCGGCAGTGATCCTTGTGAGCTCAACAATTATAAGGTCTAACGCTTCCTTTGCATTCGTGCGCAAATTTTATATATTGGGCGTCTTCTACTACCTTGAAAAACGGATAGCTATCACAATGGATATAAAAGTGCGCCCAGTAACGATTCTTCTCCTTATCATTCTTCTGGTGGTTGGGGTAAATGCCGGACTATACCATTTCGGTGTATTCGATTCATTCCTTGCAAATATGGAGAATCGGACCGACCAGAGAAGTGGTGACGGTCCTGTTGTCCGCAAAGAAGTGAGTAACCTTGTTCTTCCCCTTAAATCTTCTGAAAGCGAAGCTGGGGAGGAAGCTGATCAGGAGTTGAACGAGTCGGAACTTTCAGCGGTGGAAAGTTTACGGCAAAACGACATAATTGAGCCTCTTCCTGCTGAAGGTGAAGTTGATGCAGTTCAGAAAACTGATGCCGCCCCCCTTAAGGCCCAGGCTGAGTCTGTTGAGGAAAAGGTCGTTCCTGCAGCACCGGTAAAAGAAAAGAAAAAAGAGTCCGGGGCACAGCCGCAGGGCAAGGCCGGTTCTCTGAATATCGAATGCGATAGCAAGGGGGTTGTCGTTAAGGTCCCCTTGAGCGTTGAAGCCGGGAAGGTAAAATGGTTCAACCTTGGTAAGCCGCGAAGACTGGTTGTAGATATTTTCGGCAAATGGGCAAGCCATGGTAAGTCACTTTATAGGCTGAAAGATTGTGGAGTTGATAAAATCATAGTTGGTGAGCACCCGGATAAACTGCGTCTGGTTTATTATTTCTCCAAGGCAGGGATATTCGACCGCCTGGCTCCCGAAATAAAGAAGACTCCTCCGGGAGTGGTTCTGGATTTAAAAATCTAATTATATTGACCTGTCACTACGTATGTATGGCAGGTCTTTTTTTTGATGCAATTTGGGCGTGATCACCCGTTGCTTAAGGTTTTCTGCGGTGCAAACTAGTTCTTTTTGCCTTACTGATTCTGCGTAACATAAATGTAACAATCGGGTCATTGCTCTGTAACTCATGGCGGATATCAAGTGATTATCCCGCAGAGGCCGAAGAGGATCTGCCACCGGTTTGTTTATCAAAATCCGGGGCCGTAAATAGAGGGCCCGTTTTTTTCTGTTATATAAAACTTGTTACGGAGAGTATTCTAATGGGGCAAGCAGTTAAAATCGCTTCCAGAAATCTCGATTTTTATTATGGCGACTTCAAGGCTCTTGAAGATATAAACATGGACTTTGAAGAGAACAGGGTTACCGCACTTATCGGACCTTCCGGTTGTGGTAAAAGCACTTTTCTGCGCTGTCTGAACAGGATGAATGATCTTATCCCCGGCACCAAGGTTGATGGAGATCTTACTCTTGATGAAGAAGATATCTATGCACAGGGACTTGATGTGGTCACCCTCAGAAGGCGGGTGGGGATGGTTTTCCAGAAGCCGAACCCTTTTCCAAAGTCCATTTTCGAAAATGTGGCCTACGGACTGCGTGTAAATGGAATTCAGGACAAGGAATTTATCGCCCGCAAGGTTGAGGAAAGTCTGAAGGGGGGCGCGCTTTGGGACGAGGTAAAGGATCGTCTCCACTCTTCCGCACTCGGTCTTTCCGGCGGACAGCAGCAGCGGTTGTGTATTGCCCGCGCATTGGCTGTAGAGCCTGAAGTTCTTCTTATGGATGAGCCTGCTTCCGCACTTGATCCAATTGCCACACAGAAAATTGAAGATCTTATCCACGAACTAAAAAAGAATTTCACCATAATTATCGTTACACACAGCATGCAGCAGGCTGCACGAGTTTCCGATCAGACCGCTTTCTTTTATATGGGCAGGCTGATTGAGGTAGGCAACACCGAAACCATGTTCACAAAGCCCAAAAACAAGCAGACAGAAGATTACATCACCGGGCGTTTCGGTTAATGTCGTATCGGTATGGCCTGAATTGAAACTTCCGGAAATCCGTTTGAGCCCGCAGACGGAACTTGAGTTGAACCCGGGTACTTTGTGTTTAGGAGTTATATATGGAGCACCGTGCTCATTTTACAAGGAAAATGGATGACCTGAAGGTTCAGGTACTGCGTATGTCCAGCATGGCTGAAACTGCAATGCATAATTCAGTCAAGGCTCTGGCAGAATGCAATGCGGATCTTGCTGAAGATATCATCATGAATGATATCAAAATCAATGAGCTTGAGTGCGAGTTGGATAAGTTCAACATCGAACTTCTGGCTCTTGACCAGCCCATGGCGAGAGATCTGCGTTTTATTGTGGGGTCAATGCGCATCAGCAGCAACCTTGAACGTATCGGGGATGAAGCGGTGAACCTGGCGCATAGGGCTGTTTTCCTGAGTACCCGTCCTCCGCTGCCTTTTAATCAGTTGCTGGAGCAGATGTCCCGGGTGGCCAGTGACATGGTCAGCATGGCTGTTAAATCATTTGCTGATGAAGATGCAGAGCTGGCAAACAAGGTCTGCGGTATGGACAATGAAGCCGACAGCCTGAACCTTCGTATTCTTAAAGGCCTGATTGAAAATATGGTTTCCGAGACAAGGATTGTGGAGCGCGGGGTGCATCTGATCATGGCTGCCAACCATCTTGAGCGTATTGCCGATCAAGCCACTAATATAGCTGAATCGGTGATTTTTATTATTCAGGGAGTCAATATCAAGCACCAGTGTCGCGGCTGATATTTCTCAGGGTTGTATAAAAAATAACAAAAAGGACCGGATCTGATCCGGTCCTTTTTGTTATTATGCGGTAAAGCTGTACTTCAGTTCTGAAATGCCGGGGTGAATTAGGTTTACATCATAACGTTTTTAGGATAGAAGCAATTCTCTTAATCTCAAGCTGAAAAATCTTGTCTTAAAGGCTGCGAGGTCTTTAAGGGATAAGTCTTGGCTTGAGAAGTCCCCTTAACGGGCATTAGGGACAGATGCGGTCAATATGACCAAAGGACAGTCTGGGCATCGGCTGCCTCGGAACGCATGAGCAGATTGGATCCAATGCATTCTTCCCACGATATATATGCCGAAATTTTGTCCGAGGACATCGTTGTTGGAGGTAACCCATGGAAAACAATGAAAACATGAACGCCGAAATGGAAATGGACTTCGAGGCTGCCCTTGAAGATTATCTTAATGCCGATTTCGGAAACCTGGACGAAGGAAGCATCGTTTCCGGTGAAGTTGTAAAAGTCGACAAAGACTTCGTCCTTATCGATGTAAACTTCAAGTCCGAAGGTCAGATCGCTGTATCCGAATTTCTGGATGCAGAAGGCAATATGACCGTAGCGGTTGGTGATAAAGTAGACGTATTTGTTGCTAACAAAAACGAAAGCGAAGGCACCATCCACCTTTCTCGCGACAAAGCCAAGCGCATGCAGCTCTTCGACAAGCTCGAAGAAGTGCAGGAGCAGGAAGGCGTTGTTGAGGGTAGAATCATCCGCCGCATCAAAGGTGGTTACACCGTTGATCTCGGTGGCGTTGAAGCATTCCTGCCCGGCTCTCACGTTGATCTGCGTCCCGTTCCTGATATGGATGCTCTCGTGGATCAGACTTACGAGTTTAAAATTCTCAAAATCAACCGTCGTCGCAGCAACGTTATCGTTTCTCGCCGCGTTCTTCTTGAAGAACAGCGCAATGAAATGCGTTCCCAGCTGCTCGGAACCCTCGAGGAAAACCAGACCGTTACCGGTAAGGTTAAAAACATCACTGAATACGGTGTTTTCATCGACCTCGGCGGACTCGACGGACTTCTCCATATCACTGACATGTCCTGGAAGCGCATCAAGCATCCCAAGGAAATGGTTGCTCTCGGTGATGAGCTTGAACTGAAGGTTCTGAACTTCGATAAAGAAGGCCAGAAAGTATCCCTCGGTCTCAAACAGCTTGTTCCCGATCCGTGGGAAGACATTTCCGGCAAGTACCCCGAAGGTGCCAAGTTCTCCGGCAAGGTTACCAACCTCGCTGATTACGGTGCATTCGTTGAGCTTGAAGCTGGCGTTGAAGGTCTGGTTCACATCTCCGAGATGTCTTGGACCCGCAAACTGCGTCACCCCTCCCAGATGGTTCGCGTAGGCGACGAAGTTGATGTTGTTGTTCTGGGTGTAGATCCCGACAAAAAACGCATCTCCCTGGGTATGAAGCAGGTTAAGCCCAACCCTTGGGATGTTGTTGCTGAGAAGTTCCCCGAAGGAACTATCCTTGAAGGCCAGATCAAGAACATCACCGAGTTCGGTGTGTTCATCGGTATCGAAGACGGCATTGACGGCCTGATTCATGTTTCCGATATCTCCTGGACCCGCAAGGTTCGCCATCCTTCAGAAGTATACAGCGTGGGCGACACTGTTCAGGCTAAAGTACTTACTGTTGATAAAGAAAACGAGAAGTTCACACTCGGTGTTAAACAGCTCTCCGAAGACCCCTGGTCTCAGGTACCCACTAAGTACCCCGTGGGCTGCACCCTTGAAGGACTTATCACCAATATCACCGACTTCGGCCTCTTCGTAGAAGTTGAAGAAGGTATTGAAGGCCTGGTTCACGTTTCCGAGATCTCCCACAAGAAGATCAAGAATCCTTCCGAGATGTTCAAAGAAGGTGTTACCATCCAGGCTAAAGTTATCCATGTGTCTGCTGACGAGCGCCGCCTCGGCCTCTCCATCAAGCAGCTCAAGGAAGAAGGCGAAAAACGCCAGCCCAAAGAATTCCGTTCCGGTCCTGCCGACAGCGGTAACACTCTGGGCGAACTGCTGAAACAGAAGCTGGCCGATGCTTCCGAAGCTAAGGCTGCTGCAGAGACCGAGGATGAAGAATCCTAAGAAAGGTTTCTCTGTCAGACATCCGTTTCTATTCGGTTTCAGTCTGCTTATAATGGCTGTGGTCCTCTTTTGGGGGGCCGCAGCCTTTTTTCATGGCAGCGCGAATCTGTTCGCATCCGGAAAGATCGGTATTGTCAATGTGCAGGGGACCATTACCCAATCATTACCTACTGTAAAATTCCTGCGTGAACTGCGACAGGATGAATCCATCAAAGGTGTGCTGCTGCGCATCAACTCTCCCGGTGGAACTATTGCCCCGTCACAGGAGCTGTATCATGCTGTTAAATCTTTCGCAGAGGTTAAACCCATTGTGGCCTCCTTTGGCACAGTAGCTGCCTCAGGCGGTTATTATGCCGCAGCTCCTGCAACCCAGATTCTGGCCAGCTCCGGGTCTATTACCGGATCAATCGGGGTTAAAGCGGAGTATGCAAATTTCCATCGGCTTATGGATAAGCTGGGGGTTCAGCCTATTGTTATAACCAGCGGCAAGCTCAAAGGAGCCGGGTCGCCTTTTTCAGAACTGACTCCCGAACAGCGCAAATATCTTACCGACCTGATTATGGATATTCATAACCAGTTTGTTGACGATGTGGCTAAAGCCCGCAAGCTGGAACGAAAGGATGTGGAGAAGATAGCTGACGGTAGAGCTGTAACCGGCCGTGAAGCCAAAGAGCTGGGGCTGGTGGACAGGCTCGGCGGTTTTGAGGATGCCGTGGCTGTGCTTAAGGTGCTGTGTGATATAGACGGCGAAGTTGCTGTTGTTGAAGGACCTGAAGAGGAAAAGCCTCTTCTTCAGGAACTGCTGGGGTACTTTGGGCTTAAGCCGGAAGGATCCGCCACGGGCGATGGCTTGATTTTTTCATTCTAGCTGAAATATGCCGGGTCAGTTCGGCTGGCGGGGACTTCAGTAAATGAAATGCACTTTTATCGGTGTTGGATCGGCTTTTGATGCCGATCAGACAAATACATCTATCCTGCTGGAGTCCGGGAGCAGTTCTATGCTCCTGGACTGCGGCTTCAATGCAGCGCATTCCTATGTGCGCCATGCTCAAAAATCATCCGATCTTGATTTACTCTGGATATCTCATTTTCATGGGGATCATTTTTTCGGGGTACCGTTTTTAATCGGTTATTTTTTATCGTCCGGGCGTACCAAAAACTTCACCATTTTAGGGCCGACTGGAATTGAAGAAAAGGTTACCGCTGCTGTCAAACTGGCTTATTCAAACATTTTTGATAAAATTCAATTTGATATTAATTTCGTTGATGTGGAGCCCGGTGCAATAATACATAACTCTGGTTTCAAAGTGAGTGCGTGCTATGTAGACCATACACAACCTGCTATGGCTGTGCGTGTTGAAAGTGGTGGAAGTGCGATGTTTTACAGTGGAGATGGTGGTATGACATCTGAGTGTGAAATGCTTGCCAATAGAGTTGACCTTGGAGTTATGGAAGCTTATCAGTTGATTGATAAAGTTAAAGGTCATTATACAGTGCGAGAATGTTTAGATTTTGCTACTCTTGTCGAAATGAGGAACGTAGCACTTGTGCATGTGGACCCTTTTGTGAGAACCTGCAAAAAAGAAGAGACCCTGAAACTTTTGCATAAAAAGGCATCCATAGAAGCATTTCTTCCGGAAGAAGGGCATATTTTCAGATCGGGAATGCGCAGTAACAGCAGCTATGCGATAAGTGAGGATTAAGTGGCGAGCCAATACGATCAGATAGTACGGGATTATTTTGAAGGACAATCAGGTCATGTGATTCTTCTGAGCGATGAACCTTCATTTTATAAGCTCCTTAGAGGGACTCTGTACAAAATTCTGGCTATTCGTCGGGACTGCATGAGTTATTTTCAGGAGCAGTCCAAGGCTATGCTTGAGATCAAGGACAAAACCGGCAGTGGAGTTCCGGTCCTGGTCTTTGTTGAGCGGCTGCTCCGTGGGAAACCGTCAGCCGATTTTATTCTGAATATCCGAAAGCTGTTTCCTGAAGTCAAGCTCGTGGTTCTTACCGGCGAAACCGGTGAGGAAGATTTGATTTTTCTGCATGAGCTTGGTGCAAATAATATTATTACCAAGCCTGTTTCTGTGGATAGTCTTGTTCAGAAGCTTGCATTTACAATAAAGCCCCAAGGCAAACTCAATCAATTGGTTGAAGGCGGCAAACAGCTGCTGCGTAGGGGAGAACTTGAAAAGGTAATGCAGATAAGTGCCAAGATCCTTGAAATAAAGCCTGACAGCCCTGCCGGGTTGATGCTCCTTGGTGATGCATTAAGCGGTATGGGGCGTCGCGATGAAGCTTTGAAGGCCTACCTTAAAGCTCATGAGCAATCTAAGGTTTTCATGGAGCCTATAAAGAAACTTGCTGAGTTTTATAAAGATAATGATGATACCGAATACCTGCGCTACCTTAAAAAACTCGACTCAATCAGCCCTTTGAATACTGAGCGTAAATGCGAGATCGGGCGTGTATACCTTGATCGCGAAGAACTTGAGGAGGCAGAGGCATATTTTGATCAGGCCGTTAAATGCGCTGTTAAAGAGGCCCACACCTATCTTTCTCAGGTTATGAGCGGTATTGCCGAGTCTCTTTTCGATGTAGCACCGGAAAAGGCTGAAAAGTATTATTCCAAGCTGCTCGCAGTCAAGGCTGCCAATCTTACTTCCGATGACTTGGAGACTTATAACCGCCTTGGAATCGCACTTCGCAAACAGGGCAAGTGGAAACGCGCAGTTGAGAATTATCAGGAGGCATTACGTGTAGCCCCGGATGAGGCTGGACTGTATTACAATATCGGTCTGGCTTATTCTGATGGTAAAGAATATGCTCTTTGCGCCAAGTATTTTAAGCGTGCGGTCCGGTCTGAGCAGATGGTTCATAAGTCAGCTCCATCTGTAGCCCGGAATATAGCAGGGATTTTTCTCAAAGTGGGAATGAATGAAGAGGCTCGTGTGGTAATTGAAGAAGCCTTAACAGAGTTTTCCGATGATGAAAGACTGAAAGCCTTGTTGAAAAAAACGAATTCTGCAAAGTAGCTGTTTTGAGTATTGCCGCTGATAAGTTTAGCTTCAGGACTGTTCCCAGATGACATTTTTTACCGTAATAGTTACTTCCTTTGTGATCTTTCTGGTTCTTTATGGCAGATATATGAATGCGAATGGTGATATTTCCAAGCGCAGAATTCAACTTGATAATCTGCGTGATCAGGTCGAATTCAGGGTGAAAAAACTTCGTCAGGGAACGGAACAGATCAACAAGGAGATAGGTGAGATTGCAGAAAGGCTGGAAAGCCTTAATCAAACCTATCAGATGTCCATGGAGGAAGATAATGATTCTTGATCTGATTCTCGTTGTCCTGATTCTGATTGTGGCATTGATCATAAATCGTATGATCGCGAAGTGGCATGATGAAACAGTCAGGGCTTTCAGAAGGGATGAAGAGAATCTTCGGCGTTGCATGTCATCAGCTGTAAGAGAACAGAAAAAGGCTCTGGTGAAGTTGCGGGAGCTTAAAACCAAACTGATTAATTTTGAGCAGCATCTGGAAGATCAGGCCATTGACTTTAAGAAATCATAGGTTTCGATTCTAATTTTAAGAAGCCCCAGGATACTGCCGGGGCTTTTTTTGCGCTTAGTCCGGTCAGAATGTCAGATCTGAGGACGTTACAGCATCACTGTTGCTGAAATCTGCTATCAGCGTGGCTGCTGTGGAGGTATCACCATCAGCATCATAGTAGAGCTGATTGTTTACATCGTCATAAACAAAGTATGTCTGTGAATCAGCAAGGCCGGTTTGTCCGTCAAAGTTTGATATGGTTGTGAAGCGTGAGACTGCCGTTGAGTCAAAGGCTACACTATCAAAAACAAAGCTGTCTTCTCCGCTTGTGAAACTGTCGATGGTGTCCCCGCACTCACTGATGGCATTGTAGATCAGGGTGGTGCTCTGGCCTGCATACAGGTTGAATATGTCAGACCCATCGCCACCGGTAAAAGTGTCGGCTGCAGTGTTGTTTGCGGTGAATGTATCACCATTGCCGGAGCCTATTACGGCTTCGATTGATGACATTGTGTCTTCGTCAGTGGCGGCGATCAAAGAAGCGGTTCCAGCTGAAAGGTCAACACTGATTCCGCCTCCTCCGGCATGGTAGGAGTAGTCTACGGTATCGGTTCCTGTTCCGCCGATGAGGGAGTCAATGCCAAGTCCGCCTACAAAGGTGTTGTCTCCTGACTGTCCCTCGAGTCGGTCATTCCCGGCTCCACCGTCCATATAGTCATTCCCCGAACCTGCGTAGATGGTATCGTTGTCATCTCCACCACTCATATAGTCCTGACCGCCATTACCCCAGATAGTGTCAGCTCCGGCTCCTCCGCTGAAGGTGGAGTTGTGTTCTCCATCGGCCATTTTATCGTTGCCGTCTCCGCCGTCTATGACGTTGTTGCCGTAATTGGAGGCAATATTGTCATCGCCGAGGCCACCGATCAGGGTGTTGTCACCTGTATTGCTGCGGATATAGTCATTCCCGTCGCCGCCATCTACATAGTCGTTTCCGTCATGAGTCTGGATGGTGTCGTTTCCTGCTCCACCATAAATAGTCGCTGTTCCCACAACAGTATCAATTGTGTCGTCGCCGTCCATACCGTAGACGGTGTCATCTCCATCGTGGGTTACAATATTATCTGCGTAGTTGGAGCCTATAACTTTTTCAATGCTTGTGCCGACCACATTATCCACGTCTGTTCCGGAAACAACTGTCACCTGATCAGACGCATTTGCCAGTCTCATATATATTCCGGCTGACGCATAAGAGTAATCAAGGGTGTCAGTACCGGTTCCACCGTCAATGGAGTCAAAACCGTCGCCTCCGGAAATATAATCGTTGCCTATTCCACCGAGCAGAACGTCGTCTCCGGCTCCCCCTGTGAGGGTGTCGTTACCGTCTGCTCCGTACATTGTTCCGCCTCCGCTGTAGGCGGTAAAGACATCGTCGTAGGAGGACCCGTCTATATTTTCAAATCCTGTGATCGTATCGATATCTGTCCCGGCCACGACCGTAACAGTGGCACTCCCGGAATTAAGATCCAGAGTAACTCCGTTACCTGCGTAGGCGTAGGAAATTGTGTCGCTGCCGTCTCCGCCATTGATGGAGTCCAACCCGTCACCGCCGGAGATGGTATCAATACCGAGGCCAGTGTCGATGCTGTCATCTCCAGCACCGCCGTCTACGTAGTCATTGCCATCCCCGCCCCAGAGAGTATCAATGCCTGCGGCTCCTGAAATTGTATCGTCCCCTTCGTTGCCGTATATTCTGTCATCCCCGGAAGTCCCTGTGAGGATGTCATTTCCGGCAGTTGCTGCAACAACTTCAAATCCGCTGATGGTCTGTATGTCTCCACTGGGCGTGAGTGTGACTGATGAGTTCAGGTCAAGGACTATACTGGTCACACCTATTCCGTAGTATGAAAGAATATCTGATCCGGCTCCTCCTATCAGTGAATCTGCTCCGGTACTGCCGGTTACCCTGTCATCTCCGTCTCCTGCATCAATAGTATCATCGCCGCTGCCACCGGAGAGGGTGTCATTGCCAAGGCCGGCGCTGATGGTAGAACCGCCGGAGTATGCTATGAGGGTATCGTCGTAGTCGGTGGCTGTGATATTTTCAATTCCGGTAATATAGTCTTCGTCGACGCCTCCATCCAATGTTACGAAAGTACTGCCGGATGTCAGGTCAAGGACGATTCCGTTGCCCACATAGCTGTAGTCGATTGTATCAATCCCGAGTCCGCCGTCTATGTCGTCAAAGCCGTCATCGCCTGAGATTATGTCATTATCGTCACCTGCATCAATGATATCATCCCCGGCTCCTCCGGCAATGGTATCATCCCCTGCAAGACCGAATATTGTGTCTGCCACGGTGGTTCCGATCAGCGTGTCGGCTGCAGCAGTTCCGGTTATTACCGATGCCCCGCCGCTGATGGGAAAGCCGTCTACAGCGATGTTGACCTGTGTTACCGCATCACCTGTTACGTTGGCGATAAAATGCTGGCCTCCGGCAAGGTTGCCGTTGTCATCGTACCAGAGGTTGCCGTCACTATCGAAAACAAAGCCTGTGCTTGCTCCAAGAGAGACAGCCAGACCTGAGTATGATCCCGTATAAACTTCAAATCCTGACGCGGCGCTGTAGTTGGCACTGTCAAAATCGAAAAGATCGTCAGTTGCAGAAAAATTTTGGACAACTTCACCTGTTATGGATGTGCCACCTAGAGCTGAGTATGAAATAATATCTAACCCGTCTCCGGGGTCGATTGTATCATCTCCCGTGCCACCGATGATGAAATCGTCACCGGTTCCACCAAAAATGGTATCGTTTCCGGCATTGCCTTCAATGTAGTCGTTGTCAGAGCCGCCGTTAAGATAATCGTGGGTTACACCGCCGATGATGGTATCGTTTCCGGATTCACCTTCAATGGTTCCCTGGGCAGCAGTGTAAGGTCCGGCAGAGGCAACAAAAGTGACGCTGTCATCTCCGGATCCACCATAAATGTATGCTACATCCCAGCCGACAGTAACTTCGTCCGCTCCACTTCCGGCGTATACGGTGTCTGTTCCTAAGCTCAGGGATATCCAGTCATTGCCGGACCCGGCATCAATATAATCGTTGCCTTCGCCATTGTGGATGGTGTCGTCGCCGGCTTCTCCATAAAGGGTGTTCGTGCCGTACCTTCCTCGGATGATATCATTGCCATCTCCACCATAGACGATGTCGTTGCCGTAATCTCCGTTCAGGGAGTCGTCTCCGTCTCCGCCTTCAAGGGTGTCATTGCCATATCCGCCGTCTATGGTGTCGTTTCCTACACCACCTTCGAGATAGTTGTCTCCGCTGCTGCCGAAAATACTGTCATTTCCTGATCCGCCTTCAACATTTTCAATACTGTCGAGACTGATCGTATTGATTACAGTCCCGGCGGCATTCTCTATTGTCGCTGATCCGGTTGAGGTCGTTATGCTGACATTGACATCGGTGGTCAGAGTTTCAAAAGCCAGTGTATCGGAGCCAGCTCCCCCTTCAATGATATCATTTCCAAGCAGAGGCTCAAATTTGTTGTCTCCGGAATCTCCGATCAGGTAATCATCATTGTTGGAACCTATGATGCCCTCTATGCTTATTAAAGAGTCTGTTCCATCTGCTCCGGTGGCGGTCCCATCGGTAAGGCTGACAGTAACGCTTCCGGTTGCATCTGCGTATGATGCGAAATCAGTCTCTCCTACAGTCCCCGTTCCGCCGTCGAGGTAGTCGTTGCCTGTTCCGCCGTTAAGCATGTCTTCGCCTTCAGCGCCGTAAAGAGTATCTTCGCCTTCCAGGCCGTAAAGTTCATCATCAGCCTGAAGGCCGTAGATGGTGTTTGAATCAGAGTCGCCGGTAAGAGTGTCAGCTCCGCTGGTTCCGAGTATTGTGGCACTTGAAACGGGGGTATCAGTATCGTCTTCAGGATTGCCGTCAGGAGCATCAGTTGGAGTTTCATTCTGAGGTTCCAGAATCTCTGTATCGGCTTCAGTCTGCTGTTGCTGGTTTGCCGGTACAGGTTCCTCAGAGAGTAGCTGTTCATTGAGAACGGGGTTCTGGTCATCAGTCTGCCGTTCTTCTTCGGCAGCTGTTCCTTGCGGGTTTTCTTCAGGATCTTCAACTTCTTCAGTTGTTCCGGGAATGATAGGCTTATCTATTTCCTTGGGATCAAATTCTTCCTGACCGACCAGAGGAGCATTTGAGCCATCAATTCCACCCCTGATGTGCAATACTCCGCCCAGTTCATCTCCCTGCTGCTCCGATTCTCCTCCCGGTTCAACATCGGTAGGCAGTTCGTTCTGAACGACAGGTTCTTCCGAGGGAGACTGTATTTCCTGACCGGGCTGCTGAGCTGCCTGTTCTCCTTCCTGCTGTTCTTCCGGTTGCTCCTCAGTTTGTTCGCCAGCTTGTTCTTCAGTCTGGTCACCAGTCTGTTCTTCAGTCTGTTCGTCGATGGTGTCTTCGTCGGTATTCTGGTTTTCTTCTTCCTGACCTCGCTGTTCCTGGATTTCCTGCTCCTGCCTGATGTTTGCCGGGGCAATTTCACGGAATGTGTTGAATTCCTGAACACTGAGTGAACGAACCGGGGAAAGTGCACCTGAACTGGCAACATCAACCAGTCCCATGGACTGACCGATCTGGCGTACTGCGCCGGTTATATTACTCTGAACGATCAATGCTTTGCCGGAGTGAATTTGTTCAACTCCGTGCTTTTCGCCACTGCCGGGGATGACTTCGTGGACTGTTGTTGTTCCACGAATACCGATGGTTGCCAGCGGTGTTCCTACTTTGAACCGTTCCGGGTTCTGCTCGGCAATTTTTCCGGTAACCATACGGAAGGTTCCCTGAGTGATGTCGACCAGAAAGTCTGAGGCGCCGTTTTCTTCGTATACGTAATCATCGAGGGCGATGCGGGAGTCCGCCCCCTGAGAAAGGAGGGTGTCGTCTATGAACCTGATTTCCACATTGCCTGATACACCAGTAACCAGTTCCTCTCCCTGATAGATGGGAGAGCCGGCTTCCAGTGTCCGCATCCCTGAAGCAGACTCGGCATATACTTCACCTGACAGTCCGGTAACAACACCGATCTCAGTCAGATTTTGTGTATTTTCAGGCATTATTTCTCCGATTTAAATCTCTGTTATGCAGCAGATTTTTATTGGTAGCTAATCAGGAGTCTTTACAAATATAAAAGTATGCATTTTTTTGTTAAGGAGCAAGGGTAAAAGTGCAACTCTTATGTAAAATAGAACCATAAGCATGTATCGTGCCTGTTGATAAGATTAGTATGGGGGTGAGCTTGTAAAAGATAGATATGGCAGAGAGTTGTGGGCTCCAAGTGAATCCTGCCGGATATAAAATCATAAGGTGATCAAGAAAAAAATGCCGCTCCGTTAAAACGGAGCGGCATTTTTTTGTCTTTTGGAATGTCGTTTATTAACTAACAGAGATGTCGTCAGTGCTGATTTCTGTAGTCCCGTTAAGCGTTGCTATGAGGGTGGCTCCTCCCGTGTCACTTCCGTTGGAGTCATACCAGAGCTGACCGCTTGTGTCGTCAAATACAAAACAGGCGTCCGAGCTTGATATCCCGGAGTTGGTTCCGTCGTACGATTCGGATATCTCGGCTATATTAGATGCTGCGGAGGAGTCGAAGTCCTCTCCCTTAAACAGGAAGCTGTCTTCGCCAGATGTGAAATTATTTATGGTATCTCCGCCTTCATCGAGGCCGCTGTAGATCAGCAAAGACTTCTGACCGGTGATAAGGTTGATTGTGTCGTTGCCTCCGTAGCCCTGAATTGTATCGTTAGGACTGTCCGGGCATTCCGCTGCAATGCCGCTGCTGGAAGTGATTGTGTCGTTGCCGGTGCTGCCGATTACTGCCTCAATACTGCTGAAGGTATCGGTATAACCGTCATGGGCGACACTGCCGTTTCCGTCACCTAGGTTAATCGTGAGACCTATGTTTGTGCTGGCAAAGGAAATAGTGTCACAGCCATCGCCGCCGATGATGCTGTTGTCACTGCTGCCTCCTTCAAGGATGTCATCACCCTTGCCGCCATCAAGCCAGTCTTCACTGTCACCGCCTATAAGGTGGTTGTCGGCATCAGATCCAATCAGGGTGTCGTCTCCGCCTGTTCCGATAACGTTTTCAATGCTGATAAGTCTGTCCGTCTCCACTCCGGCCATCAGTCCATATTCGTTACCGCTGCTGAGATCGACAACGAGTCCGTCATAACCTGTGTCATAGGCATAAGAGACCCAGTCGCTGCCGTCTCCGCCGTCAATAGTGTCTTCCCCGCCAAGACCGGAGAAAGTTTCGTCTGCATCGCTTCCGATAAATGAATCGTTGTAGTCAGTGCCTACAAAGTGCTCCACTCCAGTGACAGCGAAAGTTCCGTCCGGGGTAGTGCCTGACGCAGTACCGGAACTGTAGTCAATGGAGACCGCATCTTCTATATTTTCAAATGAAACTGTGTCTGTACCGGATTCTCCGTCAAAATATTCAGTTCCCAAAGTGATGATGAATGTATCGTCTCCATCGGCACCGAAGAAGGTGTCTGCACTGCTGGTTCCGGTATATATGTCACTTCCCTGAGAGCCGACAAAGGTTGCAAAAGTATCCATGAGGGTGTCGGTTCCGGAACTGTGAGCTACTGTGCCTCCTGCTATATCAATGGACACTCCCGATGCTGCTGTGAGATCTGCGTATGAAGCTGTATCATCTCCTCCTTCGCCCAGGAGTTTATTTGATCCCTCTCCGCCCATGAGAGTGTCATCGCCGTCTCCACCTTTCAGTATGTCGTCTCCTTCAAGTCCCATAAGGATGTTGTCGGCTGAGGATCCGTAAATGGTGTCGGCGCCGGTAGAGCCTTCAGCGTTTTCAATATAACGGAGGATATCGAATTCCGAACTAAGCTCAGCGCTTCCATCTGTTCCTTCGGACAGGGTTATTATTACGCTGGAAGATGTATAGCTGTATGAAACCCAGTCGTCCCCGCTGCCTCCGTCAATTGTATCATCCCCAGTGCCTCCGGTAAGGTGGTCATCGCCACCTTCGCCTTTTAGGTAGTCATTGCCTCCGCTGCCATCAAAAGTGTCATTCCCGGAGCTGCCGGTGAATGAGTCATTGCAGGAAGAACCGATGAATCTTTCGACATTTTCAAAAGAATCAGTGGAGCTTGTATGGTGGGTGGCGGTTCCTTCTCCTGCAGCGGTAAGGATAAGCTCTACTGGATCGGAATATTCTGAGTAGCTGAGACTGTCTTCTCCATCTCCACCGTCGATTGAGTTGTTTCCTTCTCCTGCGTCAATGAAGTCATCCCCTTCATTGCCTTCAATGGAATCGTTTCCGATGCCTCCGGAAATGGAGTCGTTGCCGGCATTACCTATAAGGTAATCGTTTCCGAGGCTTCCCTCCAGATAGTCATCTCCTTTTCCGCCATCAAGAGTGTTGTCTCCCGTGTCACCTATGATTATGTCATCTCCTGATGAGCCGATAACATTCTCAATGTTTACCACATCCAACTGGCTTCTAAGAAAGTCCGTGCTTTCTATAATCTGTGCAGAGGAGTCTGCTAGGTCAACAGCGACACTGTATTTATTGGAAAGAGTTTCAAACTGTATCCAGTCATTGCCACCCTTGCCGTTAATATAGTCTATATTGTCACCGGGGGAATCTGAATTGTATTCCTTACTTAGCAGAGGCTCAAACCTGTTGTCGCCATCATCCCCAACCAGAGTGTCAGCATAGTCGGAGCCTATGAGTCCTTCAATGTTCACCAGAGTGTCATTGAAGCCGTCACCTGTTGCTGTGCCTGTTCCTGTTCCCCCGAGTGTGGCGCTTACACCACCGGTTGCGTCGGCATAAGAAGCGAAGTCTATTTCGCCGTCATCTCCTGATCCGCCATCAAGGTAGTTGGTTCCGGTTCCACCGTTAAGCATGTCTTCTCCGGAACTTCCCCAAAGGGTATCATTGCCGGATTTTCCGTAAAGCTCATCGTCTCCTGCATTGCCGGTAAGTTTGTCGTCACCTTCCATGCCTGTAAGGGTGTCTGCAAGCTCCTGTCCGATCATTTCGTCCGCATCGGAAGTGCCCGTTAGAACATTGCTCTGTCCTGTGACTCCGACTATGGCATTGCCTGAATCTCCGTCGCCAAGGTCATTGTCGTTGTCAGATCCGTCACCGTCGCCGTCAGAATCGTCTTCCTCTCCTTGAGAAGTCCCTGTTTCCTGCTGATCATCCTCGGTGACTTCTCCGTCTTCAGTCCGATCCTGCTCTTCCTGCTGCCTGCCATCCTGGTCCTGCTGCTCCAGATCCAGTTTCCCGTCATCAATTCTGTCCTGCTCGTTTTCCTGACCAGCGTCATCCTGTGAGTCCGCGTCCCCAAGCCGCTGTTGGACAGCTTCGGGGTCCTGCTCAACTTCAGGCTTTTCATCGGGTTTGGGAGGCTCATTCATCTTGGTGCCGTCAAGTTCTTTCTGGTCACTGAGAATTTTGCCATCAGGGTTGAGAGCGCCTCCCTCAGGGAAAAGCACTCCACCCGGATTATCTTCGCCGTCAGGTTCTCCTCCGCCGGGTGTGACATCCTGTGGAAGTTCTTCCTGTGGTTCCTGTTGCTGTTCTGTCGGCTGCTCCGGTGCCTGACTGCCTTGCTGGTCTTGATCTTCACCCTGGCCTTCACCTTGATCGGCGGCCTGTTCGTCGTGCTGAGGATCATCCTGTCCTTCAGAGTGGTCTTCGTTATCCTGCTGGTCTTTCTCTTCCCTGCCGGATTCTATTTCCTGTTCCTGCCTGATATTGGCAGGGGCAATGTCACGAAATGAGTTGAATTCCTGCATGGTCAGCGGGCGAACCGGGGATAGGGAGCCAGATAAACTGATATCTACCAGCCCCATGGGTTGCCCTATCTGCCTGATCTCTCCGGTAATATTGCTCTGGATAAGCAATGCCTTGCCCGAGTGGATTTCCTCCACACCGTGTTTTTCTCCGTTTCCGGGAATTACTTCATGAACAGTGATGGTTCCCCTGATGCCGATAGTGGCGAGAGGGGAGCCTACTTTAAATTTTTCGGGATTGGTCTCAGCTATTTTACCGGTAACAACACGGAAGGTTCCCTGAGCTATGTCTATAAATAATTCTGACCCGGAACCATTGGATGGATCGTATGCATAATCATCAAGGGCAATGCGGGAGTCGGCTCCCTGAGAGAGCAGGGTGTCATCACTGAAGCGAACCTCAATATTGCCGTTTTCACCGGTTACCAGCTCTTCGCCCTGATAAATGGGGCTGCCCGGTTCTAAATGTCTGATGCCGGATGCTGACTCGGCAAATGCTTCTCCTGAAAGTCCTGTGATTATCCCTATTTCAGGTGCTTGTGTTTGTGATACAGGCATCTCTGCTCCAAATAAATCGGCTTGTAATTATCGTGAAAATAATGATGTGGTGTGTAGTAATGGCAGGAATCTTAAAAAATTAATTATACTTAAACAAGCTTTATATATACTTGAGAAGTGGAGGGTAATTCCACGCTGCAAAGCCGGTGAACGTTAAAAATATGTAGTTTTAATCAGCGGATAATCTGAAAATGCAGGCCGTGCAATGGCAGGATTTTCATCAAACCCGGAAATGGATGAGAGCCGGTAAAGAATTATTGGATTTGTGGATGCAGAGCTGAGGGTAAACATTGCTTCTTGTGTTATATCCTTGAAATGGTGTATGGTTTAAATAGATGTATGAACCAAAACCTGTTTACGGTCCGGAGGATAATAGATGGGGATTTTCGAAAATAATAAGAAGACAGGAAGGAGGATGCCTGTCTGGCTCAGGGTGACAATTCCCACCGTTGCCTCTCTGGTTCTGTTCATAATAGTTCTTTTTGGCGTTCACATGCCGGCTGTGCATGATGCAATGCTGGCGCAGCGTAAGTCGACTCTTAAGTATATGACTCAGGCGGCGATGGGAGTTCTTGAGGAAATGCGTGATCAGGAGCGAAAAGGGGTGCTTAGTCCTGAGCAGGCCCGCACAAGAGCTGCCGACATGATCAGCAAGATGCGTTTTGGGCCAGGCGGTAAGGATTACTTCTGGATCAATGACAATAATGCCACAATGGTTATGCACCCGTATATGCCCGAACTGGATGGCCGTAATCTTTTAAAGTTCACTGATTTCAAGGGAAAGTTTCTATTTAAAGAAATGGTAGATATAACTGAAGAGGATGGCGACGGATATGTGACATACTACTGGCAGTGGCAGGATCAGCCGGATAAGATTCTCCCCAAGATTTCATACGTACGCCGCTTTACTCCTTGGAACTGGATTATCGGAACCGGGTTGTATATTGACGATCTTGAGAAGTCCGCGGCGGTGAGGAACCGGGAACTGATCATGCTTACTATGGTTGTTCTTGGGATAATCAGTTTACTTTCCGCTTACACAATTATTCAAAGCCGCAGAGCCGGTGCCCAGATTCAGGAAAGTGAAACCCTGTTTAAAGGGGTGTTCAGCCATAGCCAGCAGTTTATAGGCATTCTTTCCCCTGAAGGGATTCTGCTCAAAGCCAATACAGCCGCTCTTGATTTTGCCGGTATTGAAGACGAAGATGTATTCGGCTGTTATTTTTGGGAAACTCCTTGGTGGAATTACTCCATTGATGCTCAGCGGGCATTAAAGGAAGCAATCCAGATCGGATCTCTGGGGGGCATCGGGGCGGGGGTTTTTGAGCATTACGGTAGGGATGGAGAACGCATAATTGTTGATTTCTCCGTTAAGCCAGTCAACGGACCTGACGGTTTAGTCCAGTTTCTCATTGCTGAGGGGCATAATATTACTGAACTCAAGCAGGCGCAGGAAAGGCTGTCTGTCAGTGAAGCAATGTTCAAAGGTGTATTCAACCAGTCGCTCCAGTTTATGGGAGTGGTTGCTCTTGATGGAACCTTGCTTGAAATTAACCAGACAGCTCTTGAATTCCGCGAGGCAAAAGCTGAGGATGTGCTGCAAAAGGCTTTCTGGGAAGGTCCTTGGTGGCAGGAACCGCCAGCCCTCAGGGAGATGCTCAGGGAGGATATCCGCCGTGCAGCAGACGGTCATGTGATTCGTCGGGAAGTGAAAACAACGCCTGACGGACATTCGTCGCGCTATATTGACTTCTCGCTGAAGCCTGCTTTCGGAGCGGACGGGAAGATCCTTTTCATTCTTGCTGAGGGAAGAGAAATATCTGAATTGAGAAATGTTCAGGATCAGTTGCGTAATCTTAACCGGGATCTTGAGGAAAAGGTTGAAGAACGGACAGTTGAACTCAAAAGGTCTATTCAGCGTTTGGAAAATGCCCAGAATCAGCTGATTCAGTCTGAGAAGATGGCTGCTTTGGGTGATCTTGTTGCAGGAGTTGCACATGAAATCAATACGCCGGTCGGAATCAGTGTAACAAGCATCAGCTATCTGGAAGAGAAGCTTAAGGAGATTGACCGGAAAGTTGAAGCCGGGGAGCTTCGTAAATCTGATTTTGACAAGTTTCTCGGCGTGGCTAGAGAAGCCACCAAGTCAAGTATGCTTAACCTGCACCGCGCAGCCGAACTGATAGGCAACTTCAAGCAGGTTGCCGCGGACCAGGCTTCCGGTCAGAAGCGTACAATCTATTTCGGAAAGTATATTGATGAAATACTTCTCAGCCTGCGTTCCAAATACAAGAGAACCAAGCACAAGATAAATGTCAGCTGTCCCGAGGACCTGCAGTTGAACACATACCCCGGAGCTTTCATGCAGATTCTTTCAAACCTGATTATCAATTCGCTGCTGCACGGCTTTGAGGGTATAGAGGCGGGTAATATAGATATCGGTGTTGAAGTGACAGATGAAAACGTGATTCTCCGCTACACTGATGACGGCAAGGGCATGACTGAAGCCAATCTCGGAAAGGTCTTTGAGCCTTTCTTCACCACAAAGCGCGGTGATGGAGGTACCGGGCTTGGAATGAGTATTGTCTATAATCTGGTCTCCAGCCGACTTGGTGGAACAATCAGTTGTTCCAGTGTGGAAGGGCAGGGTACGGCCTTCACGATCCATCTGCCGCTTGATATGGTGGTGAGTTCCTGATTTTCTTGATTTACCGGCCCTTGACGGGTTAATTAAAGGTAATATCTTTAAAACTGCCGCATCGTATACGGTGCGGCTGCTTTTTATGTTGTTGGCGGGGTTGAATACACAACACAAAGAAATCACAGGAGTTCATTATATGACCAGCCATATCAAAACTTTTTTTCTGCTTGCCGCTCTTACGGCAATCATTCTTTTCCTTGGCGGAGTGATGGGCGGCCGGACCGGGCTGATTATCGCATTTGCGCTTGCAATGTTCATGAACGTTGGAAGTTACTGGTATTCTGATAAAATAGTACTTTCCATGTACAAGGCACGCCAGCTCTCACCAAATGATGCACCGCAGGTGTATTCCATGGTTGAGGAAATGGCTGCCAATGCCGGTATCCCCACTCCGCGCCTTTATGTAATTGATCAGGAGGCACCAAACGCCTTCGCTACCGGGCGCAATCCGGAAAACGCTGTTGTGGCAGTGACCAGCGGCATCATGCGTATTCTTACTCCCGAAGAACTTCGTGGGGTTATTGCTCATGAAATTGGACATATCGCCAACCGCGATATCCTGATTCAGTCCGTGGCCGCCGTACTTGCCGGGGCGATCATGATGATAGCCAATATGATGCAGTGGGCTGCAATTTTCGGCTTTGCCAGTGATGATGAAGAAGGTTCCAATCCTATTGCAGCGATTGCCCTTGCCATTATTGCTCCCATTGCCGCAACTTTGATCCAGATGGCAATATCCCGTTCCAGAGAGTATCTTGCCGATTCTACCGGGGCGGAAATTTCCAATGATCCAAAGGCACTGGCTTCGGCCCTTTACAAGCTGGACGCAACTGCCCGTAATCTGCCCATGGATGCAAATCCGGCGACTGAGAATATGTTTATTGTAAACCCTTTCAGTGGAGGAAACATGGCCAACTGGTTCAGCACGCATCCTTCAACAGAGGATCGTATTGCAAGACTTATGGCTATGTCTCGTAATTAGAGATGAGTAAGATAAGAATCATATTCGCTTTCATGGCTGTGGCAGTCCTAATGGCTGCCCAGCCTGTCTTTTCCGCTCCCGGCGAATCTCTTAGAGTTACCCCGGTTGTCAAAGCTGTTCAGAAAACTGCGCCGGCGGTTGTGAATATTACTGTCACCCGTATTGTGGAGCGGGGTATATCTCCGTTTGGTCAGATGTTCGGAAGGGACCCTTTTGATTCCTTTTTTGACGGATTTCCTGCCCAGAAGCAGAAATACCGCTCAGTCAGCACTGGGTCGGGGGTTATTATCAATGGCCGAAGGGGGTTGGTACTGACTAATGCCCATGTGCTTTCCGGCGGTAGTGACATCAAGGTCAGAACCATTGACGGCAATGAGTTCCCTGCTGAGATTGTAGGGTCCGATGCTGATTTTGATCTAGCTGTTCTGAAGATCAGAGAGGCTCGAAATCTTCCGCAGGTCGCCATGGGTGATTCTTCCGATATTTACATCGGTGAGACCGTCATCGCCATAGGAAACCCTTTTGGATACACACATACCGTAACTACCGGAGTTGTTTCAGCTCTGAAGAGAACGGTAAAGTCAAAGCAGGGTTCATTTACCGATTTCATTCAGACTGACGCCGCGATCAATCCCGGTAACAGCGGCGGACCTTTGCTTAACATCATGGGCGAGCTTATCGGCATCAACACTGCTATTCAGGCGGAGGCGGAAGGTATCGGCTTTGCCATTCCCATCAATCGGGCCAAACGAGTGGTCGAAGAGCTTCTCGCGTCCGGTAAGGTCTCCCCTGTATGGGTAGGAGTAAGCGGTCAGGATCTTGATCAAAGCTCTGCAAGTTATTTCGGGCTTTCCAGAGTCCACGGTCTACTGGTGACAGAAGTCTATAAATCGACTCCTGCAGCTCAGGCACGACTTGCCCCCGGGGATGTTATCTTATCTGTGAACGGCATTGAAGTTGAGGATAAGGACAGCTATCTGGCACTTATGCGCGGTCAGACCCGCAGTGAAGATGTTGTGCTTGAAGTGCTGCATGCAGAGAAGGTCAACAAAATCAGGTTGAGGCCGCAGTCGCTTACTACCGCACAGGTTCAGAGTTTTGCGTGGTCCCGCTGGGGAATGGCTCTTGATCGTGACAGCCGAGGGCGTGGAATGCTGGTTACCAAAGTTAAAAAGAACAGTCCTGCTGGAAGGTTGGGGCTGCAGCCCGGTGACAAGATCCACCAGATCGGTAATAGAAGGGTTGGATCGCAACAGGATTTTCTGGATGCGTTCTTGCGCTATCGCATGAACAATAAAGTTATGTTTAAAGTTCAACGCGGTAGGAACTTCTATTACGTCAAACTGAACTCATAGAAATTAAAGCCCCCCGTAATTATTAAGTCAATTGCGGGGGGCTTGCCTGATATATAAAAGTCTTTTCGGTTTGGGCTAATCACCGAATTTCTGCAGTTCAGCGTAAACAGGTCCCTCAGGTTTAAGATAACTCCGGTAAAGAGTGAAGCCGGTGATCTTGGCCGGGGGAAGTTTTATTTTGCTGATCCTGCTGCTCAGATCCATCCAGTCATCATTGGCCAGTTTTTTTATACGCCCCAGAGTTAGATGTGCGTGGCAGGGTTTTGGGTTTTTATCAAATCCAAGTGATGAGAGCTGAGAATCAACAGATTGAGCGTTGGCGCACAATTCATTTGCTCCCTGATCAAGGTCTATCCAGATTATACGCGGGCTTTCCGGACCGGGGAAGAAACCGGGATTCCCCATACTGATCTCGAATGGAGAAATAGGAATGTTCTGTAACGCCCTGCTTAAGGATGAGATGTTTTCTTCAGGAATATCTCCCAGAAATTTAAGGGTAAAGTGCATGTTATCAGGTTTTACCCATGCAATCCGCGAGTTCAGTCCTTCTTTCAGCTCATCGTAAGCATTTCCGATTAGTTGTTTCCATTGCTCAGGTATCGGATGTGCAATGAATGTTCTTATCTTTTTCATGGTATCCCAGCCTTTTAAGTTGTTTTTGATCAGGGTGTGGAAAAAGTAAAGAAAATTTTCAACATTGCGAACACAACATCGTCATTGTTACTGTTGCAGTTCGGGTTTTTCACAAAGGTTATATCGGGAACTATGGAGAGGTTATCAGAAAATTTAAATTGATAGTAGGTCTCGTAATGAAACTCCATATCCTTGTTGGAAGTATGCCGGCTTCCCTGAGCTCCGCCAGCAGCAATCCCCCAGACATCTTCGGCTCTGGCTGGCAGAGGGCCTTTCCAGTGTGTTCCTGTGGACCATGTCCACGTGATATTGTTGACTGCGCCGTTACCTCGGCCAAGTCTGGCGAATATACCGAAGTCTCTGGTGATATCCTGATCCATGTTGAATCCCATTCCCCAGTTTTTCGAATCATCTGAATTATCAATTCTGGGCTGTGCGTATGTGTTGGTCCAGAAGAAGAAACGGTAATTGCCTTCCAGTTCACCGAATCTGGGGGCGATTGTTATCTGGCCGCCTATGAGCGGATCATCTGTCATATCCTCAAATGCACCTTTCTGCTGATCTCTTTCAAGCGCACTTCGCTTGGATGCCTGTGTGAAAACAGTCAGTCTGAGCGGTTTCAGTGGTTGGATTCCTGCAGCGACGATGGGCAGGGATTCATCAATGGAGTCAAAGATGGGTTCGTTGTTAAAGATTGTGTTGACGAACTGGATGCGCCCGTTACCGGCGAAGCGGTTTTCATCGATAAATGATTCCGGATCGGTCCAGCCGACAGCAACATAAGCCTGATTGTCAGCAAAGTGCTGGGTATAAAGGACATCTGAAATTGAGACCTGTCCGCCTGCTGTTGTGCGGGATGACTGACCGTTAAGCGGAGAGGCAACAAGTCCGCGGCTGGCCGGATTGCTCCCGGTATCAGAGTATCCACCCTGCAGTTGAAAAAAGAAAACGCCATTTTCAGTAGGCTTCCAGTTCAACCTGAGTCTCGCCTTGACTGCTCCCTGATTTCTACCTTCCTTGCTCTCTGCGTCGATCTTAGTGTCCGAGTAGCCGTCCCAGTATCCGAGGATGTCCCCGTCAATGGTCAGTGGTCCTGTGGCATTCTGGAATTTTGCCCATTCATCCCGGAATGTCTGCAGCAGCACGGAGTTGTTCTCTTTTTCGTTACCATGCAGACCGAGATCCTTACGCAGTGAGTCTGCGCTG
The DNA here is from genome assembly GCA_963676495.2 of Maridesulfovibrio sp. Lineage (GTDB taxonomy): Bacteria > Desulfobacterota > Desulfovibrionia > Desulfovibrionales > Desulfovibrionaceae > Maridesulfovibrio. The sequence goes on along the minus strand of CAXXRF010000003.1, from coordinate 1,538,688 downwards.
TGCGCGGTGCCGGTACCGGAGGTCATAATAATCAGAGAGCAAAAGAGGAGGATCAGTTTCTTCATGGCGCAATCAGCTTTCCTTAAGTATTTTCAGAAGCTTTTCAAGGACAGTTTCAAGGCTTTTCTGTTTGACATTCATACGGTCGCCGGAAAAAATGAACTTTTCTGCATAGGTTGTTCCATTGACGTGCCAGCCCATCCAGACAGTGCCTACCGGTTTATCCGGTGTTCCACCTGTGGGGCCGGCGATGCCGGAAAGGGAAATGCCCGCGTTGGTGCCAAGGGTTGTGCAGACTCCTTCAGCCATGGCTCTGACAGTTGCTTCACTCACTGCTCCATATTCAATGATTGCCGCTTCAGGAACATGCAGGAGGTTCATTTTCACTTCGTTGGAGTAAGCGACAACAGCTCCGGAAAACCAGGCCGAGCTTCCGGAGTAGTCAGTCAGGGTTGCGGCGACCAGGCCGCCTGTGCAGGATTCAGCTGTACCGAGGGTCCAGCCTTTTTCTACAAGCAATCTGCCGATGTTGGGTACAATGTTATCAATCATGGGGGAACTCTATATGGATTTTGTATATATTTGAAGAGGCGACTCCTATATTATTGTTGCCCGGAGGGTGTCCAGTGCTTTACACCGTCAGGTGTTACCCGTTAGATGTGCAGCGTTAACATTAATCACCTTGCCTCCTACCTGCAGGAAGAACAGGATATGAATTTCAGCAGAGCCAAAGAGTATATCTGGAAAAGGCACCAGTCCCACTGGAACTGGATTATGATGTTCTGCTCTGCGCTTATATTTCTGATGGCATTATGGTTTCATTCGATACTGCTTTTTTTTGTTTTTGCCGCCGGGGTTGTTATTTCATTGTGTGAACTTCCTCCTGCTGTTCCTCCTTTTAAAAGGATCGACAGGATGCTTGAAATTGAGAGCAGGTGGCTGGGAGCTCCCTGGAGATGGAAAAAAAGTCTGCAGACATTCGGTATGTTTGCTGCAACTATTTATGTCTGCTTATCCTGTTGGGCCGGAAGCACTATGGCCCTGCTTTTATTTATCGGTATTTGTGTTAATATCGGCTGCGTTTACGGTAATAAAGCAATGGGGATTGATGATTTGTAACTCACCGGATTTGATTAGTTGCAAAAAGACCCTTTAAAAACACCACAACATTGGGTAGTAGCTAACCAGCAACCCGCGATGAGCCTATTTTTATATGAGATGAGGAGAATTAAATGCTCGATTTGAAATTTGTTCAAAACAACCTGGACGTAGTTCGTGAAAGCCTTGAGAAGAGAGGCTCCAAACTTGATGTAAATGAATTTAAAGAACTCGATGACCGCCGCAGGGCCCTGCTGCAGGAAGTGGAAGCCCTTAAGGCTGAGCGCAATACCACTTCCGGTGAAATTGCAAAAATCAAGAGGGAAGGCGGAGACGCCTCTGAGATAATCGCCCGTATGGGTGAGGTCTCCGGCAAGATCAAAGCTCTTGATGAAGATCTTAAAGATATTGAATCAGCTGAACGTGACTGGCTGGTTTCCGTTCCCAACATGCCGGATGAATCCGTTCCTTTCGGCAGGACTGAAGATGATAACCCGGTAATCAGAGTCTGGGGTGAAAAACCTGAGTTTGATTTTGAACCCCGTGAACACTGGGATCTGGCAGTTGAGCTGGGAGGGGTCGATTTTGAGCGTGCCGCCAAGTTAACCGGTGCCCGCTTTGCTGTGCTCAAGAAATGGGGCGCAAAGCTTGAAAGAGCACTCACATCTTTCATGGTTGATATCCAGACCGGTGAACACGGTTACACTGAGGTTATTCCTCCCTATATCGTAAACCGCGACTCCCTTTTTGGAACAGGGCAGCTGCCTAAGTTCGCTGAAGATCTTTTTAAGCTTGAGAACTGGGAATACTATATGATTCCGACTGCAGAAGTTCCCCTGACCAACCTGCACCGTGATGAAGTTCTCACCGAGGAGGAACTTTCCGTTGCTTACTGCGCTCCGACTCCGTGCTTTCGTTCAGAAGCCGGATCATACGGAAAAGATACCAAAGGCCTGATTCGTCAGCACCAGTTCCATAAGGTGGAAATGGTCCGTTTTGCTCATCCTGATAAATCCTTTGATGATCTTGAGGCTATGACCGGTCATGCAGAGGAGATTCTTAAGCGTCTCAATCTGCACTATCGTGTCATTACCTTGTGTACCGGAGACATGGGCTTTGGATCTACCAAAACTTACGATATTGAAGTATGGCTGCCCGGTCAGGATAAGTACCGTGAGATTTCATCCTGCTCAAACTGCGGTGATTTTCAGGCCCGCCGTGCGAATATCAAGTTCAAGGCTAAAGATGCTAAAAAGGCTCAGTTTGTTCATACCCTTAATGGTTCCGGACTCGCTGTTGGCCGTACTTTTGTTGCTGTGGTTGAGAACTACCAGCAGAAAGACGGCTCCATTGTTGTTCCTGAAGCCCTGCGTCCCTATATGGGCGGTATGGAAGTTATTACTGCCGATTAGTTCTACGTTTTATGACTTTTTAATAAAAACGGCCGATCGAGAAATCGATCGGCCGTTTTTATTAAATTGATTTTGTGAATGGGTAGTATGTAATGAAAAATGTTCTTCAAAGTAGGGAGACTTTGCAAAAAACAAATCTCCAATGACATTTTGGTTTCTTCAATTGGAGTCTGTATTGTTACTTTCTAGAGTTCCAGTCCCTGCTTTTTGTAGTCGTTAAGTTTGTTGCGCAGGGTCCTGACGGAAATTCCAAGCAGTTCCGCCGCCTTAGTGCGGTTGCCCTGAGTCTGGTCGAGACTCTTGATAATAAGCTTCTTTTCCATTTCAGAAATGGGCATGACCTCAAATGACACCGCAACTCCTTCCTGACCTGTCAGCGAATCGCCTGTGCCGGTCTCGGAAGAACTGTTCTCACCGGTAACAGCATAGCTCTCATCCGGCATCCACGCATCCGGGTCGTTGAGAAAATGCTTGGATTCGATGGGGCCACCACCGGCAAGGAGTACTGCTCTTTCCATAAGATTCTGCAGTTCACGGACGTTGCCAGGCCATTCATATCCTAAAAGCCATTTTACTGCTTCCTCAGAAAATTCCAGCAGAGGCAGCCCGTATTCAGTGCAGTTCTTGTTCACGAAAAATTTAGCCAACAGCATTACGTCGTTGCCACGCTGGGCCAGTGCCGGGAGTTTCAAGGGAATAACATTCAGGCGATAGAAAAGGTCCTGCCTGAACTTACCTTCCTTGACTGTTTCTTCAATGGCACGGTTGGTGGTTGCCAGAACCCGCACGTCCACTTTTACTGTTTCAACTCCGCCGACTCGGTCAATTTCGCCTTCCTGAAGAACACGCAGAAGCTTGGCCTGAAGTCCAAGTTCCATTTCGGTTATTTCGTCGAGAAGAATTGTTCCGCCTGAAGCCAGCTCGAACTTGCCGAGTTTGCGGCTGATTGCCCCTGTAAATGCGCCTTTTTCATGCCCGAAAAGCTCGGATTCAAGCAGGTGTTCGGGAAGGGCAGCACAGTTGATGGCTACAAAAGGTTTGTCGCTGCGGTCGGAATGGTGGTGGAGAAACCTGGCAAACATTTCTTTACCGGTTCCTGATTCACCGGAGATAAGCACTGTCGCTTTTGATTTTGCAACCTGCTTGGCAAGGCCGAGCACCCTCATCATAGCCGGGTGCTGCCCGATAACCTGATATCTGCCCTGTGTGCCGGACGAAGATGAAGGCTGGGGGGCATCAGGGCTTCCCAGATCCGCTTCACTTGGCATGGTGGGCAGCTGTTCATCCGGAAGCATCAGCTTGATTTTTTCCCATGACAAAGGCTCAAGCCAATAGTCTCGGGCTCCCAGTTCCATAAATTTTCTGGCTTCATCAGCTGACCCTGAACGGGAGAAAACTACTACAGGCGGGAAGTTCTCAATATTGACTGCTTCTGCAAGGAGCGCCTGAGCAGAATAGCCCTGCATCACCGGTCTGGTGAAAATCAGGCAGGGTTTTGATTTCTTGATGAAGTTTATAGCCCCGGCAAGATTGTCGGCAAGTCCGGCCTGATATCCGGCTTCTTTAAGCGGGGAAAACACGGCTGTAACGGACTGGGGTTCTGTTATGAATAGTAATGTGCTGTCAGGCATGAGCTTTTCATATCTTTAAGTGGCAACCTTTTCAACTCCATATATATTGTATGTCGATAAATTTTACTATCTATACCTGATTTCAGGTCGGAAAACCATGAAAGTATGACTTTAAGCTCTCTCTGGTTGAAAAATATTATGGATTATTAGCAGTTAAGAATTGGTCACGGTGGAGCTGATCTTTCTCTCCCGTTGATTAAAAAGGAATATTTCTAATGAAAACGCAAAGATTTTTAAATTTATTTCGTGTTACGCAAAAAACAAAATTGTGTGGTTTTGCTTATTGCTGGAAAAGGAAGGGCTGTTTTTAACAAATATGGCGTTTGTGGAGATATAAAATTCGCGAAACGTTAAAAAGGAGAACTTTCATCCAAAATTGTCCGGGTCTTGCCGAATTTTGTTCCATTTGATAACCCATTTTTTCTGCATCAGAACAATTTTTTACGGGATTTGTACAAAAGTGATAAAATTTAACAATGTCAATAAATACTACGGCGACTATCACGCTCTCAGAGATCTTAACCTTAATATTAAGAAAGGTGAGGTAGTTGTAGTCTGTGGTCCTTCCGGATCCGGTAAAAGTACCATGATCCGTTGTATTAACCGTCTTGAACCAATTCAGGAAGGCGAAATCCTTGTAGAAGGTATGAACGTTAATGATCCACGGGTCAATCTGCCTCTTTTGAGGGCCGAGATCGGGTTCGTGTTTCAGTCCTTCAACCTCTATCCGCATATGACGGTTTTGGAAAATATTATACTCGCGCCGACAATGGTACGCGGGATGAGGCGCAAGGATGCCGAAGAGCTAGCCATGGAGCTTCTTTCCAAGGTCAATATCCCGGATAAGGCCGGTGATTATCCGTCCCAGCTTTCCGGTGGGCAGCAGCAGCGCGTTGCCATTGCCCGCGGTCTGGCTATGCGTCCTAATATCATGCTTTTTGACGAGCCTACTTCAGCTCTTGATCCGGAAATGATCAATGAGGTTCTGGATGTTATGAAGGCTCTGGCCCGTGAAGGAATGACCATGGTTTGTGTTACCCATGAAATGGGTTTTGCCCGTGAAGTTGCAGACCGGGTGATCTTTATGGATGAGGGAACCCTGATTGAAGAAAATACTCCAGACGAGTTTTTCCACAATCCGCAGCACGAGCGTTCCAAGCTCTTTTTGAGCAAGATCCTTTCTCACTAGGAAGCAGGCGGTTTCCCGGTGTCGGGAATCGCTCTAATTGTATATTGTTTGTCTATTTCCACGCAGGAGGAAAGAATGAAAAGGTTTATGACTCTGGCTCTCGCAGCCGCTCTGGTTATGGCTTTCGCTGCTACTGCTCTCGCAGGCCCCACCTATGACAAGATCATGAAAGACAAGGTTGTTCGTATCGGTATCATGACTGACTCCATTCCCGGCGCTTTCTACAACGCCAAGAAAGAATGGGTTGGTTTTGATGTTGATATCGCGAACGAAATCGCAAAACGCATGGGCGTAAAAATTGACCAGGTGCCTGTTAACAACAAGACCCGTATCGGTTTCCTCCAGCAGGGCCGCATTGACATGTCTGTTTCCAACATGACTCACAAGCGCTCCCGTGATAAGTCCATCGACTTTTCCATCACCTACTTCTTTGATGGCCAGAAAATGCTTGCTCCCAAAGGCAAGTTCTCCTCCCTCAAGGATTTCGTAGGCAAGAAAATTGCTGTTATGCAGGGTACTACCTCCGAGCTTAACGTTAAAAATCTGCTCAAGAAGCTTGGCGATGCCAACCCCCAGGTTATCTCCTACCAGAAAGAGTCCGAGTGCTTTCAGGCACTGCAGATGGGTCGCGTAAATGCATGGTCCACCGACTCCACCATCCTGCTCGGCTACTCCGCACAGGTTCCCGGTAAATATGAACTGGTTGGTGACTTCTTCTCCAACGAGCCTTACGGCATCGGTCTTCCTGAAGATGATTCCAAGCTCCGTGATGCTGTTAACTTTATCCTGCAGGATATGTGGAACGACGGCACTTACGAAAAGATCTACAACAAGTGGTACGGTCCTGACACCAAGTACTACTTCCCTCTCACCGAAAAAATCGAACAGTGGCCCTAGGGTTCACTTGAAAGCCATACGGTTTTCTTAAATCGCAGCTAGAGCGATATAAGGCGGGGCCGATGAGAATCGGTCCCGCTGTTTCTTGAAAAGAAGATTAAGGTGTCAGTTGATTAAATGGTCCCCTTTTCCGGCGGTCCTATGGGAAAGCTCCTTTGTGCGCCGATGTGGGATCAACTGGCAAAAGCGCAAAGCGCATCGACATTAAAAAGAGAAAGTTTTTAAAATGATCAATCGTTATCTGGAAAAAACATGGGTACAGTACCTGTGTCTGGCTGCTGTGACCGGACTGCTGGTCTACTATTTCGGCTGGGTCTTTGACTTCGGCTACAAGTTTGACTGGAGTGTTCTTTATAAAGAAGATCCCTCCTACGGCGAAGTCCTTGGTAATATGCTTGTCACCGGTCTTGGGCTGACCATCAGCATTACGCTAATGAGTTCAGTCATTGCGCTTGGCCTTGGTATTCTCTTTGGACTGGGCAGGCTTTCCCAGTTCAAGCCTGTTTACTACTTCTGTACCTCCTATGTTGAGTTTTTCAGAAACACCCCGCTGCTGGTTCAGCTTTTTTTCTGGTATTTCGCCCTGCCCATGGGGTTGCCGGAGGGTGTCCGTGATTTTCTCTTTGAACAGAATTTCGAGATGCTTACAGCTACGGTGGGTCTTGGTATCTACACCAGTGCCTTTATGGCTGAAGTTATCCGCGCGGGTATTCAGTCCATTCCCAAGGGGCTGCTGGAGGCCTCCTATTCTTCAGGACTCACTCCATTTCAGACCCTCACCAAGATTGTTCTTCCACTGGCTTTCCGCGCCATTATTCCGCCTCTGGGCAGTGAATTCCTCAACAATATGAAGAACTCCTCTCTGGCCATGGTTGTGGGGGTTGCCGAGCTCTGCTGGTCGTCCCAGCAGATTGAGTCTCTTACCTTTAAGGGATTTGAGGCTACCACGGCGGCAACTGTTATCTATCTTTCTCTTTCCCTGATTATTGCCGGTATTCTTACTCTTGTTAACTGGAAACTGCAGATTGTACCGGTAAAAAATCGTAAAATAGGTCATAAGATTGCCCACATGCTTTTCTGGCCTTTTGAGGCTCCACTGGCTTTTGCTGCACGTATGCACAGAAGAATGATGCGCAAGCGTAAAGTTGATGATTTCAATCTGACGCGTGCACAGGCAGCAAGAAAATCTTTTCTGACCAAACTTGCCAAAACTTTCGGAATGCTTTGGAAAGCTGCTTTTGTGGCAGCTCTGGCAGCTCTGCTTCTCAAGGCCGGACAGGGACTGATGAATTTTAATTTCCAGATCATCTGGGAAAACCTCGGCACCATGCTCTGGTGGCGTTTCCCCAACGGTGGTCCTGAAGAAATTCTCTGGGGTCTCGGGGGGCTTTCCTTCTCGATCCTCATGTCGGTGATTGCTATTTCTGTAAGTTTCTTTATCGGCTTGCTGGTGGGTATCGGGAGAACATCCAAGAACAAGCTTTTCCTGATTCCTTCCACTCTTTATATTGAACTTATCCGCGGTAATCCGCTGATCATGGTTATTTTCTGGATTTACTTCTTTATTCCCATCCTCACCGGGCAGTTTATGAACGTCTTCTGGTCTGCCACCATCGCGCTGACCATTTTTACCGGTGCTTATCTTGCTGAGATTGTCCGCTCAGGTATCCAGAATCTGCCTCCCGGACAGTTTGAAGCTGCAATGTCCACCGGACTGACCTACTGGCAGACCATGCGCAAGGTTATCCTTCCTCAGGCACTCAAACAGATGCTGCCTGCTATTGTCGGCCAGTTTATAGCGATTTTTAAAGATACATCTCTGGCCTTTGTTATCGGGGTTCTGGAGCTTACTTTTGTTGCTCAGGGTCTTAATAACAGGTTGATGATTTATCCTTTTGAAATCTACACCACCATCGCACTTTTGTACTTTATTTGTTGCTACCTGATGAGTCTCGTGGCAAGACGACTCGAACGGAAGCTGTCCACCGACACTTTCCGTCTGCAGATGTAATATATCTCCCTCCCCCTGTAGGACAGGGGGAGGGCAGTTGAATATAGAAGCGTTTCGGAGTTGTCTCATGCTCGGTAAGAGTGTCCCTGTTTTCTGTTATCATGCCGTTTGCGAAGAAGACGGCCATTCCCCCGATGTCTTTGCTTCCCATCTTGATATGATGTTGGAGATGGGCTTCAAAACCATAAGTGCCGACCATCTTTTTGAAATCTGTATGGGCCGTAAACCCATTGATGACAAGTACGTGGTTCTGACCTTTGACGACTGTCATATCAGTAACTGGATCAACGCCGTGCCTTTGCTTGAAGAGCGTGGCATGACCGGTGTCTTTTTTGCCGTCAGTGATTTTATCGGGACAGGGAAGATTAGAAGCCGGGTCGATGTTGCTCAGATGCTTCCCATGCGTGAGGCATTCATCAACGCCCTATCAAAGGATGACAACTCCCAGTTCATGAACGAGGCTGAGCTTAAATCTCTTGTTCGTGATAAGGGTATGGAAGTATATGCCCATACCTGCCGTCATCAGGGCTGCTTCAAGGACTTACGTTCGAAAGGCGCTTTCTCTTGCGATTCTCATTGGTCCTCATGGGGAATCTATCAGGAACTTAATTCCGACCTTCCTGTATTCGATAATGGCAGTGCTTTTGCCTACAATGGTTTCTGGCCTTCTTTTCGCAAAGGTAAAGTCTCTTTTAAAAGACGCAGCGATGAAGACAGGCGCAAGTTCTGCCGTGAAGATTTCAAAAAATGTCTGAAAAGAATCAAGAAAATAAACAGGGCTCGCCGTCAGTATTTCTGCTGGCCTTGGGGACATTTCGACTCCATTTCCATGCAGGAGGCTGCTGCAGCAGGCTTTTCCGGCACTTTTACCCTTGAGCGCTCTGCAAATATGCTCGGCACCGACCCCATGCGTTTCAACCGTATTGGAGTAGGCTCCAGCAAGGATGCCCAGTGGATTAAAAAACGGTTGCTCATGTATTCCAATGAAGCATCAGCAATGGTTTGTTTCAAGTTTTTCAGTAAGCGCAATGATATCGGCAAGGTTCTATATATTACAGATACCGGCAAGCTCTCCGGAGGCAGTCGTCAGCTGATTAACAGCGCACGGGCAATGCTGCTTGCCGGAGTGGGAGTTGTTGCGATTCTGCCCCCGAAGTCCAGGCTGATTCCTGAGCTTGAAGAAATGGGAGTTGAGGTAATAGTTCTTGACGATTTCAAGAACATGATTGCTGCTGCCGGATTTCTTTCAGAGGTGATTGAAGAACATCAGGTGGATGTCGTTCACACCTTTCACAACCGGGCAGTCAAGATCGGCTGCATTGCCAAGGGGCTTTCCCTGCTGGGCGGACGCAAGTTCAAGCTTTTCTTCAACCGCGGGGTAATTTACAAGCCCAATCCACTGGCCCCGGTTTTTTCGCTTATCGGTAACGGATATATTTGCAATTCAGCTAAAAGCCGTGAAGTGCTGCTTAAACACGCAGTGCTGCCAAAGCGTGCTCAGGTTGTCTATAATTCATTTGTCGGTGGAGGTCGCAAGCCTCGGCGCAATGCTGCCACCACGGTAGTCTATGTTGGAAATTCCGGGCATGCAAAGGGGCCGGATGTGTTTATCCGGTCCGTTGACCGCCTGCTATCCAGAAGCCAGTGTGAAGGTGTGCGTTTTGTTGCTGTAGGTATGGAAGATCTTTCCGCTTACCGCGATGTCGCTTCTTCTTCCACTCTTGAGCGTATTGAATGCCCCGGCTATGTCAGCCACGATGAAGTTGTAAAGCTGCTTGCTACCTCTCATGTCTACGTAATGAGTTCTCGTCAGGAGTCCATGCCCAATACTCTTCTGGAAGCTTTTGATGCAGGGTTGGCTGTTGTCTGCACCAGAGCAGGGGGAACTCCGGAACTGATCCGTGACGGTGTTAATGGATTTTTATGTGAAGTAGAGGATGCGGATGCTCTTGCTGAGTCCATGCTGCGGCTTGTAGACGACGGAGACCTTCGTAAGGAAATGGGGCGTATTAACCGAAGAATTGTACGTACCTACCTGAGTTCTGCGGCTAAAGCGCAATCTTTGTTAAGAGTTTATTGCTCTTTGCCTAAGGATGCCCCACAGACTGAACTGCCGGATATTGACGGGCTTATTGAAAAGTAATTTTCAGTTTATTGAGCATTTTATTCCTGTACAATGAATGTTATGTGCATTTCAGCAGGCTTTCGGCTGCTGAAAATTTTAGTGCAGGAGAAATCCATGGGCGAAGTCTATTCTGATTCCTATTGGTCCGAAATGCACCCGGCTGTTCGGCGAAAACTGCTGCTGGGCTCAGCTGGGACTATGCATCTTTTTGAGACCGGGCTGGTTGCTCTTGAGTCGGACCCTGAGCTTGGTGTCGAGTTGCTTTATGCCGCTTATGTTGCGAGCCCCCTTGACGGTAATATCGCCCGGAAAGTAGCTCAGCTTGAAGGTGTCCTTTCTTTTTTTCCTTTACCTGCAGCATCATGTCTTCAGGCCGTTCTCCATTCATGGAAGAGGCCGGATAACCTTTCATATTTTCTACGTATCACCTCCAGGCGGGAAGATGGAAAAATCCGTAAATACATTCTTTCCTGTTTAGAAAAGGAACCGGAGAACCTGTTCTGGGTTCATCAGGGATTGATTTATGCCGGGGCCTCGTCTGATTTCGAGTTCGGACTTGAAATTCTCGGTGGCTGCTTTTCCGAAGAACTGCAGCCTGCTGTAAGCTGTTGCAGGTCTTTTTACTGTTATATGCTTGGCGAGTATGAAAAAGCCCTGAAGGAGCTTGTTGCAGGCGCAGGTGTTTTCGGCAGTAATAACGTTGCCGGTTTGGCTGCATCAATTTCTGTGGCTCTCGGAGATAGAGAGTCTGCTGTCAGAGTTCTTGCGGAGGCAGTTGGAACGCAGTCATGGCGAGTGTCGGAAGCATTACGGCTTCATGATCTCAGTGGCGGAGTGGATGAAGGATCTGCCCCTTTATCTGGAAAGCTGGCAATCCTTTTATACTCCTACAATAAAGCCGAAGAGCTTGATGCAACACTGCGCTCCCTGCACAATTCAAAGCTGCATGGGGCAGGCATCTTTCTGCTTGATAACGGCTCCGGGGATGAGACAGCGGCAATTATTGATAAATGGCAGTCAAGATTCGGGTCTCAGATGGTTCGCATTGACCTGCCGGTAAATATCGGGGCTGCTGCTGCCCGTAACTGGCTTATGAATCTGCCGGAAGTCATGGAGTGTGAATTTGCTCTTTATCTGGATGATGATGTGGAAGTTGAGCCGGACTGGCTTTTAAAGTTCGGAGCAGCGGTAAAGGCTTATCCTGAAGCCGGAGCGTGGGGCTGTAAGGTTGTTGATCATTATTCTCCTGCGGTGCTGCAGTCTGTGGATCTTCATATCATTCAGCCAAGTCCGGATGAAGGAGACGGTCCTGAAGTGGATCTGACGAAAATAGCCCCTAATCCGTTTAAGGTATCGGACCTGCATCACCAACTGCTGGATGGAGGATATTTTGATTACATGCGTCCATGCGCCTCTGTAACCGGGTGCTGTCATCTTTTCAGAACATCCAAGTTACTTGACAACGGGGGCTTTTCCCTGTTCCTTTCTCCCTCGCAGTATGACGATATGGAACATGATCTGCGTAATTGTCTAAAAGGTGAGTTCGCTGTTTATCAGGGGCACCTGCGCATACTGCATCGTAAGAGAACCGGAGCAGCCAGCAGGACCGATGTGGTTCAGGAAGGCAATGCCCTCGGTAATAAATACAAGATGCAGGCCATGCATCCCCGTAGCGAAATACTGCAGATCATGACTGATGAGGAAAGGCTTCTTCAGTCTGATTTGGAAAAGAAGATGCAATGTCTTTTGGACAAGGGGATTGTCCAGGGATCTAAATAGAGGGAGAGTATAATGTCCGATCATGATCAAACTCAGGAATTTCTGAACAACCTGCCTGAACTTGAGCCTGGTAAAACTTTCGGTTTCGCCTGCCATCCCGGTGTTCGCTGTTTTAATGCATGCTGCGGTGACCTCAATCTCATGCTTACCCCGTATGACGTGCTTCGTCTGCGCAAGGGGCTTGGACATGACAGCAAGAAATTTATTCATAACCATGCGGAAATAACCCGCACTCCGGGCATCGGGTTTCCCATGTGTAAGCTGCGCATGCTTGATAATGGCAAGCGAAGCTGTCCTTTTGTGCGTGAAGAAGGCTGTTCTATTTATGAGAACCGCCCCGGTGCCTGCCGCACATATCCTCTCGGTCGTGCATCACGTATGGGTGATAACGGCGAAACTATAGAGCAGTTCTTCATTGTTCAGGAACCGCATTGCCGCGGCTTTGAAGAAGAAAAAGAGTGGACCAGCGATGAGTGGCTCAAGGATCAGGGACTTGAGGACTACAATGAAGTCAATGACCGCTACATGACCATTATGACCCGAGCCCGTAAGGCTGGTGTTGTGCTTGATGAGCGCAAGCTTAACATGGTTTTTCTTGCTCTTTATCAGGTCGATAATTTCATTAACTTCGTCAAGGATATGAATATGTTTTCCCGCCTTGATGTTTCTGAAGAGCGTCAGCAGGCAATTCTGAATGATGAAGAGGAATGTCTCAATTTTGCTCTGGACTGGGTGGAGCTTTTGACACTTGGAAGCAGTGAGAACCTGAAGCCCAGAAAATAGGTTTGTTTTCAACGTCCGGGGAGGAGCTTTTTGCATTAGCTTTCCTCACCGGGCGTTCATTTTTGAAAGAGCTGTCTTTGATGAAGATGGGGATATTATAACCCCCAGAATTCAGCAGCCAATCCTGAAAAAGACAGGTAATTGATTACAAAATGAGCGATAATGCTTGGGTAGACTGAGCCTGTCCGCCACATGCAGAGCATCAGTCCTGATCCTGTCACTGCCGTTGCAACAATTGCTGCCGGGCCCTGTGACCAGTGGATCAAACCGAAGATTATGGCAGAGACAATAAAAAGTCTGATTTCTGGGTACCCTCGTTCTTTAAAGGCCGAAAAAGCCAGTCCTCGGAAAATGATCTCTTCAGCCGCTGCAACCAGTGCCAGTCCTACGGTCATATCCAGCATATAGAGGGAGGAATCCGTTCCGATTGGAATTGATCCCAGTCGGAATGCCGGAAGCAGCTTTGACCATAGCGCGAATCCAGGTTCGTCCAGGCAGAGACCGAGGGCAGTCATGCCTGATGTCCAGCTTATAAATTGTTTTGGGCTCAGTGGGACAAGACCCAGATCTGCTTTACTCAGAGTTCCTTTTCTCAAAAGTAAAAACAGGTAAAGCAACGGAAGCAGTTTCAGACAGTAGTCGATTGTCAGCCATAACAGCTCTTCTTTGACGTACATGTTTGAAAAATCATTAAGGTAGAACGGCAGTGCGGCAATCAAAAGAAATCTTGATTTATTATAGGCCTCCACGGTGATTACTCCTTGCCAACTTAATATTGCTGATTATCATGTGGTAGTCATACCATAAATGGGGGATTTTCTTTTGACTCAGGAACTTAATGTTGAACTTCGCAGTCCCAAAATACTCTCTGCGGATGAATTTGAAAAGATCAGGACTGAATTTTCTTCCGAACACAAACTGGTCTTTACCAACGGCTGCTTTGATATTCTTCATGCCGGTCATGTTGACCTGCTTTCCCGTGCCCGCGAGCAGGGCGACATCCTTGTTCTGGGGCTTAACAGCGATAAATCTGTACGCTCCATAAAAGGAGAAAAAAGACCTGTAACAAGTCAGCAGCAGAGGGCTTTTGTTCTGGCTGGTCTTGCCTGTATCGATTACGTGATCTTTTTTGATGAAGACACCCCGTACAACCTGATCAACAAGGTTCAGCCTGATGTTCTGGTTAAGGGTGGAGACTGGTCTGTAGACAACATTGTAGGACGGGACATAGTTGAAGGACGCGGAGGAAAAGTGCTGTCTCTGCCTTTGCTGCCTGGATATTCAACAACCTCCGTAATACGTCACATCCGAGAAAATGAAATTGAATAGTACGTTACTGCGTCTTCTACAGTTTCAAAGTATCAATTTGTGTGCTAGACATTATTATCTTGTTTGAACAAATTTATTTGTTTCGCACTTGACATGTGTCGCGAGATTGGGCTATTAGACTCGACTCGCTTGAAGGAACGGGCCAATAGCTCAGTTGGCAGAGCCCCCGGCTCATAACCGGATGGTCCCAGGTTCGAATCCTGGTTGGCCCACCATTTATTTCTATGGATACATATCAGAATAAAATCCTGACTTTTCCGCTCTTCCAAGTTTGAGAAAGTTGCTGTGCTCCCGGGGGGAACCCTTGCGGGAGCATATTATTTTGTCGGGACCTGATGTGTTGAAGTCGGTTACTTGCGGTAATAATTGAACATCTGTTTCCTGTGGCATTCTGTCGAAGTGCCGCGGGACTGTACGGTGGAAATTATGAAAACAGCAGAAGTTATCACCCTGATTGAAGAACTTGTTCCCTCGGGCTACGCTGCCTCCTGGGATAATTGCGGTGTTCAGATTGCAGGGGCGGAGCGTGAGGTAAGTAAAGTTGCCGTTGCTCTTGATCCATTGCCGCAGGTTGTGTCAGCAGCCCTTGATTGGGGCGCTGATTTTATTCTGACCCATCATCCTCTGGCGATTGAAGCTAAGCTTCCAGCCAGACTGGACTGGTTTCACGATGTGATGCGTCAGGTGTTTTGTTCAGGAGTTACCCTGTTTGCCTCGCATACTTCCCTTGATGTTCAGTTCAAGGGTGTTGTCTCCTGGCTGGGACATGAGCTCGATTTGAAAGATCTTGAGGTTCTTGATCCGGTTGCGGAAAATGAGGCCGGTGATATACTGGGCTACGGCTGTATCGGCGATTTAGCGACTCCGATTTCTTTTGAGGAGTTTGTGGCACGAGTTTCCGATCTATCAGGTTGTGGCGTGGTGGCTCTTTGCGGGCCTGAGCCTGAGAAGGTTGCCCGTGTGGCAATGTGCCCCGGATCAGGGTCTTCGCTGATGAACAGGGCTTTTGAAAAAGGTGCGGATGTTTTCATCACCGGTGATGTTAAATACCATCCCGCACAGGAGGCCGTTGGCACGGTTCTCGATGTGGGGCATTTTTCTCTTGAAGAAGAGATGATGCGCCGCTTTGCCGTTACTCTGGGAGATAAGCTCGGAGCAGGCGTGGATGTTAAATTTTTCAGCGGACGAAATCCCTTTGCCTACCATGTGCCGGGGGAAGGCGTTCGCAGGTCCTGAAAGGGACTGTAATTACAGAGAATACAACAGTTACGTAGAGGCCTTACGGAACTGTATAATGTTTTATAACGGGACATGCCGCCTTTGCGGCAAGCCAAGTTTCCGAACATCGATGTGGCGGAGGCCATGAAAAGCCGTCCGCAAAAGGGGACCCCAGAATGTACGAAAAACAGATAGAACAGCTTGTTATCCTGCAGAAGGTTGATGACGAAATTATCCTTCTTGAAGCGGAGATCGATCAGGCACCCAAAGATGTTGCTGCTCTCGAATCCCGTCATGAATCCCTCATGAAGCGCAAGGAGCAACTGGATGAAAAGCTTGACCTTCTCAAGGATCAGAAGAAAAAACTCGAAACCGAAATCGAGGAAGATGCTGTAAAGGTCAAGAAGAGCAAGAGCAAGCTGATGCTGGTTGGAACCACCAAAGAATATCATGCAATGATGCGTGAAATGGACAGCCTCGAAAAGCTCAACAGACTTCGCGAAGAAGAGAAGATCACTGTTCTTGAAGAAACTGCTCGTCAGACCGAGCTTCTTGAAGAGCTTAATACCAAAATCAATGATCTGAACGAAGAGCTTGATGAAAAGCGTGCCGGATTGAAAGAAAAGCTGGATGCAGCCAATTCTGATCTGGAAAAACTCAATAAGCGCCGTAACAAGGCCGGAGAAGTTGTTCCCAAGCCTATTCTTGGCCGTTATGAGTTTATCCGCTCCCGTCTTGCTCATCCGGTTATTGTGCCTGTTGAAGACGCAGTATGTGCCGGTTGTAACATCATGATTCCTCCGCAGGATTACAACGTGCTGCAGGAAGGAAAACAGATCTTGAGCTGCCCTAACTGCCAGCGTCTTATCTACTGGATCGAACATATCCCCGAAGCTGCTAAACCTAAAGCTCTTCAGAAAGAAGAAGCTTAGTATATTATTTAAATTCGTCCCTGTGAGGCTTATGGATTCTCGCAGGGACGTTTTGCCTTAAGTGGCATGGAAAATTTTAGGGAGTTGGACGGATCATCGCCGCGGCTTAACAGCCGGGGAGGAAAGTCCGGGCTCCGAAGGGCAGGGCGCTGGGTAACTCCCAGCGGAAGTGATTCCGGGAAAGTGCCACAGAAAACAGACCGCCTCGGTGATTCTCACCGGGGTAAGGGTGAAACGGTGGGGTAAGAGCCCACCGGCGGGTATGGCGACATATCCGGCCAGGTAAACCCCGTCCGGAGCAAGACCAAATAGGGAAGTGTTTGAGGCCGGCCCGGCCGAGCTTTCGGGTAGGTTGCTTGAGGTGTATGGTAACATGCATCCTAGAGGAATGATGATCGTTCGCCTTATGGCGGATACAGGACCCGGCTTATAGTCCGACTCCTTTTTTTGTTTTGAATAATCGGGCAGCCTTCGGGCTGCCTTTGTTATATCTGACAGGGGATTCATAATGAGTGCATCCGGTGAAGTCTGGGCCGTTTTACTGGCCGCGGGCAGTGGCACCCGTCTGGCTGAGGCCGTCGGCGGAGTTAAAAAGCAGTTTCTTGAATGGAAAGGTTTTCCCCTTTTCTGGCATTCCGCACTTACTTTTTCCAAAGCTCCGGCTGTTAAAGGAATCATATTTGTCTTCCCTCCTGACCAAGTGGAGGAGATGGGCAGGGTAGTTGCCGAACTCGATGGAGCTGATTCCCTTGGTTTACCTTTTAAGGTTACAGCAGGCGGAAGACGCAGGCAGGATTCAGTATTTAACGGCTTGAATGAACTCCCTTCTGGGTGTACCCATGTGTTGGTTCATGATTCAGCCCGGCCTTTTGCTTCAGTTTCAATGGTCAGCGGGATTGTTGATATGCTGCTCGACGGGATGGATGCGGTAATCCCTGCTGTGGATGTTACAGATACCATCAAGGAAGTTGATGGCGGAGTGGTTGAGAAGACACTTGTCCGCTCCCGGCTTAAAGCCGTGCAGACGCCTCAGGGATTTTCTCTGCCTGTACTTTTTTCCGCTCATAAACAGGCCGAAGAAGAATCATGGGATGTAACCGACGACGCGTCCATGGTGGAGATGGCTGGAAAGAATGTTCACATCTGCCCCGGAGAAGAAGGCAATATCAAAATGACTAATCCTGAAGATTTGAAGCGTATTGAAGATGAGAAACGCACCATTCCCTGTGTGGGATGGGGATACGATGTACATCGCTATGGCGAGGGGCGCCCCATGGTTCTGGGCGGAGTTCCTATTCCCGGAGGACCGGAAGTTATAGCCCATTCTGACGGTGACGTGCTGCTGCATGCTTTATCCGACGCAATTCTGGGACTCTTCGGAGGCGGTGATATCGGACATCATTTCCCCGATACTTCAGCGGCCTGTGAGAATATGTCCAGTGGGATTATCCTCAAAGAAGTTATGGCTAAAGCTGAAGAGGCCGGTGTGGAAATTGTTCATGCCGATCTTACCGTTATCGCACAGATCCCCAAGCTTTCTCCCCATCGGGAACTGATCCGGAAGAATGTGGCTTCCGTCCTTGGCCTGAATAAGGACCAGGTAAACGTTAAGGCAACCACTGAGGAAAAGCTTGGCTTTACCGGTGAGAAGAAGGGGATTAAAGCCGTAGCCGCAGTAACCGGAATAAGAACTTTTTCCTGAGGTTGAATATGAGCGGCGGGAAATCCTTTGCAAAAGTATTTGTTGTGCTGGCGGTCCTTTTCGGATTTGCAGCAGGCGGATATTATAAGCTCGAGGAGTTCTCGTCAGCAAAGGTTCATGAATTTGCCGACCGTTATTCCAAGTGGGGGCAACTCGATTTTGAGCGTGCACTGATCAACCCTGTTGATCGAAGCCTTTCTATCTGGGGAGTCCGGTGCGACTTTGCACTGGGTTCAAGCTGTACTGCTGAGAAAGTGGTAGTTGAAAAACTTGACCACGAACACAAGGTTCCTCATTTTTTCAAGGGCCGAATTGAAGGTGTGTCCTTTCCGGTTGATTTTATGAACTTCGGAAGTTACGCCTCTGAACTCAGAAAGATCGGTTATGAGCAACTGAATTTTGACCTTGAAGCTGAGTACATATATGAAGACCGGACAAGACGTCTTTCAGTTAAGAAAATAAGTTTTGACGGTGCTGATACAATGCGGTTCAGCGCCGGATTTGATCTGGGGGACTTGAAGCTTCAGAATCCCGGTCTGAGCGGACTTATAGGTGTAAGTATGCTGGACGGGGGCCTTGTTCTTCAGGATAAGTCGCTTACTGGAAAAGTTTTGAACTTTTCAGCAGCTTCAGAAAATCTTGACTCTGATGAATTTCGCAAAAGATTGCTGGATGGGCTGCAACTAAGAGGGCAGGAAGCCCGAAGTCTTGGCAACGGCCATGCTGAAAATTTTTATGATGGATTGAAAAATTTTATTGAAACCCCCGGGAAGCTTATGCTCAGAGTCGAACCTGTAGAACCGGTTCCCCTGCTGTACATTTTTATGGGCAGGGACTTTGAAGAATTGCTGAGCCTTTACGGGGTGACTGTTGAAAATGACGGAAAATGAATTTTCAATGGTAACTGATTTTTATTCAAGAAAATAAGGAGTGGCTATGCGCCTTTACAATACACTTAAACGCAAGAAAGAAGAATTTGTTCCCCTTAATGGCAACAAGGTCAGCCTGTATGCCTGCGGCATTACAGCTTATGACCTGTGCCATATCGGACATGCCCGTTCTTCCGTCGTCTTTGATGTTCTGGTTCGGTATCTGCGTTTCAAGGGATATGATGTTACCTTTGTGCGCAACTTTACCGATATTGATGATAAAATCATCAATCGCGCAAATGAAACAGGCGTGAGCGCCACTGAGCTTGCTGAAAAATTTATCGGCGAATTTTATGTGGATATGGATAGACTCAATATCCTTCGCGCCGACATCGAGCCGAAGTGTACCGAGCATATTCCTGAAATGATTGAGCTCACCGAGACTCTTATCGGCAAGGGGCATGCCTACTCCACACCATCGGGCGATGTTTATTTTAAAGTCCGTTCTTTTGACGACTACGGAAAATTGTCCGGTAGAAATATTGAAGATCTGCAGTCCGGAGCGCGTATCAAACCCGGCGAAGAAAAGAAGGATCCTCTTGATTTTGCTCTATGGAAGGCTGCAAAGCCCGGTGAACCTTCTTGGGAAAGCCCTTGGGGTGAAGGCCGTCCCGGCTGGCACCTTGAGTGTTCTGCCATGAGCGAGAAATATCTGCCTCTGCCTTTTGATATTCATGGCGGCGGACAGGACCTTAGCTTTCCTCACCATGAAAATGAGATTGCACAGAGTGAAGCCGCAACCGGAAAGGAAATGGCCCGCTTCTGGGTTCATAACGGTTTTGTGCAGATTAATTCAGAGAAGATGTCCAAGTCTTTGGGCAATTTTTTTACCATCAGGGATATTATTGAAAAATTTATGCCTGAGACACTGCGTTATTTCCTGCTGACCATGCACTATCGCAGTCCCCTTGATTTTTCTTTTGATGCTTTGGAAGAGGCTGAGAAGGGTATTCGTCGTGTCTATGCTGCTCTTGAACAGATTGAAGAAGCTTTGCAGAAGGCAAAGTGGTCCAAGGCCGCACTTCCTGATGAGGTCCTTGCTGAAATCGAAGATGCAGAGAAGGGCTGGGCTGACGCTATGGAAGATGACATGAACACAGCTGCTGCCATGGGGCACATCTTCACACTGATCCGCCTTGCAGGACGCATTGCCGAAGAAAAATCATGGCGTAAAAGTGAAGGCGGCCGCGATGCCTGGACCCGAATTCTCGAGAATGTGAGAAAATGGGGCGAGGTGCTCGGCATCTTTACTGAGAAGCCTGCAGTTTTTCTGAATAATCTTAAGCAGTGTATGCTTGAGAGGAATGGAATTGATGTTTCCAAGGTTGAGGAGCTTGTCGCAGCCAGACAGGATGCGCGGAAAAATAAAGACTTCGCACGCTCTGACGAAATCAGGGATGAACTCATTGAGCTTGGCATTGAAGTCAAGGATACCCCTCAGGGAGCAGTCTGGAACGTTATTTAACTTTTAGATTCTTTTACCAGTTTATTTTTAGAAACCGGACTTCTGTCTGGTTTCTTTTTTTTTGCCTAGAGAGTATGGTCAAAATCAAATAATTAATGATGAGGTCTGAATGCGTTTAGGTTTAAGTGGTAAAAGTGTCGTTAGTGTTTTTGTCTTCTGTACAATGATATTTTTTGCAGCGTGGCTTGGGGCTTCACTTCTTATGGAGCGCAGTTCAAATGAGATCGAAAAATCTCTTATAGAAGAAAACCTGACCCGTGCATCATACGCGATATCTGCTGAAATACAGACACTTGAGAATTATTGCAGGGACTGGGCATGGTGGGATGACAGTTATGAGTTCATGTCGGACAAGTCCGCCCGGTTTATCAAGTCCAATCTTACCGAAGACGTGATGATCAATCTTAATCTTGATATTTTGCTGTATCTTGATCGGGATGGGAATATCTACTCTGGAAGATACTCAGAAGGAGCGGAGTCTTTTTATAATTGTTTCGGGAAAAAGGGCTGCGTTGGGGGAGAAATAGTTTCGGGTGTTGATGATCTTGGAAAGTCGGGGCTGATCAGAATTGATTACAAGATAATGATGGTCTCTGTTCAGAAAATTATGACCAGCCGAGTGGAAGGGCCTTCGCCGGGATTTGTGGTAATGGGGAGGTTCTATGGAGATTCTGCCATCAAGCGGCTGGGAGATGAGCTTCTACTCAACCTTTCGTTCAGCAATCTTGATAAGGGATTTTCAGAAAAAGTATTTTTCAGGCCCGTGCATCCCGGAGATAAGGTTATCAAGGGATTTCTGGCCTTGAAGGATATGTTGGGTAATCCTCTGGTTCTGCTGCAGCTGAATATGAACCGCGATGCTCATGCCATAGGCAGTTCCATGACCCGGGCCTTTGTGATCTGTTTTCTTGGAGCACTTGGGGTAATTGGTATTGCCTTGGTTGTCCTGCTTAACGTCAATTTTGTTTCCAGAGTCAAAATGCTTCAGTCACAGCTTAAGGGCGAATATTTTGTAGGCCCGAACAGGAGAAAGGTGCTCTTAAGCGGTAACGACGAGTTAACGGATCTTTCAGCTGCGATCAACAACACACTGGACCTGCTGCAGGAAGAACGGGAAAAGGCTGTTGTTGCCAATAGAGTTAAGAGTGAGTTCCTTGCAAATATGAGTCATGAAATCCGCACACCGATGCATTCCATTCTGGGTATGGTGGAACTGCTTAAAGAAACAGATCTGAATGCGGAACAAAAAGATTTTTTGAATATTGCCGGTACAGCAGGCGAATCCCTGCTTGAAATTATCAATGATGTTTTGGAAATTTCTAAAATTGAAGCCGGTCATCTTGAAATTGAGCAACATACTTTTCTCATCGGTGAAATGGTCAGGAGAGTTGTCAGCATGTTTGAGACTGATGCCGGACGTAAAGGAATCAAGCTTTCCTGTTTAATCGCTGATGATGTTCCCGAAAAGGTTGTGGGCGACCCCACTAGAATCAGGCAGGTACTTGTTAACCTGATCAGTAATGCGGTTAAGTTCACAGCAGAAGGTTCCGTTAAAATAAGACTTTATACTGAAAATGACCGGGTTATGTTTTCGGTGAAAGATAATGGTATCGGTATCCCGAAGGAAAAAATTGATTTTGTTTTTAACAGCTTTACTCAGGCTGATTCATCCACTTCCCGAAAATATGGCGGTACAGGGCTGGGGCTCCCTATTTCGCGAAAGCTTGTGGCCATGATGGGTGGAGAAATGTTTGTTCAAAGCAGTGTCGGTATTGGATCTGAATTTATTTTTTACGTTAAGCTGGGATGATTTCAGGTAATTATGGTCTGATTAGTTATTTTGTTTTTTAATTGCTTTTATGTTCAGCTATTGACATCATTTATACAAACCTTAACTCAGAGAATGAAACCGCTAAAACAATTGTGAGGTTTGATATGAGTGATATTCTCGGTCTTCTGGCTGTCTTCGCCCTAGTTTTTCTTATTGTGAAGGTAGTCATTCCCAAGCTTGGAGTTTCTCCGTGACAGATCGGTAAAGGTCCCCGTGAGGGATCTGATGACAAGAAAGGCGGCGGCTGCGGAGGCTGATTGATGCCTATTTATGAGTATAAATGTAAAAAATGCAGTTTTCAATTTGAGGAACTGGTTTCCTCTGGCACAGCGGAGAGTGTGTCCTGTCCTGAATGTAAAAGTAAGGATACAGAAAGGATTATGTCCACATTCTCAGGAAGGACTTCGGTTTCTGGCGATAACCTGTCTCCCTCGACTGCCGGGCAGGGCTGTGGAGGATTCGGGTTTTCATGAGGATAATGTATGTCTTTCCGGTCTGGAAAGAATAAAAAAATACCCCGGTGTTAATAAAAAACATCGGGGCTTTCTTATGCCTTAAGCATAAACTTTTTTCATGCATTCAATGAGGGTCTTTATTCTCGAGTCGTATGTATGTTCTGCAAGTATCCGTTTGCGGGCAGCTTTAACAATTGTATGTCTGGCACTGTCATTTTCAAGATATTTATCGATGAGTTCCGGGATTTCTTCTACAGAATTATAGATTGCGATCTCTTTGCCCGGTTCAAAAAGATTTTCTACCTGATAGCGGTGATCGGTAAGTAGAAAACCGTTACAGGCCGGAACATCAAAAACCCTCTGGTTTACAGCTCCTTTCATCTGCTGGCTTGTACAGTTGAAATTAATTTTTGAACAGGGATAGAAACGGGGAAGATCTTCATAGTACGAAAGTTCTTTATGATATTCCCAGTTATAATCACTTGAAAGAAGCTGTTTCCAGCCATCGTCTCCAACTACCAGCGGCGTATAGGGGATGATCATTTTTACACATGAGAGTCTGTATTCAAGAGTTGCCTGCCAGATAATGAGTGTTTCAAAGGCCAGCTTGCGATAAGGTGAACCAAGTTTCTCGTATTCTTTAAAAAGTTCCGGAAAGTCTGTGAGAAGGAAGTTCTGGACAGACGGTTCGGATTTCTGGCCGAAACTGTGAGCCACTTCTTTCCAGCGTTTAAGAAGCTGACCGCTAATTCCCGCAGCGTCCAGACGTCTTGCGGTTTTATGAACCATTGAGTTGCCAACGAAGGATATATCACGGGCCCATTTGTTTTTTGTGCAGCCTTTGGATGGTAGAAAGCGGGTTTGGTCTGTTCCCAGCGGAAGATGAAAAATATTACTGAAACCCATTGCCTGCAATGAATCCATTCGGTCGGCATCCCAAGTGAATAATACCGTATTGGAGTCGGCCTGTGCTTTGTACAAGGGAAGGATTAACTGAGGATTATCCACAAACCATGATGCCAGCGGGAGTTGGAATTTGTGAAGAAGTGTATTCAGAACCCCTTCCTGATCGACTCCGAGATGGTTAACCGTCAGCACGAAATCTGGTCTGAAGGTGTCGATGGCTTTAGATATCCTGCCTACAAAACTTTCCAGCTCCATTTCTTTGGCGTCCATATTGATGAACATGTGCGGAATTCCCTGCCTCTGGCAGGCCGCGACTATTTCCCCCATGAGAAAATATTGACTGGTAAGCAGCAGGATACGTGGCTTGGGGCTCTTGAATTTAGACCAGAAAGGAAAGTCCGTTTTCTTTTCCGATTCATTGGCTAGAAATTTTTCAACCTGAAGGTAAAAAGTGGAAAGCCGGGTGTAAAAAGGAATTTTGATGAATTGAATTTTTTTACCGAAGTTTTCTTTCAATTCCAGAATATGCCGAGCGGCATTGATTGGTGATGATGTTGTAATCCAGATTACATTGGGCCGGCTGCGGAGTTTCTCGCGCAGGCCTGTTTCCTTGAGTATTACCGGTTCATTGTCGAGAATTAAAAGAGGGCGGTCTTTTTGCGCAGCAAGAAGCTCGGCTGCTATTCCTATTCCTGATCCGACAAGCAGGGGGATGTGTTGATCTTTCAGCTGTCCTGCCAGATCGCTTTCCCTGCGGCTGCCGAATTTACCCCACATGTGTTTTGTTTTTCCATTGCGGATAATGCGTATATCAACCGGACCTGAATTCTCAGTCAGAAGTTGGGCTTCATAATCGCTCATGCAGCTTACCACTCATCACGCGCCGGTTTGTGGTAGAAAAACTCGAGTCTGCGGTTCTTGCGGCGGTTTTCCGGGGAGTCGTTTTTGACCAGCGGCTGAGTGTCTGCATAGCCGACTGCCTTGAGCCGCTTTGGTTCAATTCCGCCCTTTTCAATTATGTAGCGCAGAGCACTGGCAGCGCGAGCTGATGACAACTCCCAGTTGGTTGGAAATTTCCTGGAGCGTTGTTCCGAATTGTCGGTATGCCCGCGAACCACGAGGTTGTAATTGTGTTCTTTCAGAATATCAATGATCCTGTCCAAAACCTTGCTGGCACCCGGCTTGAGGGTTGCTGTGCCGGGTTCGAAGAGTGAAGCCGATTCAGAATTGACCAGCACTCCGTCATGATCCGCCTTGACGCCGGTTGATTTGCTCGTAGCATCTTCCTGATCAAGAAGGGCCTTGATCCGCAGAACAAGGCCGAGGAGTCTTTTGTCATTGCTGTCCATCTTGATTTCTTTGCGTTCAAGGTCAGAGGGGACAAGCGAAAGATGGTCCGCCTCCTTGCGTTCGATCTTTACGCCGAACGCACCTCTGATTGAACCCAGAAGTTCTTTGAACTTGGCAAGGTCGTTGTTTGCAAATGAGAGCAGCAGAACAAAAAAGCATAGAAGAAGGGTGACCATATCCGCAAATGTCGCCATCCACGGTGGTAGTCCTTCCTCTGGCGGAGGGCTGTTATCCTTGGGTTTGAGAACAACAATTTTTGCCATTTTCTGCCTTGAGTCCTTAGAAAGAAAGCGTGAAGCAGCTATTAAGCCGCAGCATCACGCATTGCCGGGGCGAGGAATGCCTGCAGCTTTTCTTTAACGATGGAAGGGTGTTCTCCTTTCTGGATTGCCACAACCCCTTCAACCATGATTTCCATATACAGGGATTCTTCAAGGGAGCGTTCTTCCAGCTTTTTAGCCAAAGGCAGAAAAACAACGTTAGCGACAACCGCACCATACAGGGTTGTGAGCAGTGCAACCGCCATTGCAGGGCCGATTGCGTCGGGGTCGCTAAGGTTGGAGAGCATGTTTACAAGACCGATCAGGGTTCCGATCATCCCGAAGGCCGGAGCCATGGTGCCCATACCTTTCATTACAGCCTGTCCCTGGAAATGCCTTTTTTTCATGAAGTCAATTTCGATTTCCATAATCTGCCGGACAAGGTCACCATCTGTCCCGTCAGCAACTAGGATAACCCCTTTTTTCAGGTATTCATCATCAATTGAAACTTTTTCAAGAGCGACAAGACTTTCTTTTCTGGCAGTCTCTGCCAGTGCAACAATCTGGTCGATTATAGCCTTGGGGTCGTTGGGTTTGGAGAAAAATCCTTTAAGAGCAATTTTGAAGGCTCTAAGAACAACTCCCATAGGAAACATGATAAATGCGGAAGCAAATGTTCCCCCGAATACAATTACGACTGAAGGAGGGTCAATGAACCCGGCTGCGTTACCACCCATGATAATGGTGGCAACAATGAGTCCGAATCCCCCGACGATACCAATTAAGGTTGCAATATCCATAGTATTTCTATCTTTTTAATGCGGGCGAGCCCACTTTGATTTCATTGTTTTTGTAATAGAAGAAGACATTATCCAGAGGCTGGTCGACCTGCATGTATGCAGGGCCGATGCTGATTTCAACTCCGGTTTTTACAAGTCCACTAACCATTATCCTGCAGCTTTCCAGTTTTTCAGTCTGCTGGATTTTTTCCCACAACTGCTTTTTCTTACTCCTGAGAAAGCGGATCTTCATCTCATTTTTCTCAATTTTCTGGGTAAAGTCCAGGGTGGTGGTTGCCCCATTGCTCATGCCTTTCTGGAGTGCATCCACATTAGCTTTAAGCAATGAAATCTGGGCAGAAATTTTGTCTATCTGCAGCAGTAGTAAGGGATTGTATCCGACTATTACCTGAGGCTGAGCACCAAGCCCCCCCCCTAGCTGTTCTCCTACGTAGACGTACTGGTCACTGTAGCATTTCCCGCCGGCCAGTCTACCCTTAACTGCGAATTTACCTTCACAGTATATTTTAGTGTGCATGCAGTTTTTATCAATGATAATATTTCCGCCGCTTACAAGCGTTGCATTCTCACAAAATGTTGTGCGCAGGGTTTCTTTTGATTCTACGTGCGCTTTGCTGTTGCCCTTTATTCCACCATCGCACTTCAGAAAACCTGCAGCATGGACATTTGCCTGCTCAATGACACCTCTTACGTTGACATTGTTGGCCTTTACATCCAGCCCTGATTTGATGGAACCGTGTACGACCAGATCACCCACAAAAAAAATGTTCCCGGTGGACAGATTGACATCACCGCGAACATTCAAAAGTTCCTTAACCATGATCAACCCATCTTCATTGTAAAAAACATAGCCGTTCTTTGTGGAGATCAGCTGGTCCGGGTTGTCCGGGTTTATTTTTGTATTGGGTCCGAGGGGAAATTTCTTTTCGGAAAACTGACGATATCCGGGAGGACATGAGGCTTCACCTGAACTGTCATCCCACTGGGCCAGGACCTGTCCTGTGATAACGCTCTGTACGTAGCCCATGTTGTAGTAATCTACACTCCCGTCGTTTTTTTCCACCGGTTTCAGGTTTTGATAGTCGAAGTCTGGATCGAAATAATGTCTGAGGCAAGGCATGGTAAAGGCTCCGGGACGGTGCAAGGGTTCTAAATTATTTCCCGTTCGTCTTCAACGATGGAGAAAAAGGAGATAAGCCTTACCAGTTCCAGTGTTTTGCATATCTGCTCACTGGGTTTAAGAAGGTACATGTTCTTGTTTATGCTTTTAAGGCGCGAATTGAGTGAAACCAGAAATCCTATGCCGGAACTGTCCAGAAAATGGGCTTCAGAAAGATCGGCAACGACTGTGTTGACTTCAGGGGACTCGCTTTTTGCTTCAGCCAGCTCCTTGAAATCGTATATTGTTTCTATGGTGACTTC
The DNA here is from genome assembly GCA_963676495.2 of Maridesulfovibrio sp. GTDB lineage: Bacteria > Desulfobacterota > Desulfovibrionia > Desulfovibrionales > Desulfovibrionaceae > Maridesulfovibrio. The sequence goes on along the minus strand of CAXXRF010000003.1, from coordinate 1,511,164 downwards.
CTTACCACACCTAAGAGTGAGTATACCGTCTGCTATGTTTATTCTTTCCTCAGCCATTTTTCTTCCTCTATAGTGCGGGTAAGCTTGATTGTATTTTTACCGTCTTTCTGAATCAGTTCAAAAGAATCCATCAGTTCAGACATTATGAACATCCCCCGTCCTCCTACAGAGTCCGGGGAGGGCATTGTAAAGTCTATTGATTTGGAGCACAGTCCTTTTCCCCAGTCTGAAATTTCAAACACAACCTGTTGCCCGGGGGTCAGGGTGATTGCTAGTTCCAGACGGTTGCATGGTGCGTCGTTGTCATAGGCATGGCGTGCGACATTGGAGCAGCCTTCAGTGAGGACCAGGTCTATGTCATGAAGCAGGTCTTCGTCCGAAATATAGTTTTTCAGGATATGTACTGCTTTGCGTGCAATTTCCCTGCTTTCTTCCGGTGTGGGGACTGCTTCCAGCACAAAATTATGCATGAATGCTCCAGATGGGATAACTGACATTTTGTCAGTTGTGTCGGTTGTTACAACTTTAGTATTATGTCTTCAGCTTAAGACCAATATACCTAATCCTCTCTTTTTAGCAAAGGAAGTCAAGTCAAAACCGGAAATTCAGGAAAAGTCTCTGGAATCGAGGATGATTGTTACCGGTCCCCAGTTGACAAAATCAACATTCATCATTGCTCCGAACTCTCCTGTGGCAACACTGGCAGGTGCTTTGGAGCGCACATCTTCTGTGAATCGGTCGCAAAGTCTGCGGGCGATCTCCGGCGCCGCCGCATCTGTAAATGACGGGCGTCTGCCTTTTCTGCAGGAGGCGTAAAGAGTGAACTGGGATACCAGGAGAATATCTCCTTTGATATCTTCCAGAGATCTGTTCATACGGCCTTCTTCGTCTTCAAAGATCCGAAGGCCGATCATTTTGTCAATCAGTGTATTCCAGACTTTTGATTCGGGAAGTTGTTCATCGTCTTCCTTGCCGAACCCTACCAGAACCATAATCCCCGGACCTATTTCTCCTACAGTAGAGCCTTCTACATCCACCTTACCGCCGCTGGTTCGCTGAATAACAAGCCGCATCTGTTAATCCTCAAAGTAGCTGGCAACAGAGGACTCTTTTTCGGAAACAGAAGCGTAGACCATGCGGACATGCTCGTTCTCAACCCTTTTTTTCATTTCAAGGTAGATGTAACGGGCAATATTCTCGGAGGAGGGGTTGCGATGTTCGAAGTATTCGACACTGTTAAGATGCTTATGATCCAGAGTATCCAGAACTTCACTGAGTTCTTTTTTCAATTCTTTGAAATCCATAAGTATCTCAACTTTTGAATCAAGGTGATCACCTTCTATTTCAACTTCAACACCGAAGTTGTGGCCGTGCATGTTTTCACATTTTCCGCCGTAGTTTCTGAGCTGGTGTGCAGCACTGAAATCTTTTTTGACTTTGAGTCTCCATTTTCCTTTGTTCATATATACTCCGTAATAATTTCTTTTATCTGTACCGACCTGACTGCCGGAGGGTTCTTCTAACGTAAAGCTGGAAGTGTATCAAATGGAAGGCCCCCGGCAGATTTGCCGAGGGCAGAGGTTGCTTTTTATTGTATTCTGGAACTGGAGCCGTTGCCGTTCTTGCGCCATTGGTTGAATTCTCGCCAGAAGTCGCCGTTGGGCCGGATGTTATAGCTATGTCCCAGCCGCAAGGTGCATACGGAATCTTCCAGCAGCAATTGCAGGGTTACCGGAGCTGAACCGGGATACCCCCCTAAAATGGCCTTCAGTTCCGCAATCCCCTCATCGGTGCAGAGGTTGTGATGGATCGGAAGTGGCACTGCTTCCTGACATCCTGCCTGTGCATTTTCCAGAGGAGAGATTTCGTCAGCCATAACCTTGGATTCTGCCGGTGCTTCTTCCTGTCCCTCTTCCGGCGGCGGGTTATCCACCTTGCCTTTGATCAGCAAGGGGATGTCCTGACCAAGATACTGATGCACTTCTTCGTATGTCTTTGGAAAGATGATCAGTTCACCGGAGCCGGTCATGTCTTCGATGGTGGCAAAAGCCATCTTTTTGCCTTTCTTGGTGATGATTTCCTTGTAGCCGGTAATGATAACGCCAAGTCTGACCTGTGCTTCGTGAGCCATGTTCGGGCAGTTTTCAATTGTCTGCAATCCAAGGCGGCTCATTTCATTGCGGTATGCAAGCAGCGGGTGGCAGGTCAGGTAGAAACCCAGTGCCTCTTTTTCAAGGCGCTGCATTTCCTTGTCATCCATTTCCGGCAGGTTGAATTCCTCGAAAGTTACGGTGGCAGGTTCTTCTTCTCCGCCTCCTCCCCCGAGCATATCCAGCATATTGATCATGCCGGACTCTTTTTCCTTTGTTTTTTTCTGCCCATAGGAAACGACTCTATCAAGTGAGGCTATAAGGCCAGCCCTTGAAATATTGAGCGAATCAAAAGCTCCGGCGCGGATCAGGTATTCAATGACCCGCTTTGTAACCCGGCGCAGATTGACGCGGGTTACAAAATCCACGAAGTCGGTAAAAGGACCGTTGGTCTTGCGTTCGGCAACAATTTCGTCAATCGCTTCTTCACCGACGTTTTTGATCCCGGCCATTCCGTAGATGATGTCGCCTTCGTACACCGAAAAACGGGCCATACCGAGGTTGATGTCCGGCTGGCGAACATTAACGCCCATGTCGCGGCAGGCGTTGATGTACATAATGATTTTCTCGGTGTTGTTCATTTCTGTACTCATGAGCGCTGCCATGAATTCCACCGGGAAGTGAGCCTTGAGGAAAGCCGTGTAATAGGAGATCAGCGCGTATGCTGCGGAGTGTGATTTGTTAAAACCGTATGCAGCAAACTGTTCCATCAGGTCGAAGATCTCGTTGGCGGTTTGCTCCGGAATTTCATTTTCCTTTGCTCCGTCAACAAAGCGGACCCTGTGTTTGGCCATCTCTTCGGGAATCTTTTTACCCATGGCTCGGCGAAGCAGGTCACCCTCACCCAGAGAGTAGTTTGCGATGGTCATCGCCGCTCCCATAACCTGTTCCTGATATACGATAACGCCGTAGGTCGGCTTCAGGCTAGGTTCAAGGGTCGGCCAGAGGTATGTTACTTCAATTTCGCCATGCTTACGTTTAATGAATTCGTCAACCATACCGGACCCGAGCGGACCCGGGCGGTAAAGGGCAAGCATCGCGATGATGTCTTCAAAGCAGCTTGGGCGAAGCATACGCAGGTACTTGCGCATACCAGATGATTCAACCTGAAAGACCCCGTCCGTATCTCCTTTACAGAAGATATCAAATGTGGCCTGGTCATCAAGGGTCAGTGTATCCAGGTCGGGAGCCTCTTTGCCCTGTTCGCGGATGATATCCAGGCAGTCTTCGATAACAGTCATGGTTCGCAGACCCAGAAAGTCGAACTTGATAAGGCCTACTTTTTCGACCTTTTTCATATCGTACTGGGTTACGATTTCACCCTTCTTCCCTTTATAGAGGGGGAGGTAGTCAGTCATGGGTTTATCGGAGATAACAACCCCGGCCGCGTGGGTGGAAGCATGGCGGGACATTCCTTCCAGACGGGTTGCGATATCCATGAGCTTGGCTATTTTGGGGTTTGTATCCACCATGTTCTGCAGCTCAGGGATCGCTTTGACTGAGTTGGGAACAGTAATTTTGGCCTTTTTAACCCCCAGTCCCTGCGCAATTATTGCCGGGTCATCGGGGACCAGCTTGGCAATAGGGTCGGTTTCGGAAAAATGCATGCCAAGTGCACGGCCAACGTCTTTAATGACCGCCTTGGTTTTCATGGTTCCGTAAGTGGTGATCTGGGCTACGTGATCCCAGCCGTATTTGTCGGAGCAATACTTAACAACCTCAAGCCGGCGTCGTTCGCAAAAGTCAACGTCGATATCCGGCATTGAGATACGTTCCACGTTAAGGAACCTTTCAAAAAGCAGATCGTATGGGATGGGGTCGAGGTTGGTGATGCGCAGTGCCCATGCGACGATGGAACCTGCTGCTGAACCACGGCCCGGACCAACCGGAATCCTGTTGTCCTTCGCCCAGTTGATGAAGTCCTGAACGATAAGGAAGTATGCCGGGAAGCCCATTTCATTGATGACTCCAAGCTCGTAATCAAGGCGTTCCCAGTATTTATCTTCGTCTATTTCATAGGGAGCGTTTTCGATTCTCTTCTGCAGACCTTCCTTGCAGAGTTTTACAAACTCAGTTTCAATGGTCATTCCTTCCGGAAGTTCGTATTCCGGGAAGTAATAGTTGCCCAGTTCAATTTCAAGGTTGCACATCTCGGCAATCTTCTGGGTGTTGGCAATTGCCTCCGGAACATGGGCAAATTCCTGTTCGAATTCTTCCTGCGGCTTGAAGTAGAGCTGATCCGTATCCATGCGGAAACGTTTCTCGGCGTCTACTGTCGTTTGCGTTTGAATGCAGAGCAAGAGGTCGTGCGCTTCGTAGTCGTCCTGAGTCAGGTAGTGGCAGTCGTTGGTGGCAACCAACGGAAGTCCTGTTTTTTCTGCGCACTGGATGAGCAGGTCGTTGGCAATTTCCTGATCCTTTAATCCGTTGGACTGGATTTCAAGATAAAAGTTTCCTGGAAAGATGTCGGCGTACTGCCTGGCCATTTCAACCCCTGCATCGAGACCTTCATTCGTCAGGGCGCGGGGGATTTCTCCTGCAAGACAGGCGGAGAGAGCTATGATGCCCTCGCTGTATTTATTGAGAAGGTATTTGCTGACTCTAGGTTTGTAGTGGAATCCCTCAAGAAAACCCAGAGAGCAGAGTTTTACAATATTCTTGTACCCCTGCTGGTTCTTGGCAAGAAGAACGAGGTGGTAGCGATGACGGCTGTCTTTTCTGGTATGGGCAAGTTCATCGTCGATATCACCGGGAGCGACATAGACCTCGCAACCGATGATCGGCTTGATGCCCATATCCATTGCGGTCATGTAAAAGCTGACGGCACCGAACATGGAACCGTGGTCGGTGATGGCAACCGCAGGCATACCAAAGTCTTTGGCCTGCTGGCATAAATCCTTAATACGGATGGCGCCGTCCAGCAGACTGTATTCTGTATGGACGTGCAGATGAACAAATTCTGACATATTATCCTTGATAAAGTGAAAGCTAAGGCTTCTTTAAGAATGATTTGATTTCGCCCCGGCGGCCAAAGGAGCGAAGTCCTCTCTGCTCTATATCCCCAGACTTGAATGGTTGCTTCGTGTCTGGCTGCTATAGACCTATGTCATCCCTGCTAATTGGGATCGAAAATGAATAGGTTTTGCCGGGTGGATCGAAAGTTAGGTAGTATTGATTTTTATGGGCAGTAGTCAATAGCTGGGAAAGGAATCACAAGCTGGTGCAGACTGAAGGTTCATTAAAATAGCAAGCGTTCTCAGTTCGTTGACGAAAGCGAATGACCGTGCAAGAAAATCAGTAAGAATTTTGAAGAAGGTACCAATCTGATGGATCCCAGTGTTAATTATATATATGAGAGGCTACCTCTTATCCTGCTCTTTATGACCGGGTATGTCCTGTATCGCGTTATTGCCGTGGTCAGGTTGCCTGAATATCTGGCAGCGCGTGCGACTAAGCTGAGTCGTGGGCGGGCCGATTTATTATTGCTTTCGCTTATAACTGTCTCTGCTGGTATGTCCATGTTTATTCCCAATGCCGTAACAGTGTTGGCTATGATCCCGGTTATCCGCAGGCTTGATTCAGAATTGGTAAAGATGACAACACCGTTGACCCTGTCTGTAATCTACGGCGCAAATATAGGAGGAATGGGCTCATTAATTGGGAGTCCGGCGAATCTTTTACTTATCGGGGCGCTTGATTATTTTAATATTGAAGGCAGGACGAAAATTACTTTCTTTAACTGGTTTGAATGGGCATTGCCGCTGGTAATGATCTTCCTGTTAGTCGCTTGGGTTGTGGTGCGTTTATCTATTCCGGCAGGTAGTAGTGTTTTGGTTTTAAACACAGACCATTCTTCGAGTATAGGCAAAACGCAGCGAACGGGATTGTATCTCTTTGGAGCTTTTATTCTTTTCTGGACGGTGTCATCTGCTGTGAGAGAGTTCTGTCCTGAGTTTATGCATTATGAACCTTTCGTCGCTTTGGTGTTTAGCTGTTGCTTCATAGGGAGTATTT
>CAXXRF010000003.1:1497500-1500000 GCA_963676495.2 Maridesulfovibrio sp. | reverse complement strand
GGCCGAAAGGCGTAGTCGATGGAAAACGGGTTAATATTCCCGTACCAGCAAGTGTGTGCGATGGAGGGACGCAGTAGGATAGCTCAGCCGGCTGTTGGATATGCCGGTGTAAGCACGTAGGCTTAGGAAATAGGCAAATCCGTTTCCCTTTAAGGCCGAGATGCGATGCCGTAACTTTACGTTTGAAGTGAGTAATTCCAGACTGCCTAGAAAAGCTTCTAAGTTTAGCACTTGTTGACCGTACCGCAAACCAACACAGGTAGTCGGGTCGAGCAGACCAAGGCGCTTGAGAGAACTCTGGTTAAGGAACTCGGCAAAATGATCCCGTAAGTTAGCGAGAAGGGATGCTCCTGACGGTGAAGTTATTTACTTTCCGAGCTGTCTGGAGCCGCAGAGAATCGGGGGGGGCGACTGTTTACTAAAAACATAGGTCTATGCTAAGTCGTAAGACGATGTATATGGACTGACGCCTGCCCGGTGCTGGAAGGTTAAAAGGAGGTGTTAGACCTTGGTCGAAGCTCCGAATTGAAGCCCCAGTAAACGGCGGCCGTAACTATAACGGTCCTAAGGTAGCGAAATTCCTTGTCGGGTAAGTTCCGACCTGCACGAATGGCGTAACGATCTCCCCACTGTCTCAACCAGAGACTCAGTGAAATTGAATTACCAGTGAAAATGCTGGTTACCCGCGGTAAGACGGAAAGACCCTGTGCACCTTTACTATAGCTTGACATTGGGTTTAGGGCTATCATGTGTAGGATAGGTGGGAGGCTTTGAAGCCGGCACGCCAGTGTCGGTGGAGCCAACCTTGAAATACCACCCTTGATAGTCTTGAATTCTAATCCAATGCCGTTATCCGGCTTGGAGACAGTGTCTGGTGGGTAGTTTGACTGGGGCGGTCGCCTCCCAAAGAGTAACGGAGGCTTGCAAAGGTTCCCTCAGGCTGATTGGAAACCAGCCGTCGAGTGCAAAGGCATAAGGGAGCTTGACTGTAAGACAGACATGTCGAGCAGGAACGAAAGTTGGTCTTAGTGATCCGGTGGTTCCGCATGGAAGGGCCATCGCTCATAGGATAAAAGGTACGCCGGGGATAACAGGCTGATCGCGCCCAAGAGTTCACATCGACGGCGCGGTTTGGCACCTCGATGTCGGCTCATCACATCCTGGGGCTGAAGCAGGTCCCAAGGGTTCGGCTGTTCGCCGATTAAAGTGGTACGCGAGCTGGGTTTAAAACGTCGTGAGACAGTTTGGTCCCTATCTACCGTGGGCGTAGGAGAATTGAAGAGGGTCTGCCCCTAGTACGAGAGGACCGGGGTGGACGAACCTATGGTGTTCCTGTTGTCGCGCCAGCGGCATTGCAGGGTAGCTAAGTTCGGAAGGGATAACCGCTGAAAGCATCTAAGCGGGAAGCCTGCCTCGAGATTAGTTCTCCCTATGCTTAACGCATCTAAAGATTCCAGGTAGACCACCTGGTTGATAGGCCGGAGGTGTAAGTGTGGTGACACATTCAGCTGACCGGTACTAATAAATCGTGCGACTTATCTTTCTTCTCTTCCCTATAACTTTAACTAAACGTTAAAGTTATCAGGGATCTTATCTTCTCTATTTCAACATAAATTTTGCTCATCGTAGCAGGCAAATTTGCTTGCGACCACTGAGGAGAGGCCACACCCGACCCCATTCCGAACTCGGAAGTTAAGCTCTCCATCGCCGATGATACTGCTGGGTAGCCAGTGGGAAAGTAGGTCGTCGCAAGCTTTTATTTCAAAGCCCCCTTGTTAACTCAAGGGGGCTTTCTTGCGTTATAAGACTTTTTACCAGCACGCCCTTGAATACCGACCTATCACCACCGACCTGCCTGAATATACTAAAGACAGGGCTGCTCGTTGCGTCCGCATCATGGAATTACCTTGATGCTGGAGAAGCGTTCGGACTTGCGGATGATGGTGAAATTATGGTTTGCGGTACTTACGTTTTAGAGGTTTGGGGAGTTGGGTCTAATTATTTAGGGTATGGCGTTTTAGGTCGTGGGGCTGATCTTTGGCCGGAAAAATGAGGACTTGCGAGATTGGATATCGAAGTGTGTCTTATGTGCTGTTGGAGAGTGTGCCCGTGGATAAATCATTATAATTTAGAGGGCCAGCTGGCTTGATTAAACAATACAAGAAAGCTAGCCATGACCTTTAACTTTAGTGATAGGATAATATTCTACAGCTTAATCCTGCAAGATAACCACAATAATTCAAAAACATATTGACGCATCGGTGAGTTTTCCCTAGAACGTCTTTCCTCGGCTGATGAAGCCGGGTGAGTTGATGCGCGTTAGCGCTTTTGAAATCAGATTTACGCCTTCGGCGGCCAAAAGGAGCTAAGCTCATTTTTGAAGCCCTGAAGACCCGAAATCCTGCCTGAAATTTGAAACTGCATTTTGAAAGGAATGCGGAAAAGTGGAGGGCAGATTCACTGAAACAGATCAGATTCAAAAAACTTTCAAAAAGTTGTT
>CAXXRF010000003.1:1305000-1492500 GCA_963676495.2 Maridesulfovibrio sp. | reverse complement strand
AATGCCGTTATCCGGCTTGGAGACAGTGTCTGGTGGGTAGTTTGACTGGGGCGGTCGCCTCCCAAAGAGTAACGGAGGCTTGCAAAGGTTCCCTCAGGCTGATTGGAAACCAGCCGTCGAGTGCAAAGGCATAAGGGAGCTTGACTGTAAGACAGACATGTCGAGCAGGAACGAAAGTTGGTCTTAGTGATCCGGTGGTTCCGCATGGAAGGGCCATCGCTCATAGGATAAAAGGTACGCCGGGGATAACAGGCTGATCGCGCCCAAGAGTTCACATCGACGGCGCGGTTTGGCACCTCGATGTCGGCTCATCACATCCTGGGGCTGAAGCAGGTCCCAAGGGTTCGGCTGTTCGCCGATTAAAGTGGTACGCGAGCTGGGTTTAAAACGTCGTGAGACAGTTTGGTCCCTATCTACCGTGGGCGTAGGAGAATTGAAGAGGGTCTGCCCCTAGTACGAGAGGACCGGGGTGGACGAACCTATGGTGTTCCTGTTGTCGCGCCAGCGGCATTGCAGGGTAGCTAAGTTCGGAAGGGATAACCGCTGAAAGCATCTAAGCGGGAAGCCTGCCTCGAGATTAGTTCTCCCTATGCTTAACGCATCTAAAGATTCCAGGTAGACCACCTGGTTGATAGGCCGGAGGTGTAAGTGTGGTGACACATTCAGCTGACCGGTACTAATAAATCGTGCGACTTATCTTTCTTCTCTTCCCTATAACTTTAACTAAACGTTAAAGTTATCAGGGATCTTATCTTCTCTATTTCAACATAAATTTTGCTCATCGTAGCAGGCAAATTTGCTTGCGACCACTGAGGAGAGGCCACACCCGACCCCATTCCGAACTCGGAAGTTAAGCTCTCCATCGCCGATGATACTGCTGGGTAGCCAGTGGGAAAGTAGGTCGTCGCAAGCTTTTATTTCAAAGCCCCCTTGTTAACTCAAGGGGGCTTTCTTGCGTTATAAGACTTTTTACCAGCACGCCCTTGAATACCGACCTATCACCACCGACCTGCCTGAATATACTAAAGACAGGGCTGCTAATTGCATCCGCATCATGGAATTACCTTGATGCTGGAGAAGCGTTCGGACTTGAGAGCTTGGCAATTTCCTCTTTGTTTTTTGATGGGGAGACTTAAAATCTGGATGATGGTGAAATTACGGTTTGCGGTGGTGATGAGATGCAGGTATCGGTTTTAATACTTTTTTAAAAAGCATGAACTGAGGGTTTTTATGATTTTGAGTAACGAAACATACGATGATACGATATTTACTGATATAGATGAGGATAGCACATCAATTGAAGAATCTGCATTTTACAGGTGTCGGTTTGAGAACTCTTCATTTCAGTACTCTGAGTTTATTGACTGTGAATTTCAAGAGTGCTCATTCCATAATTGCAATTTATCCCTTGCCGGATTCATAAATTCCAGAATAATCGATACTGAATTCTATGGTTCCAAATTAATGGGTATAAATTGGGGGAACGCAGGTCCTGTCATAGTTGCAACTTACATAAATTGTCTGATGAATAATTGTTCTTTCAGCGGTATGAACCTGACCAAAGTTAGATTTGAATCCTGTTCTTTTGTTGAGTCGTCTTTCACTGACAACAAAATGTGTAAAGTTGTTATGGCTGATTGCGACTTTTCCGAATGTATGTTTCACCAGAACGATCTTACTGGCAGTAATTTCATTTCATCAAGAAACTATTTTATGAATTCAGATACAAATAAAATTAGCAAAGCAAAATTCTCTTTACCTGAAGCGGTCTCTCTTCTTGCTAATCTTGGAGTTGAACTCATCGATTAACACCGCTTGCTTTATTGTATTGATTTTTCTCTTCAACTAACGTCTCACCCAAGTTATAAACAATGCTTATCACCGTCCTTTCTGCACTGACTCCCCTGTTTTTAATGATTATTGCCGGAGCTGTTTGCTACAGGCATGAGATTCTTCCAGAAAACACTGCCACTGTTTTGAATGGCTTTGTTTATTATTTTACTTTACCTGCTCTTTTGTTTGGTTCACTGGCCACCACCCCTTTTGAGGAAATTGCGCAATTTCGATTTATTGGTGGATATCTGTCGGCAATGATTATTGGTTACTGGCTCATGTTTCTACTTTCCAGACTGATATTTAGAGGGCATTTCACAGAAGACGGGATTCGTGCCTGTTCAGGCAGCTTTCCAAATTCTGCATATTTGGGATTGCCCATCATGATGTATTTATATGATGGGGCAAGACAGGCTCTGATAGCCACAACTCTAGCCATCATTCTTCCCATTGTTGTTATTATTATGGTTGTTGCCCTTTTTGAACTTCATAAGGCGGACAAATCAAAATCAGCATTTGGCATTGTTTGGCAGATTGCTCTATCGATGCTCAAGACCCCTTTGATAGGTGCTTCTTTCGCCGGTGCCCTGTTTTCATTTATGCATTTACAGCTCCCCGATTTTCTGGCCACTGGACTACATAACTTCGGTATGGCTTCGGTTCCATGTGCCTTGTTTGCAATTGGAATTATGATTGTGAGGCAGAAAATGGAGCTTAAGATATTAAACTTAGGGGTGGTAAATATTTTCAAATTAGTAGTTCACCCTGCTTTAACCACTTTATGCCTGCTTGCATTCGGGGTTCAGGGACCTATGCTGCTTATGGGAATTATTCTGGCCGGGATGCCGATTGCTACCTTGTCCTGCGTTCTTGCCGAAACATATCAGACATGCGAGAGCGAGACTTCTGCTACGGTTTTAGTTTCAATGCTTTTGTATCTTCCCAGCCTGTTTCTTACTTTGCTGATAGCCGAGAATTTCGGCTTGAAGATATTGGCCGGGTAACTCGTTTCAAATTTTATTTTGTACAAAGATTTAGAAATGACTAAGCCGCCTTTTCGGGCGGCTTTGTTATTGTGAAGTTTTCTTGAAAAACATTAAGATATTTTCTGCAAAGCAATTGCTCTTAGCTGTTGCATTTTTTCTTTATTTTTCATGAGGGCTTTCATTTCAGGGTTATTGGCTATGATGAACGAAATTAGCGAAGTTGTAAGAGCGGAATCATATTTTTTCTTGCTTTCTGTTAGGATAATAGCTGCTAGAATTGGGTTAAGTGCTGCCCTTTGGCTTCGCTCTGCTATCATACCGCAAAATGCATCTGCTATGGAGCATACTCTGGCTTCAAGTATTATGGCTTCTCCGCGCCTTCCTTTTGGGTATCCGCTACCATCTAGTCTTTCATGGTGATCCATTACGCAGGCCTTGACTATTTCGTCTTTTATATCAAGGCGGTTTAGCATTTTTTCGGCTATATCTACATGCTCTTGCATGCGCATGCGTTCTTTATAGAGGAAAGGCCCTCTCTTTCCCGATAAAGCTGTGGGCAATTGTGACATACCGAGGTCATGCAGTATCAGACCAAGGGTAATGGAACTCATGTCCTGTTTTTCTCCGGGTTTGTAGATCAGTTTAAGATATATGGCAGATCCTACAAAAAGGGTATTAACTACATGACAGCATAAATCTTTTTCTCTTCTGAGAGTGTTGAAAAAATGGACCCATCTGTTTGGGTCAATCCATAAATATTCGCAGTAAACAGCAAGAACATTTTTTATTTCGTCGAGAGTTTCATTTACTGGATTGTCATAAAATGCTCTCACCTTTTCAAGAATACCATCATAAAAAATTTTAGCTGCGTCAGCCTCATCAAGATAGTGCTCTGTCAGTAGCACACCCAGATTTTTACTGATGTGTCCGGCAAGTTTGGTGTAGTCTGTTTTGGATATAAAAAGATTCCCTGCATTGCAGTAGGATGTTACCTGTTCCTGCTTTTTGTCAGATAGTCTGGTATTTTTTTCATAGAGTGGAACAACCCTGTCAACTTCATCATCAAAGATACATAGCGATACAGGCAGCCTGGTGCCGAAGGTGCTGATGATATTGGTGCTGATTTGTAAATATTCCTCAGATCCAATGTCTTTGGGTATTGCTGCATGAGCCATGTCTGTATCCTTTTGTATACTGGGAAATAAAACTGTTGTTCCAAAATGAATTAATAGATTATTCCAAGTATATGAAAAAGTAAACGCTATTAGTGTTTTTTGTATGTCTCGCAGTCATATTTTATATATCTATGGTGTAAGTGTTTTATTGGAGGTCTAATTTGACTTGAGGTGATTCTATAAATAGGGTAGGCATTGTTTAGGGTCGAACTCGATTGGTTTAAAATGGATAGTAGTTTTGTTAGTAGGTTATGATTACTGTAAGCTCGGATGGCGGTAGTTAATGAGTAATAAAATGTCCGATAAATTCATGGGGTCTTCAAAAAAGATAATGGATGATGATCCAGAGATGAAAGCTGCACTTAATGAAGTTATGGGGCGGGTTGCAGATTCGTTGGTTAGAAAAAAATACGTTGATCCGGAAAAGAAAAGTGAGAAGAACGGTGAGAATTCTGAAAACAGTTCTTCCTAGTTTACTATTTATACTATTATTTCTGACCGTCTTGTTTCCAGCGTTTAGCTCTGTTCTATTTGCTAGTGGAAAGCCTCTGGTGAGAGTCGGTGTTACGCACTTCCCTCCCTGGATTACAGAAAAAGACGGGATAGTGAAAGGTTACGATTACGAGATGATGCAAGCCCTATTTCAGGAGCTGGGAGTGGAAGCGGAATACGTACCTCTCGTTTTCAGCGATATTCTCGGGGGGCTAAGGTCCGGTGAGGTTGATATCGCAGCCAACCTGCTTTTTCGGAACGACAGAAACGATTTTATACGCTATATTTCCCCTCCTTATCGAACCAAATCCATAATCAGGTTTTACACCAGAAATGACTCTGGAATTACTGTTAAGAAATATATTGATATTGCCGGGCTGAAGGTGGCGGTCAGCACGGGGTACAGGTACTTCCCCACTTTTGATCTGGATGACCGAATGATTAAAGTGGAATATCCCAGTCATAAGGAAGCGTTTAAGGCTCTCGCAGAAGGAGAGGTTGATCTGGCAATATGTCCGGATACAGCTGGTGACTACTATCTTCAGGAGCTGGGCGTACAGGAAAGTGTCAGGACCTGTCTTTTCAGCTATGCTCCTCGGTTTATGCCTGTATATATAGGCGTCTCGAGGAATTCTCCTCTTAACGGCAGGGCTGACGATATCGGTGAAATTATCTTACGGCTGCAGGAGTCGGGCAAGCTTGATGAAATAGCAGGCAGACATTCTGTTACAGTGCATTAAAAAAGATTATCGCAAGAACCGTAGGATTTCATTTCCCCCCGATATGCTGAAAGAATATCTTCTTTGGTTATAAATCCGACGAACTGGCTGTCAGCCATAACCGGAAGTGTGCGTTTGCCGCTTCTGTTCATTATTTCCAGAATTTCTTCTGCCCCCATTCCTTCAGATATGGCTGGAGCTGTTCGGTCAATTGCCACTTCACCTATATTACTTTGCTGCCTGTGCGGATCAAGAATGGATGACCGGGCAGAAACAACGTCCACCATACCAAGAAATTTTTCTGTTTTGCTGTCAATAATCGGGATATGAGTTTGAGTGGTATTAGTCAGCATCTGAATAAAATCGCTGACCGGCATTTGCGGGCAGACTTTAGTAAGTTGCCGGTGAATAAGTTGGTCCGTGTCTATGTCAGCAAGAATTTTTGCATCTGTTTTAGGGCGCAGGAGTTGTCCTTTCTCCACTAGATCCTTGAAATAGAATGAAGATGGTTCAAAGGAATGGGTCAGCATTGATGAAAGAAAAGTTACAATCATGATATGCATAACGGCGTGATAGCCGTTTGTGATCTCAAGTACCAGAAAAACACTTGTGAGGGGGGCCTGCATAACGCCACTTACAAGACCGGCCATGCCTAACAGTGCATAGGAGCCCTCACCGGTAAGCCAGTTTGGAGGCAGTATCTGGGTTATGGTTCTATAAAAAAAAGTTCCGAATAGTGAACCGATGACCAGGCAGGGGGCAAATATACCTCCTAGCCCTCCGCTTCCCAGTGTTAGAGACGTGGTGGCTATTCTTGTAACCAGCATAAGTATCACAATGCCAAATCCTGCGGGAAGAGTGCCGTGGATGGCCATCTTAATGGAGTTATATCCTTCACCTAGCGCGTATGGAAAATAGAGCCCTATAAGACCTACACACAGCCCGCCGGCCGCCGCCTTGATCCATGGAATATTTGTTAAACTGGAGCTTACTGATCCGACCTGCCTTATTGCGCGAACGAAAAATACAGAGACAAGTGCGGAAAGCAGGGCCAGCAATACTGAAACTCCTAAGTCAGCAAAACTCATCGGCGGAAAATTCTGACTGAAAGGAATTACATTTCCCTGCAGCAGTCGGGAGGTCTGGGTGGCTACTACCGATGATATGGCAATGGGAATAAGATGGTAAGGAGTCCATTCTCCGAGAATAATTTCTACCGCGAATATCATTCCTGTTACCGGAGCATTGAAAATTGCTGATATAGATCCGGCAGCTCCGCATCCAATGAGTGTCATGCGGGATTGTCCCCCCATCTTCAGCAGTTGCGAAAGATTGGAGCCCATTGACGATCCACTCACAACCACCGGTGCTTCTGGGCCTGCCGATCCGCCGCTGGCTATGGTCAGCAGGCTCGTAATCAGGGCACTTAAGATTGAGACCGGACGTAGAATCCCCTGTTTAAGGCCTACCTTGGCAATTACTTCCCCAACACCGTGCCCCCCGGACTCTTTGAGAATATTGCGGCTCAGAAATACTGCTGCACCGGCTCCAAGACCAGGAAGAATGAAAATCCACCAATGGTCCGAATGGGTTATTCGCAGCGTAGCCAGATAATCCAGAGTTCGGTTCAGGGCTACAGCAGCCAGAGCGGAACAAATGCCGATAAGTGTGGCGGCAATAATAAGGAAAGCATTTTTCGAAGGCGTCCTTATATGCAGAAAATCCCGCAGTGCGGCATGATGGTGATCGTCTGGCTGATGGAACATTTGATGCCCCCGATTTACTGGTTAATAAAGAATACCTACTACCGCACCTGTCATGCATGTTGCGAGAGTTCCACCGATGACGGATCTTGCACCAATTTCTACAATTTCTGCTTTCCGGGAAGGGGCAATTGTAATTAATCCTCCGATGAGGATACCGAGGCTGCCGAGGTTGGCAAAACCGCACATTGCGTAAGTCATGATCATAGTTGAGCGTGGGGAAAGTGCCCCGGCAGGAAGGCCCGCCAGTTGGAGATATGCAAGAAATTCGTTGAGAATTGTCTTTGTTCCCATCAGGGAGGAGGCGGTAAATGCTTCTGAGGCCGGGATGCCCATGAGCCAGACGATAGGCCACATGACAAAACCCAGAATTCGCTGAAGGGTCAGGGGCTCACCCGAGATGTCCGGAAAGAAAGCAAGAATCTGATTGGCTAGAGCAACAAGAGCAACCAGAACCAGCAGCAGGGCGACAACGTTAATAAGCAGGCTTACACCGTCGGAAGTGCCTCTTACAATTGCGTCCATGGAACTGGAGGCTGGGGAATTTATGGACACGCTGCTGTCCTTCGACATATTTGATTGTTCGGGGACCATCAGCCTTGAAATGAGGATGGCGGCAGGAGCACTAATGATGGAAGCCGTCAGGATGTGTCCTATTGCCCCCGGGATAACAGGATTCAGTATACTGGCATAAAGAACCAGAACTGTGCCGGATATTGTTGCCATGCCGCTGACCATAAGGGTCATGAGTTCGCTGCGGGTCATGTTTTTTACATAGGGGGAGATGATGATAGGTGCTTCAACCATGCCGACAAAGATGTTGGAAGCAACTCCAAGACCAAGTGCTCCTCCGATATCCATGGTTTTTTGTAAAAGAATGGAGAAGGTTCGGACTACAATCGGAATAATACGCCAGTAAAAAAGCAGAGCGGAAAGGGCACTTACAACAAGGATAAGAGGCAGGGCCCTGAATGCCAGAGTCCAGCTTGCTCCGGGAGAAGTCTCCACAAATGGAAGGGGGCCTCCTCCGATATAACCGAAGATAAAACTAGTGCCCGCGGTAGTTGCTTCCTGCAGGGCGTCCACGGTGTTGTTTAGATAAAGCATTGCATTGCTGAACATCGGAACTTTCAACATAAGAGCCGCAACAACAAGCTGCAGGGTGATTCCGATAACAATATTTCTGATACTTACACTCTTTTTATTTTCACTAAACAGCCAGGCGACCATGATCAGGCCCAGCAGTCCGAACGTGCTTTGCAACATTAATTTACCTTCCCTGCTTTGATATATGGATTTTTGATGATATTAATGAGAGTTACACCAGAGTGGGGTGCCGTGCAACTGTTCTGCCATCCCATCTTGAGCGGGATTGTGTTTTGGTGTGCTTATCATAAGAAAATAGTTCTATCTCCGTTTTTTTATCGGCAACCAACGGTTTTTGAGTTATAAATATTTATCTGGAGATCAAAAAAAGGCAGTTTAAAATTGTGTTCCTTGAACCTTTCTGTTTTTGCAGCTAGTATCTCGAAAAAAATACTATTTTGGTGAGTGTAAGCTGATATGGATTTGAGTTGGGGACCTGTCCTGGGTCAGAACATTTGATAAAGGGATAATTTATATGAATGTGGAATTAGCCAAGCCGTTTATCAAGGCTGCCGTGGATGTATTGTCCATGATGGCCATGGTAACTCCTAGACCGGGCAAACCCTATGTTAAAAAGAACAGTAATGCTGTGGGCGATGTTACCGGTATTGTAGGTATTACAGGTGATATGAACGGAACTATTTCCATAACTTTCACCAAAAACTGTGCTGTTACTATCGTAAAAAATATGCTTGGTGACGATATTCAGGATATCGTTCAGGATGTTCAGGATGCAGTTGGGGAAATCGTTAATATGGTTTCCGGTCAGGCCAGAGCCGGGCTTGTCGAACAGGGCCTTAATTTTTCAGGTTCCACTCCTTCGGTAATTATGGGGGATAACCATACGATTTCCCATATTTCATCTGCGACAATAATGGCTATTCCTTTCAGTACAGATGCCGGTGATTTTACAATCGAATTCTGTTTTGAGAAGTAGTTAGAAAGCTTCAATATAAAAAAGTGAGTTGTTGATATGTCTATGTTAACCGACTTCAGAGAGAAATCTTTTTTGGATAAAATCAGCATCCTCAACGAGATCGCTACAGGTAAAGATGCGGCGGAACTTGAGGGGTTGCTGGATCTTTTTAAAAATCCTCTCGACGATACTTCGGTAGATTATATGGTTGTTACAGCACTTAACGGGGTATTGTCGGCTGACGAAGCAAGTGCGGTAAAACTTTTAAGTTCCGATAATGAAAAACTGCGTATTCTTTGCATTCGTCTGTGCGGTGAGTTTAAATTCAAAAGTGCTGTGCCGGTGCTGCTGGATATCGCGGATGGATCTGCTGAAACAGATCTGCTTTTTGAAGTGTTGACTTCCCTTGCCAAGATCGGCGGAAGTGAAGCCAGAGAACTTTATCGAGCCAATCTGACCAATGATGATGACCTGATTGTGGTTATGTGCATTGAGATGCTTGGAGAACTTCAGGATGATGAGTCTGTCTCCGGCTTGAAGGTTTTTGTAGATAAGAACAATGAAGATGGGTGCTATGAGGTCTGCGACCTGACAACATGGAAAGCGGTGGAGGCTTTAACTGCTATCGGCACGGATGAATCTCTTGGATTTATTGTTGATAACCTCCACCATCGCAACCCGACAGTCAGAAGGGTTGTTACCGACTCTCTGACATCACTGGGCGAATCTGCTGTGCCTTACCTTAAAAAAGTAATAGTTCCGGGATCGCCGAAAGATGATATGATTCTTGCGGCAAATATTCTGGGTTTCATCGGTGATAAGAGCGGCCTTGATGTGCTTATGGACGCTATTGAAAGCAACTACTCAGAAGATTCCAGTGTTAAATATGCGATCTATGAAGCGATTGGACGCATTGGAACAATGAAGGGAGTGATCAGTCTTATCGACGGCCTTGAAGATGAAGATGAACTGATCGCTGTTGCAGTTGTTACCGGTCTTGATTCACTGGTTAATCCGGGTGTTCTCAAAAAACTGGTCGAGATGATCGGCGAGGGCGGAAGCAAGGGTGGAAAGATTCTCAGAGCAATTGTTACAGCCCGGGCGGTAAATATTTTTGAAGGACTCTACAGCGAAGGTAAAATAGGACGCTTCCTGATGAACGCTGTTGCTGCTTCCAAAGACCATGTTGTTCATGACGCCTTCCGGGAAAAGCTTCGCGAGATAGGTGGCGAGGAAGCAGAAGCTGATCTTGCCCGAATTCCTGAAAGAGCTGTAGGGACCGGTCGCAGGGCCCTTGCTGTTGATGATTCCAAGTCCATGCTCGCACTTTACCGCAGTATTCTTACCGGAGCAGGTTATGAGCCGACTGTTGCGGAGAACGGACAGGAAGCATACGTGCATGCTGAAAACGGTGAGCTTTTTGATGTAATCATCACCGATATGAACATGCCTGTGATGGACGGTATGGAGTTTGTCTCCAAGCTTCGTAAGACCGACGGTTATGAAAATATTCCAGTGATTATGGTTACTACCGAATCTGAGTATTCACAGCAGGATCTGGCCAGAAAAACGGGCGTGAATGATTTTATCACCAAGCCCTTTACCGCTGATCAGCTGAAATCAAAAATCTCTGAATTTGTAAATTAGAGATTTTCATCAAGTTGAAATAAAAAAGGAGGGGATTTACCCTCCTTTTTATTTTGAAAAATTTCTGATGCACTCAGCAACAATGCTGGTAACTCTCCTGCTGTAAAGCATGGCTACATGACCCATTGCCGAGCAGCGTATTATCTTCCACTTTTCATGGTCCGGCTCTAGATTGCTCCAGGGCAGTACCATTTCATCTGTTGGTGAAATTACAGCAATTTTCGTGATCTTTTCCGGAAAACGGATCCGGTTTTCTCCATTAAACAATTCACTTTGCGGGTGCAGGCTTCTGCCAAGCCTGCCCGGTGCGAACAGAGCTAGAATACTGCCTTTAAACGGTGTTCCCAGAGTTATTATCCTGCTGACAATACTGCTTATTTCAGGCTCAGCTGCCGCCCCTGAAATGAGAAGTCCTCCAAGTGAGTGTCCAACAAGGGTTACCTTGGTCTGACTGCCATTTTCCCTGTATAGTTTTTGGATTTCTTTTTTCAGTTCAAGCACCAGTTCAGGGTATGATGTGGTCCAGCTGTTGTACTGCCAGGTGTTGAGGTTGTTAAAGCCCATGCTGTTTAGTCTATGCTTCATGATCAGCCAGGCGATTTTGTTATGGTAAAGCCCGTGTACTAATAGAACCGGACGGTTGTCTGTGCCTTTTTTCAGTAGGGGGATTGTATCCAGAAAGGTGAAAGGGCGGGTGCATACTGCAAACAGCAGACTTGTTCCGGCTGATACAATGGCGTTCCCGATTTCCTTTAAATTCTTTTCGACTGATTTCTGTTTCAGGACCTTCCAGTTGAAAAGTGCCGAGAAAAGAATCAGTGGTGCTGGAAGCAGGAACAGGATGAAGATAGCTGATAGAATAAGTTTGATCATACTGTATTGGAGTCAAAGGGTTGTTGTTTGTGCCGGCTTAGCATGAAAAAGGTGGTTTGTTTTCATTTGACGGAAATTGTTTCAGGCTGCAACATATTTTAACATTTCCAATTAAAGCGGAGTTGAAAAAGTTGAGCCGAAAAATACTTAGTCTAGATATTGGCAGCGGAACACAGGATGTCCTCTATTATATTGAAGGTGTGGAAATAGAGAACTGTTTTAAATTTGTCCTTCCTTCTCCGGCAAGGGTAATTGGTGAAAAGGTACGGGAACTGACCCGAAAAGGAGAGGATCTCTATCTGACCGGCAGAAATATGGGCGGGGGTTTTGCCCGTTCTGTATTTCCCCATCTGGAAGCCGGTTACAAGGTTTATGCCCACCCCAGAGCAGCCCTTGCCTTAGGTGATGATCTGGGACGATTGGAAGGTAAAGGGATCATACTCAGTGAATCGCTGCCTGCCGGATGCATTCCTGTTCATCTCTGTGATTTTGACAGCGGGTGGTGGCAGTGTTTTCTGTCCGCAGCTGGGCTGGATTATCCTGATCTGGTAACCGCCTCGGTGCAGGACCATGGCTATCATCCGGGGAAAAGCAACCGCATAGGTCGGTTTAATCTTTGGAAAAGGTTGCTTCTTGACCATGATGGTCGCCCTGAGAGCCTGCTTTTTGATGAAGTACCGGAAGAGTTTACCCGGATGGCCGAATTGCAGGATTCTATAGGGGGAGGACCTGTTTCAGATACCGGAGCAGCTGCAGTTCTGGGCTGTCTGTTTGTGGATGAAATTCTGGAGCACAGCCATAAAGAGGGAATCTGCCTGATCAATGTTGGAAACAGTCATACAATTTCATTTCTGCTCTATAAGGGTGCTGTCTTTGGTGTTTACGAGCATCATACCGGAAACATGACTCCTGAAAAGTTATGGAACGATTCCCTGAAATTCAGGGCCGGTGAGCTTGGGTTTCAGGAAGTTTTTGATGACTGGGGGCACGGCTGTATGACTCTTGATCTTCCTGCGGGGGCAGAGGGTTTTAAGTCTACCTATGTGATGGGGCCAAAGCGCAGCCTTCTGGAAGGGTTTCCGGTAGATTTTCCTTCTCCCGGTGGTGATATGATGCTTGCCGGATGTTTCGGGCTGATCAAGGGACTGCAGCTTCAGGGGCGTTTATAAGCAGTATTGTAATCAATATTATTCAATGTGGCCTTGCTCAAAGTGTCTATAAGAGATAATGGTATAACAAATTATCACAGTTCAAGATGAATTTGTTCATTAATCAAATGTAAAAACAGCACCTGAACTCATTTATTATGTTGCGCAGCATATTATTTATGATGCTGGCAGTGCTCTCCGGTTGCTCTGATGTGCTTGCCGAAGGGTGGCTGTCCAATACTCTTACTGAACTCGGTTCCGGTAACCTTGATCGTATCCTTGTTATCGGGGCTGCGATCATTATTACCGTGCTGTTGGTCTTTATTGCTTTCCTTTATCTCAATATAGACAAGAGAAAAAAGGTGGAAGTGGAATTGCAACGTGAGCGTGACCTCATGGGCAGTATCATGGAAACCAGTCCTATGGGCATTCTTGTTATGGATAATGACGGCAGAATTATATTTGCCAATGATCAGGCTGCAAGGGTCCATGGTGTTGCACGTGATGATATCATCGGGCGCCAGCATAATGATCCGGTCTGGAAGATAACATCCCATGACGGAGCTCCTTTTCCCGAAGAGCGACTTGCTTTCAACAGGGTGATGAAAATCAGGAATGCGGTCCTTGATATACGCCATGCCATACATTGGCCTGACGGGCGCCGGGTCCTTCTGTCCATCAACGCTTCACCTTTGTTTGCAGGCAACGGCAATATCAAGAAGGTGGTAGCTACGGTTGAGGATATTACTACCAGGAAGAAAGTGGAGGAGGCACTCAAGGAAAGCGCCTACAGGTTCCGCTCACTGGTCAAGACTGCTGAGAGTGTTATCATTCTTCTTTCTCCGGACAAGAAAATCCTCGAATTCAACCGTATGGCTGAAGAGCTTTTTGGGCGCACACGTCACGAAGTGCTTGGACGTAACTATTTTGAGTTATTTGTTCCGGAGCGTTTCTGGGGAGACTGTTCAAGGCAGTTTTCCACTGTGCTCGCCGGGACTCCATTACGCTTGCAGGAAAATTATGTGCTGGTAAGTGATGGCGGGGAAAGGCTGGTTCAATGGTCTTTTTCACGACTTCTTGATGCCAAGGGCGATGCTCTTGGTGTACTGGCTGTAGGTCAGGACATAACTGAGCGTAAACGTGGAGAGGTTGAACTCTGTGAAGCAAGGGACGCTGCGGAAGAGGCCAGCCGTGCGAAAAGTGAATTTCTTGCAAATATGAGTCATGAGATCAGGACTCCTATCAGTGCCATTATCGGTATGAGTGAAATGACTCTAAATACCGATCTTACCCATGAGCAGCAGGGGTATCTAGTTACTGTTAAAAAAGCAGCGGAATCATTGTTGCACATTATCAATGACATTCTGGATATTTCAAAGATTGAAGCTCGCAAGATGGAATTGCGTCCTGAAGATTTCAATCTTTATGAAATGCTCGACAAGCAGCTTTCGGTACTCAGGATTCAGGCTGAAGAAAAAGGAATCGAGCTGCGTACCTGTATAAGTGACCAAGTTTCCCGCTGTTACCATGGTGATGAATACAGGCTTGGTCAGATTATTATGAATCTGGTCGGCAATGCCATCAAGTTCACTGAAAAGGGTTATGTTGAAATTTCTGTAGAGCATAGCGGAAGTTATGCTGAGGGAGCTGTCCTTGAGTTTAGGGTAAAGGATACCGGTATAGGTATTTCAGAAGATAAGGCAGGCAAGCTGTTTGAAAGTTTTGTACAGCTTAATGCCGGATATTCCAAGCGACATCCCGGAAGCGGTCTTGGACTTGCCATATCCCGTCAGTTAGTTGAAATGATGGGAGGGAAGATTACTTTCACAAGCAAGGAAGGATGGGGAACTGAGTTCAAGTTCACCGTAAAGCTTAAGTCCAGCGAAGGAGAATGCCTTGAAACCGAAATCGCAGAAGATCTGATTATGGAAAAACAGAACAGGGCAGGTGCCCGTATTCTGCTTGCCGAGGATAATGCAACCAACCAGGTCTACATTTCTCATTTTCTGACTGAGGAAGGTTTTTTGGTTGAGACAGCAGAAAACGGCATTGAGGCAATCGAGCTGCTTGAAAATGAAGGTCCTTTCGATGTTATTCTTATGGACGTGCAAATGCCGGAAATGGACGGACTGCAGGCTACAAAGAAGATCAGGGAATCCGGTAACAATATTCCAATTGTCGCCCTGACAGCCTACGCCATGGAAGGGGACCGTGAGAAATTCCTTCAAAGCGGTATGGATGCCTACTCGTCGAAACCGGTCAAGATTGATGAATTGGTCAGGATCATCGGTAAGCTTATTCCCAAGAAATAGAAAAAGCCGCCGTTCTTAAAAGAGCGGCGGCTTTTTATGTTAATGCATGACAGAATTATTGGTCTGTCTTTTCTTCCTTTATGTTGCCAACAAGGTCTTTGTGAAGAATCCCAGCGATCTGTTCCTTGAATTCCATCAGTTCCTTCTTGTTGATTCCTTCGATGATATCTTCTGCTTTTTCAATTTCATCGAAACCTTTAGCTAACGAGCAGACCAGATGGATGCCTACTTTCTTACCTTCAAGATCCACGATTCCGAGTATATTCGATTTCTTGATTTTGCGGCGTACACTCTGAGGAAGGTGTGGTATCTGAAGCAGCATTTCGCGAGGGTAGAACAGGTATCCGAAGGAAAATTTTTCAGCTGTAAAAGCGTCGTTTTGAAATCCGCTGTTGAGGTCCAGGCCACTGCCTTTAGCTGATTCCAGCATTTGCATAATATCTGATGCAATAGTTTCTGCGTATCCGTTATCCATTATATCCTCCTGTAATACATTGCTTCAGCCGGTTTACCTTGTCTGACGCTTTCCCCTGCGCCTTTGATAACCGGCTCGGCATCCAAAGTCGTATACCGCTTCGGAGTAGGTGTTTGTTTCTGTTTGCTGAATGCTGTAATGTGCCTGCAGGTAGTCTCTTTGAGCACATTTGGTTCCGGTATTGTATAGTTATACATGTAAGCGGGATGTCAATGCCGGAAAGAGAATCAACCATTAGCTTGGTGTTGCTGTCAAGTGTACATATAAGGTCTATCAAAAACAGAACATAGGATGAGTATATGAAATCATACAGACATGAACTTTGGTTTGAGGTGCCGGGACGCAGGGCTTTTATCAATATTACCCCGGATGTTGAGAGGTGTCTTGCCGAGTCGGGAGTCAAGGAAGGGCTTTGTCTGGTTAATGCCATGCACATAACTGCCAGTGTCTTCATCAACGATGACGAGTCAGGATTGCATCATGATTATGAGATCTGGTTGGAGAAACTGGCTCCTCACGAACCGGTCAGCCAGTACAGGCACAATGGATATGAAGACAATGCCGATGCTCACATGAAACGTCAGGTTATGGGACGGGAGGTGGTTGTTGCCATCACTGACGGAAAGCTGGATTTCGGAACATGGGAGCAGATTTTTTACGGAGAATTTGACGGCGGCCGCAGAAAGAGAGTTCTTGTGAAGATTATTGGTGAGTAGTTTGACGCAGTAAATCAGTTTAAGGCCTCCTTAACGGGAGGTCTTTTTTATTATCTTAAAGAAGTCTTTCCCCATGGCTTGAATACCGAGATCCAGACCAGCAGGATCAGGCAACCGAAAACAGCATAGGCTGAGATTTCATTTAACAGTTGGCTGCTCAGGTATTCCGGAGTCTTGAGGATCAGCTCTCCGGTGTTGCCCGAAAGCTTACTCATCTGATCCAGCCAGGGCATATAGAACATAAATCCGAAAAGTATAAATCCGATATTAATTGTCCATTTTAAAATGATCCATTTGAATCTGAAGAACCCCCAATTACTTTTGAGGGCAAAGATCAGGCCGGTGATTAGGCAACCGAATGCCCCGGCAGTCACCACATACTGATCGATTATTTTGAGGCAGATATCCCGTCCATAGAGGGCTTCCCCTGACCGTGGGGTGAAGATGCAGTGCAGAAGTACCATGGAAAGGGCACCGCCACCCCAGAGACAGGCACTCAGCATGTGCAGGGTTTTTACCCATTTATTCTGGCAGGCGGTAAGCTTTTGCATCAGCGTTTCCGGTTGTACAGATTCAAAATTGAATTGAGCAGCGATTTTTGCTTGATGGGCTTGGACAGAAACTCATCTGCGCCAGCCTCAATACATTTCTGCCTGAAATCCGAAGAGGCATGGGCTGTAAGGGCGATTACTCCGGTATGCTCGACGTTTTTAGTAAGTTCCATCTGCCGGAAGAGCTGCAGGAACTCGTAGCCGTCCATAACCGGCATCTCCATATCCATCAGGATTATATCAAACTTTTCTTTATCAACCAGTCTCAATGCTTCTTCTCCATTGGTGGCCATGATCAGGGAAATATCGGTATGTTTCAGGAAATGACGAACGAGTTCCCTGTTGGGGACATTATCTTCTGCAAGCAGTATTTTGATTGCCGGCATTTCCGGCAGGTTCTTTTTACTGGGTGCAGAATCGCTTGTGGTGATAATTCCGAGCATTCTCATGGCGGTGCGCAGAAGCATTCTTCTGGGGGGAGGTAGAATCATTCCCTGACCGTTGATTCCTTCATCCAGCAGGGATCGGTCAAAACTTACACCTCTCTGGAGCATCAGTACCGGAGGAAGAGCTGCGCCATTCTCCTGCAGGGATTTAAGCAGGTCCAGCCCTGTTCCATTATCGAAATTAATATCATAGACCAGTAGAGTATACATGCCCTCCTGTGATTGCGAGAGGAGTGCTTTAAGTGATTCCGAATTAGAGCACGGGGTTGTTGTTGCCTTGAAGTAATTAAGTGTCTCACAGATTGAGGTCAGGGTTTCCTGATTTGATGCAGCGACGAGAATTTCAGCGAACCCAAGATCCGGTTGTTTCAGAATCGGAGCTTGGGTGTCCCTTGGCAGCGGAAGTGTAACTGTGAATTTACTACCGGCTCCGGGAGTACTTTCAGCACTGATGGTTCCGCCCATAAGTTCAGTCAGCTTCTTACTGATGGAAAGTCCCAGCCCGGAACCTCCGAATCTTCTGGTCGTAGAACTGTCTGCCTGTGAAAAAGGAGCAAAAATAGCTTCCAGCTTTTCCGGGGCAATCCCTACTCCGGTGTCGGAAATAATAAAGCTGATATCGTCAGAACCACGGTCACTGCTCCGTTCCACTGTCATTCTAACTTCCCCGCAGGAAGTGAATTTTACTGCATTTGAAAGAATATTCAGCAGAATCTGGCGCAGTCTTGTCGGGTCGCCAAGTACGAATTCAGGCACATCCGGTTTGAACCTGCATACAAGTTCAATGTTGCGGGTTACTGCTGCGGTTGCCTGCAGGCCAACAATGGACTCCACTTCCTGTAGCAGATCGACCGGGATTGTTTCAAGGGTTACATGATTGGCTTCTATTTTGGAAAAATCGAGAATGTCATTAATGATTGAGAGCAGGACTTCACCGGAAGATTCGAAGATATTGACATATTCGGCCTGCTCATCACTCATGTCAGTATTTTTCAGCAGGTCGGCCACACCGATTATGGAGTTCAGAGGGGTGCGTATTTCATGGCTCATACTGGCTAAGAAGGCACTCTTAGCGCGGTTGGCCTCTTCTGCCTGCACAATGGCGTGTTCAAGCTGTTCTTCTGTTTTCATGTGTTCACGAATCTCATCATTGAGATCGGAAGTCTTTTCTTCAACGAGCTTGGCCAGTTCAATTCCTTTTCTGCGCACGGCCCTGAATCGAAGCTGTACACCGATAACAAGCGAGGTGATAAGCAGCAGGATAGTTAGTGAAATAAACCACCATGTTTTCCAGAACGGGGGAATAATCTTGATTTTGATACTTGTTCCGGTTTCGTTCCACACGCCATCACTGTTTGAAGCTATAACTCTGAAGAGGTAGTTGCCGTGGTCGAAGTTCGTGAATGTCGCGGTTGCTTCTGAAGAAGCATCTATCCAGCTGTCATGAAAACCTTCCAGTTTGTATTTGTACCGGTTGAGCTTCGGGTTCTGGTAATCCAGCGCCGCAAAGGCAAAGGTGAACATGGCATCTTTCCATGATAATGTGATTTCTTTGGTTTCGGAAATGTTGGTTTCCAGCTTCGCAGGACTGTTCATAATATTCAGTCCGGTTATGACAACAGGAGGTGGGGTGGGATTAATTTTTATGTCCTTGGGATCGAACATGTTCATCCCTTTAAGACCGCCGAAATATATTTTACCGCTTTGTCCCTGATTATAAGCGTTAATCCAGAATTCGATTCCCTGTAGTCCGTCAGATAGTCCAAAGTTCCATATTTTACCTGTGGTTGGGTCGAGGGTGGATATCCCTTTAAAAGTAGAAACCCAGATTTTACCCTCACTGTCGATGCAGAGTCCCTGAATACCGTCATTGGCAAGGCCGTCTTTTTCTGTGTAGCGGGTGAAAGTTTCAGATACGGGGTCAAACCTGTTCAGGCCGGAGTCCGTTCCAAGCCATAGCGAACCGTCAGCAGATTCTGCGATTGGGGTAACTCTGTTGTTGGAAATTGAGTTGGGGTTTTCAGGATCATGCTTGAAATGCTTGAATGTTCCTTTCTCACGATCCATGACCGCCAGCCCTGCATTGGTTCCAAGCCACAGATTATGATTGCTGTCTTCGAATATATTGCGGACCCGCTTGTGCTGGAGGCTGTTGGGAATGCTTGAGTCCGGAAGGTATATCTTGAAATTTCCTGTTGTTACATCAAGACGGTTGAGACCCTTCTTGCTTGTACCAATCCAAATGTAGCCCTTGCTGCCTTCATATATCCACCAGATGTTATCCTGGCTTAAGGAGTTTGTGTCCTTTTTGTCTCTGCGATACCGGGCAACGATCCCCTTGTCCTTATCAATTACAAAAACTCCCCTTTTCCGGGTTCCCACCCAGATAAGTCCCTTTGAATCCTGAAAAATACAGTTGATTCTGTCTCCGCTGAGATTCCATGGAGCAGGTGATTTCCTGTTGTAGTTGCGAATCTCACCTGTTTTAGGATTGTAAACACTCAGCCCGTCTTTATAAGTCCCGATCCAGACAAGCCCGGATTTATCTTCAAGAACTGCACTTACTTCCTGTCCGGGCAGGGTGTCCTTTTTCCATGGCTGACGGTTGAGTATGCCGAAAGCCTGCATTTTCGGGGTCAGGATGCTCAGTCCGTCAGCATAGGTTCCAACCCAAAGTACTCCGGAGTTATCCTCAAGTATTTTAATTACCTTGTTATCACTTAGGCTGTAAGGGTCGAGCTGGTTGTTCTTGAAGAAGGTAAATCTCATCTGGTCAGGTGCCAGATCTGCAGTTTCCGGGTATCGCTTGGCGAGCCCTTCAAGGGTTCCGAGCCAGAGGTTGCCTGCATTGTCCTCGTAAATATCGTTAATTTCCAAAGATCTAAATAGTGTCTTAAATGTATCTGTTTCGGGATCGTGTATGGCGATTCCTTTCTTTGTTCCGATCCATAGCTCCCCCTTTTTCTTCTGGTAGAAGCACAGGACTGTATCGTCGCATATCGAATCAGTCTTATCGGGAACATTTCGATAATTTTTGAAGGTGTCCGTTTTTTCCTGATAAATATTAAGGCCACCGGCTGTTCCGATCCACAACTTACCATCAAGATCTTCGAAGATGGTTCTGATCTCATTATGGCAGATGCTGCCGGGAATATCTGAAGTCTGATACCTTTTGAATTTGCCTGTGGTGCGGTCAAATAGATTCAGTCCGCTATGGGTTCCTACCCAAAGTCGGCCTTTAGAATCTTCGTATATACACCGGACCGTCTTGCCGGATATTGATTGGGGGTTGTCTTTTTCAGGAAGGAAGTGGTTGAATGTATCGGTTTTACGGTTGTAGTTATTGAGACCGCCTCCGTTGGTACCGATCCACAAAAGACCTGTGCTGTCTTCGTAGAGTGAGCGTATATTACCATCGGATAGAGAGTCAGGTGATTTGGTGTTTCTGTATATTTTGATGTGCTGTCCGTCGTAACGGTTCAGGCCGTCGTATGTCCCGAACCACATAAAGCCACGGGAATCCTGAATCATGCAAAGCAGAGAAGATTGAGACAGACCTTCATTCAATGAAAACTTTTGAAATCGCAAATCCTGTTGAAAGGCCAGAGAAGTGTTGGCGCATATAAGAAATTGTGCAAGGACAAGCAGGAGAATGAACTGAAAATAACGTGCTTTGCTGTGCATTGGTCTTTCCGTAGCTGACTGCGGTTTCAGAAACTTAATCCAACCAGTTCATGGAACTGGTTGGATTGGATGTATAAAGGTATGCTAAACATATATTAAAGAATGCAGCAACAAACATATACATTATAAACATGCATCCGTCTCATGTTATTAATTTGATAATGACGGGATGATTTTACTCAAAGCCCAGTCAACCTGATCCTTGCATATAACCAGTGGTGGTGCAAAGCGGATAATGTTGTCATGTGTTTCTTTGCATAGAAGTCCTTCATCTTTGAGTTTTTCGCAATACTGTCTTGCTCCGCCGGTCCCCAGTTTGAATTCAACAGCAAGCAGTAAGCCTCGCCCGCGTATTTCCCTGATTTTGGGGTTATCTATTTTTTGAAGTCCGGCAAGGAATCTTTCTCCCATCCGGGCCGCATTTCCTATAAGATCCTCCTCAGTAAGCACTTTCAATGCCTCCCTTGCCACCGCACAGGCGAGAGGGTTTCCGCCAAAGGTTGAACCGTGTTCCCCGGGGCGCAGCACTCCTAGAATTTCCGTGCTGGAGAGTACCGCTGAGACCGGATAGAATCCCCCGGACAGAGCTTTTCCTATAAGAGTAATGTCTGCCTCAATTCCTTCATGTTCTTCGGCCAGCAGTTTTCCGGTTCGTCCCAGCCCGGTCTGGATTTCATCGAGTATGAGGGCTATATTGTTTTGGGTGCATATTTCACGGGCTTTTTCAAGAAATCCGGCGGGCGGAATAATTACTCCGGCCTCCCCCTGTATTGGTTCAACAAGGAATCCGACTGTGTTGGGGGTGACTGCTTTTTGTAGAGCTGTGGCATCTCCGAACGGGATAACTTTAAATCCCGGTGTAAAAGGCCCAAAACCGGTTCTGGATACCGGATCTGTCGAGAAACCTACGATCGTAATAGTCCTGCCATGGAAGTTGTCTGCACATACTATTATTTCAGCCTTATCCTCAGGGACACCCTTAACCATGTAGCCCCATTTGCGGACCGCTTTAATCGCGGTTTCAACAGCTTCGGCCCCGCTGTTCATGGGGAGAACCTTATGCGATCCGGTCAGGTCGCACAGTTCCCGATAAAATAAGGCCAGCTGATTATTTCGGAACGCCCTTGAAGTAAGGGTGAGTTTCTCCATCTGTTCTAGCATCGCTTTCTTAAGGCGTGGATGGCAGTGGCCCTGATTGACTGCTGAGTATGCGGAAAGACAGTCCATGTACTTGTTCCCGTCAACATCCCAGACCCAGACACCTTCTCCGCGTTCAATAACGACATCAAGAGGCTTGTAGTTGTGGGCACCGAATTTGTCTTCAATTTCAATGTAATCGGACTGTCTCATTTTGCGACCTCTCTGGATAATTATTTGCACCAGCATAGTATATTGGCGATAATTTTACTAGATACAAGAGCTGATCAGAGAAGATTGTGCTAAAATAGATTCTTCTCCGGAAATTATTTACATAAGCTATTTAGGTTTGTTTAATGAATTACCTATCTGTTTTTAAAGAAATTAAATCCTTAATTCGGGGTTGTGGTTAGAAATGACAATCTAAGATTATAATACCTAGCTGATGATTTATATTTCTTTATGCTATATGCTTTCATGCAGTAGTTGGGTTGCGGAGAATAGATAATGAGGAATATTATATTTATAGATGGTGGGAAGAGCTGCAGTACCTCTTTTAAACGGCTTGTAGGTGATCAGGTCGGGGTAACCTGTGTTGCAAGCGCGGAGGAGGCTCTGGATATTTTGAAATCCACGAGCAGGTTTCAGGTTGTTCTGGCTGATTATGCGTTGCCTGGAATGAGAGGGACTGAATTTCTTGCTCGGGTCAGGGATTTGTTTCCAGGTCTTGTACGTATTCTCATCTGTGGAAAGCCTAATCATAATATCGCAATCAATGCGATCAATGAGTGTGGTGTTTTTCGCCTGCTGACCAAGCCGTGTTCGGCAAGCACCATGAAAATGGCTCTGCGCGATGCCTTTGAGCAGTACAGGTTTTTGAATTCCGATAAGGAACTCATGGATGAAACCGTAAGGAGCGTAATTCGGTTGGTAAGTGAGGTCGCTTCATTGCTCAAGCCGGAGCGCAATGCCCGGACAACCAGAATTATGCCTACTGTTAAGACCATGTGCCGCAAACTTGGTGATCCTGATCCATGGAGCACAGAAGTTGCTGCGGTGCTTTCCATGATAGGTTTTATTTTTCTTCCTGATGAGCTGATGAGCAAAGTGGAGGAAGGCACAGTTTTAGTCGGTCATGACTATGATACTTATGTTCAGCACACACGATATTCATCCAAACTGATATCCAGAGTTCCCCGTCTTGAAAGTGCTGCCACTGTCCTTTCACTACATGAAGCCAGTTTTACTCAGTATAGCGAAGATGGTGGTTTTTCAGGTGACGAGATCCCGCTTGGGGCCCGTATTCTGAAAGTTGTTTCTGATTATGACCGGCTGAGCATGGCAGACAGAAGCAAGGGGGAAATAATTTCAATGATGAAAAGACGCACAGAAAGATATGACCCCAAGGTGCTGACTTGTCTTGTGGAAGTTCTCGGCGAAGATGCAACATTTTATATCAGGGAAGTGTACCCCTTGGGTCTGGAAGAGGGCATGACCCTTGCCGAGGATGTTTATGGAATGGTTAAGGGAAGAAAACTTAAGTTTCTATCCGAGGGAGAAGTCCTCAGCAATAAGACTATTGATTACCTGCATAGAAATGGTGAAACAATACTTGATGTGACCAAGAAGATTAAGATCAGGGAAAATCTTGTTTTGCATAAACCTTCACATTTCGGGGAATCCTGATGACCGGGCAGATTCGTAAGGAATTCAGAATAGAGGTCGAAAGGTTGCGGCCCGGGGTTTTTATCAGGGTTGAGGGGGTGCCATGGTACAGGCATCCGTTTTTGACCAGCAGTTTCAGGATCAAGAATCAGGAGCAGATAGAGACTATAAAGGCTCTTGGTGTTAAGAAGGTCGTCTGCATACCGGATAAAAGTCTTACTCCTCCATTGAAGGAAAGCAAAAAGAAAGAGGTAAAGGCCTCTCATGTGCTTCCGGGAGAGAATCCGGTTCCTGATGAACTTTACGAGGAAAAGAAAAAGCGGATTGAAATTCTCAAAGCCAAGAAGGAGTCTGTTGCCAGGGCGGAACAGCAGTATTCAATTTCTGCTGAACAGATAGAGAATCTGATGCTGTCCATCAATCGAGGCAATGCCCAGTTTCTTGATGAAGCTGTACAGTTATCAAATGAGCTTTCCGGATATTTCCTTAAAGACAGGGAAGCAATAATGCATGTCCTTAATCTGCAGGGAAATAAGAAGGATACCTTATATTACCATTCCCTGAATGTTACGGTTCTGGCTCTTATCCTTGGACGGTCGGTTGGCTTGGAAGAGGAGGAAATGTCAAAGCTGGCACTTGGGGCCATCTTTCATGATATTGGTAAGTCAAAAATAGCAAAGAAAGTGCTTTATAAGCAGGGTAAGCTGACAAAACCAGAACTTTTGCTGATTCGCAGGCATCCATTTTTCGGTGTTGAGCTTTTGTCTAAAAGTGAAAATTTTCCAGCGGAGGCCATGAATACCGTTTATCAGCATCATGAAAGGGTGGACGGTAAAGGTTTTCCCCGTGGGTTGCGAGAAGGGGATATATGCAGGTCCGCAAAGATTCTTGCCGTTGCAAACTTTTACGATAACCTGATCAATAAGCGGGATTTAACTAAATCACTTACTCCGTATCAGGCATTATCTTATATGTTTTCCAAATGTGGGCACATGTTTGATAAGGAGTGTCTTTCCATTTTTATCCGTTGCATGGGGATTTACCCTCCCGGAACGGTAGTCCTAATTAATAATGAGATTGTCGGGATGGTTGTTTCTGTCAATCTGGCAAAGCCGCTGCAGCCAAGTATTGTTCTGTATGATCCGCAGGTTCCGCAGAATGAGGCTTTGATTATCGATCTGGAACAGGAGCCGGATCTTTGCATCACCGACTCCGTAAATCCATCAAAGCTGGAACCTGAAATATATGAGTATCTGTCGCCAAGGACCAGGATTACATATTTTGTTGATCCAACCATGGCTGCCGGAGACAGGTCCTCTCACTAGTTATTTACTGCCGTTTCATGGAATCGGCAGCCACTTTTTCCACCCATTTTGATCCTGTGGGAGGCTCGTAGTCGGCAAAAGCATCAATTACTTCCGCGGGGGTAGTGGCTGTGATGAGTTTTTCACGATGCATCTCTTTGAGAAAGCCTTCCTTGACAACATTATCCAGAAATCCGAGCAAAGGATCATAGTAGCCGTCAACATTTAGAAGACCGCACGGCTTGGCATGAAAGCCCAGCTGGGCCCATGTGAAAATTTCAAAAATCTCATCCATAGTGCCGATCCCGCCGGGCATAGCGATAAAACCGTCAGAGAGCTCTGCCATTAAAGCTTTTCGTTCGTGCATGGATTCGGCAATGTGAAGTTTGCTTAGTCCGTTGTGGGCAACTTCTTTTTTTACAAGGCTTTCAGGTATAACCCCGATTACTTCTCCGCCTGCTTCCATGGCACTTTCGGCAAGGATTCCCATCAGTCCCATATTGGAACCACCGTAAACGGTTGTAATATTTCTGCTGGCCAGTTCCCGGCCCATATTGCGTGCTGCTTCCGCATATTTAGGATCATTTCCGGGATTGGCTCCCAGAAAAATGCATATACTTTTCATCAGTTTTCTCCAATGGGGACAGTTTTGTTCTGTTGCTTTATATTAGCCCCGTAGAAGGAGTTATAGGCCAGAGTCAGCAGTACTGCAAACCCCGCAGAAACGACACCGAGGGCGGCGTTGTAGAAGGGAGGTGATGCCAGTGCGAGCCTTATCAGCAGAGTGACAAGAGCAAAACCTGAATTTCTGAATACGGCGTGAAATGCAGGCAGAAATCGCTGCGAGATCAGTACCAGTAGAATATCGCTGAAGATAAGCACTGTGTAG
Source organism: Maridesulfovibrio sp. (assembly GCA_963676495.2). Lineage (GTDB taxonomy): Bacteria > Desulfobacterota > Desulfovibrionia > Desulfovibrionales > Desulfovibrionaceae > Maridesulfovibrio. Next base: position 1,466,623 of record CAXXRF010000003.1, on the reverse strand, counting down.
AAAGTACTGAAGAAATCAAATGCATGTTGTCCGTTGAAAAGCAGATAAAAATCATAAATTCCAAGTCCTGCGAAAAGACACAACAGGAGCAGTGCAACCAGTTTTTTGGAAGCCACATATCTGAATTTGAATGAAGGCTTCAGCGATCTTCCGGGTTTCTGGATACGGTAATAAATACCGAGCAGAACGAATACAGCAAAAGCTCCCACCCCGTCCGAAAGGATCTGGTAGATAGGAGTCATATTTCCGGTGAAGGATATGGGTTCAGGAAAGTTCATCAGCTCTTTAAATGAGTTGCGCATCAGGATCAGGCATAAAATTTCAAACTGTTTGCCTACTGATTTGGCAAATGAGCAGGGCAGTACAAATATCAGGCTTACAACCTCAAGAACCAGAACAAGGGTGAATGCAATTCCGACAGCCGCGTAATGGCTGGATGGCGTCTTGGCTGCGATGGCTTCTGGTAGAAGTCCGTGCCTGCCCAGCTCGATGCCAAGAAGGGCAGCGATAAAGCAGGCTATGAGCACTCCGGCTACACGGCGCTGTGTTTTTTCGTTTTCCCAAAAAGCATGGAGTGGGTCAAAAGCGTATGTTGCCAGTTCGTATACTGAATATTTCATAAGAACTTAATTATGATGGCTGTACAGTCGTCTTCAAGGGGCAGACCTTTGCGATGGTTTTGAACTTCACTAAGGAGAAAATCTACCATGTCCTGTGCCGATCTGTGGTGGTTTTCGCGAATTATGCGGTTTAGCTTTTCTTTGCCGAATGGTTTTCCGGCCGGGTTGTGTGCTTCCCATATACCGTCTGTGTATATGATAAGTATCTGTCCGGATTTTACTGGGGTCAGGTTTTCTTCATACTGGTAGTTCTCATCTACCCCCAGAGCCAGACCGCTACCGATCAGCTCCTCAAAACTGTCAGTTTCAGGGGTATAGATCAGAGCCGGGTCATGTCCTGATCTGATCCAGTTGATAACCTTTAGCTCTGTGTTGCATATCATTGTGAATGCGGTCATGAAATGGCCGGTCTGCAGACAGTCTTTAGTGATAAGACCGTTAACTCTGCAGATGACGTCAACCAAGGGCAGGCCCTGCCCGGTCAGTGCCCGCATGTATGCTCTGGCACTGGTCATGAGCAGCGCGGCGCTTACTCCATGTCCTGAAACATCGCCTATTGCTGCTGCAAATGTTTTCGGGCCGCAGGTTCTACAACCCAGAAAGTCGTAATAGTCACCCCCGGTTTTCTCGGAGAATGTGCAGCGGGCACCTATTTCAACTCCTTCAACTTCAGGGGGCGCTTGTGGAAAAAGTGATTGCTGCGCTTCATCTGCCAGCGAAAGGGCCTGCTGGGTCGCTGAGTGCTCCCGCAGCTGTGGAACCATATTATTGAAGTTGGAGGCCAGCTCTCCAAATTCATCTTTGGAGTGATAGTCCGCCCGAGCGTCCCAATCTCCTTCTCCAACCTTTATCATTGCTTCGGAAAGGGTGCTTACCGGTTTCGAAAGGCTTTTTGATGCAAAGTAGGCTACAAGCGCAATGGATCCGATAACGAAAAGAGCTATCAGCGAAGTCCCTTCATACTGGTTGGCTATGCTTTCACGCACATATTGTTCCGCCTCGTCTGCTTCCGCCGTGAAGTCTCTTACCGGGGTAATAATCAAAAGGGAGAGATGGGCGTTGATGGGGCTGTATGTCCACAGACAGGGAACCCCGTTGTAGCGCATCTGGATAACACCGGAATTGGCTTTGCGCACGTCGTTAAGGAGAGTCTCAAACTCAGGGTTGTCTTCTTTCAGCCATTCAGGTTCAGGCGGGGCAAGCCAGAAGCGACCCCGTGTGTCCTGCGAAGCAGCTTCCAGGGCGTCGTCTCCTATCTTCCCGACAATCATTAAATTGTTGCTGTGCTTTTCATCATAAGGTTGAGATGAAACCATCATTATTTCGGTTCTGCCGAAGTTGTCTGTCACCAGGGAGTTGTCCAAGGCTGCTTCTACAGGAATAACAAGAGAGGTTATGCCAAGGAAAGTTCCGTCATCACTCTTCAGGGGGGCAGACAATCTGTAACAAAGACTTCTTGATGCAGCATCTATTGACGGTAATGCCCAGTTGACTTCCTGAGTCTTTTTTACTTCCATATACCATGGATGAGTTCTGGCATCGTATTTACGGGGGAAGGAGTTGTGTGCCGGATAGGAGGCAACCAGCCCGTCTTCAAGTATTATCTCCTGCCATAAGGCAAGGTCTTCCAATGTGGAACCACATGCCTGAAAAGCATGGAGCAATGGGGTAAGCCGGGTGATTTGCGGCATGGCCTGATCAATATCAAGTCCATGCGGTAGCCAGAATGAAATGTGGTTTGGCGAGACCGGCAGGTCAATCAGGTCGCCTCGTTGAATGGCTGCCATTCTGTGGGTGTTGCGTCGGTTTTTTGCTTTTCCAAGCAATGCGATCTTTTTATAGCCGGGCTTGTTGATAAGTTCCGGTTCATTGATAGCTGTATCAGGGGTGGTTATAAAAGGTTTTTCTTTTAGGGGGGCGACGTCGTTATCGTTCAAGCGAAATTCTGTTTCCCCTTGAACGCTTTTTAATGTGGTCCGGTATAGCCTGTCTTCAAGATTTATTAGTGCAGCAGCACCTTCCGCTTCTTTGGCAAGGCTGTCTGTAGCCCTTTCCAGAAGGGTCACTCTGGTCTGAGTCTGCAGGTCGTAACCAAGTTCCTTAAGAGAGTTCAGCCCGTGAGTTTTGAGCACGAACAAAGGAACAAGGGAGAAGGTCAGCAGTATAAGCAGTATTTTCCAGCGGATTTTCATAAGTGCATTTAACCCCATCCACTGCGATTATTCAATCAGTAAAAAGTAAAATAGTTTTTACATCACCGGCATTTTTCCGAAAAGAACAGTCAGCAGTATTACTATTCCCAGCGAGGGTAGTAAGTTGGCTAGATTTATCCGTTTAATGTCAAGAAGTGTGAGGCTTATCCCAATAATGAGCAGGCCTCCGGTTGCAGTCAGCTGGTCAATTATCAATGGGGAAAACCATTCCTGAAAGGAGCTGGCGAAGAGAGTCAGTGCTCCCTGGTATATGACAACCGGGATAAAAGAAAAAAGTACTCCTACTCCATACGATGATGCCAGCGCGATGGAAGCGAAGCCGTCAAGAATGGATTTGGTGTAGAGGACCGTTGCGTCCCCTTTAATGCCTTCTTCGAATGATCCGATTATAGCCATGGCCCCAATACAAAAGATAAGTGATGCTGTAATCAGCCCGTCTACAAAACCGGTGTCGCTGGAGCCGACAGCATTTTTAAGCTTTCCTGCCAGTTTTTCAAACATGGTGTCCAGACGGAGCAGTTCACCGACTACGCCTCCGATCAGCAGGCTGAAAATAAGAATAAGGATGTCCTGTACTTTCAGAGACATCTGAATTCCAATGATAATGACGCCGAGGCCCAGAGCCTGAAATATGATTTCTCTTATGCGCTCGGGAAAACGGCTATGCAGCAAAATGCCGATAATGGAACCGCCTATTATCGCAGCTCCGTTCACAAGTGATCCGGTAGGTATCATGGAAATCTCTCTGATTGGGATAGTTATGGACAGGACCGTATTACTATCACTGAGTCGGTAACTTTACAATAGGTTCAGCGGGATACGTTTTATGTGAAGTTGTTTTATCTGTTTTATAAAATTCTGCAGTTTGAAGTGGAAAGTACGGCTGATTGGTACAAATAAACTTGACACTTGGCAAACCATTTAATATTAACAATCCCTCACATAAGCCGGGATGGCGGAATTGGTAGACGCAGCGGACTCAAAATCCGCCGGGTTCACGCCCTTGCGAGTTCGAGTCTCGCTCCCGGTACCAGATAATACAAAGGACTTACAGCTTTTTGGTTGTAAGTCCTTTTTTTGTGTCTTGTGTTTTGTACAACTTCTTGAGCCTGAGATTGCATTTTATAGTATTAGTTTTTAACGAACCTCAGTTCGGTTTGTAATGGTTAAGTTCTAGTAATTATGCATAAATGTATCGCTGATACAAAATTTTACGAGCGAGCTGAAAAACTAGGCTTTTTCAATCATTTCTTTTCTCACGCGTTTAGGAGTACTGTGCATACTGAGAAGTCTTTTCCCGATTATGAGTTCAAAGATGGTTTTCTTACAAATAAGTCTGACTCTTAAATAAATATGACTTTTACCCCAGAATATCACGGCCACAAAATGTCAACCCACCTAACTATATACGCAGAATACATGCTTAAGCACGTGAGATCTTCTCCGCGTGAACAAGGGCATTTCAAATTTCCCATATACCTCTTCGAAGGCAAGGGTACGAAAGATCTGTCCTGTCTCCTGTGAAGGTTGTTTCGCAGATGATTAAGGTTGTACTGTCGTTACTTATCGTTAGGTTTGTTGGTCGGCATCCTCCATGAAAAATGTGTAAAAGAAAAGCCCGGGCTCATTGTGAGAGACCGGGCTTTAACACGCCTTAGCCATTCCCAAACTTAGTTTGGGGTAGAATCCTAACTCTGATATTACTTTAAGCTTTGCTCTCGTATGCTGCCAGAGTTCAGCAGCTTTGCACCGTCCTGACGATTCGGGGGGAATGCAAAGAGGGACGGGCGCAAATAAGATTTGTGAATAGTTTTTTAAACAATCCTCCATTCATATTGTTCTCAGGGGGCAGTTCCGGTGAGGTTCGGCTCTGTTTCCATAGTTAAATTACAAGAAATCTGGTGGCAGGTATTCTTCCGGAGTTAATCCGGTCTTGCGGAAGAATACCTGCCCGATGTGTATAATCCCGGGGAAGGATTATTTCCGGGTTTCAGTGGCCGCGGAAGTTGCGAGGTTTCCTGATTCTGCTGGCTCAGTGCTGTCTGCGAAATACTTGCGTGTTTCAGAGACAACAACAGGAGTCAGCATCAGAAGTCCGATGAGGTTCGGGATAGCCATCAGCCCGTTGAGGGTGTCTGAGATGTTCCAGACCAGGCTGAGCTTTGCTACTGCTCCTACTCCTACAAAGCAGATGAATACAAGACGATACGGCAGGACTGCTTTGACACCGAAGAGGTATTCAATTGATTTTTCTCCGTAGTAACTCCATCCAAGGATAGTGGAGTATGCAAAGAGAACGAGGCCGATGGTGACAACATGCTCACCGCCGCTAAAACCTGCAGCGAAACCGATTGTGGTCAGTTCAGCGCCGGTGGCTCCACTGGACCATACTCCGGTCAGGATCAGTACCAGGCCGGTCATGGTGCAGACAATCAAGGTGTCGATGAAGGTCTGGGTCATGGAAACCAGAGCCTGTGTGACAGGGCTCTTGGTCTGAGCTGCTGCGGCTGCGATAGGAGCACTACCGAGACCGGATTCGTTGGAAAATACGCCGCGCGCGACGCCCATCCTGATAGCGAGCATGATGGATGCTCCTGCAAATCCGCCTACTGCTGCGGTGGGATTGAAGGCCTGCTCAATGATAAAACCCAGAGCTGCGGGAACTTCCGCAATTTTGGTGAGAATGATATAAGATGCACCGCCCATGTAGAAGAGGATCATGATGGGGACGAAGAAACCGGTTACCTGTCCGATTTTCTTAATGCCGCCCAGGATTACGGCAGCAGTGCATACCATAAGGATTATGCCGGTGATGAACGGGGAGACGTGGTAGGTTGCTTCAACTGCATCGGCAACGGAGTTTGACTGGACCATGTTCCCGATACCAAAGGCAGCCACAGATGCACAGATGGCGAAAGCTGTGCCGAGCCATGGCATTTTGAGTCCTTTGGAAATATAGTACATCGGACCACCGCTCATTTCTCCATTTTCATCAACTTCGCGGTATTTAACAGCCAGTACTGCCTCGGCGTATTTGGTAGCCATCCCTACAAGGCCGGTTATCCACATCCAGAACAGCGCTCCGGGACCACCAACTGCGATAGCAGTTGCCACCCCTGCAATGTTACCGGTTCCAACTGTTGCCGAAAGGGCGGTCATCAGAGCCTGAAAGTGGGTGATATCACCGGGTTCATCCGTTTCTTCCTTGCGTTTGATTAGCGCAAGGTAAAGTGCATACCATAGTTTTCTAAACTGCAGTCCGCGCAGAGAGAAGGTCAGCCATACACCGGTTCCAACCAGCAGAACCAGCATGGGCGGCCCCCATGCAAAAGCACCTACTTTTCCTACCATTGTGTCCAGTAAAGTCATGAATTCCATGTCATCCCCTCGAGTTATTGATCATACTCCTTTATGAGCGTGGATTGGCTTCTGGTCTTCTTATTGCGCTAATGCCTCGACAGTCCTGCTGCCGGTTGTCTTTCTCGGTTTTCAGGAATCCTCGATCCTTTTATTTAGTTCTGTTCCGGGGCTTACCTGTCTGGAAAATGTCTTTTATATCCAGCTTCCAGAATCGATCAGAAAACAGGTAAGCATCCCGGAACCGTTATGTTTCTTCGCTACCGAAGGTTGTGGGATCCTTTTGCAGGTATGCGATGCGCAATATGGCTGTCGGCTGCTAGTTAGGGAACAGCACGTTGTCTACGGGGACGTAATCGAGGTCAAATGCTTCAGCTACGCCTTTGTAGGTGACCTGCCCGAGGATCATGTTGAGTCCTGTTCTGATGGCATTGTTTTCCTGAGCAGCTTTTTCCCAGCCCTTGTTGGCAATTTCAACAGCGTAGGGGAGCGTTGCGTTGGTCAGAGCCATAGTGGAGGTTACGGGGACCGCACCGGGCATGTTGGCAACGCAGTAGTGTATTACATCTTCAACTTCATAGACGGGGTCGCCGTGAGTGGTGGGTTTGGAGGTCTCAAAACAGCCGCCCTGATCAATGGCTACGTCAACAACGATAGAACCCTTTTTCATGGTTTTGAGCATGTCTCTGGTAACAAGCTTTGGAGCTTTGGCTCCTGCAACAAGAACTGCTCCGACTACGACATCAGCTTCTTTAACAAGGTCACGCAGGAGTGCTGGGCTGCTCATCATGGGGAAGCAGTTCTTGGGCATTACTTCGGAGAGATAGCGCAGTCTTTCAAGGTTCATATCCAGCAGGGTTACTTTCGCGCCCAGACCGCAGGCCATCATGGCTGCGTTTGTTCCGACAACTCCGCCGCCGATAACAACAACATTTGCAGGAGAAACACCGGTTACGCCGCCCATAAGAAGACCACGTCCGCCATAGTAGCGTTCAAGATATTTTGCGCCTTCCTGAATGGACATGCGGCCTGCTACTTCACTCATGGGAGTAAGCAGAGGCAGGTCGCCGGACGGGCCTTCCACGGTTTCGTAGGCAATAGCGATGGATTTGTTTTTAATGAAAGCGCGAGTCAGGGGTTCATCTGGAGCAAAGTGGAAATATGTGAATACGATCTGTCCTTCGCGGACCATTTCATACTCTGATGGCTGGGGTTCTTTAACATGCATAACCATTTCGCAGTCAGCGTAGATTTTTGCCGGAGTGTCGATGATTGTTGCGCCGGCAGCTATGTAGGCTTCATCAGAAAAACCGCTTCCCTCGCCAGCTGCTTTTTCTACCATGACTTCATGGCCGTTGGCGCGCATTACTTCTACGCCGGATGGTGTCATGGCTACTCTGTTTTCCTCAGCTTTGATCTCTTTCAAAATACCAACTTTCATTTCCCAATCTCCTGGTTTGTTAAAGTTATTACCCCTAAATCTGGCTGGGGTATTTCTGATGAGCATCTGAGCTCTTGGTTGTTGTCTCTAAGGGCAAGGGTTGTGCCAAAAACGCCCGGTATCGGGGTGTTTCGTATCATTTTGTTTTTTAGGTGAAAAAAAACAGGTTGTTACGTGCTGTGTTTTGCGGTGAAAAGTGCCCCGGTGGTTGTGTGGCAGGATGTACTGGAAAAGCTGAAATTAATGAAAGTGGTTTCTCTTGTTACCGTTAAAAGAGGTGTTTATTTATTACTGCACAAATTACAGGATGTTTCGGGTGGTTCGATTTGTAACCGGGGGGTTGCCAGTCAATTTATTAAGCTGGAAACATAACGGCATCAAAAAAAGGCAGTACCTTACGGAACTGCCTTTTGGATCTTGTCAGGTGGTAGGAGGATCTTTCTAGTTCAAATAGAAGGATGATTCCCATGGAGATGAATTGTTATTGTGCCGCAGGTTGTGCTTCTCTATTTTCTTGATCAGCGCAGTGTGGGAGATGTTCAGTTTTTTGGCTGCCTTTCGAATACTTGAAGTGGAGTTCAGGGCGTCGAGCAGGATTTTCATTTCATAGTTTCCAACCAGATCTTTTAACGATCCGTCTTCCTTTCTAGCAGGAGTCTGCTGACATTGCTTGCTGCAGCACAGAGGTTTTGTGTCAAGATGGATTGTTTCAGCAGGAATTTCGTTTGAGTCGCTGACGATTGATGCCCTTTCGATTACATTCTGGAGTTCTCGAACGTTGCCGGGCCAACTGTAGCTGCATAACTTTTCCATAGCCTGCGGGCTGATGGTCTGCACCATTTTCTGGAGTTTCTGGTTGAATTGATTGAGAAACATGGTTGCCATCAGGGGAACGTCTGATAGTCTTTCTCGTAACGGCGGGATTTGAATATTAAGGACATTGATTCTGTAAAAAAGGTCTTCACGAAAGTCTCCGTCTGCGACCATGTCACCTAGGTTTTTGTTGGTCGCCGTTATGACTCTGGCATTTACCGGTATTTCTTCGACCCCGCCTATCCGTCTGACAAAACCATCCTGAAGAACTCGTAGAATCTTGGCTTGCGGTCCGGGCGGCATATCCCCTATTTCATCTAAAAAAATGGTTCCATTCTGTGCCGCTTCAAAAAGTCCGGGTTTACCTTTTTTCTTGGCTCCGGTGAAAGCTCCGTCAATATAACCAAATAGTTCACTTTCAATGAGTTGTTCCGGAAGTGCTGCACAGTTGATAGGAATGAAAGGTCCGGTTCTGCCGCTTTCATAGTGGATTCCTCGGGCGAAAAGTTCTTTACCGGTGCCGCTTTCCCCGGTGATGGAAACAATGGTATCCAGTTCGGCTATTCGTTTGGCAAATGTAATGAGGTTTTTTACTGCTTTGCTTTCACCTATGAAATCATCAAACCTGATTTCGATTGGAGTCATTACCGCATCGACCATTGCCTTGACTTCTTTGAGGTCTTTCATGAGCAGGACTGCACCTACAAAGTCCCCTGATGAATTATGGATAGGTTTTGCTGATCCGTAGAAGTCTACACGGCCTGTGTCGGTCATTGCTGTTTTTCTTCTGCTTATTGGAACACGTTTTTGCATGCACTCCAGAAGCAGGTTGTTTTTAGGTGTTATCTCACCGACGTATGTGTTGACTAGATTTTCGTAAGGTATGTTAAGTATGCGGCAGGCTACACTGTTGGCTGTGTTGATTATGCCTTTAGAGTTGACTGAAACGATTCCCTCACTCATTCCATCAAACAGTATCCGGAACCACTTTTCTCTTTTTTCCTGAGGTAATCGTTTTAGTTCTGTCTGGCTTTCAATTCCGGGCAAGGTGGAGAAAAGTCTCAGCATTTCTGCTGTATCAATTTCATTGTCAGCGTCTATTTCCACTGAAATCTGGGCATATCCATCCTTTTGCTCCACCTCCATACAGATGATGTTCAGTTCGTGTTTCAGCATGAGCTGGGTAATGTCGAAGACAATCCCAATTCGGTCCTTAAACAGAAGTTTGAACTTATTGCTTTCAACCATATTGCTTTATCTTTGCTATAGGTTAATGTTTTGCCTTTTTGTTTTAAGCTGGTTGGTTCTCCATGCTCTGTAAAGGATGTTGTAATAATATATCGTACTAGTTACAATTTTGTTTGTGAAAAAAGTTACAATTAAAAACTGGCTTTGGTTTATGTATCTTAACTTTCAATCTGTTGTGGTTGATTAATGTTATCGAATTAGTGTCTCCATGGTGTGTTTAATAAATGATGCAGTGACCATCTTATGCTCGCTTGGTATTGTTTTAACGGTTAAGAATGGTGCTTTGGCGTACAAAATATGTACCAAGTTGCTATCTTGTATTGAATTCGGGTGTGAAGTAAATGGATAGTGTAAACATCTCATTATAACAGGTGTTTAAGATGAGTAGAGGATGCAGATCAATGCATCTGTTAAATTTAAGTAGCGATTAAAACCAGTGATGAAAAGAAGATTATGGTTCGAAAAGTTACCGTATCAAGTTATCTGCCTAAAATAGTGATATAAAAATGTGTTAACTTATGTTTCCAGTGGTCGGATAAGTTGACATGAATGTTCTGGCAGAAAAGGTCTTACCAAGTTTAATATTGGTCATAAGTATAATGCTAATTCTTGATGGTGATGACATGTATAGCCAAGGAACATACATTCATTATATTTTGATGAAATCTTGTCTTGGATTGATTCGTTTCAGTTTTGTTTTCTCCTGATTTCCACAATTGTCGTATCATCGTTTTGTTCAATATCGTTGCGCCACTTGCGGACCGTCTCGGCTAGAGCTTCGCCCTTGAAATCTGATTTGGCCTTAAGCAGGGCATCAATAACCCTTTTTTCTCCCAAAAGCTGCTTTTCACTGTCTTCGGCCTCGGTAACGCCGTCACTCATCATGATGCACGATTCTCCAGGTTCAAGAACAGTCTCTTCCATTTTGTATTCAGCTTCGTCGAAAACTCCAAGTGGCATACAGGTCATGCCGCTGATTTCGCGGGGGCCGTCTTTTCCGATGATCAAAGGTTTCATGTGTCCTCCGTTGACCCATTGCATTAGCCCGGATTGAGGAAAGTACCGCAGCATTAACACGGTAACAAAATTACTATCTCTTACCAGAAAAGGGTAAAGATTACGATTGACTGCTGCCAGCAGTTTGTCCGGGGTTTTATGGTGTGCGGAGCTGGAACGTATCTGGGTCCATGTTGAAGCCATAACCAGAGCTGCAGGCAGGCCTTTTCCAGAAACATCGGCAAGGTAGATTATCCAGGAGTCATCTTCCAGGGGAATAATATCATAGAGGTCACCACCAACAAATAGTGCCGGACTTGAATATGCGAAGATTTTGTCTCCGGTTCCAAGATCTGGTGTTTGCGGCCAGAAATGAGACTGAATTTTACCGGCAGCATCAAGCTGTACCTGAAGCTTTTCCCGTTCAATGCGGCGGGCTTCGTTTTCCGCAAACAGGAGCAGTGATTTAAGGCCGAGGACAACCAGAAAGATACTCATGGAGCAATAAATGATTCCACTAAGGTTAAGAACTGCTCCGGTTGAAATGAAGAGAAGAATATTTGCAGCGATATACAGCGAGATTAAGAGCGCTGTTGCCAGCACGAATCTGCGCGGTCCGAATCGAAATCCCAGCAGGCAGATAGCTCCTGTTATCGCTGTTGCTGCCAGGATGTTTGCCCAAAGTGGTGCCGAATAAATGAAAGACTGCCGCAGGATGGTATTGATGGCGTTGGAATGAATAGTTGCCAGTGGCTCTGCGCTGGAAACAGCTGTTGGACCTATGTCGGTGCTTCCGGAAGAGGTCTGGCCAATGATTACCGTTTTTCCGCTGATCAATTGTTTCAGCTCGCTTTCGGCTTCAGGGTCGCCGGATGCAACAATAACATCGGCAAACGAGAGGTGGGTAAAGCCATCCCCCCAGCCTCCGCTGAAATTTACAGCCATAGATCCGCTTTCATCCACCGGAATGCAAATGGGATGACCTTTTCCTTCCAGAAGAAAATATCCACTTGTCCATCTCACGGTGGAGATCTCAAGCATGTGAATTGCAGCTTCCAGCCCTATTGAGGGAAAGGGTTGTCCATTGATACCTATGGCCAGAGGGACTCGTCGCAGAACCCCGTCTTCATCTGGGGCTGCCGAGATATGACCCAGTTTATATGCCTGATTCGCAAGACGGGGAAGAGGCAGGAAGCTTCGGTCTGCCTGTGGGGTTTCAGGAAGGTCTGGGATTGGTGTTTTAAGGATTGATTTATCTATTGCAGGCTGAATCCCATTTAATTCTATTGGAATAATTTCCGGCTCATAGTGCAGGCTGAACCCTGCCGGGAGAATGACCCTACCGCTGTCTCCGACTGCTTTTACGAGACTATCATCCCCATTTGCACTTCCATCGCCATGAAATACAATGTCATACACAATCAGGTCTGCTTCGCAGCGGGATAATGTCTCAACCCCTTTTGCATGAATAGAGCGGTCCCATGGCCATTTGCCCAACTCGCGCAGGCTCGCATCATCTATGTCCAGCAGAACAATATTTTCTGACCCTGAAATGGGCCCGGCAAGCCTGATTCTCTGATCGTAAAGAGCAGATTCCACCCTGCCGAAGAAACCGGGGAATAATGGTATGGCGGCAAGTAAGAACATGAATATCAACGCCGCCATACAGGTGGCTTTGAACCGAAGACCCTGAAGAGGATAGCTGTTCATTACTATTTAAGTCCTTCGTCTTTGATGTCTTTTGTCTGTCCTGCTGATCCGGTCATGTGGATTGGATCTTCCGGCTTTGACTTACGAAAACGTCCGCGTTCGTCTTTCGGGAATGTTTCAAGTTCCCAGATTGATTTTGAAGCATCGGGAAGGAGCTTATCCAACTGCTGTTCCCCGCCGGGAACAAGGTAGAGTCCCGGTCCTATTTCCTTGCCGGGTATTTCTGGTAAAGGTGCAGCTGTTGCGTAGGCAATAATTGTTTCTTTGCCGAACGGAGCTGCAATGTATAAGCCCCGGTCTTCTCCGGTGGCAGGGGTTTTATATGTTTTTTTGCTCTTCACATTTCCGCTTAAATCGGTTCCGGATGGGAGAATCCGCACAGCACCGCCCGCGGCAGTGACGTAGATAAGTACAACATTGCAGTTAATGTCAGTCTTAAGGATTATATTAAGGCTTTCTCCTGCAATGTATTCTTTCTTGTCAGTGCTTAGCTGTATATGCGGCTGGCTTTTGGCAAAAACTGGAATACTGAAAATAAATATGGTCAGAAAAGGAAGAATCAATTTTAGTTTCGAGCTGATTTTGTTCATGGTCACGTCCTTACCTTGATATTAGTTTGACTATTTACCATAGTACACGAACGGGGCCCAATAGTAAGGTTTTTTGAAACGTTCGCCGAACTTGCCATTTATAAAATTTCTTTTCGTTGCTGACATGGCTGTGTCAAAATTTTCTCCGCCTACAACCCCGGTGTACATGTCCTCCATAAAATCCACTGCTGAATCATCCGCCACGTTCCATAGGGAAACGGAGATGCCGCCTGCTCCGGCGGACAGGAATGCGTGAGTCAGCCCAACTACTCCTTCTCCTCGCACAAGGGCGCCAAGGCCTGTCTCACAGGCTGAAAGATTCACAAATCTGGCTCCTATATCCAGACTCTGTATTTCAGCCGCATTCAGATACCCTTCCTGAGAGCCTTCTTCTGCATTTCTGCTCAGTACAAGTGCTGAGAGTTCGGGAAAAGTAGGCAGCGCCAGCCCGTGTACAGCGAAATGGAGTATGCTGAACTGTTTGAAGACCCCTTGGTCTGCCATGGTACGAATTGCCTTTTCATTAACATCTCTACCTGTAACGAGTCTGTGCTTTTTGAATATGGAACCGATTCTTTCCAGCTCGGCTGTCGTTCCCGGCAGGTCTGCAAAGGAATCATAATCCAGACAGGCGTATGCAAAGGATAGGGATGTCTTTTCATTAAGGGCGCGGTCTATGGCCTCTTCAAGTGCCGCGTCTTCGCAGGTTCCTTTTGGCAGGTCGGGCCGCTGGTATGATCCCTGATACTCTGCCCCGCCAAAGGCTGATATTGAGAGCTCCTCTGCCTTGTTTTTGCGGGAAATAAGCAGGTCGTATATTCCGGCTGACTGGATATAGCTGATGCCGTATTCCTCTACGAGAAAACAGTTGGTGTCGGTTATCAGGGTTTCAAAGGGAATCAGGGCTAAGGGGCCATCGGGTATTATCAGCAGGTGCTGTTTGCCTCGGAGCAGGTCCGCTGCACTTGAAATGAGCATGCGGTAAAGTTCTCTGGAGAGAGACAGCCGGTCCTGTATATATGTATCTACCGGATCTGCCAGAAAAGTTCGGTATCTGGTTATCGCTTCGCGTATATCCTGAATTGGGGGAAGTTTCTTCAATTCCTTCTTGGCTGTACTTCTGAAGCCTCGTTCGGGCAGGTCGGTTTTACTTAATTCTGCGGTCATAATAGTTTGGGAATTGTTGACTGCTGCGGTAAATTCATTGAATTTAAGACGTTTCACTATGGATGAAGCCGATGTAAATGCTAAAAGACGCAACCTGTTTTTGCCGGTGACACTGTACATCAGGACTGCTGTTTTTTCAGGAATGATGCTTTGCATACCTTTGAGTGTAAGTTTATTGTCCGGAGCGTCTCTTCCGATTGTTTCCGCCAGTTGTCTCGCTCTGCTCATTTCAAAGGTCGTGAAAAAACCGTCCGGATTTTTAGCGGCGGAATAGACGTCTATGAGTCTGTTGTAGGAATTGATCTGGCTGGAAAGGTAGGTCCGGCGGGCGCTTCCTTTCGCTGTTTCACGCAGTTTATTTTTGATTTTAACAGCCTGACTGAGGTATTTGATGGCAGAAGAAGTATCGCCACGGTCATAAGCTACAACACCAAGGAGGTGCAGGTCGTCTGCAATGTTCTTGTCGCGGCCCAGTCTTTGATTTATCTGCAGGGCCTGAAGAAGTAACAGTTCAGCTTCTTTCAGATTTTTGCTGCCAATATGAATTTTGGCAATGTCGTTAAGTTCTGTGGCTACGATACTTTCTTTTCCGAGTTTTTCGTTAATCTCCAGAGCCTTGGTAAAAGCCTCAAGTGCTTGATCTGGTTTTCGGTTTCGAAGGTAGATTTCTCCCAGTTTACTCCAGACCAGAGCCTTTTGTTTTATGGAGGTTCCTTTTCCCGCATAGTCCAGAGCTTTAAGCAGATGTTTTTCTGCGAGGTCAAACTGGCGGGTTTTCTTGTAACTCATGGCAGTGGAAGTGTTGAGAACAGCCAGCACTTTGGCATCAGAGCTGTTTTCAAGTTTTACAGCTGCTTTTTTCAAATATTTCAGTACTGTTTTATGATCGCCCCATTTGCCGTATATTTCAGCCAAGTGCATTAGCAGACGCCCGCTCATGTTGCTGTCGTTTGTTCTTTCAGCAAGGGTCAGTGATTTAATAAAATTTTCTTCTGCAAGATCATATCTGGCCTGTGCTTTGTATGCTTTACCCAGACCGTAGTAACATTGCATTTCCGGCCTTCTGTCTCCATGCCCCATTCGTTTTAAGGCCTTATGAAAATTGCTTATGGCACAATCGTAATCGTCTCCATGCAGGCATTTGTTTGCCTGCTTTATATATTTACCCCATGAAGGGCGCTTGGCCTCGCAATTGTCTGCTGAAATAAGAATCATGGACAAAATGATTACAATTGAAGTGAATAGTTTTTTCATGCTGTTATAAGAACACAACAGCAGTTTTTTAACAACAAAGCCATTTGGAGACGGCAGAAGTTTCCAGCACTTATTTGTCTTCTTGAGCTCTTATGGGCCAAGTGTTAGAAATTGAAATCTTTTAAAGAAGTTTTGATCCGGAGGAAGAATGCCTTTTTGTACGGCAGCAAAAAAAATGTTGGCAGGTCTTGCTGCTTTTTGTGTCATTTTGTTTGGCAGCGCGGATTTTTCCCACTGTATAGTTGATGACAAACTTTCCAGTGCTGTATTTTCTAATTCTGATGCAGCTGTTCATTATCAGATCCCCTCCAAAAGATTCAGTGACCTGCCTTCTGATCGAGATCTCATGGTTTTTGCCCAACTTACGGGTGTTCTCCTTCTCATTGTTCTTCTTGTTTTTATCTGGAACAGAAAGCTTTCGAAGCTCAACAGTTCGCTCAACCTTGAAGTTTCTCGGCGCAGAAGAATGGAAAAGGTGCATGGGGTGATGAACAGGATTGCCCTTGCTGTAACTGGTGTTTCTGGAATTGATGAGTTTTATTCCTTTATTCACAGCCAGATAAACAGCCTTGTTTATGCCCGTAATTTTTTTATAGCTTCCTACGACTCTGACACCGGTACTATAAGCTATCCATATTTTTCAGATGAAAACAAATCTTACCTTGAACCCCGGAAAATAAGTTATGGACTTACCGACTATGTAATAAGATCCGGTACCCCTTTGTATGTGGATAAAAAGATAAGAAAAAAAATGGCTGAAAAGGGCAATTACGAGCTTGTCGGTCATGAAGCTGCAATCTGGATCGGAGCTCCTTTGAAGCTTGAAGGGCGAACTGTCGGAGTTATTGCCGTACAAAGTTATGATAAGAAAAGCAGGCTAAGCAAGGATGATCTGGACGTACTGGTTTTTATATCATCATACATAGGTCTTGCGCTTGAGAGGGTTCAGCTGCTGGAGCAGGGAAGAATCCAGACCCGGGCCTTGATGGATAGTGAAGAGCGATTCAGAAGCCTTTTTGAGGATTCTGCAGATGCAACTGTGCTGCTTGAGGATTTGAAGGTAACAGAATGCAATACCGCAGCCTATAATCTGCTGGGAATGAGCTCCAAGGAGGAAATGCTGGGGCTTTCACCAAATGATTTTTCTCCTGAATTTCAGCCTGACGGGAGTTCTTCCTCTCTGGAAATTCCTCTGATTGCCCAGATGGTCCGCGATAGCGGGGGAGCTAGGTTTGAGTGGATTATACGGAGAAAGGATAACAGCACGTTCCCTGTAGAGGTGCTCATAACTCCCATTTCATACAGCGATAGAGAAATTTTCCATGTTGTTCTGCGTGATATTACCGAGAGGAAAGCCCGTGAGGCCGCGCTGATTGAGAGAGAAGTCAAGTACAGGGCCCTGTTTGATTTTGCCAGTGACGCGGTAATCCTTATGGATCTGAATAAAAATATTGTAAGCGCGAATCCTGAAGCTGTTGCAATGTTTCGATGCAGCTCTGAGGAAGAGTTGCTTTCATATAGTCTGGTCTCGTTAATGCCTCCTGTTCAACCGGATGGAAAGCAGTCGATGGCCCTGATGGAAAGCAGGCATAATTACATCCTTAAGAGCGGCGGTCTTGATTTCGAAGTCGTCTGCAGAAGACTCGACGGTGATGACTTTCTGGCACGGGTCAGGGTCCGTAAGCTTGAAGTCAGCGGAGAAGTCTTTCTGCAGGGAACTGTTTCCGACATTACGGAGCAGAGCAAAGTGCAGGAGGAGATAGAACGTACTGTTTCACTGCTGACTGCTACCATTGAATCGTCTGCGGATGGAATTCTTGCTGTTGATGGTTACGGGAGGGTTGTTGCATGGAACAGCCGTCTTGCTTCCATGTGGAAACTTTCAGAGTTTGATCTCAAATCAGGGATAGTCTCAGATGTGTTCGGTTTTATCGCTGATCAGGTAGACAGCAGAGAGTCAAGCATGAAGAGCCTGTGGGACTACTCACTTGAATCTGATACAGGTCAGGTTGACGAGCTGGTACTAAAGGATGGACGGATTATTGAACGGTATTCCAATCCCCAGCGGATCGGCCGGGATATTGTAGGCCGTGTATGGAGCTTCAGGGATGTTACAGATCGAAGGCTCGGGGAAAGGGAACTGCGTGCTTCTTATCACAGATTGAATGATATTATTGAATTTCTGCCTGACCCGACCATGGTTATTGATTCCGATGGAATTGTAGTGGCCTGGAACAAGGCCATTGAAGAGATTTCAGGAGTCAGTAAGGAAGAGATGATAGGGCGGGGTGATTATGCATACGCACTTCCTTTTTACAATGAAAGGCGGCCTATTCTGATTGATTCCGCCTTATGTGACGGATGTGAACTTCCTGCAGGCAGATACGAGTCTGTAGAAGTTAAGGGAAATGTTCTTTACGGGGAGGTTTATACTCCGCAGTCCTTTGATGGAAAGGGTGCTTACCTGTGGGGGGTTGCCGGGCCCCTTAAGGATGATACCGGTAAGATCGTCGGTGCTATTGAGTGTATGCGCGATGTTACAGAGCGAAGACGTGTCGAGCAGGAGTTGCAGAGGGCCAGAATTGCAGCAGAGGCTGCTACCCGTGTGAAGTCTGAATTTCTGGCAAATATGAGCCATGAGATAAGAACTCCAATGAACAGTATTGTAGGGTTCGGCAGTCTGCTTGAGGGGTCCGACCTTGATTCAAGTCAACAGGAATATCTTGATAAAATGTTGTCCTCTGCGGATTCTCTTCTTTCAATTATTGATGATATTCTCGATTTTTCCAAAATTGAGGCAGGTAAATTTGTCCTTGAGGATGTTGAGTTCGATATTGATGAGGTTCTAAGTAAGATCTGCAATATGGTTGCGGTTAAAGCTGAGAAAAAAGGAATTGATTTTATTCTTTCCGTTGCTAAGGACGTTCCTCACAAGATTTACGGTGACCCGCTTCGCCTGGAACAGGTTTTGACCAATCTGGTCAACAATGCTGTTAAATTCACCGGTGAGGGTGAAGTTTCACTCGTTGTTTCCTGTTGCGGTGAATGTGCAGACAGGGCTGATATTGAATTTGTTGTTCAGGATAGCGGAATAGGACTTAATGCTGATGAACTGAACAGTCTTTTTAGCTCATTTACTCAGGCTGATGCCTCAACTACCCGTAAATATGGCGGGACCGGGCTTGGTCTTGCCATTACCAACAGTCTTGTCACTCAGATGGGGGGAGCTATCAGTGTTGAGAGTGAACCGGGTGTCGGCAGCAGGTTTTCGTTTACAATAAGCTTTGATGTTATTGAAAGCGGAGTTGATTTTGTCGTTCCAGACTTCATGCATGCAATGAAGGTTCTTGTTGTGGACGACAGCCCGCTTACTCAGGGCTTTATCGGGACAACTCTTGAAAATTTATCTTTCAATGTGATTCAGAAGTCTTCGGCTGTCAGTGCAATTGACGCATTGAAGGAATCTCAGGAGTCCGGAAATGGTTTTGATCTGGTTTACATGGACTGGAAAATGTCCGGCCTTGGCGGCCTTGAGGCCGTTTCAATCATAAGGGATATTCAAATTCTTCAAGATATTCCGGTTATCCTGATGGTTCCTGTGGATGCTGATGAGAATTTCAGGAAAAGGGCAGCTTTAAACGGAGTTGACGGTTTTATTTCAAAGCCGGTGACTCGTCTTTCCCTTTATGAGTCATTGCGTAATGAGTTTGAAATGGGAAAAGAACCTGTAGCCGAAACCGTCAGGGATAATGCGCCTGAAGCTGTGTTGAGCACGAAGTCTGCCCGTGTTCTTCTTGTGGAAGATAATGAACTCAATCAGCAGGTGGCAAAGAGGCTGCTTGAGGGTTTCGGCGTTGAGGTGGATGTTGCGGAGAACGGGCGGAAAGCTCTGGAAGCTCTTTGGCAGACCACTTACGATTTGGTTTTTATGGATATTCAGATGCCGGAAATGGACGGATTGACTGCAACACGACTTATCCGTTCCGATGAGCGTTATAAAAAACTTCCCATTGTTGCCATGACAGCTCATGCAATGCGGGGAGATCGTGAGAAGAGTCTTGAGGCCGGGATGAATGAGCATCTGACCAAGCCAATTGATCCGCAAAAACTCCACGAGGCCTTAAATAGATTTTTAACTACTGCTGAAGTGCCTTATGTTCCGCTTGCTGAGCTTGATCATGTCAGAGAAGGTTTTCTTCCTGAGGTTGCGGGAGTGGACTGTGAACAGGGATTGAAGAATATCGGCGGTAATTTAAAGGGATATCTGAGAGTCTTGCAGGGGTTTCGTAAGGACTATGCAGGGTTTAACAAAATGATCAGGGAACTGGCGGAACAGGAAAATTATTCTGCTGTTGCCGTTAAACTTCATTCCTTGAAAGGGGTGGCCGGCAATATTGGTGCTTTCGGGTTGTATGAATTATGTCGAATTATGGATGGAGACCTCCGGGAAAGGGATTATGACACCTTCAGGTCGGATCTGGAGTTGTTTTCATCTGAATTGGAGCTGATAATTGAAGGATTGGGTTGTGTTGGCCAGTCCTTAACAAGTCAGGTCCATGAGAATGTTTTTGATCAGGAAAAAAGTTACAATCTTATTGATAAGTTGTATAAGATGCTCCGCGAAGGAGATGCGGAATCATTTTATCTGCTCGAAAAACTGAGGGTTTATTTCAACCCGGAAGGGTTTGAAGAACTTCTTGATGAGCTGACTGAAGATATTGAAAATTACGATTTTGATGAAGGCTGCGTTATTCTGGAAAGGATTGCAGAAAAGATTGGAATGAACCTTACTGATGGATAGTACAATGGAAGATAAGTCTAAAATTCTGGTTGTTGATGATGAGCGGTTAAACCTTAATGTCCTATCTGATCTGCTGCGGCAGGACTATAAGGTCATCTTGGCCAAGAACGGAAATCAGGCCCTTGACCGTGTCAATTCAGAAACTCCGCCTGATCTTGTCCTGCTTGATGTCATCATGCCTGAAATAGATGGATACGAGGTCCTGCGCAAGATCAAGGCAAATGACCATACCAAAGATATCCCGGTAATATTTATTACAGCCCTTGATTCCAAGCAGGATGAAGCCCGTGGTCTTGAAATGGGTGCTGTTGATTATATACGTAAGCCGTTTCACCCTCCTATTGTAAAGGCGAGGGTCAAGAACCACCTTACAATCTCACGCCAGAGGAAGCTGCTTGAGGGACTTGCCAATCTCGACGGGTTGACGGAAATGCCGAACCGCAGAAGTTTTGAGCTCAGCCTTGAAAAGGAGTGGCGGCGTTGTCAGCGTTCGGGAGATGTTATCTCGCTGGCAATGATGGATGTGGATTGTTTCAAGCAGTACAACGATAATTATGGACACACCGCAGGAGATGAGGTTCTTAAAAAGGTGGCCCGCGTTTTGATGGGCGAAGCCAGAAGACCCGGTGATATGGCTGCCCGGTTCGGAGGAGAGGAGTTTGTTCTTCTGTTACCGGAGACCGATGCTTCCGGGGCAAGTTTTCTTGCTGAAAAAATAAGAGTCATGATCGCCGAGCTGGGTATTACCCATGATTATTCTTCTGCCGGTAATGTAATTACTGCAAGCCTTGGTGGTGTAACCGTGTTTCCCTCAACAGGTTCCGTCCCGCAGGATATGACCATTGCTGCTGATTCCATGCTCTATGAAGCCAAGCGAAGAGGTAGAAATCAGGTTTTGTGGACAGATTTAAGTTTGTAGCATCAGTACTTCACGGATGAATTGCCCTTTGGCTTGTGTATAAGCCACGCGGTCCGTGGTGAATTCCTGGGATAGGCTCTTTTTGAGTTCTGAGTAAGCTCTGGCTATTTGGGGATTTTTACAAAGGACATCCCGAAAACGCAGTTCGGCATCTTTGAATCCCGGCCTCACAAAATGTAAATGGTGGGTGCGCAGGCCTTTTTTGTTTCTTTTAATGCACCAAGTAAAGTATGGAGGTTTATCCGTGCTTCCCAAAGGTCGCCAGAAACAGTCGTAGCCCTTTGGCTCCAGTGTCTCGGGAATAATGGCTTTCCCTTTATCCTCGTCAGAAATTTCAATGATCATATCGATTATGGGCTTTGCCGGCATTCCCGGTATGGAAGTGGATCCAAAGTGTTCTATCTTGATAATCAGTCCGTCAGGGAGGCATTCATAAAGATGGTTCCTCTCTTCGTTGAACATCAGAGGCCATGCAACGTCGTATTCAGAAATCGAAACGCTTTCAGCTGTAACCCTTTTGATCTTTTGTGTCAGAGTTTCTCTTCGAATGGTAGAGTTTGTGCTACTGGGCAAGATGTAGACCTAAAATTGAAAGGCTGAATCTGTTCCCATCCATGATCGCTATATCGGGGAGTCGGCCCCATTCTTCAAAACCGAATTTTGTAAAAAGTTTGATACTTGGTTTGTTGTGGGAAAAGATATAGCCGACCACACACTTAATCCCAAGATCAGGTGCAAGTCTGAGTGCCTTCTGCAGAAGTTTTGACCCAAGCCCTCTTGAACAATAACTCTGGTCTATGTAGATGCTTATTTCTGCCGTCTGTGCGTATGCGGGGCGTCCGTAAAAAGGTTCAAAACTTACCCAGCCGAGAACTTTGTCATCCTCCTCATGAACCATTATGGGATGTTTGTCTCTGGTGTGATTTTCAAACCATTGCTTTTTTGATTCCAGCGAAACTTTTTCCGTATCAGCGGTAGCCAGTCTTGTCGGCACTGCCTCATTGTAAATTTCCACTATGCGGACAAGATCTTCATTGCAGGCGTATCTCATTATCGCGCTCTCCTTATTTGATCTAATCTCGGGATATTCTGTTATTCATGATGGTTCTGTCCACAAAAAGATAAGGCCGCCGGAAAATCCGGCGGCCTTGCCTATCTTAAGAACCCATCAGATACCGCCGGTCCATCCGGCGGCCCTGAATCTTCAAGACTGTATGGTTAACCCATAGGGCTGTTTTCAACTATGCTCCAGATTCCGCATGGGCAGACATTGGCGCAGAAACCGCAACCAATGCATTTTTCAGGATTGCAGACCATTTCGAAGTCTTTGCCTTCCAGACCCTTGCGGGAAATAGCAGATTGCGGACAGACTGTTTCACAGAGTCCGCAGTCGCGGCAGGAACCGCAGGAAGAGCATTCCTGCGCGCAGGTTTTCATGTCACCGAATTCGGTCAGGCGCGGATCAAAGTATTCAAGGGTCATACGGCTGTAATCAATGACTTCCTTGGGGTCTGCATGCGGACGCTTGCCGGTGAATATTTCATCCAGAGTTTCGGCTGCGTGGCGGCCGTGACCGATAGCATGGGTCAACAGGCCGGGGCGGACAGCATCACCGATGGCGTAAACGCCGGGTTCAGTGGTCTGGTAATCTTCGTTGACCACGATGTGACCGCGATCAAGGGCAATGGTGTCAGGCAGGAACTCGATATCAGGGGTATCACCGATGGACATGATAACAGTGTCGGCCGGAAGAACCTCTCCTGATTTAAGCACAACGCCTTCTTCAGTTACTTCCTGAGTGAAACAGGGATAGCGGAACTTAGCACCTGCGTGTTCAGCTTCTTCCCTTTCCTTACCGAAAGCAGCCGGTTTCTGGATATCGATAAGCAGGATATCCTTGGCACCAAGGCGCGAACATTCAGTTGCCACGTCACAGCCAACGTTACCTGCGCCGATGATTACAACGCGCTCGCCAACTTCGGCTTTGCCTTTCATGGCATCCTTGAGGAACTCAAGAGCCGGGGTGATGCGCTCGTGGCCGGGCAGAGGAATGATGCGGGGCTTCTGGGCACCGATGGCAAGAACAACAGCATCATTATTCTGTCGCAGTTCAGCGAAATCGTCTGCAGTGAGTTTTTTCTGCATGTGTACATGCGGAATAACTTTGGAAACTCTCTCAAGCTCGGTATCCAGCACTTCCTGAGGAATGCGGCTGGAGGGGATGGCAGAAGAAATCTTTCCGCCAAGCTTGTCGGACATATCGTAAACTACCGCTTCATGACCTTTGCGGCGAATCTGCCATGCGACGGATATACCGGCTGGGCCGCCACCGATTACAGCAACTTTTTTGCCGGAAAGGGGAGGAAGCTCGGGAGCCGGGCTGTTAACACCTTCACGTCCGAGTTTAGTGATATCAATTGCGGAAAGTTCTCTTACGCCACGGGTACAGCCGTCCATGCAGAGGTTGGGGCAGAGATAACCGCAGACGGTTGCCGGGAAAGGAGTGTACGCAAGAGCAAGATCCACGGCTTCATCAACGAGACCGTCGCGGACCAGCTGCCAGCGTTTTTGTACCGGCATTCCGGTAGGGCATGCAGACTGGCAGGGAGCCTGATATTTGCGGTTTTCCCAGACAGGAACAAAGCGGCGCAGTTCGCCGTGGGTGATAAGCGGAATCGGGCTGCGGTCGAGGTCGGTAAGATCGCCGATGAGACCGCCCTGCCCCAGCTCATCGTCCCACACCCTGGAACGGAATTCAGACATTGAAAGGCGTTTTTTACCGCTTTTTTCAAAGGGGGACTTTGCACGAATGAGCTGCCATTCCTTTCTGTTTACGAGCGAATCGTAAATTTCGGAGCGGTCGATCTTGGCAAGGTTCTCTTTCAGATTTGCAGTGAGCC
The DNA here is from genome assembly GCA_963676495.2 of Maridesulfovibrio sp. Lineage (GTDB taxonomy): Bacteria > Desulfobacterota > Desulfovibrionia > Desulfovibrionales > Desulfovibrionaceae > Maridesulfovibrio. The sequence goes on along the minus strand of CAXXRF010000003.1, from coordinate 1,442,594 downwards.
ATTCCCAGTCTGTATCAGTGATAGGCTCGAGGATGGCGTCTGCAGTTGAGAACTCTCCGTGTGGGCCGCGAACAAAGATGCGTCCGCCAACCATACCGACACAAGGACGGAATCCGAGTACATTATCAGGGTTCTGAGGCTCATAGCCGCAGACAACCGCGGTGCCGCCAGCCATGAATTCTGCGAAATAGTCACCAACCGAGCCGAGAACCCAGAGTTCAGGAGGATCGAAACGGGGGTTGGTTTTGGTCATGGTCATACCGCGGGCACCGATGTCGCCGTTGATGATGACTTTACCCTGCGCCATGGCGTTACATGCACCGTTAGAACCGTTGCCGTGAACAATGATTTCAGCACCGGCGTTGAGCCAGCCTACGTCATCGGAAACAGAGCCGTGCACGTTGATAACTGTTCCGGGGAAGCCCTTGGAACCAAGACGCTGACCGGATGTTCCGATAACGTCGATCTCAATGGGTTCTTCCTTGGAAATCCAGAGTCGTCCGCCTATGCCGTGTTGGCCCATGGCGTTTATTTCAAGTCTGCGGGCTCCGTCGGCCACCGCTTTTTGAATCCGTTCTTCAAGGATACGTGATTCAATACGGGCGCCTTCTTCGAGACCGCTGATGCATACTTTTTCTGTAGACATTTTATATCTCCGTATATCGTGAGCTGTTGTTAAACCACGTACTTGATGCCGAGTCTGTCAGCAGCAGCACGATCACTGATACCAAGCGCATCCGCCATGCCGATAGGCAGTGATGTGGAGCGGCCCAGAGGGGCAATAATCTTTTTGATTTCAGTGTCAAAGCTCAGATAGAAGTCAACAACCCTTTCGGCGACCTTTTCAGGATCAAGGCGACGATAAAGTCTGGGATCCTGGGAAGTGATGCCCTTGGGACATACACCGATGTTACATACGTTGCAGCGGTCTTTTTCGGAGCCAAGACAGCCCGCGCCGGCCTGCATTACGTATTTGCCGACCTGAACGGCACTTGCGCCGAGCATGATCAGGGCTGCGGCGTTGGCAGCGAGGTTGCCGGATTTACCGATACCACCACCGGCGATAAGCGGCAGTTCGTTTTGTTTACCGGTTACAACCAGTGCGTTGTAACAGTCACGCAGGTTGCTGGCGATGGGGTGCCCCATGTGGTTCATGGAAACGTTGTATGCCGCACCGGTACCGCCATCTTCACCATCGATGGCAAGGCCAGCTGCGTAGGGGTTACGAGTAAGGTTGTTGAGAACCGCCAGAGAAGTAGAGGAGGCGGAGATCTTAGGGTAAACCGGTACCCTGAAGCCCCAGGCCATACTCATGGACTGGATCATCTTGGCTACAGACTCTTCAATGGAGTACTGAGTCTGGTGAGTCGGGGGGCTGGGCAGGCTGACGCGCTCGGGAACACCGCGGATAGCAGCGATAAGCTTGTTGACCTTATACCACATCAGCAAACCGCCATCACCGGGCTTTGCGCCCTGACCGTATTTGATCTCGATAGCACAGGGGTCGACCTTCATCTCGGGAATGGCGTGGATGATTTCATCCCAGCCGAAGTAACCGGATGCGATCTGGAGAATTACATATTTAAGGAAGCGCGAACGCAGCAGTCTGGGAGGACAGCCTCCCTCACCGGTGGAGATGCGTACTGGCATGTTCAGTTCTTCGTTCAAGTAGGCAACACCCATCTGCAAGCCTTCCCACATGTTGGGAGACATTGCACCGAAGGACATACCACCGATAACCAGAGGATAAATTTCACGTACCGGAGGCTTCCAGCCCTGTTCCTGATAGGTTTTGAGGCTTTCTTCAGGAGACTGAACGCGTCCAAGCAGGGTGTTCAGGCGGAATTCATGTCTACCTGCATCAAGTGCGGGGTCGGTAAGCATGGAGATACGCATGAATTTGATCTGGTCCAGCAGTGATTCACCTGAGTTGCGGCGACCACCGCGGGTGCGGGGCTGACCTCCACGGTCATTGTGGAATTTCTGGGTGGTGGACCCTTCTTCTCTTTTGGGACCGATGGCGTTGTTCGGACAGACCATGTTGCACATGGAGCATCCGATGCATGCGTATGCGGGATCGGTTTTCTGGCGGATGCCGTAAAAGATGGAGTATTTGTTTTCGGCTTTGGTGCGCAGGCCGGCGGGAGTTACTATCTCGCGCTTGCGGTGAACGCCGAGTTCAATTGCGTTAACCGGACAGACTGAAGTGCAGCGACCGCACTGGGTACAGAGATCCTTGTCCCACTCGATCTGCCAGTTCAGGTCTTTAACGCCTAAAGTTGACGGGGTAATTGGTCTTTCTGTGAGCATGTGATTATCTCCTTGCAGTCGGGTCCGACGATTACTGTATCGAGGTGCATGGGCTGGAAGTCTTTGGATCTGTCACGATCGGGAATGACAGCGTCAATGCCGCAGACTTCGGAAGAGAAAGCATAAATGCCGTCTTTTCCGCCCACAATGCCGGGACGAAGTTTTTTACGGTCCTGAACCATAAACATGGAACCGTCATCAAGAGTGCCGATAACACAGTTGGGACCGTCAATGATCATCTTGCGACAGGATCGTTTGATAGTAGCCAGGAATTCGCGGTCCGGGTGGTCGGCCATTTCCTGATCCATGAGCGGAGTGATGACGTGTTTGTAGGCAGCAATGTCCAGCCCCAGGCGCTTGGTGGTGTAGTGAGCGATATGGGTGAATACTTCTGAGTCGGACTGATAGCCCTCGTATCCTGTTACGCCTCTGGATTGCAGGTATTCTTTAATGGGGATGAAAGCTGTGTTTTCACCGTTGGTCATGGTGGCTACGCCTTCAATAAAGAAGGGGTGACATGCGTAGAGGTTGATGGCGTAGTTGGTGTTCTGCCTTCCCTGTGCAAGAATGTGACGGGCATAGAGATTGCGGTTTGCGCCGAGCTGGAGCCATTCACCGATTTCAAGAGGGTCGCCGACTTCTTTTACAATGATGGTGTCAGGCCAGAAGGAGAAGACCATGATGTCACCTTCTTCTTCACCCATCTTTCTCAGGTCAAGGCGCATCTGAACCAGTTTTTCTCCCTGCTGTGCAGGAGTAAGCTGATCCCAGCCCCTGGGAACTTTGTAGGCGATTGCTGCGTATGTGCCTCGAACCGGAGTTCCTGCCGGAGGTTCGGTCTCAGGTGTATAAAGAATGCTGTACTGGGACTTGAATCCGTGGTCCATGGCATATTGTTCAAGTCTGCGCAGTCCTGCTTCGGTAAAAATACCGGACAGAATGGGGCAGCCCTGCAGTTCCTCTTCAAAACGACCGCCAAGTCCTCTGAGACAGAGTCCCACGCCGGAACCGTCATGCCCTTCTTTCATTGTGTTGAGGGCATTGATGGCGAGCATGGGTGAAATTGGATCGCGACTGGTAAGCGCAAATAAACGGCACATATTGTCTGCTCACTCCATGATTATAAGGTTCAACACTATGCAGCGGGCCCGTAGCTTCTGGCGGGGATTTCCGGAGGGTTTCCCGTTCCGGGAATCTTAAGGGCAGGCCGCTGATGTGTTTATAAGAAATATGTATCAGCCACCTTGGCTCTAATCATTAAGTTTCGAATTGAGTAATTTGCACCGGTTTGTTTTTAACATTTTGAGTTTATCACCTCTCAAAATTGGCACAACTGTTTTTCAGTGATCTGAAATTGAATCGAAAGCAGGATAAAAATGGTTGCTTCTTGGTGATTAGAGCGATTCAGGAAAGCCACAATGGCAGAAAAAAACAAATTTGGCAAACAAAAATACGAAAATGAAGTTTTTTTAGAACGAAATTGTTTTCATTTGTGCGTTAAGCCGTAAATACACCTCAAGTATCGCTATGAGATGTTAATTGGTCTTCTGGAAGGTTTGTAGAGCGTAATATCTTTAAATATATGTATTTAATTGCATGGCGGGCCTTGATTAGAGGCTTGTGTAGTTGCTGTTTACATCTCTTTTGGGTGCTTAAATATGATATGACAAAATGTGATCAAAATTATCAAAAACTAAAAAACAGGCTGTTTATATTTAGTCAAATAAGCTTGAATCGGGATGGGTTGTGGGGGATTTAGAACCATAATTTGGGCTTTAGGATTGCTTTGTAGCTGGGGTGTTTTTAGTTGTTCTTGTTTGATTGATGAAAAAGTTTCAAAAATGTAAAAAAATAGTTTCGAGAAGGTAGAAAACTACAAGTTTGTATTATTTTGTGCAGAACATGCTCTTGAATAGATTTCTTCCAAAGGAACAACATTAATGTAAATATGAACACTGCGAAATCCGTAATTATCAGTTTAGCTTTGGGCAAATCCAGGGCTGATCAATAAGAAAACAAGCCGTAATGAGGTCAAGATGCAACGCAGTGAGATTGAGAGGATTTTTGAAGCTTATTTTGAAAAGTATAAAAAGACAGAAGGGGATAGAACTTCATGGTCGGCAGTATGGCTGGAAAGTGTGCCTTCGGGTGTACTTGAACTGAATCTGACTAAATGCCCCAGAGGAACAACATTCAAGATCTTTGTAGATAAGAAAATGGTAGCTGAGGTTTTAGGCTGGGATGAGTTCTTTTCAACAATGCAGAAAGTGAGTGCCAAGTATCCTGATCTTTATGATGAGGAGAAAGTGTTTTCAGAGATGGAGTATATAATATAGTTGGCGGGACCAGAGCTGTTATTCACAGGCAGACTGCTTTGCACAACAACGTGTTTCGGTTTTACTGTTGTTTTCTGGTCTCGTCGCGATTGCTGATATTTTTGTGCTGGGGCTCCTGAACCTTCGTCTCTTTGTTTTTATATGAACGTGTTTCTTAACAAACAGGCAGGTAATCCTTGAAGAAACTGCTAACGGCGATTTTGCCTGAGCCGATAATCTATTCAGCGGTGGTATGGTTTTGTACTCTTTGTCAAAGTGGGTAGAAATTTAGCCGTGGTTTATTTGTGCAATTGTCAATCATGCGAAAGCCATGCTTTATGACTGTCTTGATACATCTCTATTTTCAGGACTGCGCAAATAAGATCAAAGGCATCTCAGTGTTAAGCCACGCTTTCATCTAAAACAAGATCACTTCGCCGCTGATAATTATGCCTATGTACACTGGGCTGAATCCGGTATCCAGGGCAGCCCGGGATGAGTGCTTACACTAGGAAGCTGGCGAGCTGATTCATATCAATGCCCAATTCTTCCGGGTCAGGCTGGCGCAGAACTTTGAGTTCAGATCCATTGTTCGTGTATGTAGACAGATCTATACATTCTGGCTTTACAGGTTGAAGCCTGCGGTTGAACATCACCTTCACTTTCGGTTTCAAAGGAGTTGCTTCATTGGTTTCAAGGACCAAGGCAAAGCGATTGTCATCAAGCTGAACAATAGTCCCGGGGGGGTAGATTCCCATAAGGCGGATAAAACGGTTCAGGAATCCTTTATCAAAATCGGTACCGCTCCATTTGAACATAAGGCTCAAGGTTTTGGCCGGTGTCATTGCCTTTTTATATACCCTCACACTGGTGAGAGCATCGTAAACATCTGCAATGGCAATTATTCTGGCAAAAGGATGGATCTTTTCCCCTTTAAGTTTACGGGGGTAGCCGGTCCCGTCAAAGCGTTCATGATGCTCAACAACCCCGCGGAGAATGGAAAGATCAAGCCCTTTCACTTCCTTCAGAACATCAAGTCCCTTCATTGAATGACCTTTCATGATTTCAAACTCTTCATCAGAGAGTTTGCCGGGTTTGTTCAGGACTTCGTTAGGAACCAGTCCTTTTCCTACATCATGAAACATGGCGGCTATACCCAGTTTCTCTAATTTCTTTCGATCAAGACCAAGTGATTTGCCAAGGAGTAAGGAATACAGGTTCACATTAATACAGTGGGTATATGTATACTCGTCGTATCTTTTAAGGAAGGCAAGGGTCAGTGCTGCCGGTTCGTTTGAAGAAATACTGTCGATAACATTGCCGATCATGGGTTCGGCTTCTTCAAGTTGGATGGTTTTGCCGTTTTTTACGTCATCTATGAATTTTCTGGCGTATTCCAGTGCTTCATCATGGATTTGACGGGCATGAGGAAGTGCTTCGGACAAGTTCTGCGCCGCCTGTTTCGCATCGGTTGTCTTTTTATTCTTCCTGTCGGTTATTTCCGGTAGAAAGGCATCCGTAAGAATTTCAACCCGGCTTGTGTCATCAGGAAGATACTTGGCAATATCTTCATAGGACTCGATATACCGGTCCACTTCTACAAAAGGATCCTTGAAAGTCCCCAGGCCGTAGCTGCGTACGAACATTCCGGGTTTGAGGTCCTTTTTCTGGATGGTCTTAATATTTTCCTCCACTGAACGCCTCGCCTCTTTAATAGATTATGTAGTAAATATTGCGCACACCTTTTACGTGTACGCAACACTTAAATCCAGTATAAATTAGGTGATTACAGAGGTGTCATAATCTGCGAATAAAGAAATTTATTAATTTGCCGTAACCTTAACTTGACTTATTTTTTACTGATCTTAAAATATGTTTCCTGCCTAACCGGGACTTGCTTCTTGTCCATTCCCTGAAAAAACAGGGCTCAAAAGCGACTTGACCAAGTGACAAGGATGTTCTAGGCAGAATTCTTCAGCAGCCGATGGCTGCCCTGTATACCAGCAGCTTCACTTTAGGGAATATGTTTCCTTTAAGTGGCTGCATTTTTATTGACAACGACGGAATTATTCGAGGTTTATGAAATGAGCAATATCCCCATTTCAAAAGAAGGTTTTGAAAAAATTAAAAAAGAGCTTGCAGAGCTCAAAAAAGAACGCCCGGAAATAATCAGGGCCATTGCAGAAGCACGTGAAGAGGGTGACCTCAAAGAAAACGGCGGATACCACGCAGCACGTGAACGACAGGGAATGCTTGAAGCAAAGATTAATTATATCGAATCCCGAATCCCCCAGTTCAATGTAGTGGACATGTCCACTCTTGGTGGCAGCAAGGTTACTTTTGGTGCCACAGTCGAGCTTGAAGACATTGAGACCGGTGACGAAAAAACATACACCATCATGGGACCTGACGAGAGTGACTTTAAAAAAGGTATCATCTCTATCGAATCTCCCGTGGGAAAAGCTCTCCTCGGTAAGCAGGAGGGTGATGAGGTTGTTGTTAACGCACCCAAGGGAAAGATTGAGTATGGAATTGTGTCTGTAACTTTTAATGGAGTTGTATCCTAGTACAACTTTGTTCCGTCGGCACGTTGAACAGGGCCCATCAGTTCTTACGTGATTGAATATAATAAACGGGGATGTGCTTGGAGCATGTCCCCGTTTTTTGAAATCCTAAGGATGTGCCTTATGCAAGTGTCTGCGGAGACCGCCCTCCAGATTTCCGGCTACTGTGAGAAGTGCCGAACCGTTCATTCCCTAAAATCTGAAATGGCAGTTCCATACTGTATGGAACTGATGAAAATCCTTGAACGTGAAAAGCGGATAGATTTCGAAGTGCCCCATGAACAGGCCGACGAAGTTTTCAGTACCGATTATCTGTTCGGCAGTGCCCGGGGGCAGATGTTCGGAGTGATGCTTTATCATGATCAAAAGGGAGAGCTGGGTACTGTACGCGCTTTCTCTGGGCAGTATAACAGTAGATGGAATGCTCCGGGATGGGTGTCGCCCGTTATTGATGAAGATGAATTTATTGCCCTTACATCCAAGACGGAAAGAAAGATCAAGGCTCTCGGCAGGGAGATGAGCTGTCTTGAGCAGGGCTCGGATCAGTACAGGGTTCTTGCACAAAGCCGTAAAGATCTATCCCGGGGCTTGATGCGTGAGATTCATACCATCTACACCATTCATAATTTTCACGGTGATAAAGGAACCATGCCGGAGATAGCAACTACCTCCGGCGGGTTGCCTACCGGGACCGGTGACTGCTGTGCGCCGAAGCTGCTTAACTATGCCGCTCTAAACAGGTTGACTCCCATTTCAATTGCAGAGTTCTATTTTGGTAAGGAGAATCGGTCGCGCACAAAAAAGCACAAGGAATTCTATTCCTCCTGCATAGATAAATGTGGGCTGATACTGGGCTTCATGCTTTGCGGCATTTAAGTTACTAAAACTCATTTTATCCATTTTTTTCTATCAAATTCTGTCAGTTGCGGTTATGTTGATAGTAACGGAGGATTGAAAATGAGTATTTTTAAAACTTACAGAAAGCTGCTTCTATTCCTTTTTATCCTTGTAATGATTGTATCTGCTGGGTGTTCTACCCACGCTTATTCTCCCCGTGCTGATTTTATTACAACAAGAGATACGAAGTGGCTGCTTGAAGATATTGATGGTCAGGGAGTTGTAGATTTTGCCCATATATGGGTCCGTTTTGACAGTGACGGCAAAATTTACGGTTCCGGTGGATGTAATAACTTTCGCGGCTACTACACCGTTGAGAACAATGAGTTCAAGACCGGTCCGCTGGCTATGACTCGTAAGGCCTGTCCCAAGGCGATCAATATTCAGGAATTTAAATTCATGCAGGCTCTCGAAAATATTGAGACCATGTACCGCAAGGATGGTCTGCTCAATATGGAAGGCGGAGGCCATACAATGCGCTTTTCTGATTCCTATTAGACAGAGATTACTAACGGATTTATTTGATGAATAATGTTTCTGAAGAAATAATTTATGTCCCGGATGCATGTCCCGATCATGTCCTGAAGCAGCATGAACTGCTTAAGTCCCGTTTTGCCTCCGGACTGATTGACTCCGTTCCCCATGTTTCCTTTGTTGTAAACAGTGAGAGGGAGGTTGTTCTTTACAATAAGGCGATGTCCCTTATTGTTGGGGATAAATATAAGGATAACGTTCTTGGAAGGCGACCCGGGGAGCTTCTGAACTGTGGAAATACCACCACCAACAGGTGCGGAGAGTCCAATTCATGTGCCCAGTGCGGGGCAATGGTTGCAATGCTTGAAGCCCTTGAGGGCGGCGTTGGTAATGATGAGTGCAATCTTCTTACTGAAGCCAATGGAATGGTCAACTCTTTCATTTTCCGGGTGACTGCAGCACCCCTGAAGATTGATGATCTGGATTTTGTGATTGTCTATCTCACCGACATTTCAGATCGTAAAAACAAGGAAGTGGTCGAGAAGATTTTTCTGCATGATCTGATGAATGCGGTCAACGGTATTGTCAGCGCCGGCAGTCTGCTTATTGAGGAGGCTGTTAAGGACAGTACCAAAGAACTTGCGGGGATGGTTGTTGACCGTGCAAAGTTCATGGCTAATGAGATCAATGCACATCGTCTGTTTGTTTCAGCAGAAAACAACCAACTCGAAATTAATCAGGAACTTTTTTCTGTAGCTGAAATTGTTGATTCCATCTGCTCATTGTTTTCCGGCAGTCAGCTTGTTGTCGACCGGAATATTTCATTGGTCCAACGGGTTGATGAATTTGAGATAAGCACCGACAAACGTATCCTTTATCGTATTTTTGAAAATCTGATCAAAAACGCATTGGAAGCATCACCTGAAGGTGGGAAAGTTACAGTTGAAGGAATTCTGGACGGGGATGAAGCCTTGTTTACGGTAAATAACGAAGGGGTCATTCCAATTACCGTCGCACACCAGATTTTCAAACGCTCGTTTTCGACTAAAGGCAAAGGACGTGGTCTGGGAACATACAGTGTAAAGATGTTTACGGAAAACTATCTGCAAGGGCGAGCATGGTTTGATTCCTCGTATGATGAGGGCACTAATTTTTATGTTCAATTGCCTTTGGTGCTTCAAAAGGAAGAGTAACCCAGTCTGATTACAATTCATGTTCAACCGGAGGTTCCTGATGCTAAGCAGGTCGCAAACCCTTGTTCTGTTCACTTCACTGGCTGCTTTGATGTTAATCCTGCTGATCATTCCCTTTTATCAGTATTTCGACCTATCAATCGCAGAGTCTGCACATGGGCTTAAAGGATCATTTTGGGTTGCAGTCGGAAAGTTCTTAAGCTCTCTTGCTTCTAAGCATGTGATTCAGACAATTTCGTTTGCTGCTCTTATTATGGGAGCTGTAGATGCTTTTGTTTACGGTTTGAACACCAGAGCCCGTTCAATTCTTTTACTAGGATTGTCGACAATGTCCGCAATGCTTATCGGTGATGAATTGAAGTGGTTTTTCGGTCGCTGCCGTCCTCCGATGTACTTTGATGATGGCTCATACGGGTTCACATGGGTTTCCAATAAGTATTTGCAGAACTCTTTTCCTTCCGGGCACACCCTGCGTGTTTTTTCTTTCGCAACAGCATTAGCTCTTATTTTGCCCCGTCTGAAGTTTCTCCCTCCGGTTCTGGCTGTACTCGTTGGAGTCAGCAGAGTTGTTGTCGGCAAGCATTATCCTTCAGATGTAATGTTCGGTTGTTTTATCGGTGTAACATGTGCCATCTGGTGTCATTTCATTCTGTTTTCCGGAGACGAAAAGAAGACTTGAAGAGATGTATAATTTTTGCTGAAAATATTTTATGATCAGAAAGATGAAATAAAAAAGGGACCTTGAAAACAAGGTCCCTTTTTTATTTCATTATGGTTCAATGAAGCCGGTCAGTCCTACCGGAAGAATGGTTTATTCTGAATCCGTGGCAGGAGTGTCAGTTTTATTTGAATTGACCTTACGCTGGACTTTTACCAGCAGGACGTAAAACAGGGGGACGAAGAGAACTCCAAGAATTGTAGCTGCGATCATTCCCGAGAAAACCGAGGTTCCCAGTGCGTGTCGACTTGCTGATCCTGCTCCCTGAGCAATAACAAGAGGTACAACCCCCAGAATAAAGGCAAAAGAAGTCATCAGGATGGGTCGAAAGCGCAGTTTCGCTGCGTCAACTGCTGCATCTATGAGTGACTCCCCTTGTTCATGCTTTTGTTTTGCAAACTCAACAATCAGGATAGCGTTCTTAGCGGCAAGCCCGATGAGCATGATCAGGCCGATCTGAGCGTAAACGTTGTTATCCAGACCTCGCAGAAACTGGCCTGAAATTGCTCCGAATACTCCAAGAGGAACAGCGAAAACAATAGCCAGAGGAATTATCCAGCTCTCATACTGAGCTGCCAGTACGAGGAAAACCATCAGAACGGCCAGAGCGAAAATAACAACAACCTCACCACCGGATTTCTTTTCCTGATAGGCAATGTTGGTCCAGTCAAAACCATAGCCGCGAGGCAGTGTTTTGCGCGCAACTTCTTCCATAATGGCAATTGCCTGCCCTGTGCTGTATCCGGGGGCTGTGGCAGCGGTAATTTCAATAGTCCTGAACAGGTTGTAGCGCTGTATGTACTCTGGGCCGTATATTTTTTTCTGGATCAGCAGGGTAGACAGCGGAATCATTTTTCCGGTATCGCCGCGAACGTAGAATCTGGATACGTCTTCGGGACTGGTTCGGAATTGTGAGTCTGCCTGAGCCATGACCCTGTATGTTCTGCCGTATTTGTTGAAGTCGTTGATATAATATCCACCCAGAAATGTCTGCAGGGCACTGAAAACTTCATTCAGGGGAATTCCCAGTTTTCGTACCTTGTCACGGTCTACATCAACGTAGAGTTGCGGGACATTTGCACTGAAGGTGGTGAAGATGTTCATCAGTTCTGGGCGCTTATTAAGTTCTGCAATGTAATCGTTTGCAGCCTGAGCCAGTTCTTCAACAGACCCACCTGAGCGGTCCTGCAGTTCAAACTGGAGTCCTCCTGTGGAGCCTATTCCGTTAATGGGAGGAGGGTTGAAGCAGATAATACGTGCTTCCTGAATTCCCATGAGTTTTCTTTGAACCTTCTGTAGAATCGAATTAACATGAAGGGCGGGATCTTTACGGTCATCCCACGGATCAAGGACAGCAAAAAGGGTGGATGTATAAGAGGAATACGCTGCAGTAATAAGGTTGAATCCACCAAGAGCAAAGTAATCCTTTATCCCCGGTTCGTTTTTGAGGACTTCCTCAACCTTTTTAACTACTGCGTCCGAGCGTTCGAGGGACGCCCCTTCCGGCAACTGAACGTTGACCATAAAGTATCCCTGATCTTCGTTAGGCACAAACCCGGTGGGAACTGTGGAGAACAGGCTGTAGGTGCCGAACATGAGCACCCCGAATATTCCAAGGGCAACTACTGATTTTCTTATGATAAGTTTAACTCCGGATGTGTAGCCGGATGTTATTTTGCTGAAGTATTTGTTAAAAATCCTGAAAAACCAGCCGAGAGGGCCACGCATTTCCTGCTGAGGCCTTAACAGCAGTGCTGACATGGCAGGTGAGAAGGTAAGGGCGTTAACCGATGATATCGCAACTGAAACTGCAAGTGTCAGGGCGAACTGTTGATACAGTCGTCCTGTTATGCCGCCCATGAAAGCAACTGGAACAAATACAGCAATAAGTACGGCAGTTGTCGCAACAATCGGTCCTGAAACCTCCCGCATTGCTTCCTTTGTTGCCGTTTTGGCATCCATCCCCAGTTCATCGATCTTGGATTGAACCGCTTCGACAACAACAATTGCGTCATCAACAACAATACCGATCGCCAGAACCATGCCGAACAGTGTCAGCGTGTTGATGGAGAATCCCAGTACCTGAAAGAAGGCAAAAGTACCTACCAGTGATACCGGAACAGCAATCATAGGAACGATGGTTGCCCGCAGGTTCTGCAGGAAGATAAAGACAACAATGAAGACAAGCCCCATTGCCTCATAAAGAGTCTGAAGCACCTCATCAATGGAGGCGGTGACAAAGAGGGTGGTGTCGTAAGGAATATCGTACTGCATTCCTGCTGGGAAATATCCGGAGAGATCTTTCATGGTGGCCCGGACATTTTCTACAATATCCAGTGCGTTGGCTCCGGGAAGCTGGTAAACGAGCAACATTGCGGTGTTGGCCTGTCCCTGTCTACCGAAGGCGGAATATGATCTGGACCCCATTTCAACACGGGCTATGTCACGTATATGTACATTGCTTCCGTCCGGATTGGCTTTGATTATGATTTTACCGAATTCTTCCGGCTCGCTGAGACGTCCTTTAACTCTGACTGTGAGCTGGAACTGCTGCCCGGATGCTGCAGGGGGCTGTCCAACCTGCCCGGCCGGAGCCTGCAGGTTCTGCTCCTGTACGGACTTGATGACATCGTCGGCAGTTATTGACATGCGGGCCATCTTGTCGGGATCAAGCCAGATACGCATACCGTAGTCCTGATCGCCGAAAAGGTTTACGCTACCTACACCGGGAATACGCGCAATGGCGTCAAAGAGGTTGATCTTGGCGTAGTTGTTAAGAAAAAGGGAGTCGTATGTTCCGTCACGGGAAAGCAGGCTGATGACGCAGATCATGCTAGGGGACTGTTTTTTTACCGATACCCCGGATTTGCTGACTTCAGAAGGGAGCTGCGGGGTTGCAAGGTTCACCCTGTTCTGAACGTCAACAGTTGCAAGCTCAAGGTCGCGTCCCAGTTCAAAGGTTACGTTCAGAACCATGCGTCCATCATTTGAACTGATGGAGTTCATGTAGAGCATGTCCTGCGCACCGTTGACCTGTTCTTCGATGGGGGCAGCTACAGTCTGCTCAACAACATCGGCACTTGCACCGGTGTAAACAGTGGAGATCTGTACTGTGGGCGGTGCAATCTCAGGGTACTGGGCAATCGGCAGTGTAAAGATGCTGAGCAGTCCGACCAGTGTGATGATGATGGATATGACCGTTGAAAAAATGGGCCTGTCGATAAAGAAATTGACCATGTTGATTTCCTGTGTACGGGATAAAAAATTATCTCCCCGCCTTGAGACGGGGAGATATAACTGACTTTATTCTTTGGGTGATGTTTCCGGCAGGGATCCGCCCTCAACCTGAGGAGCTACCTTCGTTCCGGGTCTGATTCTGTTTACACCGTCAGCAATAATCATTTCTCCGGTTGTGATTCCGTTGCTGATGACAGCACTGCGGTCGTCTTCGTAGTCGATCTTGACAGGCTTCTCAACAACGGTGCCGTTTTCGGCAACAGTCATCACAGATTTACGTCCCTGCACATCCAGCAGGGCTCTTGTGGGAACAACAAGAGCGTGGTCATATTCTTTCAGCAGGGCAACAACCTTGGCATACTGCCCATCCCGAAGGATTCTTTCCGGGTTTGGAAATTCTGCCCTCAGGCCCAAAGTTCCGGTGGAAGAGTCAACGGCACGGTCGGCCATATTGAAGGTTCCGTTGTACTGATAGTATTTTCCATCAGCCAGAATGATCTGGAGGGTGGTCTTTTTTTCCGGAAGCCCTTTTTTTCTGCGAGCTTCAATGTCTCTGGCGGCGAAAAGGTATTCTCTTTCCGGAATGCTGAAGTTGACATATACCGGGTCAATTGCGGAAATAGTTGCCAGAACAGTAGATTCAGCTGTTACGAGGGATCCGGGGTTAACATTGGTACGACCGATGATTCCTTTCATCGGGGCTGCAACATGAGTGAATCCGAGATCAAGTTTGGCCTGTTCCAGCTGAGCTCTGGCATTGCTAACGTCAGCTTCGAGAACCTGCCGGTCGGTTATCTTGGAATCATATTCTTCACGGCTGACCGCTCCTTGGTCGAAAAGGGCTTTGAATCGTTTGTAGTCCTTGACAGCCTTGTTAAGAGAGGCCTGTTTACTTGCCAGTTCAGCTTCCGCTTTTTTTAGGGTCTCTTCATAAGGACGGGGATCAATTATGAAAAGGAGCTGTCCTTCTTCAACAATCTGTCCTTCCTCAAAGTGTCGTTCTTTAAGGTGTCCTTGAACCCTTGCGCGGATCTCAACTGTTTTCAGGGCCTCTATCTGGGCTACATATTCGCCCATTACCGGGAATTGCTGCTCTTTTATTTCTAATACTTTTACCGGAACAGCCTCGGTCTGCTGTTTTTCCTGACTGTCTTCCCCAAGGCACCCGCACAGGCCTGCCAAAGCAAGTATTAAAAGTGCTGCTACTGATGATTTCACAGACATTTTTTTCTTCTCCATATTGAAAACCAGTATATCAACCATGTATGTCCCCTATACCTTCTGGTCGGACACACCAATAGCTTCTGGTAATCAGCAGGTCCGCTCCAAGTGTTCAGCTTAAAATCGTTGAGATAATAACCGATTACCATTTCAAAAAAAAGTAAATTATTTTTAGGCGAACCTTCAGAATCTTTAATGGTGGAGTCTTTCCTTGACCCTTTTTATTGCTTTTGGGATTTCTGCTGCTGCAGCTTCCCTGAGTTGCTGATAACTCACTTTGAATTCGTCTGATGGATATGTGCGATCTGCAATGCTGGATGTATACATGCTTGGAATATTGTTCAGAACCACGCACGCTATATCAAAAAGGCATGTGTCGCACTGGCAGAACTCGTATTCTTTTTTGTCAATAAACGCTTTAAGCTCTTCATATACAGCCTCTTCCGCAAGGTTAACAATATCGTCGGAGCTGAAAAAATCATCTTGTGTTAACATGGTTATCCCCCTGTGCATTAAAAAATGGATGTATGGTCTTATTCTAATACAACCATATACCATCGACATGGGTATTTGAAGTTAATTCCGGTTTTTAAATAAAAAAACTCCTGAGTCTGGGTGGACTCAGGAGTAGTGGGGGCATTTCTGATATGGGCCGGTTACTCGCAGGTAAGTCTGTTTCTTCCTTGCGTCTTGGCTTCATAGAGGCTTGAGTCTGCGCGGCTGATCATGCCGGAAAGATCCAGACCTTTAGTAAAGGTGCATCCGATGGATACAGTGATTTTTATTGATTCCTCATTGTACGCGAAAGTGTAATTCTCAATTGTTTCCCTAAAGGAATCCAGGAATGTCTCCATTTCTTTTTCGGGAACACTATCCAGAATTACGGTGAATTCCTCCCCGCCGAATCTGGCGGCGAGTCCTTTTTCGCCGACATGTTCAGTCAGAAGTTCCGCGAATTCTTTTAAAATGAGATCTCCTGCATCGTGTCCGTAGGTGTCATTTACCTTTTTGAAATGGTCAATATCCATAATAGCAAGGCATAGCGGCAACTCATTCTTCTGGTATTTATCGAAAAGGGGCTCGGAGTGTTCAAAGAAGTAGCGCCTGTTCCAGATGTTAGTGAGGAAGTCCTTGTTCGCTCTGTCCCGGGATTCCTGAAGCAGTTCGAGAGCTTCCAGGTTGGAGTTCACCCTGCAGAGTATTTCCTCTACACTGGCACTTTTATGGATGAAGTCATTTGCTCCGGTTTTAAGAAAAAGAGGGGCTGTGCGGGATTTTGAATCTGACGATAGGACAATAATCCCAAGCTTATCCATTGGTTGGATTGTTCGTAGATGGGCTGTCAGCTGAAGTCCGTCCATCTGGGGCATGGCGTAGTCGGTAAGGATAAGCCTGATGTCCGGATTTTTGTAAAACAGTTTGCTGGCTTCTCGTCCGTCTGCGGCGGAAAGGACTTTCAGTCCCTGCTTTTGAAGAATTGTTGAGATCCAGTTCCGCACTGAAACAGAGTCATCAACAACCATGACTTTAAGGCCCCTGTTCTTATAAAGCCGACGGACAATTCTTTCTATATATTCAGCATGTTCACTTTTTTTCAACACATAATCTACGATATCCTTTTTGGATATCTCATTTAGTACTTTTTCATCTAAAGATGAAGTAACTGCAATTGCGGGGATGTTGTGCTCAAGCAATAAGTCAATTCCTTTGCCTGCTTCTGTATCTTCCAGAATTATGCTGCTGAGTCCTGCAAAATAGGAATTACTGGATAACAACCCAAGAGCCTGTTTGTAATTGTGGGCTCTGTCGCATGTAAAACCAGCATGTTGTAAAGTTTTTGCTATGAATGCTGTTGTCACTTTGCTTGAGTCGATTACAAGAACCTTTTCCATTAAGGAGCTCCCCAAAAACATATTTACAGTATGAATTAATTTTTATTATTTTTGCTGATAACATATAAGAAAGGTCTTTGTTTTGACCTTTTGGTAACATTAATACTTTACGTGGCTATTATTTTTTTACTGAAAGTATTAATCATTCCCTTGCACATGTGTCACACCCGCAAACAGCATATTTGTTGTCTGATCGGTTCTGTCCAAAAAGAAGTTTAATTTTTTTACGCAGTTTATCAAGTAGTTCAGGGTCGACATCTGAGACAGGACATTTAACTCCCATTTTGGTCAGGCAGAAGGTATGAACCGGTTTAATCCCGATTTTTTCGAGCATTTTTTGGGAGCAGCCTTTGTCGCAGCCGTCTATCACAATAAGGTCTTTTACCTTCTCCGCATCGGATACGCAGTCATCAAGGCCGGCTCCGATGCCGGCAAGGCAGACCATTCGGGCAAATCCGCTTTTGCTTAGTTCTACTGCCAGATCGTTGGCAGCCTGACCTGAACTTGATCCGCCTGAGCAACTGATAACCAGAAAACCGGTTTCGTAATTTTCATCCATGCCCTGAACCTCCTCTATAAGTAATAAACCTCAGGTTACTCTTAGCACATTTTATTATTGAGAAAAACTTTTAGATAAAAAAGCCCGCACAGTTTATTGGCTGTGCGGGCTATCAGGAACAAGTAGAGAAGGGGGATTAAATGACAAGGTTGAAAAGATACCCGACGATAAGGATTCCGCAGGCAACCACTCCTACAAATACCGCAATTAATCTGGGCTTGAGGACCTTGCGCAGAATAACCATTTCCGGGAAGGATAATGCGATGACACTCATCATGAAAGCCAGCACTGTTCCAAGAGCCGCCCCTTTACCCAGAAGGGCATCGACAATGGGAATTACTCCGGCAGCATTAGTGTACATGGGGATCCCCAGCATGACGGATACCGGAACGGCCCACCATGAGTCTTTGCCCATGATCGAGGCCATCATGTCTTCCGGTACATAGCCGTGGATTGCTGCGCCAGCAGCTATGCCCAGCACTACGTAGAGCCAGACCTTTCCGACAATTTCCTTAACCGAATTAAGTCCGAACAGGATTCTTTCGTCTATAGTCATGGCAGAGTTGGGGCCGTTGTTCTGGGCTGTAGCAAGTCTGACCCAGTCTTCCACATGCTTTTCCATTTTCAGTCTGCCGATGACCCATCCGGCTACGACAGCAATGGATATACCGGTGATAAAGTAAAGAGCTGCAACCTTCCAGCCCATCAGACCGTAGAGCATGATCAGCGCCACTTCGTTTACCATTGGTGCAGAAATGAGAAATGAAAAGGTCACACCAAGCGGAACCCCGCCTGCAACAAAGCCGATAAAGAGCGGAACAGCCGAGCATGAGCAGAACGGGGTTACGACGCCCAGCAGGGCCGCAATCACGTTCCCGGCTGATTCGCGGCGCCCCGCCAGAACTTTTCTGGTCCATTCAACAGTAACAAATGACCTGATAAGTCCGATTCCGAATACAGCCAGAACCAGAAGCATGAGGACTTTGGGAGTGTCGTATATGAAAAATTGTACGGCTTCACCGAGATGGCTGCCTGGCGCAAGTCCAAGCAGGTCGAATGCTGCATATTTTGAAAAGCCCAGCAGCTGTGAGTAAATGGCAAACCAGATCAGTATGCCTGCTGCCAGTATTGCCCATAGAGTTTTGCCGCTAAATGGCAGTGAAGGTTTCTTGATTTCAGGTTTTGCTTCTGCAGCACACGCACAGGGTTTAAAATTTAGTTCTTCCATTGGAAGGCTCCTTGGTGGTTATTTTGCCAAATAGGAAAGTTTGAAGTTAAAAAAAAGTAGTCTGAAACTGCTGGTTGGAATTGCTACAACCTCTTTAGTGAGCCAATGGCAAAGGCCTGAGCCTGAGCTTCAAGCTTTTTGCCGAAAAAATTTTCAAGACAGCTGAGGAATCCGGGAACACAGTCCATGGCAAGACTGTAGTAAACGTTTGTTCCCCGTTTGCTGTGTTTGAGTACTCCGGCCTCTTTAAGAAGAGATAAGTGTTTGGAAACAGTGGATATGTCCCGCCCTACAACAGGCACTATATCACAGACACAAAGTTCTCCTTCACACAATGCTTCAACAATGGCCAGCCTGCTGGGGTGGCCGAGAGCTTTGAAAACTTTTGCCTTTGCTTCCATGTTTACTTGCATGAGTACCTCTTAATTTTCTTATTTGGCAAAATATAAAAATTTATCGTTTCCTGTCAAGGTCCGAACTTCAAAATATTAAAGCTGTCCTCCGGGAATATCCCGGAGGACAGCTGTTAAGCATTATGTCTTCCAGCTTCCATTTTCCATTCACGTACACTTTCGCGTATCTTAGGATAGAGTTCGCTGTCTTCCTTATAGTGCTCAGCAAAAACATGCAGGCTGGTTCCTCCGCGAGGAGAGAAAATACCTTTAACACGCATCCACAAAGGCGAAAGTCGCCCTACAAAGTGATCGAGGATATTGTTGGTGATTGTTTCCATGAAAGACTGGTGGTTGCGGTAAGATCCCATATACAGTTTGAAGCTCTTGGATTCTACGCACAATTCATCTGGAATATACTCAACAATAATAGTTGCGAAATCTGGTTGTCCTGTAACCGGGCAAAGTGAAGTATACTCCGGAAATTCGATACTGATTATGTAGGGACGACCGGGAAAGTTGTTGGGGAATGTCTCGAGGATTTCAGGGGTGGGAGTGTCGTAGTTGTATTTAGTTGCTCCGGCTTTCCCAAGGGAGACAAGTTGATCTGTTTTGTCCTGACTTTTAGTTGTTTTCACTGTCTTTCTCCATGTATTTTCGAATTATAAACCGCTGTAAAGCGGGATAATATTATTTAGAAGGTGCTGTGTTAAGCGGGCTGATACCAGCTTAGCCCGTAAAAGAAAACAATCTCGTGGGTCAAAAAAATAAAATGGCGAGCAGTGCATTATATTTTTGACTTACTGCACGAATGCTGGCAAGCAGTTTCCGTCGGAAAGGAATCCGAAACAGATTTTCCGAGGTGCGAGACTTTCTCCCTTTTGCTTGTACCGGGTTACATCTGCTTCACAACAATAATCATCAACACAAGGGAATCCAATGCTCTCTTCCACTTTTGAACGCAAGGCGTTCACTCTTCTGACCAGCCTTTTCATTGGCTCGTTGGTCATTGCGGCCGTTGTTTCATCCAAGATCATCAACATCTTCGGTTTTTATGCCCCAGCAGGGGTGCTTGCCTATTCCATAACCTTCATAGTTTCGGATATTATTAGCGAAATCTGGGGAAGGGAAAGGGCAAATGAGGTTATTCATTGCGGATTTATAGCCCTTTTGACAGCTATAGTGCTTTCATGGGCTGCTCTTCACTGGACTCCCGCTCCCTTCTGGCATGGTCAAGAAGGCTTTGCCAGTGTGCTCTCCAACACCCCGCGTATAGTTCTGGCTTCTTTGGTGGCATACCTTGTAAGCCAGACCCATGATGTCTGGTTGTTCCACTTTCTGCGCAACATTACCGGTGGCAGCCACCTCTGGCTTAGAAACAATGTTTCGACTGTTGTTTCGCAGCTTATTGACTCGGTTATTTTTGTAACCATTGCTTTTTATGGAGTAATGCCTGTGACAGATATTATTATAGGGCAATGGCTGGCAAAAATTGCAATTGCAGTAATTGATACCCCCTTTGTTTACATGGGTGTTTCATTGCTCCGGCAAAAGACCGGGCTTGCGACGGCTTCGTAAAATCTATTCATTGCAATAAAAAAGGCACTGCTTGCAGTGCCTTTTTTTATTGTCCAAGAGAATATTGCCCCTTACATTTAGTTCCATCTCTGCTATACTGACTCCAACATCCCAAATTCCATGGAGGAATCATGGATTCAGCATGTAGAGTTAAAATTGTTCTGATTCTTGTAACTGTCCTGTTTTCAAGCCTTATTTGCGGGCAGGCTTCAGCATCCAGGTATTACAGCCTTGATGATTTTTTTAAAGCTTATCCCGGTGAGAGGCATAAGCTTGAGTCACTTAATAGACAGGTTAAACGAAATTCTGTTTCCGCGATCAGTCAGCAGATGGATCTAACTGTTGCCATTGTTTATCCGGGAGAGCAGGTTTCCGATTATTGGCGCAGGAGTTATCGATCCTTCGTAAACCGGCTTGCTGAATATGGTATTAAGCCGAAGGTTTATTCCTTTTTCATTAAGCCGACCGCAGTACTGAGCGAGCAGAGTGAAGCTTTCAGACGTGCTTTGGCAACAAATCCCGACTATCTGGTTTTTACTCTGGATGCATTGCGTCATCAGCGTATAATCGAACCCGTTCTCATACGCAGCCGCCCGCGGATCATACTTCAGAACATAACAACACCCATTAAAGCCTGGGATGGCAAGCAACCCTTTATGTATATCGGCTTTGATCATGCCAGAGGGGCGGAAATGCTTGCACAGTACTTTGCCGCCGCTACCGGGGGGACGGGGGAGTACGCAGTGCTCCTGCCGGGGCCGGGGTATTTGAGTGATCAGCGCGGAAAAACATTTATAGACTGGATGGACAGAAATACTTCTTTGGAAATGGTTTCGGTTTTCAGAACAGGTATTGATAAGGACAAGGCGTATAAAGCAACTCTTAATCTTTTAAAAAAATATACCGATATAAAGTTTATTTATGCCTGCTCAACTGACATTGCTTTAGGAGCGATTGAAGCCCTTAAGGAAACCGGACTTCTCGGCAAGATAAAAATCAATGGCTGGGGCGGGGGAACTCCTGAGCTCGAAGCTGTTGCCCGCGGAGAAATGGATGTGACTGTTATGCGCATAAATGACGATAACGGCGTAGCCATGGCTGACGGAATTGTTCTGGATATGCTGGGCCGTGGAGAATTGCTGCCTTTGGTTTATTCAGGACGTTTTGAACTGGTGGAAAAAGGAATTGAAAAGGTTCGGCTGGAGCTTCTTGAGAGTCAAAGCTTTCGCTATTCCGATAAGGGTGTGGAGAATAAATGACAACAAGGCAGTCTAGGTCATTCGGGCTGACAGCCCAACTGCTTATCCCCATGCTGGCTCTGGTTATGGTCATGGGGGTATTTATCTTTTCATGGTCATTTTATCTTTCCAAAAGTACCCTTGAAAATGAACTGGCTATAGACATTGAAAAGACAGAAAGCATTGTGGATCTGGCTTTGGATAACACCCTTGAGGATATTAAAGACGATCTGATCGAGATGACGGTTTCTTCTGAGTTCAGGGAAGCTGTCGAGAAAGGTGATCCCGGATATATTGATCAGAAGCTCTATGATTTCATGAGTTCAAGGCAGGGGTATCTGCTGGATGTGCTGACCGTATTCAGAAACGGCCATAACTGGATTGAAGCCGGTATAATTGAGTTGCCCATAGTTCAGCTGCGAAACAAGTTTAAAAATACCATGAGTACAAATGCTGCATGGGGATATCTGTCTTTCAGGTCCTTGAACAGCATACGTACCATGATGATCTGTGCTGTACCCATTTATAACGAAGGAACCGGCGAAATTTCAGGAGTTATTTACGGTGGGATTGACCTCAATTCGAATGTTTCTTTTATTGATCGTCTTAAAACTGTTTCTTCAGCAATTAACGGGGCGCTCGTCAGTCGGAAAAGGCTGATTATAAGTACGGCCAATCCTTCCGGCCAGGATATGAAGAGGCTTATTGAGTGGGCCGAGGAGGTTAAGCCTGGACAGTTCCTGATTCAGGATGACCTTATTTATTCAACAATTCAGCTGCTTCCGGAACAGTCGGACAGTCCTCTTCTGTACACCTTTTCCCGTAAAAATCCCGCCTTTCAGTCCCTTAAGAAAAACTACATGCAGAATCTGGGGATTCTGCTCTCGTTGGCAACTTTGCTGGCAATTTTGACTGCCTGGGCTCTTCAGAAAAGGATTCTTTCCGCATTGAGAAATCTGACCAATTACGCCAGTGCCGTTGCTCAGGGAGAAAGAGGGCTGAGGTTTGAAGGCGGCCGGGTTAAGGAATTCAACCAGCTGGGAAGCACTCTTGAGACAATGGTCTCAAGGCTGGATGCCAACAGCACTTATATTTCCAGACTTTTTTCATCTGCAAAGGCTCCGATCATCACCTGCGGAATACAGGGCAATGTTATTGATATGAACCCCGCAGCTGAAAAAATGGCCGGGTTTTCCGGTGAGCATGTTAAAGGGATGAATCTGGTTAATATCTTTCCGTCTGAGTTTAAGGATAAGCTTCTTTATAACCTTCAGGTCGCGGCCGGAGGAACTTCAACTCCTGTAACTGAAGCTCCTGTGCTTGGTGGGAGTGGCGAGAGAAGGTATTACATCTGGACTTTTTCTCCTGTGCAGACGGAAAACAGCGGAGCACCTAATTTTATCGTTTTGCAGGGGCAGGATGTTACTGAAAGCAGGCGGGCCATGAAAAAGGCACGTGAGAGTGAAGCCCGTCTCAGGCAGATTATCGATCTTCTTCCTCAGGAGATTTATGCTAACGATATCGACGGTAAGTTTCTGTTGGTGAATAGAATCAAAGCAGAGCGAATGGGGCTAGAGGTTGCTGATATTGCCGGAAGATATCTTTCTGACGTTATTATGGACCCGGTTGAAGTAGCACGGATACTTGAGGATGATCGGCTGGTTCTTAAACGTAATGAAAAACTGCTTACTGAAGAAAGCTACATGGATGAAGCCCGCAATACGCATTGGGTTGAAACTACTCGTGTTCCCTATCTTTCCAATGAAAGCAATACTCCGGCAATACTGACTATCTCGATGGAGATCACCCGTATTAAAGAAGTTGAGCAGGAGCTCCAGTCTCTTAACAAGGAACTCGTTGAAAGGGTGGCAATGCGTACCACCGAGCTTGAAAACGCCAACTCAGCCTTGCTCAAGTCCATGGATGAGCTGCGCCAGACTCAGGACAAGCTGGTTGAAACAGAGAAGATGGCATCACTTGGTGAGCTGGTAGCCGGGGTTGCTCATGAAATCAATACCCCTCTTGGAATAAGCGTTACCAGTGCTTCCTTTATGAAGGAAATGATTACCCATCTGCATTCTATCTTCGAATCCGGGACAATGAAACGCTCGGATCTTGAAAAATGCCTGAGTACGGGCGGGGAGGCAATTGATAATATAATGAAGAATCTGGAGCGTGCAGCACGGTTGATCAGTAACTTCAAGCAGCTGGCAGTGGACCAGGCTTCCGATGATATACGGCAGATAAACCTTAATGAATATATTCAGGGTATTGTTTTATCGCTTAAACCCAAGATCAAAGAGCATTCCCATGAGTTGAACGTGGAATGTCCCAAGGGACTTGAAATTAATATTTCTCCCGGTTCTTTAATGCAGGTTATCACCAATCTGGTCAGTAACTCTCTGGTTCATGCTTTTCCTGAGCAGGAGAACGGACATATCTCTATCAAAGCCAGCAGAAGCGGAAATGGAGTTCTGCTGATTTTTGCGGATGACGGAATAGGGATGACTGAAGAGCAGGTTTTGAAAGTTTTTGAGCCTTTCTTCACCACAGCCAGAAGTTCCGGAAGTGCTGGGCTGGGTATGCATTTGGTCTATAATCTCGTGACCAGGGCACTCAAGGGAAGGATTGAATGCCAAAGCTATCCGGGCGAAGGAACAATTTATGAAATCTGGTTTCCCATCAACAGTGAGCTGTAACGCTATTTCATCTTATAGTTAAAAGGGAGCCTTGATGTCGAATTCCATAATTTCCTTGGTTTTGGGATGGGTAAAACTCAGGTACCTGGCATGCAGTTTGAGTTGTCCCGGTGCAGTTCCCGAACCGTAAAGCCTGTCTCCGACAATAGGGCAGCCAAGCCCCTGCGGGTGCGCGGAGTGTACTCTTAGTTGATGAGTACGCCCTGTCAGAGGGGTGAATTCCACTCTGGTTTGCCCGTTTTCAACTCCTATCTTTTTCCAATGAGTTATTCCCAACTTGCCGTGAATAGGATCATAGACCTGATATGGACGATTGTATGGGTCAAGCCGGAAGGCCATTTCGATGATCCCGCTGTCATTCTTTAACAGGCCGTCTAGTAGTGCTTCATACCTTTTTATTACCTGTCTTTTTTGAAACTGCTCCACCAGCTCTCTTACTGCCCGGGAGGTAAGGCCAAGTACCAGCAATCCTGAGGTGTCCATATCCAGCCGGTGAACGGTCGGGAATTTACGGCACTCGGGAAACATCTCCTGTACCCTTGTTACCACGCAGTCCTGATTTTCAGGGCCACGCCCAGGAACGGAAAGGAGTCCACTTGGCTTGTTGACTACAACAATTTTACGATCTGCGTAAACAATGTCTAAAAGTTCTGAGTTGCTCATAAACAATTCTGGTTTGGTTGTTTTATTGTGATATAGGTATCGTCTATAGGTTTGTCTTCTTAGCGCAAATGTATTTTTATTGAAAGTAATAAGTTTTTGTCAGTAGCTACAGAATTGTGGTCTTGTTTTGAGGTTGTTTGTAGAATTTTATTCTTTTATGTGAATTTAAAGTGAATAAAGGATCTGGCCTCGTGGCAGAATGGGAATTTATTTAATTTCTATACTAGGTGAGTATGAAAAATAGGATGATTTGAAGGTAAATCAGCCATGGTTGAATGGAGAAACTCGGTAGCACGAATATGAGATTGTTATACAAATACCTAAAATAAGGTTGTGAAAAAAATATCTATAAACAATATGAGGGGTTAATGGGTATTTTGTAAAAAAATTCACAAGGTGCTTATTTTTTTGATTGCATAATCAAACAAAGGTGGCTATTTACTGATCAACGGATCAACGGATCAACGGATCAACGGATCAACGGATCAACGGATCAACGGATCAACGGATCAACGGATCAACGGATCAACGGATCAACGGATCAACGGATCAACGGATCAACGGATCAACGGATCAACGGATCAACGGATCAACGGATCAACGGATCAACGGATCAACGGATCAACGGATCAACGGATCAACGGATCAACGGATCAACGGATCAACGGATCAACGGATCAACGGATCAACGGATCAACGGATCAACGGATCAACGGATCAACGAAAGGTCGCCAACAAGAAATGACCCCAGTAGCTGACCGGGTGTTTTTAAGTCAGGAAATTAAAATTTATATAGTTAGTTTAACTTCTACTTCCACACTTAAGTGGAACGGGTAAAAAGAGATGAAAAAAATGAGCGTACTTTTCCTTTTACTCCTCGTGATCGTGGCCGCCGCTGCAACTTCTGAAACTCTCGAATTCAAGGCCAAAAATGTAACCACCGTCGCGGAAGCCCGCGTTTCCGGTGCAGACACCAAAGCAGTAGTAAAAGGCCATATCGTTAGAAAAATTAACGACAACAAATATGTATTTCAGGACAAGACCGGTGAAATCATAATCGATCTCAGCCCTAAAGCAGGATCCCTCCCTGCAGACACCACAGCTGAAATCGAAATTGAAGGCAGAGTCGAGCAGGACCTTGTCTTTGCCGGAATCGAAGCCCAGAAAATATCCGTCCTCAACTAGTACGGACCTCACAGGAATTCACATTCCACATTCAGAAAGGCCGCTAGTCAAGCAGCTTGAAACTGAATTGTCAGCAGTATCAAGGCCGCGTCAATGACGCGGCCTTTCTGTATTTTATGGGATTAGATTATACCGTTCAAGATCCTGCCCTGTCAGTATGACAGGGCAGGATCTGTTTGTTTGAATATGAGAGCTAATATTGAAGGGATTGTGTTCTCGGGAGTCCTGCTGGATATCCCGGACTGGAATATTGGGCTAGTGCGGCTTATAATTGGCTGTTCTCAGGGGCGCAAAGCTTGTTTATAACACTGATTATTTTGTCTTTTGAGATCGGCTTGGTAAGAAAGGAGTCGCACCCGGCTGCAAGGATTTTTTCCCGTGCTTCAGTCAGCGCATGGGCTGTCAGAGCTACAATTATGCTCGGTTTGGCGGACGTGTTTGACTCCCAGCGTCTTATGCTTCGGGTGCATTCATAGCCGTCCATAACAGGCATTTCTATGTCCATGAAGATTAGGTCGTAGTAGTGGCTCTGCGCTTTGAAGAAACCTTCTTCTCCATTGTTTGCTATAACCAGTTCGTGGGGGAGATCCTTGAAGAACATCTGGATAAGCATGCAGTTGGCTTTGTTGTCTTCAACCAGCAGTATTTTTAATTTCTGCAAACAGTTGTGCTCTGTTTTGGGAGTGTTCTGACCTTTAATGGCTTTTAATTCTGAAGGTTTCTGTTGTTCAATGGTCTCTTCATCACGAACTCTGGCCCGCTCAAGAATATCCAGCGTTGTTTTTTCAAGACTATAAATATCTACCGGGGAAAGCAGCACCGATCCCGAGAAATTGTCAATTAAATCATGCCCAACAGTTGTTAGAAGGATGATGCGCTCCTCGGGGACTCCAAGTTCAGTTAGAGCCGTAACTGTGCGTTGCCAACTCCAGCCGTGGATGGTGTCCCGTACAAGATAGAAGTCATAATTGTCTTGTGTCCTGCTGCGGTCCTGAATAAATGTTCGTCCTATTTCAAAGCTCTGTGCTTTATCAAGAGAGCGGGTTCTGGAGTTGATTCTTATGCCAAGTGCATGCCGGGAATAGTCCTGATCATCAATAATCAGAACGACCTTATCTTTCAGCGGTGATTGAGAGATGGATTTGCGCGGGTCTCGTTCAAAAGGAATCTCAAGATGAACGGTGGTGCCGAATCCTTTTTTACTCTCGATCCAGATCTTGCCTCCCATTGCTTCGCAAAGCGACTTGCAGATGGAAAGTCCCAGCCCGGTACCGCCGTATTTACGGGTAGTTGAAGAATCGGCCTGAGTGAAACGGTCAAAAATGCTGTCCACCTTGTCTTCATCAATGCCTATCCCACTGTCCTTAACTGCGAAATGGACCAGCACCTTATTGTTATGGGCTGTTTCAGCCCTGACCAGTGAGGCTTCTACAACAACAAAACCGCGTTCAGTGAATTTGATTGCGTTGCCGGTAAGGTTGACGAAGATCTGCTGCAGTCTTGATGGATCACCTATGACTTGGATTGGTACGTCCCTGTTGATTGAGTACGCAAGCTCAAGTCCCCTTCCATGACCGGCATGTGCTGTTACCTTGAATGCCTTGCCGATAATACGGTCCAGATCCAGTTCCTTATTTTCGAAGGAAATTTCTCCTGCTTCGATTTTGCTAAGGTCAAGAATCTCGTTGATCAGGTGAAGCAGGGCTTCCCCTGATTCCTGAAGGATACCTACAAATCTTTTCTGCTCACTATCAAGATCTGTTTCTGAAAGAATTTCAGCCATCCCCAGAATGGCGTTCATAGGAGTCCTGATTTCATGGCTCATGGCGGCAAGAAACTGGGATTTTGCAACAGTTCCTTTTGCTGCTTCAATTGCCATTGCTTCAGATTTGGCAATTGCTTTTACCAATTGTCTGTTTGCTGCTTCAAGCTCGTGAGTACGTTCCTGCACATTTACTTCAAGGTTTTTATACAGGCTTTCAAGATTGCGGCTCATGTGGTTGAAATTAAGAGCCAGAACTCCGATTTCATCCATACGCGAGCCGAGATTAACGGTAACAAATTTTCTGCGGGCTATTTTGCGGGTGCTGTTTGCCAGCAGGCGTAAGGGAGAGATTATAATCCGCTGAAAGAAGGCATCCAGCGCAATAATGGTGCAGAGCATACATGCACTGAAAATGATGATCAGGCTGATTGATTTATCGCGGATTTCTCTTTTGACCTTATCCAATTTGAGGCCGATTTCAACCCGTCCTATATTTTCATTGTCGCTGATAATTGGGCTTGAGACGATCATGATATCGTCTCCGTATACCGGTTTGTTTTTCAAGGTGTGTGTTTTAGATATAATATTTCCTGACTGGAGCAGGGATACACCATCCCGGTCAAAGACCTCGCAGAAAGTAACCTGTGGGGATTGTTCAATGGAAAGAGCCAGATCCTCAACCAGAAAAAAGCTGAAACGGGGCAGGTATTCAGCGCACGAGCGCGCGGCAAGAGCGGCAACCCTGTTGCCGTGCTCGTAAAGGTTGTCTTTAAGTAATTTCTGCTGGGAATCTATTATGTAGTATCCCAGCAGAAAAAAGAACAGCAACAGGATTAATCCTGTGCCGATGGATATTTTTAAACGAAGACTATCTGTCATTTTTTGAGGATTTATTCTTTCTGTCCGGAATTATTACTTTGTGTTTTCCTTGAATGTTACAGATATTTTTCCGTTAATGATTTTGTTGCGGATGTCTTCTATTTTTTCAAGGTTTTTCTCAGGGATCATGTGCCGAGTGTAAAGCATTTTACTTAAGCCTACACCGTTCTCTTTAAGTCCGTAGAAGGATGGGCCGGGGGTGAAACGGTTTTCCATTACAGCCTTGAGCTCGTCGTAACAGGCAACATCAAGTTTTTTGATCATACTTGTCAGAACGAATCCCTTGGCCAGTGAGTCCTGGTCTGAGTCAACTCCGATGGCGAATTTTCCGTTGCGTCTGGCTGCTTCAATCACACCGTTCCCTGTCAGCCCTGCAACGGTAAAGATCGTGTCAGCTCCGTTTCTGTATTGATTTATGGCAATGGCATGTCCTTTATCGGGTGCATTAAAACCCGAAAAATCACCCAATGGACTTACGTAATCCACATCAACCCTGATCTCTGGAACAGCGTATTTTGCACCTTCAACATAACCCTGCTCGAATTTTTGAACAGGAGGAACCGGGGTTCCGCCGATAAATCCTATTCGTCCCGTCTTGCTGACATAAGCTGCAAGGGCTCCCGCAAGGAAAGATCCTTCCCCCTGCTTGAAGGCTACGGAAGATACATTCTCCATTCCTTCAAGCGGTACTTCAATGAGGATAAATTTTTTGTTGGGATATTTTGGGGCGTTTTCCTGAACAAGCCCGGCGTGCTGGGCTCCGATAAGCAGGAGGATGTCACTTTGCTTTATAAGGGCGGTGAAATCCTTCTGGGTTGATTCCCCGTTTTTTTCGGGCTCAAGAATAATGAGTTTGAAATTGAATTCCCTTTGGGCCTTGCGTACTCCTCCGTAACTCATGTCATTAAATGAAAGATCTCCAAGGCCTGATGCTCCGGTAACAAATCCGACTACAGGCTGGTTTGCCCATACCGGCAGTACAGAACTTACCAGAATAATTAAAGACAGTAGAAGAAATCTCATTATCGCCCCTGAATTTTGCTAAATATGTTTTGCCGATTAAGCTGAAAGAAGTAAGAAATTATCTTTGGATCTTGCAGGAAGTACCTTTAGCCAATCCCAAAGTTTAGCTTTTATAAAAGATTCAGGCAACAACTGTGTTTAGATGTATTGTATATTTGTAAATATGTCATGATAGCCGAAAGACAAAGCCCCTGCATTGTTCAATGCAGGGGCTTTGTCTTTGTCGTAAATGTCTGGGGGAGTTTTATTTCTGGACGCGAGCTGCGGCCCCGTTGCGATGAGGCGCAAATAGTCCGATAAGGATACCTGCATCCTGTTTAATGCGTTCACCCCGCTGGGCAAGCCCAACACCTGCGAAAATTATTCCCGAGGCAAGAATCTGGGTAAAGCTCAGGGTTTCTCCGAGTATCACCCAGCCGAAGAATGCGGCGATGGCTGGAACAAGATTGATAAAGGCGGATGCCTTGCCGGCGGGCAGGAGGCTCATCCCCACATTATATAGACCGAATGCTCCAAGAGTCACAAAAGCTCCTAGATAGGCAGCTATAATCAGCAGGTTCATCGGGTCCTGTCCCAGACCATCTCTGATTAATAAATAAAGTCCGGGCAGAAAGAAGATGCATCCTGCTGCGTTTTGTACTGCCGTCAGGGTCCAGGGACCGTAGCTGGCTGACAAACGCTTGACCAGGAGCATGTATCCTGCAGCACAGGCCATGGCAACAAGTTCAAGACTGTTACCTAGTGCCGGGTTTACTGCATTGGCTGATGGAGCTCCGCTCATGGTCAAAGCTGCAACTCCGGCCATTGATAAAGCAAGGCCGGTCCAACCCCAGAGAGTGGTTCTTTCCTTGAAAAATATTCCGGCCCCAACAGCTACCATTAATGGCAAAGAAGCCGAGATAAGACCAGCCTGTGTTGCAGATGTATAGGTAAGGGCATAGGACTCGAAGAGGAAATATAGACAGGGCATAAACAGAGCCATCAGGGCCAGTGCAATACGGTCTTTACCTTTTTTTACCGGTCCTGCAAGTCTTGCCGTAAATGGCGTCAGTACCAGGGTTGCAATGCCCGTACGAAGCCACATAACCGCCCATGGGTTGAGGGTCGCAACCAGATGCTTCATCGCAGCGAAGGCGCTTCCCCAGAGCAGAACAGCGCTTAAGATAGCGAGTACCGGGATTAATTGTGATTCTGATTCATTGGTGTGCATGTATGTCTCCTTAAACAAATATCTAGCTGCAATGTATGTATGCGTCTTGGAAAATATTGCTGTGGATTCTTCATTTCTGCAGCTCATGCGGGGTGCCTAAGGCCCGTTTGATATGTGCTAGCAGTCTTTTGTTTTTTGATCTCTGCTGCTTAAGGTCGGTGTTTTCTGCTGAGTGGAGTTCTAAATAAAGTGCCGGAATTAACTAGTAGACATCCGAAATGAAATACTGTTCGAGAATTTTCAATGGTTCTTATCGAGACCATAGCCGAAAAATGGGAAGGCCGGACTTATACCATCATTTAATATAAGAAAATTATGGCCGGGGCAGTAGCACCTCAGAGTGTGAGCTGTTATTCAGAAACCGGCTGGACGGGAAAATCATCAAACATGATCAGAAGAACCAGTCCTTATTTGCTGCCCCATTAAACACTGGTGTATTGAGTAGGGGTGGCTCCGGTATATTTACGAAATGTATTGCTGAAATGACTCTGGTCAGAGAAACCGCTCTGCAACGCAGTCTCAGCAAAAGGAAGGCCGGATCGCAGGAGCTGTTTGGCATGTTCAATACGAAGCTGCAGATGATAGCTGTGGGGAGGGAGTCCTGTTGCTTCCCTGAAAACCCGGAGCAGATGATAGCGGGAAAGACCGGCATACATTGAAAGTTCGTCCAGTGATACCTTGCAGCTCAGGTTCTCATTCAGAAATTCGCGGGCTCGTTTGACAGCCTCGGGTTCCCTTGTCTTTGGTACCCGGGATATTGTGTCGCAGTGGCGGATAAGTAAGGCTGCGGCTGCTCTGGCGAGGGCTGTGTCCAGGGCGAGTCTGCTGGCTCCTGAGGATATTGCCTGATTGAGTTGAGTCAGCGTTCCTGTGGCAAGCTGATCTTTAATGACTACTGATTTGAATTCTGGGAGACCGTCTTTTTCGGCAAGTTCGCGCAGGGCCTTTTCAATAAGGGGATTTTCAAAGCTGAAAACCCGGTAGGTTATTCGGGTATCTGAATCCGTGATCACTCCCGAGTGTACCAGACCGGGATTGAACAGAGCAATCTCTCCACCGCGTACAAAAGAACTACCCGAACCAGGCTGACGGCAGTAGCAGCCGCCTGCATCCATTACCCCAACAGAGTGGAATCCATGAGTGTGGTTCGGAAAAGAGTGATTGGAATTGATTACTTCCTGAATCTCAAGTCCCGGGATCTCTTCCGGTCTGGTATATCTGACTGTGCCTTTATTCATTTGGTTCACCGATATGCAGGGAGGTTTGCATAAAGCCTGCATCATGGCAAGTTACATTGCAGGCCCGGATCAGTCTTGTAAAATATTGCTGTCGAATGAGTTCATTTCTTTCCCATTGGTTTGCGTTTGATCCCACGCTCTTTGAGGGCCCGGACTATATCATCAAATTCGTTTAATGCGTTGGCCATGACTTTTATCTTTTTGCCATCGCAGTCAAAGATTTTGATTCCATGCTCCTCCTGTCCACGAAGCATGAGTCCCATGCTGATTGCCTGTAGTGTTGTCCCGAAGATCAGCAGCAGGGTGGACAGCTTGGAGCCGATGGTTGTTTTGTAGCGCTGAAAATAATCGATGTCCTCCCACCGGAAAAGTACTTCTTTCTTATTTTGGATCTGGGAAAATCCGTCTTTGCTTATTTTGAAGCATAGTGTGCTGAATTTCCAGGCCATGGCCATAAACATCAGGCAGACAGCTGCCAGCAGCCACATGGCTCCGGTCAACCAGATCCAGCCTTTTGAAATGCTAAGGATGCTTGTTCCCGAGTCTATTTCCCAGACTATCAGAAATGGAAGCAGAAAGAACAGCGGTGTCATAATCAGGCCCAGCATATCCGGACCGGTCACTGTTGCCCCGCGCGGGTAGTGTATTTCATCTTTGGCAAACCTATGACGCGGGATAATGAAGTATAGAGCGAACCCCAGAATGATCAGTCCAAGTCCGTAGTAGCGGAATGGATAGAGATATTTCTCCGGCAGACCGTATATGTCACCTGCGTAATCCGCTCTTACACGTATCCAGAATCTGTTGTTAACAAACAGGTACAGGGCTGTTTTCGGGTAGGATGATATTGTATTGAAGGGTTCTTCGTCAGGAGAGTAGATGTAGCGCATGCGCCTGAAGCCGTATTCTCTTTCCCTCAGGCTGGGATTTTCTGCCGGATTCTTTAGAAGCTGTGTAATCTCAGCCCACTGGGGCCCGGATACATTCAGCTCATTGCCCTGTGTTTTGGAGCTGATATATTCCCGGTATGAAGGAATCCCGGGTGCAGCTATAAGAGAGGAACTTATCCCGTTATCATTACCGGTTTTACTTTTCTGGTGTTCTTGAAGCTTTGCCTCGTAACCGGGCCGGAAGTCCTGATGCTCAACAATGATCAGTTTACCTCCCGGCCAGATTATGAAGTAGCCCCCGAGGCATATCAGTATCAGGGCTGCGCTTCTCCTGAATATTTCGAGCATTGTTTTCCTGCCTTGTTTCCACTTAAAGGGTAAGATCGGTTGGTTGATCGTATTCTAGCATGAAAGTAGTTTCGCTCAAAGATTTACCGGAGGGTATGTCAGTTGAATCTTTTCTGTATTTGAATGATGAAAATATGGTCGAGTTTTGATTATCTGAAATAGGCACAGTTCTTTACTGATGTTAATTCGGGCTTATATTTAATTGCTGCAGATAAAGACTCTTAACCTGAATGTATTATGAGAAGATGACACAGATATTCACGACAAATGCTATTGAAGTCATTCGGCGGATACCATGCGGAAAAGTTGCAACTTATGGCGGAGTTGCAGCAATGGCCGGAAATAACCGTGCTGCAAGGCAGGTTGTGCGCATTCTTCACACTTATTCAAAAAAAGAAGGATTGCCATGGCATAGAGTAGTTAACCGCGAAGGCCGGATTTCACTTCCTAAGGGACAGGGATATGAAGAGCAGAAAGCCCTGCTGGAAAATGAAGGAGTCGAGTTTGAATTTGGCGGAGGCATTGATCTTGAGCGTTATTTATGGCTTGATAGTTAGTCATGCAATCCTTTGCAGCGGATTGTGAATGCGATAAATATATTTTTGGAGGTTTCCAAATGGATTATGTTTCCGTTCCTGATATAATTATGAATGATAATCTGAAGATTCCGGCTCTGGGTTTTGGAACCTACAAGCTGAATGGGAAATCTGGCGTGGCCTCCATGGTGAGTGCAATCCGGTCCGGGTACAGGCTTTTGGATTCCGCATTCAAGTATGAAAATGAGGGCGCAGTCGGTGAAGCTGTCCGGCAGAGTGGTATTTCCAGGGAAGAACTGCTCATAACTTCCAAAATACCGGGCCTACGTCACAGTTATGACGAAGCCTTGTATACCATTGAAGAGTCCCTTTATCGGGCAGGTCTGGACTACTATGACTTTTACCTCATCCACTGGCCCAATCCCAGTCAGGATCTTTATGGGGAAGCATGGAAAGCACTGATAGAAGCCCGTAATCAGGGGATGGTTCGGTCCATTGGCTTAAGTAATTTCCTGCCGGAACACATTGAGCGGCTGATGGACGAGACTGGCGTTGCTCCTTCAGTCAATCAGATAGAAATGCATCCTTATTTTCCACAGCAGGAGCAGCGCGAATGGCACGAAAAGCACGGCATAATAACCCAGTCATGGAGCCCTCTTGGGCGCGCAAATGCGGCCTTGCAGGAACCGGTTATTCTGGCTGCTGCCGAAAAGCATGGAAAGACGGTGGGGCAGATTATACTGCGCTGGCATGTTCAATTAGGGGCGGTCCCAATTCCCAAAGCCACCTCTGCTCACAGACAGGTTGAGAATCTTTCTGTTTTTGATTTTGAGCTGACGGATGATGAGATGAAAGCTGTAACAGCCTTGGGGCGTCCTGATGGTCGGCGCAAGGATCAGCATCCTGCTTATTATGAAGAATATTAAGAATGAACTGGAAAAACAAAAATAAGACGATTAAGGCCGCATTAACGCGGCCTTAATTTTAATTAAATAAAGTGATTGAAAACGTAGTACTGCAGTGAAAGTTCTAATCACTGTTAAAATCTTCTCAAATAAACCTTTACTTCATAAAAAAAATAATCCACAAGTGGCTACTCAGCGTGACTGGACGCACGATTACTTCTTGGCCCCGTTTGGGCAACTAACGTTCATCGTCAGTCGAAAGATTTACTCTCCGTACCAGAGCCTTCCAAATATCTGGATAATTTTATGTTCGACCGCTGTCGCGCGCCGTCGTTCTCATTTTTTTCAGCAGGGCTGTTATGAATTTTTCGACCTTTTCATTTGACAGGCGTATAGACGCCTGCATCAAATCTTGTGGCTATATTTCCCCTACTCCTATTCAGAGTAAAACCATTCCCCTTATTTTAGAGGGAAATGATGTTATGGGGCTTGCTCAGACCGGTACAGGTAAAACTGCCGCTTTTGCTTTACCCATTTTGCAGCATCTCCTCACCAGTAAGAGTTCTTGCCGGTCTCCACGGGTGCTGGTGCTTGCGCCGACCAGAGAGCTTGCAACGCAGATAGGGGATAACTTCACCTCGTTATCCCGTAATACCGGCATTCGAAATACCGTGATTATCGGTGGTGTCGGCATGGGACCGCAGATCAGATATTCCAATTCATCGCAGGTTCTTGTGGCATGTCCCGGACGTCTGCTGGCGCTTGTAACGCAGAAATCCGTTGACCTTCGCGGTATTGATACACTTGTTCTTGATGAAGCGGACAGAATGCTCGATATGGGGTTCATGCCTGATATTAAGCGGATACTTGCCAAGCTGCCGGCCAAAAGACAGAACCTTTTGTTTTCGGCAACCATGCCTGAAGAAATTCTGTCACTGGCTAAGCGGATTCTTGTGAATCCCAAAACAGTGAAGATTGATGCCACATCTCCTGTTACGAGCGTTGAACACAAATTTTTCAAGACTCAGAACGATAATAAAATATTGTTGCTGGAGAAACTTATCGCCCGCTCCGAACATCAGAGCATGCTTGTTTTCACTCGCACAAAGCATAAGGCAAAAAGATTGGCGCGCAAGCTTTCCGGAAGCGGGCACAAGGCTACTTTCCTACAGGGGAATATGAGTCAGAATCAGCGTGAAAAAGCGTTGAACGGGTTCCGCGACGGTGAGTTTGAGATTATGGTTGCAACAGATATTGCTGCCCGAGGCATTGATTGTGACCGCATCACTCATGTGGTCAATTTTGATATGCCAGATACTGTGGAAACCTATACTCACAGGATCGGAAGAACCGGCAGGGCCGGTAGATCTGGAAGTGCGGTAAGCTTTGTTACTTCTGATGAGAACTCTCAGCTGAGGGCTATCCAGCGGGTAATGGGAATCACTCCTGATCCGCAGGATACAGAAGATCGTCCGAAGTCCAAAGGAAGAGGATTCAGCAGAGCAGCCGCCCAGCCGCCCAGAAAATCTTCTCGCCCGGCATCAAAGAAGCCACCTCGCAATCGGGGCCGTAAGTTTAGATCCAGAGGTAAATCCGCGGCATAGTTACTGCCGTTTCTAAGGTTTGTTCATGTCAGGGCCATGCTTTGGCATGAACGGGCCGGTAGTATTTACAACAAAGATAGCCTCAATATGTGCCGGATGAAAAAAGTGAAGCCATAAAAGTCGTAGGTGCTTTTTCTTCATCATCCAGCGTCCAAATATTTGTAAGCCTCAATTAAAAACTGAGGCTTATTCCAACTCCCACTTCATTTCCTTTCTTTTTCGCGGGCATTCTTTCCTTGTTCTCCATGGTGAAGTCATCCCGACCGGAAATTATCCCTGCACTGACATCGTTTGATATTTTAACATCGTTGTAAGGCTTTGAGTTCATTTCAATCACATCCTGAATGGACAGTGCTTTGCCCTCGGTGTTCTGATCGATACTCAGGTTTTTACCTATCTTAAGCCCGTCAGCCTGAACATGGCTTGAAAATGCTATTGCAAGCATGAGTGCTGTTAGAAATGTAAAGTTCTTATGCATGTGTGCTTCTTTAAGTATATGTTATTATGGTATTTTGTTTGAGACTGGGTGTGCTTGGTTCCGGGACTGCTTTTCTCGAGAATGCACAAAAAGAAAAATGGTTTCAATTAAAAATAGTACTAATTTCTGGGACAAGTGTAGGTGCGAGCCTTCGACCTTCGGCGTGACATAATGTCTACGATTTCAATACCCAAAAAACTTTTCAAGCTGTAAAGTTTATAAAGTGGTCTGCGATTACTGTGGTGTTTTCTTAAAAAAAATAAGAGTCCGCGCAGTTATCAATCGTAAGGGAGTATGGTCCGAGCATTAAGATTTGTCATACTTAGCCGGAGAATAGTGTGAAATTTAAGTCGATAAGTAATGGGCTGATGCCGAAGAATCTGCATGCGTTAACCGGTGTTGTTTCAGTATAAAATAGAAATGCTTGCAATATTGCAATTGCAGTCCCTACAGACCTGAGAAATAAACATATTTTTATACCGGTCCGGTATTATGGTTTTTTACAAGAAGTGCTTTTCACTGCTAGTGGTATATCATCCCTTTCAGAAAGGGGCTTTTGTAATATGGATTGGAAAGGCTTTTGTCTAATTCTGCCTGAATCATATCGTAACCATCCAGTGTGAAATGGCACAACGCCTGATTGATATCATTCCATTCCGATACTGGTATTCCTTCATCGTATGGAAACTGAACAAAGGTTTTCCGTCCTGTATTCACATAGTCCAGCGAGTTGTGCGCCTTTTCAAATTTAATATTAACTGATTTCAGATAATCTTCTGACATGGTTTTACGTAACACATTTATAAGGTCAGTTCTTAAAGATCCCTTAACTATATTCAATACTGTGCTGCTGGCAAGCCATGATGCAACATCGAGACATTCAACTCTATCCCCTTTGCTGCCAAATCCTGTAACTGAAGTTCCTGCGCTTACTCGTGTTCCCTCAACGCATTGTGAAAACGCCAATTGAACATCATTAGGGATGCAATCCCGAAATTGATCACTTAATCTTTTGTGTCTTTCTTTTCTTATTATTCTAAGCAGTAAGCCCTGTTCAACAAAGTTAAATAACAAAGAAGGGTCAACGACCATTCTTCCCAGATCTTCTGAGTATTGGCTGTCAATACACTTATGCACTTGCTTTTTGAACCAGAGTGGAATGTTCTCGGTGATACCGTAATCCTCTTTTATTAATCTGGAATTTAAGATGCAAACGTCAATGTGTCTGGGGGTTACTACTAGATTGCTGAAGTCAGCAATTTTACAATTGTCAGCATAGGTCCCAGCTAATAAAACGGTCAACTCCATTAGTTTAGCATAGCTCAGTACTATAAAAGGTAGATGTTCGGTATCGGAATTCTTGGATAAATTGTCCAGCTCAACTTGTCTTGAAGTAATAAATTCCTCATTCAAATTTCTAATATCCAATTTAGAATCAAGGGATTCATTAAATTTTACAAGGTCAGCAATTGTTGTATCCATTTTTCACTCCGCATACCAGGTGGCAATATATTGCCTTTTTGGGTTTCCATCAGTTAGGTGTATCTAAGATACTACATGTATTGTCAGCCCCTCATAATCCCGATTTTTTCAGGCAGTAGAAATGTCAGGAGCTACTGAGAATTCCCGGCGCAGATATCCAATTTTTCAATTTTAATGAGATGGAGTTCCAAATGAATAACTGGAAAATAATGATAAAAATTGGATTGTTATAAGTCGCACGGATGTTTTGACTTGTTAATGTTAAGCTGAAGATCAGTTTTGTGTATAGTTGAGCTAATATATGGTTAAATTGACACAATAGAAAATTACAAGAATCCAGCAGCGCAATAGCAATCGAGATATTGCTCAGAGGGGGCTGTCGTAAACACAGTCGATATTGACAGGTAGAATGCCTAAAGAGGCTAAACAGAGAAAGCCATCAATCTTTCGATTGATGGCTTTCTCTTGAAAAGTGGCGGAGCCGAAGGGACTCGAACCCTCGGCCTCCGGCGTGACAGGCCGGCGTTATAACCAACTTAACTACGGCTCCGCTGTATATTAAGCGCGTTAAGCAACGCTTACTATCTGAGGTGGTAGGCGGAACAGGGCTCGAACCTGTGACCCTCGGCTTGTAAGGCCGATGCTCTCCCAACTGAGCTATCCGCCCTCAGTGAGGAAATAGTACTAAAGAGACTCGCTCAACTTGTCAACAGAAAAAATTAAAAAAGTTACAT
Organism: Maridesulfovibrio sp.; assembly: GCA_963676495.2. Taxonomy (GTDB): domain Bacteria; phylum Desulfobacterota; class Desulfovibrionia; order Desulfovibrionales; family Desulfovibrionaceae; genus Maridesulfovibrio. The sequence goes on along the minus strand of CAXXRF010000003.1, from coordinate 1,403,139 downwards.
TTTTTTATTCTTTCACCCATTCAAGGGCTTTTTTCTTCTCTTTCGGGTCAAAATGTCTCACTTCTATCGATGGAAAGAGCTTGTCTCCTACTTTGATCATGGGTTCATGCCATTTTATATCTGATACAACGGCTTTTTTGGAGAATCTTTTCAGATTGGGAAGTGCAAATTTCAGATCTTCAACCAGAGCGTTGAAAGTTATTCCGCCCATCTCTTCGACTTCAACATAGACTGCAATCCGTTTTTCGGACTCCATTTTATTCTCACAAGTTCTTATGATAAGGTGCATATCCTCTTCAGTAATTTTGCCGTTGATTTTAAGGCCCAGCACATTGGGTGCAATTTCTATGAGTTCTATCATGAGATGCTCCTATGCAGTCTTTAGCAGATATTGTCATCGGGTAGTAACACTGAGAACGTTGTACCTTGGTCCGGTGTTGAGTTGAAAGCAACTTTTCCTTTGAGAAAATTTTCAGCCAGTAGTTTCATGCTGTACGTTCCCAGTCCTCTTCCTCTGCCTTTAGTTGAAAATGCCCGTTTAAAGACCTGTCGCTGTACCGTTTCTTCCATTGAGTGTTCATTGTGAACCCATAGAGTGACCCCGCCTGCATCCTTTCTTGAGCCGATAGTTATTCTGGCGTTTATCTCAGAGGCTTCGAGAGCATTTTTGACCATGTTGCCCAGAATCCTGCTTAAAATGACCGGGTCGGTTTCCAGTTGGATGTCTGGGCTGTCAGCAGAAATGAAAATGGTTTTATTTTCACATAACTGCTGAGCGGAGTATATCTCCTTGATCTGATTCAATATCTGGAATGTGGAGATAGCCTGTGGACAAACTGCCAGCGTCCCTGCTTCTGCGCTGCTCAGAGCCTTTTGAGCTTGGATTTCTTCAGCTATCCGGGAGATCGTTCTATTCATTGTGGAGCACTTTTCAGCAACCGGGCCGGAGCCTGCCTTTTTGCAGACCATCTGGGCGGTGTATTTAAGTCCGGTAACCAGATTAAGAATGTCGTGGTAGAAGAGATGTTCGAGATTCTGTTTTCGTTTTTCGTGACTGATATCCAGCGCGGTGAAAAGGATAAAATTCTGTTCATGGTAGCTGAACGGTGATGTGAATACCTGCAGGTTCAGTGCTTCCTGTTCGTGGTTGATATTCCTTAAAATCCGGCATTCATCGGTGGAGTTTTCCCCTCCGAGGGATTTTATTATTGCTGAAGCTGCACCGCAGTCCTTGCAGAACTTGCTGCTCCCGCATCCTCCTTGGTGAACATGAGCGTGTATGCATCCCAAGGCTTCTCCCGGACGCAGGCCAAGAATTTCCTGAATGGTTCCATGGATTGATGCGTGTTGGAAAACATGATTGCAGAATACTGCCTGCCGGGTGGAATTGATTATGATCAGCGGGATAGGAATGGCGTTGAAAATATTGACGAGCGGATTGGCCTGAAGCTCTTCAGCTATTCTATTGATGTCCTGGCTCTCTGTTCTTTCAGCGGGGGCAAAGTCAGTTGGAAGAGGACTTTTCATGGCTCACCTCATTCTGGGAATGGTCACTGGGCAATTTCGGCTTTGGCTGACATCAGTAAGTCTGTTTTGTATATCTGATTTTGTTTCATCTGCCTAGCTAAACACATTTTTCATCATGAAAAGTGATCTGTAACTGATCATAAGTGCAGGATATAATATCCCCTTTCTGGTTTATGAATCAGTTCTTACTGTCACAGGGATAATGCTGAAGCTTTATCGGTGATGATTTTTTTAGCGACTGATTCTCTGGTATAAATATATGCAAGCAATGTTTTTCAGTCGAAGTTCCGGTAGTATGAATTTATTTACCGACATGTTAACTCTGAGTCGGAGCTGGAAGCAATATGGAAGCACCGGATACGATGGGAGCTGAGCGTAAAGGGAGTTAAGAAGAAGGAGACGATTTCATCTTTAAAAAAATCAGGGCACAGGTCTGTATTGGGGAAGATTTGGATCAGGAACATCAGGGATGCTCCTGATCCGGAACTGTTCATTCTTCAGTGGTGGATGTGATAAGCCCGCGTTCCTGCAGGTATTCTGCAATGACCAGGCTCTTGCTCCATGCGAGAGAACCTCCCATGCTGATTGCCACCTGACAGGATTCGAATATCTCCGGAATGGTGGCACCTGCCTCGATAGCTTTTGCCGTCTGGGAGAGCATGCAGTCTTTACATCCTGCCTGGATTGCTACAGCGAGGGCCATCAGGCGTTTGGTCTTTAGACCGAGAACTCCGTCATCGTAGACGGCCTCTTTGACATGTTTGTAGTATGCCTCATTGAGGTCGGGCATTTCTGCCTGGGAAACCTTGAACAGTTCCCACATTTTCTCTTCATATTTTAATATGGAATTACTCAAAGCCTTAACTCCTTCTGGAAGTGTGGTCCTAAACTGGCGGCTGAGATTTCAGCCTTATCATTTTCATAGGAAAAGGCAATATATACTCATCTGCCGTGAAGGGGAGAAGGGCTGATAGACTGTAAAACCGCATTACATAAGCGGGGGAGACAATAGATGAATAATAATTCCAGGGCGGAGCAGTTCAGTAGAAAAATGGTTGATGTGCTTAATTACGGAGCACTTAATCTTGCTTTGGCTATAGGCTATGAGGCTGGGTTGTTTGAAGTTATGTCCAAGTTGGATTGTGCCGCCGTCCATACTGAAATTTCGGATAAGGCCGAAGTTGATGAGCGCTATCTGTATGAATGGCTGGGGGTTATGGTCGCAGGGGGAATCATTGAAATACAGACTGATGACAGCGGCCGGGAACTGTTTTTTCTTCCCCGCGAGCATGTGCCGTTTCTTTGCAGGTCTGGCGGCAATTCAAATCTCGGAGTCTATACCCGGGAAATACCGTTGCTGACCGGTTGCGCCAAAGATGCGGTGCTTGAGGGATTACGAAGCGGGCAGGGAATTCCATATTCAAACTATCCTCGGTTTTATCAGTTCATGGAGCAGCTTGCAGATGCCAAGCACCGGCAGGTTCTTGTTGATACTTTTCTGCCTTCAGTACTTGATGGCGAAATTGTCCGCAGGCTGGAAAGAGGAATCCGGGTTTGCGATATAGGGTGCGGGAGTGGGGTGGCTTTGGAACTTATGGCTGAAGCTTACCCTCGATCCAGTTTTGTCGGCATCGACTTTTCCCGTGAATCAATTTTAAAGGCCCGTGAGGAGGCTGAAAAAAAGGGGCTTTCCAATCTAATATTTCAAGAGCTTGATGCAGCCAAAGGGATGTGTGATATAGGCATGTTTGACTATATTACTGCGTTCGATTCAATTCACGACCAGACAGATCCTCTTGCAGCTTTAAAGAATATTTACGGGATGCTTAACCCTGCAGGTGTGTTTTCAATGATAGATATTGCAGCAGAAACAGGTATTTCAGGAAACGCAGGGCATCCGATGGGGCCGTTTCTCTATACTGTGAGCCTGATGCACTGTATGCCTGTTGGGCTGATTGAAGGCGGAGCCGGGCTTGGAATGATGTGGGGACGCCAGAAGGCTGTGCAAATGTGTAGTGAGGCCGGATTCAGCAGGGTACAGGTCGAGGTTATCCCCGAAGATGGCTTTAACTACCACTTTTTATGTATTAGAGATTAATGGCTTGGTCCTGGATGTTCAGTTTTCCTGATAGGAAGAGTCGAGCCGGTTTTGCCTGTCTGATTGGCGTAGAAGGTTTTTATCAGAGATTTAGCGGTTCGGAATTGTTTGGAAAGACTTAATAAGCATGATACAGCTTTAGTTGTTGGAAGTTTAAAAATATCCCGGTATGAATGTCGGCATAATAATTAATATCCCCCTGGAGATGAGCTAGAGGTACAGTGATGAAGATATTGATAGCTGAAGATGATTTTGCTTCAAGAAATTTTTTACATTTTTTTCTTAGAAGGTTTGGCGAGGTGGATATTGCCGTAAACGGAGCTGAGGCATTGGATGTTTTTAAAACCGCACTTGATGAGAAGAAGCCTTATGATCTGATTTTTATGGATATCATGATGCCGGAGAAAGACGGTCTTGAAGCTGCCCGGGAAATCCGTGAAATGGAGCGGGAGTATAAGATTCTGCCTGCCGACGAAGCCAAGATAATTATGGCAACTGCTCTTTCTGATGTGAAAACCGTATTCAAGGCTTTTAATAAGAGTGAGGCCACCGACTATATTGTTAAACCTTTTACTGTTGATGCCTTGACGGCTAAACTCGCAGAGATGGGTATTACAAACGATGAGTGATGGTTTTGATCTGGATATATTTCTGATTGAGTTTGTTTCCGAATGCCGTGAGGCTACGGAACTTGCTGTTCAGGATGTGCTCAATCTTGAGCAGGGGCAGGATCAGGATTCTGTCGGACGAATTTTCAGGGCATTGCACAGTATAAAGGGGAATGCCTCCATGTTCGGCCTGATGGCTTTGTCGGAATTTGTGCACAAGGTCGAGGATGCCTGTTCGGATATTCGCTCTGGAGAGAGGGCTATTGATAAACAGGCCGTGAATGTACTGCTTAAAAGTTTTGATCTCATTGAAGACGCTTTTGAGAATATTACTGAAAAAGGGTCTGACGATATAGATTACAGTAAAGGGTATGCTCTGCTTGCAGAACTAAGTCCTGAGGTTGTAAATGATAAGCCTTCAACTGAGGCTGAAGTTGATAATGATCTGATTGCTCAAGATGTACATGAGAATGAACCGGAAAGCGTTCTTGACGCTGGTCCGGAGAACGGTTCTGAGGTTGAATGGGAAGTGGAGACTGCTGAGGCTGAAGATCCTTCCACCATTTCCGAAGAGTTGCCTCCGGAAGTTGTAGATGCCCTTACTGGAAATGTTCTGAATGGTCTCGATGACGATGCTTATGAGCAACGAGATGATGCTGAGGTGCTTGCCCGGCTTGAGGAAGAATTCCGCAGGAGTGTGGAGCAGAAGAAAAGTCTTCAGGCTCCGGAAATTTCATGTTCGGGCGGAGACTGTTCAGAGGCTTTTCCTGCCAGAAAGAATCCAACGGCCCTTATTGTTGATGATGACTTTGCAACCCGCAAAATTTTTGTTTCTTTTCTTTCCAAATATATGCCCTGTTATGTGGCCAAGGATGGAGTGGAAGCCATTCAGGCTGTTACTGAGAGTTTTGCCGGAACAACACCCTGTTTTGATTTGATTATCATGGATATTATGATGCCGAATATTGACGGGCTGCAGGCTTGTAAAGCAATAAGGCAGATTGAACGTAGCAAGAACGTCGGTTCGTTTGCTGCTGAATCAAAGATCTTTATTGCCAGTACATTGAGCGATGATAAAACAATGCTCAAGGCTGTTTATGAGTGCGGAGCTGACAGCTACCTGATTAAACCTGTGCAGTTTACTGAATTGAGGCGCCAGTTGGTGCGTTATCGGTTGATTGACCCGGAATAGGTAATAAGTTGAGTCTATTTAAAAAGGGCCCTGGAGTTAATTCTCCGGGGCCCTTTTTTTAGGCATAGCGGCAGTCTTATGAATTTTGCTGATACAGGAGTTATCTGAATCCTGCTGACAGCTGGAACATGGACTCATGAAAGCCGTAGCAATTCATCGGTTGCCTTGAAACCCAAAAGAGGATTTGTTTTTCCAGACTTTTTATGGGTTGAATTAGGCTTTTTTGACAATGGATGTTTTGAGGTACATGGCTCCAAATCCCGGGATTTTACAGGAAATGTCATGAACTCCGTCCTCTGGTTCGATTAATCTGATATTCTTAACCTTGGTACCCTTCTTGATGGAGGAAGAGGCTCCCTTTACTTTCAGGTCCTGAATTACAATGACGGTGTCTCCATCAGTAAGCTCAGTACCGTTTGCATCTTTATATACCTTTTCTGCTACGTCCTCGGCCTGAAATTCGTGACCGCATTCGGGACAGATGAAAGCACTGCCGTCTGAATATACGTATTCTGATTTACACTGCGGGCAATTAGGTAGATTTTCCATTATATTCCAACTTTTTTATTTGGTTGTCCCTCAAATTTGAGGGAGATTTCACTGAAGGGAGTGATAATATCCTTTTGACTGAGTTGTTCCTTATCAGATTATGGGAGGACCGTAAAAGGGGAGATTGAGGCGTTCGTTGGTCACTATGATAGCCTTTACGGAGCGAGATAAATATTTTAATTTAGTGTTGACAAATCTAGTTTAGAGTTTACTAATTTAAAAAAGCAGCTGCTAATATGGAATTAAAGATTACCCCTTTGGCTAAGGAACTGAAGATTCTGGGAGATGAGAATCGTTTCATGATCGTCAGCTTGTTGCTGAAATATGACCTGTGTGTAGAGGCTCTGGCAAACCGGTTGGATATATCTAAGTCAGCAGTATCGCAGCATTTGAAGATTCTGCGTGATGCAGGGCTGGTGCGCGGTGAAAAACGCGGTTACTTCACTCACTATTTGGTCGACAGAAAGCAACTGAATAGAATTGCCGATCAGCTTAATGAGATGGCGGCAACAGAAAAATCAAAATATCTTTCCGGTCCTGATTGCAGCGGGACTGGAGCAAAGAAAGGGTAAAATTATGAAAGAGAGTAATTGTCAGTTTCCGGATTTACGTAAAGAAGGTGGGCAGGGTAAGTGCAGTTGTGAACAGATGCGTCTCTGCCATGAAAAGTCTGGAGGAAAGCACCCTCTTCCCACAGAAAAGCAGATTCAGGAAGAACAGGAAGCAAAGGGAAAATAGTGCGTATTGCTGATGTCTTTTAGCAAGTAGGACCGATTCAATAAATTCATGGGCTCTATATGCCCTGTTATTTCAAATAAGAAAGGCATTAACCATAGGGTTAGTGCCTTTCCTCGTTTCTAGAAGTGTGAAGACTGCGCTTCTGAGGAGATAAAGTGTTTATCTGCTTCTGCAAAGTTTGAGCATATCTCAAGGCGGAGTTCTTCCATTTTATCCGGCAGCTTGACGAGCAGGAATTCAAATCTCGATAAAAAGGATATTAAAGCGTTGGCATTGGAGTCTTCAGCCATGTGTCGTTGCAGTTCTTCGATCAGTCTGTTGTTGAAAGGAATAAAATTATTAACACTTTCACTAAATTCTTCCAAAAATGAATCTTTATCTGCCGAGAGGTTTCCCATTAGATAATTTCGTACTAAAAACGGCGCTATGTGTGTAAAAGCCTCAGATCCATTTTGAAAATTGTGGTCAAGATATGGCCAAATCCAGCGATGTCTGCTCCAAACCGGGCAGTGAGAAAACATGGATGCTGCGTAGTATAGTGAATAAAGACAGGATACAGATGATACCCGGCTTACTAATTCAGTTTCCTGGCTCAAGGGCTTCTTAATCTCGACAATTTCTGTCGATTTTATTTCATGAAAAACACCGCAGATAGGCAGCAGGCTTTGCGTTATTGAGCATGTGTGCTGCTTTTTGAATGAACATCGTTCACACATAGGTTGATACATATCCGGTTGCAATGAATATGGGTGGTCGCGTTGCGCGCCGTGAATTGCAACCTTTCCTCTCTCACTACAGAAATCAAACGTGATTTTCTCACCGTTATCTCGTTCAACATGGAATAATTGTTTCATCTAAGCAAACTGATCACTGTATAAATAGTAATAAATAAATGGCGTAAATTATTTGCCAGAGACCTTTGAACACCAGCATTATATGAGATTAGAGCTAATATTTATTCTATCTTAGTTGCTCTAAAAATCAATTAATATTTTAAAATTGGTGGGTTGTGTATTAAGGGACCCAAAAAATATTCAGAAATGATTAAGATAGTGTGATCGAGGGAGGATAATATTTTAATGTAAATATTATTTATTCTGCAAACTCGTCAAAGGGGTGAATTCTTCAAATTAATATGTTTTGGGTGATGAAAAGATTTCTATCCGTCTGCCGAATCTGCCTGCTCGTTAGGTTCTCTTCCAAAAGGAAAAGGGCACCAATCTAATAATTGATGCCCTTTTTGGAAAAGTGGTGTGCCGAGGGGAGTCGAACCTTTGTCCTCCGGCGTGACAAGGCATAGGCTGGTCTAACATCTTTTTAAATATCATATAGTAAGATCAGTTCGGTCATACCTTTTTTCGAGAACAGAGACTGTGACCGGTTAAGATATTTCAATCCAGTTTTTAAAGATTCCGTTGTTAGTTGCGAATTCAGTGCTGGATACGGAAGCCTGGCAGTGAATTTGCTCAAAATCAGGGACTTTTTTTTGAATGATCCCGGTAAATTTATCAACATCTTCATATAAAAAGTCAGGGTGGAATTGTATTCCCCATACCTTTTTGCCTTTCAGCTGAAACCCGTGAACGGTGCAGCGGTTTGATTCTGCCGTGATTTCGAACCTATCATCCAGATTAAAGACCTCGTCAAAATGAAACACAGCTGATTTCAGTCTGGGTATTTCGTGGAAAATCGGGTTGTCGGATATTGATATGTCGGCCCAGCCTATTTCCGGGGTTTGTGACTTCCGTACATGGTTTTTGCCAAGAATATGCTTGATTAAAAACTGATGCCCGAAGCATATTCCGAGAATTGATTTATCGGCATGAATAAAGTTGTGAATAATTGAATCGAGCGCGAAGTCCCAGCTGTGTTCTTCAGTTACACTTGCTGCAGAACCTGAAATCAGCAGGTGGGTATGACTAGTCGTTTCAGAAATGTTTGTGAGGTCTTCCAAGTATACGGTGTCATAGGGGATTTTCAGTGGCTGGAAAACTTCGGCAATCCTGTTGTCAAAACTGGTCTTAAAAGGTGTTTCAGTAAGGATGTTGAGAGCCAGAACCTGTTTCTTCATTGTGAGTTACCTTCGATCGGCTTTTTGTACAGTGGTGGGCGGTGGGTACCGGGGCTTCGAGTCTGAGATGATTCACGAATTTTTTAGTACTACCAACAATTAGTTGTATCAAGCGTTGCTAGCTAAAAGGAAGGAGACAAAAAGGGGGTGTGAGGTTGAGTATTCAGGCTCTGCCCTCTGACTTAGGGTAGGCTGATATGTGTTTGTTTGCGATGCTATATACAGAGAAAGCCATCAATCTTTTGATTGATGGCTTTCTCTTGAAAAGTGGCGGAGCCGAAGGGACTCGAACCCTCGGCCTCCGGCGTGACAGGCCGAGGGTTGACTTTTCTACCTCTTTCTTCTTGTTTCTATAACCTACTGTTTATCTGGCTTTAAAGTTAAGGATAGTACCTTGACTTGCTTTCCTTTTCGCCATACTTTGATTAAAAGTGTGGGGGATAGCGTGGGGTAAATCTCATTTTTCTTGTGGGGGACCCGTGGGGGAAATGAGGGGGACCTTGTGGGGGAAAGCTCAAAGAGGTGCTGCTATGGCAAAGAATAAGAGAATTAAAATTGATGGTTACAAGGGCGTCTACTTTGTTGAAGGTAAGCATCCTGCAACAGGGAGGCCCGAGAAAGTTTTCTATATCCGGTACAGGCGTGATGGTAAGCAGATTGAAGAGAAAGCCGGACGTCAATCACAGGATGGCATGACGGCAGCGAGAGCAGCACGTTTGCGAGTCCTGCGTATTGATGGCGATCAGCTATCCAACTCTGAGAACAGAGCTAAAATAGCTGCTGATAAGGAAGCACGGAAAGGCCGTTGGACCATAGAGAGGATATGGCAGGAATATTATAGTCAGCGCATTAACAACAAAGGTCTGCGTGTAGACGATAACAGATTCCAAAAGCATATTAAGCCTATATTCGGAAACAAGGTTCCAGCTGAAATTGTCACGCTGGATGTTGATGGGGTTAGGAAGCAGTTACTGAAAACTAAAGCCCCTCAGACAGTGAAGCATGTCCTTGCTCTGCTTCGTCGAATTATAAATTTTGGGGTAAAGAGGGGATTGTGCCCTGAGCCTGAACCGTCTGTTCTTTATATTGAACTGCCTAAAGTTGATAATGTTCAAAGGGATGAATTAAAACCGGATGAGCTTCAAGCATTATTAAAAGCAATTGACGAAGATCCTAACCGCCAGGTTGCCAATCTTATGAAGATGGCCCTTTATACCGGGATGCGTAGAGGGGAGCTTTTCAAGTTGAAATGGAAAGATATAGATTTTAAGGAAGGCTTTATTTTCATTAGTGCCCCCAAAGGCGGTACGAGTCAGAGTATTCCTTTAAATGATGCAGCCCGTGCGATTTTGGTGGAGCATGAGCGAACCGGAAGCGAGTATGTTTTTCCCGGCAGAGGGGGAAGGCAACGCACAGATGCACACCACCAGACAAAGCGAATTAAAGAGCGTGCCGGGGTGTCTGCTGACTTTCGTGCTCTACACGGCCTGCGCCATGTATATGCTTCCATGCTGGCGAGTTCTGGAAAGGTGGATATGTATACTCTTCAGAAGCTCATGACCCACAAGAGCGCGGCAATGACTCAAAGATATGCCCACCTGCGGGATGAAGCTTTAAAACGGGCCTCCGCAGTTGCTGGTGATATTTTTAACGGGCTGGAGAATGGCGGGGAGTCGGAGAAGGTTGTTAATCTGGACGATCATAGATAGTCAGGCAGGAGGGATGGCTTTTGGGCTGTCTTGACAAAGCAAAAAGCGTTCTTAATTTATGACTTCGATCTTAAATATATTTCGGGAAGTGGTGCTGGTTCAACTCCGGCAGTAGTGCTTGTGCTCATTGCTTTTTTATTCTCTTTGTCTGTCCTTAGTTGGCTGAAAGAAAATCTCAAGGAGGCTATTATGAAGCACAAAAATCAAATCAAGACTGAAAGGATTGATTACACAACAAATTGTTGTTTTGGTATTTACCAGTTCATTGTTCATTTAACTGAAACAATTTGGGCAATTGGTGTAAGTACGACAGCTACAGCGGTTCCACTCCCGCTTCTTTCTTAAAGGCCGCATTGTGCGGCCTTTTTTATTTGGTGTGTGAGTGAAAGATTTTTCCCCGCAAGATGTGCTAGTTAAATTTAAATCCAAATTTCAAAGCTGCTCCGACTCCATCATGGCTGAAATCAACCCCTTCAAGTTCAAACCAGCTTCGGGTGTAATCTGCTTCCATCCCGAGAAACAGAAAATCATTAAGATCGTAATCTACGCCTGCGAAGCCTTGTAGGGTTAGGCCACTTGCGCTTTCCGAGGTTAGGCCACTGGTTTCGAAATGAGTAGTACCGAATCCGAATCCTGCATAGGGGTGAATGTCGCCTCTGTTTTTTCTAAGAGCCACTTTGCCGAGAAAGTCATATATGTTAAGATCGAATTCGCCTTCACCTATTCCGTCAATCTGTACGTTGGATGATTGCTGTCTGTAGCGGAGCATTAGTCCGGAAGAGAACCAGTCGAAAGACGCAGGGTCTCTCCAAAAGGTCATTCCGGTAAGGAAGCCACTGCCTGTTCCAACGTAGCCGCTGGTGGCTGGTGCATCAAAACTAAGCCCTCCTCCATTGTATCCGAGCATGAAATCCATTCTGTATTTCGCTCCGTGGCGGCTGGATTCCCTTAACTCGGCTCGAAGGCGAGCGCGTTTGGATTCTGTGGATGGTTGCTGAGTCTGAGGCATGGTTTGCTGTTGGTATGTCGGGGCCTCAGCGTAGTTACCAGCATTGTAGTAGCCCTGATTGTTCTGCGGCGAATATTGTGGTTGGTACTGCTGTTGCGCGGTGATTCTCTGGCTGTCCGCCTGTGCTGATGCCGTCGGCATGCTGTTTTCAACTTGATGCAGCTTGACTAATCGCCTGGTTTTTTTCTTTCTGTTGTTCCAGAATCCAAGAGCACTATTTGGGTCTTTCTCCTCTACCTCAATATAATATTCTGCCGGAGTGCTGGATTGTGCCGGGATCGGGGTGACATCGTTTACGTACTGAAGGTCTATAGTTTCAACCTGTACAGCCGGATTTTTTTGGGGAAGTCGGTCTACATACTGTGGAGACTGATTTCTTACAAAGAGGCTGGGGCGTACTGTGTCAGCGTCATTTACCTTCATGATCTTCTGAACAACAAGCAGGTCATTCAGACAGCGACCATCAATATGGACATTTGCTATTATTTCGCCATCCACGTTGATTCCTTCCCCGTAGACAGTAGCTGTTTTGGATAAGGCTATGTTGCTTGCAGCCAAAGTTGCCTTGGCATAGCTCTCTGCTGTGGTGTTCTCCGGGAAGGTGATGTTTTCCAATTTTACCGGAACGGGGTGTCCGGCCTTCAGGATGACATATGATTTAGCGTCGTTCACTTTTACAATCTTCCCCTGCCATGCTGCAAAGGAGATCGAAGGAAACGCAATAATTAGCACTAAGATGTATCCCGCAATCTGCATAGTCTGGTCCTCTTTGTCGGTCTGTTCTATTGAGCTGTCTTTTCGAAATAGTAGGTTTTGTATAGCTGGAATAATGCCTGCTCAGTGCGTACTAACATATTAGGACAGACGCTGCAATATAGACGTGTTATTCAGACCTATGGGTCTACAACTAGAGAGCAACGTTCCAATATTAATGGAAAAAGCTCAAATAAGCATACGTGTACTCGCAGATAAGTGCGGCTTAGCTGTGGAGACTATTTCAAGAGCCAGAGACGGAAGAATAGCATCTTGCAGGCTGGATACGCTATGCAAGATAGCTGAAGAGCTGGGATGCTCTGTGGAAGAGCTTTATTCTATTAAGCAGATATAGTTGTCTTGTTACTTGCGTTTTTTCAGATGGGTTTTGATGTTTTTTGCAGCCATTTTGATAGCTGAGTCTTGTTCTTTCTCTGTTTTACCTGCACTTTTTTTATAAAATCCACCTAAATATAAATCTTCTTTTTGAGGGAAAATATAAATTCTCAGGCCTGATCCTCTATGCTTAAGCTGCTTCATTGGTTTGGAATTAATCTGAGCTATGTTTTTAATTTGGTAATCGTCATGTTCAAAAGCGGCTGTTTTTGCTTTTTCGATCATATTGAAAATTGTATCCCAGTCAGAAGGGGCTGGCTCATATAGGCGCATTGCTCTTTCGCAAATTGTAATCCCGTGATTTAATTCAAGCTGTCTACTATGGTCTAAATTCTCACTAGTCCAGTTTGAAATCCAGTTGTGAATTGTTGTTAAATCGGACTGCCCCCATACATTGGGCAAATGATTGTCCCCTTCCTGTTCCTTGAAGTTAATGAAATTTGTTTGCCATTCATCTTCAGTAGCAATAGTTGCTGCAATCCCATTTTTTAAAAAAGCATACTCAAGGACAGGGGCATCAACTTCAAATTCATGTAATATTAAACCATTACACTCTTCTAATGATTGGTCGCTGAGAACCTGACCTGTGCTAAATTTTGAAAGAAAAAGTCTAACAAGCTCTCGGTCTTGTCCTTCAAATTCATGAAGAATATCTGTGATTTTAAATTCAATTCCTGTTTTGGAGTCCCTAATCAGTTTAAATTGACTTACCGGAGTGTCTGATTCTGGATTATGAAAAGCAAGATGATGCTGTTTAATTGATTCAAGTGCTTTTGCCGTTGCAAGTATGCATTCTTTGCCTGAATCGTGATTTGTTGCTGCCCCTGAGTATGGATTAAAATAAAAATCTGGCATAGCTATACCAATTTACCTAAGCTTTTTTCATTTTCATCAAAAAAACCATCGGGCCAATAATTGAACATACCAAACTTATCTATTACAGGCTGTTCTACTTCTGTGAAATCTTCGTCGAAATCATAGGAAAAATAATGAAATGCTGTATTTTCAGAGGAAAGAAAGCCCTCTTTTACTGCTAGTCTAATTCCGTTCAATAAGTGGTCAGAATGAGTCTCCACTACTATTTGCACACCACTTGCAGCCGCCCGTGCTAAAAATTCACCCAATTGAGTTTGTCCTGAGGGGTGTAAATGAGCTTCAGGGTTTTCAATTAAAATCATGGCTGAAGTGTCTTTTTTTCTCGCTAACGCAGCGTAGATAAGGACATTGACGATAATAGGAAGGGTATAAGAAAGACCAAAGCCAACGTTTGCTGCGCGTAAGTCATTAAATTCTGCTCGCCCCATGTCAGCCTTTCGGTCTATTTGGGTATCAAAAGTAACACCGGGAGAAATAACTCCGAGCCACGCAGTCACATTCTGGCGCATACTTCGTGTCAACGGACCTGCTTTGCGTAGTAATTTGGGTACGCCAGACAATTCATAGTTCCTTTCAAACAAATCTAATACAAATTCACCTTGTTCTCCGACTGTCAACAAATCCGAATCAAGAGAAAGAGGCAATGACGGGCGCGGGCCAAATCTTGAAGCACTGATGAATGAAAAGAGGTCTGGGAATATTTTTGAATTATCATCATCTAATTCTATTTTTCCTTTCTCAAAGTCTACGCCAAAACTCTCATCTCCTTTGTATGCACATAAATAAAAGCCATCATAGGAAGGAGAGACCAGTTCTGTTAAAGGGCCGTGTCCTTCAAGAGGACACCCATTATTGTGCAGAATCCGTAAGGCTTGGAGGAAAGAGCTTTTTCCTGAACTGTTTAGCCCAGATAGCAAAGTTAGGGGGGCCAAGTCTAACTCTTCGTTATCAAAACATTTAAAGCCGTTTATTTTTATGTTGTCTAACATGATTTATTCCTGAAGAGATAATTCTACGATTTCATTTATTATTCTGTAGCGATTTTTGACTCCTCCAACCTTATGGCTATCGCGTGATATAGCCTTTTCAAAGTCAGAAGATTCAATGTACATTTTAAGCTCAATGAAGTCATAAAGCTTATGTTTTAGTTTTATTAGCCGTTCGTATTTTTCTTCATCCATTTCTGCTAAAGTTACAGCCCATGCTTCGAAAAGAGATTTGTTTACGGGAGTTCTATAGTTCGACTGAGGGGTAGATTTTCTGAAAGCGTGTATATCAAATAATTCATAAGCACGGGTCATGGCTTTAATGAATTTTGAGTTAATGAGCTCTAAGTCTCTATAGTGAACGACTATCTCTGAGGCCTTGTCTCCAAATGCTTTGGCACACTCAGCAGGATCAAGCGCAGGCATAATATTCAAAAGCTGCATGGTGTCACTTAAGAAAGCATCCATATCTTCATTTCTGGGGTAAGATTCTTTTCCTCTAATCAAAAAGGCTAAGAACCTTAAAACAAGTTCACGTGCACCCATGCGACTGTCATTTACCCTATTGTCGGTTGCAGTCTTAAAAAGTTGGGAGTGGGCTAGATTCTTAATAAATTCAGCAGAAGGGCCGTAGTATAATGCGTGCCTAATTTCTTGCTGAGTAAGAGGTAGTCCACCTGTGTTGAGGCGTTTAAATATATTGCGTTGCACTTCGGGGGGAGTCGGCGGTGTAATTATTGCGAAGGAAAATTCTGTTTCAAGTATTCTGGTTTGAAATTTTCTGGGAAGTTCCTCAAATTCCATGCCTTCAAGTTCTTGCATGAATTCCAAATCCTTGAGTACAAATTCTTTGTCCACAAGAAAACGCCGAATTGCCGTGACTCTCTGAAGGCCGTCTACAACTTTCCAGTTTTCATCGTTGTCTGCTGCAACATAGAAAAGGGGTAAAGGGATTTTTAGCATCAAAGATTCAATCAAACGACTTTGTTGGCCGTCATCCCAAATACCTGCACCTCGCTGGATTAGCGGAGAGGTAATAGTCCCCTGCCGTAATCTTCTTATCAGTGCCTCTACTAAAACAGGTTTGTTTGAAATAGAAACTTTGTCAGCATCAAATGGAAAAGGTGTTATTGCTTCCTCTTCGATGCCTGATTGGCTGCCATCCGCAGCAAGTTCTTCTTGTATTTTTTCTTCTACGTTTTGTGCTGACATGTTTATTGCTCCATTGAAATATTATACGCCAAGCTTAGCTTGGCTTTGAACAGATTTCAACAATGCTTGAATCTGCCCATGCACATCCTGCCCCAGTTCGTTCTTTTGGACAGCTAAGAGGAACAAGCATTTACCGTTACTCTTGGACTCCCAGAGTTTACCAATGTTCTCTTTTTCTTTGGTGTCTGCGGTGTCCTCAATGTGTTTCCCTTTATACTCGATAGCCAGAAGCCTACCATCATGCAGTTCTGCAACAAAGTCAGGGTAGAAATAATCTGAAGACGTTGGCAACCTGAAGGAATGCTCTTTACCCCAAGGCAAATTACGAACCCAGTGCTTGACCTCTTTTGCTGAATCAATAGCCTGCGCACAACGAAACTCTTCGGACTTGTTTTTCAGGTCTCGAATGCGATCCGGGCCATAGTAGTGCTTTTTGAACTGATATGCACCCGTGTACAGCTCTCCTGCTGTGGGGTACGCATTATGCTTAAAGTCGAAGCTGAAGGAAAAACTAGCTTCAACATTTTGCCCACCTTCAAGGAGTGTTGCTTGAAATCCTTTCTGGTAAGCTTGTCTCCTGTATCTTCTGATCTTTTCTATTAATGACTTAGCAAGCAGGAACTTAGCACGGACAAGTTCAATAATATCTATGTCACCGGACTTGAGCAGGGAGCTAACGCATCTGCCAATGAACAGCATCATAACTTCTTGTCTGAACTCCCGTACTTCGCCCATCTTGTTCAACTCACGGTCAAGCCAACGAATTAGTCTTGGTTCGTCCCAGCGATCGCTGAGGTATCCGCGTTTGTATATCGGGGTGTCATCTGCAAGAGAGAATTCAACTTTGTTGCCCTTTATATCGAATTGAAATGTCTTAGCATCATCATTGAAGACAAACTCGTTGCCTTCGAAGTAGGCAGGATAATCTAGTATGTCCCAGCCATGCAGCTCAAGACAAAGGTCTGCATCGGCTAATTCCAAGTCTCCATCAATAAGGAGGCCTAGCAGGGGCATTGCAAAGCTAGTTCCTTTTTCATACGGGCTTTGAGGGCGTTGGAATTTCTTTTGATGGGTCTCGATTATCGAACTGGCTCGTTTCTGTTCTTTTTTGGGTAGAGCCTTGACGATTTGTTCTTTTCGTTCTGGAGAAATGCTTCCTTTTACCTTAATGCGATGCCCTGTCTCTGTTTTTTGAACAGAAATATCCTTGTCAATTTCGGCTAATTTTTCAGCATCTATTTCAGTATCAACTTCAAATGCAAGAGGCGGGTCGTCCTGCATTGCTTGTCCTAATGGGGTGTCATCAAATCCTTGGAGAGTCGCCTGAGTTGATTGGATGTTGTCTAAGGCTTCATCATCTTCAAAGCCCATATTTATAAGCTTGTTGTGCATCTCGTCTGCTGCTTCAGCGAAGCCGGGAGAAATGACATGGGCATAAGCTTTGTTCAGGTCTTCAATCTCTCGCTTCTTGGCATAAGGCATACGCATGACCCTTCCCAATAGCTGTTCAATATCAACCGCAGATCGGACCGTCTGAGCTGAGCAGAACACATATGCAAACGGGCAATCCCAACCCTCTTTTAAGGCTTCAACGGTAACAACGTATTTGATGGGACATCTTTTGTCGAAGAGATCAATCCCATCAAGCTCTCGTTGGCTACCTGTAGCAACAGCTATGGCTGACTCTGCAACATTCTCGTTGTCTATAAGGTGCTTTTTTATAACTTCAACTGTGGCTTCGCGATCTTTGGATTCTGCCTGAATCAAGGCGATAGGACGTATATAGCTGCTGTCTGATTTTGCGATTTTCTCTAGGGCGCGTCTTTCCGTCACAGCTCTATTAATGGCGTTGCGCCAGTTCGCGTGCTCGGTGAGCATGAAGGGCAGCTTAACCATTTCTTCGGCTTTCAGTTCTGAGGGTGTTACTCTGTAGAGGACATTTCCTTCAGTAGGTGTAGCTGTAAACTCGATAACGCAGGCCGGGTTAATCCGCTCTACGACTTCAGTAGAAAGCTTTGATTTTGCCTTGTGCGCCTCGTCCATAATTATAAGGGGACGATGCTGGTGCAAAATGTTTACGAATGAAAATTTAACGTTTCCTTCATCATCCTTCTCTAAGTCCGGGCTGGTTAATGAGAGTTTTGCAAAATGGGGTTCAAAGTTCTCATTGTGGGCGTAGATTTTACGTCCGTCGGTATTCTTCACCCTGAGTGTTTGCAGAGTGCCTACGATTATGCATACCCGGTCTTCCATATCCTTGGGGCGGATATTGGTTACATCTGAAATATCAAAAACTGAAACCTGCCCGTCAAAAGCATTGTCTATTGCTTCTCTGTATGGGTGATCGTTATTTTTTAGGGCTTCGATTGTCTGCTGGCGGATCGTGTTGGTAGGGACAAGCCAAAGAACAACAGGGTAATCTTTTTCGAGATATGATCGTGCTGCGACTTCGATCGTGTGGGAAGCAAGGACAGTTTTTCCGCCACCAGTGGGAAGACGCAGACATACATAGGGGATGCCATCAAGCCCTTTTCTGTGTCGGTACTTCCCCGGTCCTGAATCTGTAGGATTGGCTGCGACAAAATCTTCAAAGGCCTGTTTAGGGTCATTCGTTAACCGGGAGTTTTCCAAGAAAGTTTCAAGAGCTGTAAGGGTCTCAACTTGGTATCTTTTGAGCTGGAACATGATTTTACCGTGCCTTAATGTCGTAGGGGATATGTTTAAACGTAATTTGCTCTTTAGCCAGCCTTGCGGAACCGAAGCGGCAGCCTTCTCCGTAAATGACTTTCGGTCCATCATGGGGAGGCAGTTTCTTTAATATAGGAGTGGTGAGCACGTTTCCGCCGTTAACGGTTTTGTCTCCAAGGATGCCGTTAAAAAGCAAGTAGTACGCAACTCCGTTATGAATTCCCAGTAGTGGAGAATTCGTCTCTGAAGCTAATGGAATTTTGGTTTCACAAAACCAGATATGTGCAGCAAGGGCAGGGAATTTGATGGTGGGATTGATTTTTCCATCGTCTGTGAAGACTTCCGCACCGAGTCTATAGAACCTGAAGCTGCCGCCTCCTTCCCAGTTCACAGCTTCTGAAATACCCCCCTGTTCTCCATCAATGACTTTTTTTAGTCTGGGTATACAGTGAGTCTCTGCATGTTCGCCCATTTCAATACCAATGTACTGGCGGTCCATTTTGTGAGCTACTGCTGCGGTAGTGTTAGAGCCAAGGAATGAATCTAAAACTATATCCCCTGGCTTTGTTGCTATATGAATTATTCTCTGGACTAGCCTTTCAGGTTTTGGTGTCGCAAAAGCTGCACCTGCACCGAATAGTGCAATGCTCTCCTTTTTGGATTCTTGCGTATTGCCAACATCATCATTCGACCACCACGTCCAAGACACTCGACCGGCCTGCTCGTTAAGGTACATTTTCTTTCTAGGCATTCCTTTACCGTTTTTACCAAACCACATTCTCCCCTCATCTTTTAGCCTTAGAAATTCACTTTCTACGGTAACCCAGCATCTGCCTTCAGGGGGAAAGTGTTCTACTCCTGCGGGGGTAGTTATTTTATACATTTGATTTGGTCGATAGCCCTGAGCAGAAAAATTTGATGATGATGTCCATGGCCCTCGGGGATCTTTGTCTGGGTTTTTATACTCTGCGATCTGTTTTTTTGACAGAGGTATTCTATTGGCAGATTTTTGAAATTTTTTTTTGTCTATTGCATAAACTAGTATATGGTCATGAGCATCACCCAGTGGAATACGAGAATCTGGGCCAATCCTTTTTTGCCATAAAACATTAGCAACAAAATTTTTTCTTCCAAAGATTTCATCCATTATTACTTTTAAATAATGACCTTCATTGTCATCTATTGAAACCCAAATAGATCCATCTTCAGATAGCAATTCTCGCAACAATTCAAGTCGAGGATAGATCATAGACAACCAGACTGTGTGTTCAAGGTTGTCGTCATAGTGTTCGAAAGCACTCAGGGTGTTGTATGGAGGATCAATATAGATACATTTTACCTTTCCGGCATAGAAAGGCAGCAGGGCTTTCAGCGCATCCAAGTTATCACCCTGAATAAGCATGTTCTGAGTTTCAGGATCATCCCCATAAGTCTCAACCGCATCAAGCAGTCTATACGGGGCCTGAGAAGAGGCTGCGATGTCTTTATCGCGTGTCAGCCAATGAAGAGTAGGCATAAATTAAATCCGTTTAATTGTGAGTGAGTAGAGCTACAGAACTTTGATTATATCCAGCGGTAAAAGTCAACTGGCTGAGCGGGTCACTTAAGGGGCCGTCCTGAATCATAGGTGTAGTCTTAATCCTCTCTGCGATCTTTAGGATGTGTATTCCCCCTATAGTCATATACCCTGTGAAGTAGTTGAAATACTTACCGTGTTCGTTTTGTCTGAAATTCAGCATGGCAAATCCCGCAATATTTCGGTAAATTCTGTCGGGTTAACAAAGAGCATGCTTTTTAGAATTATTTGAAGTCTGTGGGGGGCGTAATGGATACGGGATATATTCTGGGTAAAGATCTAATGGAGCAACAAGGTTGGAGCACTTCTTATTTAGAAAAACTTATTAGCTGTGGGCTTCAAGCATATTATTATCTAGAGCCTGTACCGATCTTCATTGATTGCACCGAAACGAAATTAGATGATGGCAAAATAGCAATAAGTTCTTGCTATAATCCTTTGGAAGAAGAAATGCCGGATTACACTAGAGATATGAAGGATATGCCCGTTCAGGATTGGTATTACTATGCTGAAGAAGTTGCCGATATAGTAGAAAAGTATTCAGACAGTTTAAGTATTCCTATTTCCGGTCGTTTAATAAAATCAGTGTCCGCTGAAAGGCAGATTGCAGACCTGATGTCAGGAAGGACACTCACGAAGGATAATGCTGCTGGTGTGATTGATAAATTGAAAGTTATCCTTAGAGGCTATGATACTTCTGAGCGAAATAAAATTATAGCCCGTCATGTAGATGAGAGCCGTAAACGTGCTGGGAAAAAAATATTTAGTCATCCCCGGTTAGGTGAGTTACTCGCTGATGCGGGCAGCAGTAGGGAGTATGATGCTTCGAAGTCTAGAGGCCAAAGAGCGAGGGAACAGAAATAGCAATTAAATTCTAAATGATTCGTATGAAACTCAAGAATGTGCACGCGTCGCACCCCGTCGTCCCCGTTGCCCCTATATTTGCCCCTATACTAGCCTCCGTTGCCCATCTATCAAAAAACACAGTAACTAGCGTAGATTCATAGCTATCCAGAGTGGACCAAGGAAGTCCACAGAATCTTTAAACATGGAGACTGCTATGAAAACGAATATGTACTCTGAAACTGAGGCCGCCAAGTATCTTGGGCTTTCAGTTAAGACTCTGCAAATGAGACGTCACAAGCACCAACGTCCTATCTACATTAAATTCGGAAAATCCGTCCGGTATCGTCGCGAAGATTTAGACGCATATATTGAAGCCTGCCGTATCGACCCTGAAAGAAGGGGGCGGAACGATGCATAGTGATTCTAAACCCATCGATAGTTCATTTGTTCTGTCTTTAATCACCTCTGATAGACCACTGGGAAAAGAGCTTTCTATCACCCCTGAGGATAAGCTGCATAAAAAGTTTCTGGGGCATATGACTAATGGACGTGTTCAAAAAAGACTCGTCCATGGTCCCCGTGAACTTGTAGAACTCTTGGGGCAGATGCAGAACACTCAAGCTTTCTGCTATGGTGTGTGTCCATTTGAAGAGGCTGAGGTTGTAACCCAGAAGGCTCTGAAAGCTGAAGAGGATAAGAAGAAAGACATTGTTGCTCGTGACCGGGCTCATTTTAGGTATCGTTCAAGAAATGCTATCTGGATGCTTGATGTCGACCTTCCTGATGGTGCTGATCTTAGTTCGGAAGAGTTGCTTGAAAAATTCTATGAAATAAATCCTGCCCTGAAGAAAGCACCCATGGTGGTGTTTCCAAGCTCTTCCAGCTTTATTTACAACAAATCAACAGGATCCCCTCTTACCGGATGCACAGGCTGGCGGGTGTTAGTTCTTGTTGCCAGTGGGCTGGATATTCCTAGAGCTGGCAACGCTTTTTTTCAGCGGTGCTGGCTCAATGGTGAAGGGTGGATAAAAATAAGTAAAGCAGGGACTCTGTTGGTTCGTGGCTTAATTGATGCTGCTGTCTTTCAGCCGGAACGCTTGGACCTCGTCGCTGGAGCCGTGTGTATTGATCCTCTTGAACAAAGACCAGAGAAGCCTATCCTGATCAACCCGGATGCTGAGCCCTTTGATACTCAAAAGTATATCCATGATTTAAACAAGGATGAGGTGCTGGAATATGTCAGTCTGGTCAGAGAAGCAAAAATTCCACTTGAGGCCGAAGCTCAGCGGGTGAGAGCCAATTGGGTAGAGGAAATGACTACAAAACGTTTCAGTCTGCTTCCTGATGAGGATCAAACAGAAGCAAGGTGGGAAGAGATCAGACGGGGATATTATTGCGCTGCTCAAACATTGAAGCTTGGTAAGGATTTTATCCTACGGACAGAGGAGGGAGAGGATATTTTAGTAGCTGAGATATTGTCCGATCCAAAGCAATGGCATGAACGCCGATTTTATGACCCGTTTGATTCTGACGATGGTGCTGATTGTAGGGTTGCATGCCTGTACAGTGATAAAAGGCCCATCCGGCTGCATTCTTTTGCAGGTGGTGGTGTGGTCTATTCTTTGGAAGAAAGGACTACTGTTCGAGAAATTCCTGCCTATATCTCTGAGAACTTACGAGAAGTGGTTTCTATCCTGATGGATTTAGGAACAGTTTTTCAGCGTGGAGGAGAGCTTGTTTATGTTGATGGTGATGAGATTGTTCCATTTGATCAATGCAAGTTACAAAATCTGCTTGATGAGATTATCGCTTGGAAACGGTCCGGGGCTAAAGGAAAGTACGTTCCATGTAATGTCCCTCAACAAATAGCTGACAGAATTGTCGGGGGAGATTTTTACAAAAAATTTCCAGAGTTAAGATGCGTTATTGGTGCGCCTGCGCTTTCAACTAAATCAAAAAGGATCATACAGGCCAAAGGCTTTGATGCTGAAACAGGTGTTTTTCTCACAGATGATTCCTGTGAAAATATGGAGTACCCGCAGAGTCTGCCAACAGGAGCTCTTAGGAGGGGGGTCTCTGTAATATGGGAACCCTTTAAGGATTTTCCATACGAAACAGCGTATGACAGAAGCGCGTTGCTTGCAGCCGTTTTTACCGCAGTCCTCAGGCCTCTTTTGCCTACCGCCCCTGCTTTTTTTATGGACTCACATTCAGCCGGGAGTGGTAAGACGCTTCTCGCGATCTGCTTGGGGATTCTAAGCGGTCTTGATAAGCCTTCTGTGCTGAGTCTTGATTCTAATGAGTTACGTCAAGAATTGCTTCTGTTTGGGCGCGAAGGCGGGAAAGCTATAATTGTAGATAATATTGATCGTCTGGGGAAGAGCAACGAGTTGTGCGCCTGGATTACCAACCCTACTTTCTCTGGTCGTCCGAAGTATGGGAGAAAGATAATTGATGTTCCTACGAATAGTCTTTGTGTTCTGACCGGAAACAACGTGGATATTGCAGGCGATTTGAATCGAAGGATTTTTAAGATTCGAATTAGTCCCGACACAGAACAGCCATGGGCTCGTGAATTCGATTTAGAGCCTGATGAATATTGCCGAGACAACAGGCTTCAGATGATTAACGCTGCTCTGTGCATCGTTCGTGTTGCGATGCATAGTGGGCTGCGGTTGAATAGAGGGATTGCCAGCTTTAAAGACTGGTCTAATTCTGCACGACTTGCTGTCTGCTGGCTTGCAGAGCAGGAGGCTATTAAGGACTTTTTTTCTGACTGCGATGGGCCTGCACTGGTTGACCCTATCCTCTGCATAGAGAGAGCATATGAAGATGATCCAGAGCTAATACAGCTTAAAGCTGTTTTGTCTGCATGGTTCGATGCTTTTGGTGATAAGCCCGTCTCTGTGTCTGAGGTGCTTAAATCAGACGAAATGAAAGTAAAGCCTTTGCAGGGGCTTTTAGATGAATATTTTGCAGATGGTGGAACTGTTAACCCTCAGCGGGTTGGAACATGGCTTAGGAGGGTTCAGGGGCGTTTCTGCGATGGAATGAAGATTTTTCGCGAACAGCGAAAGCGGGGCAACTCTGGTGTCTGGCGCGTCATCAGGAAAGGGGGGACTAAAGGGAGTTGAGGGACATATTCAAAGGATATGAAATGTTAGTAATTTAATCTGCCAATTAGAATTACTTTTTAAAAAAAATGCCCCCTAAGTTCCCCAAGTCCCCCTGCCTATGCTTTTGTACGAAAAATTGTGCGAGAAGTGAAGTAGGGTAAGAACGGCATCCCCCCCCCCTCAAAAAGGTGGGGGGTGCTTATTTCTGAGGGGTATATGCAGGCCCTCTTTAGGCTGCATGCCGGGACTGGTTCAAAATTCTGCTGGAATTTGCCTGCGGTTCAGGACCGGAAAAACGGGCTTCTTTGTGGGGAATAGTGTGGGGTACGTCTGGAGACCAATAGAAAAAAGGACTCACATTTTGCATGTAAGTCCTTGATTTTCTTATGGCGGAGCCGAAGGGACTCGAACCCTCGGCCTCCGGCGTGACAGGCCGGCGTTATAACCAACTTAACTACGGCTCCGCAGGTACGTTTAAGCGAGTTAAGTTCCGCTTAAGCGCGTTCAGTGAAGAAGCTTTTATGTAATCCTGACTTATTTCTCAATTATAAAGATTGTTTTTATTTATAATCAAAGTAGTGAAGGACACAAAAACGGGTAATGTGTTTGATATCTAAGAGATATTTTTATACAAATTATTTATGAAGAAACCTCATCTTTCCATCATTATTCCAGTATTAAATCTATGGAGCATGACTTCAAACTGCCTGGAGAGTCTGCGCAAATTTACTAAGGGGAATTTTTTTGAAGTTATTGTGGTGGACAATGGCTCAGTCGATTCCACGCCGACGGAATGTCCTGTGCTGGGACAGCGTCTTTTTCCCGATAAGTTCAAGTATGTGCGTGTTGAGGAAAACATTAATTTCGGGCCGGCCTGCAATTTAGGAGCAGCCAATGCTTTAGGAGAGTTGTTGTTTTTTCTTAATAACGACACTCTGCTCAGTGAGGGGTGGGCAGCTCCCTTGCTTGAAATTTTTAATCGAGATCCTGGGGTTATGGCGGCCAGTCCCTTGTGTTTGTTTCCTGATAACCGGCGAATTCAGTATTTGGGAATTGGCTATACCGGTGCACTGGGGGTGCGTCATCCATATTTCATGTTTCCGGGTGATCATCCCGTTGTTCGAAGACAGAGAAAATTTCAGGCATTAAGTGCTGCGGCCCTTATGGTTCCGTCGCATTATTTCAATGGGCTGGGCGGATTTTTTCCTGATTATGCCAACGGCTTTGAGGATATGGATCTTTGCTGCCGAATCAGGCGAGCCGGAGGGAGGCTGATGCAGGAAAACAGCAGCGTGGTATATCACTGGGCAAGTAAGACTCCGGGACGAAATCGGCATGACAGGAAGAACATGGAGCTGATTAACAACCGTTGCGGTGGTTGCTTTAAGCCGGATCTGCACAGGATTGCTATGGAGGACGGTTTTTGTTGTGAGCTTACTCCCTGGCTTGAGATGATTATGCGGGAAGCAGATGCAAAGGCGCTTGGGAGGCTGGATAACCTTTTTTCTGAAGATGAAGTTAATGATGCGCTCCATGAGTATCCTTTGTGGGAAAAAGGATACGATAGACTGTCTGCAATTTATTGTGAACAGGGGCGTCTCGAGGAAGCATCCGATATCCTTTATTACGGGGCAATACAGTTTCCTGACCTAGGTAGATTTGTCAGATTGGAGGACTTGTCCGGGCGGGCAGGCAGGATTGAGTGGCAGCAGCAGGCTGCCGGGAAAATTACCTTGATAAAGCAGTCTTTATCTATTCCGCAGAACTTATTTAAGCAGGCACAAAATGTGCTTGGCTGGGCCCGGTCAAACAAGGACTTTGAGCTGGCGCATATTTATGAAAACTGGCTCAACGCTGATATATTTATAGGGGATCAGTAAATGCCATCTAAGTCATCATATTTAATTCGTACTTATCGGGAAGTTGACGCTGAAGCGGTCAGCATGCTGATGAGACAGCTTGGGTACGATGTGTCCCGGAATGAAATTCCGACGCGGGTATCCGGTATCAGGAAAGCTGGCGGGGAAGTTTTTGTTGCCGAGCTTTGTAATGGAATGGTTGCCGGTTGTGTGCAGGCCTTGAGAGATATGCGCCTTGCTTCTGGTGAACTGGCAGAGCTTGTGAGTCTGGTTGTTGACGAAAACAGCCGCAAGCTTGGTCTTGGCCGCTTGCTGATCAATGCTGTTGAAAAATGGAGCATGGAGCAGGGGCTGGGGTGTCTACGCATCAGGAGTAATAATAAACGGAAAGAAGCAATTAAATTTTATGTGAACTCAGGATTTACGTTAAATAAGGAGCAGGCCATTCTGGAGAAGATTTTCCAATTGAACAGATCTAAAGAATAAAGCTCAGATCAATTTCGGTTTATGGAGGATGTTAAAGCCTGTTAAATGCTAAAACCTTATATTTTGTGATATCATTCTCTTGATCACTTGTTTTTGATAAGAGCTCTGTTGATGGATAAAAGTGTTACCGGAGGAAGGGTGATGAAAAATATTCTGTATCAAAGTCAATGGGGCTGGCTGACCAGCGGCATCGCATTGGCATTAATGTTTTTGCTGGCAGTATTTCTTGTAAAGCCAATCGGAGTTTCAACCCAGTTTGTGATCATGGACGGTATTATATGGAATGGTCTTTCCGGTCAGGTTGTGATTGAGGATAGTGCAGCTAAAAGCGGTTACTCCAGTCCTAATGCCTATCTGAATAAGAGCGGCGGAAAATATGCCGGAAGTGTAGCTGATCCTGTTAATTACAGTTTTGTTTTTGTCCTTTCCATGGTGGTGGGTGGTTTCATTGCCCGTAGAATGCAGAAAGAGAATAATGCCTCTGAGGATATGGTAGCCCCACCTGTCTGGCGGAAGCGGTTCGGGCACTCTGGTATTAAAAGATACTTTTATGCTTTTATCGGGGGGATTCTTGTCCTTTTCGGGGCGCGTATGGCCGGAGGATGCACCAGCGGACACATGATGAGCGGGATGATGCAGACAGCATTGAGCGGCTATCTGTTTGCACTGGGAACCTTTGCCGTAGCTATTCCTGTGGCCGTATTTTTCTACAGGAGGAGGGGGTAGCATGAGTATTGTCATGGCTGTTCTTCTTGGGCTGGCCTTTGGTTTTGTCCTGCAGAAAGTTGGTGCTGCCAATCCTCAGAAAATTATCAATATGCTCAGATTTAAAGATCTGCATTTGATGAAAGCTATTCTTTTGGGGATCGGCCTCAGCAGCCTGATGCTGTTTTTACTTCTGGCTTTGGGGGTTGCCGATAGTTCGCACCTTAGTGTTAAGGGGGCCTATGTCGGAGTTATTATAGGCGGAATGATACTGGGGCTTGGGTGGGCTATCTCCGGATTCTGTCCGGGGACAGGTATTGTCGCCGCCGGTGCAGGAAGAAAGGATGCACTGATATTTGTGCTGGGCGGTTTGATTGGTGCTTTTATCTATATGCTCGTTTTTGAGTCGATCGAAGACTCATTCCTTTTTTCAAGTCTTGGCGGAAAAGTTACTCTGGCTGCTACTGGAAGTGAATTTGGCACACTGCTTACATCTTTGCCCGGCCTTGTGGTTGCAGGAGCAATTGCGGCGGTCTTTATTGCTGTTGCCTTATTTTTGCCTGACAGGATTGGGGAATAGAAATTTTTGAATATGGTTTGAAAACATAAAGGTATCATTCTTGGGAATGATACCTTTTTTTATTATACCTTCCAAGGCTGCAGAGATCTGAGATCTTCCTGTCCGCCTGTTCAATATGGGGGTATGTTTTGGGGCATTACAGTTTTTTCCTCTCTGGCGCGTAGAGATTATTCGCTTATCCGTGGTTGATTTGTTAGAGCTTAATGAGCATTTACTCTCGGACCTTTACGTCATGCTCACCCAGTTTGGTTCAGCTTTGATTTAAGACACATTGAGTCCAGCGAAGAGGGCAGGGTGTTGTGGGAAATGATGCTGTGGGGTCCGGGTTTGTATTAAGGTTGGATAATGAAAGATTTATTCATGTTGATTTTTGTATGTAATGCCAGCAGCTGGCCAGAGGCCAGGGAGATTGATTGTGCCAAGCAGGATAAAAAAGAAACTATGGGAAATACCTACATGGCAGTGGCTTCTAGCTTGTGTTGTCATTTCTGAGTTGCTGACTTTTATTCTGAGCTGTTCAGTCAGCTATGTGCTATGGGGTAAGACATCAGATCAGGTTCTTCTTATTGGTGTTATTGATTCTTTTCTAGTCTCTCTCGTTATTGCCGGATTGTTGTTGTCTCTGGTTCATAAGTTAAGGGAAAACGATAGATTACGTGATGATATCGAGCACATCACCCAGCATGATTTGAAGTCTCCACTTCAACTCATTATCGGTGCTCCGGGTGTTTTGCTGGAAGAAGCAAATCTTACATTGCATGAGCGCAACCTTGTTCAGAAAATCCAGGAAGCTGGATATCGCATGCTTAACATGATCAACCTTTCGCTGGATCTTTATAAAATAGAACACGGACTGTACAAATGCAGAAATGTCCCGGTTGATATAGTACAGACAGTGCAGAATGTCCTTGATGAGGACCATGGCCTGATTCATGGCAAACATCTGCAAATAGTACAGAAGGGTCCTGATACTATTAATGGAGATGTAAAAAAGATGATTGTTCAGGCTGAAGATCTTCTTTGTCATTCCATTTTTGCAAACTGTATAAAAAACAGCCTTGAAGCTTCTCCAGATGGAGAAAATATTACTATTTCCTTTTACGAAGGCCCTCCTGTCGCTGTTTCCATTCATAATAAAGGGGCAGTCCCTGAAGCAATTCAGCCCGCTTTCTTCGATAAATATTCTACTGCCGGCAAACTTGGCGGAACCGGACTTGGTACGTATTCGGCGAGACTGATGGTGAAAGCGCTGGGAGGTGAAATTTCAATGCAGACTTCAGAAGAAGATGGAACAACTGTTACCATTACATTCAATTAAAAGTCATGTCCGCTGCGTGATATGCTTATTTGAATGAGTCCAGATTGCTATGTTAATTTAATGGTGTCACTTACTCATTTTAAATTCTTCCCCCTTCCCCTCCACAAGTCTTTGAAAAGACAATCAAGTCAAATTTAAGATTCTGCAACACACTCTTTACGCGTAAGTTGGTTAAGAAGCTACAAAACAGAAAAAGCCATCAATCTTTCGATTGATGGCTTTTTCTTGAAAAGTGGCGGAGCCGAAGGGACTCGAACCCTCGGCCTCCGGCGTGACAGGCCGGCGTTATAACCAACTTAACTACGGCTCCGCATATATATGATAAGCACGTTAAGCAGTGCTTGTTGACTTAGTGGTAGGCGGAACAGGGCTCGAACCTGTGACCCTCGGCTTGTAAGGCCGATGCTCTCCCAACTGAGCTATCCGCCCACTTGTCATTTTGTAGCAGCTTTATCGTAAGCCCCTTGAATGTCTGTCACCATTCGGTGTTGCTCACTGCCACGAGGAGGGATACTGCCGATGTCGGCCTGTTTTGTCAAACGATTTTTCGAATATTTTTAAAATAAATTGTATATGCCTTAAATATTGGTGTTTTTGTGTGCAATTTCAGCAAAGCGAGCCATGCTCTCAATGGGGTTTTCGTTCTGAAAAATGTTCCTGCCGATGCAAAAACCTCTTCCGCCTGCCTTTAAACCTTCAAGAGAAGTGCTTAGTGCACCGTCCACACTCTGTCCAAGAGGGCCTCCTGTTACAAGAACCGGAATCGGACTTGCTGCGACGGCTTCTTGGAATGAACTGCCGTTACTGGGGTAAGGAACAGCAACTATATCCGGTCCCAGCTCAGCGCCGATTCTGATACAATGTGCCACAAGTGCGGGGTCGTGTTCGTTTACTATCTGGCTGCCGCGGGCAAACACTGTTGCGAGCACGGGGATACCGAACTGATGAGCTTCATCTGTAATCTCTCCCAGATCAACCAGCATCCGGTCTTCAAGTTCGTTGCCGATATTTATATGCATGGATACAGCGTCTGCTCCAAGCCGAAGAGCTTCCTGAATTGAGCACACTATGTTTTTATTATAGTTTGGAGAGCCGTGTTTGGTGCCGGCGTTAAGCTGCACGATCAGGTTTACATTCGTGGGAACAAGTGAGCCATAGTGTTTTGCCAGGCCCTTGTTGAGAATTACTCCCTGTACTCCGGAAGCGGGAAGAGCTTCCAGAATCGATGGAATGGCTCCCAGCCCGTCAATCATGCCTTCGTTGGCACCATGATCCAGTGCCAGAATCAGTGCGTTTTCGCTTTCTTTATCAAATAGCCGCTTCATGCGGCGGTTGGTTCCGTTCATTTTGAAAGTCCTTATATCTATTTTTCGGTCCAGAGATAACGGTTTCCCTTTTTACCGGTAAAACCGAGAAGCATGTCTTTGTAATAAAGCCCTACCGGTCCTTTGCCTTTGGCCGGCCCGTTGAGACTCTGCCCGGATAAGAGGTTGGCAAGATCTTTAGCGTCTTCTATCACCAGCGCAGATCCTTCCGGTTCTTGCGGCAGGAGACATCTGCTGTATGGGTCTACCTTGAATCTGTTCTTGTTTATTTTACCGATTGAGAAACCCTGCCAGCGAAGCTCTGCCGGTAGAATCTCAAGAGCATGACGGTTCATGAACATGACCTTATCCCTAAATTGGTAAATTTCTCCATCAGGGAGCTGGCTAAGCTTCACCGCCTCGGGTATTTCAGTCTTTTTGATATTTAGCTCTTTTCCGGGAGGGCTGCATGTCCCTGGAACATACGGCTCAGTATCTCCCGGTTTTCTCAGTCCGCAAAGATAAAATCCCTGTCCACCGCCGGATCCGTCCACTCTGAGAACTCCATCCATGCCGGGCAGCAGAGGCTCTGCAATGGTGAATCCCTCAGGTTGAGGCAGGGCGAAAAGTTCAAATCCCAGCTCGTCTATGGCAAAGCGGGTCTGTTCTTCATTTTCCTGCACATTGGTCGTACAGGTGGAGTAAACCAGTCGGCCTCCCGGAGCCAGCAGTTCATAGGCTTTGCCGAGAAGTTTGCGCTGCAGATTGACCAGGGGGACGGTTTTTTCATCTTTCCACACGTCCATGGCTTTGGGGTTTTTGTTTAAAGTTCCCCAGCCGCTGCATGGAGGATCAAGCTGGATTATTTTCCAGCTTTCCGGGGGCAGGGGCAGTTTCTGCGATTCATAATGGACGGTTGCTGTGTTGACTGACTGGGTTTTACGCAGGTTCTGGCGTAGCAGGGACAGTCTGTCACTTGAAGGCTCACTGGCCAGTACAAAACCATCGCGTCCGACAAGCCTTGAAAGAAGTCCTGTTTTACTGCCCGGAGCTGCACACATATCCAGAACCAAGTCTCCGCTTTGAGGCGCCAGCATGAGCGGGGGGAGCATGGAGGAGCGATCCTGAATGTAAATTCTCCCGAATCTGGCTGCAATGGATTCTCCAAGGGGAAATGGTTCTTTTTCAAGAATCCGTGCCATTGAATAAAAAGGCTCGGATCTGAATTCAAATCCCTGTGCCCGGAGGAGCTCTTCCACAGCAGGTATATCTCTTTTTGAGCATACCAGTCTGAAAGTGCGTGAGTCGTTTTTCATAGTATTTTGTACGGCTTGATGTGTGTACTGAGGTTTGAAAGGCTAGCAGGACGGCCGTGATGATTAAAAGTTAGTAAGATAATGTTTAAAAATGTAAAAAATAGCGTGTTCGGTTTTCGTCCTGTATACAACGGGAAACCGTTGAAAACCGAAGCACGACAGATAAATCAGCCTTGTCTATTTGACAAGTCTCAGTATGGTGTCGGGCTATGTTGGGCTTTACGTCCTGCGGTTTAAACTGCTACAAGCTTTTTGACCCGTTTTCAGAAAAATGTTTGTAAAAGACCAGCTTTTTTGCTGGATTTATTTTGTGATTGCTGTGAGCAATTTACTGTAAATAATGATTATATAATATTCCTAATTGCATATTTATCCGGAGGATTTTTTATGTCGTTCAGACGTATGACAGCTTTTTTCATGGTTGTCCTTTCTGTTTTCGCCGCTGCAACGTCTTTTGCTGCAGAAGCCCGTACCTATGCGGTTTATCCATTTGAAGTTAATGGTCCTGATCAGTACAAGTATTTGAGCCGCGGTGTGCAGACCATGCTTATTTCAAGATTGAACTGGACCGGACATTTTGAACCGGTTGCCGGTGCAAGAGACCTTAAGGAAGCCGACCGCCCCAAGAATAAGATAGATGAAATCAAGAGTGCTCAGCGTCTGGGTACAGACTATCTTGCTTTGGGCTCGATCACTATTCTTGGAAAAGAAGCTTCCATTGATCTGCGCATGGTTGATAAGGACGGTAAGTCCTGGCCTCAGAGTGCTAAAACAACTATTTCCGATTTGATTCCTGCTCTTGACGATATGGCCAAGGATATCAAAGGCAAACTTTTTGAAAAGCCGGGAAGTAAAAAGGATACTGCTGCAGAAAAGGCTCGTAAGGATGCCCGTCCTGACAGCCCAATGAACCCCGAATTCATCAGCGCTGCAACAGCCGGTAAGGTTCTCGAAAGTAGCATCAACCCCCAGTTCAGGTATCAGGGCGGTACTGAAACTCCAGGTCGCTGGCGCAGTCAGAGCGTGAAGGTTGTCAACCTTGGCGGGTTTGTTGCTGATGTTACCGGTAACGGTAAAAACGATATTGTTGTCCTTACTGAAGAGGATGTAAAAGTTTTCAAGGTTGATAATCAGCGTCTGACTGAGGATTTCTCCTACAAATTTGCCCACCGTGCGCAGGGACTGAGAATTTTCCCCATTGATACTGACCGTGACGGTGTGATGGAGGTTGTCCTTTGTACCACCATGGAGGGAAAACCATATTCTTACATCCTTTCATTCAAAGGCAAGACTCCGAAAGTGCTTTTGGACCGCAATCGCAACTTTCTCTCTGTAATCAGGATTCCTCCCAACTTCACAGAAACAATTGTGGGGCAGCGGTATGACAGCAGCCGCACCCTGTATTCCAAGGATCTCATGGAGTACATCTTTTCCGATGGGCAGCTTGTTCCTGTTAAAAAGCTGACTGTTCCTGCCTTTGCCAACGTTTTCAACCTCACCTATCTGCCTTTGAAGGGTGATGACTACAAGGTGATTGTTCTAAACAAGTATGGCCGGATCAACATGTATGATAAAAATCTTGAGCCTCTTTACGAGAGTCAGGATTCATACAACTCGGTAGATGTTAAAATTGAGGTTGAATCCAAGATCAAGGGAATGGGAACCGAAAATAAAAGGGACAAGATGGAGAATTACTACTATCTTCCCATGCCGGTCACAATTGCCAACATCTCTGACAAGGATAAAAAAGAAGTTCTGCTTAACAAGGACCTCACTGTGGCTGGACGTATTTTTGCCAACTACAGAAGCTATGCTCAGGGTGAAATTCATTCGGAATACTGGGACGGAGTCGGCTTGAGTCTGGCTTGGAAGACCCGCCGCATCAAGGGTAGTGTCACTTCTTACGGCATTGCCGATATCGATAATGATGGAGAAGATGAACTTTATTGTATCATGAACACTTATCCTGGTTCACTCGGGGTTAAATACAGAAAAACCCTTGTGATTGCCTACGAGCTTAATCTCGGTAAATAAATAGTTGATACGGGCCTCCCTGCCTTGCGCGGGAGGCCCTGTTTTTATATACAGTTCTTTCGCAGACGGTCCCTGTTCTGGGGCCGTTGTCAATTCACATCAAAAGTAAGTCCTTACGAGGGAGGGAATCATGATCAGAACCGGAAAAATAATCGGCGTAATTTCTGCGCTGGCTGTGTGTGCGACTATGTTGCTTGCTGCTGCTCCTGCTAAAGCCGCTGATATCAGCCTGAGCTATGCGAACTTTCCGCCTGCAAAAACTTTTCCCTGTGTTCAGATGGAACGCTGGAAACAGGAAGTGGAAAAAAGAACCAACGGTAAAGTTGAGGTCCAGACCTACCCCGGTTCAACCCTGCTTGGAGCAAAGAACACCCTGCGTGGCGTAATGCAGGGACAGGCCGATATAGGCTGTATCAGCCTTGCATACCACCCCGGCGTTTTTCCTCTCTGTTCTGTTTTTGAACTTCCTCTCGGGTTTACTTCTGCCACCTCTGCCAGCCTCGCTCTCTGGGATCTTTATGAAAAGTATCAGCCTAAGGAATTTCAGAGATTTAAGGTCCTGACCATGTTTACTTCCGCTCCTTCAAACCTGATGACCAAAACTCCGGTTCGCAATCTTTCTGATTTAAAAGGACTTGAGCTGCGTGCTTCCGGTATTCTTTCCAAGATTCTTGAGTCTCTTGGCGCTACTCCGGTTTCCATGCCTATGTCTGCAACTCCGGAGGCCCTGCAGAAAGGCGTTGTAAAAGGTCTTTTCTCGTCCTTTGACGTACTTAAGGATCTTAACTTTGCTGAGATCTGCCGTTATGAAACTGTCACCAATACCGCAGTTTACCCCTTTGCTATTATCATGAACATGAACGCATGGAACAGCCTTCCTGATGATGTCAAAAAGATCTTCAATGACCTTGGACGTGAACAGGCAGAATGGACCGGCAGGTATATGGATCAGCATGTGAAGGATTCTCTGGCATGGTCCAAGGAAAAGTACGGCATCGAGATGGTCAAGATGTCTGATGCAGACATGAAGGCTATCAAAGATAAGACTCAGCCCCTGATTGAAGACTGGAAAACAAAAGCAGCTTCGAAAGGTATTGAAGGTGATACCGTCCTTTCCGACGTGGAGGCTTCCCGCGTTAAATATGAAGGCAAATAGCCTGACTGTTCAATAATCAAGAAAATAAATCTCCCTGCCGTCGAACGGTGGGGAGATTTTCATTAAAAAAATGATGAATATTATAGAAAAAACAGCAATCTGGATCTGCAGGATATTGGCCGGAGTGGCCGGAACAGCCTTGACTGTAATGATCATTTTAGCCTGTGCTAACATGTTTTCAAGAGCGGTCTATGTCCCGGTAAAGGGGACCTTTGAACTCATGGGTTTCCTTGGGGCAGTTACAGCCGGTTTTTCACTG
This sequence comes from Maridesulfovibrio sp., assembly GCA_963676495.2. GTDB lineage: Bacteria > Desulfobacterota > Desulfovibrionia > Desulfovibrionales > Desulfovibrionaceae > Maridesulfovibrio. The sequence continues at coordinate 1,368,172 of CAXXRF010000003.1, read as the reverse complement.
GGATTTTCGCAGTTGCACCGCAGTCATATTGCTGTGGGGTTGCTTTTCAGGAAATTTCCCTTGCCGGTGCAGAGAGTTCTGGATGTAGTCTCCGGGGCTGCTTCATGCGTCTTTTTTATGTTCTGTGCCAATGAGACTTACAAATGGGGGATGTTTCTTTTTGATCTGGGAGAAGTCTCAGAAACTCTGGGCATAAAGTTTTATCCTTTTGTGTTTGCGGTGGCCTTCGGATGTGCTGGCATGTCTTTTGTCCTGTTGCTGGACATCATCAGAACTATCCGCGGACTGGAGCCGCTTAAGCCCGTTTAAACGGATCGATATATATCATGGAACCAATTACTTTAGGTATTGTAGGCGTTTTCTGTCTGCTGCTGGTTATTTTGCTTTTACGCATTCCTGTGGGATTCGCCATGGGGATCATCGGCTTTATCGGTTTTGCCAAGGTTCTTAACCTGAAGGCTGCTTACGGTATGCTGGGAACCGAAGTATGGAACGTCTTTTCTTCATACGGACTGACAGTCATTCCGCTGTTTATTCTTATGGGGCAGATTTGTTTTTATTCCGGGGTAAATGAGCGGCTCTATAAATCAGCTTATGCATGGATGGGACATATCAAGGGCGGAATAGCCATGGCAACGGTAATGGCTTGCGCCGGTTTTGCAGCGATATGCGGGTCCAACACCGCAACAGCTGCAACCATGTCTACGGTGGCTTTGCCGGAGATGAAGAAATTTCGTTACAACCCAATCCTCAGTACCGGATCAGTTGCTGCCGGAGCAACCCTTGGCGTAGTCATCCCTCCCAGTGTGGTGCTGATTATTATCGGGCTGCAGACAGGTGAGTCCATCGGTCGACTGTTTATGGGTGGTGTTATTCCCGGCGTACTGCTCTGCGGGTTGTTTCTGCTTACTGTCTATCTTATGTGTGTCCGCCATCCTGATTGGGGACCGGCCGGTCCTGAGGCTTCTTTCAAGGAAAAGCTTGCCTCGCTTCCCGGTTCCATTGAAATGGTGATCCTGTTTGTTCTGGTCATGGGCGGTCTTTTTGCAGGTTGGTTTACTCCTACTGAGGCCGGTGCAGCCGGTGCTGCTTTTGCCCTGCTGATAAGTCTGGCCTCGCGCAAGATGACCTTTAGGAAGTTTACTGCAGCGGTTGTTGATACCCTTAAGGTTTCGTGCATGATTATGATGGTCATGCTTGGAGCGGTTATCTTCGGGCGTTTTCTGGCAGTTACACGCATTCCTTTTGAGGCAGCTAATTTTGTCGCGGCCCTTCCTATTCCGCCAACGGTAATCATTTTGTTGATCTGTGTGATTTATATCATCGGCGGTATGGTCATGGACGCTCTGGCTCTGCTGTTGATCACCATCCCTATTTTCTTTCCTATTGTAACAGCAATGGGCTATGATCCTGTCTGGTTCGGAGTTCTGATTACAATTGTGACAACCTTGGGTGCTATTACCCCGCCTGTTGGTGTGACAACGTTTATTGTCGCTTCCATGGCTGAGGATGTGGCTATAGACAGAGTGTTTCTGGGTGTTAGCTACTTTATGATAGCTTACGCTGTTCTGGTCGGGCTGATGCTGCTGTTCCCTGCAACAGTTACGTTTCTGCCGGGGCTCCTTTAACGGGTTGTCGATATCGTAATTTTTTAAAACGGCGTTAAGCTTGCCAGCAGCGAGTTCATGGAGAACTTGCGGTCTGCGGTTTTATTTATCCCTAAGGTTGGAAGTAAAGCTTCCATCCTTGGGGATAAATGGTCTTAAGCCCCTGAATACTATTCAATAGAATGCCAGCGAAAAGAGCATGATTTAAAATGTCAGCTGAATTTGTAAGAGTTACCAAGGCCGAATCTGGTCAGAAAGTTGTTCGTTTCCTTGAAAGGAGGGTGGGCAACGATGTTCCGCGCTCAGCTATTATGCGTTGGATCCGTAAAGGCAATGTGCGCATTGATAAAGGCCGTTGCAAGCCTTTTGATCTGCTTGAAGAGGGGCAGGTGGTAAGGATTCCCCCGCATGGAACAGAGGATAAAGAAGTGGTTCAGCTGCCGCCCCTGAGGGTTCTCTATGAGGACGATAACTATCTGGCTGTCCACAAACCGGCCGGATTGCCATCACAGGGTGGGACAGGTCACCAGGATAGCGTAGCAGCCCGGCTGCTTTCCATGTACTCAAAGTCTCCTTATAAACCGGCACCGGCTCATAGGCTCGATCGTGACACGTCCGGCGTTCTTCTTGCCGGTAAGAGTCATCAGGGACAAAAGAATCTATCAGACATGTTCTCATCTAATGAAGGTGGGAAATATTATCTGGCTGTAGTGTCCGGATTCTGGTCCGGTAACAGTTGGCAGGATCTTCAGGATCTGATGGAAAAATCCGGGCGCCCGGGAAATGAGAAGGTGGTGACCGGAAAAGGTAAGAAAGCTTTTTCATCTGTTTTACCTTTGATGTCAGAAAAAAAGCGTTCTATTCTTTTGGTAAAATTACACACCGGAAGAATGCATCAGATCAGGGTTCAGTTGGCTTCACGGGGGTTCCCTGTCTGGGGAGACAGCAAGTATGGGAGCACTTGCCCTGGGTCGATGCTTCTGCATTGCTGGAGGATTGAAACACCCTGGTTTACAGCGCAATCCATGCCGGATTGGAGTCAGGACCTACCTGACAATTTTGAGCAGTATTTATTCTGATTATGCAATAAAATATCAGTTTTGTTGGATTCTAATATGAGACAGTCAGGCTTACACCCTGGCTGTTTTTTTTATTTTTTGGAGGATATCGAGTCATACTCAAGACAGATGCTTTGGATAGTTTAGATATCGCTTAATAATAAAAACTTATTGACAAACAATAAATTGTTCCCGTAATTCGTGAATAAAGAGATTTGGTTTATAAACAGATTAAGGAGCTGATGGATGGATAAGATTCAAAGAATGAGCATTTTTCTGAAATATGCTTTTGTTATAATTCTGGTACTGATCCCGGTATTTGAAATTCTGGGCTGGATCTGGTTCGAAGGAGATCCGGAGGCTTTTTTCATTCCAGAATTCATGCTTGAGGTTGATCCAGAGTACTATGGACAGTTAACCGTTTTTCAGAGGACTTTGGGGTTGATTGTGTCTACTCCATACAACCTTCTGGGAATGTATTGTTTTTGGCAGCTGGTAAAACTTTTCACTTTATATTCACGTGGACTGATATTTACTGTCGAGAATTCTGCATGTTACAGGCGTGCTGCGTGGGCTCTTCTTATCGGTGAAGTTGCATGTCCCCTGACGCAGGCTGCTGTTGCTTACATCACTACAATGAATAATGCCGTTGGCGACCGGCTCATAATGATAAGTATTGAGGATGCCAATTTAGGAAATATCGTTATCGCCTGTGTGATTCTGGCTATTTCATGGGTAATGGATGAAGGACGCAAGCTTCAGGATGAAGCTGAGCTGACAATATAAGGGGTTGATATGGCGATATTTATTAATCTAGATATAATGTTGGCCAAGCGCAAGGTGTCATCAAAAGAACTGGCTGAAGCTGTAGGGATAACTCCTCAGAATTTGTCCGTGCTTAAAACCGGAAAGGCCAAAGCCATTAGATTCAGTACACTTGATGCCATCTGCCGGTTTCTGGATTGCCAGCCCGGGGATATTCTTGAGTATAAAGATTTAGATAGTAGCAAAGATATTTAAGGACTCCCTTACTGGGGCCGGGTTATGGTTGTCCCGGTCCATGGCAGAACCGGCCTCCCCCGGTTCTGCCTTTTTTTCACCTCTTTTGCAGAGGAGGATATATGACTAAGCAGCAGAAATCAGGATCAATCGATGTGGCAATGCTTAATGATTGCAGGAAGCCGGTCTGGAAAAAAACAATATTCATAGTTACGGCTTTATGTCTTATTGCTCTGGTATTTCTCAGTATATTTGAAGAAAATAGTGAGCTTGCCGAATATAAAACCAGTGTTGTTAAGCCCGGAAATTTTTCCATTACAGTCTCAGCAAGTGGAACACTGCAACCCAGAACAACGGTAAAGCTCGGATGTGAGATCTCCGGCGTATTGAATTCGATCAGGAAAGATTACAATGATCCTGTGCACAAGGGAGAGGTGATCGCAAAGCTTGGGACAGATGAGCTTAATGCCAAGGTTCTGCAGCTGCGGGCTGCTCTGGAAGCATCAAAAGCCAGAACCCTAAAAGCTGATGCGGATCTTATAGATAAAAAGAATGAACATCGGCGTATGCTCAGCTTGAGGAAACAGAAAGCTGTTTCTCAAAAGGCTTTGGACAGCGCATTCACAGCTCAGCGGATGGCTGAGGCAGAACTGGCAACTGCCAGAGCCGAAGTCCGGCAGTCTCAAGCAAATCTGAGTGAGGCTGAAGCGAACCTGAAGAAAACAGACATTGTATCACCCATCGATGGGCTTGTTCTTACCCGTCATGTAGAGCGCGGGCAGACGGTGTCTTCCAATCTGCAGACCCCTGAACTCTTCACCCTTGCTGCTGGGTTACAGCAAATGCGGCTGGAGCTGAATATTGATGAAGCGGACGTAGGGCGCATTAAACCAAAGCAGATGGCTGTGTTCACTGTTGATGCGTACCCGGAACGTAAGTTCAGTGCTGTGCTGGAGAAGCTTCGCTACGCTCCTCAGCGGGTGCAGGGGGTAGTTACTTATGTCGGTGTTTTTGCCGTCGAGAACGATGATCTTGCTTTGCGTCCCGGCATGACTGCTTCGGCAAAAATAGAAGTTGCCAATGTCCGGGATAGGCTCATAGTTCCTAATGGGGCACTTCGGTTTAAGCCGGAAGGAGTTGAGTTGCATACTTTGACTGATCTTCCGCCGGACAGTGTCTGGATATTGAGAGGGGGCTACCCCCAGTACGTGTCGGTAGGCAGGGGGGGAACCAACGGCAGGTTTACTGAAATTATTTCCGGTGAGTTGAAGGCTGGCGACAAGGTTATATTGTCGCGTCTGGAAAAGAGTTCCGAGAACAATTTCGCCATTACTTTTGAATAAGGGGCGATTATGATTGAACTAAAGTCGGTAAGCAGAATATATAATACAGGTGGGTCCGAAGTTCGAGCCCTTGATGGTGTAGACATAAATATAGGTCAGGGAGAGTTTGTGGCAGTCATGGGCTCTTCTGGTTCCGGTAAATCCACTACCATGAACATTCTTGGATGCCTCGATGAACCGACTTCAGGGCGATATATATTCAAAGGACTTGATGTCACTGAGTTAAGTCGAACTCAGAAGGCACAGCTTCGACGCCGCTATCTGGGATTTGTATTTCAGGGATTTAATCTTCTCAGCAGGACAACAGCCGCGGAAAATGTCGAACTTCCACTTATTTATCGGGGTATTTCAAAAAAGGAGAGGCGCAATATGGCTTATGCGGCTCTTGATAAGGTAGGACTTGCTGATCGGGCTTTACATAAAACTACCGAAATGTCCGGCGGGCAGCAGCAACGGGTAGCTATTGCACGTGCCATTGTTTCAAATCCATTACTGCTGCTAGCTGATGAACCTACAGGAAATCTTGATTCCATGCGCAGTACGGAGATTATGGAACTGCTTACCCTGCTTCAAAGTGAGCAGGGGATAACCATCGTAATGGTTACTCATGAGCCGGAAATGGCTTTATGGGCTTCCCGGACCATTGAATTTCGTGATGGACAGGTCATCGGGGAGAGGCTCTGATGTTTCTGCAGTCAATTCTCCTTTCTTTCCGTACCCTGTGGCGTAACAAGCTTCGTTCGTGCCTGACTGTTCTTGGAATAGTAATCGGTGTAAGCTCTGTAATATCAGTTGTTATAATTGGACAGGGGGCAAGCCGTAAGCTGACCTGTGAAATTTCGAGTCTTGGCAGTAACATGATTATCATAACACCCGAGGAAGAGGACGGCGTTGGCTTTGCCGGTGAGACCACCAATATAGTTCCGTTTAAGAATTCGGATGTTGAAATGCTTAAAAGCGAGTTCCCCGATGCTGCCGGAATTGCGCCTGTAAGTGAATCTGCTGTTGTGGCAGTATTTGGCAGTAATAATTGCAGGACTGCAGTTACCGGTACTGAATCAAGTTATTTTAAGATCAGGAAATGGGAATTGAAATCTGGCAGGACATTTACTGCCCGTGAAGAAAGGGCCGGGAAGGCAGTGTGTGTTATTGGTGAGAAGGTCTGCCGTAACCTGTTCCAAAGTCAGGACCCGATTGGCTCATCTATCCGCATTGACCGTTTTTCATATCAGGTCATTGGTGTTTTAAGATCCAAGGGTGGGTCCATGGTCGGCAAGGAACAGGATGATGTGGTTATTATTACCATGAAGGCTTTTCAGCGTCGAATATCAGGAAACAAGGACGTGGATATGATCCTTGTGGGCGGTAACGCCGGGCAGGATTCAAGTTCTCTCAAGTGGCAACTGAAAGACGTTATGAGAGAACGGCGTCCGGTTCCTGCCGGGCATTCCAATAATTTCACTATTGAAGACATGAAGGAGATCATTAAGACCGTTAAAAAGCAGACCAGTATTTTTACTACGTTCATAAGTGCCATTGCTGCAATCAGTCTGCTTGTTGGGGGAATCGGAATCATGAATATCATGCTTGTATCTGTTACCGAGCGCACTCGCGAGATAGGTATACGGATGGCGGTGGGAGCACAGGAGAGTGATATAATGAGCCAGTTTCTGGTTGAGGCTGTTGTTCTTTCTCTTTTCGGTGGAATGGTCGGCATCTTCCTTGGTCTGGCAGTGCCCTTGATTGTAACCGGCTATATGAATCTTCCTTTTATCGTGGATTTGAGGATTGTACTGTCCAGTTTTATATTTTCCGGACTTGTAGGTGTTATTTTCGGGTATTTCCCTGCACGCAGGGCTGCACGTATGAATCCTATTGATGCTTTAAGACACGAATAGCTCTATAAATACAAACAGAATAAATATTTTCATAGCTGAGTAAAAAAGCCCCGCAGCATAAGCTACGGGGCTTTTTGTAGTTCGAACTAAAGCTATGAATTATTTCGCAGCTTTCTTTTTGGGAGTTTTTACTTTACCGACCATTTCAGTCATTTCGCGTTCTGCAGAAGGCGCGCGGTGTACAGGTTCCATGTACAGGCAGTTGGTCGGGCAATGATCGACGCAGATTGAGCAGTATACACATGCAAAGGGATCACATGTCCAGGTACCGGTACCGCTGTCTTTGTCTTTAGTGACAGTAATGCACTGGGACGGGCACTTCGTCTGACATTTTTTGCAGAAGATGCACTCGTCAATATTGTTGAACAGATTACCTCTGTAGCGCTCAAAGGGCTCACGCTTTTCCACAGGGTACATGCGTGTGGAGCTCTTGGACAAGAGGTTCTTGAGCACAGTGGGAGTCATGTTAAGCATGTCTCGGCCTCCTAGCGTTCCGTGCAGCTGATGCACGGGTCGATTGACAGAATGATAACCGGAACATCAGCAAGTTCACATTTCGGAAGCATTGCCAGAAGAGGCGGAATGTTTGCGAACGTGGGAGTTCTGATGCGGACCCTGTCAAGGAACTTCTTGCCGCTGCCTTTGATGTAGTAGAGACATTCTCCACGAGGCTGTTCGATACGGCTTATAGTTTCGCCTTCGGGGTTACCTTTGACCTTAACAGCAATGTCACCCTGAGGAAGACCGGCGATTGCCTGTCTTACCAGTTCAGCGGACTGCAAGGTCTCACGGAAACGCACTTTGGAGCGTGCGTAGCAGTCACCTTCGGTTTCCACGATTGGCTCAAAGTCGAGTTTATCAAATGCTGCGTACTTGAGAAGACGCATATCGGAAGCAACGCCACTACCACGCAGGGTAGGTCCAGCTGCACCGAGGTCATAGGCCTGTTCTTTGGTAAGAACGCCGACACCTTTGGTACGGTGGCAGACAGTGTAGTCATTGAGGATGGTGGTCTGTATTTCCTTGATTTCCTTCTCGCAGGTGTCAACCTCGGAGAGAATCCAGGAACACATTTCAGGAGTAAGATCCTGACGTACACCACCGACAATGTTCACCGAAGTGATAACACGGCTACCGGTTGTTGCTTCGTTAATGTCCATGATGCGTTCACGGATGCGCCAGAACTGCATGAACAGGGCTTCAAAACCGAATGCATCGGCGAAAAGACCCAGCCAGAGCAGGTGGCTGTGCATGCGGTGAAGTTCGGACCAGATGGTACGGAGGTACTGTGCTCTCTCAGGAACTTCAACACCCATTATTTCCTCAACACCCTGGCAGTAGCACATGGAGTGGATATTGGAGCAGATGCCGCAGACACGTTCAACGATCTGGATCATCTGGTTGTAATCGCGAATTTCAGCGAGTTTTTCCAGACCTCTGTGAACGTATCCGAGAGCGGGAATGGCCTCCTGTACGATCTCGTCTTCCACGACAAGCTTGACATGCAGCGGCTCCGGAAGAACCGGATGCTGCGGACCGAAAGGTATGATGGTACGTGCCATAATTTACCCTATAGAAGTTATCGTCTTGGTTTCATCCGGGAAGACGAGTTATTTTTTGGGAGTCATCGCCTTAGTGTTGTTACACATAGGGATGATGGTTACTTCATCGTCAAGGTAGAGCTTGCGGCCGAAGTCAAGCACCAGACCTTCGAAGGTGAGTCCGAACTGGTCCTGAAGCTCGTTTTCGATGAGCAGAGCTGCGAAGTATACTCCACTGACACTGGGAATGGGGTTTTCCATAGCAGCAGTCAGGCGGAGGTTGGTAAGTACCTCGTCCTTGTCGAAGTGGTAGATGATATCCACATTCCCGCCGCCGATGTCGGTGCAGGAAAAAGTAACGAGACGCTGCCCGTCGCTTTTCATTTTGGATACATCACCCACCAGGCTTTCCAGAGTTACGTCTATCTGATTCTCAATCACGTTGTTACCCTCTCTTTAGCCTTTGAGGCCTTCAAACTTGGCAAGGGCAGTGACCACGCCGTCGATGATAGCTTCGGGTTTGGCAGGACAGCCGGGAACGTAAACATCCACGGGGATTACCTTGTCCACACCGCCGAGTACGTTGTAGCACTCACGGAAAACACCACCGGACAGACCACATGCGCCGATGGCAATAACGCCTTTGGGATCGGGCATCTGGTCGTAGATGTTGCGCAGCACTTTAGCATTGCGGTGGTTAACGGTTCCGGTTACCAGCAGCACGTCGGCATGCTTGGGGTTACCCACGTTGACAATGCCGAAACGTTCAACGTCGTATAGCGGTGTCAGGCATGCCAGAACTTCGATATCGCAGCCGTTACAGCTTCCGCAGTCAAAGTGCATGATCCACGGAGATTTGGCGCGTGAATTTTCAATGAATTTCTTGAACATAAGCTTAACCTGCGTACAGCCAGATAAGGTTGACGAAAGACATGGCCAGACCGATGCTCCATACGTATTTCAGCATCCAGCGCCAGGTCATGCGCGCCATAGTGTTGTCGATGATCAGCTCTGCAAAGTAGGTGGAAGCGAGCAGGATTACACAACCTACCAGGCTGGTGTGCCAGAAAAGGGCACATACGCCGAGAATGAAAATGGTCTCATACCAGTGGGCAATCTCAACGAGGCCGAGGTAAGGACCTGAGAACTCGGTCAGAACTCCTTTGACAATCTCCTGGTGTCCGTGATGGGAGGTGGAGAAGTCAAAGGGGGATTTTCTCAGTTTGATGGTCAGGGCGTAGCCGAGAACTACGAACATGAGCGGCAGCTGAATCAGCAGAGGCTGTTCGTATGCCAGAATTTCATCAACCCTGAAAGTTCCGGTTACCATGAAGATGGATGCGAAAACGAGGATGATAAGGGGTTCGTAGGTAAGAACCTGAATCAGTTCGCGCTGGGCACCTACCTGGCTGTAAGGGGAAGGAGTGGAAAGGCCACCCATTACCAAGAATACAGCACCGATGGCCTGAACAAAGAAGATCAGGAGCAGGTCGGAACCGGCGAAGAGAAGGGCTACGGACATTGCTGCGGCAATAAGATATACCCATGCGCAGAATACCTGCCAGAAGTTGTTAACAACTTTTTCTTTACCGAACAGTTTGGCCACATCGTAGAAAGGCTGCAGAATCGGCGGGCCGAAGCGGGACTGCAGACGCGCGGTAAGGCGTCTGTCCAGACCAGCTATAAGGCCGCCAAGTACAGGAGCGATGACGAGGCCGAGGATCATAAGAATTACAGTTTTCATTACAGAGCCCCTCCCAGCATGAGAACGATGAGAGCCAGAGCAGCGAAGTTAACCCAGAGGGTAAGCTTTTCTTCGCCGAAGAACTCTTCCATGTAGTAGTTGCTTGCCTTGAGTTCTACATGACCGTTCATGGGACCGATGAAGGACTGAACTCCGGGTTCAGGAACGTTTGCACCGCACATGTAAGTCTGGGAAGACTTGTCGTTGACGGACTTTTTAGTTTCGATCCAGGAGTAGATAAAGGCAGCTGCCAGAACGATGAAGAGCGGGTAAACCGCAAATACACCCATGGGAGAGTCGAATACACCGGCGGTGATTTCAAAAGTCTTTCCAACCATAGGCTCAATGAGCTGGGTGTAAATGATGGGGGAGAAGAAGGACAGAACCACAGCAAGACCGCAAAGAACGGTGAGGCTGAGTTTAGTCAGCACGGACTGGGATTCTGCGGGCACTTTGTCGCGCAGGGGGGCGGTGAGCAGGATGCCGGCCCAGCGAGCCCAGAATACCAGTGAAACAGCACTACCAAGAGCGAGCATGGTGATTACGAACATGTCGCCGGATGCGGATTCGATAGCCATCCACTTACCGAGCAGCACACCAAAGGGAGGCAGCAGCATGGTCAGAACACCGATGATGGTGATTATGGCAGTGCGAGGCATCTTGAGGTAGAGACCGTGCATATCTCCGATATCGCGGCTGCCGATGCCGTGCTCAATTGTGCCGACGCACAGGAAGAGCAGACCTTTGGAAGCTGCGTGGAATATGATCAGGATGATGGCTGCTGTGATGGACCAGGGAGTATTAAGGCCGGCACAACAGATAATAAGGCCGAGGTTACTGATAGTGGAGTAGGCAAGAATTTTCTTACCGTTACTCTGGCTGACAGCAATAGCGGCACATGCCAAAAAGGTGAAAGCGCCACAAAGAGCAACACCCTGACTGAGGAAGGTTCCTGCATAAGCGGGAGCAAGTCTCAGTACGATGTAAACGCCTGCTTTAACCATGGTAGCGGAGTGAAGCAGAGCGGAAACAGGAGTGGGAGCAACCATTGCGCCGAGCAGCCAGCTCTGGAAAGGAACCTGAGCTGCTTTGGTGAAACCGGCAAGGACGATCAGTCCGAGAGGTGCCAGCATTGCGCCGCCCATTGGGCCTGCCTGAATGATGACCTGAAGGTCAAGGGAACCGGTTTCTGCGTACGCCCAGATAATACCGAAGACGAAGAGCATACCGCCAAGTGCGTTCATCCACAGAGCGCGGGTGGCATTCTTGACTGCGATTGCTGTCTGGTCATGCCCGATGAGCATGAAAGAGCAGAAGGTGGTTACTTCAAAGAAGAAGTAGAGCCAGAGAATGTTGTTGGAAAGTACCAGCCCGTTCATTGCTCCGAGGAACAGAACGAGGAAGAAAAAGAATTGTGGCTGGCGGGACTTGACTAGGTGCAGGTGCTCTTCATGCTCTTTCATGTACGGAATCGCGAAGAAACAGATCAGCGAACCGACGATGGAGATTACGGCAACCATGATCAGAGAGAGGCTGTCCGCAAAGAAAGCGGGAGTCTCAACTGCATGGTCGACGATAAAGAGTTCAAACGCAGCCAGCGGAATGATCTGAAGTAATACAAATACTTTGATCAACTGGTTTTTGAGTTTGAATGCGTAATAGAGCATTACGAAAAGCAGGGCAAAATCCGCCAGGGTAACGAGGGAATCCCAGCTGATTCCTACGAGAGTACCCGGAGAATAGGTAAAGGATCCCTGACCCAGAAGGGCGAGGGAGACCGCGGCAAGACATACTCCTGTGGCAAGAACAATCAGGGATCTGATTGCACTTACACGCAGAAAGTAGCAGCCGATGGCGGCCACCAAGGGCAACAAGATGGCCAAAACTAGCATCATGGGCAACATACGGACCTCACTGTAACGCGATGTTGTGCCAGATTTAGAAAAACATACCTCAGCCGTGTTAACTTTTTTGAAATCGTGTAACGGTGGAAAATGTTTCACAAATTTCAACGTAAGCGTAGAAATTTGTCTTCAAAAACAGAAGAAAAGTCAATAGCTAATTGAGATTATGTGCGTTGCTGAACTTATAGAAAATTCTGATAAATTGTTATTATTTTGTGAAAAATATCACTCATTGATCTGGTGTTAGTGACGAAAGCTATTGTTAATCACGTTTTTTCGAGATAAAAAGCTATTACTATGATCAAAAAGACTAATGAGCGGGTCAGTTTTTGGTTGGTGTTATTGTCTATATCCTTGCTGCCGGTGATTACTGGGTGCGGCAAGAGTAAAATCAGCGTGCCTCAGGCTGGGTATAACATTAATAATCATGCCGGGGCGGGCGGAACAGCTTCCGCAGTGGTAAAAACGGCTCGGGCACAGATCGGAAGGCCATACAAGTGGGGCGGATCTGATCCCAGGGAGGGATTTGACTGTTCAGGATTGGTCTGGTGGGTGTACAAAAAACATGGAGTCAGTGTCCCAAGGGTTTCCTGGCAGCAGGCCGGGGCAGGGAGGGCTGTCCCGAAAAGCCGATTGGCGGCCGGGGACATCGTTCTGTTTAGAATTCCCGGTCAGGGAAAGAGTCTGCATACCGGAATTTACTCAGGAAATGGGCACTTTTTTATTCATAGCCCGAAAAGTGGGCATCATGTGAGGGAGGAGTCCATGAATAAATCTTATTGGATAAAATATTTTATCGGGGCTCGCAGGGTTTTGTAGTTTAAGCTTAATTTACAGATAATAAAAAAGGGAGCTTTTTTAGAAAAGCTCCCTTTTTTATTTATATCAGTATTTGGTAGGTTACTGCACTGTGGAACATGTCGGGGGCTGAATGTGAGCGCCGCCCTGTGCGTTGCTAAGTCTTTCAATGTAGTTTTTAACTTCATCCTGTTCTCTCCAGCCCTCGTACAGCTCCTTCCAGTCATCAAAAGCCATGACTTCTGATTCGAGGTAGGATTCGTGGCCTTTGATCCAAAGGTTGAAGAGGTACATTTCAAGCTTAAAGTCCTTGGAGTCGAATACTTTCGGGACAATCTTGCTGTTGTATTTTGTGCCGTCAAAACGTGCGCCTATGAAGGAGCAGACTGTGTTCATGGATTTCTGCTGATCGATTTCTTCGTTGTTCAGCAGGTCAACCAGTCCTTTCAGACCGGGATAGTCCTTATCAATCTTTTCACAGACTTCTTCAGGAACTTTAATGAAAAGTTTTTTGTCTTCTTCAAAGATGAAGTAGAACCTCATCCAGTGATCGAACATGAATACTTCTGATATATCCTCAACAGCTCTTGAAAATGCTTTATTCGCTTTGGGTTTTTTCATGATTTCTCCTCACAGGCTTTTTACCGCTGACCGTTCCGATCAGTTGTCGGCAGGGAAGTCTTTATATGTTCATGTTCTAAGGTTCAGTCAAGGGGTAAAATTAGAACCCTGAAAAAAGATCAGTTATTTTATGTATTTGGTTTGTGAAAAAAATATTTATCTTGAATTTTGCATGGTTGAAAAGAGTACGAACATTCCCTTTACAATCATGTGTATTTTAGGGTAATGAATCCTCCTTTGCAGCATATAATCGTGCAGCAAGTACGAAAAAAATATCAGGAGGTCCTCCAAATGGGTAGGCACAAAAAGATCGAAAGAAAGAAAGAACTTCAGCGTAAACGTCATCGTAGAGCTAAAAGAATCAAAGCTCGCATCGCAGAAGCCAAGGCTGCAGCAGCAAGCTAAGTTATTTTACTGTTCTGTTTCAGCCGTCGTGCTGTGAACCTATTCGCAGCTTTCCGTGTTGTTGATTCAGAGCAGACCCCTCATATTTTCAGGGACAGGTATCGCCGACCTCTTTTGTAAGGGGTCTTGGCGTGCCTTTTTTATTGGAGGGTATTATGCCTATTTATGAATACCAATGTCATGAATGTCAGCAGATCTTTGAAGAATGGCAGACAACCTTTGAAGACAAGGAGCTGGAATGCCCCGTATGCGGCGGCAAGGCTACCAAAGTCCTTTCCAACTCTTCCTTTGTGCTGAAAGGGGGAGGCTGGTATTCTTCCGGATACTGTAAAACCGACTCTGCGGCCGGTAAGACCGGTAACTCCAGTCCGGCAGGCAGCGGTTCCAGTTCATCCAAATCTTCGGATTCTTCCACAAAGAGTTCCGACAGTGCAGCAAGCTAGCTGATTTAAGGCCAGACGGCCCGGTGTAATCCGGGCCGTCTGTTTTTTGTGGGTTATCCCTTCTTTAACACCTGTGCCTTGTACCGGGACGTCATTTATTATATGATCGGTCCCGCATCGTTTCCTATCAAATATAAGTTTTTCATTTGTAAGAACAATTAACCGGAATTGGTAAAATGATTGAAAGATATACCCGTCCCGAAATGGGTAAACTGTGGACTCTGGAAAACCGTTTCAGGGTTTGGCTTGAGGTTGAAGTAGCTATCTGCGAAGCCTGGCATAAACTTGGCCGCATTCCTACACAAGACATGGAAATTATCCGTGAAAAAGCTGACTTTGAACTGGACCGTATCCTGGAAATCGAAGAAAAGACCAAACACGATGTTATTGCTTTCCTTACCGCAGTTGAGGAAAAAGTAGGTCCTTCTTCCCGTTTTATCCATCTCGGCTGCACCTCTTCCGATATTGTTGATACAGCAAACGGGGTACTGCTCAGCCGTGCCGGTAAAATGATCCTCAAGGATCTCGACGATTTTCTGGAAACCCTCAAGGAAATGGCTAATACCCACAGGGGCCGCATGTGCATGGGGCGTACTCATGGCATTCATGCAGAGCCTACAAGTTTCGGTCTCAAGATGGCCGGTTTTTACGCTGAGTTCTCTCGTCATCGTGAGCGTCTTGCTCATGCAGTGGAAGGTGTAAGCGTAGGTAAAATTTCCGGTGCTGTCGGAACTTACGCCATGCTTGACCCTGAAGTTGAGCGCATTACCTGTGAGCTTCTCGAGCTGAATGTTGATCCTATTTCGACTCAGATCATCCAGCGTGACCGCCATGCAGCATTTTTTACCGCTTTGGGGCTGCTCGGCGGTGGTATTGAGCGTCTCGGTGTTGAACTGCGTCATCTGCAACGTACCGAGGTTCTGGAAGTGGAAGAAGGTTTCAGCAAGGGGCAGAAAGGATCTTCCGCAATGCCTCACAAAAAGAACCCGATTTCCGCAGAAAACCTTTCCGGTCTTTCCCGCCTGTTGCGTACCAACGGACTTGTCTCCATGGAAAACATGCCTCTTTGGCATGAGCGTGATATCAGCCACTCTTCTGTTGAACGAGTGATTATGCCTGATTCCACAATCCTTGCCGATTACATCCTCGGTCGCATGAACGGTGTTCTCAAGCGTCTTAAGATCAATGGCGATAATATGGATCGCAATCTTATGGCATCTTACGGTCTGTTCTATTCTCAGCGTGTTCTGCTTGCTCTTGTTGATACCGGCCTGGAGCGTCAGAAAGCTTATGAAATGGTCCAGAAAGTTGCCATGCACTGCTGGGAGAACAAAGTTTCCTTCCCAGACGAAGTTCGCAAGGATGCAGAAATAACTGCCCGCCTCGAAGTCTCCGCTCTGGATGAAGCTTTTGATATGGGCTACTACACCAGATATGAAGATATGATCTTTAAACGTGTTTTTGGTGAGTAAGCTGCCTTTTTTATAGTGTTTTTACCCGGTTCGGCTGTGCAGGCCGGGCCGGGTTCACTTTTTTGCAGGACGGGGACTTTCATGTTACTGTCTTCGAAATTATAGTTGCAGGGCGAATGTATTGCGGAGACGGTGGCCTTTTGAACAATTTATTTCCATAGTTGTGTATGGAAGGTGATTTTTATCCCGGGACGCAATGTTGATATACAAGTCACACTTTAGCCACGATTTTTATATATGTATTTAATATCGTCGTTTTGCATATTTAAACGATGGAGTGTTGGTCTGGGTATGTTGCATTTCCTGAGAATGTTCATTGCGGCTTTTTTTCTGCTTGCCGGGCTGTCCTCGATATGTTTTGCCGACGGGTGGAAACCTGTGATCGAACCTACAGAACTGGTTCCTGACTATATTGTAGCAGTCGATAAAGAGTCACAGAAACTGCACCTGCTTGTGCACAAAAGTCCGCTTCATGCAGAGTCTTCATTTGTATGTGCAACGGGACAGGCTGCCGGGGATAAATCCGTCGAAGGGGATCTGAAGACTCCTGAAGGTGTTTATTTTACGACTGGAAAGCGGACCGGGCTTGAGGACTTCGAGCTTTACGGTACCATGGCTTTTCCTCTGGATTTTCCGAATCCTGTTGACCGGATCAGAGGTAAGACAGGCTACGGGATCTGGATCCACGGCAGGGGAAAAAAGCTTGTTCCGATGGATACCAAGGGCTGCGTTGCCATGGTCAACGAGGACATTGGTTTTCTTGATACGAAAATCAGGCCCGGATCTCCGGTGGTCATCGGACACACCATGGGATGGGCGGATTCTGAAGGCAGGCAGTCCGTAGAGTCTGAAGAGCTTGGAAAACTGGTTCATCAGTGGGTGCAGGACTGGGAGAACAGGGATGAAAATTTTTTCAAGGCCTATTCTCCAGAACTTTTTTCAAAGTCAGAGCGAAGGTCTTTCAGCTACTTCAAGAATCGTAAAAAACGTATTTTTGCTTCAACTGACTGGATAGATATTGAAATATTCAATCTTCAGGCTCTTCCCGGCCCTGATTACTGGGTGACATGGTTTGACCAGTATTACCGCAGTGGTAGGCTTGCATCCTCAACTTCCAAAAGACTGTACTGGCAGAAGGTTGATGGAAAGTGGAAAATTGTCGGCCGTGAATATGGACCTTCCATACAGTCATTAAAAAGCCAGTACCTTGAAAGTAAGCGGAAAGGCGTCGAAGCTTTCCTTGAAAAGTGGCGTACTGATTGGCTCGGTGCTGATCTGGACGGATATATTGCTTTATATGACTCTACCGCAAGGCAGGGCAGGAGGCACGGAGCTGCTTCCATCAGGGATCAGAAGGAGCGCATCTGGGAAAAGCGCAAACCTGCGGTTCTTGAATTCGGAAAAATCAGGCTGAAGGAGCATCCGAAAGGTTTGGAGGTTGCTTTTCATCAGAAATATTCCGATGTTACAGGGTATAGTGACAAGGGGTTTAAGAAGATAGTCATTCGTCCCAATGGGGATAGCTGGCTTATTGTTGATGAACAATGGAGAAAGCTCTGATGGGCAACACCAAGTATAACGTTCTGTTTATGCGTGATGATGACACGGTTAAACGTTACCGTCTCAGTCCTTTCTGGTTGAGGATGCTTTTCTGGTTTGTAGTTCTGCTGGCAGTTTTTGCCGGCACCGGTGCATGGGCCGGGTATACATTCTGGACTCAGAACGTGCAGCTTAAGCAGGAAAAAATAGAGCTCCAGAAGAATCTGACAGATGCTTCGGTGCAACTTGAGCGCCTTGAGAACGTCAATAAGATTCTCGATTCTTATGACCCTAATGATTTGCAGTCTCTTCTTGCTTCTGTTCCTGTTGAGGAAAAGAAGGTCGGCACAGAAAAGCCGCCCGTGGATTTAAAAGAGCTCCTTTTTTACAAGAACCTGATGCGGGCAGGCGTGGAGAATGTTAAATTGCGCAAGTCCGGCAGGAGTCTGGCCCTGAGTTTTGATCTTAACAACCTGCAGCCTTCTTCTGCTTTGAGCGGGTTGGCAAAGGTTCAGCTGATTGAGAACAACGGAAAGGAAATCTCTGTAACTAGCAGTCGTGATGACATGTCCTTTCATATTCAGAGATTTAAAGTAGTCAGAACAAGGTTCGGACTACCCTCCAGTCTTGATCTCGAAGATCTTTACGGTATGCGTCTTATGATCACCACCAATCAGGATGAGTTGATATTCAGTGAAGTATATCCTTTGTCGCGCGTTCTTAATTAGCGTCTTTATCCTTGGTTTAGCTTGTTCTGCTTCAGCCCAGCAGGTCAGGAGCTATACTTTTTTTGAAGGTACACAGTATCCGCTCAGGGCCACCTGGGTTTTTGGAGATCAGCCTGGACCGACCATCATGGTTCAGGGTGGGATTCAGGGTGATGAGTTGTCCGGTTTCTTTACTGCACAGCTTCTAACCCGTTGTAATCTGCGCCGGGGTAATCTTATAATTGTTCCCAGAGCTAACGAGCCTTCAATTCTGCGGCGCACACGACAGATCAATGTGGACCTGAATAGACGTTTCGACAAAGAATATAACAGCTTTTACGAAGATCGCCTTGCCCGGGCCATTCGCTTTCTTATCGGCGGGGCAGATGGTTTTATCCATCTGCATGAGGGAAGCGGATTTTACAGTCCAAAGTATGTGGACAGCCTTCGGAATCCCAAAAGATACGGGCAATCGTTAATCATTGATGCCGCAGTCTACAAAACTCTTCACCTTGCTGAGATGTGTCGGCGGACCATAAGCCGCCTTAATTCAGAAATTCCCAACAAGTCATACTGGTTCAGTCTTTTTAATACTGATACCTTTGATAAAACGACCCATTATCCGGAAATGCTCAAATCCCTGACCTGTTACGCATTGGTTGAGCAGGGGATTCCTGCAATGGCAGTGGAGGTGAGCAAAGATATTAATGATCTCGAATGGAAAGTTCGTCAGCAGCTTAGAGCAACTCTTTATCTGCTGGAGGAATTCGGTCTTGAAATTGATGTTCCGGATTTTTCCTTTCCCGAGTCCGGGACTCCTTCCGGTCTTGAAATTATGGTTAACGGCCGACCACTGAAAGGCAGGAGCGTGGAACTTGTCCGCGGTGCGCCTGTCTCCACTTCCGGTTCCGGCAAGGCCGTGACGGATTCCGGACTTGAGCCGGCTCTTGCTGTATTTGCCAGTGATCGACCTAACCTGAACCTGCTGACGGCTCCCAGAATGGCCCTGTCCACTTTTCCGGCTCTTGAGGTCAGACTGGATGGCAGCAGGATGGCTACCGCAAAGGTCAGCTGGAAAGGGTCTCGTACCGATTTTCCGGAGTCAAACGGTCCGGTGTTTCTTTGCTGGTTAAACGGGCACCCTCGCTTTGTAAGTGAAAACGGGACCTTGCTTGCTGTTGAAGGAGACCAGTTCATTCTTGAAGGTGTCCTTGGAAGTTCTTTTGAAGAAATTCTGAACCTTAAGGGTTTTGTGGCTTCCGTAACAGTGAACAGCGGGCAGGATGTGGGGTACGAGATAATTGCGGATCCTTCAAATTTTATGTCCAAGTATATGCTCAAAGGCACGGATGGACTCTCCACATATCGAATTGTTCGTGAGACTCCGGGAAAAAGGCGTGCTGAATTTTTTCTTTCCATACTGCCCAGAAAAATTAAGGCAATTGAGCTTGTTCCCGAGCAGGGGGAGAGAGTTTTTGCCAACTGGGAAAGCGGGGCAAAGCTCAATCTTGAATCCGGCTCTTATGTCCTAAAGGATGCATGGAGTAACGGCGAGTTACGGAAGATTCAGCCGTTTATTAATGACATTCCTGTGTCATGGGGCGAGACTTTTCATGTAGATTCTGGCAAGGAAACGGTATTGACTCTACGACATTCTACAACTTTTGAGGCCATCGGGAGTATGATAATCAGGGGAAGCGAGTTTCTGAGTACATCTCTTGAGTGATCTATTCCACACTGGGTGCTGAATCAACAGACGGGGGAGTTTAGCCATGAAGCCGGAATTTGAAACCTGTTTTGTAAATCTGCCGTTACGCTATATTTATACCAATCCTGATTATCTGGATTATTTTGTAGAAAACAGGATTCAGCCCGAGCTTGGACTCGATTGCATGGGTGATGAATGCCTAAGTATGGATTGGCTTATAGCAGTAAGGGACAGGCTGGACGAAGCGGAACTGAGCAGAACCGTGCACCTTCCTTTTCTGGATTTGAAACCGGCAAGTCTTAATCCGGCGATTCGTACTGCATCCATCGATACTCTCTGCACTTCTTTTGAATTGGCTAAACTGTTTTCTCCGCAGAGAATGGTTATGCATCCATCTCTGACTTCGTGGCTTGAGGAGCCTCTTTTTGAGCGGGCCTATGGACATTGTCTGGACGGCTTGCGCCGTCTCAGTAATTCGTGGCCGGACCATCCTCCTCTCTGTCTTGAAAATACTTACGAATATGATCCGTCACCGCTGGTTCGTCTGGTGGATGATCTTGAGCGGGATAATGTCGGGATCTGTTTTGATCTGGGGCATTGGTATGCTTTTTCGAAAGGATCAGAGAATAACGATTTTGACCTGTGGTTCGATTCGTTTGCTCCTTATATTAAGCACATGCATTTTCATGATAATGACGGGCGTCAGGATGAACATCTTGCCATAGGGCAGGGAACTATGGATTGGGATCACATAATCACTCGTCTTTGTGAGCTCGATCCGTTACCTACAATTACTCTTGAGCCTCACAATAAGGATGACTTTGAACTGAGCTATGAGTTCTTCGGGAAAAAGGTAGCCCCCAGACTTTTTAAATAGCAGGTAAGCCGCTCTACATTGAGGCCAGTTCTCCCAGACGGCGGACTCCGGCCTGTATCTCATCACTCCAGAGAGCGCCACTGGACAGGCGGATGTAGTTTGAAAATACGTCCTGTGGTGAGAACACTATGCCGGGAACGATGCCAATTCCTTCAGCCCGGGCTTTGAAAAAGAGTTCTACGCCGTCTTTTCCTTCAGGTAGCTCCACCCAGAGAACCGATCCTCCTTTGGGATTGGTAACCTTGGTCCCTTCAGGAAAGGAAAGGCCTATTTCTGTTCGCATTTTTCCCATCTGTTCTTTCATGGCCACCCGCAGTTTTTTAAGGTGCCGGTCATAGAGGGTTTCACGCAGATATCGAGCAATAGCCATCTGGGTTGGAGCCACGCAAGAGACATTGGTGGTGGCTTTTATCTCAAGGGCTTTTTCCAGAAAACGCCCCGGAGCCAGCCAGCCGACTCTATAGCCTGGAGCAATCGTTTTGGAAAATGACGAGCAGAGCAGCACGCCTCCTTCCCGGTCGAAGGATTTGAGAGTGCGCGGCCTTGTGTCGCCGAAGAAAATTTCTCCGTAAACATCGTCCTCAACAAGGGGGATTTTACGTGCAGCGAGGATTTCAACAATTTCACGCTTACGGATATCAGAGGTGATACTGCCATCTGGGTTGTTGAAATTCGGGGAAAAGATACAGGCCTTGATATCAAATGTCCTTGTTATTTCCTCCACTCTGTCCGGGTTGATTCCCCTTTTTGGGCAGGAAGGAATCTCGATGGCTCGCAAGCCTAGATTTTCCACCAGTTGAAGAAAACAATAATATGAAGGGGACTGGATAAGCACCAGATCTCCCGGTCTGGTCAGGGTGCGCAGGGAAATATACAGAGCCTCCATCGCTCCGGTTGTAATGAGCAGATCGTCTGCTGTAATGTTTGATCCGCAATCCACAGATCTGAAGGCTATCTGTCTGCGTAAATCTTGGTTTCCGGGGATGATCTCATATCCGGCTGTTTCCAGAGGATTTTCCCGGATAACGCTGGTCATGATCTTGGCCAGCTGGCGGGTAGGGAGCAGGTCATTACTTGGGCAGACTACGCCAAGGGGAAGCAGATCCTTACTTCCCACGGTCTCAAGGGCTGTCTGAATAAGTTTGTTTTTTGTTACGGTATGCGGCTCAATTTTTCTCGGGATATTGATTTCCGGTGTGGGGATGGCACGGAATTCACTGCGAACATAATACCCTGATCGGGGACGTGACTCTATAAGGCCCCTTTTTTCAAGTTCTTCGTATGCATGGCTCACAGTTGAAATAGATACCTGCAGGGATTTACTCATCTGTCGTAAAGAAGGTAACTTGTCGCCGGGAACGAGGTCTCCAGCTTCTATATGTTTGGAAAGTTCCTGCTCAACTTTCTTGTAACGGTACTGATTGTCAGAACTGTTCAGATTCATATCTTTCCCCGCTGATACAAACTGTTATGGTTTGTTTTTCTGTAAACTGTATCTGTACTGATGTCAGATTTTGTGTAGACTGGCAAGCAGATCAAAAAAGCTGAATTTAAAAATCATGAGTATCGGAGGTAGTCGTGGAATCCGTTATGAATTCCCAGAAAGTTAAACAGAACAGCGTGCTTATGTCGGCATTCAAGCAGGCATTGCCTATTGTGCTTGGATATCTGCCGGTGGGTTTTGCCTACGGTGTTCTGGCACGTAAGTCTGGTATATCAATTGATAACACTGTGCTGATGTCACTTATCGTTTTCGCTGGATCGGCACAGTTTATTGCTGTCGGGCTGATTGCTTCCGGTGCTTCTGCGCTATCTGTCATCATTACCACCTTCATCGTAAACCTTCGTCACATGCTCATGTCCGCGGCCCTTTCTCCGTATCTTAAAAAGTGGAGTAAATTACAGATTGCCGCATTCACTTTTCAGTTAACCGATGAGAGTTTTGCCGTTCATTCCACCCGATTTGCAGGCCGGGATACCCACAAGGGCGAAACCTTTCTTATAAATTCCATTGCACAGGCTGCATGGGTCGGCGGAACTGTACTGGGTATTTTTTCCAGCACACTCATAAATGACGTAAAGCCTATGGGACTTGATTACGCACTGCCTGCCATGTTTATTGCCCTGCTTATTTTTCAGATTAAAGATAAAAGTCATATTGTTGTCGGAGTTGTGACCGGGATTTTGTCTACCGCGCTGGCTCTTGGCGGAGCAGGGCAGTGGAATGTGATTATAGCAACACTTATTGGAGCAACCTTGGGAGCAGCTGTAAAATGGACCAGAAATTAATTCTCTTTACCCTGTTCGGGATGATGGCTGTAACTTATCTGCCGCGTATGCTTCCTGCACTGGCTCTAAGCTCGCGTGATTTGCCGCCAATTGTCGTTAAGTGGCTTTCTTATGTCCCTACTGCTGTGCTTTCCGCATTGCTGGCCCCCTCGCTGCTTGCTCCGGAAGGAAAGATAGATCTTAGCTTTGATAATCTTTATTTCTGGGTTGCAGTTCCTACTTTTGCAGTTGCAATGTATACCCGGAATTTCTTTGGGACTGTTGCTGTTGGAATGGGGTTGGTAGCTGCTGCGAGGTATTTCATATAAATGAGCCCGGCCATGGACACCGGGTTATACTGATTTATTATAAGTTGATGATTTAAAATTTCCAAAGTGATGCTGTAACTATAAGGAGTAGCCGAATGATTTCCAGAGATGAAGCCCTTGAACTTCTAAAAGCAAATGTTACCGAAGAAAACCTGATCCAGCATTCCTTGGAATCGGAGGCTGTTCTTGGAGCTCTTGCTGAAAAGCTGGGGCAGGATGTGGAGCTATGGTCCATCACAGGGTTACTGCATGACCTTGATTACAGCCAGACAGCTGAGCTGCCGGAGAAACACGGTCTGATCGCTGCTGAAATGCTTGAAGGCAAGATTCCCGCAGAAGCAATTCAGGCTATTCGTGCCCATAATGGTGATATGACTGGAGTTGCACCCCAAAGTGATTTTGATTTTGCCTTGCGATGCGGAGAAACTGTAACCGGCCTTATCCATGCCAATGCACTGATGCGGCCTGAAAAAATGCAGGGTATGAAGCCGAAGAGCCTTAAGAAGAAGATGAAAGCCAAAGCCTTTGCAGCCAGTGTGGATCGTGAGATTATCAAAGAATGTGATAAAATAGGTCTGGAACTTGGTGATTTTTTTGCCCTGTCTATTGAAGCTGTTACCAAGGTGGCACCTGAAGTGGGGCTGGCCTAGTTTTTCTCTCCGGAGCTTGGGAAAAAATCAAATAGTATGCCTTTCCTAAATCTCATTTAGTTAAAGGTTTTCGATAAGTTTTTGTTAACTGAGAACAGTCGTATCAGCTGATTCAGGGATGCAATACTTTATGAGATGCATTACTAATGCTGCACATCAAAACGTTCTAAAGTCCTTCTGATCAAACATGAATTTGTTCCCTGCTGGAACACACCCTATAAAAAACGGGCTGACACTTCTTAAGAAGTGTCAGCCCGTTTTTTTCTTAAGGTCTATCAAGTCACTGTGTGAAGCTCTATCAAAAGTTTGCGCAGGGTCCCAGATAACTTTATTAAGTAACTATCTGCGGTTATTGAATGAGCTGCAGGTAACAGCTTTATTTGCCCCATCCTCCTCCTCCGGGAGTTTCCATACGTACAATGTCACCTTTTTTAAGCGGAGAATGGAATTTTCCGGGCTGTTCGATTTCGACTCCGTCGCGAATGAGAATATTTTTACCCGGAGTTCCGGGGCTTCCGCCCTGCAGACCGTATGGAGAATTTACCCGGCGTTCGGAAAGTACAGTAATTTCACATGCGGAAAGCAGTTCAATTTCACGAACGAGACCGTCTCCACCGGGGACTTTTCCTGCGCCGCCGGTATTCTTGCGGATGCAGTATGTTTTTACCCGGAACGGGTAGCTGTACTCAAGGGCTTCAACAGGAGTGTTGAGGGTATTAGTCATGTGTGAATGGGTGGCGTGCTCGCCACGGCAGGTAGCGGAAGCTCCCATGCCTCCTGCCAGTGTCTCATAGTATGCAAATGGCTTTCCGGTCCGTTCATCCATGCCGCCGATGGTCATGTTGTTCATAGTTCCCTGACTTGCGGCCGGAATGCGCTGCGGGACGGCTTCAGCAAGGGCGCCGAGAACAACATCGACAACGCGCTGGGAGGTCTCAACATTGCCGCCGGCTACTGCTGCGGGAAAGTTGGCGTCGAGAATGGACCCTTTTCTGGTCAAGACCTCAATGGGACGCAGGATTCCGGCGTTAGTCGGAACATCTCCTTCGATAAGTGATCTGAAAACATAGAGCACAGCGGAAAGAGTGATGGAACGGACAGCATTGACGCTTCCGGAAACCTGATCTCCAGACTTTGTGAAATCGAGTCTGGCACTGTCACCTGTTACTTCCATGGTCACAGAAATGGGCACGTTCTCGCAGTCAACGCCGTCTCCATCCATGTAGTCGGTGAAAGTGTAGGTACCATCGGGAATGGATTCAATGGTCTTACGGGTTATGGATTCTGCATAATCATTGAGGCTTGATGCGTAAAAATCAACTTTTTCCTGTCCGTACTTATCGATAAGCTCTTTCAGTCTTGTCACGCCGGTGATGTTCGCCATAATCTGAGCTGCGAAATCACCTTCACGCTCAACTGGAGTACGCACATTGTTGAGGATAAGTGTCATTACACCCGGAACAATCTCTCCTTTTTCCACAATCTTTACCGGAGGGATTATGATTCCTTCCTGATAGAGAGTGGTGGAAAGGGGCATGGAACCGGAGGCCATACCGCCAACATCGGAGTGGTGGGCGCGGTTGGCAACGTAGAAAGCGGGTTTATCTGAACCATTGCAGAAAACCGGTGCCACGAGAGTAATGTCCGGCAGGTGTGTGCCACCCTTGAACGGGTCGTTCAGCATGACCATATCACCTTCCCTGAATTCGCTCATTTTAATAGCGGATTTAACAGAAAGGGGCATGGATCCGAGGTGCACTGGAATGTGCGCAGCCTGGGCCACCATATCTCCATTGCTGTCGAAAACTGCGCAGGAGAGATCACGGCGTTCCTTGATGTTTGGTGAGAAAGCGGTGCGGGTCAGGGTGACGCCCATTTCTTCGGAAATTGCGGCAAATCTGTTTTTGAAAACCTCAAGGAGGATCGGGTTAACATTCATTATTAAATACCTCCTGACTATTCGATGTCAAAAATAAGGTTGCCGTAAGCATCAACTTCACCCTTAGCAAAAGGTGGAATGACCAGAGTTGAGCTGTACTCGATGATGATGGCAGGGCCGTTCACCTTGTTGCCGGGCTTAAGCTTATCCCGGCTGATGATGCTGGTTTCCATCTTAGTGGAATCAAAAACAGTTTCGGTGGTTCCGATGATGGCCGCAGGGTCCATTTCTGCAACCAGCTGGCCTGCTTCAGGAACCTCCGGCTTGACCGGCATGCCTTTGGTACGCAGTCGGATATTTACTATTTCAACAGTCTTGTCATCGTTACGGTAACCGTAGTTCTGTTTGTGGAGTACGGAGAATTCTTCAATCCAGTCTCCTTCAAACGGGACAATGATTTCAAAGGACTGTCCCTGATAGCGCATGTCCAGAAAGCGTTCGACAATGATATCTTCGTCGGTAAACCCTTCGTCCTTCAGGTCTGCTCGGCCCTGTGCTTCCAGAGGAGCAAAAAGTTCTTCAAGATCTGCTCCGGTGGTGTTGTGCTGGTTACGCATGACAGTAAGCGAGTAGTCCTTGATGACATCCGCCATGACCATGCCCACAGCTGAAAGGATTCCGGGGTTGTTGGGTATGAAAAGCTTTGGAATGGAAAGCAGCTTGGCAAGAAAAGCGCAGTGCATGCCACCGGCTCCGCCAAAAGAGAACATGCTGAATTCACGAGGATCGAATCCTCTTTCTACAGAAATGACCCTGATGGCTCGCTCCATGTTGGTGTTGGCGATATCAAGTATTCCTTCAGCCAGTTCAACAGGAGTTAAGCCTGCTTTTTCGGCCATTGCTTCCATAGCTCTGGTTAGCTTTTCTGTCTTTAGGGACATCTCGCCGCCCAGGAAATGTTCGGGGATGAGTCGTCCAAGGTAAAGGTTGGCGTCGGTGACTGTGATTTCGGAACCTTTGCCGTAGCAAATAGGGCCCGGATCAGCTCCGGCACTTTCGGGGCCTACGGTTAGGGAACCTCCGGCATCAATACGTGCAATGGATCCTCCCCCCGCACCAACAGTATGGATGTCAATCATGGGGACTTTTACCGGATAGTCTTCAATTGCAGACTCAAGGGTCAGGGGAAGCTCTTCATTAATTAAAGCTACATCCGAAGAAGTGCCACCCATGTCGAAAGTGATAAGACGGTCATAACCGGCCATTTTACCGATGGTATGCGCACCAACCGCTCCGCCGGCAGGGCCTGAGAGAATGGTCCGTACCGATTCGTTCATGGCGGTTTCGGCAGAAATTGAGCCTCCGTTACTTTGCATAATGCGCAGGGGGGCATCTCCAAGGGTATCCTGAAGTTTAGTCAGGTATTTGGTCATCTTGGGAGATACGTAGGCATTGATTACCGTGGTGGAAGTTCGTTCAAATTCTCGGAACTCGGCAAGTATTTCGTGGGAAACGGAAACAGGGACCCCGATTCCGTCCAGAAGATCACGCATTCTGTTTTCATGCTCGGGGTTTAAGTAGGAAAAGAGAAGGCATAATGCGACAGATTCTACGCCTGACTCGTTGATTATTTTTAGAATATTCTGAACTTTTTCTTCCGAAAAAGGTTCAATTTCATTTCCTTCGTGATCAATTCTTCCTGTTATTCCGAAGCGTAATTCCGGTGGAACAATGTGCGGTTTTTTACAAAAAGAAAGATTGTAAAGTTCGGAGCGATTCTGGCGTCCGATTTGAATGATGTCTTCAAAACCCTCATTTGAGATGAGGGCTGTCTTAACACCCTTGCGTTCAAGAATGGCATTTGTAGCTACAGTTGATCCATGAACCACCTGTACATTCCTGTCTCCGGCAATGTGTTTAATGCCTTTGATTACAGCTTCTGATGGGTCATGAGGAGTGGAAAGGCGTTTGTGTACGCCCCATTTTTCGCCGTCTTTATAAATGAAATCTGTGAATGTTCCGCCGGTATCTACACCAATAATCAGCACTATCTATCCTCCACAACTACATAGCTTTGTGTATGTTATATTCTGAATAAATACTAATAAATTCAGGGTACAATCATCCATTGGCGCAGAGAGTACCCAAATTTGTCTACGATTAAAAGATTTTATTTTTGTAAATTTATGTGTATAAGTTCCGTTCGTTCGGCAAATTAATACCCAAAAACGAATAATGTTATCGTAAATAACTTTGTTAAAAACGATTAGTTATTTTGTTTTTATGAAGTGTTTATTTAAAATTAAAAACCAAATAACAGGCATAAAAAATAGAAATATTTTTAAAATCAAGAAGAAAATTTAAACACGGAGGCAACCTCATGTTAAAAAAGATCGTCGCTGCTCTTCTTCTGGTTCTGGGTTTTGCTTTTTCTGCTCAGGCCGCTGAACTCAAAATGGACTGTAACGCAATCTACGGATCTACTAACTTTCATTCTCAGGGCGCACAGCTCTTTGCCGACAAAGTAGCTGAATATACCTCCGGTTCAGTAAAAATTACCGTTCATCCCGGTGGAAGCCTCGGGTTCAAAGGACCTGAGCTTCTGAAAACCGTTAAAGACGGAACCCTTCCCATGTCTGATATTCTCATGGGTGTTGTTTCCGGTTCCGATCAGGTCTTCGGTGTAAGCTCCATGCCCCTCCTGGCTAAA
This sequence comes from Maridesulfovibrio sp., assembly GCA_963676495.2. Classification (GTDB taxonomy): domain Bacteria; phylum Desulfobacterota; class Desulfovibrionia; order Desulfovibrionales; family Desulfovibrionaceae; genus Maridesulfovibrio. The sequence continues at coordinate 1,339,672 of CAXXRF010000003.1, read as the reverse complement.
GATTATGCTGAAGCAAAAAAACTCTACGCAGCAGCAAAGCCCTACTATGAAAAGGCCTGTCGTCGCTGGAATCAGAAACTTCTTTACGCCGCCCCCTGGCCTCCCAGCGGACTTTTCACCCAGAAGCCTCTCAAAACCATTGCTGATCTGGAAGGCCTTAAAACCAGAACCTACGATAAAAACGGTGCAGAACTGTTGCGTGCAGCAGGAGCAAGTCCCATGTCTCTGCCCTGGGGTGAGCTGTATTCCGCCCTGCAGACAGGTCTTGTTGACTCTGTCCTTACTTCCGCTGTCTCAGGAAAGGATGGCAAGTTCTGGGAAACACTCAAACATTTCACCAAAATTAATTACGCATTTCCTCTTAATATGATGGTAATCAACAAGGATTACTGGGATGCAATGGACCCCAAGCAGCAGGAAGCCGTGCTCAAAGCAGCCGCAGAAGTTGAAGCTCACCAGTGGGAACAGTCTGCAAAAAGCAACGATGAATCCCTTAAGATCCTTGCTGAAAAAGGTATCGTAATCTCCGAGCCGACCAAAGAAGTCGCAGATATGCTTGCCAGTGATGCCCAGCTCATGCTCAAGGGTACCATGAAGAGTGCAAAGAAAGGTTTTAAAGCTGCCATCAACGCTTACGAAAAGTAGAGTGACATGCGTGCATTTATCAGGTTAATCGAAGGCCTCTCCACTGGAGGGGCCTTTCTTTCAGCCGCCGGGATGATTTTTATCGTGGTTCTCGTGGTAATCGAGATCTTCCTGCGTGCGGTTTTGAATACTTCCACCCTTGTTTCAAGCGAATACGGCGGATATGCTCTGGTTTTCCTTATCCTCACCGGACTTGCTTACACTATGAAAGAGGACGGACTTATCCGTATCGGCCTGCTGACCTCTCATTTTTCAGCCCGGGGCAAGCGGATTGCTGACATTGTCTCCGGTATTATCGGAGTTGCGATTACCACTTTTGCTCTCAAGTACACAATTGCCATGGTGTATGAGACCTGGGATCTTGAAATGACTGCGGACACCATTGCTGAAACACCTTTGTGGATTCCCCAGCTTGCCATTCCCGTAGGTCTGGCTCTGCTGCTGATTCAGCTTATTGCCTTTATTGCCAAGAGAGCGACCGAGGAGGCGACCGATGATTAGTGATCCTTTGATTCTCGCCGTTTTCCTTGTGGGAGCTATGGTTCTATTCTTGCTGTCCGGTCTTTGGATCGGTTTTTCCTTATATGGTGCTGCAATATGCGGTATGCTCTTTTGCAAGATGAACCTGCCACCGACCATTTCCATCTGGGATAAGATCGGCGATCTTATGGCAAACTCCATCTGGAACACACTGAACTCATGGCCACTGTCTGCTTTACCGCTGTTTATTCTGATGGGGGAAATTCTATACAGAACATCCATTTCCACCCGTCTTTTGAACGGACTGGTTCCGTGGCTTTCCAATATTCCGGGGCGCCTTTACCACATTAATGTTGTGGCATGTTCTTTGTTCGCTGCCGTGTCCGGGTCAAGTGCGGCAACCACTGCTACCGTTGGTAAGATTACTTACAATGAGCTCTCAAGCCGGGGGTATCACAAAAGTCTTTCCATCGGTTCTCTTGCAGGCTCAGGAACACTCGGGTTTCTGATTCCTCCAAGTCTGATAATGATTATTTACGGCATCCTGTCCGATACTTCCATCGGACAGCTTTTTATTGCCGGAGTCATTCCGGGCCTGACCCTTGCAGGGGTCTATTCCCTATATATTATAGTACGCTGTGTTATGGATCCTTCACTGGTGCCTCAGGATAAAGAGGAATTCACCATGGCTCAGCGTATTGAGTCGCTCAAGGATTTGTTTCCGGTTCTTTTGCTGATCACCGTGGTTCTGGGTGGAATCTATGCCGGGCTAACCACTCCAACTGAAGCTGCTGTTATAGGTGTTCTCGGTGCTTTGGGGATTGCACAGTTCTTCAAGAACCTTACACTGGCCAATTTCAAGGAAGCGTTGCTTTCCGCAGTTAAAACAAGCGGTATGATCTGTTTTATTATCTGCGGCGCGGCTTTTCTGGCTCAGGTTGTAGGATTTCTCGGGATTGCAACTGCTCTTAGCAAGTTTATCGGAACCCTTGATCTGTCTCCCTATATGCTCATCTTCGTGCTTGGCATTATGTACGTGCTGCTGGGGATGATCCTTGACGGAATTTCGATTGTCGTCATGACTTTGCCTATTGTGCTCCCTATCGTAATTGCCGCCGGTTTTGACCCGCTGTGGTTCGGTATTTTTGTTGTATTTATGGTAGAGCTTTCACAGGTAACTCCGCCGGTTGGTTTCTCCATCTTTGTAATTCAATATATTACGAATGATGATGTTAAGGATATTCTCAAGGCGACTTTTCCGTTCTTTTTGATCATGGTTATGATGGTAATTCTGGTAACCATTTTCCCGGAAATTGTATTCTACCTGCCTGAAAAAATGATTGGATCATGATGTAAATTGAACTGATACAGACCTAAAAAAAGTCCCCCGGAATAAGTTCCGGGGGACTTTTTTATGAGTATTAATAAGTTGAACTTTAAAGTTTAAAGATCTTCAAGGTCAATACGGGTGATTAATTCCACAAGAGTTCTTACCCCGAATCCAGTTCCTCCGGCAGACCCGGCCGGGCTTTTTTTCTTACGCCAGGCAGGACCTGCAATATCAAGGTGAGCCCAGGGAACGTTTTCAGGTATGAATTCCTTAAGGAACATTCCTGCATGAATGGTCATCCCTTCTCGGGAGCCTATGTTCTTCAGATCTGCGACTTCGCTTTTGAGTTCTTCTTTATAGATATCCCATAGCGGCATGGGCCAGAATCTTTCCCCTACACTCATGCCGGACTCCATAACCAGATCGCGCATTTTTGTGGAGTTATCCATGACTGCAGCAACATTCCATCCAAAAGCGACAATGCATCCTCCAGTGAGGGTGGCAAGGTCAATAATTGCTGCTGGCTCATATTGAGCGGAGTAGGCCAAAGCATCACATAACAGGAGCCTGCCTTCGGCGTCAGTGTTCAGGATTTCAATTGTTTTACCGGAAAAAGATGTAGCAACCTCACCCGGTCTGGTTGCAGAAGCATCCGGCATGTTATCGGCGCAGGGCAGGATGGCGGTGATTGGTAAATCTGGCTGGATTTCACCGATGGCTTGAAATAAGCCGAGAATAGCTGCTGCTCCGGCCATGTCGCATTTCATGTCTTCAATAAATCCGGTGGGTTTTAAGGATATCCCGCCGGTATCAAATGTGACCCCCTTACCTACCAGCACAAGGGGTTTCTGTCCTTCACGGTCTTTGGGGCAGTATTCAAGAATTATCAAGCGCGGCTCGTCTGTAGAACCACGGAACACGGAGGCATAAGCCCCCATGCCTTTATCAATGATTTCCTTGCGCTTCATCTGCTTGAATTTGAAACCGTATTTTTTTGCCATTTTGCGCGCTTCTTCAGCAAGATAAACCGGGGTAGCCATGTTGGGAGGCAGATTTACCAGATCCCTCGTATACGAGGACCCCAGTCCGACAGCCTGACCTTTGGCTATAGCCTCAGTAAAGTGCTCGGCCGGTTCTTTCTCCGTTAGAAAGCGCACTGTTTCAGGAAGGGCATTCTTCTCGTCTTTTTTACTTTTGAACTGATCAAATGAATATAGGCCGCTGATCGCTGCTGCGACAAAGTGTTCATGCTTGTCTTCTAGAATAATACCGTCAAAGGCGGGCAGGGGAGCCCCAACTGTGCGGAATTTTAGTTCGCGGCACTTTTGAAATGCTGCTGACACAGCCTGAGTAAACTGCTCCACTCCAAATTCTTTTTCTGGGCCGAGTCCGACAAGAAGTACTCTCTGAACTGATGCTCCCGAACCATAGACAACAGCAGTGGAGCCCAGTTCTCCTGAAAAATCAGCAAGAGCCGGTGATCCCGCGACCCAGTCCGCATCAGATGCCATCCAGGACGAAAATCCGGGCAGGTAGTCTTCAGCTTCTTTGAATACAAAGAAAATAACCGCATCGGCAGACCATGCAGATGCTGGTTCTACGACAACATTGAATTCCATAATAATCTCCGTACAAGCTTAGATATATTCCGTTTGCTTAAATGAGACATGATCCCAGAACATCAAACCGTGACTGATATACTGGATTTTTTAGTTCGGAGAGATCTGCTCCACAAAGGTGAATTCTCCGTTTGAGTAGCGAACAATATCTACAGTTTTCATGGGAACACGTATTCCCTCCGGGTATGTGATCTCTCCTGTCACTCCCTTGAATCCTGAAGTTCCGGTGAGAGCCTGACGCACCTGTTCCGGGGCGGAGCTACCTGCCTTTTCAATAGCCTGAGCCAAAAGCATAATTGTATCGTAGCCCAGTGCAGCAAATCCGGACGCTGGTTTTTCTCCGAACATCCGTTCGTAGTTCTCAACAAATTCCTGTACCTGCGGATCAGGATTATCCAGGGCAACGTGGGTAGCGAAGTATATGTCGTGCGCAAATTCTTCAGGAATATTTTTCAGGCCGGGAGTATCGAATCCATCACCTGAAACAATAGGCTGGCTGTTGCCTGCTGTTCGAACCTGAGTGACATAACCGGGGGCATCCGGTGGAACGGAGGACAAGAAAAGAACATCAGGAGTTGTTTCCTTTTCATCGGGCAAGGGGTATTCCTTAGTTCCGGTATTGTACCAAACCTCATCAATGATTTTTCCGCCATATTTGCGATATCTGCGCTTGAAATATTTTGACAGGGTTTTGGTGAATTCAGTTGAGATATCCGTACCGACAAAACAGTTGGTTGTGTTGAGTCTGCGCTTGGCAAACTTTGCCACGGCCCGGGCCTGCATGTTATCACCGAAAGCAGCCATAAAAAAATATTTCCCATACATATAAGGGAGATTCTGCATGGTTGCACCTGCGGTAATGAAGACAATATTCTTGGCGGTAACAGCCGGGGCCGCAGTCATTACGTAATCTGTGTCGTTTAAACCGACCACAGCGGTCATGTCATCCTGCCCCGACAGAATCTGGGAGGCCATCAAAGTGGCATCTATATTTGATCTGCAATCGGAGACAACAAGACTTATTTTTTTTCCTAAAATACCGCCCCGTTCATTAATGATTTCCTTTGCCAGTTCCATCCCGTGGAGTCCGGGCTGATCAATGGCTGCCATTTCTCCGGTGAGATTGTAAAGAACTCCAACCTTAATGCTCTTGGAATCAGCAAAAGCTGTGGCTGATAGTGTAAGTACAAGAATTAAACATATAAAAAAGCGAAGCCGCATAGTTCCTCCCTCGGATAGCAGCGTGAAAATATTTCAGTGTGTGTTAAAAATTAACTCGAGAATCTGCTTTCAGGTTTAGCATAATTCTTCCTGCTAGAACAGCATGGCGGTCAGCGGTTTTCACTTGGGTCGGTTTTCTCAATCATGGCAAGTTTGGCCTGCTGGGCTTCAAGAAACTGCTGGAACTTGTTCAGTTCTGCCTCTCTTTTTTCAGGGATCTTGGGGAAATCTGACTCCGTGCGGTATCGTTTGTCTGCAACCGAGCGGTTAACCGGAGCTTCATTCATTGTGCCTTGCCACCCGGAGGTATCGCGCACCAGTCTGCGGGGATAGCTGATTCCTATAAAAGCCTTTGTTATCCGGGTGCTGTCCCTTAATCTGCGCATATCCATAAATTCTTTTGTGGCACTAATCTCACGAACCTCTTTATCCAGGCAGACCAGCTTGTCAGGCATGGGGGTATGCTCAAAAATCGCGCTGTGGTTGTTGAGTAGCTGTCCTTTATCACCTGCTGTTGCGGGATCAATGTAAAAAGCTGCATACATCCCGGACTGGTCATATACGGAAAGATCGCATGAAAGATCTACTCCCACACCACAATTCAGGCAGGTAACATCCCGGTGGCGGGGCAGGGAATCTCTTTTCATCCACTGGTCACTATTGGATGGATCAGTGATGGTGCGTTTGTTTTCCGGTGCAAGTTCTCTTATCGGAGATTTCATAAGTGTAGCAGCGTACACTTCGCTGGCCTGCATCCAGGAGGCTATTCCCAATACGCCTTTGAAGTCACGGCGGCGTCTGCGTGCGAGCAGAAAAAGCCCTCTGTAGAGCCGGTCCAGAGTTGTTCCTCCTTCTTCGGAAGATTGAAACATAATGTATTCGTTGAATCCGCTTGAAAGGGTCAGATTGAACGGGGTTCTGATTAAGACTGAACCGGTATCATTACGTGGAAGAAGAAAGTCTGCTAAATCGTGACCGTCTGTGGGCAGCCATGCCATGGTGCCCCCTATGGTGATCATTGAGCCCATAAGTTTCATATAATCTTCCGGAACTTCACCCAATCCGCCTACACCGATGGAGTATTCCGTCTGGGAAAAACGGCGTGAAAACATACGCGACTGATCAACACGCGAATGAAAAATATCAGCAATTGAGCCTATTACCCTGATCTCTGTCTGCGTGTTTTCGCCGGGAACAAAACGGAAATGACCGATGGGGGAATCCATCTGCTCCATACGGTCCCAATTCTCAAGGGCCTGCCGTTCCCAGTGAACGGATTGAAGAAAATCCATGGCTTCGCTGCGGGTATTAAAAATGTTGAGGGAGCGTGTCATGCCTGCAGTTTCAAGAACGTTCCGGCAGTAGTGTTGAACACCGCAAAGAGCCAAAGCTCCCCCGCGTTTCTTTAACTTTTTGAGAGTGCGAACAATTATCCTAATGCCGGCGCTGGAAAGATACCGGACATTGCTCATGTCAAATGCAATACAGGCCAGATCTTCATCCATGAACAGGGCATCAAGTCTCTTGTCCAGTTCTCCTGAACCGTATGCATCGACCCTTTTACCCAGTTCTACAACCAGTGTATCACCGTGTCTGCGGGCATTAATTTTCATGGTCCAGCTCCTGTTATTGTATCACGAAATTCTTGTTATCCGGGCTTGTTGCAGAATAGACATAACATGGGCGGGTTGTGAAGTTGCTTTCGGAAAAACTGTACTATTTTTTGTGGCTCTGATAATTGTGTAAATAAGAGGAAAGACCATGAAGAAAGTGCTGTACAAGTTCATTCCCGATACTGCGACCGGAAATTTTCTCAAGCAGGCTCTTGAGGATCGGAGCATGACCATGAAGGATGTCCTTCACGGTTACATGTATATCCGTTGGCCCAAAGCCTACATCGGGGCTGCGCTCGGTGAAAACAACCTTGCACCTATTGCGGATTTCATTTCGAGTCTCATGGCATCCCCTTCAGACCCAGAAGAACGGCGCAAGCTGAAGGAAGATTTTGCCGAAACATATCATGGCAAGGTAATTCCTACGTCTGAAGCAGCAAAGCTGGTCAAAATCAATAAGAATATTTCTGCAACCCTGCCCGAGACAATCATCCCTTTTCAAAAAGCAAGGGATCTTGTGCTTATGCACCCCGATCATATTGTAGCTCTTGAATGTCCTTGCCGTGCTTCCCGTGATAACCCTTGCGAACCTCTGGATGTTTGCCTGATTGTTGGTGATCCGTTTGCATCCTTTGTGGAAAAGAATCATAAGGATAAGGCCCGGAAGATTACCCCGGATGAGGCGGTGCGTATTCTTGAAGCGGAAAATGCCCGCGGCCATGTTCATCATGCCTTTTTCAAGGATGTCATGCTTGGACGTTTTTACGCCATCTGCAATTGCTGCTCGTGCTGCTGCGGTGCAATGGAGGCAATGCGCAACGGCATCCCCATGTTGATTCCGTCAGGATATATTGCGGTGGTTGATCCTCACAAGTGTATCGGGTGCGGGCAGTGTATGGAGTATTGTCCTTTCGGGGCCATGAAAGTCCGCGATAAACGGATGCGTATTGATCCTGGTAAATGTATGGGCTGCGGGGTGTGCGTCAATAAGTGTCGAAAGGATGCCCTGAGGCTGGCCCGTAACAAGAAGCATCCGGACCCGTTGCTGGTGGATGAACTGGATTCCTAAGTCTTATTTCTCTTCCATATAAGAAAAAGGCGTTTTGAAGTGCTGCAGTGAAGCACATCAAAACGCCTATATATTTTAAATCTAAAGAACCGGGGGGTCTTCAAATCCGCTAGCTCTAAATCTGTGACTAATAAGTCCCGGTTATAGGGCTATTTCTATTTAGCTCCCTGAGCTTTGAGCTGCTTACCACGAGCCATGTGGCGTTTGGTGGCGGAAAGCTCAACCTTGCGCAGTCTGATGGACTCAGGAGTAACCTCGATAAGTTCGTCGTCACGAATGAAGTGCATAGCTCTTTCAAGGGTCATGGGGCGAATAGGAGTAAGGATAACAGCCTCGTCCTTACCGGAAGCACGCATGTTGGTGAGCTTCTTTTCCTTGGTGGGGTTGATATTGATATCATTATCCCTGTTGTGTTCACCGACGATCATTCCTTCGTAGACGGGATCACCGGGCTCAACGAAAAGTTCACCGCGCGGTTCAAGGTTGAAAATCGCGTAGGCAACGGCCTTTCCTGCACGGTCTGCAACGAGAGAACCTGTATACCTGGAGGGGAAGTCTCCGCGGTAATCATCATATCCTGCAAAGAGGGAGTTCATGATACCGGTACCTTTGGTGTCGGTCAGGAATTCATCACGGTAGCCGATGAGTGCACGGGAAGGAGCTAAAAATTCCATGCGGACACGTCCCTTGCCGTTGTTGACAAGGTTGGTCATTTTGCCCTTACGGGTGGAAAGCTTTTCAGTTACCACACCAAGGAATGCCTCTTCGCAGTCAATGAAAACCTGCTCCATGGGCTCAAGGGTGCGTCCGTCTTCTTTCTTGTAGATAACTTCAGGGCGACCTACTGAAAGTTCGAAGCCTTCACGACGCATGGTCTCAATGAGAATAGCCAGCTGGAATTCCCCACGACCTTTAACAATAAAGCTGTCCTTTTCTTCGCTCTCTTCAACTTTTACGGCAACGTTGAGCAGAGTTTCCTTCTGCAGGCGCTCACGGATTTTAGAGGACTGAACCTGCTTTCCTTCAAGACCTGCCATAGGGGAGGTGTTGATGGTGAAGCGCATGGATACAGTGGGCTCGTCAACAGTGATTCTGGGCAGTGCCTTAGGAGCTTCCTTGGTGCAGATGGTATCGCCGATGGTAATGTCTTCAATACCGGAAACAACAACAATATCACCGGGGTTGGCGGCAGGGGTTTCAGCAAAGCTGGGGCCGTCATAAGTCTGAATTTTGGTCAGACGCAGAGAAACATTCTCGCCTGCTTCGTTGATGCAGAGCAGAGGCTCGTTCTGTTTGGCAGAACCGTGGATAACCTTACCGATGGCCAGACGTCCGAGGTAGTCGGAGTAGCCAAGATCGGATACCAGCATCTGGAAGGGCTCTTCTTCATTGTAGGAAGGACCGGGGATCTGTTCCAGAACCAGGTCCATGAGGGGGTGCAGGTTTTCACCCTTTTCTTCGAGGGTTTCCTGAGCAATTCCATCACGTCCGATGGCGTAGAGCAGGGGAAATTCGAGCTGTTCTTCGTTTGCATCAAGGTCGATGAAAAGATCATAGATTTCGTCAAGAACTTCATCGGGACGGGCATCACCACGGTCGATCTTGTTGACTACGACAATGATTTTGAGTCCGGCCTCAAGAGCTTTCTTGAGTACAAAACGGGTCTGGGGCAGGGGGCCTTCTGATGCGTCAACCAGCAGGATGGCGCCGTCAGCCATACTCAGGGAACGTTCAACTTCACCACCGAAGTCGGCGTGACCGGGGGTATCGATGATATTGATTTTTACGCCCTTCCATTCAACTGCACAGTTCTTGGCGGCAATGGTGATACCTCTTTCTCTTTCGAGGTCCATGCTGTCCATGAGGCGGTCATCGACTTCCTGTCCTTCACGGAACAGACCGCTCTGCTTGAACATACCGTCAACCAGGGTGGTTTTGCCGTGGTCAACGTGGGCAATGATGGCTATATTTCTGATTTTATCGTTTGTGATTAGTTTGGTCACGGATTCCTCCGGTGCCTGAGATTTTGCCAAAAAAAATCCTCTGCATGCTCGATGCAGTAATATAAACAGGGCGGATCTCAGTGGCTGGTTAAAGTAGAGATAAGGAGACGTTTGTTAGGGTATATTGCCGCAACTGGCAAGAGAAAATATACACTTAAAAGTTACGAATTGGCAAAGTCTATCCGACTCAGGGGAGCGTTGACTTTCAAAGGCCCATATATACCGTTGCGAACCGGGGATCTTTCCTTTATGAAAAGTCCATATTTGGAGGAGCGATTATGCCAGAAAAAAAATTAAGAGTTGAGTTGTTAACCATGACTCCTGACGCCCTGGAACTTACCTATGCAGCGTTCAGGCAGTGTTATCATGCAGGGTTTGTGGCTGACATGTGGCCAAGGCTCCTCGACGGAGATATTGCAAAGGAAAAACAGGCCGAATTTGTATCCAAGGTTCTTGAATCCGGGCATGACAGCCCCATTGAACATGTTAGTTTCACTTTTGCGGTGGAAGGAATATCAAGAGCCTGTTCACATCAGATTGTACGCCATCGCATCGCCTCGTACTCTCAGCAGAGCCAGCGCTATGTGGCCGAGAATGATATGGATTTCATAATTCCTCCCGCTATCAAAAAGATTCCTGAAGCCCGCGAGCGTTTCGAAAAATTCATGGCCGAGGTTGGCAGTGCCTACAAGGATCTGCGGGAAATTCTGGTGGCTGCGGGACGGGAAAGCAAAGCTAATGAAGATGCCCGTTTTGTACTGCCTCAGGCGGCCGAGACAAAGATTGTAATCAGTATGAACTGTCGGTCTCTGATGCACTTTTTCAACCTGCGTTGTTGTCAAAGGGCACAGTGGGAAGTCAGAGCCATGGCTGATCTCATGCTTGATATATGTAAGGAAAAGTTCCCGGCTATTTTCCGTCATGGAGGAGCAAGATGCGAGCAGCTAGGTTACTGTCCTGAGGCAGACCGGTTTGCATGTGGTCGCTATCCGACTCTAAAGGAGCTTACCTCTGGAAAATAGGTTCTATCATTATATATAGACCATATTTTGTTTTGCGCCTGCGCAACAAAATTATATCCCCAGAATGCCTGTCCAGTTTTTGTGACAGGCATTTTCTTTTTGAAATCTCCTTAAAACCACCCCTCATTGTCTGAAATCGCGGATTTATATTTTATTTAACTCCCCACAGGGTCAAATTGTAAAAAAAAGGCCAGGTAAACGAAATTATCGAAATGATCTATTTCTTTCCTTCTTATGGAGAATACCCATTAGTCTGTGATATTTCGTTTTGCGAAAAATTGGCGCATATATTCTGGGTGTTAAGTAAAAGCATACATGAAGGTAAATCTACATTGATAGATGAAAAGAAATAAAAAATTCTTGCTTCAGTTTTGAATCTTGTCGTTAATCCCAGTGTTCCCATTTCGTTGACAGTCATAGCCTTGTTGCTGTCAAGATAAAATAATCACTGATAAATTAGTTGTTTGTAAAGTGTTCTAAACTGTAACCTCCGTGAAGCCCCGTGTTTGCTGGGTTTAGATGGCAGTTAGATAAATTAATATTTTTATAAACAAGTTCTTTTGGTGTTGTTATTGTATTTATTTTCCATAAAATCAGTGGTTTAAATTATTAAAATATTGAAATTGAGTATTTGTGCGTAAAAAAAATAATTAGCGAAGAAAAAGGTGACACTAAGTAATTTGAAGTAATTTTATGTAATATGTAGTAATTTTGAAAAATAAATGTGGAAAAAGTTTTCCACAGCTGTTGAAAAAAAATATCCAAACACTCGCAAAGCCCGTAACTGCGGTCTTAAGAGGGATTTGTAACCGAAAAGCCTAACTACAAGGGTAATAAGAAAATTCTTTTATTATAGTATGTTAAGCTGTAGAAAAAGGGGTGGTGCTCATCTCTCACTCATGGCTTTATCCCGAGTTGATGGCTACCTCCACTTTGGATTAGGTATGCCAGCATGATGAGAGACAGCTGGAATAAAATTTCTAATTTTCTTGAGAAGGGACTCAACCCCGGTCTGTTTAAGGTATGGATAAAACCCCTTAAAGCAGATGTGAGCAGCAATGCCATTAAGCTTTATGCGCCTAATGATTTTGTTGCCGCCTGGGTGAGAGACCGTCTCATGGACAACATTAAAGAAGCCGGAGAGCAGGTACTTGGTGTCAGCCCTAAGGTTGAGATCGGGGTTAAGAGAGTTGCGGAGAAACCCGCAGTGAAGCTTAAGCCCGCTGTCAGACCTCAGCAGGCCACCATGGGACTGCCGCTCATGACTCCTCCTGTTGTTAATACCCGGATTCCGCGCTGGCGGTTTTCCTTTGATGATTTTGTAGTTGGAGAATCAAACCAGCTTGCCTGTGCCGCTTCAAGAAGCCTTTGCGACAACAGCCTGCCTGGTGATCAGCTTTTTCTCAGTTCCACCCCTGGGCTCGGGAAAACCCACCTGCTGCATTCAATTGGTAAAAACCTGTGCGCTACTAGTAACAAAAACCATATTTCAATCGCCTGCCTGACTGCTGAAGAGTTTGCAAACAGACTCGTTCTTGCAATTAAATCAGGCGAAGTTTCCCGTTTTAAGTCTGAGTTCAGAGATAATGTGGACTGTCTTTTGCTGGAAGATGTTCACTTCTTTCAGGGCAAACAGAAAATGCAGGATGAGATTCTTGAAACACTCAAGAGTCTGCAGATTCGTGGTTCCAAAGTGGTCATGACCAGTTCATTTCTGCCTCGGGAGCTCGAAAAGATCGACCCGCAGCTTGTATCCCGTTTTTGTTCGGGGCTGCTGGCCGTTATTTCCACTCCTGATTTCGAGACCAGAAGACGCATTGTGGAAAGCAAGGCTTACAGACTCGGTACACAGGTACCAAACTCTATTTCCGAGCTTCTTGCCGACCGTATTACAACTGATGTCCGCCAGCTTGAAAGCTGCCTGCAGAACCTGGTACTTAAAGCCAGACTGCTTAACAGGGATGTTTCACAGGAGCTTGCATGGCAGGTTCTTGAAAACTACTCCGTTGCTAAAGCTGCACCCAACTATGATTCCATAGTGGACCACATCTGTCGTTCTTATGAACTGACTCCCGATCAGCTGCGTTCCAAAAGCCGAAAACGTCAGATCGTTCTGGCCCGGAATACAGCATTCTTCCTTGCCCGCAAGCATACAGAACTTTCCCTCAAAGATATCGGCTCCAAACTGGGCCGTAGACATTCCACAGTAATTAAAGGCATTACAAATATAGAACGTGAAATTTCCCTGCAGACTCCTCTTGGAAGGCAGTTGCAGGATACAATTGACCGTTTGACTCCATAGCCGGTCATCGGCTGGGCGTTATGCGTTTTTCCCGGGAAGGCCTTTTGGTCTGCCGGGGTTGATCTGCTGGCTTGTTTTTCTTGCCATCACAAGTGTTTTCATGCGGTTCCGCTATATGATAGCGGAACCGTTGATTGCACTTTTTGGTGTTTGAGAGTAAACGTTGCAACCTGTTTGGAAATGTCGTAGACCACCCCCTTATTTAAAGGAACAACGGTTAAAGGGGTAGAAGATGAATTCCACTGTATGGCACTCAATTAAGAAGAAACTAAGAATTCGCATTAACCCGGTACTGGTTAAAGTCTGGGTTGATCCTCTTTCTGCCCGGCTTGAGAATGGAGTGGTCAGGCTTACCGCTCCCAACGAGTTTGTCATGAACTGGGTCCGTGAACACCTGCTTGACAGAATCCGCGACGCAGCTCAGGAAGTCCTTGAGAAAGAGGTCGGCGTGACTATTGATTTGAAAGAGAGTGCTGTCCCGCTTAAGAACCGTGAATACATATCTGATGTGCACGCTTATTATGCTGCTGAAGATATTCTTGCCAGTATCAACAGGCTTACCGGAATTGTTCGTGATTCATCTGCCCTGCATTTTGAAAATATCGAAAGTGATCAAAATGATGAATCTTCTATTGAGCCAGTCCTGGAAGCACAGAGTTTTGATTCCATACTCGATGCAGTACTTGAAGCCTTTGCTGTTTCATTCAGGGAACTTATGACTCAGGCCAATGACCATTCCCTACTTGCCCGGCGCGCCCTGTATTATCTTTGTTTTCGTTATGGAATCCCCGCAGAAGAAGTGGCTCTCAATATGGATTGCACTGTATCCGAGGTTCGCAGGGGAGCCCAGGAGCTAGAAAACGACATTTCAACCGCTATTGATAATGGAGAAGATCTGGATGAGCTTCTCCTTCGTATTTTTCAGAAATAATACCCAAGACTGCCTATCATTAAGCTATGTAGTTCCTGGAAAAAATATCGGCGGCCGACCCTCTGGGAAGGCTTACGGTAAATTTGGTTCCTTTTCCGGGGGCGGACTTCACATCTATTGATCCTCCATGATTTCTGGTTACTATAAAGTATACAATTGAGAGTCCCAGCCCGCTGCCTCCATTGTGTGATTTGGTGGTAAAGAAAGGCTCGAAAATTTGCTTGCGGGTATGGTCTTCCATTCCCGGTCCGTTGTCTTCCAGTTCCATAATGACGTAGGCATTGTTATAAGACAGTCGAATAGTTATTGTCGGTTCCGGAGGCATTTCCTCTGCGGAGTACATAGCCTGTGCCGAATTGCGCAGCAGGTTGAAAAGCACCTGATCCATTTCGCCCGGGTAGCAGATTATTTCCGGAAGGTTCTCATCAATTTCTCTGATTACTTTAATCTTTTTGAAATCGTATTCATATTCGGGATTAAAATCTGATTCCGCCATTTCTATTACCCGGTCAATCATTTCACTTAAATTGCAGAATTCTTTGTTTTCGACTGCTTTACGGCTGAAATTCAGCATATTGACTATGATGCGCGCCGCGCGGGAACTTGCTGTTTTTATGGCTGAAAGCATGGTCGAAATTTTTCTTTCATCAAGATATTCGTTGATCTGTTCAAGAGAAATGCCGATAGATTCAGCTGCTTCCATGTTTTTTGGCAGCTGGGGAGACAGTCTTCGCTCAATATTCTGGGCGGATTGAGATATTATACCAAGCGGGTTATTGATCTCATGTGCCATTCCGGCTGATAAACTGGCGACAGTTGTCATCTTTTCTGATTGGATCATGAGTTCCTGTATTTTCATTCGGTCAGTGAAGTTTTTTATTGTTCCGACCATCCGTACTGGTTTACCCCCGGCATCAAGGACGAAATCACCTTCATCCTCAACATAGAGGTAGTTTCCATCTTTTTGCTGGAAGCGGTAAACTGAGATGAATGGCCGCACTATTTCAAGGCTATGTTTGAAATCTTCCAGAACTTTTCTGTAATCTTCCGGGTGGATTTTATTTTCCCATCCTTTGAGATTCACAGATTGAAATTCTTTTTCTGACTCACCTGAGATTTCCCTGACTGCACCGGACCAGGCGATTTCACCGGTGGTAAGGTTGAGGTCATAAATCATCTGCCCGGTCTTTTCCGCCATCAGCCTGAACCGTTCTTCACTTTGGTGCAGGGCCTGTTCGGTTTCCATCAAGGGCGTTATGTCGCTTACAAAACCTTCAAGGCCGATAAGGACTCCTCCTTCACTTATATCAATCCCCTTTTCCCAAACCCATTTGGTTTTTCCTTCAGCTGTCCTGATCTTGTAAATTATTTCAAAAGGAGATCTTTCCTGAATTGCTTCCTGCACGCATTCCCATACATGGGCCTTGTATTCAGGGAGAATAAGGTCGGCGTATGATAAATCCTGATTTCCAAGCAGTGATGAAGACCTGTATCCTGTTAGGTCAAAGCATCCTTCGCTTACAAAATCCATGGTCCAGTTCACATCGTTTCTGCATCTGTATGCCATACCCGGCAGGTTGCTGAGAAGTGTAGAGAGGATCCGTTCTTTACCGCGCAGGGAGTCCAGTTCATTTTCCGGTTCACAGAAGGTGGTTCCGCTGGCGCTGACAACTTTGCCTTTGAGCATGATCAGGCCTGATTCAAGGCAGCTGCCATGCCATATTATTTCGCCCCTGCCGTTGGTTTGGCTTTCGTAGTATCCTGAAAGAGAGGGTTCGGAATGTACGACTGATTCAATGAAATTATCAAAACCATTTTTACTGCCCAGCTCTGTTGAATATATATATTTACCGGTGCTGATCAGGCCGGATACCACGCGAATTTCTTCACCTCCAACGAATATTATCCGTTGGTCGTCATTTAAAATAAGCACAACTCCGGGGTAGTTCTGAGACATGAACTCCACCGCCTGTAGAACATCTCTTTCTAAAACTGCCACTTGTTTGATCCCTTGCCCTGTGTTGTAAATGAATTTATTTCTATATTAGCATATCCTACCCATAATGACAGAAAAAATATATCTGCTTCTTAGCCTCAAACTGAGCTGAGTTGTTGCCAATCAGGGGTTCCTGCGTTACCTGAAGGTCACCAAAATCAGAAATTTCGGAGATAAAAATGTGCTCTAAAAATAATATGTCCGGTGAGGTTATCCTTATCTTTACCGGAGGCACCATCGGAATGAGTGAGAACCCTGATGCCGGGGGGGTGGTTCCTGATGACAATTTTACAAAGCTGATTAAGGAAGTCACTCCTGACGGTAAGGACATAAAGATTCGTCCTGTACTTTGGTCGGACATCCCCAGCCCTCACATGTCTCCTGAGCGGATGCTTAAGCTTGCACATGATGTGGACCGTTTTTTGGCTGAAGATCAGGTTTTAGGTGCAGTTATATTGCACGGAACAGACCTGATGGCCGAAACAGCCTACATGCTGGACCTGACTGTAAATTCTTCCAAGCCGGTTATTTTGACCGGTGCAATGCGTTATTTCAACGAGTCCGGTTATGACGGTATCCGCAACCTTGTTGATGCCGTCAGAGTCTGCCTGCTTCCTCCGCCGGAAGGAACAGACGTAATCATCCAGATGGCGGATAAGCTCTTTGCCGCCCGAAATGCCATTAAATCAAGTTCACTGAATGTTGATCCTTTTATAGGCCAGAATACCGGCCGAATCGGTTTCATTGCCGGGGAGTCGGTTATTTTAACCCGGGCAAAATCCGGCAGGCGGCCCAGATTGCCTTTTCCGGTTAAAGCAACTGCTGACAATGTTCATCTTGTCGGTTGTCATCCGGGAATGAATTCCACTGTGCTGGAGAAACTTCTGGAGGCTGGGGCGAAAGGTATTGTTCTTGAAGGCTTCGGCGCGGGCAACACTCCTCCCGGTGTTGTTGAGGGAGTAGAAAAGTGCATTTCAGCCGGGATTCCGGTTGTATTATGCACACGCTGCGTTGAGGGCGGAGTCTGGCCTATTTATGCGTATCCCGGTGGGGCTGCAAACCTCAAACAGAAAGGTGTTATTATTGCAGGTGCTCTTTCTGCGCTGAAGGCTACTTTGCTTCTTCAGATTCTCATAGGATGCGGATGTTCGATGGATGAGATGAAATTCATATTTGCTGAAGAAAGTGTCTAAAACAAAAATCCTCCGGAATAAATTCCGGAGGATTTTTGTTTTTATCAAGCTCAGTGTTTGATCCTAAAAGTCGGAAGGTTTCATACTCAGTGAAACTCGTTTGCGGTCAAGATCCACTTCAAGAACTTTGACTTTTACCGCCTGACCGGGGTGGGCGACTTCTGAAGGATCACTGATGAAGCGATCAGCCAGACGACTGATATGTACAAGGCCGTCCTGATGAACCCCCACATCCACAAATGCACCGAAAGCAGTAACATTGGTGATGATACCGTTCAGAATCATTCCCTGTCTGAGGTCGCTAACCTCCTTGACTGAGTCATCAAAACTTACCGTTTCAAACTTGTCTCGGGGGTCCCTGCCGGGTTTTTCAAGCTCTTTCATTATGTCTTCAAGAGTCGGCAGCCCCATGTCGTCAGTTATGTAGCTTTCCAGTCTGATGTTTTTGCGCAGCTCCGGTGAAGAGATTAAATCCTTAACTTCAGATTTAAGATCCTTGGCTATTTTTGCCACGGTATTATACCTTTCGGGATGCACAGCGGTAGAATCCAATGGGTTTTCAGCATTGCGTATCCGAAGAAATCCTGCGCATTGTTCGAATGCTTTAGGCCCGAGGCGGGGAACTTTAAGCAATTCCTTGCGGGCCTTGAACGGACCGTTTTCTTCGCGGTATTTTATAATGTTTTTGGCAAGAACCGGCCCAAGACCGGAAACGGATTGCAAAAGGCGGGCACTGGCTGTGTTAAGTTCAACGCCAACCATGTTAACGCAGGATTCAACAACTCTGCCGAGGCTTTCAGCCAGAGATTTCTGGTCAACGTCGTGCTGATATTGACCAACTCCAATGGATTTGGGGTCTATTTTTACCAGTTCTGCCAGTGGGTCCATCAGCCTGCGCCCTATTGATACTGCGCCGCGAACTGTAATGTCATAATCAGGAAATTCTTCGCGGGCAATTTCCGAAGCAGAGTAAACAGACGCACCTGATTCATTGACCATGATGATCTGAACCGATTGTCCAAGATCCAATTCTTTTACGAATTGCTCAGTTTCGCGTCCGGCGGTTCCGTTTCCGATGGCAACAGCTTCAATATCGTACTCTTTAACCAGCTTACGGACGGTCTCTGCTGCCTGAGCCTTTTTGCCCTCTGAGGTAACCGGATAAATAGTGTCGTTAAACCGGAGAGTTCCCTGACGGTCCAGGCAGACCAGTTTCGCTCCGGTTCGAAAGCCCGGATCAAGAGCCAGAATATTTTTGCTGCCTAATGGGGGAGCTAGAAGAATTTCGCGAAGATTGGACGCAAAAACCCTGATGGCTTCAGTCTCTGCTTTTTCAAGCAGGCCGGCACGAAGCTCGGTTTCCATCTGCGGTGCCAGAAGCCTTTTGTAGCTGTCAGTTGCAGCTTTTTCCACTTCCTTTGAAGCAGCAGAGTTGGATCGGACAAGTTTACGATGCAGGATATCTATACCTTCGGTTTCGTCTGGGCGAACAGAAACCTTCAGGAATTTATCCCGTTCTCCGCGAAATAGTGCCAGAATGCGGTGTCCTGCTGCCTTTTTTGCTTGCTCGCGCCATTCAAACCAGTCCCTGTATTTGGATGCTGTATCTTTGTTTTCATCTGCAAGGGCTGCTTTGGTTGATTTTGATTCAATTACAGCTTTACGTTCAAAAACGGTTCTTACGGCCTGACGGCTTACGCTGTTTTCCGCAATTTTTTCCGCAATAATATCTCGTGCGCCAGTTAGAGCATCTTCAATGCTCTCAACTCCTTTGGCTTTGTTGATGTACTTTTCCGCCTCGACATGGGGATTGCATTTCTGGGCGAAAATAGACAGAGCCAGCGGTTGCAGCCCTTTTTGAATTGCTGTCTGTCCTTTGGTTTTTCGTTTAGGCTTGTAGGGCAGATATATATCTTCAAGTTCGCGCATGGTCTGAGCAGCCTTGATTCTGTCTTTGAGCCCGGCATCCAGCTTACCCTGTTCATCAATTGATTTCAGAATTGTCTCACGGCGCTTGTCCATTTCCTTGAGCTTTTCGAACAAATCGCTGACAGCTGCAACCTTGACTTCGTCAAGGCTGCCGGTGGCCTCCTTGCGGTAGCGTGAGATAAAAGGAATAGTAGCTCCTTCATCAAGCAGGGAAACAACAGCTTTAACGTTTTTAACAGGAACATTCAGTTCGGATGAAATACGGGAAATATTTTCGGAGTTCATAGTGGTGCTTTTCAGAAGTTTAAAGGAAAATCCGGCTCCTAAAGTATCTGGAGCCGGATCGGTAATTCTCAAATATCGATGCAGCTTACTGTATATCTGCTTCTTCGCGTTTAAGATCCTCAGAAGAAAGTGTCCAGAAAGGAGTTCCGTCTTTTGTCAGTCGGAATTTGTACTTGCGTTCTTCCCCGGCTTTTAGTTTTGCGCACATGTACTCGTATTCATTGCCTATCTCAACAAGAACCCCATATACCTTGACTGCCACTCCAGGGCGGAGATCTTTTATGCGGGGCTCAACAAATCCCTTGGGTCCGAGGTGGACGAGAACTTTTTCCCCATCCTCTTTATCTTTTACGATAATTCCTATTCCGGCAGACATACCGCTCATCGGAGTGATTTCAATAACATCAATCAAGGTGCCCTTGAAGACATCACGGTCGGTATTGTCATACAGATGATCATACTTACTGTCTTTTTCCCAGCCGGTGATATCATAATCAGCAGCAAAAGCTGAGATGGATAGAAGGGCAGTAAGGCAAATGACAGTAGCCAATTTAAATAAAACTTTCTTCAGCACTTATTTCTCCTTGAAATCAAATTAACAACGAAAAAACACTATTTTTCAGAAAGCCATTTTTCAAAAGCTCTCAAGGTTACTCTTTTAATATCGCCAAACGATTGTTTACGCAAAAAGTTGGTCCGGATGTAATCCATTGTGACTGCTCCGGTGGACAGGTCTACCAGAAAGATACGGATATAGTCGTCTTTGCTACTCATTGAGGAATCGTCCGAAGCGGCGGCGTTATCGGCTGAAACAATGTATAAAAGCGCAAGATCGGCATCTGTTCCTGATGCATAAGCCCGAACTTTATCAACATCCGGTTCGAATTTATTGTACTCCATGCGTTTCCAAATTTTGGAAGAGTCTATATTTTCAAGTATCTTAACATCACCGCCGTTTACGGGGTATGCAGACCATGCAATAGCAAAAGCTCCGGATTGCCTGCAGGCATCGCGAAGAGCTTGAGTCATTGTCCAGCGGTACTTAAAGTCAAACGACATTGTTGATGCTTTCCATGGGAATAGTGCAATTCGATAGGTTCTTCCTCCGGTTTCAAACGGAGTCTGGTAATGTTCTGCTTTGGTGCAGGCCGCCAAAATGGGCAGCAGCATCAGGATCAAGAATATTTTTCTCATGGTCGCTCCTTTTGCGATTCTCATTGATGTCATCTTTTATAATGCAGTGAGTCATAAGTCTACAGGGCAAAGCAAAGGACTTGGCGATCAGCCCATTTACCGTTACCATGCCCCAGTTTTTTAAATGGGAGGAAGTTATGTCCGATAAAAAGAAGCCCCAGAAGCTTTCCCGCAGAGGTTTTCTCTTCGGTGGGTTCAGAAAAAAAGAAGACCGCGAGCAGCCTCAGAGTGCAGCTAAGCCTATTGCAGCTAAGGAAGTTAATCTTGATACCCTGGCGCAGGCAAATGTTGCTTACGAAAAAGGTAGATACGAAGAAGCTGCTGAAAAATATAAAGAATTTATCAAAACAGAACCTCAGAATGCAGATGCCCGCAAGCGTCTTGGGCATTGTTTGTATAAAAGTGAAAAGTATATTCAGGCCAAGGTAGAATTTGAAAGGGCTATCCGTATTCTTGGTAAAGACAATTTCTCTTATTTATACTTGGGGCTTTTGTTATGCAGGGCCGGTGCCGGTAAGAAGGCTATTCCTGTCTGGAAGCTATATTTTGACCCGGAAAATATTACTCTTCAGAGAGAGATCAATCTTCAGATCGCACTGATTGAATCTGATCCCGATGCTTCTTTTGAAGATGCAGCCGATATGGTTGAAAAGGTGATAGAGGAAACAGCCGTGGCTAAGGTCTAGTTTCAAACGGTTATCCAACTTGGTTTGTATTAAACAAAGCATTGTGTTGTGGGAATCACATCGCAATGCTTTTTTGTGTTCGATTTTAATGAATGGGGCATGATTTGAAACAAACTCGGTTTAATCTTGGTAAAAGTGTTTTAAAAGTTTAAATGTTAGCCCGGGGGAAAATATTTGGAATTATTAACCCCCGGACTATGAGTTCATTAAAGTCCGGTTTTAAGTACAAGGTCGGTGATGGGGCCGCGTGATTTTTCACCCTTAAGAACTATGTGGGCATATTCTTTGTTGTTTTTAAGCTTTTTTACAACCCAGTTTAGTCCGTTGTTGCTCTCATTCAGATAGGGGTTGTCTACCTGACGGGTATCACCAAGACAGATGCATTTAACGCCTTCCCCCATACGGGTGAGCAGAGACCGGACTTCAGAGCGGGACATATTCTGTATCTCATCAATAATTACTACACAATTCTCAAGGTTCATTCCTCTAATGTAGGCAATAGGCAGGATCTCAAATTTTTTCTGGTTGAACCTGAATTTATCCGAGTCAGTATCCATAAAAATGCGGTTGGCCGGACGCTGTTCGTGCAGTTTGACGGCAAGGTCCCTAATGTAACGGACATAGGGCTGCATTTTTTCTTCCACGGTGCCGGGCAGGTAACCCATTTTAGACCCTATTTCCCAGATGGGTTTGACCAGATAGACTTTCTCGTAAGGGTTGTCTTTTTTTTCAAGGGCCAGATAAAGAGCGGAGGCCAGTGCGAGGAATGTTTTGCCATACCCAGCTTCGGATTGAACCGAGACCAGATTGATATCATCATTAAGCATAAGTTCCAGTACAAGGTTCTGATATATGTTGCGCGGTTTAACTCCCCATACTTCATGGGTGTAAGTAATGGATTTGGTCTCCTTGCTTCCGTAAAATACAGGGGTGCCGTTTTCCCAGCGAAAGCTGTTTGCAATGGGCTTTGCTGTTTCATCGACAAATCCGGTAAACATCTGGGAGTCGGAACGGAACGGATCCGAGTCTTTGTAGCCTTCGCATTGCAGGGAATGGATTCCCGCCTTGATCTGCAGGATCCGATCATTTGTAACCAGTATGGGGTTTGTGATTCCGCTGTGAAGTGTTTCTTTGAGAATTCGGTCATCAGGATTCTGATGTTCAATTTTTTCCGCTAAATCAGGAGATAGTATGCTCAGCTGTTTATCTTTTAGAATTGAGTGGATGGCCTGAGTTACAATATGCCCTATTCGGGGATCGCGTTTCAATTTGTCCAGCTCGGTCAGAACTGTATAGGGAATATGGACCTTGTTATCCTGTCCGTTCCTTAAGGCCGTGATACATTTCGGATTCTCAATGAGCACATTCGTGTCCAAAACAAAGTTTTTCTGTCCCATAATTCCTTAACTCTTTTTTGTCGGTTTAGGCGAAAAAGAAAAGGCGACCCGTCTGGGCCGCCCGGTCAAGAAAGAAACATTATAAATGCCTTGTCGATGGTTTGGCAGGAGTAACCTGCTGCTTTCTGGTACATAATTCTTCTATACACAGCAGGGGAAGGCGGGACCCATCAGGATTGTCTCTGTTGAGTGACAGTCCTGTGAAATGTCTTAATATCTATGCTTTGGAAGATATTTCTTTTTCTGATTTCATACCTATAACCATGCTGAACTCTTTATCACCCGTTTGATCGAACATGTGTCCGAATCTTGTGATGGCCTCTTGCGGGTTCCTGTCATAGGCAGCTGCAAACTCAAGGTATTCTTCGGATGCCTTTACCATGCTGCTTAGTGCACTTACACCGCGGAAATCGTTTGCAAGTTCAGGATTATCTTCAAAAAGTTTTTCAATTTTATCCTTCTGCGGGTGATCATTATTTACTCTTATTTTTCCCTCATGATCGGAAGTCAGTTCAACTGCAGGGTTTGTTTTAATCCCGTTTTGAAGAAACAGGGTATTAATATTGTCGTTCAATTCCTTGGAGGACTTTTCAAGGCCGATATTCAGGTCTTCAAGGCTGATGGATTTTCCCGGAGTGTATGGAATGTTCATGTCGGTAAAGAAGCTGTCTATTTTGGCAAGTTTCTGGGCGGAATCGGAAATGCTGACAGTGTCTCCTGATTTTTGAGGCTGGACCTGGACCTGTTCATTGTTTCGATTGTACCGGGGGCTCTCTACGCTCTGTGATCTGTATGCTGTCTGTACGGAATTGATCATTACTGTCTTCCTGCCTTTTAGGGTGTTTTCTTCCTGGCCGGTAGACGTGCAACGGCTATGCCTTAAATCATCTGTTTAAGGCTCGAAAAGTATCAGTGAACACCGGACCTGTTTTAGACATACCCGGAATGAAGACGGGACAACGGTATATAAAAAAACAGTAAACTTTATAAAAATTAACAGTTGGCTCAGCAGTAACGAATTACCTGAACATTTTTGCCTGCCTGAAGTTCATTCGTATCAGGAGGAAGGACAATAATGCCGTTACTAAGGGACATGATTTTTCTAGGGGAGAGTTGATCGTCAGTTAACGGGTCTGCCAGAATGTGTCCTTTTTCTTCTGAAATCAGGCATGGGCGCATTTTTTCCCTTCCGCTTGAACCCTTAACGCTGCTTTTTAATCTTGCTGTATGAAGTGGACAGAGGTCTTCAACGCCGCGCAGTATATTTATGACCGGTTTGATTATGGTGTGAAAGGCCAGGTTGACCGCATTGGGCGGACCGGGAAGCCCAAGGACTATGCTCTCGGTCGTTTTGCAGGCGAAAATGGATTTAGCTGGATGCATGGCCAGCCCTTTGAAGAGGGGGGTGCCTCCGGCATCAAGGATAGAGTTGAAAACAAAATCGCGATTTCCCGGTCCTGTTCCTCCTGTGGTTATGATCAGGTCACATCCGGAGTTATCGTTTATTGCTTTGGCTATGGACTCAGGCGAATTGGCGCAGGGGGCTATGGTTATATCTTCAATGCAGCTGTTTCGACACAGCCCTTTTAAAAGGATCAGGTTGTCTGCCGGGATCAGGCCGCACAGGTTTTCCTGAGATGGATCGCAAAGTTCATTGCCCACGGCAAGAACACCGATGGAAAGAGGACGGCGAACCGGAACCGAGCGTATGCCGGTATAAGCCAGCAGGGCGGCGTCACATGGAGAGATGACTGTGTTGCCTGCTGTAATAAGTGCCCCTTTGGTAATATCTGATCCGGCATCTCGGATGAAATCACCGCGTTTTACCGGGAAAGTTATGACAATTTTCCCTTCAGCAACCTCAACTCTTTCGAAGGGAATTACTGCATCGGTTCCTTCCGGTACTATACCTCCGGTAAGAACCCGGGCGGCGCATCTGCCTGAAATGCTGCATCTGGATGTTTCAGATGGGCGGATTTCTCCGCAGGATTCTAGGGTAACAGGTGAATCAACTGTTGCATGTTCTGTTTCTGCGCTGGCAACAGCAAATCCGTCCATGGCAGAACGGTCATGGTCGGGCAGAGAAATTTCAGAAAATATATCCCGTGAGGCAATACAGCCGGAGCATTCTGTTACAGTTGTTTCTGTTTCGGGAACCGGACAGATATTTTCTTTCAAAATGTGCAGGGCTGTTTTTCGGGGTATGCTCCTTGGAAAATCAGAATGGCTGTCATTGTCCTGCATGTTCAGCTCTCTTGCATGCCTTGTCCAGTTCTTCAGGCGTGTTCACGTTAATAAATGTTTCAAGGTCGCGGTCTTTTGATTTGAGCTCAGCTGTGCTGACCGTCCGCACTTTTACCTGAGGAAAGAATCTGATGATCTGGAAGATTCTGTGTTTAAGGTTTTCTTCGATAAATGGAAGGCACCTGCGCGAATAGATAGCGCATAATGGCTCATACATTCCATCCTGATGAATGGGGATGAGCACGTCGTCTTCGGGATGCAGGTGGCTGATGAATTCAGAAATGAGCTTCTTGTTAAGAAAAGGAGAATCGCAGGCTGTAATGAATATATGATCCGTGCGGGAATGAAACAGAGCCGCATGAACTCCTGTTAGGGAGCTCCTGTCCTCAAAGACGTCACCTTCAAGTCTCACCTCAAGGTCCGGGTGGTTTTCCGGTGTTCTTGTAATGACGATAATTTCGTCGAAGAGCCCATCAAGCCGGTCGATGATCCTTGTAACGAGTTTTGTGCCTGAGATTTCAAGGCAGGACTTGTCGGTCCGGCCCATGCGGCGTCCTTCCCCGCCAGCCAGAATAGCTGCGCTGAGGGGGACTGTTGTTTTTTCTGATTCTATTGGCATAACCGGCCTTTGAACTTGATATGATGCCACAAGTAGACAATTCAGTGGCTCGGTTTTGATTTTTGCATAAAAGCCGGGGTAAATCCATCATGTTTTTGGGCTCTTTCTGCTTCGCTAGACATTAACCGTCTTACTGCTGTATAATATTTAGATCTGTAACCATGTTTTGTTCTGAATCATCTATGTTGTGCTCCTTATCAATTTGCATAATTCTGTTGTTTCAGGGGAGTTGTTTTAATGAAACGAATATTAATTTCAGGTGCTGTCTGCGCTTTATTTACTATCCTTATCTGTGGGCCGGTTTATGCCAGAACCCTCGACCAGATTCTTTCAAGCAAGACCCTTAGGGTTGGAACAACCGGTGACAACAAGCCTTTTTCCTACAGGAACAATGGCGTATTCGAAGGATTTGATATTGTTGTTGCCAAGATTTTTGCAGAAAAACTGGGGGTGAAGTTGGAATTGGTTCCAACTACATGGCAAAAACTGATGAATGATCTGAATTCCGGTAAGTTCGATATAGGAATGAGCGGGATAAGCCGGACCATTTCCCGGCAGAAAGAAGCCTGTTTTTCCAAGGGGTATGTCACTTTGGGAAAAACTCCACTGGTGGCATCCATTAAGGCATCAAATTATCAGTCCATGGCGGATATTGATCGTCCGGGGGTTAAGATAGGCGTGAGTCCTGGGGGTACAAATGAGAAATTTGTCAAGGAACATATTAAGCATGCCGAGATTGTTGAGTTTGATTCCAGCCTTGATATCCCCCAGGCTGTTGCTGATGGCAAGGTTGATGTGATGATCACTGACAGTATTGAGGCTGTATATTATGCTTCGGCCAATAAAGATCTGGCAGCCCCCATGCTGCACCTTCTTTTTACCCGCAGCCAGCACGGGTATATGATGCAGGCTGATTCATACCGGCTTCAGGATACGGTTGATTTTATGATGGACCAAATGATTCTTGAAGGTGAAATGGCAAAGCTTAAGGCAAAGTATCTTCGCTTGAACTGATTGCGAACGCTTTTCTGGCAAAAAATCCGGAGCAGGGTGCTGCGCCGGATTTTTTACTGGGCTAGTCGCGGTAGGTCACTTTTTCTAAGGCGTAAATAATGTTCGGATCGTATTGAGATGATTCTTTATAGAGAATTTTTAAGGCATTAACTATTGGCATGCGTTGTTTGCCCGGCCTTTCCATCGTCATGGCAACAAAAGAGTCCACAGCCCCGCACAATTTACCCAACCAGGATAATTGTTCGTTTTTGACCCCTCTGGGATATCCTGATCCGTCCATTCTTTCATGGTGTTCAAGAATGGCCCGCATTGTAGGCTTGCTTAGTTTTTGTGTCACTCCAAGCATTTCCACAGAGCCTATGGGGTGCTGACGGATGCGTTTCTGTTCGTCCCGGCTCAGGCAGAACTCTTTACCCAATACAAATTCCGGAAGATTGCAGAGGCCTATATCGCAGAGAAAAAGAGCGCAGAATGCATCGACGAAAACATTAACATCGGGCTTAAGGTCGCGTCCGAGCAGAATTACGGCTGCCCCTATCACTCCGGTTGAAACGGATTTATTTACAAGTGAGTGACTTCTGTCCAGCAGGGGAATCATGAGCCACAGCAGTTCCGGCCTTTCGTGCAGCAGCTCAGCTACATTGCAAAGGGTGGAGTGGAAATCCCCGAAATTGAGTTTAACCGAGTCCACATAAACAGTAGCCGCTCCATATTTGAGCCCTTCGACAAGAAGCACGGCCAGTTCCGGTTCGGGGATGGACCTTCCTATATGCCGGACAACTGTATCAAGGTCTTGTATGAAGTGCTCTTTGCACAGATTGATATCGCTGTTTTTTATAAATATATATCCCTTGTCACAATCTAGGCATATCGACTGTCTTTCCATGTGGGATATAGGGCTTCCCGGTACGGTTATGGGGTAGTATTTTCCATTGTCCGGGTTTATTTTGTAAAGACTGAACTCAAGTTCTCTTTTGGGAAGCATTTTAAAAATATCTTCCGTAATTGAGCAATAGCCGTCTTCAATAGGCTCAAAAGCGTTAGTAATTTCCATATAGGACTCCACCTCTGCCAGTTATTGATCTAAAGCAGATATAAGAAAAAAATTTCCATAGTGATGGTGCAATATGTGAATATTTTATCTTATCTGTGTTATAAGCTCCCGACTTAGCATTTGTTATCATTAAATTAGATTAATGTGCAATGTGTATATAATGCACTGAAATGATTGCAGTATTGTGCTGGAGGTGCATTGGTTTCTGTTCTGAATGTTCTGTTGGATTTGAAATAATTCTGAATGATGCGTAATGAAATATATTGCAAACATAGTTGAGAGATAATGATTGTGCTCAGTGTAGAGCATCATCCTGCTTGCATTGATAGGCCCACTCTGACTATATTTACGTGTTCACGCCTTTTAACAGGGTTAGCTTGGTAAGCCATACAAGTGATGTGAATTTACAGTTACATTTTACTTATTAGCATATAAACCGGCCGTATGGTTGGGGGTTCGGTTTAGGGAGAAAGTTTGGACAGTCTTTTTGCTCCTTCCTCAATCGCCGTTGTCGGCGCTTCAGCTATTTCCGGGAAAATAGGAAACACAATACTCGCGAACATTGTTAATGCCGGGTTTAAAGGTGAAATCTATCCGGTCAATCCTCGGGGAGGTTTGCTCAATGGCCGTAAAGTCTATGAGAGCATATCCGACCTAAGACATCCCGTAGATCTGGCGGTTATTGCTGTTCCGCGTAATCATGTGCTCGAATGTTTTCACGAGTTGATAGGTATTGGTATCAAGTCAGTGATTGTTGTCAGTGCCGGGTTCAAAGAGGTTGACCATGACGGGTGGGGGCTGGAAACGGCTCTTGCAGAGCTTGCCCGGAAGGAAAATATCAACCTGCTCGGGCCCAACTGTCTTGGTTTGATATGTTCCAAGTCTTCACTGAATGCCTCCTTTGCAACAGGTAATCCTTTGCCCGGAAAGATGGGATTCTTTTCTCAGTCCGGGGCTCTTTGTGTTGCGGTCCTTGATTGGGCTCTGGGAGCCGGGGTCGGTTTTTCAAATTTTATAAGTCTGGGTAACAAAGCTGTCCTTGATGAAGCTTCTATGCTTGAATATCTGGGTAATGATCCGGATACCCGCGTTATCCTCGGATACGTTGAGAATGTGGATGACGGTCGCAGGTTTATGGAAAAGGCTTCTAAAGTGGCCATGAAAAAACCGATCATCATGATGAAAGCCGGAACGACTCCAGCCGGAGCACGTGCGGCCTCCTCGCATACCGGCGCAATTGCAGGGTCGGATAAAGCTTGTGGAGCCGCATTCAAACAGTCCGGCGTAATTCGGGTGGACAGGCTCGATGAGTTGTTCAATCTGGCGAGGGCGTTCTCCATTCAGGAGCTGCCACTTGGACCGAATCTTGGAATTGTTACCAACGCAGGGGGCCCAGGAATTCTTGCGGCAGATGCCTGCGGTGAATCGGGAATGCGTATGCCGACCTTTTCACCGGAGACTATCGGGGAACTACAGAGGATGCTTCCGGGATATGCGTCGCTTTACAACCCGGTAGACCTTTTGGGTGATGCCGACGAATCCAGTTACGGAAGGGCTGTGCGGATTGTCGGGCATGATCCTTCTGTAAACAGCCTGTTGGTTATTGTTGCTCCTACCCAGCGACTGGATATAACTGCTGTTGCAAAGGAAGTGGCTCTGGCTGTTTCTGAAATAGCCAAACCTGTGTTTTGCTGCCTGATGGGACGCAGAAACAGTGAAAATGCCCGGGAAATTTTTGCTTCTGCCGGAATTCCGGTATATGACTTTCCCAAGCAGGCAGTGCGGGCTATGGACTGCATGTACAGATATGCAGCCTGGAAAGGGCGCCCTCCACGCACTTACATTACCCCGGATCGAGATGTTGACAGCGCACGTGAAGTGATTGATGCTGCCTTACGCTCAGGACGTCCCGAATTAGTTGAATTTCAGGCTCGAGATATTGTTACTGCGTACGGCCTGCCCACTCCTGAGTCGGATCTTGCCCGCAGCGGCGATGAAGCTGTTGAGATTGCCGAGCAGCTCGGCTATCCGGTTGTACTCAAAATTGCTTCCCCTCAAATTTCGCACAAGTCTGATGTGGACGGGGTTAAGGTGGGACTGAAATCAGCTCAGGAGGTCAGGGATGCCTTCTGGGATATAACAGCACGTACACAAAGGCTGCGCCCGGATGTCTATATTGCAGGCTGCCTTGTACAGCAGATGGCCTCTCCTGAATCCCGTGAAGTTATTGTAGGTTTTCGCAGAGACGAGCAGTTCGGCCCCTTGCTTATGTTCGGACTGGGCGGAGTTTATGTTGAAATCCTGAAAGATATTTCTTTTAGGCTGGCCCCTCTTTCTGTGGAGGATGCCGGTGATATGGTTCGGGAAATCCGTTCCTATATGCTGCTTAAAGGAGTCAAAGGTGGCGAGCCCGTTGACTTTGAAGCAATTACTGATGTCCTGATCAGGATGTCATCTCTGGCTGAAGATTTTCCTGAGATTTATGAAGCTGAATTTAACCCTGTGCTGGTAAGCTCTGAAGAGGCTCTGGTGGCAGATGCGCGTATGACTGTGGTTGATCCCGGTTCAGTGAATGCATCGGCGCAGGACCTGGCTGACGAGACTGAATAAGGAGGCATAGATGGTAGGTTTATATATCGGTTCGACTACCGGATATTCCGGTAAGAACCTTCTGGCCATGTCCCTTGGCCTTAAGATTAAGGAGAAGGGGCTCAACGTCGGATACATGAAGCCGGTTGGGGCTGTTCCCCACATGGACGGCGATAAACCCGGCGATGCTGATGCTGCCTTTATTCAGGAAGTGCTGGGGCTTGAGCAGGAACCTGAAAAAGTAACCCCGGTTCTGGTTACACGTGATTTCACCATCAAGGCTTTTTCCGAAGATATGGGGGACCTGATGCCTTCTATCGTGGATTCATACCAGGAATTAAGCCAGGATAAAGATGTTATGATCATTGGAGGGTCCGGCAGCTATCTCAGTTCCGGAACCTACTGCGGAGTCAGTGGCCCTGATGTGGCCCGGGCAGTTGGGGCCAAAACCATCCTTGTTGACCGCTACAGCAAAGAACTCAAGTATGATTATGTGTTGAGAGTTCATAAAGAGCTTGGCGATGATTTTCTCGGGGTTGTGTTCAATGATGTGCCGGAACATTATATGGATGAGCTTACTTCCCTGCTTGTCCCTTTCCTTGAAAAGAGGGGAGTCAAGGTTCTGGGCATTATCCCTCGTGATCCCCTTATGGGTGCAATCAAGGTTAATGATCTTGCAGAAAGGCTTTTTGGGAAGATCATCTCTGCCCATGCCAAGGCTGACAGGGTTGTAGAGAACTTCTTGATCGGTACTATGCAGGTGGAGAACTTTATTACTCACTTTCGCAGGCACAAAAATTCGGCGGTTATAGTTGGGGGTGACCGGGCTGATGTCCAACTGGTTGCTCTTGAGGGGAACTGCCCGTGTTTGATTCTTACCGGCAACCTTTATCCCAATGATATCATACTAACCAGGTCCGAAGTTCTGGAAATTCCGGTTATCGTTGTCCGTGACGATACCTATGCCGTTGCCAAGAAGATGGAAGCTATTCAGGAAAGTTACAAACTACGTGATATGATTAAGATTAATCATGGCGCAGGGCTTGTTAATTCCGAGCTTGATTATGACTATATCTTCGCTGAATTGGACTTGTGATTACCTCCTATAAAAGTTGGTATTATAGTCTACCGTTATAGTAGGAATAAAAAAACGTTTAATCATTTTTGTAAAATGGGTGGAGCTATTTTTTATTAACTAAATAGTCTGTATCTAATTGATATAGTTGTATTAAAAGATAAAATCCTGAAGCTGTGACGGCTTCAGGATTTTTGTTTTTTATGCACTTTCTGTCGGTGAAAGGCTCTAGACGGTATTGTCCTATTACACAAAATGTGCGAATTAATTTGCAGTTATAAGGCCGGACGGGTCTCCGGCCTTGGTGTGACTAGGTTTGTTTCGACCAAAGACGGGACTATTGTTGGTTAGAAAACAGGGTGCTTGCACCCGAAAAACCGAGCCGATCCGGGGCATTGGCGGATAAACCGGATCAATTCGGAATGAGGAGGCGTGAGATGCCTGATGCGTCCACGTGGGATTGGAATCCCGGTAGGAAAGAGGTCCAGGATACAGGATCCTGGTCCGATAAATTTGAGTGGGTGGAAGAATTCCATGCCAGCCCTGACGGTGAAAAGGTCGGAGCTGTTGTTCATAAAGGAGATCTGGAATTCACTGCTTGCGTCAACGGTGAAATATGGGAAGAAGCTTACGACAGGGTCTTCTATCCCAAATTCGCACCTGACGGCAGGTTCACTGGTGTTGCCCAGCAGATGGGCGAGTGGACCTTGTCGGTTGACGGAGAACATTGGCCGGAAAATTACGGCTATATCTGGAGGACGACTTTCGGCCCCGAAGGTACCATCATCTGCGCTGTTCAGCAGGATATGGAATACGGAATGGGTGTTGACGGAGTGCTCTGGGAAAACTTTTTCGAAAACGCAAACAACTTTACCGTAGGCATCGATGGAAAATCCACAGCTGCTGTTGTTCAGATGAAGTCCATGGATCAGGCTGATATCGAAACCTTTCAGAAAGGTATCTATTCAGTAGCCGTAAACGGCAATGCCTGGGATGCTGTTTTCATGAACTGTTACACTCCGGTATTTGATGCCAAGTGTGAGAAGGTTGCCTGCCAGGTGCGAAAGAGCCTCTACGATTATACCATAGCTGTTGATGGTAAAATCTGGCAGCGCGAGTACCAGTGTGTCTGGGCTCCCTGCTTCAACCCGGTGAGCGGTGCGCTGGTTGCGCCTGTTCGTCTCGGCGGCAAGTGGGGAATGGCTCAGGACGGTGAAATGCTTTGGAACAACACCTTTGCCAACTGCTGGCACCAGCAGTTTAGCGCAGACGGTTCAAAACTCTGGGCTATTGTAGCCCCCAGTTTTGGCCGCTTCACTATTGCAGTTGATGGCAAGCCTTGGTCTATCACTGCCCCCGTTGTTATCGATATGGCTGTTAGCCCTGATGGTAACCGCGCGGCAGCTCTTGCCAAAGATGATAAGGCCTACACTGTGATCTGTGATGGTAAAGAGTGGCCCGGCGTGTTTGAGATGGCCTGGAAACCTGTTTTCAGTCCTGACAGCACCAAAGTTGCCAGCAAAGTTGAAAAGAACGGTCGGTATACTGTCGTTCTTGACGGTAAGGCCTATGGTCAGGATTTCGATCAGTGCTGGGAGCCCGCTTTCAGTCCTGACAGCTCCAAAGTTCTCATTCGTGCTCTTGATGGCGGTAAGTTTGTCCGCATCGTGGCTGATGTGAGCGAATTCTAAAACCGGAGGAAGTACACATGAACAGTGTTTATGCATTCGTGGTAGGCCCTCTGGCGTGGTTCGCCTGGGGCGTGTTTATTCTCGGTTCCGCATACCGTCTGGTTTCAATGTACCAGTTGGCTAAGGCAAAGGACGGTTCGTCCTTGCACTATATGAGTTTCAAATATGGAATGCGTTCTATTTTTGCGTGGCTCAATCCTTCAGGAACCCTTGGTTGGCAGCGCAATCCATGGACTGCGATGATGACCTTTATCTTTCACATCTGTCTTGTCATTGTGCCCCTCTTCCTGTTGGGACACGTGGTTCTCTGGGATCAGTTTTTCGGTATCAGCTGGCCGACCCTGCCTGATACTGTAGCTGATATCATGTCTATTCTCGTCGTAGTCTGCTGCGTATACTTTGGTCTGCGCCGTTTTCTGCAGAGAGATGTCGCGTACCTTACTACCGGAAAAGACTGGATTGCTCTGGTTGTTCCGGCGCTTGTGTTTGCAACCGGTGTTCTTTCCTATCATGAGATAGGTGATCCCAAGGTTATGCTCATTTTGCATATTATCTGCGGTGAAATTATGCTCATAAGTATTCCTTTCACCCGTTTGAGCCACATGCTGTTCGGTCTGTTCACCAGAGCTTATATCGGATCTGAGTTCGGTGGCGTTCGTCGCTGCAAGGACTGGTAACCAAAGCCCCGCAAGGAGTATTGAAATGACATTCGACAGGAAAATCGAAGATGCAGGGCTTAACCGCGGTGTCGACCGCCTGACCCCTGAACGCATCGAAAACACTCTCAAGCAGGTTATCGAAGGAGAAGCCGGCGCCAAGCTCAAGCTTTATGCTGAAACTTGTATGCGTTGCGGTATGTGCTCCGAAGCCTGCCATTACTATATGTCTCACGAAGGTGATCCCAGCTATTCACCTGCCGGTAAGGTTCATCAGACCCTGGGTAAGATTCTTCGGAAGAAGTACAGGCTGACTCCCGAGGAAGTGTACGAAATGGCGCAGATTGCTTACACTGAGTGTAACCTCTGCCGTCGCTGCATTCACTTCTGCCCGCTGGGAATAGATACCGGTTATATCATGAGCATGGTGCGCCGGATGTGTCACAAGCTCGGAGTTACTCCGCAGTACATTCAGGATACCGCCCATTCTCATTCAGCAACCATGAACCAGATGTGGCTCAAGGATGATGAGTGGCCTGATACTCTGCAGTGGCAGGAAGATGAAGCCCGTGATGAAATGCCTAATCTGCGTATTCCCCTTGATAAGGAAGGCGCTGATATCTATTACTCGGTAATTGCGCCGGAGCCTAAGTTCCGTACCCAGCTTATCTATCAGGCTGCATACATTTTCAACGAGGCTGGCGTGGACTTTACCATGCCGACCGAGCCGGGTTGGGATAACTCTGATATGTGTATGTTTACCGGTGACTTCGAAATGATGGGGCGTCTTAAGAAACGCCATTTCGAGTCTGCTC
>CAXXRF010000003.1:522500-1300000 GCA_963676495.2 Maridesulfovibrio sp. | reverse complement strand
CTCAGGAGTTTACTTGCGGAGGTAGAGCACTGACAAGGCTAGGGGTCCCACCAGATTACCAAACCTTATCAAACTCCGAATGCCGTAAGTTATATCCTGGGAGTCAGACTGCGGGTGCGAAGGTCCGTAGTCGAAAGGGAAACAGCCCAGACCGTCAGCTAAGGTCCCCAAATCCATGCTCAGTGGAAAAGGTGGTGGAGTTGTATAGACAGCCAGGAGGTTGGCTTAGAAGCAGCCATCCTTTAAAGAAAGCGTAATAGCTCACTGGTCTAACGATTCTGCGCCGAAAATGTAACGGGGCTAAGCATGGTACCGAAGCTACGGGATGCACTTAGTGCATCGGTAGGAGAGCGTTCTCAGATGGGATGAAGGTGAATCGGAAGGTTTGCTGGACTAATGAGAAGTGATTATGCTGGCATGAGTAACGATAAAACGAGTGAGAAACTCGTTCGCCGTAAGACTAAGGTTTCCTGGGTAAAGCTAATCTTCCCAGGGTTAGTCGGTCCCTAAGGCGAGGCCGAAAGGCGTAGTCGATGGAAAACGGGTTAATATTCCCGTACCAGCAAGTGTGTGCGATGGAGGGACGCAGTAGGATAGCTCAGCCGGCTGTTGGATATGCCGGTGTAAGCACGTAGGCTTAGGAAATAGGCAAATCCGTTTCCCTTTAAGGCCGAGATGCGATGCCGTAACTTTACGTTTGAAGTGAGTAATTCCAGACTGCCTAGAAAAGCTTCTAAGTTTAGCACTTGTTGACCGTACCGCAAACCAACACAGGTAGTCGGGTCGAGCAGACCAAGGCGCTTGAGAGAACTCTGGTTAAGGAACTCGGCAAAATGATCCCGTAAGTTAGCGAGAAGGGATGCTCCTGACGGTGAAGTTATTTACTTTCCGAGCTGTCTGGAGCCGCAGAGAATCGGGGGGGGCGACTGTTTACTAAAAACATAGGTCTATGCTAAGTCGTAAGACGATGTATATGGACTGACGCCTGCCCGGTGCTGGAAGGTTAAAAGGAGGTGTTAGACCTTGGTCGAAGCTCCGAATTGAAGCCCCAGTAAACGGCGGCCGTAACTATAACGGTCCTAAGGTAGCGAAATTCCTTGTCGGGTAAGTTCCGACCTGCACGAATGGCGTAACGATCTCCCCACTGTCTCAACCAGAGACTCAGTGAAATTGAATTACCAGTGAAAATGCTGGTTACCCGCGGTAAGACGGAAAGACCCTGTGCACCTTTACTATAGCTTGACATTGGGTTTAGGGCTATCATGTGTAGGATAGGTGGGAGGCTTTGAAGCCGGCACGCCAGTGTCGGTGGAGCCAACCTTGAAATACCACCCTTGATAGTCTTGAATTCTAATCCAATGCCGTTATCCGGCTTGGAGACAGTGTCTGGTGGGTAGTTTGACTGGGGCGGTCGCCTCCCAAAGAGTAACGGAGGCTTGCAAAGGTTCCCTCAGGCTGATTGGAAACCAGCCGTCGAGTGCAAAGGCATAAGGGAGCTTGACTGTAAGACAGACATGTCGAGCAGGAACGAAAGTTGGTCTTAGTGATCCGGTGGTTCCGCATGGAAGGGCCATCGCTCATAGGATAAAAGGTACGCCGGGGATAACAGGCTGATCGCGCCCAAGAGTTCACATCGACGGCGCGGTTTGGCACCTCGATGTCGGCTCATCACATCCTGGGGCTGAAGCAGGTCCCAAGGGTTCGGCTGTTCGCCGATTAAAGTGGTACGCGAGCTGGGTTTAAAACGTCGTGAGACAGTTTGGTCCCTATCTACCGTGGGCGTAGGAGAATTGAAGAGGGTCTGCCCCTAGTACGAGAGGACCGGGGTGGACGAACCTATGGTGTTCCTGTTGTCGCGCCAGCGGCATTGCAGGGTAGCTAAGTTCGGAAGGGATAACCGCTGAAAGCATCTAAGCGGGAAGCCTGCCTCGAGATTAGTTCTCCCTATGCTTAACGCATCTAAAGATTCCAGGTAGACCACCTGGTTGATAGGCCGGAGGTGTAAGTGTGGTGACACATTCAGCTGACCGGTACTAATAAATCGTGCGACTTATCTTTCTTCTCTTCCCTATAACTTTAACTAAACGTTAAAGTTATCAGGGATCTTATCTTCTCTATTTCAACATAAATTTTGCTCATCGTAGCAGGCAAATTTGCTTGCGACCACTGAGGAGAGGCCACACCCGACCCCATTCCGAACTCGGAAGTTAAGCTCTCCATCGCCGATGATACTGCTGGGTAGCCAGTGGGAAAGTAGGTCGTCGCAAGCTTTTATTTCAAAGCCCCCTTGTTAACTCAAGGGGGCTTTCTTGCGTTATAAGACTTTTTACCAGCACGCCCTTGAATACCGACCTATCACCACCGACCTGCCTGAATATACTAAAGACAGGGCTGCTCGTTGCGTCCGCATCATGGAATTACCTTGATGCTGGAGAAGCGTTCGGACTTGCGGATGATGGTGAAATTATGGTTTGCGGTACTTACGTTTTAGAGGTTTGGGGAGTTGGGTCTAATTATTTAGGGTATGGCGTTTTAGGTCGTGGGGCTGATCTTTGGCCGGAAAAATGAGGACTTGCGAGATTGGATATCGAAGTGTGTTTTATGTGCTGTTGGATCTTGGAATTTACCTGGGAATGCACAACGTTTTGTTGAAATAACTTCTTAAAGATTCACTTAATGGTGCGTAAGGTTGAGTCCGGTTGAGGTCTGTAGAATCCGGTTAAACTCTGCTTAATTTTTGGCTGGTATTGCGCGCAGGCATATTTTCTTAAGTAAGGTGCCGGAGGTGGGGCTCAGGATTTTGACTGTGGAATGAGAGCTTAACCAGTACATAGCCTGTAACCGTGGGAGGACGGTTGAAATCATTTCTCCTCTCTGGTCATAAGCATCGCACGTTGCCATCTTCTGCAAAGAAGCATGCATATTGTTTCCTGAGAAAGATCAGTAACCATGTAGGTATTGACCGGTATCCTGTTGCCAAGGGAGGAAAACTGTTCATTAAGTTGTTGCTGCCACCCGAAAAATATTTTGTGCAGCAGATTATCGAAATATATTTGATCAGAGTTGTCGAACTCGATGTAAATCAAAGTTTTATTGTCACCTAATTCTGCGTTATCTATTTCAACACTGGCGAGTTTGGCGTCAGCAATGTAAATATTCTTAATGTTGGTCCATGGAACATAACGCCGGATGTTATCGTTGATAATAATACCATCATCACTTGTTTCTAGCCGCATTGAATTGTTTATTAATCTGTGGATCTGCCATCCAGAAAAAAGGATGACTCCTGCGCTGGATATGACTGGAAGAAGATCGTCTGCATTTGGTTGATTCTGTAGAACTGTTAGGGTGTATAAAAAAAATAACAAAGAGCAAATCAGAGCAAAAGCTGAAAATAAAAAGAAAGTAGGCCTCATCAAATTCTTAAGAACAATTTCATCTCGCATAACTGCCTCGTCACTATTAAAATTCAGTTCAAATATACTACATTTTAGGGCTGTTAGTCTAATGCAGAATGGAAATTGAATGTTGTTACTTATTCTGAAATCTGATGGGTAGATTATTTCTATCTAAGTGTTTTGTGTGGCGGAGAATTGTTATTGGCGAAATTGCACAAATGAATTTGAATAATAAAAAAAAATTTAGAGTATAAACAATTCACGATTTATGTCGAATTGGATATAAAGAATTAAAAGGTCGTTTTACTTCTGATTCACTTGAATCCTTTCTTTTATGATGTAATTTTCAAAGCTGCAGTTCTTAATATGTAGATCTGATATGAAGAAAATATTCTTAATTAATTGCCGAAAGCCGATGGTTGATGCATTTCTTTCATTGGGATTTGAAGTTAGCCACCTCTATACAAATGAGCGAGAACTTAATGTTGCTGAAAAGTTAAGGGAGCTGGATTTTCAGCCTGATTTAATCCTGCAGCAGGAAAACCTCGGTTGCCGGGTATTTTTATCCGGGATGCATGAAGTAAATTGTCTTAAAATTTTCTGGTCAGTGGATACGCATCTGAATATGCATTGGCATCGCTACTATGGCTCTCTATTTGACGGTGTACTGACTACACAGAAAAAATATGTTCGTGCTCTTGAGAGAGACTGTGATTCTGAAATATTCTGGGTTCCATGGATGGGAGCCCATAGGAATGAAAGGGTGCTCCCTTATCACGTGAGAGATCATGAGATAACATTTGTGGGCCGTGTATCGAAGGAACGTAGATCCAGACAATGGTTCGTTGATTTTTTAACTACCAATTATGATTTGTATTTAGTTGACGGGCTTAACTACAGCCAGATGATGGATGTCTATCGGCAAACGAGAATTGTTCCCAATGAAGCTATTTTTGGAGAGATTAACTTCAGACTTTTTGAGGCGTGTTCATGTGGATGTGCGGTTGTCACTCCATACGTCGAGGGGATTGAGGATCTATTTGATATCGGCGTTGAAATTGAAGTCTATAATGATGTCCTCGAGTTAAGGGACATTTTATCATCCCTTAGCAAGGATCATCATCGTGCAGCTTCACTGGGCCTTGCTGGATACGCAAGAGTTATGCGTGATCACCTTCCTGAAAACAGAGCTGTCTCAATTCTCAATTTTGCCGGATCCCTTACTCCTAAGAACGTTTCTGATGAATCTTATACATATTTATCTGAAGCAGCCCTTGGAGAAGCCGGAGATCCTGCTGTTAATTGGCAAAAAATACTTAATTACCTTTTACAGATGCCCTCTGACAAACAGCGTGATGCTGCCTTGATGAGGATATTTGCTATTAATGGCGCAGTTGAGCCTTATCTGACTATTGCCCGGCCGTACTTAACCGGGCAGGCTGACGATCCAGAATGTTATTTTTATATGTCAGCTTCTCTGTCTGCAGCCAAACTAGGATTATTTGATTTGGCAAAGCACTTTTGCTTTAATTACTTTTCTCAAAAACACTCCGCCCATCCTAAAACTCCCGATGACATTCAAGGCCTGCTTATCATTTGGGGGGACGAGCTCTTCAAGTCAGGAATCAGTGTCAGATCTGGAATTGCTTTTAATGAAGAAAGTGGAATTCCTGCCTGTGCTGCAGATTGCTATTTTGCTGCGCTGTATAATTCTCCCGGTAATCTGTCTGTTTTTAAAAAACTTGATTCGGTTTTTACGGGAGTTAAAGGAGCCGAGCCAAGCCGGCTCGGATTTCTTTCTCATTTATCATTACATAATCCAAATGACTGGCGGGTAAGTCTCGATCTGGGAATAACTAATTTAAAGGTTTTTCGCTTAACAGAGGGGTTGAAAGAGCTTGAACATGCCCGTTCAATTGCAATGAGTCAGGGTGCTGAAAGATTTTTCAGGCGCAAGGTTGAAACCGATCTGCCCGCGTATTTCAAGTTGGTATATGGATAAAGAGTATGCTAAATTCAACGCCGTAAGTTTATTTATATATTCAAGCCCATAGTTGATTGAGGAGGCATGTTGCTTATGTCCGGAGCCGTTTTCAATAAAGAAGCCTTTTATTTACATCTAGGCGGGGATGTGGAGCTGGGAGCCGAAATTCTGGCTGTTTATCTGGAGGATGCTCCTAAGAGAGTTCAATCACTTATTGACGCGCTGAACAAAGAAGATCAGAACGGGACTGTTAAGTTTGCACATGCCCTTAAAGG
The DNA here is from genome assembly GCA_963676495.2 of Maridesulfovibrio sp. GTDB lineage: Bacteria > Desulfobacterota > Desulfovibrionia > Desulfovibrionales > Desulfovibrionaceae > Maridesulfovibrio. The sequence goes on along the minus strand of CAXXRF010000003.1, from coordinate 1,294,343 downwards.
TATTTCTGCAACCATAAGGGCTGAAAGAATTGCTTTTCTTTCTGAGCGAGCTGAAAAAGCAGCTCGAAAAGGAGAGCTTGGCAAGGTGAAAGACATCTTATCTGATATCAGGGAAGAGCTAAACCTTGTTATAGAGTCTGTAAGGAATGCTTTGTAAAGACTTTTTGCAAGTCCGTAAGGCTTTAGTAAATTAAAATTCCCTTCAATTTTTTATGTTATTGATATGGGATGTTGAATTAAGATTGACATGCCGTTATATATATTGTGTTGATATTCATTTTCAATCTGGGTATAAGCCGTGTTGAAGCTGTATGACTATAGTGGACTTACTGTTTACTAAATGGGGTCACGGTTGATTTTCTACTGCTAACATTGGAGATAAGTATGTTTAAGAACCTTAAGCTTGGATGGAAAATCGGTGGCGGATTTTTCATTGTACTTCTTCTGGCTGCCATTGTCGGGGGCGTCGGATGGTATGGACTGTCCAGAGTTAGTGATGAGAATACTCGTACTGATATAGTCAGTAAGGCTGTTACAGACATGTACAATTCTCGCTTGATGGTTTTGTATTATTCATTGCAGGGAACGTCTCAATATGAAAACCAGTTCCATTCAGCAATTGATGAGGTAAGCAAGGGGATTGCAGCCAATAAAGAGTTCTTTTCCGGGAAGAGCCTTGAGGCTGTTTCAGCTGTATCTGCAAAAGCCACTGACTATAAAAAAAGTTTTTCAACATTTACCGGATATGAAAAAGCAAAACAGGAAGCCATTGATTCATGTGTTGCAGCTGCCGGGCAATTGAATAAAGCTGTTGTCAGAATGGAAGAGAAGGGTAAAGCGTATCTCCTTGACCATTTTGGTGATACTTCCGGAACTAGTCAGGTTGATGCTGCTTTCGAGGCTTATAACTCTTTGGTCAGCATAGATAGAAATTTCCGAAACACCCGCACTCAGGGTGTTTATTATCTTAAATCAGGTGAACATGAATATCTGGAAAACGTTCGCAGCGAGTTGAATTCAATTCTTGAGAGATGCAATGAGCTTAAGCGCAATACTTGGGTAAGGGATATTTCAGATTGGGATGTTTCCGAACTGGTGGACGCCACAAAGACATATCTTGACGGATTCAACGAAATTGCCAGGCGATCTGAGGTTCAGTCTGTTGAGCTGAAAAAAATGGCAGTTTTGGGCGAGGAAGCTTTGACCCAGAGCGAAAAGATTCTAATCGATCAGCAGGTTGCTGTTAAAGATGTGATGGAATTTTCTTTTGCTCTTATCCTTGGCGGCCTTACTCTGGCTCTTCTTTGCGGTGCGATTATCTCGGTTACAGTTACCAGGGTAATTACTGGCCCGATCAGTAAAGGTGTCTCTTTTGCAGAAAATATGTCCAGGGGTGATTTTACCAGAACCCTTGATATTGATCAGCGAGATGAAATCGGGACTCTTGCTGCTGCTCTGAATGAGATGGTTCACAGGCTTTCATCTGTAGTTTCTGAAGTTAGCAGCTCATCTGAAAATGTGGCTTCTGGAAGCGAAGAACTCGCTGCAACTTCTGAGAGTCTGTCACAGGCATCCACCCAGCAGGCAGCCAATGTTGAAGAGGTATCAGCTTCGATTGAACAAATGACTGCAAATATCAGGCAGAATGCAGAAAACGCACAGCAGACCGAACAAATTGCGCTCCTGTCCTCTCAACAGGCAGAGAGTGGAGGTGAGGCTGTAGCCAAGGCTGTTGATGCCATGAAAAATATTGCTGAAAAGATTTCAATCATCGAAGAGATTGCCCGTCAGACAAACCTGTTGGCCCTTAATGCTGCCATTGAGGCTGCACGTGCCGGGGAGCATGGCAAAGGATTTGCAGTTGTAGCTGCTGAAGTTAGAAAGCTTGCTGAGCGAAGCGGAGAGGCTGCAGGAGAGATTGGTGAGCTTTCTTCCAGTACTGTAGGTGTGGCTGAAAAGGCTGGTGATATGCTGAAGCAGCTTGTGCCGGATATTAAACGTACAGCGGAACTTGTGCAGGAGATTGCAGCAGGAAGCAGCGAGCAGTTGTCCGGTGCTGAACAGATCAATAAAGCCGTGCAGCAGCTTGATCAGGTTACTCAGCAGAATGCATCTGCATCCGAGGAGATGGCGTCTACTTCCGAGGAGCTCTCCAGTCAGGCTGAACAGCTTCAGCAGGTAATGAGTTTCTTTCAGGTCGGCAGTCAGCCAGTAAGGAGAGTCAGGGCTCTTCCTGAACCAAGGACAATCTCCTCAGCTCCCGTTCGGAATAGAGTTGCTCCGAGAAAGACGGAGTTGACATCACCTGTTGCTGAACCTACTGAAACCGGGGTTTCACTGGATATGGGAACTGACTTTTCCGATGGTGATTTCGAGAAATTCTGATAAACTCTGGCTGTAAGCATTATTTTATATTATAGTAAGCATCAGGCTTAGCTGTGCGTCTCCAGAGTTTTTAACAAGCAGGTGGTAAGGATGAACGCTGAAATTAATAGTACAACCAATCAGTATCTCACTTTTACCTTGAACAAGGATATTTATGCCCTTGATATTTCAAGTGTAAGAGAAGTGCTGGAGTTGACCCCGATTACCCGTATCCCCAGGACTCCCAAGTTCATGCGTGGTGTAATTAATCTTAGGGGCCACGCTGTACCGGTAGTAGATATGCGTCTGAAGTTCGGCATGAGCAGGACAGAGGACACCATAAATACCTGTATAATAATTGTGGAGGTCGTGTTTGACGGTGAGAGCACCGTTATGGGGGCTTTGGCCGATTCTGTTCGTGAAGTCATTGAGCTTACGGAAAACATGATTGAAGAACCTCCCAGAATGGGCACAACAATCAAGACTGACTTTATTCGTGGTATGGGTAAACAGGATGATGATTTCGTGATCATTCTGGATATCAACAAAATTCTTTCTGTAGAAGAACTTGCCATGCTTAAGAGTGCTCAGCAGGATTCACCCGGACTCGAGGCAGTTCCGGATTCAAATGCAGGTCAGGGAATGACTTTGAGTCTTTAGCTGTTTTGTTACCTGAGCTTATAAAATAGACTATAAATGTGTAGCCCGCCGACGTAAAAGTCGGCGGGCTACTTTTTTGATACTGACTTTGTTTTTGCTGCTGCTTTAAAATAATATCCAGATATTTTAGAATATTAATAGAGTGTGGTCTGGGACTTAGTGATGATTGGGTGGTAAATAAATAGATGTTAGTCTAAAAAATATTATAAATACTTGAAAAGATACATGTGGTAAAATAAAGTTTTTATGTAAAGTATAGGTTTGCAGTTTGGATGCAAGATTATGAACCTGATAAGCTATCATATTCAGGCTGGCTATGAACAAGATATCTCTATCTATTATAATATTTAGTTGTGTTGTCGGTGCATTTTTTGCGGGTGTATTTGTGAATGTACACTATCTCTTTGCTGTAGCTGCTGGGGCGTTTTGCCTTGGGTTGACTTATTATATCATGATAGCGTTGATCGACACAAAAGCAGCCTCGGAAATGGCTGCTCAGGAAGAGTTGCTTTGTGATGCTCTTGCTGCTGCGCAGATCGGATATTACCGAACAGATTTATCCGGTAATATTGTTTTCCGGTATGGTTTTGAGAATGTTCTTTCTATTTCTGGTGAGGATATTTCCGAAGATTTAACTGAGCATGTTTTCCCTTCTTCTTCGGGCTTTGATAAGAAGGGAAATATCTTTGAAGCATTGCGATCTGACAGAAATTTCTATTCATTTGAGGTTGATTTCAAGTCTGCGGACCAAAAAATGATCAGGCTTGAGCATACAGTAATTCTTGCAAGGGATTTTCAGGGAAAGCCATCCGGATGTATTGGAGTCGTTAAAAATATCAGTGAGCAGAGACGGCTTGAGGACGAACTTGAAAAAGAGCGGCACTACCTGAATTCGGTAATGGACAACTCGACTGACTCTGTGTTTTTTCAGGACTTTGACGGCCGTTTCCTTAAAGTCAACAAGGTGTTCGCAGAATATGCCGGGGCTTCCAATCCTGAAGCCTGCGTTGGTTTAAGTGTCCATAATTTTCTTTCCCCTCAGGTAGCAAACAAGGTGTTGCAGGATATTTCCGAAGTAGCTGCAAGCCAGTCCGAGAGAAGATTGGTTATGCCGGCAGTGGACAGTATGGGAAATAAGCTGCGTTTTGACGTTCGGCATTGTCTGCACCGGGGAGTATCTGGAAATCCTGAAGCAATTGTCGGTTTTGCCCGTGAGCTTGATGAGCACATGGAAAATAGAATCGATTCTGCCGACTGTCATAAGGAATTGCAGGGATTATTGTCCCATGAGCTACGTACTCCTGTGGCTGGCATTCTGGGAAGTCTGCGTGTTCTTGAGGGGGAGGATATGTCTCAAGAAGCCCGTGAGTATGTAGCCAAGTGCACCCTTTCAGCACAGCGTCTAAAGAGGACTGTAAACGGGTTCTTAAATAAAATTTCAGGGAAAAAGGGCGATATCGGTATTCAGGAACAGACTGGGCCTATCTCAAAGGCAACAGGAACTTCCACTTTGATCGAAAACGGTTTGAATGTTCTGTTGGCTGAAGATGATATAAGCAGTCAGGTTTTTATGCGTAGAACTCTGGAAAACTGGGGGTGCAATGTCAGAACTGCAGAAAACGGTTCTGATGTACTTAAGTTTCTTGAGGAGCAGGAATGTGATCTGGTTCTCATGGATATTCACATGCCCGAGATGACCGGCTATGAGGCTATTGCCCGAATCCGTGAAATGGAGTCACCGGGCAAGAGCCTTCCCATAATTGTCATGAGTGCTTACAGGGCGGATAGTGATCAGCAGAAAATGGATGAGTTCGGAGTAGCTGAATTTATTGCCAAGCCTGTTCGTTCCGAGATTTTGAAGGCTGCCATAGACAAAATATTCAGCTAGCCCCCGGTTTATGACTATCTGTGCAGAACGTTATTTATGTAGAAAGCAATTCCGTCTTCAAGCATTTGTACCGCCAGCAGAATAAGAATCAGTCCCATCAATCTTTCACAGGCTCTCAGGCCTCTTCTGCCAAGTAATCGTGCTAAAGTAGGGCCGGTCATCATTATTATGAAAGTTGCTGCCCAGGCTGCCATTACGCCCGTGAGAACGGACATGTCCGCATTATCTCTTGATCCATAGACCATGACTGCTGCCAGAAGAGATGGACCGGCAAATAACGGAACGGCAATTGGTACAATAAAAGGATCCTTCTCCGCTTCGGTTCCATTGCTCTCAGGTTTAGGGAAAATCATTTTCATAGAAATAATGAACAGGATTACCCCTCCCGCTATGCGCAGGGTGGATTGATGGATATTCAGCACTTTCATCAATCCTGCACCAAGATACATGAACAGAATTATGATCCCGAGAGCAAAGAGCAGTTCCCGAAGCAGAATGCGGCGCTGTCGCTGCGGAGAAAATTCTTTAAGCATGGACAGGCAAACGGGTAGATTGCCTAGTGGGTCCATGATGAGAAAGAGAGGAAATGCGATCTCGAAAATTTTCATGGAGAATTCTGCTGCCATTATCTATTTCTCCTTTCCGCCGGCCTGTCCGTAAGTGGAAAATTTATCGATGACTTTCTCCATTTCATCGTCCGGGACAATTACAGGTTTACCGGCAGAAAGAGCCTGTATGTATATTCTAGCCACAAGTTCAAGTTCTTCAGCCGCATCAAAGGCATTGCCGATGGCTTTACCGACTGTGATCATTCCGTGGTTGGCAAGGAGTACTGCATTGTAGTTTTCAATTGTATCAGTCACGTTTTGTGCTAATTCCTGACTGCCGAAGGTTGCATAAGGCGCCAAGGGCACTTTCTTTCCTGCAAACCCTACAAGATAGTGAACAGCAGGAAGCTCCATGTTCATGCAGGCTACAGTTGTAGCATATACGGAATGGGTATGAACAACTGCATTAACATCTTCACGGTTCTTATAGAGCACGGAATGGAAGCCATGCTCGCTGGATGGTTTTCGTGCTGAATCAACAATGTTCCCATCAAGATCCATCAGGACTACATCCTCAGGAGTGGCATCAAGGTAGTTCAGGCCGCTGGCGCTGATAGCCATTAATCCCTTTTCACGGTTAAAAACGCTGAGGTTGCCTCCTGTCCCTGTGGTCAGCCCTGCGCCAAGCAGCTTTTTGCCGAATTCCACAATCTGTTCTCGTTCATCTTGAAGCATCATGATTTTGTCCTTTTATTTCTGTGATCTCAGATTTTCGATTCTTTTAAGAACCGGGGGATGGCTGTATTCAAGCCATACATAGAAGGGGTGCGGAGTGAGATTGGAAAGGTTGCTTACAGAAAGTTCTTTCAGGCCGCTGACCAGAGCTTCCGGGGTGCCTGTTGTTTCCGAGGCAAAGCTATCAGCTTCAAACTCGTGCTTGCGGGAGCGGATGTTGCTGAAAATGGAAAGTACTATGGAAACAGGAGTATAGAGCAGGGCAAAGAATATCAGCCCGGCATGGGTGGACATGTGTTCCATGCCAAAGGCATCAAAGAGTCCCTTATTGCCGAGAAAGAATGACATGAGCAGGAAAATTATCCCGGTGTTGATGATACTCATAAGCATCATTTTGCGAATGTGGCCCAGTTTACTGTGACCTATTTCGTGTGCGAGAACCGCTACCAGTTCATCAGTTGAAAGGGAATCAATCAGGGTATCAAAAAGGGCAATGCGTTTTTTCTTTCCGAATCCTGTGAAATATGCGTTGGCTTTGGTGGATCGTTTGGATCCGTCAATCATGAATATACCGCTGATCTCAAAGCCGTTGCGGGCTGCAAAATCTTCAATTTTTTCTTTCAGTTCTCCATCTTCAAGGGGGGTGAATTTATTGAACATGGGCAGAATCCATGCTGGAGCGATATATTGGATAGCAAGGGTGATCAGTACTGTAAAAATCCAGCACCAGAGCCATGCAAGGTTACCTGCTGCGCTGAAAAAGAGTAAAATTCCGCTTAGGATAATACCGCCGATAATCCCGCCAAGCAGATAACCTTTTAATTTGTCCATGAAGAATGTTTTCAGGGTCATTTTGTTGAAGCCGAATTTTTCTTCGATGACAAAGATGTGGTACAAAGAGAAAGGCAATGAGACAATATCACTTAGAATTGCAAGTCCTGCAAAAAAGATAAGCCCGGTTCCTACTTCTCCAAAACCGAAACCTCTGGCCCAGATATCAAGATAGTTAAAACCGCCGCAGAGTATGAAAACAAGTGTTGCAATAGAGCTGAACGCACCTGAAATATTTTCAAACCCCATGCCTGCTTTGGCATAATCCTGTGACCTGCTGTATTCTTTCGGGTCAAATGTCCCTTCAAACTCTTCAGGAAGTCCGGTGGATAATGCCTTTCTATTGAGCTGTCTGCCTGTGAAGCTGAGCAGAAAAGCTCCGATAAGTGAAAAAATAATAATGAATAGATATATGTTCATTGGTTGCACACGTCCGAAGGTTAATGTTGGCTGTGAAAACAGTTGCGTATTGTCAATGCGTGAAACTAACCCCTGCATACCCCGGCGTCAATGCGGGCATTGAATAATTGAGTAATTGCGGGACATAATACGAACAGCCCCATTTGAGACATGGCTCTTGACAAGGTTGCGTATAGTGTAAAGAATTATATATTACGCTTTAGTTTGGCAGAAAAGATAACGGCAATTATCAAGTGTGGATTTTTAGCGGGCGGTTAACTGTTTGCTTTAAGTAGTCTCTCTGCTATATTTGATTATGTTTGCAGTAAACCTGATTTTTGAATCGTAATCTTACTGCATAATGCAACTAGTTGAAAATTAATTCAGAATAATGACCGGGGAGTCTTTCAGGTATGAGTTCACCTAAGACCATCAAGGAAAATATAGCTCGAGCCAAGGCTTATGGACAGAGAAAGGATTATTTGCGTTGTCTGCATGCTTTAGGTCTTTCCCTTGATGACATGGCTCAAAGTCAGGTTTTCGGACGAGAGAAGTTTGAGATCGGGATTCTTGTTGATGAAGTGATCAGGCAGTTGTTGTCCATGGAAGAGTTGAAGCGCGTTTTGCCAAGGACCTTGAAGTATACCAAGGGACAGGAGAAGAAACTCGCTGCCATGCTGATGCGGATTCACAACACTATTAAAGACGCCCTTGATAAGGCCGCAGTAGAGAAGATCCGAAAGCAGAAAAATCAGATTGATAAGTTTGTACTCACCGGGCAGAAGTTCCTTGATGATAAGGATGTTAAAGAGGCGAAGAAATATTTCCGCAAGATCACTGAAGCTTTCCCTGAAGAGCGGGGGTTGCTTCAGGATGTCGGTGCCCGTTTGGTTAAGTCCGGGTTTCCTGCTGAAGGGGTTGAATACCTTGAGCGGGCCATAACTCAGACCCCCAGCGACAGTAGACCTTACATCTCTCTGCTTATGGCCTGGGAGCTCTTGGCTGAACATGACAAGGCTCTTGAAATAATCAAGGAAATATCAAGACGGTTTGGAGCAAATGAAAGCGTATATGTCCGCCAGTCCAAGCTTTTTCTTGCAAAACGTATGTATACTGAAGCCTACGATGCTGCCGCTGCCGTATTAAAAATCAATCCCCTTAACCGGGAAGCCAAGAAGATTTCAGATAAGCTTGGTCCCAAGGTTTTCGGACGTGGATATGTTCCCGGGCAGTCAACAAAAGATGCGGCTCAGGCAAAAAGCCAGTCTAAAGGCGGGAAACCTTCGGTTTCTCTTAATCTTGATGGATCTGAAAGTTCTCCCAAGGCTGCTAAAAAGAAAGCTCCGGCAAAGAGAGCGCCTGCTAAAACCATCAAACTTGATTTTTAGGCTTTATTTACTACGTCGAGAAGGCAGACTTTAAAGTCTTTCAATAAAAAAATACCCGGCAACCAATCAGGATGCCGGGGTTTTTTATATCGGTCGTTTGAGCCGATGAGTTTTCCGGGGGAGTGATTAGTACATTCCGCCCATGCCACCCATTCCGCCCATGCCGCCCATTCCGCCCATGCCGCCCATGCCGCCAGGCATGCCAGCAGGCATTTCGGATGCTTTTTCGGGCTTTTCAGCAATAGCGCATTCGGTGGTAAGCAGGAGACCTGCTACGGAAGCAGCATTCTGGATAGCGATACGGGTAACCTTTTTGGGGTCGATAACACCGGCCTTGATGAGGTCTTCGTATTCACCGATAGCAGCGTTGAAGCCGTTGCCGTCTTTTGCTTCTTTTACCTTTTCTACAACGATGGAACCTTCGAGGCCTGCGTTGCCGGCAATCTGGCGGAGAGGCTCTTCGATGGCGCGGCGGATGATGTCGATACCTGCGGTTTCGTCATCGTCGGAAGCAGTAACGTTGTCCAGAGCAGGGATGCAACGGATAAGAGCGGTACCGCCACCGGGGACAATACCTTCTTCAACTGCAGCGCGGGTAGCATTCAGAGCATCTTCCACGCGTGCTTTCTTTTCTTTCATTTCGGTTTCAGTTGCAGCGCCGACGTTGATAACAGCTACACCGCCAACGATTTTGGCAAGACGCTCCTGAAGCTTTTCACGGTCGTAATCGGAAGTGGAAAGCTCGATTTCGTTACGGATTTGGCCAACGCGTGCTTTGATGGTTTCTGGGTTGCCTGCACCATCAACAAGAGTAGTGTTTTCCTTGTCGATTACAACGCGTTTAGCGGAACCGAGGTCTTCAAGGGTAACACCTTCAAGGTGGAGACCGATGTCATCGGAAACAACTGAGCCGCCGGTGAGCGCTGCGATATCTGCGAGCATTGCCTTGCGGCGGTCGCCGAAGCCGGGAGCTTTAACAGCAACAACATTGAGGGTTCCACGCAGCTTGTTTACTACGAGAGTAGCCAGAGCTTCACCTTCGATGTCTTCAGCAATGATAACCAGGGGCTTGCCCATTTTTGCTACCTGCTCAAGTACGGGCAGGAGTTCTTTCATGCTGGTTACTTTCTTTTCGCTGATGAGGATCAGGGGCTCATCCATTTCGCAGATCATTTTTTCTGCGTTGGATACGAAATAGGGAGAGAGGTAACCGCGGTCGAACTGCATACCTTCAACAACATCGAGAGTGGTGTCGAGGCCTTTGGCTTCTTCAACAGTGATAACGCCTTCTTTGCCGACCTTGTTCATGGCTTCAGCAATGATGTTACCGATGGTTACGTCGTTGTTTGCGGAGATGGTGCCAACCTGTGCGATTTCTTTCTGGTCGCGGGTAGGTTTGGCAAGGGTTTCGAGGTGATCGATGATAGCTTCAACTGCTTTGTCGATACCGCGCTTGATAGCCATGGGGTTACGGCCAGCTGCAACAAGCTTAACACCTTCAGTGAATACAGCCTGTGCAAGAATGGTTGCAGTGGTGGTACCGTCACCTGCAATGTCAGAAGTCTTGGAAGCAACTTCTTTAACCATCTGTGCGCCCATGTTTTCGAACTTGTCCTGAAGTTCGATTTCCTTGGCTACGGAAACACCGTCTTTGGTGATAACGGGGGAACCGAAGGATTTATCCATTACAACGTTACGACCTTTGGGGCCGAGGGTAACTTTTACTGCATCAGCGAGTTTATCTACGCCGAGTTTCAGTTTTTCACGCGCTTTAGCATCGAAAAGAATCTGTTTAGCCATTTGATGTTATCTCCTTAAAAAGATGTGATCTGTAAAATATCAATCCGGGCGGATAAAGCCCTGTTATTCGACAACAGCGAGGATGTCGTCTTCACGCATGATCAGATGGTCTTCGCCATCGATGCTGATTTCAGTACCTGCGTATTTTGCGAAAAGAACTGCGTCGCCTTCTTTAACTCCCATGGCGATTCTGGAACCATTGTCATCAAGTTTACCGGGACCGGCTGCGATGACTTCTCCTTTCAGGGGCTTCTCTTTGGCAGAGTCGGGGATAATGATTCCGCCAACAGTTTTTTCTTCCACTTCAAGGCGTTTGACCAGAATACGGTCATTAAGCGGCTTAAGTTTCATGTGTTGTCCTCCAATAACATATTTCAATAACTTGTTTTTTTGTAAGGCTTTCAGCCTTGGTGCCGTATGGCCTTCTGTGAGGTCTTTGAGAAAAAAAGAATCCAGCCAAACGGATTGAATCAAATTAAGACATTATTAAAAACTGTCAACCGCGGCTGGGTCATTTTTTTGAAAATCTTGGTTCTTTTACTTACGGAAGGTCTTTCGCAACATAAATAATTCTTCCCATAGCTGCCCAGCCTGCAAATTCATTCTTGATATCAAGGCTGATCCTTCGTGGCTCCGCATCAGGGTTGTCTGAGATAAGAAGGATCCTGCCTGGTTCTTTTGCTACCCGGCGAATAACTATTTCCCGGTCAATACGAATTGCATAGATTCGTCCTTCAAACAATTCCCGTTGCGACTGATCAACTATAACCATGTCTCCGTCTTCTATACGCGGGCTCATGGAGTTGCCGGTAACATCAAGGATTCCCATCTGTGCAGGATCGCCTTTACGCTCCAGCCAATTCTTTGAGAATGCCAGTGGTGTATCCTTGTCTTCACAGGTGATCAATGTTTGTCCCTCTTCATCCGGACGGGCCAAAATATTTGCTATATGGACCATATCACCCTTATTATCGGTCTTTTTGCCATCTGGAAAAGTGATTTTGGCACCAACTTCATCAAGAACTTTTGCCACCACCTGAATATGTTTCCCTCTTTCCTGACGGATATATCGGATGATCTGGTTCGGTGCTACTCCACAGGCTTTAGCCATTTGTGTGGGGTTGGAGTACTTTTTACCCGGTCCGATCATTCTTTTAAGCCCCTCAACCATGTCAACATAAAAGCTCATATCTCCTCCTTGGGAATTGTAATTTATACTTTTTTTAAAATAATGTCCCTATTTTGTTAAAATTGGATTTTTGTGAGGTCGTTTTGTTAAAATATTACCAATTGGTAAAATATATTTATAAAATGGCTTGCGAAATGATTAAATAGGAAATAAATAGATTGTCTGATTACGAGGGGGGCATGTCGGATTGTTCATATATGTTACAAAGCTGTTAGGAGCAGCCGGAAATATTGGTTTAACTGATGAGGAAATGTGTTATGATGGCGGTTGAATCTCATGAGAGAAATGTTTTTCCGGAAATTAACGGGAAAAGAGCAATGTCGGCTGAAAGCCTGATCAAAGTTCTTGGTGATGAGGCTGCGGAACGACTTATGTTTTTCTGGGGAGGAACCAGGGTCTCAGTTCCTGATATGGAGGATCTGGATAAATTGAGACTCAAAGAGCGCATAAGTGATGCCTATCGAAACGGCGCTACTCCTGCACAGGTCTCTGAACGTTTTGGGATATCTGTTCGAACTGCGCAGAGAATGCGTGCCTTGCCAAATTGCGTTGAACGTAAAACCGAAATGATATAATATGTTACACAAGGTAGAAGTTATTGTTTCAATATAAAATAAGTAGGAGACAGTTGTCTTATGCGTCTTTTGAATCTTGGGTGCGGTCAGGTCTGGAGTTCCGGCTGGGTGAATATTGATTTCACATCAACCGGACCGGGAGTGATTGCCCATGATCTCAAATCCGGAATTCCTGTAGATGATGCTGAAGTGGACGTGGTATACTCTTCACATCTTCTTGAGCATTTTGGAAAAGATGATGCTGTCTTCTTTGTTAAGGAATGTTTCAGGGTGTTGAGGCCCGGAGGCATTTGCCGTTTTGCAGTACCGGATCTTGAGACCATTGTGCGGCTGTACCTGATGATGCTCGAACGATCTCGAAAGGGTGATGTGCAGGCTCAGGGAGCGTATGACTGGATAATGATAGAGCTGTTTGACCAGATGGTGAGGAATGTCCCCGGAGGACGTTTTGTTAAACATCTCACCTCTGATCCCTTGAGGGCAGAATCTTTTATTCTGTCCAGGGCTGGCAGGGAAGCTGCGGATGTGCTGTCCTACTTAAGGAATCCGGATAATTCCGATAAGGTCTCGCGGCTTGAGTTTCCGGATGAAAAAGGCCTTACAGCCGAGGAAATCGGCCGTTTCAGGCTTTCGGGGGAAGTCCATCAGTGGATGTATGACAGTTACTCACTTGGAAAGTTGTTAGATGAAGCCGGATTTAGTGAAATTGCTAGTGTTCGCGCGGATGAATCAAGGATTCCTGAATTTGCAGATTACTGTCTGGATACTGATGAATCCGGTCAGGTCAGAAAACCTGACTCTCTATTTATGGAAGCCGTTAAAAGCGTGTCCTGAGGTGACGGCCGGGCCGGGACGCTGGAGAATGAATATACATGGTTACATGTTCCGACAATATTTTCAGGTGCTTCATTAAAAGATTTACGCCGATTGCTGTTTTGATTCTGGTGCTAGCTTTTGGTGCGCACTTCAGTCAGCACAGGCAGTATGTCAACATGGTCAAGAATCATGAACTGCATCTTGTGAAAAGTGATTATATCGCTTTTAGTGACTGGCTGGAGTCTGGTGTTGAGGATGTCAGCTTTCTTGCCGGACTGGTTGAGAATCGTTTGGGTTCACCCGGAACTATCGTTGATAAACACGATGACCTTGCTTCAGTTTTTGCCACTTTCGGACGTGAAAACAGTAACTGTGTGCAAATCAGACTGCTCTCGCCCTTAGGAAAGGAGCAGATCCGGATAAATATGGATAAAGGCAAGGCTCAAAGGGTTGAAAATGAGTTTTTGCAGGATAAAAGCAGCCGTCCATATTTTCTGGATTCATCGGTCCTTGGTGATGACGTGAGTGTCTCCGTTTTTGACCTGAACAAAGAGTTCGGAAGGATTGAAGAACCCTATCTTCCGGTTATTCGTTTTACGAAGAATGTTTACGGGGTGAATGGCGGTCTTCTCGGAGTGCTTGTCGTGAATCTTTCCGGTAAATCCCTGCTCAGGTCCTTAAAGAAAAGTTCATCTGAATCCTTTGGTCAGGTCTATGTGGTCAACGGCAAAGGCGGATGGATTGTCGGGCCTGATGAGAGTCTGGAGTGGCAGTTTCTTTTCGGTGATAAAACCGGCTACATGGAAGATTCTTTTTCTAAGGGATGGCAGCTTATTAATGGAAGTGATTTCGGGCAGTTCTCCTCTGCCAGCGGCCTTTTTACTTATATTACTCTTGAGGAGAAGACTTTTCCTGCGGTTTTCAGGTTTCATGTGATGTTCAAGGATAAGTGGAAGATTATCAGCAGAGTGGATGAGAATGAGCTGCAGGTGCCATGGAGCGGTGTAACAATTTTATTGGCTGTTTTGTTGTTTCTCCTTAGTGCATTTTTTTTCTGGGTTAAAACCGTATCTTCTGTTGAGGGTGAGAAGATGCGGATCGCACTTTCAAACAGTGAACAGCGGTTTATGGATGTTGCCGATGCTGCCGGCGAGTTTATCTGGGAGACTGGTCCTGATGGCTGTTTTGTTTTTGTAACCGGACGTGCTGAAGATATTCTGGGGTATAGTTCTGAAGAACTGATCGGCAGATCTCCCTTTGATTTTGTTGATGAGGAGTCTTCCTGGGAGGTTCGTAAAGAGTTCCTCGATGCTGCCCAGAACGGGAAAAGTTTTAATGGTCTGGTCTTTAAATTTGTCAATCGTGAAGGTCGCAAACTGTGGCTTGAGTTTAACGGGGTACCGGTTTTTGATGAAGATGGAGCTGTTACGGGGTTTCGCGGAGCAACTTCAGACATTACTGCTCAGCAGAGAGCCATACAGGATCTTCAGGATCGTGAAGATATGCTTCAGAGCATCAGTGATTCGGTTCAGGATGCTTTGGTATTGATGGATGAAAAAGGTCTTGTTCATTTCTGGAATCCGGCAGCTGAGAATATTTTCGGCTACGCTGCTTCGGAAATGCTTGGAGAAAGCCTTAGCTGCTGTATTTTTGCCGAAGACAACGAAGAGATTGTCGGCATAGAGGACGATTCTGCGGATGTTGAAAGTCTGTTTTCCAGTTACGGCTCGTTTACAGTAAATGTAAGGCGTAAGGGTGGGGCCGTTTTTCCGGCTGAGGTTCTTTTATCACCTCTGCGCAAGGATGATGAGTGGTGGGTTGTGGGAACCATTCGTGATGTAACGGAGCGAAAGGAAGCTGAAGACAAGCTGCGGATGCTGGCAACGACTGATCCTTTGACCGGGTTGGCTAACAGACGTTTTTTCATGGAGAGTGCCGAGGAGGCATTAGAGCGCTCTTTACGTTATGAGCGCGATCTTTCTCTCATGATGATTGATATTGATTTTTTCAAGAATGTTAATGACATGTACGGCCATGATGCAGGAGATGATGTACTTCGGGGGCTGGCTGGTTCCGGTTTGAAAATACTGCGAAAGATCGATGTTTTCGGTCGTATCGGGGGAGAGGAGTTTTCTGTACTGCTTCCTGACACCGGGCTTGAAGGAGCTGAGCTGGTGGCTGAAAGACTGCGTAGGGAAATAGAGCAGAGCAGAATGATGACCCGTGCCGGAGAACTGGCAATTACTGTGAGTATAGGCGTGGCAACCCTCAATGATGATACCCGAACTCTTGAACATCTGCTGAAAGCAGCGGATATAGGGTTATATGCAGCCAAGCATGGTGGCAGAAACCGGGTGGAAGTTCAGCTTTCGCCTAAGGGGTCGGTCGGGTAAATAAGATTTTGTCTGGTAGGTCCGTATTACGAAGGATACAAAAAACCCCGGTAGGATAATCCCGCCGGGGTTTTGGTCTTTTTAATCAAATCCGAATTCGATGGTGAATCCGCCGTGGTCAGTCATGAATGGAATTGCCATAACCGGTCCTGCTGTAACGTGGGCAATTGTGTGGTTATCGCCCATGATTACTGTCGGGGTGGACCCCTGAAGTTTGTAGCCCATTTCAGTGAGTCCGGCTCTTGCCTGTCCTGAAACCATGTTTGTGATCTCGCCGACAGCATCCTTTACATCCTGAACGATATCCTGAATATCATCACCGAGCATGTTCTTTACTATCTGGGCAGCACAGGCTTTTTCGAATGAGATGGATACGCTTCCGTTAACATTGCCGGTAAAGCCGACAATACCAGTTACATCTCCTGTTGCCACGTTACCTTTTTTAACAAATGGTTTTCCGGCTTTTGGAGTGATCATGGCCATCATGGTCAGGATGTCCGACGTTGCCTTGATGAAAGGTTTAGCAAGTTCTACATTCATATATAGACTCCTTAAAAATATGTTAGCGCCTGGGTATCTTAAATTCGTGGCTGTGCAGCTTTTCGCATAGAACGCTCAGGGCTGCGAGCAGGTTCTCGTCAGTGAATCAATTTTGTTACCATTTCACCATGTTCGCGGGTGAATCAACTCAAAGTACACATACGCCATTCTAGCAGAAAAAGAAATTATGAACAAATCCTTTAATCAGCATGCGCTGCTCTTTAACAGGATGGTAATTAATTACCTTAGCTGAATAAAGTTACAATTTTTAGACATTGGTCCTGCATATCCGGCTTCTTGTGGATGATTTGGCATACTCTCACATGCCTCTCAGTGTTTGACCGCGGGGTCATTTTTCCGTACTTAAATGAGTTAAATGGTTCGATGATTTTATTGAGATGAAATCAGTGTGAGTTATGCTCCCTGAAATAAATACAATCTTAAGGATACGGATAGATGTCAGAGAATAAAAGCGAATCCAGCGTTGGAAAGAATTTTATCACCGCAATTATTGATAAAGATAACGAGACCGGAAAATACGAAGGCCGCGTGGCAACACGTTTTCCTCCGGAACCGAACGGTTATCTGCATATCGGGCATGCCAAGTCCATCTGCCTAAACTTCGGTCTGGCAAATGACTACAAAGGAACATGCAATCTTCGTTTTGACGATACCAACCCGGTCAAGGAAGAAGTTGAATATGTTGAGTCGATTGAGCGTGATGTTCGTTGGCTCGGTTTTGATTGGGAAGAACGCCTGCATTACTCCTCTGATTATTTCGGCAAGCTTTACGAGTTTGCTGTGCAGCTTATCAAGGCAGGAAAAGCCTATGTGGACAGCCTGAGTGCTGAGGAGATCCGTGAATACAGGGGGACTCTCAAGGAGCCCGGTAAAAACAGTCCCTATCGGGATCGCTCTATTGAAGAAAACCTCGAACTTTTCGAAAAGATGAAAAATGGTGAATTTGAAGACGGTGAGCATGTCCTGAGAGCTAAAATAGACATGTCCGCATCAAATATCATCCTGCGCGATCCTACCATCTACCGTATCAGGAAAGCTCATCATCACCGTACTGGAGATGAGTGGTGTATCTATCCCATGTATGATTTCACCCACTGCATTTCTGATTCACTGGAAAGGATTACTCATTCCATCTGTACTCTTGAATTTGAAAACAACCGCGCTCTTTATGACTGGGTGCTGGAAACCCTTGGTGTTTACCGCCCGCAGCAGATTGAGTTTGCACGACTCAACCTCAGCTATACTGTTATGAGCAAGCGCAGACTTATTCAGCTGGTTGAGGACGGGCATGTTTCAGGCTGGGATGACCCCAGAATGCCTACCATATCCGGTATGAGAAGACGTGGTTATTCTCCTGCCTCCATTCGCAATTTCTGTGAACGCATCGGTGTTGCAAAGGCTGCAAACATGGTTGATTTTGCGCTGCTTGAGTTCTCTGTACGCGAAGACCTAAATACTCACTCTCCCAGATTCATGGGTGTTCTCAACCCCATAAAGATGGTTATTGAGAACTATCCTGAAGGCCAGGTTGAAGAGTTCGAATGTCAGAACAATCCCGAAGATCCGGAAGCCGGAACCCGCATGGTGCCTTTCTCCAAAACCCTCTATATTGAGCGGGATGATTTCATGGAGGACGCACCCAAAAAATTCTTCAGGCTTTCTGTCGGGCGTGAAGTCCGTCTGCGGGCAGCTTACTATGTGACCTGTACAGACGTTATCAAGGATGAGAACGGTGAAGTTGTAGAGCTTCGCTGCACTTACGATCCTGCAACCCGTGGCGGATGGTCCAATGATGGACGCAAGGTTAAAGGAACCATTCACTGGGTTTCAGTTGATCATGCTGTTGAAGCTGAGGTCCGTCTCTACAACCATCTCTTTACCAAAGAAAATCCCATGGACAACAAGGACGGTTCAGACTTCAAGGATCATATCAGCCCTGACTCTCTTGAAGTTCTGCCCAAGTGTTATCTTGAGCCTGCCCTTGGTAAGGTGGAACCGGGATTTCGTTGTCAGTTTGAGCGGGTAGGCTACTTCTGCGCTGACCCTGATTCAACTCCTGAGAAGCCTGTGTTCAACCGCACGGTAACTCTGCGTGACTCCTGGAAGAAAATTGCCAAGAATACCGGTAAATAGTATTCTTCAGCTGTCGCGATAATGAAGCCTATACATGCGGGGTCCTCACGGGGGTCCCGCATTTTTGTTTTAAACGATATTGAGCAATAATATGTGCCAATTTTCTATACGTAATATATGTTGATGAAAGATGTCTTTAAACGTGCTATCGTCCTAGCTAAATTCACATTAGTTCATATTGATTAGCTGTTTTTTGATCCGGAGGTTATTAAATGAGCGCTGAGCCTAACAGTTCAAAATTAGCAATTGCCATTGCCGGAAGAAGTAATGTCGGCAAATCTTCCATTATTCGAGCTCTTTCAGGTGTTGAAGGAGACGAGGTCAGCCCCGTTGCCCACGAAGATGAAATGTACCCTCTGACCCGGACTGAGATTCATCCTCTGGGACCTGTTACAATTTATGATACTGACGCCCATATACCAGGGGACGACAGAGCACGTGCCATCAAGGATGCTTTATACAGCGTAGACGTAGCTGTTATAGTTACTGATGATTCAGGAATTCTTGATGAAGAAAGAGAACTTACTTCATTACTGATTGAGCGGGGAATTCCCTGCGTAATGGTCTTTAACAAAGCCGATATCAGGCGTCCGAGCCTTGCTGATATGGAATTTTGCGGTTCCAGGGGAATCCGTTTTGTAGCTACCTCCACTGTCGACGGGCGTGGAATAGACAGGCTTACCAAGTCCATCATGGCACTTGCCCCCGAAGAGAATATGCTTGATCCGGTTCTGGCTCGAGATCTCATGGGGCGGGGGGATTATGTTGTCTGTGTTGTTTCGGAGGAACCCGTTTCTCCCAAGGGGAGGTTGGGGCTGCCTAAATCTCAGGTGTTGCGTGAAATTCTTGATGTAGGCGGCATAGCGGTTATCGTTAAGGAGGGAGAGCTTTACCAGACAATTTCAGGGCACAAGAGGCGCCCTGCTCTTGTCATTGCTGACTCTCAGGCCGTTAAGAAGGTATTAGATATTGTTCCTGATGATATCTCGCTGACAACATTTCCTATTTTGTTTGCACGGCATAAAGGTAATCTGGAGCAACTGGTGCAGGGGGCAAATGCCATTGACAGTCTTGAGGATGGAGACCGTGTTCTCATAGTTGAGGCCTGTCCGCATCACCCAAAAGCAGAGGATCTCGGCAAGGAGATGATTCCTGCAAGAATTGCAGGTTATACAGGGCGTAATATCATTTTCGAATCCAAAACCGGATGCGGGTTACCTCTTGATCTGGCTGAGTATAATCTGGTGGTCCATTGCGGCGCGTGCATGGCTGACAGGGCAGACATGCTGAGGCGGATCAGGGATTGTGATCGGCAGCAGGTTCCTATCACCAATTACGGGCTTGCCGTTGCCAAGGTGGATGGAACCCTGCAGCGACTTATAGAACCTTTCTTCAAGGATGAAGTGGAAGAGAAAAAGGTTCTGACCGGGAAAATAAATGTATATCGGGGCAGTAATTCCAAAGCCATGCATCTGGTTGTCCCGGCTGAGATACATCCGGAAAAGGCAGTACCTTTTAACCTGATGTATCTATTTGGTGATATTGAAGTAACTAAGAAGCATATTGGATTTGCTTCATTGCCGTTTGCCCGTGGGGGGCAACAGAAAATACGTAAGTTCGTGAATGACCACGGCTATTGTTTTTACAAATGGCCCGGTCGGGTTCTGGGTGCTGATCTTGGCGGACTTCTTGAGCAGGAGGAAGCCAGTTCCGATTGATTTTGCCATTGAAAAACAGGGGAAGTACTGCATGAAATTGTTTCAAGAGCATTCAAGACTGGCTGCTGCTATATTTTTGAGCCTGCTATTCTTGTTCAGCCCTTTAAGGTGCTTGGCTGAAAGTTCTGTCGTCGGTTTTATTGCCAGCGGATCTGCTGTAGATGACGATTCGTTTAATGGAATGACTGTTTCCGGTCTTAGAAAGCTGCAACGGAGGTTTGATCTTAAGATTGAAGTACGTTCAGGTGGTTACAGTTATGATACTTTTGAAAAGCAGGTTCAGGATTTAGTTGCCGGAAATGCGAAAATTATAGTCATCAACAGCTCAAACAATCATGAAAGGATCCTTAATTATATAAGCAGGTATCCGAAAATTCATTTTATAATGAATGATGCCCGTATAAGCGGTTATGACAATATTTCATCAATCGCCTACGGTCAAAGGATGGGCTCCTGTCTGGTTGGGGCTCTTTGTGCGTGGCAGACTAAGACCGGTAAGGTGGGATTTATCGGTGGGAATGAACATCCTGTTATCAAGGATTTTCTGTGCGGATTCAGAGAAGGGGTGCGGCTGGCCGGTAAGGATGTAGAGATAGATGTCCAGTATATCCGGGGAGGTGTTACCGAGCAGGGATTTGAAGATCCCAGGCAGGCAAATGCAATTGCTCTTCAAATGTATTCTTCCGGAGTGGATATTATTTATTCTGTAGCCGGTCTTTCCGGTAACGGAGTAATACAGGCAGCCCGCAAGACCGGCAATTATGTTGTAGGCGTTGACTCTGACCAGGACCACATGGCTAAGGGCACTATCCTTACCAGCATGATGAAAAGACTTGACGTCGCTGTATATAATGAAGTCCTGTCAGTTCTTGAAGGGCACTTTGTTCCCGGTACAAAGGAATACAACCTTTCCAATGGTGGGGTTGGGTTGACTGAAATGAAATATACAAAGCAATTGATATCGGAAGAAGTCCTCAACAGGCTCTCTGATCTCAAAGAACAGTTGGCTGACGGGACTGTTAAGTTGAATTGCTCTGTAAAATAATACGGGATGCTGCATCGGATGTTTAAGTTCCTACGTATCAGATACAGAATTGCTTTGGGGTTGCTGCTGGTTCTTACCGCGATACTTGTTCCGCTTGGTTTTTTAATAACGGACTATCGGCAGGCTGAAATCCATGCTTCGCTGGAGTCTCAGGCAGAAAGTATTGCCGCTCTGGTTGCCTCATCAAGCGGAGAGGCTATTGTAAAGTTTCAGAATTACCGGATGGATGAACTGGTCAGGAGTGCCTGCTCTGCCGAGGAGGTGGTCTTTTGCGCTGTGTATAATCCTGATGGTGATACCTACAGCAAGTTTGAAGAAAAGGATTTACTTAAAGGTGAGGTTGTATACGTAGAGACCAGAATCCTCAGGGACGGTGAGTATCTTGGATATGCCAAAGTAGGTGTGCTCAAGAAAAGGCAGTACGAGAGAAACTATTTTGTACTGGGGTACCTTCTGCCTGTTTCGCTGGCTGCTGCTGTACTTGGCGGAATCATCGCTGCTTTTTTACTCGGAAAATCGCTTGTTTCACCGGTTATAAGATTTTCAAAGCAGGCAAAAGGCATAGCTTCCGGGGATTTTGAGGAATTTGATGATGAGGGCCGCAATGATGAGCTTGGTGATCTTGCCCGTTCTCTTAATCTGTTGGGTAGAAAATTTTCCGATATGCAGGCCGATCTTGAGAAGAAGGTATGCAGCAGAACCGAAGACCTGACTATAGCAAACCGCAAGTTAAGTGACGAGGTGCTTGAGCGCGGCAGAGCTGAAAAACGGTTGAGCACTACTCTGGATCAGCTTTCATTTACGGTGAAAGAGCTTGAAAAGGCCAAGGAGAAGGCTGAAAAGGCCAGCCGGTTTAAAAGCGAATTTCTGGCTATGATCAGCCATGAAATCAGGACTCCGATGAATGCCATTCTGGGAATGGGGGAGTTGCTTCTTGAAACAGATCTGGACCCAGAGCAGCTGGGATATGTTGAAATTTTCCGTGGCTCAGGTGAGTTGCTGCTTAAGATTATAAACGACATTCTGGATTTTGTTCAGATCGAATCCGGGCAGATTGAGCTTGTTCCTGTTCCTTTTGATCCTTCAAGAGATATGCAGAGCGTATGCAAAAGTATGGCTCACTCCGCAAATGCCAGAGATATTGAGGTTATCTGTGATGTTGATCCTGATGTGCCTACTCAGGTTGTGGGGGATCCCGTTCGTGTTCGTCAGATACTGATGAATATTGTTGCAAACGCGGTTAAGTTCACTTCCTGCGGAGAAGTTGATGTCCGGTTGAGTCTTGAGGAGTCCGGCAATGATTTTGACCGTCTGCTTTTTATTGTCCGTGATACCGGTATAGGAATCCCGGATGGTAAGCGTGGTAATATTTTTGAAAGCTTTGTTCAGGCTGATGGTTCGACAACCCGCGAATATGGTGGGATAGGGCTGGGGCTGGCTGCTGCTTCCCGTCTAGCAGATTTAATGGATGGTGAAATTTGGTTTGACAGCAAGCGCGGTAAAGGGTCTGTCTTTTATTTTTCAATTCCTTTTAAGAAATCTTCATACGAACCCGGTAAAAGTGTGGCTGATTTTTCCGGGCTTCGCGTTTTGCTGGTTGACGATAATCGCACAGTGCGTGAGGTCTTAAGCCGCAGAATGCAGACTTTCGGTATTGATGCAGCCACAGCTTCTGATGGCGGGGAAGGGCTTGAGTACCTGAGAGTTGCTTCAGATCTTGGTGAACCTTACGATCTGGTTATAACCGACAGTCAGATGCCGGATATGCTGGGGGTGGATTTTTTATCCAAAGCCCAGCAGGACAAAATCTTGAAAGGTCTTGTCGCAATTATGTTTTCAGCAGGGTGTTCAGAGGATGAACGCCGAAGTGCCCGGATGCTTGGAGCTGATTATACCCTTATCAAACCTGTTTTTGACGCGGATCTTATCAGATGCCTGAAGGCCGCAACCGAGGTTGAGAAAGTTGCTCAGGAAAAGCCCGGACAGGAAATGAAGATTCTACTGGTGGAAGATAATGAGGATCATCAAAGAATTCTGGAGCTTTTTATAGCAGATACCGGGGCCAAGGTGACAATGGCTGTAGATGGCCTGAGAGCGGTGCAGCTTTATTCCGATAACGATTTTGATCTGGTCTTTATGGATCTTGAACTCCCGGTCTTAGGGGGAATCGAAGCTGTCGGCAGGATTCGGGATTTCGAAAGAGTCGGAGAAAAGGAGCCTGCAGTGATCATAGCGCTTGCTGCCCATGCCTTTGACAACCATCGCAAGGAGTGTCAAAAGGCCGGGTGTGACGGGTTTATTGCAAAACCTGTCCGGTGGGATACTATTCGTGCTGCAATTGCAGCAGTATCGGGCGGCAAGGAGCTTCCCGATGATATCAGACTTACGGAGTAAAATATGACTTCCGATGATTCTTCGGACCAGGGAATGTTTGATATAAACGAAGACCTGCGTGAGTTGATTCCACATTTCGTTGTCCACCAGTTTGATGAACTGCAGATGATGGAAAGTTGCCTTGAAGCAGGTGATTACAAAGAAATAGGCAGGCTGGGACACAGTCTGAAAGGGGCTGCTGCTAATTTTTGCCTTGAACCTTTGAGCAGGCTTGGGACAACTATTCAGGATGTTTCGAAGCTGGGTATGAGTGAGGCTCTTGAACCTCTGGTAAAAAAATACCGGACTTATTTAAATGAGTTGAAGGAGCAGGTCAGCTAACTGTACCTGTTTTTCAACTCTAGGCCGCAGGCCATTGCAGCAGCCATCATGGTCTCAAACCATCCGGCATTGCTTGCAACGTAAACCTTACAGCGCCTGCCGCAATATTTTAATTTGTGGCGGGCGTTTCCTTTGAAAGGATAAATTTTATCTCCGTAATTGAATAAGAACTCCAATTTTTTTTATTCCGCCTGAAAATTATAACCATTGTTCATACCAGCCAGTGGAAAAGGCCCAGACTAATAGTATCAACTCCCTCTTGTTTGAATTTTTCCAGAGTCTTAAGCAGAGTATAGGAAGATGCTCCGTTTGTTGATCCGGCCATAAGCCTATCGAAATTATGGTAATAGCCTTTAATAATGCCATTCTCATAAATTGGATTAAATCCTGCCAGCCCGGTTGCCTGTCCATCTTTTTACGCCCAGAAAAAACGCACATCCACTTCCTTGGTTTCAGGCATGGGACGAGTAACAAAGGACAGCTCTTTTCTTTTTCCTCTTCTTCTCAGCCAACTGTTAGTGACAGCCTTTATGGATTCAGACTTAATTTCGGATAGTTGTGCTTCTTTGATCGTGATCCCTTCTCTGAATGATTTGTTTCTTCATTGACGTAGCGAGGCTTTTTCCCATCGCAAATATTAAATGATTCTATATCCGGTTCTGTTTCAATCCCAAGCAGGTACTCTTTGAAACCCCGGCCGTGAAGCTGGCTGCAAGTTTTTTAGAAATCTGGATGAGAGTTGTTTTGTTTAGCTCATGGGCCAGCTGTTTGACGAAATCGGCCTGTATATTTTTCGGGCATATCGGGCCTGAATGCAGCACGGCGTGCTCTCTGGAGAATAACGTATCGGAAATGACCCATGTAGCGTAACCTATCTTATCCAATAACAGTAACTTAGTTCTGGTTGCAGTGCGGTATAAGAAAGGCAGCGGTTTGCATACTGTCTCAGGTATGGCATCAGGAGATTTATCTGTAGCTCAGTGGCATCTTTCACTTGAAGGAACTCTAATGATGTATTCGAATTCGCTCGCCGTTTTGTTATTTTAAGTTTAGTTGCATGTGTATGATGGATTGATTTCAAGCAGCGATCCTTTTTTTCTTTGGTTGCACGTCTGATAATTATGAACTACAGCAACAGCATTGTTTTCGACGCTTGGGGGAAAAATGGTTTCGTTTGTCTGTCGCCATATAGAGCGGCATTTTCTTTTACTGGCTGTTTTATTAAGTTCTGTTGCTTTTCTTGAACCTGCACTCTTTGTATGGATCAAACCGCATATAGCTTTATGTCTAGGTATTATAATGTTTGGCATGGGGCTTACCTTAGACTTCCGGGATTTTGCTGCAGCAATTAAAAATTATAAGGCAGTATCACTTGGTGTAGTTCTGCAATATACCGTGATGCCCGCACTTGCAGTTGTAATCTCCACGTTTATGGGACTTCCGCAAGAGGCATTGATAGGTATGGTGGTTGTCGGGGCATGCCCAGGGGGGACCGCTTCCAATGTGATTGCCCATCTTGCTAAAGGAAATGTGGCCCTGTCGGTGACAATGACTCTTGTATCTACCTGTCTTGCTCCTGTGCTAACTCCGTTGATTATTTATTTCATACTCAACCAGCAGATTCAGATTCCGTTTCTGCCAATGGTTGAATCCGTTTTCTGGATAGTCATATTCCCCTTAGTGGACGGACTTTTATTGAGAAGACTTCTGCGTAGCAGGCTTGATCCGGTTATTCATGTCTTTCCCTCTGTATCCATCATAGTTATTTCAATGCTTATTGCATGTATTATTGGTTTGAACCGCGATTTGCTGGCAACATTTCCGATATTGATTTTTATTGCAGTCACCCTTCATAATCTTGGCGGCCTGATTGCTGGATATGGTGCAGGAAAAATAGCAGGGTTCAGCCACAGGGACAGCCTTACACTGGCCATTGAAGTTGGCATGCAGAATTCCGGGTTAGGGGTGGCTCTTGCCACAAAGTACTTCGGAGCGGCCTGCGCCTTGCCCGGGGCATTGTTCAGTTTATGGCACAATATTTCCGGTATCATCCTTGCCAATAGAAATCGCCACCTCAGGGAAGATCTGTAGGTCGTCCGTCCTATGCAGCTGGAGAATCTTTTGTTTCACAAATTAAGCTATTGATTCTAGACTGTGTCAGGCTGTTTGTTTCAGGAGGATAAAATGCAAGGCAGACTTGAAGGAATTGTGGAGAAAGTTCTCGGACACTCTCTGGACCTTTTCAGGGAACACCCGGAGATGCAGAAGCTTTTACGAGATATGAGTTTTGCTGTTTGTGCAGACTTGAAGGGAATTGATCCGGAACATAATCTTTTTCCTAAATTGCTGGCTGACAAAGGTATAGATTTTTTTGAGGCTAACTTCCGAGCTTTTCTCGGACAGGTACAGAGTCTTGATCCCGGCTTTAAAGTTGACTGCAAAGCAGGGTGCTCTTACTGCTGTTCATCCCATATCACGGTAATGCCGCAGGAGGCATTCAACATAGCCTTGCATCTGGCCAGAAACTGTTCGGTTGATGCTTTCACAGAGCTCGCTGAACAATGCTACGCCGTTTCCAAAGAACTTGATGATATGACTGTAGAAGAATTTGCTGAAAATTATTTCAGGCCTTGTCCTTTTCTTGTGGATAATGAGTGCTCCATCTATGAGGTAAGGCCCATCGTGGCGCGTAACTGGATTTCTACAGATGTAAAAGCGTGTAAAAAAAGCTACGATTCAGGAAACAAGGTCGCTGTGCCCCAGAATTCTTTGATTATGGTGCAAAAGGATTTGATTTATGCAGGTCAGGCCGCCTATCTGGATGGATTCGGAATAAACGGTCAGATCTGTTCCTTTATTCCGCTTATGGGACAGGTTCTGGCTGATTTCGAAGGAACTTATGCCAAGTGGTTGAGTGGGGATAAACTCATAGGACAGTTTGACTTGAATTAGGCCTGATTTTATTTGAGAGAGAAAAAACCGCCTGTCTCCGTTCGGAGACAGGCGGTTTTTTGTCGGACTTCAAAGGGAAGTTATTCTCTTTGGGATGCATGAAACAAATAATTTTTAGGGCAGCTCAAGCTCGCCTTTGCTGATCATATCTTCGATCTGGGCCACGTCTTTGTCGCCGCGTCCGGAGAGGTTTACAACAATAATTTTGTCCTTTTCAAGCTCCGGAGCAAGTTTCATGGCGTAAGCAAGGGCGTGGGAAGATTCAAGCGCTGGAATAATGCCTTCAGTCTGGGAGAGTTTGAAGAATGCGTCGGTAGCTTCTTTGTCGGATGCGTGAACGTATTCAGCCCGGCCGAGGTCCTTAAGGTAGGAGTGCTCGGGGCCGACGCTGGGGTAGTCCAGTCCAGCTGAAATTGAGTATACAGGAGCCGGTTCTCCTTGTTCATCCTTGAGCATATAGGAGTTGAAGCCGTGCATAATGCCGGGCTCGCCAAGGCAGAGGGTTGCAGCGTGTTCACCCGGTTTAAGACTGCGGCCTGAAGGTTCAACGCCGACAAGTTTAACACCTTTCTCTCCGACGAAATCTGAAAAAAGGCCGATAGCATTGGAACCACCGCCAACACAGGCGATGCAGTAGTCAGGAAGGCGACCTTCATCTTCAAGACACTGCTCTTTGGCTTCCTTGCCTATTACGGACTGGAAATCGCGGACCATCTCCGGATAAGGATGGGGGCCGACCGCAGAACCGAGCAGGTAGAATGTGTTCTCGGCATCTTTAATCCATGCTGCGAGAGCTTCGTCAACAGCTTCTTTAAGGGTTCGCTGTCCTGATTTTGCAGCAATTACTTCTGCACCCATCATGCGCATACGAAATACGTTGAGCTTCTGCCTTTCAACGTCAACCTCACCCATAACGATGGTACATTTCATGCCCATCAGCGCTGCAGTTGCTGCTGTTGCCACGCCGTGCTGTCCTGCACCGGTTTCAGCAATAATTTTTTTCTTGCCCATGCGTTTTGCCAGCAGGATCTGGCCGATGGTATTGTTTACTTTGTGAGCTCCAAGGTGGTTGAGGTCTTCGCGCTTGAGATAGATTTTGGCGCCGCCGAGTTCTTCTGTAAGGTTGGAGCAGAGATAAAGAGGGGTGGGACGTCCTGAATATTTGGTAAGATAGTATTCAAATTCTTTGATGAAGTCGGGGTCATCCTTGTATTTCTTGTAGGTATCCGCCAGCTCGTTCAGGATAGGAAGGAGCTGCTCTGGGACATACTGGCCACCGTATTCACCGAAAAAACCTTTTGCATCAACAGTCATTTTTCTACTCCTGAATATCTTTTTTACGACAGTGCTCGCGGGCAATAAAAAACCGCGATCAGTTTTCACTGTCGCGGTTTAATGAAATTTTATTTGCTTCTTACACGTTTTTTGAACGTAACCAACCGCGACGCATCAGCTGCGCCACCACCAAAAATAAAGGGTAAAGTTGGTAAAAGAAACGTTCATAATGGAAAAGTGTTTACTCCTCACCAATTGGATTGTCAACTATGCACTTGTAATATTGGAGTTGTGTTTAACTTGTAAAAGCATACGACTGCAGTGAACATATCTTTTGAATTATGTATTCTCCTGTCAAACAGCTAACTTGCCGTACTGTTTAATATAGTTCTTTTGCTCGGCTTTGTTTTGTTATATGACATAGGCAAGGTATGAATTTAAAAGGAGAAATATATGGAATTCTTTCTTGATACTGCAAGTCTTGAAGAAATCAGACGTGCCAACGCTCAGGGGCTCATGGATGGAGTTACCACCAACCCGACTCTTCTTTCACGTGAAGGAGGCGACTGGCGTACTCAGATGGCAGAAATATGCAAAGAAGTTGATGGTCCGGTAAGTCTCGAAGTTGTGGGGGAAAGTGCCGATGAAATGATCCGGGAGGCTGATGAGCTGGCAAAATTCGGTGATAATGTGGTTATTAAAATTCCCATGACCTCTGAAGGACTGGTTGCGACCCGGGATTTATATCGCAAAGGCGTTCAAACTAACGTAACTCTCGTTTTTTCTCCGCTACAGGCTTTGATGGCTGCTAAGGCCGGAGCTACTTACGTAAGCCCGTTTGTCGGTCGGCTGGATGGTATTTCTCAGGATGGCATGGGGTTGATCCGCCAGATCCGTATAATTTTCGATAATTATGATTTTCCGACCAAAGTGCTGGTTGCTTCTATCCGCAACCCGATGCATGTGCTTGAATCCGCCCTTATAGGTGCTGATACTGCAACTGTTCCATTCAAAGTTCTTACTGAGCTTGTCAAACATCCACTGACTGATAAGGGGCTGGCTCAGTTCAACGCTGACTGGGATAAACTGACCAAGTAGGAGCTTCCTGTGTCCTGTTTAAAATTAAAGCTGATCTGTTTCTCTCCTACGCGGACAACCCGGAAAATTATGGATTCTATTGCCGATGGTATTGGTGCGAAAGAGGTGCAGGTTATAGATGTTACCCGGACGGAAGAGGTTCCGGATTGCTACGGCTGTGATGATAATGATCTGGTGATAATCGGTGCTCCTGTTTATGCCGGAAGGCTGCCGAAAACGGCAGTGGAAAGGTTTTCCCGGCTGGAGTCTGCAGGCGTTCCGGCTGTACTTGTAGTTACTTATGGCAACAGGGATTATGAAGACGCACTTCTTGAGCTTAAGGATCTTGCGGAAACTGCTGGATTAAAGCCGATAGCAGGGGCTTCATTTATTGGTGAGCACTCTTACTCCACCGTAAAGACTCCCATTGCTGTTAGTCGTCCGGATATGCAGGATTTGGAAAAAGCGCGAAAGTTCGGGAAGGCTGTTGCCGGAAAATTGGATAATGGATGCCTTGAAGAATGTTCGGACATTGAAGTCCCCGGTAACCGTCCTTACAAGGAATTGATGGATCGTCCACCAGCAGCTCCGGTCAGCAATGACAGCTGCGAACTTTGCGGCTCATGTGAAAGGGTTTGTCCCACGGATGCAATCAGGGTCGGGGCCATGGTGGAAACGGATGCAACCCGGTGCCTACTTTGCTGCGCCTGTGTGAAAGTCTGTGCTTTTGATGCCCGTATAATGGAAGTTCCCAGAATTCTGGAAATATCAAGGTGGCTTGCTGAGAATTACAGTGTGCGTAAAGAGCCGGAAGTTTATCTTTAGCATGAGGTTGTGATGGTTCGATATTCGTGGATTATTATTGCGGTTTTGTTGCTGGTGGCGGGTATGACTGGCTGTTCCGGCGGTAAATGGAGCAGATACGAACTATATATGGGGCAGACCTTCAATGATGGTAAAGACTCTGTCGGCGCGCAGCAGTGGGAGGATTTTCTTAAAACTGAAGTAACGCCTAAATTCAGCGATGGATATACAGTGCTTGAGGCACAGGGATTCTGGGGGAGCAAGGGTGTTACTTATGCAGAGAAGAGCAAGGTCTTAATGGTTGTTTCTCCTGATGGGGATGCAGAAGAGTATATTGATGAAGTTGCAGATGCTTATAAGAAAAAATTCAACCAGGAAGCTGTGCTGAAGCTGACCTATCCCGTTGATATTGAGTTCAGGTGATTTTTTATAGTTCCACTTGGATTTGCATAACTCCCTATTCACTTAAGTGAGCGGGGAGTTTTTCTTTGTGAAAACAACTTTAGATCAGTTCCATTTTTAGGTTATAGAAATCAGGGGCAGGAGTTAAAGAGAAATGTTTCATGTTGTAAACGGGAGGGGTGTACATTGAATGTGTGGTATGGCATTTATGGTATGTAAAAGCATGATATCAAATGGTTTAATGAGGGGTGGATTATGCGGAATATTGTTTCGGCGCTACTTGCAGCTGTAGTGATTCTGTCTTTTGCATTCTTGCCTGGGTGTTCACATACCGATGAGGTTAAATCAGTTAAGCCGCTACGTGTAGGATGGTTTCCATGGACAGGCTGGTATCCTATAGTAGTTGCGGAAAAAAAAGGATTTTTTGAAAAGCATGGCGTAGAAGTTGAGCCGGTTCTTTATTCCGCCTACACGGATATTTTATCTGATTTTGCTGCGGCAAAAGTAGATGGAGTCCATGGCGGATTATATGAACTTTTGAAGAGTGATGTTCCGGATATGAAAATAGTTCTTGTTACAGACTATTCTGAAGGTGGCGAAGGACTTGTTGTCACGGAAGATATTAAAGATCCGGGCGATCTGGTGGGTAAGAGAATCGGGATTCAGGGATCTTTATCCGGCAGTGAGTTCATCGTCACAACTCTTTTGCGGAAGTATGGAATTTCCCGGACTGACCTGAGTCTGGTTGATGTCGGGCCTGAGCTTGTTCTTGAAATTATGCCTGAGCAGATACAGGGCGGCTATACTTGGGAGCCTTTCCTGTCCAAAGCGGCTGAAAAAGGATACCGGATTCTGTTTACCACGGCGGATACTCCGGGGATGATCCCCGATGTAGTCGCATTTCAGGGACATATTGTGTCCGACCGGCCTGATGATGTTCAGGCTTTTGTGGATGCCTGGTTTGAGGCTCAGGATTACTGGCTTAGCCACCGGGAGGAATGCGATCCGATCATCGCCGAGGCCACCGGCCAGCAGCTCGAAGATATTTCTTTGGAGGGATGCCGTCCTCTATCCCGAAAGGAAAACGTGGTGGCATTTCAAAGGTCGGATAATCCGGCATCGTTATATGAAACCGGGACAAGGCAGATTGATTTTTTTATCAGTGTTGGTGATGCATCAACCGCTCCTGACCTAAGTAGAATTTTGTTTTCTAATTTCGTTCTTGGCGGGGGGGAAACTCATAAATGAGAAATCTATGCCGCCTACTTCCGGGAATGTGGAGTCTGCTCCCGGTATTTTCAGGGACACCTGCAAATGCTGAGGACGGGGCTTTCACATGGCCTGTGCCTGTCTTTGAAGTGACATGTTATATTTTGGTCGGCCTTGCTGCACTGCTGCTGATTTTTGCCTGTTTATCTTTTTGCAGACCAACGGGGTTGAGGCAGAAGATCCTGAGTGCATTCCTGCTGGTTTCAATTTTGCCGATCTGCGTTCTTGCCATTCTGGATCAGAAGATAACATCAGATGCACTGACTGATAACAGTAGACAGGTCATGCTGTCTGCAGCCTCCCAGACTGCTGCAACCATTGATTCCTTTATTCTGACAAACCTTTCCACTGTTCGGACAGAAGCTTCCATTCCTCAATTTGCCGAATTCCTGCTCATGCCTGCGGAAAGCAGACGCGGTTCACGCGAAGAGCTTGCGGTGATGGGAGTTTTGACTTCTCTTAAAAGGCGTGACCAGACCAATATAACATCTATAGCTGTGCTAGATTTAAGCGGACATGCTGTTGCGGATACTTATGGACCAGACATCGGTGCAGATAAATCGAGGCGTGATTACTTTGTCGAGCCATTGAGAACCGGGCTCCCTTATGTCTCCTATGTGGGAATTTCAACGACAAGTAATCAGCCGTCGGTATATTTCAGCTGCCCGGTACGGGATACATTCGGTAAAATTCTTGGTGTGCTTCGGTTTCGCTATAACGCTGCAGTACTGCAGAAGATGTTGGTTCCACGAAATTATTCAGGACAGTCTGCTTACAGTGCGATCCTCTTTGATGATGTGGGGTTTAGGCTGGCGGATACACTGCATCCTGAACTTGTACTCACACCTGCTTTTGACCTTGGAGAGGCAGGCTGGAAGCAGGCTGGTATAGATCGACGTATCGGTCGGTATGAAGATACTCCTTTCGGGCCAGGAATAAGCCGGGAGAAATTTTTTGATACTTCAATAACCTATTTCTATTCATCGCTTTATGGTCCGCAATGTCTGCCAACTCTCAATGCGAAGGTCCATTTGCGGTATGCTCCATGGACACTGGTCCTTGGATACTCCGAGGCAGCAAACCTTGCCCAGATAGCCATTCAGTCGCGTTATGCTGTGATGACTATCCTTTTTATCATTATGGGAGTTGTGATTACTGCGTACCTTATAAGCCGCAGCATTACCGGTCCGCTTCTTTCTCTTACCGAAGCTGTCCGAAGGCTGTCAGAAGAAGAGGGGGAAGTTTCCGTATCCATTCAGACAGGTGATGAAATAGGTGAACTGGCTGAGACATTTAACAAAATGAGTGAGGATCTTTGTTCTTCCAGAAGAAAAGTTCTGGCCTCTTCCGAACGACTGCAGACCCTTCTTGATACACTGCCTGATTCAGTGTTTATTCACGATTCAATGGGGCGAATTATTGATGTTAACAAATCTTTTGAAAGAGTATTTGGCTATAGTGCAAAGGAGGCCACGGCTCTTTCCATAGAGGATTTATCCGGTGAAGGTTATACACAAAGCCGGGCAGAGGAGCTGGTCAAGCAGAGTATTGATTTAGAAATGCAGTCATTTGACTGGGTTTCGCGAAGCAAGGATGGGCGGGAATTCCCAGTTCATGTCAAGCTGCGAAGTTTTAATTTGCCTGAAGGAGTCCATGTACTTGCTCTTGCGGCTGATATTACAGAACGTAAAAAAATCGAATATGATCTGTTGCAGGCCAGAAATGATATTGCCAGCATTATCGATTCCATGCCTTCTGTACTTGTCAGTGTAGATAAGGACGGTGTTGTCATTCAGTGGAACATTCAGGCAGAGAAAGCCACAGGGATAATGAGAAAAGACGCTAAAGGGAGAGCCTTCGACCAGGTTATGCCTTATCTGGCAAGTGAAATGCAGCGGATAAGGGAGGCCATAAAGACCCAGACTCCTCTGGCCGATATCCGGCGTGCACATAATATTTCCGGGGAGACAAGATATGAAGATGTCACCATCTTTCCACTGGTTGCAGAAGGTGTGAAAGGAGCTGTTATCCGTATTGACGATGTAACTGAAAGGGTGCAGCTGGAAGAAATGATGGTACAGTCCGAAAAAATGATGTCTGTTGGTGGATTGGCTGCTGGCATGGCTCACGAGATAAATAATCCTCTGGCGGCAATCATGGGCAGTGTGCAGAATATTCGCAAACGGCTGTTTGGCGAGATGAAGAAGAATGTTGAAACAGCCCATGAGTGCGGTTTTGAACCGGAGAAACTGAGAGAGTACCTTGAAAAGCGTGAGATTCCAAGGATGCTTGATGGTGTTCATGATTCTGGCGCGAGGGCGGCACGTATTGTCAGCAACATATTGAATTTCAGCCGGAGGGGAGGAGACAGTTTCACCCATGCAGATGTTTCTGAACTTCTTGATAAATCCCTTGAGCTTATAGCCAGTGATTATGATTTGAGAAAAGACTATGATTTCAAAAACATCTCCTTGAAGAAAGAATACATGGCGAATATTCCTCTTATTTATTGTGAGGGAAATCAGCTGCAGCAGGTCTTTTTGAACCTGTTCAAAAATGCTGCTGAAGCTCTGTTTGAGAAAAGTTTTGAGGATGAA
The DNA here is from genome assembly GCA_963676495.2 of Maridesulfovibrio sp. GTDB lineage: Bacteria > Desulfobacterota > Desulfovibrionia > Desulfovibrionales > Desulfovibrionaceae > Maridesulfovibrio. Next base: position 1,260,209 of record CAXXRF010000003.1, on the reverse strand, counting down.
GTGCCACTGATCACCATTCGAACTTTCCGGGAAGATGATGTGGTAGTAATTCAGGTAGAGGATAATGGTCCGGGAATGGATGAGGATACTGCCAGAAGGGTTTTTGAACCTTTCTTTACTACCAAACCTCCGGGGAAAGGTACCGGTCTTGGGTTATCGGTATCCTACTTCATTATTGCTGATCAGCATGACGGCACTATGGAAGTTGTTTCTGAGAAAGAGAACTGGACACGTTTTGTGATCAGGTTGCCCATCCCTGAGAATCAGATCTAGTAGCTATTCAAAAAAATCCCCCGAAGCAGAAGCTGCGGGGGATTGTCTTTACATTTTAATCCAGTTGTCTTTCTTTTGGTCTGCCAGGTGGCAGCATGCCCGGTGTCCAGGAGACAGCTCCTTGTCCTGTGGAGCCTTCTCTTTACAGATGTCCATGGCATGGGCGCATCTGGGGTGGAAATGGCATCCGTTGGGCGGGTCAAGAGGGGATGGGATTTCTCCTTTAAGCGGAGCAAAGTCCACGTCGCGTTTATCCAGTCTTGGAACCTCGTTTAAGAGAGCCTGGGTGTATGGATGGAAAGGCTCACTGAACAGTTTTTCCACTGTTCCTACTTCTACTACCCGGCCGAGGTACATTACCGCAATGCGGTCAGAGATATGCTCAACGACTCCAAGGTCATGACTGATAAACAGGCAGGTGAGGTTCAGTTCCTTGCGCAGTTTCATGAACAGGTTCAGAATCTGGGCCTGAATGGATACGTCAAGTGCGGCTACTGATTCGTCGCAGACCAGACATTCCGGCTGCATGGCCATTGCCCTAGCAATACCTATTCTCTGGCGCTGTCCACCGGAAAACTGGTGCGGGTAGCGGTTTTTATAGCTGGGGTCCAGACCGCAACGCAGCATGACGTCAGCCAGATACTGCTCGAACTCGGATTTATTGGTCAGCCCGTGGTAAAGGGGGGCTTCTCCGATAATTTGCTGGACTCTTTTGCGAGGGTTCAAAGATGCAAACGGATCCTGAAAAATCATCTGTACGTTGCGGGCATAGTCCATGTGTTCTTTGGAGTTCATCTCTTTGACATTCCGGCCTTTGTAGAAAATATCTCCTCCTGAAGGAGTGAGAATTTCACAAAGCATTCGGCCGAGGGTGGACTTACCGCAACCTGATTCACCAACAAGCCCCAGAACTTCTCCGGGCATGATTTCCAGATTGACTTTATCAACAGCCTGAACTCGTTCTTCACGTAGTTTGGACCCTAGTTTTTGGGCAATCTTACCAGCAAAGTCTAGTTTTTTAACGAAGACTCGGCTCAGGTCTTTGCAGCTTAAAAAAGGAGTATTCTTAGTCATATATAATATTCCCTCCGGGGGCTTAATTCCTTTTCGGAAAAAAGATTCAAGCCTCCCAAATTCTTTTATCAGGGCGGTGGTGCTTCTTAAACAACAACTTGAATGCAAAGAAGCATGCCCTAACGTGGGAAAACGTTGTTTTAATCTATTTCAGTCTTCAGTCTCCAGCGGCAAAACCCCAGCAGGGAATGCATAGAGCTTGAAATTCTTTGCAGCCGGAGGAGAAACAGTTTCATCTAAACGCGACAGTGTCTCAAATAAAACCGCTAAAGCGGATGATGACATCGCACTACACGTCCGCCTTCCATCTTCGTGCGGCTTGGAGCCTGCATACACTGGTTGTCAGCATAAGGACACCGCATCCTGAAGGAGCATCCCTCGGGAATGTTGATCAGCGATGGAGTCATGCCCGGAATCTGAAACAAAGCTTCCCCGCGCTTGTTGCGGCTGGGAACTGAACCGATCAGTCCATGGGTATACGGGTGCATTGGGTGGTCGAGAATTTCTTCAACATTACCCTGTTCGATAATGCGCCCTGCATACATGACCGCAACTTTGTGTGCCAGTCCGGCCACAACGGTAAGGTCATGGGTGATCCAGATAAGTGCCATGCCTGTTTTGCGGCAGAGAGCCTGCATTTCGGAAAGAATCTGGCTCTGGATGGTTACATCCAGTGCTGTTGTAGGCTCGTCGGCAATAATCAGGTCGGGTTTGTTAAGCAGTCCTATGGCAATTGCAACACGCTGGCGCATACCTCCGGAGAATTGGTGGGGGTATGCTTTGATCCGTTCTTCCGGAGAAGGAATACCGACCATGGCAAGAGCCTCAATGGAACGGCGTCTTGCTTCATTCTTGGATACTTTCTCATGGGCTGTGATGGCTTCCATCATCTGGGTGTCAATGCGCAGAACCGGGTTGAGAGTCATCATGGGATCCTGAAAGATCATTGAAACCTTTGCGCCCCTGAACTGTCGCCATTTCTCTTCGGGCTGGCCGATAATTTCCTGACCTTTGAACTTGATTGAGCCGCCGGCAATTTTACCGGGATGATCCACAAGCCCCATGATAGAGAAGCCTGTTACCGATTTACCGGAACCAGATTCTCCCACGATGCCGATAATTTCACCCTTATCGATGTCGAGTGAAATTCCATCAACTGCCTTTGCAATACCCGCGCGGGTATAAAAGTATGTCTTAAGATTTTCAATGCTGAGAAGTTTATCACTCATTTTTTCAACCTCGGGTTCAGAACATCACGCAGCCGGTCACCGACAAGGTTGATGGATACGATTAGAACAAGCAGGGCCACACCCGGATAAAAGCTTATCCAGTAATACCCGCTCTGAAGGAACTTGAAACCGTTGGCGATAAGCAGGCCTAATGAAGGCTGGGTTATCGGCATCCCAAGTCCGAGGAAGGACAGGGTCGCTTCAAGGGCGATGGCTCCAGCTACCTTCACAGTGGAAATAACGATGAGCTCGGGGGTGCAGTTCGGGAGAACATGCCCGAACATGATCCTGCGCTGGGGCAGGGCCAGACACTTGGCCGCTTCAACGTATTCCTTCCTTCGTTCCACCAGCACGTTGCTTCGGATTGCACGGGCATAGTAGGCCCACTGCACAATAACCAGTGAGAGGATGATCTTATCAACCCCTTTCCCTAGTATTGCCAACAGGATCAGGGCTACCAGAATAGCCGGAAAGCTAAGCTGAAGATCAACAACTCGCATGATGAAGGAGTCCGTGCGTCCACCGATGAAAGAGGCCCAGAGGCCAATAACTGATCCGATTACAAGTGCGATTATTGTGCTGAGCACACCGACACCGAGACTGATACGCAGTCCGTAAAGAATGGAGCTGAGCATGTCACGGCCCTGACTGTCTGTTCCCAGATAGTAGGTGATGGACTCGTCCATGGATTTTTCGCCGGGTGCAAGCTTGGAGTCCATAACGTCAATGGACATCAGGTCGTAGGGGTTTTGTGGCGAAATATAAGGTGCAAGCAGGGCCACTGCGATGATCAGAGTTAGGATTACCAGACCTATCGTTGCGGTTTTGCTTTCAAAGTATTCCTTGAGTGACTGTATGAGCAGGGATTCGTCCTTGACCGGGGTCGTTTCGGCTGTGGATATTTCCGGCTGCTGTATCTGTTTTGTTTCTGCCATATCTGTGTCTCCTAATTCTGGTCGCCCAAACGAACACGGGGGTCCAGTATGGAGTATATGATGTCAACAACGAGGTTGATGATAATGAACATGGTCACGGTAATAAGCAGGTAAGCCACGATAACCGGGCGGTCGAGGACCCCGATGGAGTCGATAACAAGCTTACCCATACCGGGCCAGGAGAAAATAGTCTCGGTAACAACGGCAAAGGCGATCAATCCTCCAAACTCCATACCAAGAACCGTAACAACGGGGATCATGATATTCTTCATGACGTGCAGCCCGATGATTCTGGTATTGGTGAGTCCTTTGGCGCGGGCGAACTTTACATAATCCATCTGCAGGTTTTCCTGTACTCCGGCACGGCTTAGTCTGATTGCCAGAGAAGTTTTGAACAGGGCGAGGTTCATGGCAGGCAGAATTAAATGCCTTATGCCGTCCCAGGTAAGAAAACTTACCGGAACCCCGAAAAGATCCACTGTTTCACCGCGCCCGCCAGATGGCAGCCAGCCCAGATAAACCGAGAAGATAATAATGAACATCAGCCCTACCCAGAATGTGGGAAGACTGAAACCCAGTATCGAAAATCGCATGATACTTCGTCCCAGCAGCGTATCCGATTTAATCCCGGCGATCATTCCAAGCGGAATGCCGAAGACCACAGCCATAAGCATGGCTGTTACGGCCAGCTCCATTGTGGCTGGCATGCGCTGCATGATCAGCTTAAGTGCCGGTTCGTTGTAGACGAATGAGTTGCCCAGATCTCCCTGAACTGCATCGCCGAGAAAGCGCATGTACTGTTCGGGCAGGGGCTTATCAAGACCGAGTTCCTGAATAGCGCGGTCCCTTTCTGCCGGTGTGGCATCGGGAGCGATAAGGATGTCAATCGGGTTACCAATGCAATAAACGCCGCTGAATACCAGTACAGACATGACCAGCAGTACGACGACGCTTTGAGAAATTCTTCGAATCAAAAATGCGAGCATGAATTTTGCTCCAGTTGAAAAAGGGGCGTAACCAGTACGCCCCTTTTGATTAATCTTTTATGTCAGCCTCTTACTTAACAACTTTGATGTCGCGAGGCAGGGTGTAGCCGTCAGTTCGACCGTTGTATTCAAGGCCCTTTTTGGAGCCCCAGACGTTAACCTGATAGTGGATGGGAATGATTCCCAGATCACCGATACCCATCTCGGTAGCCTTGATGATGAGTTCGTTATGTTTTGCAGGATCAACGGTAACCAGAGCTTCTTCAAGAATAGCGTCAAGGTCGGGGTTGGAGTAACGTCCGCGGTTGGAGGAACCAAATCCCTTGTCCTTGTCATAGGTGTGCAGCAGGGCGCCGATACAGTTGGACTGTTCGCCGGTGTCAGTTGCCCAGCCTACGAGCATGAAGCTGAACTCAAGCTTGGAAGCACGGCCGAAATATACACTCTTGGGCATGGTGTTTACTTCAGTCTTGATACCGATTTTGGTAAGCATCTGGGCAATGGCCTGAGCTATGTCTGCATCGTTAACGTAGCGGTCGTTGGGACCGTGGATTACAAGCTTGAATCCTTCTGGGTAACCAGCCTGCTTGAGCAGCTCTTTTGCTCCCTTGGGATCGTAATCTTCGGGCTTGAGGCGTTTGCTGGTACCTTCGTATCCATCAGGAACCATCTGGCTTGCAGGAACGGCAAGGCCATCCATGATGCGTGCGGCAATGGCGCGGCGGTTAATTGCCTTTGAGATGGCCTTACGCACACGGTAGTCCTTGAGGGGGTTCTTGATCTTTTCACCGTTGTTACCGGATACGGTAGGTGAATCATCACGGTCGGTATCAAGATGCAGGTAAATCAGTCGGGTGGAAGGAGACTGGGAGAGAGTCAGCTTTTTATTTTCAGCAAGATGTTCAACATCTGCCGGCGGCACGAAGTTGATCAGGTCCACATCACCGGATTTGAGGGAAGCCACGCGGGTTCCGTCGTTGGTAATGGGGCGTACAATGATTTCTTCCCAGGGCATTTTTTCACCCCAGTAATTGTCATTGCGTTTGTAGATAATCTTGTCGCCGCGTTCCCATTTTACCAGTTCGTAGGGGCCGGTACCGATACAGGCTTTACCGGAGTTGAAATCTTCAGTGGAAGCACCTTCAGCGTTCTTTTTGGAAACGATGGGAAAAGCTGCCATCTGTCTAGGAAGAAGCGGAGAAGGGGCTTCGGTTACAAAGCGGACGGTAAGCGGGTCAATAATCTTGACTTCCTTGATAGCGGAAACAAATCCGGTGAAGGAAGAAGGACTGTTGGGAACATTGGGAATGCGTTCGATGGTAAATTTCACATCTTCAGCAGTAAAAGGGGATCCGTCGTGGAATTTAACACCTTCACGGAGCTTGAATTCCCACTCGGTGTCGGTGACGGGGGTCCAGGAAACCGCGAGACCGGGCTCGAGTTTCTGTCTGTTGTCCTGACGGATCAGCTTGTCAAAAACATACAGGGACTGCATGTTGTTAGCTGAAACGTTATGAAAATGGGGGTCCAGAGAGGTGGGTTCACCTTTAAGGCCGAGGGTCAATGTCTCTGCATGAACCATGGTCGGTCCAAAGGCAAAGCAGACCACGAGTGCAAGAACAAGCATCAGTTTTTGGCGCATTCTATTCTCCTTGTTTCACATACTGATAAATTCGAATCTACCTTACACAAATAGGCTCTGAAATCAAGGAATACTGACTTTTGCGAATGTGTAATACGCAATATGAGTGTTTAAATTTTGTTCTTTTGTTATTGTGTCTGTTTAAAATTGATCATTCAATCAAAATAGAGAGTTTGTCAGTGCATAATTCCATTGATGTTATTTATTGTCAGAGATATGAACGCCGGATGTGGTGCGGATATGTATTCACTTGGTGTGGCAACGTTATGAAATGTGATCTGTTACCTTGAGTAAGTACATTAATTTTGCTGAACAGATGCTTTGATGGCTGAGTTTATAATGTTGGTTGCAAACTCAAATCTATGCTCCCGGCTGCCTGAGACTGTGTGGACAATTAAATTTCTACTTTTTAGTTCATCGGCAAACAGTTGCTGCATGTATTGCCGTCCGTGTTCCATATCCCGCTGTCCATCCGCCTGCCACTGGATATCAATGTCACAAAGTAGATATATGGAAGGAGTTCTTCTCATAAACTGCTCCTCCAGCCAGTCCGGGCATGCCCCGAAATAGTGTTTTGCATAAACAATGGAAGATATGATGTCGGTATCACATATAAGCGGGTTGTCTCCGCGTTCTTGTGCCGCTGTTTCAAGTTCAAGCTGTCCCATGGCAATGGGGATAACGTCATCAACAGAAAGAATTCCTTTTTTCTGTTCAAAGTAACTTCTCAGGAATTCGGGGACTGTAGTACTCCCGTAATGTTGTGCCAGCCGGTCTGCAAGAGTTGTCTTTCCGGTGCACTCTGAACCGGTGAGAACTATGCGGATCGGCATTTCTGTCTCCTGTCAGTCTGATATGATTTGAGCCATTTAATGAAACCGATAACTGCCATGACGGTGTATACGGCCATGAGTCCGCTGTAACCTGTCCAGCCTTTCGCATAGTATATGCCTATATACATTACGTCAGCTACGATCCAGAGAATCCAGTTTTCAAGGTACTTGCGCGCGAGCAGGTACTGGGCAATCAGTGAAAGGACAGTTGTTAGTGCGTCCCACCATGGAAAGGAGGCCTGCAGGTAGTTCTCCATGGCATACCCGGTGGGAATAAAGGCAAACAGTCCTATAAGAGCCAGTCTGAGAGCTAATCTGGTGTCGAGTTTCTGCACCTTAAGCGCAGTATTGTCCTCTCCGCCGCAAAGCCATTGATACCAGCCGTAAAACCCGAGGACAACGTATACAAACTGCAGAAAGGCATCGGAGTACAGTTGCCCTTGAAAGACAACCACCATCCAGATTCCTACACTGACGATTCCGAAAGGCCAGCACATGGGATTTTGGCGAACGCTTAAGACAATATAGATCAGCCCGGTGGCGATGGATATCTGTTCCCCAAGTCCCATTGAGCTGATGAAATTTATTATGAAGTTGATGAGTTCCATATATTTTCCTTTGCTTCTGTTGTACAGCTGATCATGAATCCTAGCATTATTTTAATGAAAGTCTAATCCGGTTATTTAATTTTTTTGTTCAGTATGTTGTAGTAAGGAATAAATTAGTACAAGAGGCATAACTTTTTTTAGCTCCTTACTTTAAACTTCAGTATGGAGTATATTGAATACTGAAATGTTCATGGCTGGTGGTATTATGAAGTTACGATATCTGATATTAACAATATGTCTGCAGTTTCTCTGGTTCGGCTATGCAGGTGCCGACTTTGATCCCGATGACTATATTGATCGGGATTTTATTCCTATGAATCAGCCAGAACTTCCTTTGCTTGATGAGGAAAAAATAATTACAGTCCCGGATGAGTATACTTCCCCTGGAAGTTACAGCCGGCCTGAGTCCGAAATTCCCAAGCATCCTCCGCCTCGCGCACCCGGTTTACGTCCCTTGCCAGAGGCAAAACGTCCTCCAGTACATCCTGTTCCCCGAACTTTCCATGTTGAAGATGGCAGTGTCGCTTATCAAAAGGGAACTGCAGCCTATGACAAAAAAAGATACCGGGAGGCGGTTCGCTGGTTCCTGCGCGGTGCTGATTTAGGTGATGTGCGCAGTATGGTTACATTGGGAAATATGTTTGAGTTCGGAAAAGTGGTGCGTAAAAATCCGGTGCGGGCTGCGGTCATGTACACAATAGCTGCTGAAAAAGGAAGCAGCGAAGGTGAAAGAAGGCGTAAAAAAATTGAAGCCAAGCTTAGTTCTACGGAGAAGCAGAGGGTACGCAGATTACTTAGAACTAAGGATCGCAGTGCTTTGATCAGAACGCTGTAGGGAATGCTTATCCCTTGATAATATGGGCAAGGCTTCATGTATTAATAATGAATGTCCTCTTTGTCTGCGCGAGGGAAAGTGATGATAAAGCAGGCTCCCATTCCTTCCTTGGATGCGGCTTTGATTGTGCCGTTATAATCTTTGATTATCCCGTATGAAATGGATAATCCAAGTCCGGTTCCCTTACCAACGTCTTTGGTAGTGAAGAATGGTTCGAAAAGCCTTCGCTGAATTGTTTCAGGAATGCCCGGACCGGTATCACAGACCTCAATGATTATATCTTCTTCAGTAAAGGTCGTAGAAATATAAATCTTTTTGTCGTCAGCAAGCGGGACCTTTCCTTTCCAGTGCTCTTCAATGGCATCTCGGGCATTGATGAGCAGGTTGATAACGACCTGTTCCAGCCTGTTGGCGTCCGCCATGATTATCGGCAGGTGACTGTTTAGATTCCACTCTACACTGATATTGCGGACAGTAAGCTGTCTGCTGAAAAATTCAAAACCCCGCCTGAGTACATCATTTACCTGTACAGGCATGGTTTTAAGATCTGCCTTGCGCCCGAATTCTCGCATGTGCTCAATGATTTTACTGGCGCGATTTACATGTGAATCCACCCCTTCAGCCATTTCCTTTAAAATGCCCTGATCTATGGTCTGGCCCCTTGAAACCTTACGCAGCATGAGGTTGCTGATGGTTTTGAGAATAGCCAGGGGCTGATTCAGCTCGTGCGCAACACCTGAAGCCATTTCCCCCAATGTAGTCATTTTGCTGGCTTGGATAAGTTGCTGCTCTGCTTCCAGTTTTTTGGTTACATCACTACAGGTGACGATAAGTGTCCGGCTACCATCAAAATCCGCCGGGGATATGCGCATGACAGCATAAATCGGCGTACCGGATCTGGTTATTTGCGAACAGGGACCGATTTCCTTTTTCACCTTTAGAAGATGGTCGTAATCCTGATGCTCCTCTTCCCTGAACAGTTGAAGTATGGATTTACCGACCAGCTCTTCTCGATTGTAGCCATACATCGCTTCAACCGGATCGTTGCAGTTCAGCACATCCAGTGTTTCGGCATCGAGAACGAAAACTGCACCGGGGATGGAGTCGAAAATTGCATGATATCGTTGCTCTGAAGCAGCCAGACGTTCTTCCAGTTCTTTACGTTTGGTAATGTCGAGCATCATTTCCATTGCTGCAACAATTTTACCATTTCTATCTTTAATGGGAGAGGTGAATACTATCCAGTGAATGGGATTGCCGTCTTTAGAAAGCCCGGATTCTTCGCTCATGTGCGGTTTGAGGTCAAAGAAGGTTCTTTCAACCGGGCATTCTTCGCACTTGCAGTCCTGGTTCTTGTTGATCTGGTAGCACTGCCTGCCTCTGGGTTTTCCGAAGTGCTCCTCGTATGCTTTGTTATGGCGGATAACCCGGAAATTAAGGTCAACAACACTGACCAGACATGGTACGTTTTCAAACAGATCCCGGTATTCCTCTTTCTGTTCAAGAAGTGCTTTGTGCTTTTCCTGAATCTGCCTGCCCATCCTGTTGAATGCGTCAGAAAGAGTACCTATCTCGTCGGTCTGGTCCAGTTGCACTTCTACGAAATCTTTTGCTGAGCCGAGATCCCTTGTCGCTTTAATAAGGGCTCTGATGGGTTGAAAAATAAACTTATACGAGTAGGCGAAAAGAGCTGCAAATGTGGCTATGAAAACAATGAGAGCTATACCGAAGTTTGCACGCTCAAAAGTGCCGAGCATTGCGCTTTTCTGCTCAGTGGATATTTCAAGATCAAGCAGCCCGAGGATTTTTTCATCAGTGGAATGTACATGGCACGGACCGGGGGCGCACCCTTTGGAGTTGGGGATCGGAGTCATTATCCCCATGAACTTCTTGCCGTTAACTGTTTTGACTCTGGTCCTTTCTTTGAGAGTCATTGTGGCTGGAGGAGTTTCATGTCGGTGGCACTTCCAGCAGGCAGGGCTGTTGATGTCGATCAGGTTCTGAATTTCATCCGGGTCATTGGAGTATATTATTTCACCGCGCTTGTTAATTACCCGGATGGATTTGATTTCACCCTGGCGGCTGATATTGTTGATGTCATTCTGAATGAATTCTTTAGAGTCCAGCAGCATGGCATGGTGCAGGCTGAGCAGGACTGTATCTGACAGCAGCCCGATGTCGGAGATGACATTGTCCGTTACGTTTTTTTTGAAGAAGAGAACATTGAAGCTGGTCCATAGAAAGACACTCAGCAAAAGGGTTACCCCTCCTGTGAGTATCATTTTCATGATCAGGCTGTGTCTGATTTTTCCAAACAATGTCCTGCCTCCATTGTCCGTGTCTTTAAGGCCTGTGAACTGCTCTTATTCTGGTCTATCCATAGGACACAGACGTGCATCTTTGATGAGGTCGGCAAGTGTATAGGAATCAAGCATCTTGTACATGGCCTGGTTGGCATCGTCCCAAATCGACCGGCGCAGACAGACCGCAGCACGGGTACATGTTGTTACGTCACCTTCACAGTCAAGAACGGTGTCGTCGCCTTCCAGAATGCGGGTCAGTTTACCAAGGGAAATATCCTCAGGCTCCATGGTTAATACATTGCCGCCGTTTGGTCCTCTTTTGCCAATGATGTAGCCTGCTTCTTTGAGTATTTTGAGTATTTTTTCCAGATACTTCAGGGAAATGTCTTCTCGCCTGGCGGAATCCTTGCTGGGAACAGGTCCGTGTTCAGAATGCATGGCAATATCAAGGAGCAGTCTTGTTCCGTATCTGGATCGAGTGGTCAGTTTCATTAAATTATCTCAGGTTGTTGAATTATCAGATAAATAAGTCTTAAAAAATAGTTGTAACAGGATACGGAAAATTTTTAAAGCTACAAAATTTTCCACCATAAAGGTCTGTTAATTACAAATGCAGTTTTCGGTAACTTGCTCTTTGACTTCAGCTATGCGCGGCAGGGTGATTGTGAAAGTGGTTCCCTGCCCCAGTTCGGATTCTACACGAATTTTACCGCCGTGCTGCTCAATGGTCTGATTGGAGATGAAAAGTCCTATTCCGGTTCCTTTTTTACCCTTGGAAGAAAAGAATAAAGTGAATATTTTTTCACGTGTTTCCTGGTCCATGCCTGACCCGTTATCCTTGATGGTTAACTCTATGCTGTCATCAAGATCTTTTGCGGAAATTTCTATGAAATACTTTCTGTCCGGCAAAGGCGGTTCACAGGCGTCAACAGCATTTTCAAGGAAATTGACCAGAGCTGCGGACATTGAACTTGAGTCAATTTCAATCTGCCCAAGTCCATCGGGAATATCTATATTGTACCGGACATTAGCCGCATTTGCTTTAGGCACAATCAAGGCTGCTGTATCGTTCAAAAACTGGCTGGCTGAGAGCTTATCTACTTCAATCTCACGTGATTTAGCGTAGTAAAGGATATCCAGAACCATCTTCTTCACCCTACCTACAACATCTTTTAATGTTGCAGCAGCAGCCTGAACTCTGTCTTCATCGTTTTTACGGAGCCCTGACTCGAGACGGTAGATACCGCCATCGAGGGCTGTAAGCATGCCTTTGACCCCGTGGGACATAGAGCCGAGCATGAATCCCAGAGATGTAAGGTGATCCTGCAGCCTTCGAATTTCAGTAATATCTGTGGACATTTCCATTACCTGCTTGATTTCACCATAGGCGTTACGCAATGGAGCTGACCAGACCAGCATGTTTTTCTGTTCCCCGCATCTTGTTGTTACCACCGTTTCCATCTGGTGGCTTTTACCATCCTTGAAGGTTCGCTGAACAGGACACTCTTCGCACGGTTTATCCCTATGCTTGTAAGCTGAATAGCAGGAAAGACCGACCGGTTCGTCAAAGTCTTCCTTGAATCGGCGGTTTACTTCGGAGATTGTGTAGTCAGAATTCTGTACTGAAATGTAACAGGGCGCTTCGTCAAAGAGACGTTGAAATTTGTACTGGGTTTCAAGCAGTTCGTCTCGTAACCGCTGCAACTCTGTCATGTCTACGGAGATATCAAGTACAAGCTCAATTTCACCGTTCTTGTTGGGGATTGGTGCGGTGTACACGGTTACGGGAATCTCTTCACCGTTTTCAGCAATAAAAGTTTCTTTGCTGCGTTGTCCCTTGCCTGTTTCAAAGGTCAGTTGAACAGGGCAGGCATTGCCTGCTGATGTGCGGTCGGAGTATATATCGAAACTGTTTTTCCCCACTACATCACCAAGGCGTTCTTTGAGAAGCTTGTTAGTGGCAACAATTTCAAGGTAACGGTTATGAATAGAAACCAGACATGGAAGTTCGTTGAAAAGACTGCTGTCGTTTTCAACTTCATCGGCGGCATTGGAGAGAGCCTCGCTCATGCCTTCAACAACCTGACAGGCTGCGTTCTGGCGTTCAAGTTCTACAATGCGCTGGGTTTTTTCATCAACCAGACGTTCAAGGTTTTCCGTATATTCGCGGACCTGTCTTTTAAGCTGGATTTTTTCCATCACCCGATCAAGGGAGATTTCGAGAACCTCATCGTTGACAGGTTTGGTGATGAAGTCGGCTGCTTCGAATTTCAGAGATTCAATGGCAAGATCCATATCCCCGTGACCGGTAAGCATAATGACTTCTATTTGAGGATAGTCAGCCTTCACTGCTTTAAGCAGATCAATACCGTCCATGCGCGGCATCTTGATATCGGTAACAATTATATGCGGAAGAAATGAATCAAGTAGCTTGAGGGCAGCTTCGCCGTTTTCAGCAGTTTTAACCTCATAACCAAAGTCCATTAACGTGAGCCCGAGGAATCTTCTGATTCCCTCTTCGTCATCAACCAGCATCAACTTCCTGTCATTCATCCTGCACCCCCGGGAAACATGACAAAACATCCGGCCCCATAACCGGATAAAGAAAGAAAGGCCCCCTCCGCGACTGTTTGCCTTTAGTCGTCGGTCTCGCCCAGGGCCTTTCTTACTATCTCGATAACTTCAGTGGGATCAAAAGGCTTCTTGATGGTTGCAACAGCTCTTTTGATCGCCATGTGGATACCCGGCAGACCGCTGATTACGATAACCGGGATTGTGGAAAATTCATCTTCAAGTGTGAGTCTGCGGTAAAAGCGCGGGCCCCATTCGTGAGGCATTTCCAGATCAAGTGTAATCAGGTCTGGCTTTTCAGCTACGGCCACATCGTATGCTGAGACCCCATCGGACGCTCGGCAGGTAAGGTAGCCGTGGTCCTCAAAGACACTGACGAGGTAATCCACGATGTACGGATCGTCATCCACAACCATTATTTTTTTGGGCATTTCAGTCACCTGTTTAATGATTTTAGGGGGTTATGTTTCCCTGTGGAGAGAAGCCTACACCTTACCTTAGCGTTTATTCAAGCTAAAAAAATTTGGCCGGCCAGTGATTAATCACTGACCGGCCTCGATATGGAATCCCGTTAACCGATAGTCTCTTTGACTATTTTAATAAGCTCTTCTGCATCGAAGGGCTTAGTCAAAGTGGCTACCGCTTTGGGAATTGCGTACTTGTTGGCGTTCAGGCCGCTGATTACGATTACCGGAGTTCTTTTAAGCTCATCGCTCTGGGAAAGCTTACGGTAGAATCGGGGACCCCATTCTCCGGGCATTTCCAGATCAAGAGTAATCAGATCCGGTTTTTCGTTTTCGGCAACATCCATTGCCATGGAACCGTCTTCAGCCATTACGGTTTCGTAACCGTTGTCGGCGAAAAGTTCGCTGAGGTAGGAACGGATATCCTGATCGTCGTCTACGATTAAAATCTTCTTGGACATAATAACTCCTCCTGTGAATCTCTACCCTGTTTATGAATCCGGCAGCAGATATGTAGCTCAACTGCCGGTTTTATCGGATTTCTTTCGATTCAGTTATTAACCTAAACTTTATCGGGCTTGCTGACGCTGACCACAGGGCAGTTCGCTCTGAGGATCACCTGCTCAACAGTTGAGCCGATACGTGCTCTTTCCGGATCAAGTTCGTTGGTGTGATGAGCGAGACAGATGAGGTCGACACTCTTTTCACGTGCGAGCTTGACGAGTTCGACGTAGGGAGTTCCTTCCCATACTTCGATGTCATAGTTCTTGAAATCACCCATGAGCGGAACGTAGGTTTCACGAATACGCTTGCGGGCAGTAATGAGGTTTTCCTCGATTTCATTCTGGTCCAGAACCTTGCCGCTGATGTCCAGGGCATGGAAGATAGTCAGGTCGCAGTCGAGTTCGCGGGCTGTAGACAGAGCAAATTTGAAAGCGCTCTCAGCCTGCTTGGAGAAGTCGGTACCAAAAAGGATGTTGGAGAACCCGCCCCAGTAGGAGGCAGATTCACGGTGTACAGAAAGGACCGGGCAGCGAGCGGCTTTGGCCACCTTCTGCAGGGTGCTTCCGGGGTAGCCCTTGTGAAAGGAAGCGTTCTCGCCGGAGCTTGCAGCCATGACGATGAGATCACTGTCAGCCTTACGGGCTTCGCGAAGAATTTCGCGGGCGGGTACACCGGTTGTCAGAACGATCTTGGCGTTGTCAGCACCTTCAAACTGCTTGGCAAAGGTGGTCTTGAGTTCTTCTTCAACCCAAGAGAGATAGTCTTCATCAATCTCGACTTCTTCACCAGTGCGAACGTCGTTGACAACATGGGAGAATGCCTTGGTGGGCACACCCACAACATGGAAGATCGTAACTTCAGAGCCGTAGCGCTTCGCCATGTCGAATGCTACACGGGCGGCTCCGAAGCTCACTGGTGAGCCGGTAGTCGCCAAAAGGATTTTCTTAAACATGTGACACCTCATTCGTTGCGGACAATATCAGATAATCATCGGCCCCTTTTGTAAGGGGCCGATGCTACTACCATTCGACACGCATGCCTTCGGGCAGATCAAGCATACCAATGATCAGAGGTTTGAGGAAGGACCAGCGGATGCCGATCTCATATTCTTCCTCAAGGTCACGGATTGCATCCCAGCAGTTATGGCAGGGAGCAATTACCAGCTTACAGCCGGTGTCGAGAATCTGATCCATTTTCTTGCGCAGCGCGACGTTACGCTGTTCACGGTAAAGGCCGATTCCGTTGAATCCGCCACCACCGCCGCAGCAGTAGTTGTGCTCTTTGTTCGGTGCCATCTCCACGAAGTACCCGGGCTCAACAATATAGCTGATGATTTCGCGGGTTACATCCTTGAGGCCCTGGTTACGTACGTAGTTACAGGAATCCTGAAGGGTGCAGGGCTCTTTGATCCTTTTGGCAGGGTCAATTTTGAGCTTTCCTTCGCGCAGTGCTTCCGCCAGCCATTCAACATAGTGAATGTAAGGCTTGGGAGGAAGTCCGTCTTTGCGACCGGCCCAGTAGGGACCTTCGATAACGGTTGCACGGTGTGCGTGACCGCACTCGGTACCGGTTACACGAGCGGGGTTGAGGCGCTCGATGGCTTCGTATACGTGGTTGACATTGTCTTTGCAGCATTCCCAGTCACCGGCAAACATGGACAGAGAGGTCTGTTCCCAACCTTCGGAAGGTACGGTCCAGTTCTCGCCTGCCACGTGGAAGAGGATCGCAGCTTCTGCGAGGTCTTCCGGATAGTGCTTAGGCTCACGGGCGTTACAGGTGTACATGATGTCTGCATCTTGTTTATCTACGGGGATGGTCAGACCTGGCCATTCTTCCTCGGTCTCTTCTGCCATCCATTCGCAGGTTTCAACCCAGTCCTCGGTGGTAACGTCCATCTGTGCACGGTATACGCGGTGCATACCGGAACCGATTTTCAGTTCCCAGGGAACAAAACCCTGAGAGTAGAGAAGTCCACGAAGGTAGGAGAACATAACGCCCATGTCGATGCCGTGGGGGCAGTACATGCCGCAGCGGTTGCAGCAGGTGCACTGAGACCAGGCCACCTTCATGCAGTGGCGCATGAACTCGTTATCTACCTGTCCTTTCTTCTTGACGATGTGGCCGAGAGTGGACTGGATTTTATATGAGGGTACCTGTTCGGGTACACAGTCGTTAACCTGATAGAGAAAGCAGCTGTCGGCGCAGAGTCCGCAGTGTGCGCAGATTTCCAACCAGGTTTTGGTTCTGGATTTCATGGTCTTCTGAATGGTGGACCAGAGCAGATTGGTATCTACATCCAGTTCTGCCATTTCAGCGTAGTATTGCTTACCGCTCTTGTCCGAAAGAGTCAGCTTGAGCTGCTCGTCGGTTTTGATCGGCTGTCTGTTACAAAGCTTACCTTGAGGCATTTTGCTTCTCCTATTTTGCTGTCTTTTTTCCTGTTACCAGGAGAAGGTGGAGCCTTTCATACCACCGCGTTTGATGCCGTAATCCATACCGAGCTGAGCACGGGAACAGAAGAAGAGCACACAATGGCTGAGTTTGGTGAAAGGCAGGCACAGCAACCAGATTTCTCCGGTAATGATGTGTGCCAGGAGCCAGAACTGGTAGTCACCCATGTGGTAACGGGCGATAAGGCCGGTCACGAAGGGAGCTACGGTGATCAGCAGCATAAGATAATCGTATGCTGTGGTCAGGATTCTGACTTCTGGGAGCGCGATGCGGCGAAGTATGATGGCAACACAGGCCACGATCACGGTCCAGGACAGCAGATCAGCGAAGAACGCAGGAAGCTGCGGCAGGCTGAAGCCCAGGTTTTCCTGCAGCATTACATTGTGTGCTGCAAGGAAAATGGGAGTTAAAAGCAGACCGATGTGGAATGCAAAGAATATAAGAGTAAAGCCGGGTTTTTTTCTCCACCCGCGTGCTCCCACGGGGTTGAGCCAGCTTATGATTGAATTGAACGCACCTTTAAGTCCGTAGGACAGGTGGGGCATATATGCAACACGGTCGAGCTGCTGGCTGAGGCCCTTGAAGTAGAGCACGATGCGAACCAGCAGGCCGCCGAAGCTGATTGCGAAAACCAGCCAAAGCAGAGGCCCTGTCAGAAGTTCATACATTATAGTTTCTCCTCAAGTTCGGCTTAGTGGTGGTCGCCGTAGTTCTTTTTGTTTTCGTCACGGTAGGCCTTTCCACCCATAAGGAACTGCCAGAACATAGTGACGCCGACCAGTGCTCCACCCATCAGAAGGTACATGATACCTTTTGTGAATGTGTAGTATTCCTGAAGGTTATGTGCTTCCATTTTGATGTCTCCTTAGACGGCCTAGTGGTCGCCTTTGTAGTCGGGATGCTCGTAGAAAATAGGCATCCTGGTGGTGATGAAACGGAAAATCACTACACCGAGAGTTACGATGAATACAGAGATTCCGATTTCCATCATGCTGGGGAAGTACCTTTCAGAAGAAGGCAGGTGATAGTTGAACGCGATCATGGAAACGTTGAACCTGTTGAAAACGATACCAAGCACGGTGATGATGGCAGCGTTTTTGATCAGGCTGAGGTTTCTGTCACGAACACCCACAGCATAGAGGAAGCAGGGCAGTGCTACGAAACCGAGCATTTCGGTCAGGAACAGCAGGCCGTAACCTGAGGTCAGGTAATGCCAGTTGTTGTCGTATGCCACACCCATGGTCTTGATGAAGAAGTATCCGAACAGGACCAGGGAAGCTGCTTTACCGAATCCGAAAACAACACTGTCATGATGCTTGATGTATTCTTTGTCCATCATGCGGTGCAGCTTCTTGTGGGACATAGAGCCCTCGAAGATGACCATGGACATACCTGCTGCAATACTTGAAACGAAGAAGTAAAGCGGCATGTAGGGAGAATACCACAGCGGATGCAGTTTGGAAGGAGCGATGGTGTACAGCGCGCCCAGGGAGGACTGGTGCAAAGTGGAGAGCACAACGCCGAAGATAGTCAGAACGAGGGTCAGTTTAACAACCGCTTTTCTGATTTTCTTAAAGCCCAGCCATTCGAACATGGCTGGAGTGAACTCGATGAAGAGCACAGTCAGGTAAAGCATAACGCACAGACCAACTTCGAAGAGCAGAGAGGTTGTTCCCTGAGAAACGAAGATGGGGTAAGGCAGACGCCAGGGGCGACCAAGGTCGTAACCCAGTGCGAAGACAACGAGCGCGTATCCGAGGAACGCGGTCAGAATTGCCGGACGTACAGCGGAATGAAAGCGCTTGAGTCCGAAGATATAGCAGGCGGCGGAAGTTGTGTAACCACCGGCTGCAAGAGCAACACCGCAGAGCAGGTCGAATCCGATCCAGATACCCCATGGGTTGTTGTCATCAAGGTTGGTAACAGAGCCGATACCCTGAGTGAATCTGATCACGGTAATGACCAGACCTACAAGGATGATAGCACCAGCTACCAGATTGAAGGTATTAAAGGCCGATTTAGGGCCGTTGTTCGCGGGAGTGGACATCTATTCCTCCTTCTCGCTGTTTTCACCCTTGTCTTCCTCTACAGGCTTAAGGGCTTCTTCTACGGCCTTCTTGACCTCAACCTCAATTTTGCGCTTGTTGGCCACTTCAGCCTTGTCAAGTGCATCTGCGAGGGTCTTTTCAGCCTCTGCGCTCGCTCTTGCGATTGCGCTTTCAACAGCTTCCTTGCGTTCTTCATCGGCTACTTTGCTGTTGCGTTTGCTTACAGCATAGATACCGCCAAGGAGTACGGGCCAAAGGCCTGCTACCATGGGAACTGCAGCCAGAGCACCGGCTGTGAGTTCGGGAGCGGACTTGGTTCCGAGATCTTCACGCATTCCGATTTCGTTGAAAGGTACGCCGGAGAGATACATCCAACTGGTTCCGCCCATTTCGTGTTCGCCGTAGAGGTGGTCTACGTAACGGTCGGGGTTGCGGTTGATGCGCTCACGAGCAATTTTGATCAGTTCATCCCTTTCACCGAAAACGAGTGCTTCCTTGGGGCAGTCCTCGACACAGCCGGGCAGTTTGCCTTCGGCCAGACGGGGAGCACACATGGTGCACTTCATGACTCGGGGAGTCAGGGGTTCATCATATTCGTAAGTCGGAATTTCGAAGGGGCACGCAACCATGCAGTAGCGGCAACCTACACAAACTGACTCATCGTAAACAACTGCGCCGTTGGGCAGTTTTTTGAATGCTTTGACAAAGCATGCGGATGCACAGGCAGGCTCAAGACAGTGGTTGCACTGGGACTTGCGGAACACGGGGTTCTTGGGTCCGGCGTACTTGTTGACCACGGTGAAGGTCTTGGCATCGGTTCTGCGTTTTTCATCCAGCACGGAAAGGTCGTCAAATTTCTTCTCGGGTTCGGGAAGATTGTTGACCTTGTTACATGCTGCCTCACATTTGCGGCAGCCGATGCAGCGGGTAGCATCAAAGAGTACACCCTTGCTTCCGGGATAACCTTTGAACTCCTTGCCAGCGGCCTCGGCACCTGCGGGGAGTGCTGCTCCCACACAGGTTGCGCCCAGCATTCCGAGGAATGTTCTGCGTAACATTTATCTGTTCTCCTTAAGGCTATCCGTTACTATTTCTTCGCGTGACATGCGGTGCAGTCAGTTGAAGCAGGCTTTTTGATGTTCATAGCGTCATGACAGGTCATGCACTGAACGTGGTAAGCAGCCTTGAGGGCCGGACGTCCATCCTGAACTTTACCACCATGACAGCTTGCGCAGCTCGGAGGAGTGGCGCTAGCGGGACTATTGTGGTGGCAGCTTCCGCACACAGTAAGAGGTGTGCTGTGGAAGGTGTTGGCCATCTGGTCATTTTTCATGCCGTCAACCAAGCTCATGATGATCTTGCGGTGGGGCAGTTTGCTGGCCTTGTATTCATTTTCGAGGACGTTGATGGTCACGAATTCGGGAATATCCTTTTCAGCAATCAGTACAGGAGCGGCAGGACGCTTCATGATTAGCTCGGACGCAATGGCTGCCTTGGCGGAGGCATCACCGGTTACGGGCTCGCTGGAAGTGGAAGCGGGGCCGTTGTGACAAGCGGCACAGGTTTCCTTGGACTTGATTACGTTCTTAGGCATGAGTTCGTGACAGCCTGCACATTTGGGGTCTTTCTGTTTTACAGCGTGACAGCCCACACAGGATCTGGTGCTGTCGGCTTTGTGCATGGCCTTATCAAGAGTAACGAAACCGCCTTCCTTGGAACCACGAACGGTGTGACATGAGGAGCATGATTTGTTCATGGTTTCGTGGTGACAGGAGCTGCAGGATTCGGTGTAGTTTTCGTGGGCCTTATGGTCGAAAGCTACGGAAGCCATAGTGGCTTTCACTGCAACATTTTCCTGAACAGGAGCGGTAAGCAGAACAGCGTCAGGCTGGTTTCTGGGGAGGCGGGGCAGGGTTCCGCCCAGCTTTTTCAGAACAGCAGCGTTGTCTTCCTTGATGTCAGCAGCCTGATTCTGGCCGTGACAACCGGCACAGTCGACAGGGCCGGTCTTTTCAGCCTTTGCGGCTTTCATTTCAAGGTGACAGGAAACGCACTGGCCGTGGAAAGCTTCGGAAGTGTTCAGTTTAACGTCGCCTTCAGGCTTGGCTGTGTGGCATACGCTACAGTTTTCTTCCTGTCCTTTTGCATACTCAAGCTTTTGAGCAAGCTTGTTGTATACGTGGTGACAGCTTCCACAGTTGGTGTCCTGACCTTCATCTTTCGCGATGAGCTTGGAATCCCAGTGACGGTAGTGGAGGATGTTCTCCATACCGGCGGGTGCTCTGTCAGCGGTAAGTTCGGGGTCAGCAACGTGACAGCTGCGGCATTCTCCAACCTGAGGTCCGGTTTTTTTGCCGGCCTTGGCGTCTGCAGCGTGACAGCTGATACAACCGTTGTGGTAAATTTGTTTGAGTTCTTCAGAGCTTCCGTCTTCAAGTCTGTTGAACTTGTAAGAGATGGCTCCTTCGCTCTTCTGGTGACAGGCAGTACAGTCTTTGCCCTGCTCGGCCACCGCCTTGGTGTGTGTATCGTGGAGAAACACAACAGCAGGCAGTTCCAGTTTTTCCTGCGCGGCAATAGTGTCGATCATGATCAGATCAGGACGCTTATTGCCGTTTTCCTGGGGGGTTCCGACCATGCTCAATGCCTCCATGTGGAAGCCGAGCACCCCTGCCAGGACAATCAGGATACCGGACAATCGCAATAGTTTCTTTCCGTTTGCCATGATATCGATCCCCTCTCAATGCAATTGGACTCTAAGCCTTATGCTTAGGACCTTTGTTGCCCCGTCCAGTGTCAGCCCTGTTAATCCTCGCGGTTTAATCCTCCATGGAAAACCGCCATAAATAGAAAAACGGGGCACACCGATCCGACGCGCCTCATTCCCCATCCAGTGAGGGGGTATTAATACCTCCCCAGCAGATGGGTTTTTATACCTGCTCGATAGGTATGTTATTAATCAAGGTTACGTCAAGGGGTGTTTTGCAAAAAATACGCTTTGAAAATCATGCCTTTTTCGGACTTTTTTCGTCTGTTTTTATGTTTTTGATTGTGAAAAAAATGACATTTTATCATCCTGTAATTTAAGTATAAAAAGTGTTTTAGAAATATATTTTACAGGTGGTTATTTTTTAAATTACGATATCTATCTAATTCCTTCTTTTTGGGTATGAATTTTCAGGGTGTTTACAGTGTTTATTGCGATTTAAGAAATGCTTAGAATAGAGTGGAAAATAATATTTTTAATTTTGAATCAAAAATTAATCTCTTCCAAAACTGTACTGATCGATAATTGTGTCTTTGTGTGTTTTGCGGTACAGATTTTAATGTTAAACCTATTGTCACTGTTGCTTATTAATTATGAAATAGGAGAGCTGAGAATGAAAACTCTGGGAGTGCTTGGCGGGATGAGCTGGGAGTCTACCGCTATATACTATAAAAGGCTGAATGAGGGGGTCCGAGATATTTTCGGAGGACTCTGCTCATGCCCCATGGTCCTGTACAGTGTTGATTTTGCTCCATTTGCGGAAAATATGGGCAGAAATGACTGGGATTCGATAGCTGACGATCTGGTTGAAGGTGCAAAAAGTCTCGAGAATGGAGGTGTTGATGCCATTTTGATTGCTACCAACACAATGCATAAAGTTGCCCCTGAAATTCAGGAAGCCATAGATGTTCCATTGCTCCACATGGCTGACGCCATTGCAGAAGGGGCAGATAAGATTAAGGCTGCCAAGATCGGGTTGCTTGGAACTGCATTTACTATGGAGCAGGATTTTTTATCACTACCTTTGAAGGATAAGTATGGATTGGATGTAGTTGTTCCTGAAAGTGAGGATAGGGCTCTGGTTCATAAAACTATTTTTGATGAACTCTGTTGTGGCAGAATTTTGGACCAGACACGGGAAGATTACATTAGAATAATAGATGGGCTGGTGGAACAGGGGGCTGAGGCAGTTGTACTTGGCTGCACTGAAATTGGGCTGTTGATCAGGGAAGGGGATGTCTCGGTTCCCTTAATAGATACTGTTGAGGCACATGTTGAATTTGCACTTAAGTATATTGCAAAGTAATAAGAGAATAGGTTCTCTGGTAATATAAAATCTGCCATTATATTAAGAATGCCGGGCAGATTTTATAACCATATATGTTTATTATTCTGTTATTACAGCTACTCCGGAGCCTATAAGTACTGACCCTGCACTGCGGTTTGCTATTTTCCATATACGTGGACTGCGAATAGCATTCCGGCTTTTATTTCCAAGCCATGCGTATCCTAGGAGAACTGAAAGCACCGTAGGAATTACAGCACTTACGACAATAATTATGTCTGTGGTTTTTAAAGTCTGAAGATTCATGAATCCGGGCAGGAATCCACAGTAAAATGCTATTAATTTAGGGTTTCCAAGGGAGAGGCATAGTCCGGCCGAGTAAGTTCTGATGAAACTTTTTTCAACCGGAATATCATTCTGATCAGCAGGCGGAGGAGTTCTCCAGCACTGGATACCTAAGCAGACCAGATATGCCGCGCCAATCCATTTAAGGATCATGAAACCGGTGCCCATCTTTTGTGCCACAAAGCCCATTCCGAATATAGCAAGAACAAGATAAACAAGATCTCCGCTGACAATGCCCAGGCACCAAAGGGCGGAAGATTTAAATCCACGGGCAACAGACTGGGCAATGATGGACATTACTCCCGGTCCTGGAATTAGGGCGAAAATCAGTACTGCAAATATCAGAGCTATGGTTGAAGCTGGTGTCATATTAATTGATCCATTATAAAACAGGTTGCTATTTCAGGACTATCTACACCTGCATAGCATCGTGGTCCAGTTCAAATGTATTGGCTAGTTCAGGCAAGTCGGATATCAAGGTGACATTATGCCAACCATTTAATCGAAAATTATTATATGCCCAGAAAATCGCAGAGACTTCCCGTATTTGAATTTATTATTCTTTGCTGCGTTGTTTTTCTCGCTGTCTGTAATATCTCGGTTTACTACAGCCTGCACGTATATCTTCAGGATCTGGGCTTTTCCAGGAGTTCATCCGGGTTCATTATCAGTGTTTATTCCCTGTCGGGGATGTTTATGTATGCTGCAGTAAGCAGCAGGATAACGTTGGGGAATGCCTACAGGTTCATGTTCAGCGGGATGCTGTTGGTTCTTCTTGGAGGATGCAGCTACCTGTTTGTGGATGATTTCTGGGTTCTGTCACTGCTCAGAATAGGTCAGGGGGTGGGAATGTTTATGACCCTTGCGCCATGTGTAGCTCTGCTGGTTTCAATGATTTGTTCTGAAAATGCAGGTTCCGCATTCAGTCTTTATTCGACAGCCCTTTTGCTCCCTTATTCTTTGCTTCCGGATATAACAGAAAGGATAAGTCCTTATGTTGGGAACCCCACTTGGATTTATGCCGGAACAGCAGGGCTGATCCCTATTTCATTTTGTCTTGCCCTTTTTCTGCGCAGCCGTACCTTAAAGATGGCTGTGCGGAAAAAGGAGGGTGCTGAGTCCATTACTTCCCGTGAATCATACGCCAACCTTGCACGGATGCCTATCCTTACTGTACTTGCTGCTAACGGTGTATATTTTATGCTTTTTACCGGTCTGTTCTTTCTTTTTCAGGATTTTGCTCACTCACGTGGAATTGGCAAGGCAGGTTATTTTTTTTCAGTGCAGATGGGAGTGATGATTGCTATCCGTTTATTCGGCGGAGCTGTTTTTGACCGCTTTTCCAAAAGAGTCCTGATTTTTGGAGCGTTTATAATTACCGCGACTGGTTTTATGCTGCTGACAGGACTTGAGGATGAAACAATGCTTGTGCCTATTGCTATTGTGTTCGGTATTGGCATGGGGCTGAGTGCTCCTGCTCTGAACTCATTAATGTTTACAGTCAGCGAGCCTCGATATCGTGGTTTTAATGTTAATATGATGATGTTTACAGTCCATCTAGGATCATTTCTGGGACCATTACTTGGAGGAGTTCTGGTCGATTTTATGGGCTACGATGGGTTTGTAAGGATAGCCGCTGCCGGGACGGCAGGTGCAGCATTACTATTTATGTGGCTGAGCCGGGCATTTGCCACAGTGCGCAGTATTTAGCTGGTCTAAATATCTTTGCGAGGTTTGCAAACGTAGATTGCCCTGTAGGCGGGTTCTCTGTTTTCCATTTTGTAGAAGTTGCGGTTGAAATAGTTGCTTACTTTATCTTTAAGGTCTTCACGAAGCCTGTGCATAGTCAGCTGCATAGCCATCCATGAGGGCAGACATGCATTTGGGTGCCGCTCAAAGTCCATTTCCAGCGAACTTAATATTTCTTCCACATAATGAGGGTCGGGCAGGCCGTGCTCCCGGTGTTCAGCCAGCCACATGTTGCCGGTCATGTTAAGAACAAACTGTTCTGTTTCTTCGGCCTCTTTAACCGGGAAGGACATAATTAGCGCAGCTCTGCTTACTCGCGAAATTTCTTGAATAAAATAAGAGCGTTCCAGTGCCGGGACATGCTCCAGTACATCCAGCGCTGTGACAATGTCAAAGAATCCGTCGCGAAAGGGCAGCGGGGCTGTTGTTGAAAGGATTTTATCGTTCCACGGGCGAATTTTGTGCTTGGGTAGAAAGCGGGAAAACTCATCGTCAAAACTTCCTACATCAAGAATACGCATTCCCGGACCAAGTTTCAGTTCCTGAATGAGGTCCGCCACAGCTTGAAACCTTTGGTAGCGATCATAGTAAGTGGCATAGCGTTCTTTTAGAAAAGTGCTTTCTTTTGCCAAGACGGACTCCTTGAAGGATTTAATGATTTTAGAATATGCTGTTGTCTTTTTCTGGCAGATTTTAAGAAAAAACACCATACTGCATGAACATACAGGAGATGAATATGGCGATTAAAGACAATGAATTTATGGATGAAGCCTATCTATTGGCAAAAAAAAGTTTTGACGAAGGTGGGCTTCCTATCGGCGCCGTCCTTGTTCGTGACGGTGAGATAATAGGCCGGGGGCATAATCAACGTGTGCAAAACGGTGACCCTATTGCCCACGGTGAAATGGATTGCCTGCGCAATGCCGGAAGGCAGCGGTCTTATAAAGATACTGTGTTGTATACCTCACTATCTCCGTGCATGATGTGCTCTGGTACAATCGTGCAATTCGGAATACCGCGTGTTGTAATTGGTGAGAATAAAACTTTCGGCGGCAATGAAGATTTTTTGAGGTCACGGGGAGTTCAAGTCGATATTCTGGATCATCCTGACTGTATTTCGCTTATGGAGAAACTGCAGGCAGAGAAGCCCGAGTTGTGGGCTGAAGATATCGGTGAGGATTAAATACAAGACCTATTGATAATATTAAAAACCGGCCCCTGTTTTTACTCTTAAAGGCCGGTTTTCGTTTTTACAGTAATCTTTAAACTGATTTTCGGTGGTTGAAGAAAGAAAGTTTAAATTGAGTTCATCCAGTGTCCGATTGCACTTTTTTTATCATCTGAAAAATCGTTATATACTTTGTCGTATAACCAGCGCAGTGATCTGGAGCGCAACTTGTCCCTGAAAAGTTCTTCTGCTTCCTGAATGACAACTTTAATCAGGCAGGGACATTTCGGGGGAGTGTCCTTTTCATCGGCAAAAACGTTTTTCTTTCTTATTTCGGCGCACTGAAAAAAGAATGAAGGACCTTCAATTGCTTCAATTACGTCCCAGAATGAGATGTCTGCAGCCGGTTTTGCAAGTTCATATCCACCCTTCACTCCCGGTATGGATCTCACGATGCCGCTTTTTCTAAGTTTAGCGAATACCTTGGATAGATATGTTTCTGATATTGAGTTTAGCTCGGCGATCTGTTTGATGCCGATGGTTTTACCTTCAGGTAGGTCTGTCATATAAAATAAAGAATGGAACGCATATTCCACTCCAATACTGAACTGCATGTAATACCCCGTTAGCAAGTAATTTTTTTTATTTTATCACTTGGTATACAGGCTCGCAAGGGAATTAAATGTTGGGTGTTTAACGATAATTCCGACAGGGTATAAGTGACTTCTGGGCTATGTGAATGTCGTGGATTTGATCAAACAAAACCACAGAAGTCACTTATTGATTGGTGTTGATTGTAAATTATATTGTCTGTTTTACGGAGGAAACAGTTACTTCAAGAACGCGGTTGGCCCAGGGGAATGCTGTTTTAACTGATTCAAAGTTGACCCCTTCCCTTTTGAAAGCTGCAGTTCCTTTAATCAGGTACCCGGTTCCCGGACCCATTTTACCTTCTATCTCTTTAGTTCCCAAAGTTAAAAGTACATTTTCATTTATTTCCACTTTTTTTTGTGTCTTGCGCATTCCGTATACGGGAATAAGAAGTTTGTTCTCCTCGGGGAATGACAGATAGGAGTTCCATGTGTTTACCACATGAGCTTCTCCTTCTGCGCATGAAACGATTGAGACAACACCTTCTTTGCTGACAACGCTCATAAATCTTTCGTCAAACATAATATCTCTCCTTTGTGTTTTTGGCTATTGTGGATAATTGATATCCGCAATAGCCTTGAAATAGGTTGCAGTTGAAAATATGTCAAGTTGGATTTCTGCCTTAGGGTAATTAAAAATTAAGATTTCAATTTAGAGATAGTAATACTGGCTGCTTAGTAATCAAAATAAATAGATGGCTAGAGAGGGGAGCTAATAGATCGTTAAACGAATGCACCAGATTATAAGGAAAGCCTGAAAACTATGCAGGCCAGTAAAACAGACAAACAGTCTCATATTATATGAGATTAATTCTACGTACGGGTGAAATAGGGCATTCAACCAAAGTGGGAAGGTTGTTTATTGGCGTAGAATGGAATTGTAACTGCCGCTGGATATTTGGATTTAAATATGAAGCAATTGGCAGTGGATACACTTTGCGACAATCGAGTTTTTGAAATCAGGAAAAGAGGGCTGAGTTTTTAGCTTGTTCGTTTTCTCAGAGCTGGTGAATAAATTTCAGGGAGTGGGCGTTATTGGAGAAGGGTACAGGTAAGTTCCTTAAATAAAAGAAAACGCCCTGATTCGTATGAAACAGGGCGTTTAGTACTCGCTGGAGCTTCCGAGCAGGATTGAACTGCTGACCTCGTCCTTACCAAGGACGCGCTCTACCGACTGAGCCACGGAAGCATCCGGTTATATTGTGACTTTCTTTAACGTTAATGTCTTTGCAGACACGCTCAACTGCTTTAGCAGGAGCTTCGTCGAAAGTCTTGGGTGACAGGGTTGTCAAAAGAAGCGGGTCGTAATCGGGTTACGACCCGCGGGGTGTTCTTTTTGACATGGTCGGGATGAGAGGATTTGAACCTCCGACCCCTTGAACCCCATTCAAGTGCGCTCCCAGGCTGCGCTACATCCCGACGTCACGAGGAGGGTTCTATGGAAATGTGACGATCAAGTCAACACCTTTTTTAAAAAAAATTAAATTTTTTTAAAAATAAGGTGTTTGGGCTCATAATGATTGTGAAACTCCAACCCGTATTATCCATGTTTCAGGGGAGAAAACTCAGTCCATTTTTCAACGAGATTTAATTAAAAGGGCGCCGATGGCAAAGGCGGCATCAATTTTATGTTCGCATGCAATTCATTGTGTCTAGAACGATCTGATCGAAACGACCCCGTAAGTAGCAATGACGGAACGCTTCATGTCTTCTTCCCCTGTGTTTTGGGTAATGCGGTTTTAATGTCGGTTTCTGATGCTGCGGAGTTGCGCTGGAGCAGAGTATTATGAAGAGTCCAGCCAGTATACTGATGTGTAAAGGAATGAATTTGAGGTCGTTGGATTTTACTGATTAGGCCGAGTTTTATTTGAACTGTCCGGGCAGGTCTTTTTAGCCCCAAGATTTCATGGAAAAATAGTTGTTTCTGGTTCCGGTTTTTATTGCAGTGCTCTTGTGTTGGAGGGTATGCTTATTTTGCGGAGATGCAATCTCTGCTTTGTTGGGGTGGATTATAGTTCAGGTATCGGCAATTACTAAAGGGTTTGATGAATGATGAGTTTGTTCGACTGGCTTCCGTTTGTAAGAAAGAAAAAGGAAAGTATTGATCCGGAACAGGCCCGGCAACTGCTTACTGACCGTTATAACCATTTCCGCAGGCTGATTCAGGCTAATACAGCAACACATGAACATATAGCCGAACTGGAAGAAGCTCTGCGTGGATTCAGTCCTTATGGAATGCACTATGTGCGCGCCCTGTGCACACGGATATCTGTTTCCACCTACCAGATGATCAGTCACCTTAATAAACTAAACCCTGATGGTTATAAAAAACTATACGACAGTTTCAACGAGATTCAGGAACGAATAGCAGTGGAGATTGAACCTATTCATTATTCCGGTGCCGGTGAACTGGTTCTTGATCTTAGACGGGTAGGCCGCGATCAGGCTGATTTGTGCGGTCCTAAAATGGCTATGCTTGGTGAAGCCGGGAGTTCTCTCGGGTTGAGAATTCCTGCAGGGTTTGTTGTTTCAACAGCATCATTTTACCAGTTTATGTCTCAAAACGGTCTGCAGGATGAGATAGACAGGCGTATTCAGGCAACAGATTTTAAAAATAGGGAGGCTGTATTTCAGGTCTCATCCTCTGTAATGAGGCTTGTAATGGAGACCCCTTTACCGGAAGAGGTCGTGCAGGAAGTTTATGCGGCTTATGATAATCTCAGCCGTGAGGCAGGTGGAAAGGTTAACCTTGCGGTTCGCTCCAGTGCTCTTGGTGAAGATAGGGAAGGTTCAACCTTTGCCGGTCAGTACCGCTCAATTCTTAATGTGGAGAGAAGTTCCCTGCTTGAGGCGATTAAAGAAGTTATGGCCTCGAAATATTCCCTGCAGGCCATGGCTTACCGCAATAATCGCGGACTGAGGGATGAGGATGTCGCCATGAGTGTGGGGTGTATTGAAATGATAGCCCCCGTTGCCTCCGGAGTTGCCTATTCCCGCAACCCTGTAAATATTCGTGACGGCAATATTACTTTATACTCTGTATGGGGCCTGCCCAAGGCTGTGGTCGACGGGTCTACCGAAACAGATGAATTTGTAGTGAGTCCCGCTCCTTCATCTCAAGTCTTGGAAAGGCTTATTTCGGATAAGAAAGAGAAATTTATCTGCGACGCCGGAGAAGGGGTCTGTCGCACTGTTGAGCTGGATGAGTCTCGAAAGCATCCCTCTCTTACAGACGAACAGGCAGTTATGGTTGCCAGAGTCGCATCACAGATTGAAGAGCATTTCGGGCCTCCGCAGGATATTGAGTGGGCTATTACTGAAGATGGCGAGTTTTATCTTCTTCAGTGTCGTCCGCTTATGCTTATCGAGGACGGGCTTGATCATTCTGCTGAAAATCCGGACCTGCCGGCACCCATTCTTTCCGGCGGACGAACAGCAAGCCCCGGTGTCGGAATAGGCCCGATCTATCCAATACGCAAGACTGCGGACAAACTGTCTTTTCCTGATGGTGGGGTTATGGTTCTCAAGCAGGCCCTGCCAAGCCGGGCAGCCTTGTTGGACAGGTGCAGTGCGGTTATTACCGAGCAGGGTGGAATGGCCGGGCATCTTGCCAATGTAGCCCGAGAGTTCGGGGTTCCTGCTCTTTTCGGAGTTGAGGACGCTCTTGAGAAACTTCAGGAAGGGCAGATTGTGACAGTGGACGCTGACGGCCACGCTGTATATTCCGGTCCTGTGGAAGCCCTGCTGACTGAAAAGACACGTAAGCGGCTGATGAAAGGAAGCCCTGTGCAGGCCGCCTTGCGCAAGGCCGCAAGGCATATTGTCCGCCTTAATCTTACTGATCCTGATTCACCCGATTTTCGACCTTCAAAGTGCAAAACATATCATGATATAATGCGCTTTTGTCACGAAATGGCCGTGCGTGAGATGTTCGGCTTCGGGGTGAGTGATGAACATATTGCAGCCGCTTCCAGACAGCTTGTCTGCAATGTTCCCAAGCAGTTCTGGATTCTTGATCTGGGAAATGGTGTAAGTGAGGATGGCGATATCAATCCCAGATGCGTCTTTATGGAGCATGTTCGTTCAATACCGATGCGTGCTTTGTGGGCCGGTATGCAGGCTGTTCCATGGGAGGGGCCTCCTGCAATTCATGGCAAGGGTCTTGTGTCGGTTATGTTTGAGGCAACAATGAATCCAAACCTGAATGTAACTTCACGAACCAGATATTCCCAGAAAAACTATTTCATGATTTCAAGGAACTACTGTTGCCTCCAGTCCCGATTCGGGTTCCATTTCTGTTCAGTGGAATCTTTGGTGGGAGAACGTACTTCCGAAAATTATGCGAGTTTTCAGTTCAAAGGAGGGGCGGCGAATCCGGAACGTAAAATTTTAAGGGCCAGATTTATAGGCAGTATTCTTGAAGAACTTGATTTTAGAATCCGTATTCGTGAGGACAGCCTCACAGCCCGTCTGGAGGGATTGACCCGTAAGGACATGGAATACCATTTAAAGGTGCTTGGCTACTTGATTACTCATACCAGGCAGCTCGATATGATCATGACCAGTCCTGCTCAGGTTGAAAAGTACCGGCAAAGGTTTTTTAGTGATTTTAAAAAATTTTCTGAATGATCAGATCTGGTTTGAATGCAGGTGTAATTGTATGTGATGTTTATTGTGTTGATATCTAATAAATTTACATCCGTAATTGAAAGATATTAAAGATTGATCTGGTTTTAGTGTGCCAATAGAGCTGCTGCGTTTATTGACACACTATGCCGTTTGCCATATTGCATCCAGACAATAACTATCCTGGAGATTTGTATAGTGCGTTTGTCTGGATTTATCTTTCTATGCCTTTGTGCATTTGTATACGTCTCCTTTGTGCCTGTCTCATCCATTTCTGCTGCTGGAGTTTCCACTACTCCAAAGCTTTTATTTCATAATAAGCAGGTTGACCCTACTCTGGGAAGTCTTGGGTCAGATCTTTCTATTCCCTCAACATCAGCTTCCGCATCTGCTGATAGTCCTTCTGAATTAAAATCAACAAATATATTTATCCGGTTGTTCTCGGCGGTCGTAAGTGTCGAAAAATACAGTTATTATGTACTTCAGTTTAGTGGCCCTATTCAGGCCGAATGGAAAAAGGCTGTAACTGGACTGGGCGCTGAATTTTATGATTATATTCCAGAGTATGCATTCATTGTTAAAGCTGCTGAGTCGCGGATTGACGATATACGGGCCCTTTCCTGTGTCCGGTATGTTGGAGATTATGAGGCGGATTTAAAACTATCTAATGAAATCTTCGATATTACGCCCGAGAAACTGACCAGCCAGTCCGGAATGCTTGAAGTACGTGTAGTGGCTTTTCCCGGCGAAAGCATATCAGAACTTAGTTCTGAAGTGGTCTCTCTGGGCGGAACGGTGATTTCCAGTTCTTCGTCGGAATGGAACTGTATTTTAAACATTAAAATAGCAGTGGAAAAGGTATCCGAGCTCAAGGAAATTTCCGGTATAAAATGGATTGAACGCGTTCCTGAGCACCGCACCGGCAATAATATCTCAACTGGAATATCTGAAATTCGTTCAGAGCAGTCCAAAGTATGGCCCGTTTCAGGAACAAGACTTCTGGGTGAAGGGCAGATTGTAGGAATCTGTGACAGTGGGCTCGATACCGGGGACAGTAGTGATATGCACCTTGATTTCAGCGACGGAGAGGGAGGAACTAGGGTTGTCGATTACCTTACCCTGACTGGAGCTGAGCAAAACGATTATAGCGGACATGGTACACATGTTGCCGGTATTGTTCTTGGAAATGGTATGATGTCCGGGGCATCGCCTGCTGATAACAGCTTTCCTTCCACCTGTTATGCTGGAGTTGCTCCCAAGGCCAAAGTCTTTTTTCAGTCTGCCGGGGTTTCTGACGGCAGTAGTTCGCTGACCGGAATTCCCTCTGATCTGAATAATCTGTTTCAGCCCGCCTACGACGCCGGGGTACGCATCCACACCAACAGCTGGGGTACAGCCGGTGTTGGGGATTATAGCAGTGAAAGTCTTAATGTTGACCAGTTTATGTGGAATAACAAGGATTTCCTTATTTTGTACGCAGCAGGGAACGCCGGTTATGACAAGGATATGGACGGGATTACCGACAAATATTGTGTCGACAGTCCTGCCACTGCAAAGAACTGCCTTTCCGTAGGGGCTACTGAATCTTATAGAATTGGAACAGGAGAAGGTTTCGCAGAATCTGTATGGTCTAATTTCAGGACTTATGCTGAGCCCATAGCTTCGGACCTGTTATCGAATAAACCTTATGGCATGGCTGCCTTTTCCAGTCGCGGACCTACAATTGACGGGCGTTACAAACCAGAAATAGTGGCTCCGGGGACAAATATCCTTTCTACCAGATCTTCCAAACAGTTAGGTAACGGATGGGGCACTTTCAACCAATATTACTATTGGTCTGGGGGAACCAGCATGTCCACTCCTTTGGTAGCCGGAACCGCAGCCATCATGCGTGAATATCTTATCAAGGAGGAGTGCTTCTCCAGTCCCAGTGCGGCTTTAATCAAAGCGGCTCTCGTGAATGGTGCTGTTTCAATTTATCCCGGTCAATATGGAACAGAGACTGCTCAGGAACTGCAATCCGCACCGGAAGATTCCCAAGGATGGGGAAGACTCGATTTTGAAACCTCTATCAACTCTGACAGCAGTCATGTTATTAAATACTATGATATAAAAGACTCTGCCCCGGATGATGTGGATTATTCCAGGACATTCACTTTTGAAGTTGAGAATAGTGAAAAGCCCTTAAAAGCTACACTGAGCTGGACTGACTATCCCGGATCTGTCGCTGCAGGCGGAGGGCTGGTCAATGATCTTGACCTGCGGGTCAGAAAGCCCGACGGGGAATGGGCATATCCCGATAACGCTGTCAGTGCCAGTCCCTTGATTAAAAAACAGTTTATCAGCAGTGTCAGCGGGTTCTATACAGGGGAGGCCACAGGAATTATATTTACGCCTGATTCCTATCCAAGCACACTCGAATCAGTTGCCCTTGCATTTTATAATGGTAACAGTCTTCTCGGTGATATTTCAGTCGTTGTTTATGAGTATAGTGGTGGGGTTGTAGGAGATGAAATTTTCAGGAAATCATTCGCATATATCCCAAATGGTGAATATGCCCTACCTGTAGGGCTTGATATTAATGACGGCAGTATCTTTATTTCATTAGAGAAGACAAGTAGATCCTTTGGGGTTTACTGTCATAATTCTAATCCAACTTCACTGAGTCTGGTCAGGGTCGCCGGGGTATGGCATAAAGCATCTTTTACTCCTGGACTTATAGCAAACTTCAGGACCAAAACAGCTTCGACTAATTTTGATCGGTTGAATAATACTGTTTCAGTGAGTGTTGATAGTCCACAGACAGGAACCTATACATTTGAAGTGACGGCTCACAATATACCAAACGGACCCCAGCCGTACGCACTTGTAATCAGCGGTATGAGTGGAGATTCCCCTTCAGAAGGAGATATCAGTCTTAACCCTGACCAGCCTGATGCGCCGGTTTCAACTTTTCTTAGCAAGAGCAGCCTGAAACAGACTTCCGAGAGTGTGAATGCCGGTTATGGAACTTCATTTGATGAAGTATATAGTCTTGAGTCGTCTTTCAGGGTCCAGACTTCAGAAGCTGGTATTGTCAGTGTGCGCTATGCAGTAACCGGGCTTCCTGGGGTAACAGCGAAGGCATTAGGGCTATCCAAGTTATATAGTAACGGCACCAACCAACCATTTCACTATGCAGAGTTTGAGGACTATCAGGACGGCAACTGGTGGCTGACAGATTCCGGGGGCACTTATATAGATAGCATAGCTACCTTGAATGCGACTAAAACCTATTATGTTATATCAGTCGTGAAAGACGGAGGGCTCTTCGATGAAAACCCGGATGCAGGGCTTATTGATGATCCTCAGATTCTCGGTCTTAACTCATCCGGCGGAGCCAGTGGGTGCGTGCTAGGATCGGAAAGTGATTATGGTAATGCTTTTCTGCTGGTTTTTGCTTTATTTTCACTGTTGATTCGACGAATGGCTTCCAGGATACATAGCTGAAAATTCCAGCCGATTTCTCCATGTGAACTTGTGTTTGAATAATTTTTTTCATGAATTGTTAAGGCAAAGACCATGAACGTAATTTCACTTTTTTATGCCATCCTTTTTCCTTTCATGTGTTGCTTTCAGACAGCGCATTGAGATTATTGATTATGTGTTTATTCTTTGATTCTCCGGGGCTTAATCATTGAATTCGGTATAGGTATTTTATATGGTTCGGACATGAAAGATAAAGCCCCCACCGAAGTCTACTTCGAGTCCGTTTTCGTAGCAAGACAGCCTATTTTTGATTTGTTTGGCACTGCCTGCGGTTATGAACTTTTGTTCAGGAACTCAGGAGAATCAGTTGCAGCTGTTATCAATAATCCCAGCCTGGCAACAGTTTGTGTGGCTACCTGCGGGTTTGTTTTTTCTCAGGACGATTTTGAGTCAGCCAAAAAATTATTCATTAATTTTACGGATGATCTGATTGTACAAAAAGCTCCTAAAGCTCTACCTCCTTCTTATACCGTAATTGAACTTCTGGAGAATTCTTCTTTGACCGATGAGGTGTTTTCGGCATTGGTAGAACTGAAGCAGCTTGGCTATACCATTGCAATCGATGATTACACCGGGGCCGATGAATTTGAACAATTCATTGAAATTGCAGATATAGTTAAAGTGGATGTTCTTGATCAGAGTTTTGAGCAGGTTGAGGCAATTGCGCGAAAGTTGGGATCTAAAAAGGTTCAGCTTCTTGCTGAAAAAGTTGAAACCAATGAGGAATTCCTGAAATTGAAGGAACTGGGATTCACTTTGTTTCAGGGATTTTATTTTTCTAAACCGGAGATGATTGAAGGGCGCAAGATTTCAACAGCTGAATCTTCCCGACTTTGTGTCTTGAATGAAATTCAACGTCCTGATCTGGATATCGAGTCCGTTCTTTCAATCATTAGAAAAGATGTGACTTTGTCTTACCGGTTGTTAAGATTTTTGAATTCTGCTGCTTTCAATTTTTCAGTTGAGATTACCAGCCTGTCTCAGGCGGCAAGACTGATAGGAGAGAAAAGGCTGAAGCACTGGCTGCGCCTGGCTGTGATCTCGGATATCGGTTCTTCCCTTTATTCGGAAGAGTTGTGTAATATTGCAATAACCAGAGCTGTTTTCTTCGAAGCTCTGGCTGAGCTGCAAGTAGCATCGACGAAAAAAAGAGAAGAGATGTACATGTTCGGTCTTTTCTCCATGCTTGATGCTCTTTTGAATATATCCATGAGCGAAGTTGTAAAATATCTGCCGCTTAACAACGAATTCAAGTTGGGGCTTACCTCCGGCGATGAAGTCCTCAATTCATACATTCAGCTGGTTTCCGCTATTGAAAGAGCTGACTGGGAAAGTGTGATGGTTTTTAGCAGGCAGCTTAATATTTCTTCGGAAGATATTCAGAGTGTCTATTTTGATTCGTTGCAGGAAGCAGCAAGACTGAACGCCGCTTTAAACTGAGCAAAGGAAATTGTATTTTCACCTGGTACTTTAGGCTTTAGACAGTCTCGGTATTGATGGCGTTTATCAGGTCTCACCTTTTAATGCTATTTTGGGGCATGACTACTGCCAGAAAAAGTGAAACGGCGGATGGGGTAATCCGCCGTTTCGGAGTCCGACTTGGGGTGTTGGTGTGGTCAACAGTCGGGTTGTGTATGTCGATCCAAAATGAATTGGAAAGGAAATGTCTTTTTTATAACTGCTCTTTTGGTGGGGGGAGATCCTTCCCGCACTTTGGACATTTAACTGTTTTCAGCTTGTCTTCATATTTTACAATGGTGACTTTGCCACAGTTCCGGCATTTGCGTTTGCGGTTAAATGCTGCTTTAAGCGCTGAGTATATTCCCCACATAATCTCCCTTCCTGCTAGTTATTAAGTAGTGTTCAGCATATTTGGATACATACTAAAGCAGATCATTATCAAGTATAAGTGACTGCAATGTGATCATTCCAACTATCTGGCCCATGTCTTCGACCGGTGCCCGCTGCACATCCGTGCGATGCAGTAGGCGCACAGCATAGCGGATATCCATCTGTGCGGGAATGGTAATTACAGGTTTTGTCATTATCTCGTATACGTAAACATTCTCTGCATTACGGTCAGGAACGAGGATCTTACCGATCAGGTCGCTTACTGTGATTATTCCCCAGGCATCATCTTCACTTCTTTTGCTGACCAGCAGCTCCGATACCTTGGTGGAGCGCATTATTTCTGCTGCTTCCTTGGCAGTATTCATCCCGTCTACAGTCAGGACGTCACTTTTCATTACATCCTGAACTTTTACTATGATTGAACTCATTCAAATTCTCCCTAAAAATAACTGTCACGTACTTTTTCTTTGAAGACTTCGATCTGGCTTTCCATACCGAGCACATTTTCCACGGGTAGTACGAACGCAATGCCTGTCCCGGGTTTATGAAACTCTCCAGCTGTTTTGATCGCTTCCATGACCGGTTTGACCATGTGTTCTTCCAGAAGGAAAAGAACAATATCAGTTTGATCTTCAAGGGTCAGGCCGAAAAATGTTTTCGCCTCGCGCATACCTGTTCCCCTGGCAGGGATAATTGTAGCGCCGGTGGCTCCTACCTCTTTGGCTGCATCAACTATAGCGTCAGTCTTATCCGGTTTGACCGGAGCAAGGATAATTTTAAACTTCATTTTTTCCTCCCTGATCTTCAGGTCCGGAGATTATCGCATCGCCGTTACGAAGCGGATGTCTGTACTTTTGAAGTGTCGCAATAACTGCTCTTTCGGGCTGTTTTTGCAGACATTTGCCTGGCCTTACGAGCTGCCATGAAATGTGTGTACTGAGCATATCCCATGACTGTGATAATTGGAAACAGGCTGGCAAATGCTATAAGCCCGAAACCGTCAAGTGCTGGGTTGCGGCCTGGTACAGATTCAGAAAGTCCCAGCCCGAGTGCTGCAACAAGGGGCACTGTTACTGTAGATGTTGTAACCCCGCCGGAATCGTATGCCAGAGCGATGATCTTTTTGGGTGCCATGAATGTCTGGATTATTACGATTACGTATCCGACCAGTATGTATATATATAGCGGAGTACCGGTAACAATGCGGAATGCCCCAAGGGAAATTCCCACCGCAACCCCGATTGCCACTGTTATGCGCAGTCCCCATTGGCTGATGACTCCGCCAGAAACTTCTTTTGCTTTAAGGGCTACGGCAAGCAGAGACGGCTCGGCAATGGTAGTTGAGAAGCCGATCATTGCTGCAAACAGATAGACCCATCCATAGGAAGTCCAGTCCGTCAGTGCGGCGACCCCGCCTTCGCCCGCCAGTAGCGAAGGCGCGGAGAGTTGGGTCGCCATGATCTTGCCTACTGGAAACAGCGCTTTTTCCAGGCCGATCAAAAACATTGCCAATCCGAGAACTACGTAAATTCCACCTATAATCAGGCTGCGAAGATTCGGAATGGACTGACGCAGCACGAAAAGCTGAAAGCACGTGATCAGAATCAGTATGGGCAGTATATCTCTTATTGTTGCAAGAAATACCTGTCCGAATTCAATCAGAAATGTCATTAGAGTGCTTTCCTCTCTGTGAAATTATTTATCAGGCCGCAGGGGGCATCTCCCGCGGCCTGACTATTAGAAAACGGTCAGCCCGTACCCCATGACAAAGATCATAGGAAGGAGGGAGGCAAAAGCGATCAGTCCGAAACCGTCCAAGAGCGGACTGCGCCCTTTAATGATAGAAGCCAGACCCACTCCAAGAGCCGCCACAAGGGGAACGGTCACGGTGGAGGTGGTAACTCCGCCGGCATCATAGGCAATGCCTACAATCTCTTTTGGAGCAATCAGGGTCATCAGCATGACAACCACGTAGCCTCCTATGATCAGATAATGTACAGGCCAACCGCGCAATATCCTTAAAACTCCTATGAGGATGGCCACTCCGACAGAGAAGGCCACTGACAGGCGAAGTCCTAATGCGTATCTGTTCAGTGACTCTTCTCCGGGAGCGATCAAATTGCCTTGTGCGGCAATGTTGGCAGCCTCTGCTGAAACGGCAATCAACGCAGGTTCCGCAACCGTTGTTGAAAAACCAAGCAGAAAGGCAAAGGTCAGCAGCCAGAATAGACTGCCCTTCCTGGCCAGAGCACGGGCCATTTCTTCCCCGATAGGAAAGAGTCCCATCTCCAGCCCCTGAATGAAGAGCATCAACCCGAGAACTACAAGCAGGCCGCCGAAAGCCACCTCTCCCAGGTTCGGCAGAGGCTGCCTGAGAACAACAATCTGGAAAAATGCAATTACCAGAATGATAGGCAGCAGATCTTTGAAGGAACTCCAGAGTTTCTTCAGTACCGCCAGAGAAATTCTGCGTGCACAAAATGTCTGTTTACTGCTGCTCATAGTAAGTTTTGAAATCCTATTTTAAACCGCTTTATCCCTGTGAATGAGGCCTTGCCTTGCAGCATCCACAATTCTGTTCATCAGAATTTCGGTGTTAGCGGGTTTCAGCATGAAATCGAATGCTCCAGCAGTCATTGAAGCCAGAGCGCTGTTCATATCTGCGTTACCTGTCAGCAGGATAACTTCCACTTGCGGGTGTCTGGTTTTGATCATTCTCAAAACCTCAAGACCGTTCATCCCCGGCATTTTCATATCAAGAACAACTACCTGATACGGTTCCTTTTCAAGCCGGTGTAATGCTTCTTCTCCGCAAGCGGCGGTGTCTATATCAACTGCTCTTCTGACCAGTCTTTTGGCCAGTACTGAGGAGAAACCTTCCTCGTCATCTACAAGAAGTACTCGAATTCTGTTCATGACTCCCTCCGTAGCTATATTTCACCTTTTACAATGAACATGCCAAACCTCTGGGTATTTTGTGCATAAAAACGTCTGCTTACATCTGTTTGGTGTTCTTAAGGTATTGGTAATATTGATTTAACATGTCTTCGGGTAATTTTGTGCCTATAGGCTCGAAATCCTCATTTTATCTTAAAAATCGAAGAAAAATGGGTTGGCAAGGTGTCCGTTCATATATGTTCAGTAATCAGGCGGGGTGTTTCGCCCCGCTAGTAAGTTGTGGACAGGCAATTCTTTGTGAAAAACGTAACAGAGCCGGGAAGTGGAACTTAAAGTTAATCAAAGGGGTGTTTTGTATCACCGGGGTGAAATGTACCGATGTTGAGGCGATTCGTTCAGATTCGCTTTTTTCAATTCTAATCCTGTTTATCTCCTACATTATATAAAGCTGCTTATGATTGTTTGTAATAAACTATAATATTACGGTATGTTATGTGAGTTTTGTCTCGTTCGGGGCGTAAGTGCTCAAAAGGCATTTATGGCACAGCCCTTGCTCAAGGGGTATTACGGACCACCCGTTTAAGCGGGGCGTAAACTACAAGGCAAAGAGTAAAGTGGAAACAGATATGAAGACTGAAAAGAGAACATCCTACGACAAGCTTTCCCGCAAGATTGCGCTGACCGTTATTACGGTTTCAATTGCGCCGCTGATCCTTGTTGGCGGGTTAATCTTTGATCAGTTTCGGTCCATCTATCGCGCCAAGGTTTATGCGCATCTGGCTGAGGTGGTGGATAAACACAAGGAAACTGTCGACAACTTCCTGCGTGAGAAGCAGGGCGAGGTTCAATATCTTACCCGCGCCTTTGATTACGAGCAGCTCAGTGATCCACAGTTTCTGGAGCAGACCCTGAAATCAATGCAGCAGCAGTACGGACGAATATTCGTTGATCTGGGCATAATTGATAAATCAGGGCGTCAGGTTGCATACGCCGGACCTTTTGATTTGCTTGATGCGGATTATTCCAACGCGGATTGGTACCTGAACAGCAGAGCAAAGATATCAGGAATCAGCGATGTATTTATGGGGCTGCGTCAGTCGCCGCATTTTATCATCTCCGTAAATAGCGGCAGCGGTGAAAACGAGTGGACTTTACGTGCAACCATTGACTTTCTGGCCTTCACCCATCTTGTGGAAAATATCCGCATCGGTGAAACCGGTTACGCTTACATCCTCAATGAGGCCGGGGTGTTTCAGACCAAGCCTCCGGCAAGCAGGGACAGCAACCTCGTACTTACCCCTTATGAAACAGTACGCAAGGCGGTCCTCAACGAAGGTGTAACCATCCAGCTTTCCAAGGGAAGTGATAACGAAAAATACGTAACTGTATCTTCCCTGCTGAAAGATGGAGAATGGAAGCTGGTGTATCAGCAGAATGCAAGCGATGCATTCTCGGCCATGATCCGCAGTGAATTTATTACTCTGGTTATTTTTCTGACCGGTGGTCTGGGTATCATTGTTATGGCCCTTTATCTCTCAAGAAAACTGGTCACCCGGTTCAGGGTTATCGATAAAGAAAATGAAATGATGAACCGCCAGATGGTGGAAACAGGAAAACTGGCTTCCATTGGTGAATTGGCCGCAGGCATCGCACACGAGATTAACAATCCGGTTGCGATCATGATTGAGGAAGCAGGCTGGGTGAGTGACCTGCTGGAAGATGAGGGTAGGGATATGTCCTGCTACCCCGAGATTTCAAGAGCTCTTGAGCAGGTTCGTAATCAGGGTGGGCGCTGTAAGGACATAACTCATAAACTGCTCAGCTTTGCCCGCCAGACCGACTCGAGAATTGCCGAGGTTTCTCTACCGGCTTTGATTGAGGAGGTAGTTGAAATTTCCATGCAGCAGGCACGGTATGCTCAGGTTGACCTGGCTCTTGATCTGGACCGGAATATGCCTCCGGTAAAGGCCTCGGTTTCTGAGTTGCAGCAGGTTTTCCTGAATCTGATCAACAATGCCATTCAGGCCATGGAAGCCAAAGGCGGAAAGCTCATGATCAGCTGTAAAGCCGGAGATGACATGGCCCATGTAACGGTGGCTGATACAGGACCCGGAATTCCTGAGGCCAATTTAAGCAGAATTTTCGATCCGTTCTTTACCACCAAACCGGTGGGTAAGGGTAGCGGTCTGGGATTGTCCATCTGTTACGGACTCATTCATCAGATGGGCGGAGAGATAGAAGTTGAAAGCGGAGTGGGACTGGGGGCCCGGTTTAATATCAGGCTGCCACTGCCTCACAGCGAAAATGCTCAGGAATATAACAAGGAGGATTAACAATGCTGGAAGCAAAGATTCTGTTCGTAGACGATGAGGAAGCATTTGTAGACGCAATGTCCAAGCGCCTTGAGCGCCGCAACATGACTGTCCATAAGGCCTTCGACGGTGATACTGCCATGCGCCTGCTTGCCGAAAACCCCGGAATTGAAGTTGTAATCTTGGACGTGAAGATGCCGGTAAAAGATGGATTGGTTGTACTCCGGGATATTAAAAGGGATTTT
Organism: Maridesulfovibrio sp.; assembly: GCA_963676495.2. Taxonomy (GTDB): domain Bacteria; phylum Desulfobacterota; class Desulfovibrionia; order Desulfovibrionales; family Desulfovibrionaceae; genus Maridesulfovibrio. The sequence goes on along the minus strand of CAXXRF010000003.1, from coordinate 1,218,029 downwards.
CCGAATGTCGAGGTAATTATGCTTACCGGTCATGCAACTGTTGAATCAGCAATTGAAGGCATGCAGAACGGTGCATTCGACTACCTCATGAAACCATGTTCCATAGATGATCTTATTGAAAAGATCCGTGCGGCAGTGAAGCTGTATCAGGAACATGAGGAAGAAGAGGTCCAGGCCAGAATCGACGATATTACACATCGTATTGCATAGGTTCCGGCTCAAAGCGGGCCAGCGGGTTGAAGATGAAAGACAGCAACAAACAAATAAGACTGCTCATTGTGGACGACGAGGTCGGGTTTGCGGAAGTTCTGCGCAAACGGATGGGCAGGCGGGGCATTCTCGTAGAAACTGCATATTGCGGTGAAGATGCGGTAAGGATGCTCCGCGAAAATGAATTCGATGCAGCTGTTCTTGATCTGAAACTCGAAGGTATGGATGGAATAGAAATTTTAAAAGTTTTCAGGATGCTTGACCCGGAATTGCCGGTCCTGATGCTCACCGGCCATGGCTGCGAAAAGGCCGCTGCAGAGAGTATCAGACTGGGCGTGGCAGAGTATCTGTCCAAGCCGGTGGATTTCAATCTGCTGATCGAAAAAGTTCGGCAGGTTTGCGCCCGGAAGGAGGTAGCCCGTGAAAGGGATAAAGGTTCTTCTGGTTGACGATGAAATGGATTTCTCCCGTGTTCTGGCCCGTAGGCTGGGTAAGCGGGGGATGGGTGTCAGCACGGCTTCGTGTGCGAGTGAAGCCTTGGAGACACTCAGGCTTGAAGAGATGGATGTTGTTCTGTTGGATGTCAAAATGCCCGGCAGGGACGGGGTCCGGCTCCTCGGAGAAATAAAACGGCTGTACCCGCAGGTTGCGGTCCTGATGCTAACAGCCCATATCAACCCGGATATAGTGATATCCTGCCTGGCTATGGGGGCTGAAGATTACCTCCTCAAGCCGGCTGATATGGAAGAGTTGACGGAAAAGATTGTGGATGCAGCTGAAAGCAGGAAGACAGGTCCGGGCAGCAAAGAGTGAACAGCTGTTCGGGTCGAAGCAAAACAACTAAATTGAATATGTGAGGATGACCATGGGTTTTTTCAATCAATGGGGTAAATTTATGATGGCCGGGGCCGGTTACATGGCCCGTTGGGAAATCGATAACGCCAAGGCGATCATGGGTAGTCGTAAGCTGCGCATGCTGCTCGGGCTCATGCTTATTCCCGTAATTCTCGGCGGCATCGCTTTTGCCGATGATATTGCTCCGGTTCTTCCGGATCTGCTCGGCGGCAAGAAGTCCTACAGCCCTGCATTTTACAGCGTTGGTATTTTCCTGGTTTCCATTGCCATCGGCATGGGTGCCGGACTCATCACCGGCTGTATCGGAGCGGGTGGTGGATTTATCATCGCTCCTGCTCTCATGAGCGCAGGGATCAAGGGTATTCTTGCTGTTGGAACAGACCTGTTTCACATTTTCGCAAAAGCGATCATGGGTAGTGTAATCCACCGTAAGATGGGCAACGTTTCCGTTCCTCTGGCGGTAGTGTTCCTGATCGGAGCAATTGTGGGTGCAACTGCCGGTGGTGTGATTAACCGCGTTCTGTATGAAATCAACCCGGTTCTCTCAGACGCGTTCATTACCACTGTATACTCTCTCATGCTCGGTTTTCTTGGCTCGTATGCAATGTATGACTACCTCAAGGCTCGCAAGTCCGGCTTCAGCGGTGATGCCCACGGCGGCGGCGAAGGTACCGAACTCGGTTCCTTATGTAAGTCCCTGCAGTCCATCAACTTCCCTCCCATGGTGAAGTTTGATCAGGACCTTACCCCCGGCGGACGCCAGATTTCCTGGATCTTCCTGGTTCTCTCCGGCGCACTGGTAGGTCTGGCAGCAGGTATCATGGGTGTTGGCGGCGGATTTCTGACCTTCCCCATCTTTGTATATGTGCTTGGTGTTTCTTCAATGACCACTGTTGGTACTGACATCTTCCAGATCGTTTTTACCGCAGGTTTTGCATCCATCAGCCAGTACGCAATCTACGGCTTTATCTTCTACACCCTGGCAATGGGTATGTTGCTCGGTTCTCTGCTGGGTATTCAGATCGGTGCACTGGTAACCAAGGTTGTTCCCGGCGTTACCATCCGCGGCTTCTACGCCATGGCAGTTCTGGCGGGTTTTGTTAACCGTATCTTTGCACTGCCGGGTAAGCTTGGCGAAATGGGCTATATTCCCATCTCTCCGGCAATGGGTGATGTCCTTAACACCATCGGAATCTGGGCCTTCTTTGTGGTCATCGGTGGATTCTCTGTATGGGTTATTGGGACATTTCTTAAGAATATCAAGACCCTTAAGGTAGAAGGAGCACACTAAAATGATAGTCAACAAGAAAGAATTTACCGGCGGTCTGGCGCTCCTAGTGCTCTTCTTTGCAGTGCTCGCGGTTATGTTCCAGCCCCTGTTCGACGGCAAGAATTCCATGGCTTATCTTGATGCCATGTACAACTCAATCTCCAAAGGATCTGTAAACTATATAGATCCCCTGCGTGAAGATGTTAAAGGTCTTGGCACCAAGGATGTGACTCTGAAGCTGACCTATACCACCAGCATTCAGGCTGAACAGTCTGCAAAGCTGTTCGAAAAGTCCGGAGTGAAAGTAGCACTTAATGGAAAGGAACTCGAAGTAAGCGGTTCTGTAGCTGCGATGCTGAATACCAGCCTTGAGGATGCAGAACTGATGTATCACAACAAGGCTCAGGAAATTGAGTCCAAGTACGGTATTGAAGCCCGCAGATCCACTTTCAACTGGTGGACCAGCCTTGGATTGATGGAAAAGGCTTTGAACGGGCAGGAAGAGTTCAAGGTTGCCAAAGTGACATCATCCGTATTGAAGAAAGCAGTTGAGACCGCATACAACTATTATGAGATCGAGCCGCTCAATATTATGGATAAGCTCGGTCTGGTTATCTTCTCACTTGTCTTCTACGTGGTTTACACATTGTGGTACGGTTTCGCCATCCTCTTTGTATTCGAAGGATGGGGACTCAATATCGGTCACTAACTGACCGGAGACGTACCTCCCTAAACGTGGCGGACGATCCGGCTCCCTCCAGTGCCGGATCGTCCGTTCATACTTTACTACCATGTATATTCGCCTTATTCTTAGAAAATGAGGACGGAAATATGAATCTTCAGGAATATTACGACACCATAATGCAGCTTAGCCACGGAATCGTGGTGACCCTTGATTTGAACGGCGGGATTATCCACGGCAATTCCCGGCTGGAATCACTTACCGGATATTCCATGAAGGAGTTGGCCGGACGGGATTGGTTTGAAACTTTCATCTCCGAAGACCGGCGCGATGAGGCAAGAAAAGAAGTGCTCGGCAGAGCTGAGCAACGTGAAATTTCGAAAATATCGGGAAATATACAGTCCCGTGACGGTAATAAGGTCTATATCGATTGGAACCTTAAGGCCCTTGGTGACTCTGACGGCAGTATAATCAGCATTCTTTGCGTAGGTCAGGATGTTACGGCCCACATGCTGAGGCAGAAGGGGCTTCTAAGAGAACGTTTTGCCCTTATTGAACGCAATAAGGAACTGAACTGCCTTTTTGAGATAAGCAAGCTTGGTGGAGATGTTACCCTTGGACTCAAGGATAGTCTTGATAAAATAGTCCGGCTCCTGCCGTCCGGTTTCCAGAATCCTGGCAAAACCCATGTGCGGCTGAGAGTTGGAAGTCTTAGCTGGGAGACTGACGGTTTTATTAAGACCGACAACATTCTGGTCGAACCAGTTGAATCAGGCAGAGACATACGGGGAACTATTACCGTTGCCGTTGAAAATGGTGGGCAGCAGGGAGAAGGGCGATCCGTCTTCATTGATGATGAAAAGGATCTTTTGACCACCGCTGCGCAGCAGATTTCCATTATCGTTGCCAAAAAAGAGATTAAGTCTGCCAAGAAGGAGCTTGAAGAACAGCTACGGCAGGCGGACAGGCTGGCTAAGATCGGACAGTTTTCTGCTGGAGTTGCTCATGAGATCAATGAGCCGCTTGCAAATATACTTGGCTATGCCCAGCTTGCCCAGCAGACTCCTGATCTCCCCGAACAGGTGCGCTCTGATCTTGATAGTATTGTTGATTCATCTTTGCATGCACGAGAAATCATAAAGAAAATAATGTTTTTCAGTCGTCAGCTGCCACCGCAGTTCATCCCGACTAATCTTAATGAAACGATTACTCAGGCTTTACGTATTACTGAAACCGTTGCCAAACGCAGCCGCATTGATATCGAATGCGAGTTTGATGAGAATCTTCCTCTTGTTTCTGCAGACCCGCAGCATATCAAGCAGGTAATAGTCAACCTTGCAGCCAATGCCATTCAGGCCATGGGTGATGGTGGAAAACTGACCATAAAAACACTTAATAATGAGAATGACGTATATATTGTTGTAGAAGATGACGGCCCCGGAATTCCGGCTGAAGAGTTAAAGCAGATTTTCAATCCTTTTTTCACCACCAAGGATGTTGATAAAGGGACCGGACTCGGGCTTTCGGTCGTCCTTGGAATTGTCAAGGCTCACAATGGGTTTATTCAGGTCCACAGTGAGCCGGGACAGGGGACTCGTTTTGAAGTTGCTTTCCCATGCCATCAGAATGAATAATTGACGGATTAGATATGAGTGAAAAGATAAGAATTCTGGCAGTTGATGATAGTAAAAGCACACTTGAAGTGCTTAAACGCAACCTTGAATCCAGCGGCTATGAGGTGCTTACATGTCTGCGTGTGGATGAAGCCCTGCCCCTGCTTGATGAATATCATATTGATATCGTCATAACCGATTTCCGTATGCCTCAGGCCACCGGACTCGATCTCATCAGGCACGTGCGGGAAAACCATCGCGATGTTGAAATAATGATGATCACCGGATATCCGTCAATTTCCGGTGCGGTGGAGGCTATCAAGGACGGTGCTGGCGAGTATCTGCCGAAGCCTTTTACTACCGAAGAACTTCTCACTGCAATGGATCGCATTGTTGACAGGGTTAACCGCAGAAGGGCTGTCACGGCAGTGGAGGCTCCTGATGAAACTTATGGCATAGGCGGCAACTCGCCGGACATGCAGGTTGTTTTTAGGCGTATAGGTAAGGCTGCCGCTACAAATGCAAATGTTCTTATCTCCGGGGATTCCGGTACAGGTAAAGAGCTGGTTGCCCGCGCTGTCCACTATCATAGTGACCGCAGGGCAGCCCCGTTTGTACCGGTAAACTGTGCTGCTATCCCTGATTCCTTGGTGGAAAGCGAGCTTTTCGGCCATGTCAAAGGCGCATTTACCGGAGCAAAAGAGGGTAGAGCCGGTTTTTTTGAGATTGCTAATGGCGGATCTATTTTTTTAGATGAAATAGGAGATGCCAGCCCCAACATGCAGGCCAAGCTGCTGCGCGTGTTGCAGTCCAAGGAGTTCTGCAAGGTCGGCTCAAGCGTGGTTCATACTGTTGATACCCGTATTATTGCTGCAACTCACAAAAACCTTAAGCAGCAGGTTGAGGACGGTTCTTTTCGTGAGGACCTTTTTTACCGTCTGAATGTAGTGGATATCCCGGTTCCATCCCTTGCCGAGCGCGGGGATGACATACTTGTTCTGGTCAGCAATTTTCTGGTTAAGTTTTCCCAGTCCATGCAGCGTCCTACGCCTTCCATGACTGATGAAGCCCTGCAGGCACTACGCAACTATTCATGGCCAGGAAACGTGCGTGAGCTTGAGAACCTGATTCAGAAGCTTGTCGTAATTGTGGACCATGATCCCATTGAAGTTAATGACCTGCCACCCAACATGCGTTTCAGCCTGCCTGTGGATACTAGAGTTGACCGGTCTTTGGCTGATGTTGAGCGGGAGCACATCAAAAATGTATTGGTAATGACCAATAACAACAAAACACGTGCGGCTGAAGTTTTAGGGATTAATCGCAAGACCCTGCGGGAAAAGCTAAAGCGAATGGAAGGCGCACAGCAATAGATTTGCATTTTCAAAGATTATTCAATTAAAGAATGAGGCCGCCATATCTGAGATATCGCGGCCCTTTTATATTAATCCACCGCTAAGGTCGCGGCGGTTGGTCAGTACTGAGTTGCATTAATTCCATTCACACTTCCAGCCGGCATATCCTGCTTCGGGGAAGACCTGAATTTTATAAACACCGGGCCCCACGGTGATATTCTCGGACATGCCGACTACCTTTTCATCTACATGCCGACCATCTTTGGTCATAATTTTTACCCGGTAATGCTGCTGGCCTTGTTTATATGGATCAGTAAAGCGCAGGGTTGTACCGGCAACAGTGCTTAATTCCCACTCACCATTATCTTTTGGGTGATTTGGCTTAACACTTCCATGGGCCAGCCTCCACTGTGCCCCCATATTGCCTTTTACTCTTTTGGCGTAATTCATTTTCGGGATAGGCTGGGTTATTTGTGCAGGAGTGGACTGTTGGCCGGCAGGTCCGGATAAACGCGTTCCCCAGACCCTGTTACCTACCTGATTCTGACCATCAAGGCGGCTTCCGTCCTGCGAGAGAGTAAGTGTATCAACCCACTTGCCGTTGCTCCAGACGACATTGAAAGTTCCACGTTGCGGATCAACACACCTCCAGCTGTTCCCTGAACCGGGCATTCTGCCGTCGGCATAAAATTCTGCAACTGATCCCGTAAACCACTTCCACTTACCGACAATCTGGCTGCATAGATCATTCGCAGAACCGTAAGGATTATTCCCTCCATAGGGAGTGTCGCCCGAATTGTATGGATCGTTGCTGCTCATGGTCGGTGGAGGTGTGAATCTGAGACTGGTTACACTCTGATAAACCGGATTTTGATATTGACTGGCAAACTGCTGAACAAAAACTCCAATCGCTACAACAGCACCTTTGTTGGCATAGGTGTACAGGGCATAGGCGTGCAGCCTGTTACCGTTGTAGTTGGAGTTGTATTCTCTGAAGATTGCCGGATGTCCGTCTGCCATGACATTGCTGCTGGAGATTCTGTTTTGAAAGTAAATTCCGCCCCTGTTCAGTATTCCCTGCTCCATGCCATCGGCAATTCGCTGAAGTCCCGGATTGCTTCCTTCTGCAGCATAAACTTCAATAAAGGCGTTGCGGTCCGGTGAAATGACTTGTTTCTTCAGGTCGTTCGATAATCCTTGGGTATTCTGGGTCCACCCGTTAGGGGTTTGTATCCAGAAGTCATAATTGTCGTAGGCGATGGCGATGCTATGGTTAAAGAAGATCACCAAAATAAATTGCATGGCAATTACGGCAACAAACTTTCTTTTTGTCATTGCTCCACCTCCGGCAGGGAAAAGTTTTTAGACCTGTACTATAATAAGCACGAGATATCTTTTTTTGTCAATTCAAAGCATTTTTTCAGAGAAGTATTTGTAGGTTTGTATTTGGGAATAAAATTGGATTTCAGCTTAATATTTCTTAATAAAATCAGGTCTCATATTTGCTTCTTTTCCCATCAAACGTGAAATGAGGCAATTTTTGCCTCTCCCACACAAATTGGTCAGGGAGGTAGATTGTGAGTATCTCAGCATTGGGCACTTCTACTGCCGGAAGTTTGTTCTCGACTAGCCAGAACAGTATCAAGCGTCCTGAAGATTATGATTCGTCGGAAGATTTCGTCAGTTCTATAATCGGTGATAATGACAGTGATGGAGATGGACAGCTAAGCGTTGATGAAGCTGGTTTTCTAGAGGATATTTTTAGTGAGATTGATTCCGATGGAGACGGCTATCTGTCTCAGGAGGAAATGGTTGCTGACCTTGAGACCCGTCAGCAGCAGATGGCAATGATGGGCCAGATGTCCATAGCAATGGGAGAAGAACAGCCGAGCCTGCTGGACACTCTTATGAGCGAATTGGATTCAGATGGTGACAGTCTTATCTCACAGGAAGAATCCGGACTTGATGATGAGCTTTTCAGCATTCTTGATACGGATGGAGATGGAAGTATTTCCAGCGATGAATTGGAGGAAAGCATCAGCAATATGCCTCCGCCTGAGGGAATGGCTAATGTGGCTGCTTCCGCAACCGGTTCAAGTTCCGCTGCCGGTTCCAGCGAAGAATCCGATGAAGATTATGATGAGTATGACTACAATAAGGATGGCGTGGTAACCGCAGATGAGTACCAGAGGGCCTATGCAATGGGTGATGCTTCTCTTGCGGATGTAGTAGGTGAGACCAGCTCCGGTCAGGAGCAGGGCGAGTCATCAAATGGTCAGTCCGTGCTTCAGCGTCTGGCAATGCAGGCATATCAGAATCAAACCGGTGAAATGTACTCCGGTTCTTCACTTGGAACTCTGGCATAGCCTTGATGCAAGAAGGCAACAGCGGCTGTGAAAGGATTCACGGTCCGGCGTATAAATTTCAGCAAAAGGAAATTTGTCGTGAACAGGGACGTGAAAAAGGCTTATCCTTAATCGGGATAAGCCTTTTGCTTATAGTGAGTCTTGCAAAATTTTCATTAACTCATCTTCTGTCAGCACAATCGGGTTGCCCTTCATGCTGCTGGCCCGGGCAGCTTTAACAGCAAGACCCGGAAAATCTGAATCCGTTATTCCCAGAGCCGCAAGTCCGGGGATTTGCAGGTCTGCACAGAGCTCTCTGACCCACTCTATTCCATCATCAATCGTAGCGGAACTTTTTCCGGTCAGAATGCGTGCTGTTTCCTCATAGGCAGCAATAGCCGGGTTTTCCGGCTCTCTGTTTTGCATTGCAAGAACATTTATGTGCATCACCTGCGGAAGCAGGGCTGCACATACCGCCCCGTGGGGGGCGTGAAACTGTCCGCCAAGCGGAGCTGCAAATCCGTGAACCGCCCCCAGCTTTGCGTTGGCAAGGGCTATTCCTGAAAACAGGCTGGCCAGAGACATGCTGCTTCGTGCCTCAATGTCCTTTCCGTCTTCAAATGCAGCTCTAAGGGCTTTGGCTGCGTGAGCCATACCTTCCCTGCACAGGGGGCTGGTTATAGGGCTTGCAAATTTTGAAACAAATGCTTCCATCAGCTGGGTCAGGGCATCCAGCCCGGTTGCAGCGGTAACATTGGGAGGCATCGAAGTTGTTAATTCAGGGTCAACAATGGCAATATCAGGGATCATATCTGTTGAGCGCAGGCTTATTTTAACCTGATGGCGGGCACTGAGCAGAACAGCATTGGCTGTTACTTCCGATCCTGTACCGGATGTTGTCGGCACGACAATCAGCGGAACCGGTTTTTTGTTCAGAGGCATGCCTTGTCCGACCACTTCCAGATAATCGAAAATATTTCCGCGATTGGTAATCAGAGCGGCCAGAGCCTTTCCCACGTCCAGAACGCTTCCCCCGCCTATGGCAACAACCATATCACAGCCATTAATGCGGGCTTTTTCAGCACACCCGGATATGAAATCTGTATCAGGCTCACCGTTAACTGTGATGATGAGCGGTGAGCCTGATATGCGGTAAAGATCGTCAATGAGCCATTTGACCCGTTCCGGGTTGCGGCCCGTTACTAGGCAGATTTTATTACCTAATCGGGTGGCATGTTCCGTAATGGATTTAGCTGTGCCGGGTCCGAAGACAATTTTAGGGGCGGTGGAAAATGTGAATTTCATTAAACATAGATATCATCGTACTTTCAGCCCGGCAATTGTTTTAGGATATGTGTGGTGTCCTAAGCGGATTAATTGAAGGTGAAAATGTTCTTGAGATAAACACAGCTATATTGGATGGTTATGCTTGTGGGTTTTTTGTTCAGAAAACAAGGCGTCTGCCGGACTTCTGGTTGCGCCTGCTCGGAACGGGAGGACTTATCTCCTGAGTTCATCCAAATTACTGATTGCCTTGTACTCTCTCGTGATTATTGTTTTATTATTGCAGCTCATAATTACTGATAACAAGCGAGGCATCATGGAGCCGGTTAAAGTTACAATTTATTCAGATTATATATGACCCTACTGCTACATCGGCAAAGGTATTGTCGAAAAGCTGCAGAAGGAATTTGCCATTGAAGATGAGTGGCTGCCGTATGAAATTCATTCTGAGACTCCTCCCATGGGCGTTAGGTTGGATGAGTATTTTCCTGGACTTAAGCCGCATCTGTTTTTTGAAGAACTCAATGAGCGCGGTAGAAGATATGGCGTTTTTTTCGGTCCGCAGCAGATTATGTGTAATTCCAGGCTGTCACTTATGGGAGGCGAGTTTGCAAAGGAGAACGGAAAGTTCCATGAGTACCATGAAGCCGTGTTCAAGGCTTTCTTTACTGATTGTAAAAACATTGGAGATATGAGCGTTCTGCTGGATATTGCAGATGAAGCCGGACTTGATCGACTTGAATTCCGGGAAGCTGTTGAGCAGAATTATTATCTGGACAGGCTGAAAGAAACCAGCCGTGCAGCCCGGGATAATTGGGTTAATGCTGCCCCTACATTTGTGATCAAGGGGCATGGAAATGTGAGCGGAGCTACCTCCATTGATAGTTTTCGTACTATTTTTAAAAAATTGAGCGCTGTCGGACTGTAGCACCGGAATAAATATTAAGTTTTTGTTTCAATTTAAAATACTAAGATGCTGGAGAAAAGAGAATGGAGTGGAAAGTTCCTCCCCGTATGAAGACGGAAACAGGTGAGTGGAGAAGAGTCGGTTTTGAATTGGAGTTTTCCGGAGTTGACCTCGATTATCTGGCCCAGATGGTTTCTGATAATTATGGCGGAAGGGTGATCAAAGAATCTCCCTTCAATTACAATGTTTCCGAAACTCCTTTCGGTGATTTTGGCTTGGAAGTGGATTCCATCCAGCTTAAGGATCGCAAGTACAGGAAGTTTATTGAGGAGATGGGGTTTGAGCTAGATGGAGAAGAACTGGAATTAGTTGACCAGACTCTCTATGATATTGCCAAGCTGGCAGTTCCATTTGAGCTTGTTACTCCTCCCATCCCTATGAACCGGATTTCCGAGTTGACCAAAATAGAAACAGCACTCAGATCAATTGACGCCAAAGGTTCGAGGGCTTCTTTTCTTTATGCTTTCGGGATGCAGTTTAATCCTGAAGTACCGGATCTTAAAGTTTCAACCCTGCTTTCATACCTCAGGGCCTTTTTTCTTCAGCTTGATTGGTTGAAGGAAGAGATCAATGTGGACCTTACCAGAAGAATTTTACCTTTTATCAATGAATTTCCAGAAGAATACATAATCAAGGTTCTTGATACATCTTATAGCCCTGATCTTAATCAGTTTATGGCCGATTATCTGGAATTCAATCCAACCAGAAACAGGCCTTTGGACCTTACCTGCCTTCTTGCTCATATAGATAGGGAGTTTACCCTTGAAAGGGTGAAAGAACCCCAGCTTATCAAGCCGAGGCCGGCATTTCATTATAGGTTGCCGGACTGCCGTATTGACGAAGCAGACTGGAGCATGGCTTTGGAGTGGAGCAGGTGGCTTGAGGTGGAGAAGCTGGCTGATAATCCAGAAGAGCTTGAGAAGCGTAGTGTTTCCTACATTGAAAATGTTTCTCGCGGAGTATTCATGGGGAATATTATTTAGGATGTTTAAAAAAAAGGATGAAACAGTTTCACCCCGCATAGGCGTTTCTACTGCAGAGCGTGGCGGGGTGGCTGCATGGATATTTTTCTGGATCAATATCTGGCTGGCAGGGGGGATTCCACTACGAATCACCACCGCAAACCCACGCAGTGTCAGGGAGCTTGATGGTCTGGTCATCGGTGGTGGGGCGGATATTGATCCTGCCCTTTACGGTGAAGAAAAACTATCGGACATGCTGGAAAAATCCAGAGATGCAGGCTCCCGGTCGAGCAGTGCTATTAAAAGGTTGCTTAAGGCCGGAGTTGCTGTGCTTGCCTATCTGCTTCGTAGAGTCATGGGCCTCAAAGAGGCGCCTAAGGATGCCCGTCTGCGTGATGAGCTGGAAGTGTCACTGATTAGGGAAGCTCTGCAAAGGAATATTCCGCTTTTGGGAGTGTGCAGAGGAATGCAGCTTATCAATGTTGTACTGGGGGGGAGTCTTCATCAGGAGGTTGCTGATGTCTATGAGGATGTAAAAAATGTGAGGTCGGTTCTTCCATACAAAGTGGTTAATGTGAAGAAGGGGAGTCTGCTGTTTCAGGCTCTGGGCAGAACAGATCCCCGTGTTAACGCTATTCATCATCAATCCATCAATAAGGTAGGTAGGTCTTTAAAAGTTGTTGCAGAATCTGATTCCGGAATGGTGCAGGCTATAGAAAGCATGGAAAACAGCTTTGTACTTGGTGTTCAGTGGCATCCCGAGTATCTGATTCAATACAAATCCCAAAGGAAAATTTTCAGTGTGCTGATTAATAAATCCTGTAATTAGCGGGAGCTGTCTCGTTTTAACGAAATAAGGGCAATACTTTTCTAAAAATTTCACTTTTTTTTACTATTTTCTACAGCATGTTTATGGAATTGGCTTTCTTATAAAATTATTGTAGGGCTTCCAGTCTTTAAAAGTATCCCCTTTTTCGGGGCAGGAGTCATTATGAGTTTAAGGTCCATTTCATATACTGTATGTATAATTTGTATGCTTTCCGCCATGTTTATGGCTACCGGATGTTCAATTCTTGCTTATTCGGATATGGAGCCGGAGAACCCTTACGGAGATCCTCCGGAGCATAAGAATATAGCTGTCGGATTCAATACCGGGTATTGATTGCCCGAAATTAGGAATAGGTAGCTTTGCCTTGAATTACTTACTGCTGCCACCAAGTTTTGCTATCTGTCCCTGAAGCATCTGCATTTTACCACCGTAATTTGCCAGAACTGCATCAAGCCTTGCGTATTTTGCCTTGAGTGTATTTTCCAGCGTGGCCAGCCTGTTTTTTTCGTAATCGAGCTTTTTATCAATGTTCTTGATAATTCCCCGGTAGTTGTCACTGATGATGTTCAATATGCCTGTTTTCGGATTAGTCATATCTTTCAGGGTTTCAATCATTTCCACCGCTTTTCCTGCTTTTATCCCGGCTGTTCCAGTATATGTCCCGTCTGCGTGGTTATCTACACGAACTGCCATTCCTGAAGCTGATGTTCCCTGAGCTGTAATATCCCAGCCCGAAATACTGGCAGCTTTACCGTTTATTGTTGCAGCAGTGATTTTTCCACCGGAAACAGTATAGGATATTTCGTGGCTGCCGGGATTGGTGACACCTTTGATAAGTGATTTGATGCTGAAATTGGGTGAACTTGAATCCGGTATATAATCTGCGGAGAACAGCTGGGCAACACCGTCGGGATTCTCTGTGATTGCCTTTTGGAATTTATCATCATCAAATATCAGCATGCCGAAGTCCGGTGAACCTTCGTCGCTTTCTGTTTTAATTCCAATGGTAGACAGGGTGTTAAATTTATCTCCTTCCCCGGTGGCAGCATCATAAGATCCGAAACCTTTGCCCAGTGTTGCAGTTATATCCTTGAATTTCTGTGAAGCGAGCTGGACACCATAGTTTCCTGAGAGGACTGATCCCTGCTTGGTATCTTCATTGAACTTTGACAAATCCTTAAGAGATTTTCGTACAATGTTGACCTGCTCCACGAATTTTCTGGCATTATCGGTCATCATTTCCGTATCTGTAGTAACATTAATTATTACGCTTCCGGGAGATGTGGGCTTCTTCAGGTCGAGAGTCAGTCCTTTTGAGCCGTCAGTGATCGTGTTGGTATCCCGTTCAATCCATGTATCTACTCCATCGGGAAATCCGTCGATTTTTATTTTGGCATTCTGACCCTGCTGGAGGTTCTTCATGGATGCCGGGGCAAGTGCGGCAAGTGTGGTTGCCGGTTCAAAAGTAATGCGGTTTGATTCTCCCATTTTCAGGCTGCTGAATTTGAGTTTGAATTCATTCCCGGTCTTGATGGCTTCCACCTGAATTCTGTCTTTTAGATCCAGTGTGGCGTTAAGCATTTTGACCAGTCCCTCAACCGTTGTGCCGCCGGGAACATCAATGTTCACAGTCTTGTCAGCGCAGCTGATGCTGATCTTGGTGTCGGTTGGTGAGACTACTTCTTTTATTGAAGAAAATCCTGTGGATGAAGTCCAGATATCATTTCTGGCAAGCTGCTTTACTTCCACACTGTAAGGAGATGTGGGAGTGGTGCTGTCTGCTGTGGCAGTCAATTTATCAGAATCAGACGATGACACCTTCCGGCCCATGAACTTGCCTATGGAATCCAGCTTTTCAAGGGCTGAAGTTAGGTTTTTCATTTGCTTGTTCAGCTCATCAAGACTTTCTCCCTTTTTAACCCATTCTGATTTCCAGCGTTCCAGTCTTCTCTGGTGAAAGCCTTGCTGTTTGATGGTACTTTCAACTATCTGGCCGAAATCGGTTCCATTGCCGAGTTTTTCGAATTTGGTCTTACCGGACCAGTAACTTGAGCTGGTTGTTCCCGCTGCCGATACCTGTGAGCCGACTCCTGTAACATCTGCCATGGATAATCTCCCTGATTATATGAAGTTCAGGATGGACATTTCTGTAACCATTTTTGAACTGCGGGCTACTGCTTCATAAATGAGTTTGGTTTTGTTTAATTCGCTTAGAAGCTCTCCAAGATCTGCATCCTCAAGACTGCTGAGAAGGGCTGTGTTGTTGTCGTTACGTATTTCAGCAAGTTTTTTCGCGCTGGCGGACCTGTTCATGCGCGCGCCTATCTCTGCTGCTTTCATCTCGACGTGCTCATGGACTTGTTTCAGCTTCTCCAGACTGCTGCCGATTCCTTCCTTGTCATTGGTTTCAACGTAGCCAATAAGCTTTCCCAGAGTTTCAAACAGATTTCGGTCATCATCCCCCGGCTCGGGGGCTGCGCTTTCTGCATCCGGCTTCTGGTAAATTCCCCCGAAAATATCCTTACCCACATTATTCACCCGGATGGACTGGTTCTGGGAGATATCGAGCCTTAGATCCGCGGTGTTGGGCCTGATGACAAATTGTTCACCTTTGAGAAAGGTTGCGCCTGAACCGCTGGAAAGAGTCAGACTTCCGCCGGGAACCTCAAGACGGGTGTCTGCTGATATATTTGAGTGAACCCATGTGGCTCCATTATCAAGGCTGTAGGAGTAGGTGATGGGCGGAGAGTTTACATCCCCTCCATTATTCACCTGAACCAGTACGTCTTTGAAGAACTTGCCTTCGGCCTTTGTGTTTAGCCCGTTTGATCCATATTTGATTACGTTTACTTCATCATTGTCGTCCCCTTTGTATTCAAGGGCCGGGCGGACAATTAAGCGTGTTCCACCATTTTGTTCGCTGAACTCATTAACGGTAATTCCGTTTTTGAGATCCATTGTCGCAGGGGCCAGAGCCAGTTCTGTTTCACCGGGATTCAGTGTTCCGCTCTGCCAAGTCTTTCCTCCGTCTGAACTGAATTTGTAAGTCAGGGTGTCGGTTCCGATCGTTCCCGATGAGGTGAAGCGGACATCAATGGAGGTTTCTGATGCCCCTTTAACGCTTATTACTGCTCCTGCAGGCAGGTTCGGGTCAGTGGTGGTTGCACTTAGAACTTCTTCATAGGCGTTTGAGTCCAGCTTGTGCCCGGAAAATATGGATTTGCCACCGAATTCAGTATTTGATTTATTAAGCAAGTTGGCCAGTATTCCCCGCAGATTCTTGCCTATTGAACGCCGCTGCTCCGCTGTGAGAGTCCCGGTGGCTGCCTGCTCTGCAAGGGTTTTGATTCTTCCGATATCTGTACTTGTCTGTTGCAGCACTCCATCTGCAAGGGATAACCAACTGGTGGCGGTGTCGATATTTTTAATGAACTGATCGCTTTCCATTCCAAAGGAGCGGCAGTTGATTATTCCGCCCATGGCAGCGGGGTCGTCCGAGGGCAGCAGAACCCTTTTCTGGGATGCATTGCGGTTGGAGGCTTCGGCCAGATTTGTCATGGCTGAATTCAGGTTCCCCAGTGACATATTGAAAAGCTGGTTGGTGGATATCCTCATTTCATCCTCCTAGTTCTTGAGGGAAAGCAGAACATCAAACATATCGTTAGCGGTTTTTATCAGTTTTGCTGCAGACTTGTACGACTGCTGATATCGCATAAGCTCGTTCATTTCTTCATCTATGTTGACCCCGCCGATTGATTCCTGTTTATCAACCAGCCCTTTGAGTACAGTCTGGGAGATTGACATGCTGGCTTTTGCATCTGCTGCATCAGACCCCACTGTGGAAACAAGTGAGGAGTAGAAATCGTTGAATCCGGAAATGCTTTCCCCGTTTCCGGTTGTGAAGCTGACATCCTTTTTCCCGGCCAGTTGGTTTATTGCCCGGGCGGTGGCATTATCTCCCTTGTTTACTTCACCTGCTCCGTTGACATGGGCGGCGGCAATTCTTGAAGGATCAGCACTGATATTGGAGTCTATCTTTATTGAGGCTGCGTCGTGCCCTTCAAAGAATGAATTAAGCCCCAGTCCTG
Source organism: Maridesulfovibrio sp. (assembly GCA_963676495.2). Classification (GTDB taxonomy): domain Bacteria; phylum Desulfobacterota; class Desulfovibrionia; order Desulfovibrionales; family Desulfovibrionaceae; genus Maridesulfovibrio. Next base: position 1,201,569 of record CAXXRF010000003.1, on the reverse strand, counting down.
CCAGCAATCCTGTGGAGTCGTTGGAAAATTGGAATTTATGGTTGCCGACAGCCGTGATGGATAATTTACCGTTGGTGATTACGGCCTGTGCTTTTCCGGAGTAAGTTGCATTTATGGCGTCGCGCACGTCCTTAAGAGAGTGGACCGCAGGGTCGAAGTTTTTTTGTCCGGGAGCAACAGAGGAAAAATCAAGGGCCGTAACCGAATCTTTATCTCCTGTTGTTGCATTGTAAAAAGCCATGCTGAAACTTCCGGAAGAAAGTTTATCAGCAAATGCGAGATCGCTTTTACTCAAAGGAACCGATGCATCCCGGACCCCATAAGTTCCCATGCTGTTGCTCAGATCCACCAGACCGGCCCCCTGAGAGTGGGCACGGTTTACTTCCCAGATCATGGATTTGGCGAAAGCATCCAGCTTTTCAATGTATGAACCTATCTTCTCATCTCTTGCCCGTAGCAGACCTGCAATTGAGCCTCCGCTTAGCCTGCGCTCGGAATCATTGCCGTTGAAGGGGCTGATTGATTCGGATGTTGAGCTGTTTTTGTACCAGCGGACTTCTGTTTTCGGGGTAAGGGAGAAGCGGTCTCCTGCTTTAAGTCCTGTGGTTGGGGCTATGGAGCTGTTGCCTTCCTTGCCGAACCAGAATTTTGCCCCGCCGATGGTTACGGCGTCATTTTGACCACCGGCATTAAAAATCCTGTCACTGCCGTCAGGGTTGGTAAGCCATGTTTTGCCCCCGTCCCTTGAAACCTTGAATTGCGCGGCCGGTGCAACTCCAGAACTGCTGCCGTCCGTTACAACCTGAATGGTCAATTCATCTCCGCTCTGTCCGCTGAAATGAATGTCGTCTTTGAAGGGAGACCCCGGGGTAAGTGATTGACGGACCCCGCCGTTCTCAAACTTCAGTTCATAGGCTTTTCCTGCTTCGACAAGTTTCTGCCCTTCACCCAGAGAAACCGTTACCTGCCCGGACTCTTCATGGGTGACACTTATATCCACAAGGGAAGACAGGCCGCGCAGTACGACATCCCTGCGGTCAAGCAGGGTGTTGTCTCCTGAGTTGGCAATGATACGCTTGTTCAGTTCTGCAATTTCCTTAATTGCGTCGTTGGCTTTGTCCACTTCCTGCCGGACATGTGTGGTGATCAGATCCTGCTGGCGGCGAAGGTCTTCCATGGTGGAATTAATCTGGGAGGCGAATTTCTGTGCTGCTCCTGACAGTGCTACCCGCCGCGCCCCAAGCTGCGGCCCGTTGGCAAGGGATTGCCATGCAGCCCACATGTCGGACATGGATTTGCTGATTCCGGCATCCTTTGTCTCGACAAAGAACTGCTCGACCATGGAAAGGTTGCCGGATTGAGCATTCCAGCGAGCGAAATCAGGAGATTTATCGAGAACACCCTTTTCGATATATTCGCTTAGATTTCGGCGGATATCCTGAATGGAGGCACCAGTTCCAACCGACCATCTTCCGGAATGTATGGGACTGTTCTCAACCTGCGAAAGTGTCCGCCTCCGAAAACCGGGGGTTTTGAGATTGGCGACATTGTCACCATGAACAGTCAGTCCCATCTGGGCGTTCTGCATGGCTCCTTGTCCTATGAAAAATAAATTACCGAGCATGGTTGTTCCCCCTGATGCTTCAGGCGTCCGTGAGGAACGGCTGGTGTCCCTCCCATTTCAGCGAAGTCCGCCAATACCCATGGGACGCCGGAGAGTCCTTCAATTAAGAACTCTCCGGGCCGTGGTAGGTGTCATCAAAAGCTTCAGTCCTTAACGCTTGAGCTGAATTAGTTCGCCCATGAGCGTGTCTGCGGTGGTGATGACTTTGGAGTTGGCCTGAAAACCGCGCTGAGTTGTGATCATGCGCACCATTTCATCCCCTACATCAACATTGGACTGTTCCAGTTTGTTGGAAGCTATTGATCCAAGCGGGCCGGTCCCGGCCCGTCCGGTAAGTGCCGGACCAGAATCACGGGTTGCGGAGAACAGGTTGCCTCCTTCACGCCGGAGTCCATACTGGTTGCTGAAACTGCCAAGGGTGAGAACATATAGGTCTAGGACCTGCCCGTTGGAGTATCGTCCGGTGACAACTCCTTCGCGGTTCACCTCCACGGCCTGCAGGAAACCGGCTCCGTAGCCATCCTGAGACTGGCTGTTAACCGTATTTCCTGAGTCGTAAGAGGTGGAATATGAAGCATCCCTCTGAGGAGAGCTGAAGTTGGGGATGCTGGACAGATTACTCCCGATCATTGCTGCGTTGGATGTGGCGGCATTGGTCCAGGTTCCGGGGTTGGTGCTGTTACGCATGCCGAAGTCAAGGGTAATGGGGTTGGCATTGCTGGCTGTGGCAAGGCTTGCCCCGTTCTTGCCTAGGAAGTTGGCTGTGAAGATAGGTCTACCGTCATCTGACATGGGTGAAGGAACCCAGTTGGCAAGATCTTTCATACTGCCTGCCGCATTTCCTTTAAGGGAGAAAGAGCTCATGCCGATCATCTCCCCACGAGGATTGAAGGTCATGGTTCCGGTCATTAGCAAGCCTGCTGCCGAACTGGTTTTGAGGGAGGTGCCATTGATGGTACGCCCGTCCTCTCCCGGAGGAACAGTGACAATAAATTCAAATACTCGGTTGCCGGCTGCGTCGCTGGTAACCTTTTCATTCTTGACCGGGTCGAAATAAATGGTCAGATCATGTGAAGTTCCTGACTCATCAAATACCTTCATGGTATTCTGGAAGGCATAACGATCTGAAGCTATGGGCGGATTTTTGGTACCGTCCCACATCTGGTGCAGCGAGAAGAAAGGAGAACCTGGCACATCCGATTTGTCCGTAGATTTCAAATTGAGATTAAGCTTCATGGAAAGTTCCGACGTACGCAAAGGCGGGGACTGGAATCTGTCGAGCGTGATGTCAACAGGACTGCCCACCGTGTTAGGCTCGCCGTTACTTGAACCTTCTTGAACTTTCCAGCCCTGCACTGCATAGCCGTGCGGGTCGGTAAGAACTCCCTGTTTATTGAAAACAAAGTTTCCGGCACGAGTAAAATACAACTGATCCGTCTTGGGGTTGCGGACCTTGAAGAAACCGTCACCGCCTATTGCAACATTGGTTGCTTCTGATGAAGGTTGAAACGGTCCCTGCTTGAAGTCTCCGTAAATGGAGGCAATGCCGGTACCATGACCTACCTGTCCGATTCCTCCACCCGTATTCACGGTGCTGTAGAAGGCGTCTTCAAAGGCTGTGCGTGCTCCTTTGAATCCTATGGTACTGGTGTTTGCCAGGTTGTTGCCGATGACGCTCATAGCCTGGCTGTGAGCGCGGATGCCACTGATGCCGGTGTACATTGATCCTTGCAGGCTCATGCTGATCTCCTTTGGGAGTTGAGGTTAGGCAACGACTCTTGTCACGTTGGACAGAAGTACTTTGCGGCCGTCTTCGAGTTCCAGAAGGCTTTGCCCTCCTGAGTTGGTAAGGGCTTTGACTTTTCCGGAAACTTCTATGTTGGCTAGAACCTTTTTTCCTGTGGCAGTTTCAGCACGAACTACGATCTTGTATTCACCGTCGTCGGCTTTCTTTTTGTCCTTGTCTATTCCATCCCATTTGAAGTCGAATTTGCCTTCATTGCGGGGGCCCATATCAACAGAGCGGATAAGAGCGCCTTTTTCGTCAAAGACATCTACGAATACAGATTTACATGAGGCGGGGAGATTAACTGTAGCATTGGAAATTACATCGCCCTTCTTGGCGACACTGAATCCATTGGCCATGATATTTTTACCGATGTAGCCGGTTGCGGTTACACCGATTACGGTATTTACCGTCTGGGTCAGACCTTCCATGGCTTTGGAAATGGCGGTAAGCCTCTCCAGGGAAGAGAACTGGGCCAACTGGGCCAGCTGCTCTTTATCCTGCATAGGGCTCATGGGGTCCTGGTTCTTCAGTTGGGTAACGAAGAGCTTCAGGAAGGCGTCCTTGTCCAGTTCCTTTTTAGGAGTTGTGGGCAGGGCGTTTTTATTTACACTGTTTAAATATTCAGTGGTATCGATCATGATTTCCTCCTGTTCTGCACAACAGTTGGTCCGGCGCGAACTGCGCAGGACAATTGAAGTGCCTACAGGAGGCAATCAGCCTAAAGGTCCGGGATAGTTTTATTCAAGGCAGGGGAGGAACAGCTGATGAAGGGGAGGCTGTTCCAACTGTGTGCAGGCATGAAGGAAGTGGTCGGGGAGGTCTTCATTCATCACGCCATGGCCTTGTACTCCCGGTCTTTGTCATTATCTGAATTTTGCTCTCTAATGAGCTCCTTGGCTTTATCAGTGCAGTGTCCGCAGAAAGGGGCGACTACTGCACCTGAGAGGTTTTTTCTCATTTCCATAACGGCCTTTCTGCATGGCAGGCAGTCGGCCAGATGTTCCTCCAGCCTGCTGATAAGTTCTTCATCAGCTGTACCGTCAAGATACATGCAGATTTCATTAATCTCAGGGCATGCGGGAGTAGGGCCGAATGGCAGTTCCTTGTCCACGCAGCTGCAATGCTTTGTCTTGGTTCCGTCCATGGAACACCTCTTGGCTGTTTTACCTGCCCGTTCATCCTTGTCCGGGCAGTGGTTGTTTTATCGGGACAGTGAAATTTCCTCTTCTGTTGTCCCGTGGTAGGAACGAAGTTTGATCAGTGCCTTGTGTTTAGTGCTTCTGACCGACTGTTCCTTGATTCCGATAAATTCGGAAATTTCTGAAATATCGAGTCCGTCTTCATAATATAATTTGATGATCAGCTTTTGACGGGGTGATAGAATTCCGCTCGGTAAATCAAGTTCAACGTTGCCCTTAATCTCAGGGGCTTCAAGTTCATTAATAAAATCGTCCAAAGGAGCGAGGCAGTATACCCCTTTGCGTAAAAAATCCAAAGTCACGCTTCTTGCTATTACCATCAGCCATGTACTTATCTTGGCTTTGTCCGGATTGTATTTCTTTAGCAGACTTCTATCATTCTGTACAAGACGCAGGAAAACGTTCTGGCAGATGTCGTCAGCATGATCTTGAGCATGGTAACTGAGTTTGTTTTTCAATGTTGCATTGATAGTAAAGTAAATAAGACCGGAATACTTTTCCACAAAAGTGTTCCACGAAGGCTTGTCTCCTTCAATGCATTTCTCAATTATATGAGATGATGTATGCTGTTCAAGATTCAAAACAATCACCCGTTGTCTTATATTTATTCTTCTTAATGTTTCCCTTCATCATTGCAGGCTGATTGCCTCTGCAGGCATTCTTACAACAGTATACGAAGGAAATAATCGAAACATCCCCGTTTCACTTATAAAACTTAATAAAAATTAATGTTCCTTAGTTTAAGTGTGTAAAAACAGGGTGTTGACGATTAAAGTGTTTTGTTTGCCGAAGAATAAAGACTCATGTTCCTTACTTTATTAAGCTTTAGCGGGGCCTGTTATCCAAAGTAAGCTCATGCCGTAAATACGGGAACCGTATTTGAACTTGAATGAATTTTAAAAGCACGCCGATGCTTGAAATGGCAGGTTTTTTTGATTCCTGCATATTGTGGTTGTGCGGGTATACTAAGGCAGGTTCTATATGAATTCAAGATATGGATGCAGGAGTGGCTCTTCACTGCATTATTATCTGTCACCGAAATGGAATCGCATTGCCATGAACTTTAAAAAACTCTTGTTCATAAATTGCAAAAGGAGCTGGGGGGATTGTAAGCAATTATTTTTTAAGGAGCTTTACCATGGAAAGACGTGATTTTTTAAAGATAGGAGTTATGGCCGGGGCTGCTGTAGCCTCGTCTGTTTTACCTGCTGCTGCATCGTCGTACACCCGTTTTACCATTGATGAATGTATGTCTTTAGCACCGGAGCAGATGGCCGAGAAATCCGGTGCCGTAATGCAGTCCTGGAAATATATTCAGGTTCAGTCGGGAAATATTGTTAATCCCTCGATTCGCAAAGTGGTCGCAGAAATTATCCATAATCCTGCCCCAATGTTGCTGAATGCTATCAAAGGTCGAAAAAAGGAAGTTTACGCTGAACTTGATAAACGCGGATGGGTGGAAGGAGTAACCTACGATAAATTTCTGCCAGATAACGGCTCTCCTGTAAAAGCATGCCAGCCTTTCTATTCTTCACCCGGTAGCGGATACACCAGTCACCATAGCTATCCCGGAGGCTTGGCAACACATACTGCATTGAACGTGAAAATGTCTCTTGCGCTGTATGATAACTACAAAGACATTTACGGTTTCGAGCTTGACCGGGATATAATTATAGCCGCTCAGGTTCTGCATGATCTGCATAAGCCTTGGGTTTTTCAGTGGCAGAAGGATGGTGCAAGCAGAAATGAGCAGAAATTAGCCGGAACCGGGGAACACCATGTTCTCGGCGTGGCGGAAAGCATTGTGCGCGGGCTTCCGGCTGAAGTCTGTGTTGCACAGGCCTGCGCTCACAATCATCCCGGTTTCAGTAGTGATGAAGCTGGACCGGTGCGTTGGCTCAAGGCTGCAGCAGTGATAGCAGGTGTTGATCCAGTTAAATATGGCTTTTTGGCCGAGGATGGAGAAACTCTTCCCTTGCAGCGCAGCATGGAGGCTTTTGTGACTCATCTTGGGGATCATGACTGGGTTCTTTCTGTACCAGCGGCAAAGTGGCTTATCCCTGCCATGGAGGAAATTGCTTTAGAAGACTACGGTCTTAAGAAGGCTGAGCTGAAGACCAAGAAATTTTATTCTTTAAGAAACGTTGCTTTCAGTCAGGCCACCATTATGGGCCTTTATCATCAGATGCAGAAAAATGGAAAGGAGGCGCTGCGTAAAGAGGTTCATTCCATTATTCAGCCTGCTTAATATGTAATTGGGAATATTTCCAAATATCCAGATTTGAACAGCACAAAAAAACGCAGTATCCTTCAGGATACTGCGTTTTTTCAGTGTGTGGATTTAAGATCTATTTTTCAGTGTATTCGATAAGAGCTTTGCAGAGCTGGTCTGCACAGGATGTGGATTTTTTACCGCAGGTAATACCGCTGAGTTTGGCTACAATATCTTCCAGTTTCATGTCTTTTACAAGGGCGGAAACAGCCTTGAGGTTACCGTCACATCCACCGGTGAAGTTGACAAAAGTGAGTTTGCCGTCTTCCACCGCGAAGCGGATCATTTTTGCACAGACTCCTGAGGGAGTGAAAATTTCTGAGTCGGCAGGCAGGTCAACGCCGCTCATGGGATTCATGGCCATGGGCTGAAGAGTTAGGTTTTCCATTTTCTCTTTTCCTCTGCTTGTTGATTTATGTCATTTCCACTGAATGTTTCAGCGGGCATATTGATTGAAAGTGAAACAACATTGCTTTTGATCATGAAATTAACCATACGGTCAAGTATGGTCGGGTACACATAGTTTTGCTAATTGGCAAATAAGCAAAATTCTGCTTAACTGCAGTGGTGCTTTAAAGTACAACCAATCTGATTTAGAAGCCTTTTAAGCTTGAGGTTACTGGGATGAATGAACTTAATATAGGCAATGATGATTGTAAGACAGTGGAAAGAGGGCATTTGTTTTCCGCTGGTCCGGCAGGGAGTGCATTCCCCTCACGGATGCAGGTGGAAGTTACCACTCGTTGCAACATGAATTGCTCAATGTGTGTAAAATATGCTCCTGACAGCCTGATAGAAGAGGCAGACCTGAGTATTGATCTGTTCAGAAAGCTTGGTCCTGCTCTGGAATCGTGCCAGTTTCTGGTCTTAAACGGAATTGGTGAGCCTTTACTTCATCCCGATCTTCCCGAGATGGCAGCTTTTGCCCGTGAGCGAATGCCGGATAGTGGCTCAATAGGGTTTCAAACCAATGGTCTGCTCATTACCGAGAGTTTAGCTCGAAAGCTTGTCCTTTCCGGAGTTGATACGTTTTGCATTTCAGTGGATTCTCTCGACTCGGAAAATGATGCTGAGTGCGAGCTTCACGGGCAATGCAGTGTTGATCGGCTTAAGCGCAGCTTCAGGATACTTCGCGAGGCAGCAGCAGTTTCAGAGCGCAAGATTCGACTGGGCGTGGAATTCGTGCTTATGAAAGATACTTTTGAGCAGCTTCCCGATGTATTGAGTTGGGCTGCGGAGCAGGGTGCTGAGTTCATGATCTGTTCTCATGTTTTCGCTTATGATCCTTCAATGCAGCAGCAGTCTCTTTTTAATCCCAACACACCGGCTGCGACAGATATTTTTAAAAAATGGAAAGAACTTGGTATTCAACGAGGGCTGGATCTTCATGACTACTTTGATGTTTTGTGGCGAATTAAAAAAGAAGGCCCTAGGGAAGAGTACTTTGAACTCGGAAGGCAGATGCGGACTGAAGCAAAGTCAAAGGATGTCTGGTTTCACCTTTCAAGCCTCCTTGAGTGGGACAGTCGATCCGCTGAGGAGTGGCAGGACCGTGTTCGGAATGTGTATAGCCGTTCTCGGCAGCTTGCGGAAAGAGCCGGGTTCGATCTGCAGCTTCCTCCCCTGATGGCTTCCAATGAACTTAGCTGTTCATTTATAGAAGAAGGAGCAGCCTTCATTACTTCTCAAGGAGACGTGAGCCCGTGTCAGTTTCTCTGGCATGGGTATACATGTTATATGGATGGCAGTGAGAAAGTTATCAAGCCTAGGCTGTTTGGAAACCTGGCGGAAAAAGATTTTGCGGATATATGGAGAGATAAGAAGTACGTCTCTTTCAGGGGAGAAGTGTTGGAATACGAATATCCCTATTGCTCAAACTGCCCGATGGTGCCGTGTGATGATATTGTCGGTCGCTCGTATGATTTTGAGTTCGACTGTTTCGGGGCGACAGTCCCATGCGGACACTGTCCATGGGCAATGGGCGGACTGAAGTGCCTTCTTTAGCAATAAAAAAGGGTTGGTAGATTACCAACCCTTTTTCTTTATTCTCTGTTTCCGGTTTCAGTGACGTATAGCTCAACTTCCTTGGATTTCATGAGGTCTTGAAATACCTGCGGCGGCTTGCGATCGGTGAAGATTGCATCAATCTCGGAAAGATCTGCGATGCGAACCATTGCATTGCGGTTGAACTTGGTGTGGTCTGTTACCAGAAAAATGTTGCGGGCATTGTTGATTATCTCGCGGGCAACCCTTACTTCATGGTAGTCGTAATCGAGCAGGGTCCCGTCCTCGTCTATGCCGGATACGCCGATAATGCCGTAGTCCACTTTGAACTGTCTGATGAATTCAACAGTAGCTTCTCCGGTAATCCCTTTATCTCTCTGGCGAACCATTCCGCCGGCAACAATCACTTCACAGTCATTTTCGCTCATGGTCAGGGCCACGTTCAGGTTGTTGGTAATTACCCTTAACGATTTGTGACCTGAAAGAGCCTTGGCAACCTCTTCTGTAGTGGTGCCAAGGTTTATGAACATGGAGGCTCGGTCAGGAATCAGTTTGGCAACCATTTCGGCGATCAGGCGTTTTTCCTGATGCAGAATGTTGCGGCGTGCACTGTAGTCTACGTTTTCAACGCTGGATGCGCGACCGGCCCCACCGTGAAAGCGCTGCAGAAGTTTGTAGTTGCAAAGCTTGTTAATGTCGCGCCTGATGGTTTGGGGCGTAACTTCAAAATGCTGGGCCAGAGTTTCAATAGGGGCAAACCCTCTGTCGCTGACGATATCAAAAATCTCGCGCTGTCTTTTGGACAGGGCATCGAGGTTGAACTTTGTGCCCTTTTGTTTTTTGGGTTTAGTCTGCTCAGTCAAAATGACCGTCTCCTTCCTTTCTAATATGAACAAGCTCAAAGGGATGCTGTGGGCTTTGTTTTCTGTGTGATGTTTTCACATCGACCAAAATGTTTCATTTAGACGGGAAAGCGAAAAGAAATACCCGTCCAATTTTTAATTATCTAACAGGTGATTGCCGCACTAGCAAGGCAAAGTGTGGGGCATGGTCATAATCAGTCTTAAAAAAATGTATATAAAGCAGTTTTCATTTCGTTCAATATTAACTGTACCTCATTAAATATTATGTGTTATAATTGGTAACATTATGATTTTAAAAGAAAAATAAGTTTTAAGCTGTTGGTTGAATTATTTTTACACGCATAAAGGTTCGTTTTTGTTTGGTTTTAAAAAATATATTCAATTTCGAAAATATTATCTTGTCATTTTGTGTTCAGTATGTCACATTTTGATCAAAAGCGAAACATGAAGACGGTCAAAGGGTTGTTCAGCAAGTGTTTTGCTTGGAAATAGTTATTGGGGTGGGAGCCTTAACTGCGTGGGATTGCAGTTTAAAAGTGGTTTGGCTTCCGTTTTTTAAAATATTTTGTCCGGCGTAACCTGTCGGAGAGAGGGTGGTTGTTGTTATGAAACGTTCAGATTTTATCCAGCAGGTGGAAGACAGTTCTAAGGTCTGGGATTTCATTATTGTGGGTGGTGGAGCAACAGGTCTTGGAGCCGGTCTTGATGCTGCTGCGCGTGGATATTCCGTATTGCTGCTTGAGCAGGGCGACTTTGCTGAAGCAACTTCCAGCCGCAGTACCAAAATGGTTCACGGTGGAGTAAGGTATCTCGCACAGGGTAACATTTCTCTGGTTATGGAAGCTCTTCATGAGCGCGGTATCCTCAAACAGAATGCTCCGCACATGTGCTACAACCAGAAGTTTATCGTACCTGACTACAAGTGGTGGGGACTTCCTTACTACGGTATCGGTCTTAAATGTTACGATATGCTGGCCAGAAAATACAGCTTCGGTCCCTCTCAGATCTACTCTAAAGGATCAGTCCTTAAAGAAGTCCCCGGTGTTCTTGCTAAGAAACTCAAGGGCGGCGTAACTTATCACGATGGTCAGTTTGATGATGCTCGTCTTGCTCTGACTCTCGCCCGCACCATGGCTGATCTCGGCGGATCTCCCCTTAACTACACTCGCGTAACTGAGCTGGTTAAGAGCTCCACCGGTTATGTCTGCGGCGTTAAAGCTGAAGACAAGCTTACCGGCAAGTCTTACGAAATCAAAGGTAAGGCCGTAATCAACGCTACCGGTATTTTTACCGATGATGTTATGAATATGGATAACCCTGCCCATAAGAAGCTCATAGCTCCCAGTCAGGGTATTCATATTGTTATTGATCGCGAATTTCTCGGTGGCGAAACCGGTATTATGGTACCCAAAACCGATGACGGCCGCGTAATTTTCTTCGTGCCCTGGCACGGTAAAGTGGTTGTCGGTACTACTGACACTGCACTGGATTCCGTATGCATGGAGCCCAAGCCTCTTGAAGAAGAAATCAATTTTCTCGTTGAGCATTCCGCACGTTATCTTGCAAAAGCACCTACCCGTGCAGATGTTCTCAGTGTTTTTACCGGTATCCGTCCTCTGATTGCTGCAGGTGACTCCGAGTCAACCTCTGCTCTTTCCAGAGACCATTACCTTACTGTGTCTCCCAACAAGCTTCTGACCATTGCCGGTGGTAAGTGGACAACTTACAGACACATGGCAGAAGACTGCATTGATAACGCAATTGAGATGGGTGGACTGCCTTTCCGTCCTTCCCCGACCAAGAATGTCAAGCTTCACGGTTACACCACTGATTTTGATCACAACGATCACATGCATGTTTACGGTAGCGAGAAGGGTGAGATCCTTGCCCTGGCTGAAGAGCTTCCCGAATTGAACGTTCGCATGCATGAAAATCTTCCTTACTCCTGGCTGGAAGTTGTCTGGGCTGCTCGTCATGAATGGGCACAGACTGTTTCCGATGCTCTTTCACGCAGAACCAGAGCTCTGATCCTTAATGCTAAGGCTGCTGCTGAAGTGGCTCCGAAATGCGCTGAGATCATGGCTAAAGAAATGGGTAAGGATGAAGCTTGGGTCAAGCAGCAGATTGAAGAATTCACTGCTCTGGCCAAGAATTATATAGTCGATTAATCAAGCTCTGACCGTTTCCGCAAAGCCTTTCTGGCGCCTGCACTTCGTCTTATAAAAGGTTTTGCCGGGATGTGTCTGTCTCCTCAGCCGCTTGTGACAAAAGGGAACACCCTTTTGTCACGAGTGAGCAGAGCAGAGGAAGAAAGGTGCTGGAAGCAGGTCTTGCAGTGTTTTCTTTCACCGACACAATACAGTTAGAACTTAAAATAAATTTGCACCCTCGCGGTGTTCCATATTCTCCAAAGAGCGACGGGGGCTTCCCTCTCCCGTCAACCCCTTCCCTTTGCCGTCGGTTACCTGGGCCGGCGGCTTTTTTTTGTTCAATTTTTATCTTGCCAAAGTTTCGAAAATTCATCACACAATATAAGCATCTCCTTTGCTCAAGGAGCCTGTTGTTGAAAATATATTTTTTCGTTTGTGAAACATGGTCACACTGTTGTTGCCAAAAAACGGGTCTGTTGTCGGGTGTTGTTTCAATGCTTCGTAACATAAAGCTTTGTTTAAGAATGCTTGAGCAGTGGTTTCTAGCAGGCGTTTTATACTGTCTTTAAAAAAAAATGCATTCATGAATGTCTGCAACTGTTTAAAATCAGTATTTTTTTGCTAATTCGAAACGCGTTTTTGAAAATTTATTTTCAATTTCGAACATTAGGGGCTTGATTTTTTGTTTTTTACAAAATAGTGTCAGAGCAGAGGAAATGGAAAAGCGTTGGGCCCTACCCCGGCGCGAGGTGGTATTCGTTTCCGAAAAGAAACGAATTTGTTTTTAACTGCTTTAAGCGATGTGGGAGTGATTAATTATGAGTCCTTTCTTAGGCGAAGTGATTGGTACTTTGATTCTTACCCTTTTCGGTTGCGGCGTAGTTGCCAACGTCCTTCTTGAAAAATCCAAAGGTCAGAACGGTGGGTGGATTGTTATTACCATGGGTTGGGGTTTCGCAGTAACTTTTGCGATTTATGTTGCCGGTAAATACTCTGGTGCACATATCAACCCTGCTGTTACTATTGGCCTTGCTGCCGGCGGATATTTCCCCTGGGCACAGGTTCCCCTTTACATTGCCGGCCAGATGCTCGGCGCTTTCCTTGGTGCAGTAATCTGCTACTTCACCTACAAATGCCACTGGGGTCCAACAGAAGATGCAGGCCTGAAACTCGCTGTTTTCTCCACTGGTCCTGCTATTCCCTGCACAACTGAAAACTTTCTCTGCGAATTTATAGGCACCTTCTTCCTGGTATTCATCATCCTCGGTATCGGTGCCAACGAATTTACTCAGGGCCTCAATCCCCTTGTTGTCGGTTTCTTCATCGTATCCATCGGTCTCTCTCTTGGTGGCCCCACCGGATACGCTATCAACCCCGCTCGTGACCTCGGTCCCCGTATTGCTCACGCTCTTCTGCCCATTCCCGGCAAAGGCAGTAGCGACTGGGGATACGCATGGATTCCTGTTGTAGCACCCATCTGCGGTGGTGTAGCAGGTGCTCTGGTTTACAAAGCTCTTGTCGGCTAAGTAAGTACGGGTTCAGTAGATTTAATACCTGACAATAAAGAGGGTAAAGTCTGCCTTTGCCCTCATAAAAGAATAGGGGAAATTTAAAATGGAAAAAAAATACGTTCTTTCTATCGACCAGGGTACCACCAGCTCTCGCGCAATAATCTTTGATAAAGCTGGCCAGATTGTAAAAGTTACCCAGAAAGAATTCACCCAGATCTTTCCCAATCCGGGCTGGGTTGAGCATGATGCAATGGAAATCTGGGCTTCTGTCCAGTCTGTTGTAGCTGAAGCTCTCTCCGATGTTTCCGCTGAAGAAATCGCAGCTATCGGTATCACCAACCAGCGTGAAACCACTGTTGTTTGGGATAAGAACACCGGTAAGCCTGTTTACAATGCAATTGTATGGCAGTCCCGCCAGACCATGGATATCTGCAACGAGCTTAAAGAAAAAGGTCTTGATCCCGTTGTTCGTGAAAAAACCGGCCTGCTCATCGACGCATACTTCTCCGGTACCAAAGTAAAATGGATTCTCGACAATGTAGAAGGCGCACGTGCAAAAGCAGAAGCCGGCGACCTCCTTTTCGGTACCATTGACACCTGGCTCGTATGGAAGCTTACCGGCGGCGCAGTTCACGTAACTGACTATACCAACGCTTCCCGTACTCTCATGTACAACATCCACGAGCTCAAGTGGGACGAAGAAATTCTTGAAGCTCTTACCGTTCCTGCCTGCATGCTGCCCGAAGTTAAACCTTCTTCCGAAGTTTACGGCAACACTCACAAAGATAAATTCCAGGGCATGGAAATTCCCATCTCCGGTATGGCCGGTGACCAGCAGGCAGCTCTGTTCGGTCAGGCTTGCTTTGAAGAAGGTATGGCTAAAAACACCTACGGTACCGGTTGCTTCATGCTCATGAACACCGGCGAAAAAGCAGTTCCTTCCAAAAATGGCCTGCTGACCACCATTGCGTGGGGTGTTGACGGTAAAGTTGAATACGCTCTTGAAGGTTCCATCTTCGTAGCTGGTTCCGCTATCCAGTGGCTCCGCGACGGTATGAGAATGTTCCGTGATGCTAAAGACTCCGAGCTCTACGCTACCCGCGTTCAGGGCACCGACGGTGTTTACATGGTTCCTGCTTTCGTAGGTCTCGGCGCTCCCTACTGGAACTCCGAAGTTCGCGGCGCAGTTTTCGGCCTGACCCGTGGTACCACCAAAGAACACTTCGTACGTGCAACTCTTGAGTCCCTTTGCTACCAGACCAAAGATGTTCTCTCCGCAATGGAAGCTGACTCCGGCATCAAGCTGGCAAGACTCCGCGTTGACGGCGGCGCAGTTGCTAACGACCTGATGCTCCAGATTCAGTCCGACCTCCTCGGCGTTCCCGTTGAGCGTCCTCTGTGCATTGAAACCACCGCTCTCGGCGCTGCATACCTTGCAGGTCTGGCAGTCGGTTTCTGGGCAGATAAGAACGACATCAAAAAGAACTTCGGCATTGACCGTGAGTTCGATCCTAAAATGGAAGCCGAAGAGTCCGCCAAGCTGTACGCAGGATGGCAGAAAGCTGTTGAAGCTACCATGGCTTTCAAATAAGACAACATACGCAGCGTAAGCTGCATCTCACTGTATACGAAAAGGGCACCGCTTGCGGTGCCCTTTTTGCGTTAAGTCATCCTATATTCTCGAGCTGATCAGTATTTAAAATTAATTTTCCAGGGTATGCTCTGATCAGGTTTTGTATTCATCCGGGGCAATCGGTAGCTTAAGGGTGAATTTTGTCCATTCTCCAGGTACGGAACCTACTTCCATGCTGCCCTTGTGCTGATCAACTATAATAAAGTATGATACGGAAAGGCCGAGTCCGGTTCCTTTGCCCAGTTCCTTTGTTGTGAAGAAGGGATCGAAAACCCTGTTTATGGGAAGCAGGTCAATACCGGGACCATTGTCTTCAATTTCAACTACAGCCATTTTTGACTCCATCCTAATGCGGCAAATGAACCTAGGGTGGTCGTCAACATAGTTTTTGTCCATCATGGCTTCAGCACCGTTTTTAAGCAGATTAAGAAATACCTGCTGAACCTCGCTGCCATCGCATATAACTGCAGGCATATTCTCATCGTATTCGCGGACAACCTCAATCTGTTTAAAATCATAGTATTTTTTGAGATTGTAGTCGCTGGCTGCCAGTTCCAATGTATTTTCCAGTAATTGTGAAAGTTGTTTGCGACCATGTTGCCGGGTGCTCTTGCGGCTGAAGCTGAGCATATTAGATACAATTCTTGCAGCCCGTTGTCCTGATTCAACTATTCCATTGAGCATTTTTGGGATTTGTCTTTTTTCAAGATAGCACTTCATTTCTTCCATGGATATGCCGCACTCATCAGCCACAGCAAGGTTAGCATCCATATCGGATAACAATCTTTTTTTAATGTTCTGTGCGTGGCCCAGTATGCCGGCAAGAGGATTGTTGATCTCATGGGCCATGCCTGCTGCAAGGCCTCCAACTGACATCATTTTTTCCGTCTGAACCATCATCTGCTCAAGGTTCATTCGTTCAGTGACGTTATCAATACGGATGACAGCTCCATCAACGCCGTTGGCAATAAGAGGGTAAATGGTAATATCTTCATAGCGGGTACAGCCCTTATCAGTTCTTGTTTCAAGGGAATCTGTTCTAACTGACCTGTTTTTCATTGCGTGAAGTATGTTTTCCAGTTCATCTTTCATTTGCGGAAGAGCATTACTGAGCGGAAGACCGATAGCTTCGTTGGGACTTAAGTCGCTTACTTTTTCGGCTTCAATATTCCAGTGTGTTATTTTGCCTTCTGGATCGACTCCCACAAGAACTGAAGGCATTGAATCAATGATATTCGAAAGGTAGTTTTTCGTTTTTGCCAGTTCATTTTGAACTGTTAATCTATCCCGTTCGTATTTTGCGAGAATCATGAACGCTGCAATAATGCTGGCAATGCCTGAAAGCCATATTGCCTTGAAGGATGAGTAGGTCTGGGCTGTGAAAGCAGCCAGAGTATCATAGTACTTCTTCATGGGAACAGTTATACTGATTCCTCCGCGAACCTCTCCCACCTTATATCCCTGTTCTGCATGGCATTTGAGGCAACTTTTTTCGGTGATCATTGGTCGCATGAAGTGCAGTACCGGTTCATCTTTCTCAATAGTTACTTCATAGAAATCAGCGGGATCAGTCTCATATAACTGCAAAACTTCGGATTCCCATGGTGAAGGAGTATTCATGGGACGTATCGGGTTAAGGCTGGTGATATGACCTTTGAGTCCTGCTTTTTCGTTCATCAGGCTGTAGACCATGCGCATCATGTAGGCTGGATTTATCATGGTCAGTTTTTTACCTTCAACAGTAATAATGTCCCGATCCGGGACTTTGAGATATTCGTTGGGATGCAGATAGGAAGAGACTTCAGCATAAATACCACCTAGTCTGGCAACCCAGCGGCGGTATGTCAGGTCTTTTTCAAAAGCAACCTGAGCTTCAGCTAAAGCCATTCTGTTAACACTTTTCGATTCAGCCTGAATTATCTTGTGGTAAAAAAAGTGAAGAGACAATGACCAGGTAATAATGAAAATTAAACAGAAAAGGCTTAACCTGTAATAGTATTTCATTGCTATTCCTCAACGATATAGGTTTTGATTAGCAATATAACAAAGGTGAGGGTGTACTGCTACACGAAATTTAAATGCAGGATACAGGTTTAAGGGCCCTTATGTCTAAGATGAGAATTTCAATGCAGTAATCATCTCCTCAAGAAGTTGTTTCGAGGTATCAAGTATTGAAGATATATCCTGCTTTGAAGCGTTCTCAAGGTGAATTCCGCAGGATACTGATACTGTGCAGGCAAACTCTTTTGAGAGTCTTTGTGCAATGTTTCTGGCCAGTTCATCTTCTTTATGTCCGGTAACCGTTAGTAAGGAAACAGAGGCGTCAGTCAGTTTTGTGTCCCGCAAACCGGGATGGGGGATTGCAAGTGCCACTGCCCCGATGTGAGAAATATCTCCTCCGCTTAAAGTCACACACAGGTCGGCCCCCATTCGAATTACGTTTATTTCCAGAGTGAAACGGGAAGTACTTTTTTTCAGGCTGAGCATATCAGGTTTTCGCGGATTAGAAGTTGAACCTTGTTTTGAATTTACCGACAAAAGTTTTCTTTTCTTCTTTTTTCATCCATTCAATATTCCCTATTCGGATAAACAACCGGTCATGAAAAAAGGGGATAAAAATTTCTTGAATCAGTGCGTAAAGCTTAGCGGGCAGTTTTTCAAAATAGAAACTGAATTCGTGCATGGCAAAATCCTCATTGCGTTCAAAATCAGCAGAATTGCGAAGGGCGGTCTGCAATCCTTTCTTTAAAAGAGGGCTGAAATCCAATCTTGCCATTCGGTCATGGATATTGAGGTCTGTTTCATAGTCGTGGGAATCAAATATGAATGTCAGTGCAAGGCAGGCTTCTTCACGGCTGGATACTACGCCTATATTAAGCAGTCCTTCGTGGCTTGCCTTGCCCTTTCCGAACCGAAATCGGAAAGGGGCAAAGCCTATAATATCAACGCGGCATTTCTGCCTGATGCAGTATGCCTTGTCTTTGCTCATAACTAACCAAGTCCCATGCCCGGTTTCATTTCCTGCCCGGTAAGTGGTGTATCGTATCCTCCAAGATTGCCGATGGCTTCTTTGACTTCATCCGACTGAATAAGGTTGATCAGGGATCTGATTCGAATATCATCCAGAAAGCTATGGGGAATGATCAAGTCGTATCGCTCGTGGGCGAGGGGAACAAAATCAAGGTCAAGGGCTTTGGCTGCAGCGTAGATTCCTAGGCCGCAGTCCGCTGCGCCCGTTAAAACATTTGCTGCAACTGTCATGTGAGTGAACTCTTCACGGTCATAGCCGGAAATATCAGCGGGCTTAAGACCGGCATTTTTCATGTGGTAGTCAAACAGAATTCTTGTTCCGGCCCCGCGTTGCCTGTTGATAAAGTTGATATTGCCCTCTCCAAGGGATTCAATACCGGAAATGCTTTTCGGGTTACCCTTGGGAACGATGAATCCCTGATGACGGATGGCAAGGTTAATAACTGTTACATCAAGTCCGGGGAGGTATTTGTTAAGAAACGGGAAGTTGAAATCACCGGATTCAGGATCGAAAAGGTGGGCGCCTGCAAAAAGTGCCATGCCGTTTTTTAAAGCTGTGAGTCCGCCCATGGAACCTGCATGGGTTGAAACAAGACGCAGAGGAGTTCTGGAGCCCATGAGCATGTCACCAAGCATGTCCAGAGTATTGTCATGGCTGCCAACATGCATAAGCACTTTGCTTAACGAAGAGCGGTTGGAGAAAAGTTCAACCTGCACGGTATCGCCTAATTCAATCCCTTCATTATCTGCCGGAAGGCGGGTAAATCCCTGAGCCTTGGTCAGAGTTGTTATCATTCCGGCCCCGCGAGCAAGGGGAACTCCTATATATTCATTGCCAATTTTACCCACAGCAAGGCGGACTATCTCCTCCTGTCCCGGTTTGGACGGGGTTCTCCTGGCAAGTTTGACCTGAACCTTATGGCGTTCGGGATCATGTTTTCCGGAAAGCCACGAGATCACCGGAGTGAGCACATCTTCAAAACAGACAACAGAGCTGACCGGATATCCCGGAGCTCCAACCAGAAGCTTGCCCTGTGCTGTTCCCAGAACTGTAGGTTTACCGGGCATCACAGCAATACCGTGCACCAGAACCTGACCAAGTTCCTGAAAAATTTTACGTGTGAAGTCTTTACTGCCTGCTGATGATCCTGCACCAACAACAACAATGTGTGAATCTGCAAGTGCTGTGCTGACCGCTTTCATCAGTTTGTCTTCACGGTCTCTCACCGGAGCCATGGCGGTGAACTCAATATCCAGCCCGGCTGCAAGACATTTAAAAACCTGTGAGTTGGATTCGATCACCTCACCCGGTTTAGGGGTAGGGCGGTCCAGAAAAGGTAGAACTTCATCCCCGGTTGGGATGAAGGTCATGCGTATTTTTTCGTACACTTCAAGGTCATAAATTCCGGCAGATAACAGGGCTCCCACATCAAATGGAGAAATCGTGTGATTGCGGGGCAGAAGCATTTCTGTTGCAACTATGTCTTCGCCTATTCTGCGGACGTGCTGCCATGGAAAGGCTGGGGTTTCGATGGATATTGAATCCCCACCGTCAACCACATGCTCAATCATAATGACTGCATCCATTCCTTCAGGAAGAGGGTTCCCGGTGTTTACCGCAATGCACTGATTTGCTTTTTTAAGAGTAACCGGCAGGCCTTCCCTTGCTGAGAATGTACTATCACTTTTCACGGCAAATCCGTCCATGGCAGCGGAATGGTAGGTAGGAGATGAACAGCGGGCGGTTATGGCTTTGGCTGTCACACGGCCAAGAGCTTCGTGAACCGGAATTGTTTCGGTTTTGACCAGCTCTTTACGATCAAGAGCATCTATGGCTGCTGCTACGGCTTCAGGAACAGGAACTGTTTTCAGGTAAATATTGCGGTCGCTCATTTGTGAATCCTTGTCTCTTTTCCCCGGTGCGCTTGCTGCGGCCTAAGGATATTTTTGATTATTAGATTCTGCTTTCAGCCTCAAAATGGGCAGTCCATTTTATTTTCAGTCTTGGTATGCCTTGGAGCCGAATGTTTAGCTGACTCCGGCATATTCTGAAACAGCTGAGTATTCTGATTGTTTTTACAGTTTGTTAAATCAGCCAGACAGAAATTATGTTTCCTGCATAGAAGCCTTCGGTATCAGCAGGAATGATCATCAGGCCGTCTGCTTGAATCATGGTTTTCAGCAGTCCTGATTTACCGTAAACAGGGCTTGCAAGCGGAATGTTTCCATCCCTCATGGTAAGCTTCATACGCACATAGTCTTCCCGACCGGGTTTGGAAACGGTATTTCTTTCCAATTCTGCATGTACAACAGGTCTGCCGGCAGTTGAGAATGCATCCGACTGCCCCATAATATGGCGGATAAAAGGAATAACAAGCGAGAGCATCACCACCTGAACCGAGGTGACCTGACCGGGAAGTCCCAGTACCGGCTTCTGACCGGCCCTGCCCAGAATAGTGGGCTTGCCAGGGCTGATAGCAACGCCGTGCGCCAAAATTTCTGAATCAGGCATGGCTTCAATGGCCTGAACTGTAAGGTCGCGCATTCCCACCGAACTGCCGCCGGAAAGAAGTACGAGATCATTTTCTTCTATTGCCCGGGCCAGTGTGGATTTAAGTTTGTCTAGTTCATCGCGGACAATGCCGTAGTTCACAGCGGTAGCACCTGCCTGCGTTACAAGGCACCGCAGGGTGTGCGAATTGACGTCGCGAATATTACCGACCTGTTGCGGGGAGTCTATTTCGACAAGCTCATCACCAGTTGAGATGATTCCCACTTTGGGTTTGCGGTGGATTGCAATATTTTTGATCCCCAGTGCTGCAAGCAGCCCGACATCCTGAAAGCGAACTTTATGTCCGGCGTTAAAAAGTCTTTCTCCTTTGGCTGCGTCCTCCCCCTTAAGCATGGTGTGATCTCCGGGAGCAGAGGACTTGCGGATTTCAATTGTTCCAGCACCAAGCTCGTGAGTGTGTTCAACCATGACTACCGCATCGGCTCCATCCGGAAGGGTTCCTCCTGTAGGAATAGCGGCGCATTCTCCGGGGTTTAGATAGAAATCAGGATTCTCATCCACCTTCAACTCCGCGCAGCACTCAAGATAGGCAGGATTGGACTCACTGGCTCCGAAGGCATCCCGTGCATTTACTGCATAACCGTCCATACATGATCGGTTGGCCGGGGGCAGGTCTTCCGGAGAAACAATGTCTGCACCAAGAACCAATCCGAAGGCATCGGAAATTGAAGTGGTTTCTGTATCAGTTGCCGGAAATGTCTTCAGCAGTTCCTGAAATTCTGCCCGGCTGATAATTTTGAAAAATTCATGATTCATCTATCTAACTCTCATCAAACCTGAATTGTCTAAATAAAAAAACTGCAAATACGACAAGATAAGGACGGGAATCCCGGTTTACAGACTTGTTGCTGCAACTGTCGAAGTCTATTAAGGAAGACCTGCAATTCCGTATGCCATTGCCTATGCGGCAACTTATTGCGCAAGCAACAAGTCTTTGACGTTTTTTGAGCCCCTGAGATATTCATGGAGATGCAAAAGCATAACGCCTAAGTGGATTAACTGCCGTTTTTGATTTTGATCTCAATGTCTCCGGGAACATAGCCTTTAAGCTGTCTGAGCATGGCCGTAATTCCTGCAGAAAGAATATCGGAAACAAAAGGATTGAATCCGAGTTCGCTGCCGTTGCAGGTAATGCTCATATCGCCGGACTTGGCTTTGCAGCCGGAGATTCTCGCTTTTCCTGCAAGTATATCGGCTACAAATTCCATACAGTATTCGCGTCCGCACTCCCCGCAGTTAAGCCCTGGAAGAATGAATCCCCTGTCCATTACCATGTCTGCAAGCGATTCTATTTCTTCCTGTGAGGGAGGGGTGTCGCGGGTACAGGCCGGAATCTGCTTTAAAGACAGCTCCGGGTAGAATTCCTTGTCGTCATTGTCTTCACGAACCATGATGACCCGGGGCAGCCAGCCAACCTTATTGCCTCCCTCCATGATGATGACATCAACGTCCATTAAAGGAACCAGATCCTGTACGGTACGTTCTCCAGTCCAGGATACAAATGATTGTGACGGAGAATAGGCTGCAACCGAGGATGCAATTTTCTTGTACTCCTCGGTATCAGCTCCTTCCGCTCCGTCAAATCCATGGTGGGAGTGTTTTACAACTCCGACCTTCAGTCCCCTGTCGGTGAGGCATTTTACCAGAGCAAGGCCCAGAGTTGTTTTGCCGGTCTTCTTTTTACCTACAATAGCAATAGCTTTCATATCGAAAATCCTAGGGTACGATTTCTGTTCCGATTCCGCGTTTGGTGAAGAGCTCCAGCAGCACGCAGTTCTCAACTCTGCCGTCGATGATGTGTGCCTTTTCAACTCCGTCATGGACAGCTTCAAGGCAGCAGCTCAGTTTGGGGATCATTCCGCCTGTGGCGATTCCTGAATCAATTGCTTCAGCTGCTTCGCGGCAGTTCATGGAAGTGATCAGGTTCTTGTCCGCATCAAGCAGTCCCTGAACATCAGTCAGAAGGTGCAGGCGTTTTGCATTCATGGCTGATGCCACGGCTCCGGCAACAGAGTCGGCGTTGATATTGTAGGTTGAACCTTCATCATCCACACCGACCGGGGCTATGACCGGGATGAAGCCTTCTTTTTGAAGGGATTCGATCAGGGTGGTGTTGACTTTTGTTACTTCCCCAACTTTACCAAGATCAATTATTTCAGGTGCCTTGGCTTCTGATTCTACCACAAGCTCTTTCTGTTCGGCCTTGATAAGCATGCCGTCTTTGCCGGAAAGTCCAACTGCTTTCCCGCCGTTCAGGTTGATCAGGTTGACTATCTGTTTGTTGACCTGTCCAACCAGAACCATTTCCACAACGTCCATTGTTGCTGCGTCGGTAACCCGGTAGCCGCTCTTAAAGTGACTGTCGATATTGAGTGCACTGAGCATTTTCTGGATCTGGGGGCCGCCGCCGTGAACCACAACCGGGTTGATACCGATATATTTCAGCAGGATGATGTTAAGGGCAAAGGCACGTTTCAGCGACTCATCGATCATGGCATTTCCGCCGTACTTGATGACGATGGTCTCTCCGTAAAATTCTTTTATATAAGGGAGTGCTTCAATAAGAAGCTTGGCCTGTGCGATATCTCTATCCATATCCATTTTTTGTATTCTCCTGAGAATTAATTGAGCAGGTGTATCAACCTGCTTTTATTAGCACCACGTACCATAAGTTAAAACAGCCCGGAGGGAAACCCCGCTTTTATTGCATCCGAAACTGCAGTGCAAAATAAAAGGCCGCGTACCCTGTCAGGTACGCGGCCTTGGTGTCCTAAATTTACGGCTAGGCTTGTAGAGGAATGGAAAAGCTTAGCTGTTAGTCTCCGATCGGGAGCACAGTACGGCCGAATTGTTCATTAATAACTTCAGCCATGGCAAGGTAAAAAGCGGAAGCACCGCAGATAATACCTTCATATCCGGCAATTGTGCCGATGAACTTACTTCCTGTGAAATCCCTGATTGCAAGCAGGAAGAAGAGCAGGGTCAGAGAAGCAAAAATGAACTGCAATACCTTGTTGGCCTTGAGTGTGCCGACAAACATGAAAAGTGTGAATAATCCCCACATTACCAGATACCAGCCCATGAATGCGTGGGGGGTGGCTTCTGTCCAGCCCAGTTTTGGCATTACGATCAGTGCGACGAGGGTAAGCCAGAACAGACCGTAGGAGGTAAAAGCTGTGGTGCCGAAGGTGTTCCCCTTTTTGAATTCCATAATTCCGGCAATAACCTGGGCAATTCCGCCGTAAAAAATTCCCATGGCAAGAATCATTGCACTGATCGGGAAGAATCCGGCGTTATGGATGTTGAGCAGGATGGTGGTCATTCCAAAGCCCATGAGGCCTAAGGGGGCGGGATTAGCGAGTTTTGTTTCCATATTATCTCTCCTTAATATGATGCTTATCATAAAACACACTTTTCCCATAGCCCCCTGCCTGTGTGGGGCAGGCAGGGGAAAGGGTGGTTGGGTGCATATATAGTGGAAATGCGTGTTTTAATTGCGAGGTAGTGATTGCTCATTCAGCTATATGTAAACGAAAATAAAGGCAAGTAAAATATTGCATTGTTGTGTTGGTATTGAAGTTTGTTTATTGCTTTAGTGAACATCCATTCAATGTTGCTACTGGTTGATTATTCAGTTGGATAGTGTTGGAAATTATTTATCATGTTGTTCTTGAAAAATAATATTTCCAGTGATGTCTGGCTGGTAGGGCTGTTGCTTTTTTGTTTGTTTTATTTCGTGTAAACTATAGTGGCGGGTATTGATATGATGGAATGAATTAGTAATGTTAAAGTAGCAGTTTCTAAACTGGTGCCAGAGCATGCTGCTGGATAAGGTGGATTCAAGTCTCGTGGGATAGGCAGGTAACAATTATCAACGCAACTGTTTTGATTGCGTCTGGAGTTGTGTTTCTGCTTGGAGTTGCTGCTCTCTGTTCCAGAGAATATTTGTTCCTGAAGTTTTATCATTTTAGTTTTCCGGCTGCTGAAGGTGGATTTCCGGTCAGTGCATCAGCGACGGTTTTTTGAAGTAATCGGTCTTGCCTATACACGGGATCACTATGAGGAGCAGGGGGCCGGGGTATTTTAAGCGGAGAAGGATCTGAAGATGATGGAAAATTCATTTCTATGAAAATTATTTTTTCCCTGCCTTTCAATTGTATTGAACGGCAGGGAAATATTGATTAATAAGAAACTAAAGAGTTAATTGCCATTCAAATGATTTTATGGAGCTAGTTGATGGACCAGAATAAGAGGCGCAGAACCCGCATAGAGGCTGAGTTTACCATTATGTTGCATAAGGGCGAGACTGCCGCTGTTGCTGAAAGTCACAACCTCAGCCTTAAAGGGCTTTTATGTGATCCGGTGAAAGGGTTTGAGGTAGGAGATGAGTGCGAGGTTTCAATTACCCTTTCTGAAGATGCAGTGATCATGGTCAATGCCAAGGTGGTAAGATCGGATGATGGTGGATTAGCAGTTGATTTTACTTCTATGGATGAGATGAGCTTTACCCATCTGCGTAGACTTATTCAATTTAATGCACAGGATGCTGATTCCATAGACAATGAGCTTACTTCCCCTGCTTTTGATGCCTGAGAGTAGGGATGCACAGGGTCGCGGGTTTGAAAAAACAGAGTTCATAGACTCTTGCTATTTTACGTGCTCGTGGCGAAGTCACGCCACAGTCGACGAGTCTGCAATAAATGTGGAGCGGATTAAAGATGTGCTCCAGAAAAGCTCTAAAACCTACTTTCATTATAAATCCGGGGAGTTGTTTTCTTGTTTTACTGATTTAAATCAGTCTTATTGGCCAAAACAAAAGAAAAGATACTTCAAATTGATTTTTCGTCAATTGTTCTGTCAATAACATAGACTATTGCACTTCCCCTGCTTCAAAGCCTTTCAAAAAGCTTACGGTTATAACAAACATTGTTACAGCTACAAGTACTCCCCCATAAAAAACAGCATTCAGCCCCATTCCGGAATATACGAGTCCCATTAGAATAGGGGCTACAGTTTGCCCTACCCTGAGCAGCATGCCGTTAACCGACATGAAGATAGCACGTTGCTCCATTGGGGCAATAGCGGTCAGCATTGACATTGTATTGGGCAGATTTAGTCCCTGACCAAGGCCGAAAATACAGACCGGGATGATACACCATATTGCTGAATCAGCATCGGGAAGCATGATCATTGAAACCGCGTATGCCACTGCTGATGCAGCGATCATCAGCGGCTGGGAAACAAAGTGGGCCAGCCTTCCCATTTGGGATGCTGCAAAGGCTGTGATTAACGATGCACTTGATATAATCAGCCCGATCAGTGCTGGGGATGCTTCAAAGCGGGCGTTTAGCAGAACCGGAAGAAATGTGACTATCGGACCGTAAAGAATGATAAAAGTTAATAGAGAGAGTGCAAAGAGACTGAGCACTTCTTTGTTTTTCATTCCATCCAGTGCCGCCTTAAGATATTTCTTGAAGTCGCTGTCAGATGAGGGTTCCGGGTTGTCCAGCTTGAATCCTACGAGCCATGCCAGCGGTAATGCAGTAAGAGAGAGCAGAAACGGGGTATGCCAGCTTATCTGGGCCAGTAGTCCGCCTATCGCCGGGAATAGTGCTGTTCCTATACTAAGCACTCCTGCATTGAGTCCCATGGCTTTGATTCTTTCATTGCCGGTAAAAAGATCACCGATAATAGTCAGGTTGATTACACCGATGGCAGCAGCTCCCATGCCTTGAATAAATCTGAGAAGCAGCAATGTATTGAAGTCTGAGATAAAAAAGCATGCCTGTCCGGCAAGGCCGAAAAGGATCAGGGCCGGGACAAGTATTTTTTTACGTCCTATGCGGTCAGCAAAAATACCTGCAAGGGGGGCAAAAATAATTCCCGGTAAGGAGAAGAAGGTGAAGATGAGCCCCACTGTGGACGGGGATATTGCAAAGGCTTCGATCATCTGCGGCAGGGCCGGAATAATGCTTGATACACCCAGCACAGCCATGAGTGTTACTGCGAAAACTATCTGTAAGTTCTTGTTTTTATATAATGCTTGCATCAGCGGGAGGTCCTTTTGGGGGAGATTTTGAATCACGAAAGCTACTCCCAATCGAGACTCTTAGCAACCGCGGCAAAACGGCAATTTAGCAGTATAGAGATAAAATTATGGAATTACGGGGAACTGTGGGGTAATAATGTGCCCATGTTAAGATTATATCGTGTTTTTAAATACAGTCCGTCCAAGTTCACAGTACTTTTGGGGTTTCTTGTGCTGCAGATTTTCATCAGCCCGATTGCCGGAGATTCAATCTTTTTGCAGCGAATATTGTATTTTTATACGTATCTGGTTCTGCTTTCTGCGGTTGCAGCCATCATTGGAAGCCGAATCAAGGTTTACTTATACTTTGTCCTGTTTGGTCTATCCCTGTTCAGTTCAATTCTTTTTTTCAGGATTCAGTCCTTGTTCTGGCTGGGGGTTAGCGAGGCTGCCGACATGGCCATGATCTGTATTGCTATCTGGGGTATTCAGCAGTTTATGTCCCGGCAGAATCGGGTTACCCGCGATCTGATTTCCGGAGCAATCTGTATTTATATGCTGGCCGGACTGGCCTGGGCTGATGCTTATTCCCTGTGCGAAATTTTCAGGCAGGGGTCTTTTGCCGGTATTGATATAAGTAAGAGTGTCTTTGCGATACGCGGTTCCCTTACATATTTCAGCTACGTAACCATGTTGACTGTCGGTTATGGAGATGTGACTCCCGTATCCTTTATGGCTCGTTCCCTTGCTATTTTGCAGGGACTGTTCGGGCAGATGTATCTTGCGGTTTTTATTGCCGGAACCATTGGGATGTTCTTGTCACAGAAAGATGATGGGGAAGGCGGGGGAGACTGATCGAGAAATGAGAAAGTTATAAATAAAAAAAGACAGGCCGTGAGGTCTGTCTTTTTTATAAGTCTTTTCGAGCCTGCGCCGTACATACTGCCTGGCTGGTTAGGCTGTGTTTTTTGAAGCCACTTTAAAGAGCAGCATCAAGCAGGAGATTGTCCCTGTGAATTGCTTCAGGATAAGAACATTTTCCAAGTATTGATTCTATCTCACAGGATTTACACCCCATGATTTTTCGCAGATCACCAGCCGCGTAACAGGCAAGCCCAACAGCAACTGATTTACCCTGAGAAGTCACCACCCGAACCAGTTCTCCAGCTTTGAAATCTCCGGTTACATCAGTTACTCCGGCCGGAAGCAGGCTTTTTCCTCCGGAAAGGAGTGCTTTTTCTGCCCCTTTATCGATGACAAGGTCCCCGGAGGGATCGCAGTGGTAGGCCAGCCAGTATTTACGGCGGGAAACGGACTTTTCGTCAGGAACAATCCATGTTCCGCACTCCTCGCCATTGAAAACGCGTTCAATGATCATACGATCTTTACCGGCTAGGATCAGAGTAGGAACTCCGAGCTGAGCAGCACGGTTGGCTGCACGCATCTTTGAAAACATACCACCCGAACCCACGGCTGTTTTCCCGTCGCACATGGCATCGAGGTCCAGATCGTGAACATTTTCAATGCAGGTGAGCGGTTTGGCATCCGGGTTTTTGTCCGGGTTTTTGTCGTAAACACCGTCAGCAGAAGTGAGGTTGATGAAGAGATCGGCTTCCACCACATTCAGGATCAGGCTGGCAAGGGTATCGTTGTCCCCGAATTCCAGTTCCTGAACAGCAACGGTGTCGTTCTCATTTATGATGGGAATTACCCGCCATTCCAGAAGTCTGGAGAGGGTATTGCGGGCATTGAGGAAACGGGAGCGGTGCTTAAGGTCATCACGGGTGAGGAGCACCTGCGATGTTACCAGTCCGAAGCGGCGGAAGGTTTCGTCATATTCGTGCATAAGCCGAGACTGCCCAATAGCAGATGCAGCCTGACGTGCAGGAAGATCGCCCAGTATTGCCCCTTTAGGGATGGAGTTGCGTCCTGCGGCCACTGCCCCGGATGAAACCAAAACAATATCGACACCGCGTTCATGAAGGGTGGCGAGCTGGTCGGCAAGGCGGCAGATCAGTCCGAGGTTGATCCCCTCGGACGTGGTCAGTACCGCGCTGCCGATTTTGACTACAATGCGTTTCGCGTTTTTAAGCGTCTCAGTCCTGTTGCTGGTCCTGCTCATCTGCTTCCTCTTGATTCATAGCGTTGAATCTGTCCCACATATCCTTGAGGAGGTCATTTACCCCGTCACTGTGGAGGGCAGACATAAAATATATATTCTGATCTGTTTCCTTGGCCTTGGCTTTCAGTTCAGCAAGGTCTTCTTCGGAAAGCAGGTCAATTTTGTTGATAACCCGGATCTGGTTTTTGGTTGCCAGTTCATCATCAAAGAGGCGCAATTCTTCGTCCAGCAGGTCGAAGCCTTCAAAGGGCTCATCCAGGCTCAGGTCTTCGGCACTAAGAATGTGAACCAGAAATCTGGTGCGCTCCACGTGTTTGAGGAAGCGGTGTCCAAGGCCCTGCCCTTCACTTGCTCCTTCAATGAGTCCAGGAATATCGGCAATAACCATTTTGTCGCCTAAATCATTTTCAACCACACCAAGGTTGGGGACAAGGGTGGTGAAAGGGTAGGCCGCAATTTTGGGCTTAGCTGCCGATACTTTGGAAATAAAAGTTGATTTGCCTGCGTTAGGCAGACCGAGCAGACCAACATCTGCAATGATCTTAAGCTGCAGGCGTATGCGCTTTTCTTCACCGGGGAATCCTTCCTCGGCCTGACGCGGAGTCTGGTTGGTGGAGGATTTGAAGTGGATGTTGCCGCGGCCGCCGTCGCCGCCTTTGCAGATTACCATCTCACGGCCTTCCACTGTGAGGTCGGCGATGAGTTTTTCACTGCCGTCTTCTGTGTTGACCTCGTAGACCAGGGTTCCCATAGGCAGATCAATAATCAGATCATCAGCGCCTTTACCGTATTTGTCACGCCCCTGTCCGGGCTCTCCGTTTCTTGCCTCGTAGACCCTTTTCAGGCGAAAGTCGTAGAGGGTGAGCAGTTTCTGGCTGGCTCTGAATATCAGATCCCCGCCTTTGCCGCCGTCACCACCACTGGGGCCTCCCTTGGGCATAAAACGTTCACGGCGGAATGCCACACACCCGTTGCCGCCCTTACCGGAGCGTACTGTAATTGTTGCTTCATCAATAAATTTCATAATTATTACCTCTGTTGCCTCCGGCGGTTCTCCGAGGGCCCTGCTGGGCAGGAATTTTCTGGCGCTATGCGCTTATCGGATGATCTAGCCTCCGGCGGCCAAAGGAGCTCAGTCCTTTGAAATCCCTGAGGGTGGTTCGGGATTAGCTTGGGAGTGTTGACGCTGTTTGAAGTTTGGTTTGAAAGCTTTTCTGGTCACCATACAAGAAAAGGCAGGGGACGCATAATTTAATGCGACCCCTGCCTGAAGAAAAGCTTTCGCCTAATTTCTAGGCTTCTGCAGGAACGATGTTAACTCTGGTTTTTACGCGGTTTTTGCGCACGTACTTTTCGTACTGCACAACACCGTCAACGAGAGCAAACAGAGTCCAGTCTTTTCCGGTGCCAACGTTTTTACCGGCGTGGATCTTGGTTCCAACCTGGCGAACGAGAATGTTGCCAGCGAGAACTTCCTGACCGCCGAAACGTTTCACACCACGTCTTTGGGCATTACTGTCGCGACCGTTTTTCGAGCTACCGCCCGCTTTCTTATGAGCCATGATTAGCCTCCTTAGTAGGTTCTGTCGTCAAGCTTAAGCCTGGATGGCTTCAACTTTGATTCTGGTGTAGTCCTGACGATGACCCTGCTTGGTCTGAGAGTCTTTCCTGCGTCTTTTTTTGAAGACAACGATCTTTTTGTCACGACCGTGTTCAACAACACTGCAGGAAACCTTCGCACCTTCTACATAAGGAGCACCGATTTTAACGTCTTCGCCCTGACCGATAAGAAGAATTTTATCCAGATCGACTTTTGTGCCTGCTTCAGCGTCCATTTTCTGGACATTGAGTTCCAGACCTTCTTCAACGCGGAACTGCTTGCCGCCAGTCTCAATTATTGCATACATTTTTACTTACCTCCGTCACGTAAGAGAAAGGGAAGATATTCGTATCCGGGCCAAAAAGTCAAGTGGTGAATTAAACTTTTTTTACAGAATCTGTAATGGAGCCCAACAACTGGATGACAGGTGACTCATTCCCTTTATTATTTCGAATAACCGGACAGTTTCTGCCCATGCATTCTTTGTTTGTTTTCATTTGGTCGCATAGTATATGCGCATCTGCCTTAATACGCAAGCCCAGTACTTCACTTGAAACCTGTGCCGCAGCCTTTAGTGCAAGCCATGAATCGCGCTGGCAGCATCGCGCCGCTTCGATATCGGAGATGTACTTAAGGGCCGTAAGTGTTCCTTTCTGGGCGATTGATCTTTTTTCTGCTGTCAGGGGGGTTGCTTCCAGAATTGCGCTCATGGCCGCTCCCACTCCGATAGCTGCGCCGCAAACCCCCATGAAACCGCAGAATCCTCCGGCTACCTTGGCTCCGCGTGATATTGCCGTGTCTATGACCTTGTCGTCAACTTGGCCTCCACTGTTGCGATAGGCAGCAACGATTATGCCGGGAACCATGGCATGGTGTTCCGGCCCGTGCATGGGGATTGCCGGGTGGCTGCGAATTTTCTGGAGCAGGGCAATCATATCCGTTTCAGTGCTGCTTTTGAGCAGGTGCGGCAAAATGGATATCCCGTCTTCGCTATGGCAGGCATCACAGACAAAGTGCCCGTTTATACAATGGGCGTTTGCTTCATGCTCCTGCCCGCAGAAGACACAGTTCATTGTGCGGTATTCTGTCAGGTATTCCAGTTCCGCACCGCAGGCCATGCAGCCTTCGCTGCTTTTGAGCCCGGAAAGAGTATTGGAGGAACTTTTTGTACTCTGCTGCCGGGACTTGATTTCTATTGCCGGAGCTTTAGACGGTGCGTCAAAAGAATCCGGTGTTGGGCAGCAGCAGGATGAGCCGATGAAAATATTCTCCACTCCCCCGTCTTCATTAATTATAAAAATTTGTTCCCCGAGCTGGTCGGCCTCGCTTTTGGACAGTTCATTAACCGATCCGGGGATCAGCATTTTTCCACTTGAAGTCAGTGCTGTTTTTATGGGACCGCGAAAGATTGCTTTGACCGGTTCATCTATTGACGGCTTGTAAGCGGCAAATGTGAGTGAGTAAAACTGGTGTCCTCCCACTGAGCGGTATGGAAAACGTTTAATAATGGTAACTGAACCGAACCCTGATTCTTCCAGCAGTCCTACAAGGTTTTTCTGGGTCTGGGCTCCGGCAATGCATTCTCCGTGCAGGGCGTCGTCGTTGCGGATCTCCGGGCCTGGCTCTGTTTCGCATACAACGTCTGAAATCGTCAGTCTTCCGCCTGGTTTGAGAATGCGGAACATTTCGCTGAATGTCTTCCGCTTGTCAGCAGAAAGGTTAAGTACGCAGTTGGAAAGTAGCAGGTCGGCGCTGTTATCTTCAAGAGGAAGTGATTCCAGATAACCCTTGCGGAAATTCATGTTGTCATAGCCGAGTTTCTCTGAAACAGCAGCCTGACCTTTGCGGGCGTGGTCCAGCATGGGATCAAGCATATCTATTCCGGTAACCCTGCCCTCGCTGCCGCACAGCTTTGCAGCGATGAAGCATTCTATGCCGCGCCCGCTGCCAAGATCCACAACATGCTCTCCCTGCTTAATACTCGCGTCCATAACCGGGGATCCGCAGCCGTATCCACGGAAGCGGAATCTTTCAGGGATATGGTCCATAAGGTCCGGAGCATAGCAGGCCGGATTGAGGATGTCCTCTTTAGCGTTGTCAGCAGCTTCGGTATAGAAATCCTTTACAACGGCAAGGCTGTCTTTTCCCGCAACTGCAAGCAGGCAGTTGGTGTGGGTCAATGCCACAGGACCGTGTCCGGAGCAGCGGTCAAGTTTGTCCCCCATTTTGAGCAGGAGTTTTGCCGAGTCGTGCCTGCGTGATTCAGCTGCTTTTTCTGTGATTAACTCAAGGGCCAGCCTTTCGTAAATTTCGCTGTATGGATCGTCGCCACAGAATGTATTGTTATTCATATAGCTGTGGTCCGTATCTCCTCCCCCATGGAAGAATCTGAACGGAGAACTCAGGTCCTTACAGCTGGTGGATCGCAGTTCATTAAGAACACTGCTTTCTTTCCACGCTTTTTCCAGGCTTTCGTCAATTGGAGTGGAGAGCCTGTCGATTCCCACTGTTGCAGCGGAAGGATAAATACAGTTGTCCGGTCCTACTGCGAGAGCCTCCCAACCTGCTGTGGAACCGTCATGAATGGTCCCGCAGGGGGCGAAAATCATGTTTTTAACTGCCTCAATGTTATCGATGGCAACCCCGGTACGCTCTCCTGCCTGCTTTGCTTCAAGCAGATGTTTGTAGATAGTGCTGATCTTGGCAAACTGTTTTGACTCTCCACGTCCACGGACGAAGTACCACATGAAGTGAACGTTCGTTGCACCGCTTCGGGCTGCAAATTCCACCACATCCTTCATTTCCTTTACATTGGATTTGTTCACGCACATGGAGATGGTGAATGGTATCTTTTCTCCGGAAAGCCAGGACAGTGAGTTCTCAAGGGCTGCGAACATGCCTTTGCCCCTGATTTTATCATGTGTTTTGCCGATGCCGTCTACACTGATCTGCAGGTGCAGGCGGTTGAAGTCATAGTTTTTATCTGTGAAAAAATTCTTAACGCTCAGTCCATTTGTCAAAATGGCCACGTGACTGTCCCTGATCGCAAGCATGCTGCTGATTATTTCATGCGCACCTTTGTGGATAAGCGGTTCACCGCCTGTAAGGGCAAACATTTTACAACCAAGTTTATCTGCCTGTTCGGTAAGCTCAATTACCCGCTCCGTGGGGATTTCCCGTTTTGCCTGCGGAGAGGAAGAGAACAGACAGTGCCTGCAGGTCATGTTGCAGTTGTCGGTTACGTGAAACCAAAGTTCGCGCAGGGTGTCGGTTTTGAGCAGTGCTGACCTGCCGGGATATTCATCTCGGCATGAATCAGGCAGCCGCATAAAGAAGCGCCTGTCTTCAAGCGATGAATAAGTGGTTTTGGTATTACTCAGCCTTTTAAGCGCGGCATCTCCTTCTGGAGTGGGAACGAACCAGTCCGGGGATTGGGCTCTGAGATAAACGGGGAGGTCATTATATATGAGACGAGTCCATTCTGAAATTTTGAAAGACAATTGCTGAGCTCCTTGAAGCTGATGGATATAGTTAAATGGTATGATTGTTGATGGCAGTAAGGGAAGTTAACCTATGGAGGCTGTTCATATCAAGGCTCTTGCCAGAACCATAACTTCCACTCCGGAAGCACCTGATTCTATCAGGGCTCTAGCACATTCATCGGCTGTGGACCCGGTGGTTAAAACGTCATCAACCAGCATGATCCTTTTCCCTGATATTTGAGTGGGGTCCGCAACAAAAGCTCTGGATAGGTTTTCTCTCCTTTCATTTCCCGAGAGAGTAGTCTGGGGGGGGGTTTTACGGATTCTGCACAGAGCGTTTACTGCAAGGGGAATATCAATGTTATTTGCAAGTTTTTTTCCCAGAATCAGGCTCTGGTTGAAGCCTCTGGTGCGCAGTCGTGACCGGTGCAGAGGAACCGGTATGACTAATTCCGGTCGGGATTTCTCAGGCAGCCTGCTGCCAAGTTCTTCCACCATTTCTGCGAAAACTGAGCTGAACTCCATGCGGTTGTTAAATTTCCAGGCTGTGATCATTTTTTGAAGTGCACCTGAGTATATGCCGTAATAATAGATTTTGCTGAAATGAAATATGTTGTCCTGCGCTGATAAATTCGGATGAGTTAGGTCGATCTCGGCAGAACATACGGCACATAGAAAGCCCGCCTCCTGATGAACTGAGCGGCAGAGTGGGCAGCGCTTATCCCCTAGGGCATATCGAATCCTTTCTAAAGCGCGCAGGGGGGAAAAATGTGACAGCAGGCTACCCAACATCAGTTCATGGCTTTATGGGTTTTTAGAATGATATGAAAAAGCTCTTCCTTGCGGATGGGTTTAAGCAGGAAGGAATTAAAGCCGATTTCAAGGCATTTTGAAAGAAGTGATGAGCTGTCATCAGCTGTCATGGCCATAGCCGGAGTTTTCATTCCTTTGGCACGCATTTGCTCAATTATGCTGGTTCCGTCCATTCCCGGAAGATTTATGTCCATAATTATGAGGTCGTATTTACCTGCATTGAGTTTTTCAAATGCCTCAGTCCCGGTTTCAGCGAAATCCGGTTCAATCTCCATCTGGTTTATATAAGTCTTCAGAACCAGCCGTATCGGTTTTGAGTCTTCGGCAACAAGGATTTTCATAGAGGATATGTCAGCTGTCATCTCGGCTCCTTTCCCATGCCTGTTTTCCTGCTTCAAATATTTCAGAGCATTTATCCGTGTCATTTCTGAGATCGTCGGGCAGGTCGATTCCTTTATAAGTTATAGGAGGCTGCAATTCTATTTTGAAGAATTTGAAGAAGAATTTCAGTGTAAGAAGGGAGCCTTCAAATAGCTTTTCCCCTTTGGGTCTGCCTGCTGCTAGACATGTGTATGCCGGGCGTTGAGAGAGTGAGGTTATGATCGGTGATGAATTTATTTCCGCTTCAAACCCCCACTGGCCTCGGTCAATAAAAGTCTTCAGCCGTGAGGGGAGGTGGTAAAAATAAACAGGCGCAGCAAAGAAAGTAAACGGTGCGGTTAGCAGTTTATCAAACAGATTCTGTGCATCGTCCTTTTCTGCAAATATACAGCGGTGGTTTTCATTTGTCCGGCATTTCAGGCATCCTGAGCAGGGGATAAAGTCCATTGCCCCCAGCAGAACAATTTCCGCATCACCACCTGATTCACGGATCCCTTCAAGGAACAGGTCTGCTGCATGATCTGTGTT
The DNA here is from genome assembly GCA_963676495.2 of Maridesulfovibrio sp. GTDB lineage: Bacteria > Desulfobacterota > Desulfovibrionia > Desulfovibrionales > Desulfovibrionaceae > Maridesulfovibrio. Next base: position 1,165,968 of record CAXXRF010000003.1, on the reverse strand, counting down.
TCCCTTACGGTGGTGGCTGCATTTGAAAATTACCGGTAGTTGATTCAATTTGCTATTCCTGTTTTTTAAGTGGTGTTATTCGGCTGAAAACAGCCCTTACATGACCTTCTTCCTGAAAGGTGAGAAGATTCCATTCAGGAAGTATTTCCAGTTGATGATACAACTGGGCTACAGTTTCCTTGTCTACAAGCGCAGTTACTTCGTCTGTCTTGGAAAAACGGAGATACCAACCTACCTCCAGTCCCACGCCTCAGCACTTGTTGCGAACATCTACAATTTTCTTTTCTGACATGATTGTTTCCTTTCTTATGTTGAAGACCGGGCAGGGCAGACAGAAGGAATAGTATGTATCTGGCATACCATCAGGACTCAATTATTTCCGTCGCCCCTGGCGGCAGGATAAACGAAAAGTCCCCCGCTGTAAAAACAGCGGGGGACATTCTGTCGATTTTCTCAGCAGGTTAAAGTCTTTTTTTAAATACCGGATGGAGACTTTCTTGTACTGCTTTTATATCTGGAGCCCATTAAAGAACGGGTTGTGATTTTTTTCATCTCCGACGGTGGTTTCAGGGCCGTGTCCGGAATAGACAACGGTGTCTTCAGGCAGTGTGAAGAGCTGGTCTTTAACCGATGAGAGGAGCTGCTCGGTATTACCGTAAGGAAAGTCTGTTCGACCTATTGAACGGCGGAAGAGAACATCACCGACGAAAGCGGCTTTTAGTTCTGGGAAATAGAAGCTGAGGCTTCCCGGGGTGTGGCCCGGAGTGGAAAGAACCCTGCATTCAAGACCTATCAGTTCAGTCTCTCCGGCAGGCATGTTTTCGGTTTCAAACGGGTCCACTGTTGGGAAACCCATCATTCCTCCGCGTCCCACCTCAATTTCCATGAGAACCAGATCATCATCAGAGGCATAAATCTTTTTGCCGCTGACTTCCGATAATTGGCGGTTGCCGTATATATGGTCGAAGTGAAGGTGGGTATTCAGGATACGATCCAGCTCAACACCAGTACTTTTGAGATAAGCAACAGGATCAGCAGGATCGCCGCCCGGATCTATCACCAATGCGCGGCCTTCGTTGACCACTACGTAACAGTTGGTTTGCAGCGGTCCCAGCGGGTATACTTTAATATCACTCATTTAAAATCCTCCAGCATCAGCTCTGAAAGTTCCTTACGGCTGGAACTGCCTTTCTGGTCCGGGTGTCCGGCGGCGATTACAGCCTGTAGTTCATATTCTTCTTCAGCAAGGTTCAGGACTTCCATAACCTGCTTTTCCTGATTGATAATTTCGCCGAGCCAGACAGTTCCCAGCCCCAGCGTATGGGCGGCAAGCATCATGTTTTGAATGCACCCACCCACGGCCTGATGATCTTTCATCACACTGTAAATTTTGCTTCTTTCAAGAAAGATGCAGATCAGCACGTCGGCGGCACGGACAATGTGCCCGTACTTGGTGTGCTTTTCCAGCTCCTCGGTTCTTGGATCATCCTTGCGGATAACCAGAAAGCGCCATGGCTGGTTGTTAAGTCCGCTTGGTGCCCAGCGGCCTGCTTCCAGTATAGTAGTCAGATCTTCTTTCGAGATGGCTTCATCAGTATATTTTCTAATGGAGCGCCTTTCAAAAAGTGCATTGAGCACGGGATTATTCTTATTCATGTTCAACCTTCACCGTTTAGAATGGTACGCCGCGGAAAATGTTTATTTTGTTGATAGCCCGGTCGAACTCTTCAGGGTTGAGTTCTTTGTTGAGATCGCGGTCATAATCTTCGAATTTAATGCGCAGTTTCATTTTTTCAGCTTCTTCCTCATCAATCTTGCCGTCCTTGTTCAGGTCGGCTTCATCAAAGGAAGGAAGAGGTTCACGCACTTCGTAGTTTTCAATTATGGCGCATGTGATATGGCGGCCATCGCTATCCATGTTAACCTCGATAAAAGCACCCGGTTCGATATAAAGTTTTGTACAGGTGTCTCCTGACCAGAGGTCGATTCCATTCTGGTCTTCAAGAGCCAGTTTGATCTTGGCTTTGTCGCCTTTCTTGTCAAAACAGTCCTTGTTATAAAGGGAGTTGCAGGTGCAGGCGGCAATGGTTTTGGGGTTGATTCTTCCGAATTTGTAGTCGTTTGACTTGCCCCATACCCGGATGATTCCGTCCGTATGGTTGACGACAGTGAATATTTTTTCGCTTGCAAAGGCTGACGAGGCCGTTAACAGCATAAGTATTGTGCATAAAAATGTGAATCTGGTGGTCATGTTTATCTCCCGGATAGTATTAATGCCCTGTTTTTAAGCGTAGACGGGGCTAATTGCAAGAAAAGCAGCAAATATATAAAAAGCCCTCCCCCATGGATACGGGGAGGGCTTGAAGAAGTCGGTGTCAGTATGACGGCGTGAAATTTAAACCAGCTTGCCGAAAGAAAGGATAATGTTCTTGCGGTAGGTACGGTTTTTCCAGACCTGCTCGGCACCATCTTCGGCAATTTCCTTGGCAACAATCTTGCGCAGTTCATCTTTCTGGTATTCCCCGAGTCTGAGTTCACTGATATCCCCAAGAAGAGTCAGGGGATCGGAGTAATCCGCAGGAAAGGGCTCGTTTGCGCTGTCTTTACAGAAAAAACAGATTGTTCCTGAGTGATAGTCGCCTGATGCTTTTTTTACGATGTCTGTCATTGGTTTGGTCTCCATGTTTGCGCCCTGCTTCCTAAAAAGAATGCCCTGAAGCAGTTGACGCCTGGTATTTTGCGTTGCAAATCCTGTGCTCAGCAAAATTTTCCTCATCCGGGCATTTTAGCGGCATCTGTTTTTTAAGGTGGGATCGCAATTATCCATAAATCATCCCACCAGAGTTTCCGGTTGGCCGGAAAACCCCAAAAACAAAAAAGGCATCTCCAATCGGAAATGCCTTTTTTAGAAATATATCTAAAACCCTCTCATGGGCCCCGTTGCCGGGGAGGCATTGGCACCTTGCTCTTTTACAGGCAGGTTGCCGGATGGTCTTCAGGCCATTTCCCTCGCATCCTCTTCATGAGTACAGCTCGTGTGAACTTTTGTCTTTTTTGATTCAAAGAACGTAGAGCCAAGATATTCACGGGAACGGTGCCCGTCAACAATTTTTTGTGTAAAAAGTTAAAAAGAGCCTGAGCCATGGGTGATCCACATGAAATTCTGCTGTTGATTTCTGTCCGTTATTTACGCAGTCCAGACTTTTTCTCCGTTTTTAAAAACTGAAACAACTTCTAGATTGTCGGCGGAAAGAACTACCATGTCTGCCCTGAAACCCGGAGCAATCATGCCGTATTCGTTCTCGATCTTCAGGGCTCTTGCGGGGTAGAGGGAACACATACGCAGTGCTTCATCAAGCTTTATGCCTACCTTGTTGACACAGTTGAAGACAGCCTTGTCCATGGTTAGCATGGAACCTCCAATGGTTCCGTCGGCAGCGGCGCATTTTCCGTCCTTTACATAAACAGTCTGGTTGCCGAGTACAAATTCAGTCTGGCTGGAGACAATAGCAGAAGTTGCATCAGTTACGCAGAACAGTTTATCTTCCAGTATATTCTTGGCAAGTTCCACATTATCCCAGGATACATGGACCCCATCCACAATAATTCCGGTCCACGGCTTTTCAAGATAAACTGCGCCCACAAGGCTTGGCTCACGTCCTTGTAACGGTTCCATACCGTTGAAAAGGTGGGTTGCCATACTTATTCCTTCCCTGAACATTTCGCGTGCCCGTTGGCAGGGGGCAGCACTATGTCCGGCTGATACCCTGACACCGGCTTCTTCGAGTATCTGCACATGGTGCGGCTCAATCACTTCAGGAGCCATTGTGCATACTTTTGTCACTTCAGCTCCCAGCTCAGCAATTCTGGAAATCACTTCCTCATTTGGTCTGCTGATCATGTATGGATTATGAATTCCCCTGCGTTTGTGGCTCAGGTATGGACCTTCAAGGTGAAGTCCAAGTACTGTGTGAGGATATTTTTTGCGGTATTCATGAACTATTTCAAGCGATTTAAGCACATCCTTTTCCGGAGCACTTACAAGAGTTGGCAGAAAAGCCGTACACCCGGTGGAATAAATAGTTCGAGACATGTGCTCAAGTGTATCAACTGAAATATCATCATTAAAGAAAATACCGCCGCAACCGTTTAGCTGCAGGTCAATAAATCCCGGAGTAAGGATTGCCCCTTCAAGGTCAGTTGTTTTCGCCTGATCCGGTATATCACTGTTGCTGACAACGCCTGATATGCGCCTGCCTTCAATAATAACTGCCGAATCCTGAAGAATTTCAGTGCCTGTGTATATTTTGCAATTGGTTAATGCATACATGGTACACCTATTTTGGGTCCTGAAGATTTTTTTCTTCTATCTGTTCAAAATATCTGAGGGTCTTTACTTTGAGTTCCATGGTGGCCTCATTGTCACAAACGAGTATGCCTTTGCGGTGAAGCTGAAGGGCGGAGACCGTCCACATGTGATTCACGCCGCATTCAACTGCATGGGACACAGCCAGAGCTTTATTCAGCCCTGATGCGAGAATTATGACTTCCTTTGAATCAAGCAGGGTGCCAACTCCAACTGTCAGGGCATATCTGGGCACATCTTCGATTCTGTTGTCGAAAAAACGGGAGTTGGCCTGCCTTGTCTGAATGGTCAGGGTTTTGATCCGTGTACGTGAAGAGAGTGAGGAGGCCGGTTCATTGAAGGCTATGTGTCCGTCTGTGCCAACTCCTCCGACAAATATATCCACTCCTGCGCAATCCTTTATCTTCTGTTCGTAGGATTCACATTCCGCATCAAGGTCCGGGGCATTGCCGTCCAGCAGGTTGATATTCTCATGTGGGATATCAATATGGTTGAAGAAATGTTCAAACATGTAATGCCTGTAGCTTTGAGGGTGGTCTTTAGGCAGTCCTACATATTCGTCCATGTTAAAGGTGATGACGTTTTTGAAACTGACTTTTCCTGCCTTATGCAGGTTAATTAGTTCATTATACATGCTTATGGGGGTTCCGCCGGTTGGAAGCCCGAGCACGAACGGCCTTTCATTTTTCGGGGAAAAATTATTGATCTTTCGTGTTATGTAACGGGCAGTCCACCAGCCCGGATTTTTTTGTACCGGAATAAGTCTCATGCGTTCCTCCATAAATTAAATAACTATCTTTCAGTTAAGAATCTATTATCTGCCAATGAAAAATGGCAACTCTTAATACTTATTTTGCTGAGTAAAAAAAATAAATAAAGTTGTGATGAATGTTGCAGGGTCGTAAAGTTCAAATCAGAGAACAGGCAGAACCAAGATGCAGCGGTTCAAGTTTCGTTCTGAACAGTACACGGGAAGCAGAGCTCTAAGGTAGATTGGAATTTATATCTGGTACTGTTCGATAGTATCGATAACAAGAGCGGCAGATTGGGCTTAAAGCCGGGAATGTGAACAGAAACAGCCCCGGTTCAATCAATAAATAAATTGCAGGAGTTTATTTATGAGGATTCTGGAAGGATTGCAGAAACTTGGCCGTTCACTGATGCTGCCCATCGCAGTGTTGCCGGTTGCGGCTCTCATGCTGCGTTTAGGGGCGGGAGATCTGCTGGATATTCCATTCATTTTTAAAGCCGGAGATGCTATTTTCTCCAACCTGCCGCTGATTTTCGCCATCGGTGTTTCGGTAGGACTCTCCAAAGATAACGCAGGGGCTTCAGCTCTTGCCGGGGCCATCGGTTATCTGGTTTTCACTGCTGCTATAGGCAGCCTTGATAAAGACATCAATATGGGGGTCCTTTCCGGGATCATCATGGGTATAACCGCCGGGCTTATCTACAACAGGTTTTATCAGATAAAGCTTGTTGAATGGCTGGCTTTCTTCGGGGGGCGGCGCTTTGTTCCCATTGCCACATCGGCCTGTGCGCTTATTCTGGCTTATGTGTTTCATTTTGCATGGCCGCCCATCCAGGGAGTCATCGACGCAGTTGCAAACTGGGTTATAGGGTCCGGACCAGTTGGTACTTTTGTATACGGAACCATGAACAGACTGCTTATACCCACCGGCCTTCATCATATAATGAACAACATTGTCTGGTTTCAGTTCGGTGACTTCACCAATGCAGCCGGACAGATAGTCCACGGTGATCTGCACAGATTCTTTGCCGGTGATCCATCTGCCGGTGGATTCATGGCCGGGTTCTTCCCCATTATGATGTTCGGACTGCCCGCAATAGCTCTGGCAATGTACCGCACTGCGAGAACCGAACACCGTGCACAGGTCGCCGGTATTCTTTTCTCGGTGGCATTTACCGCTTTTCTGACCGGTGTTACCGAGCCAATTGAGTACATGTTCATGTTTATTGCTCCGGTACTTTATGCAATCCATGCTGTTCTGACCGGTATTTCACTGGCCATCTGCTCTGTTTTTAATATCAAACTCGGCTTCGGGTTTTCCGCAGGCGCCATTGATTATGTTCTTAACTACGGGCTGGCGACCAATCCGTTGATGGGCCTTGCTCTGGGAGTTGTTTTCTTTGTAGTCTACTACTTCCTTTTTGTCTTCGCCATCAGGGTTTTTGATCTTAAGACCCCGGGACGAGAAGAAGATGCGAGTACCGCTCCGGTGGACCTTTCAGATGCAGATACGCTCAGTCTTGCCCAGTCCTGTATCCGTGAACTTGGCGGACCTTCCAATCTCAAGAGTATTGATTCCTGCATCACCAGACTGCGTCTGGAAGTTAACGATCCCTCTGCCGTGAACGAAGAAGGTCTTAAGCGGTGCGGGGCCAAGGGTGTTGTCCGTGTCGGCGAAAAGGGAGTTCAGGTCATTCTTGGTACTCAGGCTGAGCTGGTGGCAATGGCCATGGGCGGCATGAAGCTTGAGGAGAGTGAAATTATGGATTCTGACACAATCAGTCTTTATGCTCCCATTGAAGGGGAAATTATTCCTATAGAAGATACCCCTGATCCGGTTTTTGCTGATAAAACTGTAGGGGACGGGCTTGCTATCATACCTTCTGGAGATACAATATGTGCTCCTGCAGACGGTATGATAGGCAGGATTTTCAAGACCAACCATGCTTTCAGTATGGAAACCGACGACGGAGTGGAGCTGTTTGTTCACTTCGGTATCGATACCGTAAGTCTTAACGGTGAAGGGTTCACCCGTATCGCCGAAGAAGGTGCAGAGGTTAAGAAGGGCGATCCGGTTATAAGGTTCGATCTTAAGCTGCTCAGTGAAAAGGCAAAGTCTGTGGTGACTCCCATTGTAGTAAGCAATATCGAGGATTATGCCGGAATGACCAAGGCCTCGGGAAGGGTTGCAATCGGTGAGCCTTTGCTGACTATAATAAAGAAGTAAGAAACAATATCTCCGGTCCCGGTTTCTGGCGGGGCCGGAGATAAGACAGATGCGTTGTTGCGTTCTGGATAGGTTTTGTGTTCGGCTGCCGGAGGTCTTGGATTCTTTCGGGGTTGGACGGTAGTGATAACAGCTTGCAAATAAAGGGGAAGAATATGGCTGAAAGAGTAATTACCATTAATGCAGAAGACGGCCTGCACGTAAGGCCTGCATCCGAGTTTGTAAAAATGGCCAAAGCTTATGAATCCGATATCAAGGTCAGCGTTAGTGGAAAGTCTGCCAGTGCCAAAAGTCTTTTTAAACTGCAGCTTCTTGAACTGGTTAAAGGTGCAGAGCTGCATATTGAGGCCAGCGGCTCGGATGAGCAGGAAGCTGTAGAGACTCTTTCGAGCTTTTTAGAATCACTTAAATAATTAAGATGCTCTGTAAGGTATTTGAATATAATATTTAATCCTACCAGCACAGTACTGTGTCTCCAGTGGTGATGAGGATTGAACAGTCCCGGAATTTATGATCCCTGTTTATTCAATCAGGGTCAGTTCCCGGATTATCAGTCGAAATCAACAATCTGATGGAGGCAAAGCGGAGGTGTTCTAAATGGTTGGCGGAATAGCAGTTTCTCCGGGAGTGGCACTTGCCCATGCTCTGGTCTTGAACAATGAGGTAACAGACTTTGACAGGAATCCTGTCGCACCTGAATCAATTGATAACGAGGTGGTTCGGTTTGAGAGTGCCGTAAAGGAATCAGTCCGGCAATTAACAGAGATTGCCGCCCATGTGCAGAAAAATCTGGGTGAAGACAAGGCTGCGATCTTTGAAGGGCATCTCATGCTGGTGGAGGATGAAGAGTTTCTTGATGCTGTTATTGAGATCATCCGGGAGGATCGTGTCCCGGCTCCCGCTGCTGTTGAAAGCGTTGTAAATGAACACGCCTCAGCCATGGATGAGCTGGAGGATGAGTACCTTCGCGCCCGGGCTGCTGATATCCGTGATCTGGGCCAGAGGCTGGTGCTTAACTGTCTGGGTAGGGCTCCTCAGGGTTTGGAATTTCTTGACCACGAAGTAATTATCGTTGCCGAGGACCTTACTCCGTCTCAGACAGCGGTTCTGGATACTTCAAAAGTAAAAGGGATAATTACCGAGCGCGGCAACCGGACCTCACATACCGCAATCATGGCAGCTTCAATGGAGATCCCTGCAATTGTTGCAGCTGAGGGTGCCACCTCTCTTATAAAAGAAGGTGATACCGTAGGTCTTGATGCTGAACATAACCGGATACTTGTAAATCCGACACCTTCTCAGCTGGATCAGATTAAATATCAGCAGGAACAATATCTGATTGAACGCAGGCAGCTTGAAGAATTGCGTGAACTTCCGGCTGTAACGACAGATGGAATCACTATTAAACTTGCCGCCAATATTGGATCGCCTGCGGATAGCGCACCTGCTGTAGATAAGGGAGCTGAAGGAGTTGGGCTTTACCGGGTGGAATTTCTTTTCATGGAAAGCAGTGAAGCCCCAGATGAGGAAGAGCAGTATCAGGCATTTAAATCTGTGATTGAAGATATGAAGGGGCGGCCGGTTGTTATTCGCACCCTTGATGTAGGTGGTGACAAGGATCTTCCTTACCTCAACCTGCCTGAAGAGGAAAACCCGTTCCTCGGATGTCGCGGAATACGTCTTTGCTTCGAACGGCCGAGCATACTTATCCGACAGCTTCGGGCTCTGTTGCGGGCAGGACTCCATGGGGATGTCCGTATTCTGGTGCCTATGATTTCATCCCTGAACGAGGTCCGCAGGTTCAAAGAGTTTCTTGCTGAGGCGAAAAGTTCGCTTGAGCATGACGGTATTCCTCATGCGGAGAATCTGCCTGTGGGAGTCATGATTGAGACGCCTGCTGCAGTTTTTCTTGCTCCGCACCTGATTCGTGAAACTGATTTTTTCAGCATAGGAACCAATGATCTTACTCAGTACACCCTTGCTGTGGATCGTCAGAATGAACGTATTGCCGACCTTTTTGAGCAGCTTTCACCTGCCGTGCTCATGGGAATCAAACATACTGTTGATGCAGCCCGTGAAGAAGGTAAATCCGTTTGCGTCTGCGGACAGATGGCTGGAGATGTTCAGTCCGCCTTACTGCTTGTGGGGCTCGGGGTTGAGGAACTAAGTATGAGTCCGGTTCATATTCCCAAAGTGAAAAGTGCGATTCGTAGACACAGCCGATCTGAACTGCGTGATCTTGCCCGTAAGGTTCTGGCGCTGGCAACAGCTGATGAAGTTAAAGCTAAGCTGGATAAATATCTGGCGTAGTTCCTATGCCTTTCACCAGCATGAAACAGGTATTGAATAATACCCGCAAATGTCCGGGAATATTTTGCATGTAACCCAGTATAGCCTTTCACAAAGTTCCGCACTAAAAAAAACGCTAGATTAATCAGGGATTTTAGTGCGGAACTTTTTAAACAGGTAAAGCCGTATTGAAATATTTTAATTATTAACCCCTTAATCAAAAGAGTCCAAAGATCTGTCAGGGGCTGGGTTATTAGAAATCTTCTGGGATAGCACAACTTTGGTGCAGCTTCTCCAGGACCATGGCTCCTGCCCCCCGTGCATAGTTTTCTTCTTTCCAGGGCCGTATAACCAGCTCCGGCAAAGAACCGAAAACTTCACAGGCCCGGCTTTCCATTGCTTTGGTCATCGGTTCAAATAACATGTCCTTTGCAAGGTAGCTCTTCCCGGTGATAATAACTTTCTGAGGATCAAGAACCCGCGTTAAATCAGAAATGCGTTTTCCCAGGATGTTTCCGGCCTGCGTAAAAATATCCTGAAGGACAGGATGACCCTGCTTGGCTGCGTCGATGACGTCTTCAATGGTAATATCCTGCGGATCTGATGGTTGCCATTCTCCCTGCTCTGCCAGTTCCCGTGCATCACGCAAAATTGAATAGTTGGAACCTACAGCTTCAAGACATCCGCTGAGTCCGCACCGGCATGGTTGATCGCCAAGATAGCCGCTTACATGGCCAAGTTCTCCTGCCATGCCTTTCCAGCCGCGGACCAGTCTGCCTTCTATGATAATTCCTAATCCTATCCCGTGTTCAAGGGTGACAACAAAGAAATTTTCGCATCCCTTGGCGGCTCCGAACCATTGTTCGTAGACGGCAAGGGTGTTGGAACTGTTTTCAATAAATGTCTGAAAACCGGTTTTTTTCTCAACTAAACTGCTGAAGGGGATATCTTCCCATCCTGCACCCCGGTTGAATCCGGGATGGAAATGAATGATTCCTTCCCGGCTGTTTACCAGTCCGGGAATCCCTAGTCCCAGTCCAATAATATCTTCAGGAAGGAATCCGTAGTTCATACGGCAGGTCTTTATCGTGTCATCAAGCAGGTCAACAACTTCGTCCGGCGAGTTTAGCCCGGATGGAACAGGGACATAGTGAAAGCCGATAACCTTTGCTTCGAGGTTGATGATAACTACACTTATTTTTTCCGCTGAAATATAGGCTCCTGCTACAAATGCTCCATCAGGGTTGAGAGCCAGAAGTACCGGAGGCCTTCCTGATGAGGATGAAACAGCCTCTTTTTCGTAGACTATTCCTTCTTTTATAAATTCAGCAGTGATTCCTGTGACCGTTGCCAGGCTTAATCCTGTCTGGGAAGCTATATCCTTTCTTGAAATAGCCCCGCCGAGCCTTATGGTTCGTAGGATGTTGCAGCGATTAATAGCTCGCATCATATCTTTATTAGCTGCCCGCATTGTGTAGCTCCGGGGTTAGAATCTTTTTCCTTCAGCTAACGGATATACTTTTTTTCAGCAAGTGAGTGTATATAAATGACGTTTTCCAGTCGCAGCAAAGAGCAGAAAATAGTAGTTGATGCCATAAAAAAAGGGAGGACAATTGTCCTCCCTTTTTAGATTTTGTATTTGCAGCTTTGAAATCAGCTGAATGTGTAATGCAGAATTTATTAGCAGGGCTCGTAGTAGCAGCGTTTGGGGCTGTGAACCTTTCCCTCTTCTCTGAGTTTTTTGATAGCCTTGGAGACATCTTTTGACTCTTCCCCGATTGCTTTTGCAACATCACCGGGGCGAACGGGCTTACCTGCTTCTTTCATTGCCTGAAGTACTTTATCTTGCATCGGAATCTCCTTGTTTATTCTTGATAGGAATGATTACTAATAAGTTTTATCCTTTCAGTCAAGGTAAATTTTTTTCAACAAACCGTGAGAGCAGCCGAAGGGTCAGTAAATGGCTTTGACTTCTTCCAGAACGAATGTACTGCGTGTAGCTCCTACCCCTTTGGTCTGGGCAAGGTCCCTCATTACGACTTCAGAGTAGTGCTGCATATCTCTGGCAACAATTTCAAGCATGATATCAACATCTCCGGAAACGGCATAAACACTTACAACCTCGTCAATAGCAGCAAGCTCTTCGGCAAGTTCTCTCCAGCCGACAGATGTATCCCTGATTACGCCGCATAAAGCCCGTACTGAGTAGCCTAGTTTATTTCTTTCAGTGAGAGCTCGATAGCCAACAATCACGCCTTCTTTTTCGAGACGAGATATTCGGCGCGAACAGCTTGAGTGTGAGAGGTTCACTCGTTGTGCAACTTCGATGTTGGATAAGCGTCCATTCTCCTGGAGAGCAGCGATTATTTCGCGATCGTGACGATCAAGTTTTGTCATTTGCAAACCTTTTGCATTTTGGCTCTGTTTTTAAGCTGTTGCTGCAAACTTTTAACTGTTTTGTCTTGATTATGATTAATTTTTGAAAATTATCCATCTAATTACTTAAAAGCGTGCAAATATTTTTGTTTTAAATATCTTCTGAGTTTGTTTTCAGGCGCAGGTACGGATTATGGAATTTTGCAATTTTATGATTAACCCAGAAAATATTGAAGGAAATAGCAGGGGATAAATGTTTGATATGCGTTCAATAGTTCAGAAAAGCAAAGCAGTACTGAAAGTTTATGTGGAAGCTCTTTTATATGTTTATGAGCACTGGAATATGCCTAGAAGATAATTGGATTACCCAGCCGTCTGAGACAAATTCTGATATTTGCCCCGGACGGTTGGATTTCTATGCTGCATAGCTTATCTGCATGATCAGTTTTGCCGTTTCGGTACCTATGTTTTTATATTCATGGGGGTAGTTCGCTTGAAATTGGAGGAACTGGTCTTCTTCCACAGTCATGGTTTTGCCTTCAATGGTTACTTGAATGCGTCCGTTTTTGACAAAGATGTATTCATAGACATTTCCTTCGTGCGGTTCACCATAAAAAACAGTCTCCGGGTCAATTTCAACGTAATATGTTTCGAAAGCCCGTTCCGGATCGAAGGGAATGATAGGATAAAGGCGATAGTGCCCGTCTTTTTCTTCCAGCGGTTTTTCAGCGGTAAAGGACTTTACTTCAACTTCAACTGCCGGTTTTCGAAGCAGAGCAGTGAATGAAACTCGCAGCCCATTGGCAATTTTCCAGATGGTAGATATTGTGGGGCTGGATTTACCGTTTTCGATCTGTCTGAGCATACTCTTGCTGACTCCGGTAAGAGATGACAGCTGATCCAGACTGAGGTTACGGCCTTCACGAAGGTTTTTTAGATTATGGGCTACTGCGTCGCCTATTTGTTCCATATAGCGTCCATGTTGACATTATGTTGAATGTTGTGCAATATTTTGATCAAGCGGATGTTAAGTTGTGTCATTGGAACGGTCAAGTACCTGATATAAGCTTTTAAAAATACGACTGAATCAATCCGCTCCAGAAATCAGATCATAAATAAAATTTCAGCACGAAACGTTAAAGCTCGACTACTAATGAGCATAGCCGATCTCACTGAAAGTTGAATAAATAGAGCAAATGGGAAGCTTTTAGCTGTAATGGCTTAGCCTGACCCGAAGATTCACCCCGGCAGATTGTCTGCCGGGGTGATTTTTTTTGCTCTCAGAGGAGTCAGGGGGTGAATACGTCGTTATAAATCCCGAAAATCCTTGACAACATATCCCTGTTATTCCAGTTTGTTATTTAATGATAATTACTGTTTTGCGTTCAACATATTGATACATTTGGAGAAAATATGGAATCATTATTGGATAAACATTGGCACCACATTAAAAGGGATGAAGTCGCTCAGCTTCTCAATTCTGATATGAGTAAGGGACTGGATGAATTTGAAGCAAAACAGCGGCTGGGTAATTTCGGTGAAAATGTTATTACCGGAAAAAAAAGTAAAAGTGATATTGAACGGTTCATTATCCAGTTTCATCAGCCTCTTGTTTATATTCTTATTGCTGCAGGTCTGGTCACCGCATATCTTGGCGAGTGGGTAGATTCATTTGTGATTCTGGGCGTTGTACTGGTTAATGCCGTTGTTGGATACCTGCAGGAGTCCAAGGCAGTAAAGGCTTTGGAATCCCTTTCATCAAGCATGAGTATTGAAGCAATTGTTTTAAGGGCGGGTGAGGCTGTAAGGATACCTGCCTCGGAAGTTGTTCCCGGAGATGTTGTGGTTCTTAGATCGGGTGACAAGGTTCCCGCTGATGTACGTATACTCATAAGTAAGGAGTTGCGCATAGATGAGTCGGCTTTGACCGGGGAGTCTCTGCCTGCTGAAAAAGGGGTTGCCTCCGTGAATAAGGATACCGTTCTGGCAGAGCGGACCTGTATGGGGTATGCCGGCACTCTTGTAAGCTACGGGCAGGGACGCGGTATTGTTGTAGCCACCGGCAACAAGACTGAAATCGGCAGAATTTCCGGTCTTATTGAGGCTGCCGATGAGCTTGAAACACCTTTGACCAGAAAGATCACCAGGTTCAGTCACATGTTGCTTATTGCCATTCTGGTTATGGCCACGGCTTCATTTGTCTTCGGGCTTATGCGTTCAGAGCCGGTGAATGATATTTTTATGGCTGCTGTTGCACTGGCGGTAGGAGCCATTCCCGAAGGTCTTCCTGCGGCAGTAACCATTATTCTTGCTCTTGGTGTATCCCGCATGGCTGGGCGAAAAGCGATTATCCGTAAGCTTCCTGCTGTTGAAACCCTTGGCGGAACCACAGTTATATGCTCGGATAAAACAGGAACGCTCACTGAAAATCAGATGACAGTGCAGGAAATAGTAAGTGGCGGGTTCACCTATGATGTGTCCGGCAGCGGTTATGATTATGAGGGTAAAATTGTGGAGCGGGAGGGGAGCGATACTTCCAACCGGGCTTTAGAAGAGTGTCTGCGGGCCGGATTGATCTGTAATGATGCCAGAATTATTCAAAGGGAAGGGCGCAGTGCTGTTGAAGGAGATCCAACAGAGGGTGCGTTGATTGTTTCTGCCGTAAAATACGGAATGGATGGGGAAAGGGAAAAAGCAGACTTTAAGCGGGTAGATGAACTTCCTTTTGAATCCGAGTGGCAGTATATGGCGACAATTCATGACCACGGAGATTCACGAATTGCCTACATGAAAGGTGCGGTTGAAAAGGTAATTGGTTGTTGTGCCGATACTCTGCTTGCCTCGGGAGAACATGGAAAAATTGATCTGGATGCAATTACTGAACATCAGCATGAGATGGCTGCAAAAGGGCTGAGAGTGTTGGCCTTTGCCATGAAAAAACTGCCTTCTGACGGTGAGCTGGTTCGTGCTGATGCCTGTCTCGGAATGACCTTTGTGGGGTTGCAGGGAATGATTGACCCGCCAAGAGAGGAGGCTAAGACAGCTATTGCGGCCTGCCAGAATGCAGGGATAAAAGTAAAGATGATTACCGGTGATCATGCTTTGACTGCCGAAGCTATAGGGCTCAGGCTGGGGCTGCGCGGTGGTGACTGCTCTATAGGTGAGGACTGCCCGGTTATGACCGGAAAAGAGATTGGCGAACTTTCCGATAACGAGCTGACTGATAAAGTTGCAGGGATTCCGGTGTTCGCACGAGTTTCCCCGGAGCAGAAATTACGTCTTGTAATGGCCCTTCAAAAAAGAGGGGAGGTCTGCGCCATGACCGGTGACGGAGTCAATGATGCTCCGGCGTTAAAGCAGGCTGATATTGGCATTGCCATGGGTATTACCGGAACAGAAGTAGCCAAGGAAGCTGCTGATATGGTTCTGACAGATGATAATTTTGCCACTATTGAAGCTGCTGTGGAGGAAGGGCGTGGTGTTTTCGCCAATCTGGTGAAATTTATTGCCTGGACTTTGCCTACCAATGCCGGTGAGGGGTTGGTTATTCTTACGGCAATTCTATTTGGCGCAACCCTGCCTATTCTGCCGGTTCAGATTTTATGGATCAACATGACAACCGCCGCATGCCTTGGCATGATGCTGGCCTTTGAACCCAAGGAGTCGGGGATTATGGATCTAAGTCCTCGTGATCCGGGACATCCCATTTTAGATAAAATGATTTTGCGAAGGGTGGGCATCGTGAGCGTGATGCTGCTTATTTGCGCATACGGTTTATTTAAATGGGAGATGTTTAACGGGTCCAGTATAGAAAAGGCCCGCACTATGGCGGTCAATGTTTTTGTGGTCATTGAAGGCTGCTATCTTTTCAATTCCAGATCATTCAGTCGCTCTCCATTTGAGTTGGGGATAGGCACAAACAAGTGGGTTGTGGGCGGATTTGTTATCATGATGATGCTGCAGGTTCTTTTTACCTACGTTCCGGTAATGAACAGTCTATTCAACAGTGCCCCGATTGATTTGCTGGATTGGGTAAAGATAGCTGCTTGCGGAGTTCTTGTTTATTTAGCTGTTGAGTTTGATAAGAGAAGAATGTCTTCATACGATTAAGGTTACAAAATCATTAATGCCGCCTTCTTTTCAGGCGGCATTAATGATTTTAATCTATTGAATTTGAGAATTGTTTTCTATGTCGTTGTAGGTATAAATTATTTCATGGAGGCTATACTTGTTTAAAAAATTATTCTTGCTGGCTGCTCTTGTTTCTCTGCTGATTCCGGCAGCAGCATCTGCCCATTCATTGTATATTCAGGCCGGTCGCTACGAAGTCTCTGAGGGTAAAAAATCTCCTTTGTTTTTCTGCTATGGGCATCATATTCCTATTGATGACGCTGTGCGTGGTAAAAAGCTGCAATATGTGAAGATTTTTAAGCCTCACTCGAAAGTCGTCGATGTTCAGATTCGAGATGAGAAGTCGCTCCATTCATATCTGGTTGATTACGATATTGCCGGTACTTATGCTTTGGCTGCGGCTACCAATCCCGGTTATTTTACAACATGGTTTGATGAGAAAGGACGCAAGCGCCATTCAATTAAAGCCATGAGTAAAGTGATAGATAAGGCTTCGAAGATTCAATCAAGCCTTCGCAGCAGTCAGTGGACTAAAACATACGTGGTTTGTGAAAAGCCTTCTGAAGTGTTCCCAGCTAATATAGGTCTGCCTCTTGAGCTTGTGCCTGCCGCAGATGTGAGCAAATTGAAGAAAGGTGAAATGCTGGAACTTCAGGTCTACGTTGATGGAACCCCTTATTCCGGTCACGGATTCTGGGATGCCACATATAATGGATTCTCGACTCAGGCTGAAGATATGTATATCCCCCGGCAGGAAATAAGTGATGGCAGGATCAGTATTCCTCTGGATGTAACAGGACGTTGGTTTGTACGGTTTTATACCAAGACACCACCGAAGCAGAAGAGTAATGACTACACACTTGAAAAGAAGACAACCACACTTGTTTTTGAGATTCCCAATGAGCGGAAAAGACCTAAAGTGGATAGTCACTAGTTCATGAAGCTTATGTGATGATTCTTTAATATTTTGGTCGGCTATGACCCGCTTTTGGCGATAAGATCCGGATTAACTTTAGATTGCTTCATATTTTTAAAGGCCAGTTTCTAAAAGAGACTGGCCTTTTTTATTGGTTGAAATTCTGTATTTTAGATACTGTTGAAGAGTTGTTGGTCGATTTGCTTGACAAATACCAAGCAACAACAGAAATTATTATATAATGAAAATTAATTTTTATTTATTATGTCACTGGATCATGATTTGCGTGTTTTTAAATAAATGAGGAGATAAAATGCGGCTTCATCCCCGCTTACATATATTGCAATGCATAAAGCAGCTGGTTGTAATTGCATTCATAACGGTTTTGTTTTCCTACTCTACGGGATATTGCGACACTTATTTTGTAGCTCTTGAGCCTCTGCCTCCTTTTATCAATAAAGGTTTTGTTAAGAATAATGACCCCGGCCTTTCTGTAGAGCTTTTGAAAAAGATTGAGAAGAAGATAGGAGCAAAGTTTGTTTTCGCTGAAGTGCCTTACGGGCGTCTGAAACTGGGACTTAAAAACAGACTGTATGATCTGGTGGGGCACATGCCTTATCTGAATGAAGTTGAGGAGTTTTATACTTATGCTCTGGATGTAGACTGGAGCATAGATGTTGCGATGGATTTGTATGTCGCCAAAAGAAAGTTTTTAAGCAACCCCACTAGGCTGAAGATAGGTATTCCACGAGGGAACAAGGACTTTGCTGCTGAGTATACCGGGCTTCCGCTTGGTTTGTTTTACGATAAGGGAAGTATTGAATCTCTTCTTGAAATGCTGGTGCGCGGACGAATTGACGCCTATTGGTTTCCGCGGGCCAGCACAGTCCCGCATTTAAGAAAAATGGGGCATAAAATTTATTATAAGAAGTTACCGATAAAATCTCTTCCAATCGGGTTTTCCGTCCCAAACACAGAAAGAGGCAGAAAATTGAAGGCCGCCATGGAAGATGCGCTGCAACAAATAGAAACTCGTGAGCTTTTCAAGGAAATATATGAGTTTAATGAAATGCCTGATGAAGGTGAAATAAATTAACGAAAGCCGCTTGCTGGTAGATCTGAAAGAAGATGAATTGATGTACAAATACATATTTTCGAGCTGGCCTGAGACTGGGCCGGCTCTTTTTTATGCCTGGCAGAAATGATGGAAAAAAGAATACATTTTGAAGTGTCATTGTGCTAATTTAAATCATCACTTGAGATTTTAAATCAGGAGTCAGATATAATGAAAGCTATGGCTGATGTTCTCTTGCTGTTATTTTTGTTTACTGTGCCTGTTCAGGTGATGGCCTCTACATTGAAACCCCTGCATATATATCTGGACTTGGACATGAGTCGCTCCAAGGCATCGGGCATTTCCATTGTGCGCGGTGTCAGAACAGCACTGGACGAAGTTGGAAACAAACTTGCCGGACATCCGGTGGAGCTAATTGTTCTTGACCACCGTGGAAGTAATGGCCGCAGTCTTGAAAATCTGAAAAAGTTCATTTCTGATCCTGACGCATTTGTTCTTTTCACCGGGATGCATTCTCCCCCACTGCTTGTTAATAAAAAATTCATCAATACCAATAAAATTCTTACTCTTGATCCATGGGCGGCAGCGGGGCCGATAACCAGAGCTGAAGCCGAAAATAACTGGATTTTCAGATTATCAATAGATGATACGAAGGCAGGTGAGGTTATAACTAATCGCGCAGTGGAGGGCAGGTCTTTCAAGAGGCCTGCATTGCTGCTGGAAAATACCGGATGGGGGAAATCAAATCTTAAAACCATGACCTCCAGTCTGCATGAACGGAAACTTGTACCGGTTAATGTGAGCCGTTTTAATTGGGGAGTGTCACTTGCCGGAGCTAAGATTCTGCTCAGAAAGATAAAAAAGGATGGAGCCGATGTAATTTTCCTTGTCGCCAATGCCCCTGAATCAAAAACAATCTGTATGGCTATGTACGAGCTTTCGCCCTCGGTGAGATTGCCCATCATCAGCCATTGGGGAATAACTGGAGGGGATTTTACAGATTCAGTTCCAGCAGAAGTAAGGGGAGAAATTGATCTTGAGTTTCTCCAGACAAGTTTTTCTTTCATGGATAAAAGTAACAGGGAACTGCCTGGTGAGGTTTTTCAGCGGGCAGCAGCTATCTTTTCTGATGTGACTCAGCCAGCGGACATAAAGGCTCCTGCAGGATTTATCCATGCTTATGATCTTACGCTGCTGTTGATAGAGGCAGTTCGGCAGAACGGATTAAGTGGTGACATGATCAAGGACAGGGCAGGGGTGAGAAAGGCATTGGAGAATCTGAGAAAGCCGGTGCCCGGTCTTATAAAGACTTATTCCCGTCCTTATCGCTCGTATTCGCTCAGTGATCTGGATGCTCATGAGGCTCTGGGATCAGAAAATTATACCTTTGGAAGGTACAATGAAGAAGGAAGCATCATTCTTGTCCGGTGACTCCGTGGAGAAAGGAACTGAAGGACATGTGAACGGAAGTCGCGACTCTTCCTTTTCACGTATATTCAGCTATTCCATTATTGCATTTTTCATATTGCAGGTCGTTTGCGGCGTTATTGTGATCGTATTTTTTATCGGTGACGAAATGTCCAAAATGCAGACTGAGCATGTAAAGACAGAGCTTGGTGGGAGAAGTCAGCATCTGGTTTCTTATATTGATGACCGGCTGACCATTTTAAAGGACTACTCAGGACTATCGGCAATAGTTGCAGGAGTAATGCAGCCTGAGGAGAATTTGGCAAATACAGTGGATCTGCTGGAGTCTTTACCCTTTTTAAACAGTGATGCCCTTTTTACCCTGCAGGATTTTAAAGGGGATATTATTTATTCAATGTGGGAGGGCGATGAAGTTTCCTCACCTTCTTTTGAGAAATTAATAGATGGAGATCTTGATCAGTCCGTTAGGGTTCTCGGTCCTTTGGAGGGATTGCCATTCAGGTGCTATTGGAAACTCAGTGTTCCTGTAAATTATCATGATTTACCTGAAGGTGTTCTTTCTGCATACGTGCCTATTCAGCTGGATAGAAATTTTCCTGAAGCTGATGAAGATGTCCAGATTGTGCTTCAGGCTGACGGGCGGGATGTTATCTCCCTTGGCAGCGTAGTAAAGCCGACCATTAACATTGAATCTGAAATCGGGATTCCCGGGATTCTTTTACAGCAGTCCATCAGCAAGCAGAAAGTTAATCAGCGGATCACATTTCTTGTCATTGTTATGATCATAGCTCTGGTTCTGGGAACCGTTCTGGTTATGGTTGTGGTGCAGCGATTGGGCAAAAAGTTGTTTTTGATTCCTCATGAGCGACTGCAATCCATGAGGGCTGAACTTGAGAAAGAGGTTGAAGAGCGCACAGCCGACCTTAAAATGCGTTCAAATCAGCTTTCACTTGAAATTAAGGAAAGGCGGGAAGCCGAGATTGAGGCCAGGGAGAGCGGGAAGCTTGTTTCTGCCCTATTGGAAGGAATCAATGCCGCATTTTTTATAATCAACCCTTCCAATAACACGATTATACGTTCCAACTCAGTTGTATATGACATGTTCGGTCTTGCTCCCTGGCAGGTTACAAACCGGGCATGCAGCAAATTGTTTATGGAATTCTCGGAATCAATGGTTGATCTGCTGTGCCCCGAATCCATAGGCAAGGGCAAGTATATGGAGGGCGTGGCCCAACATGCCGACGGTGATACATTTCCAGTTGCCCGCTATCTGGTTCCTATGGAAGTTCATGGCAAGGAGCACATAGGAGTCATCGTTCTTAATATCACAGAGAGAAAGAATCTGGAGCGACGGCTTAACGTTGCACAGAAGCTTGAGTCTGTAGGGGAGCTTGCTTCAGGGATAGCTCATGAAATCAACACCCCTATCCAGTATGTCGGGGACAGTATCCGGTTTGTCCGTGAAGCTGTGACTGATCTTATTGAAATAATGGAAGCGGAATCAGAGATTGTAAACAAGTGCAGGGCTGCCGGTCTGCATGAAGAGTTGATCGAGAATATCGAAGAACTGAAAGATGATGCTGATCTGGAATTTGTGATCGAAGAGATTCCTAAATCATGTTCCCGTGCTCTTGAAGGAACAGAGCGGGTGGCAGCTATCGTCCGCGCTATGAAGAATTTTGCTCATCCCGGGACTGAAGAAAAAGTCATGGTGGATATCAATCAGGCCCTTGAAAATACCATCACTGTTTCCAAAAATGAGTGGAAGTATGTGGCTGAGGTGGTAAAGGATTTTGGTGATGTACCCTTGGTACGGTGTCTTCCCGGTGACATCAATCAGGTTTTGCTGAATGTGATAGTCAATGCTGCCCATGCTATCAGGGAAAAAGTGGAAGGCTCAGACGAGAAGGGTGCGATTACCATTTCCACCCGGGCTAATGAAGGTGAGCTGGTTGTTAAAATAGCAGATTCAGGCACAGGTATTCCTTCGGAGATACAGGATAAGATTTTTGATCCTTTTTTTACTACAAAAGAAGTAGGAAAAGGAACCGGACAGGGACTGGCAATTGTGCATGATATTGTTGTTGAGAGACATGGTGGAACAATTGATATTGAGTCTGAAGTTGGGCAGGGTACTGCATTTATTATAGGTCTGCCGCTGGATAAGGAGTAAAGAGGTTAGCATGAAACACAATATTTTGTTTGTGGATGATGAGCAGGCAATACTGGATGGCATCAGGACCATGATGCATTCCAAGCGAAAAGAGTGGAAGTGCCATTTTGCCTCCAGCGGAGATCAGGGACTTGAGATTTTAGATACGAAGGCTTTTGATGTGGTTGTTGCCGACATGCGCATGCCGGGAATGGACGGGGCTGATTTCCTGTCCGAGGTTGCAAAGCGTGAACCGGCGGCAATCCGTATAATTCTTTCCGGATACTCGGATACACCAGCACTTCAAAAGGTGACCCGTGTTGCTCATCAGTTTTTGAGTAAACCGTGCAGCTCCGATGTTATTATTGAAACGATTAGAAGGGTTATGGAAATCAGTTCCATCCTTGGCAATGAAGAAATCCGGACTGTGGTTGCCAAAGTCAATTCGCTGCCTGTAATGCCTGATCTCTATATAAGGTTACAGAAGGAGCTGGACTCTCCCGAGCCGGATATCAAGGTTATTGGTAAAATTGTGGAAATGGATGTCGGGGTTACTGCCACTATATTAAAGGTCGTTAATTCATCTTTTTTCGGTTTTTTCGGAAAAGTCACATCCCCGGCCCGTGCTGTAGCACTTCTGGGAACGGAGACAGTAAAAGGGCTTATTCTGGGAGCATTGTTCATCAGTAAAATAGATCTCTCTGCCTTTCCCGGCTATTCGGTAGGCAGGCTGTGGGAGCATTCTTTGCAGACAGGGTATCTGGCCAAGACCATAGCTGCGTTGGAATCCGATGATAAGGAATTCATGGATGAATGTTTTTTAACTGGTATTCTTCATGATGTCGGCAAACTGCTGTTTGTGACTAAAATGGACGAGATATATAATCCTGTACTTGAATGTGTAAGAGACGTCGGTGGACCGATTGTTTCCTGCGAAAAGGAACTGATAGGTGTTGATCATGCTGAGGTAGGTGCTTATCTTCTGGGATTATGGGGCTTTCAGAAAGAGATAGTTGAGGGGGTCTACAGGCATCATTCCCCTGAAATGTGTGAAAAAGGCATTTCACATGCTCTGGTAAGCCATGTTGCCAATACTTTGCAGCATGAGCTTACAACGTATTCGGAGGATTATTCATTTTCTACTATTAATGAAGAGTTTCTTGCTCAATCAGGGCTGACGGGGCGTCTTGATTTATGGCGGGAGGCCTGCAGAGAGGAATGGAGTAAGCATGAAAAATAAGCGGAAAGTCCTTTTTGTCGATGATGAACAGAATATTCTTGATACATTCAGAGCTTCCCTGCGTAAACGCTATAAGGTTGAAACTGCCCTTGGACCTTTAGTGGGTCTCGAGATGGTAAAGACAAGCGGACCTTATGCTGTTGTTGTTTCAGATCTTAAAATGCCTGACATGGATGGCATTTCTTTTCTTTCCAAAGTACAGGATATATCCCCTGATACCGTGCGTATTATGCTTACAGGGCATGCAGATGTCACCTCCGCAATTTCGGCAGTAAACGAAGGGTCTGTTTACCGTTTTCTGACCAAGCCTACCCCCATGGATATCATGATACAGACCCTTGAAGTTGCCATGAAGCAGTATTCATTAATTATCGCCGAGCGTGAATTATTGCGCGGAACATTGCGTGGCAGTATCAAGGTTCTTACTGATATTCTAGGGCTTGTTAACCCTGAAGCATTCGGTAGAGGGGAAAGGGTGAAAAGGCTGGCAGGATATGTCGGACAGCAGTTGAACCTCAAGCAGACACTTCATCTTGATCTTGCAGCAATGCTGAGCCAGCTCGGATGCGTGACCCTCACAGATACAGTTCTTGATAAGATCTTTCGCGGAGAGGACTTAACCATGGAAGAGCAGCAGGTCTTTGATATGCACCCTTCTGTTACCGCAGGTCTGTTGTCTCATATTCCACGTATGGAGAGGGTTTCCGAAATCATTCAGCATCAGAATGACAGTCTTGATAAGAACCCGACCCAGCCTACAGAGTCCCGCATTCTGAAGGTTTGCCTGGATTATGATTCTCTGGTTCAGCAGGGAGCCAGCAAGCAGGACGCAATTGATGCCTTGCGCATTAAGCAGGGTGTATATGATTCCAAAATGGTCGATGTTCTTGAGCGGGGAACTGCAGGTGAGGAAGGATATGTACGCCGTGAAATGACCCTTTCCGAAATTCAGTGCGGAATGATTCTGGATGAGGCTCTTTGGAGTATTGATGAAGTTCATATCATGGCTGAAGGCACTGAAGTGACCGAAACAGCTTTGATGAAGATAACAAACTTTTCAAAAGCCAAGAGGCTTCCGGAAACCATAAGAGTCTTGGTTCCTATTGATTAGTCTGTCTGGGTCCGGATATTTCCGGTGGCCGGTTGGTCTTTATTTCAAAGGTAATCATCTGAGTTTAGCGGATTGACACTGAATTGTTTGCCTGTCTATCATCAAGCTATGATTGATAAGACTTCTGCGATAGAGACCGTACTTCGCAAGATTAAGAAAACAGTGATCGGGCACGGCTTGGATCTACGGACTTACAAGCGTGACCGTTCCGTTCTTATTTTGCGGACCGGGGATGATACTTTTCTTGTAGTTGAAGACGGTTTTGCCAAGGAGCGCTTTTCTACAGATTTAAAAGGATTAAGAAAGATTCTTAAAAAACTTTTAAAGATTGAATTTCCACGGAGTAATAAAATCCGTGTTTATGAAGTAGAAAATGATGAAGCGATTCCTTTGTAAGCCTGAATGATTTTGATACTTCTAATCTGAGCAGCAGTTTTTTATTTTGATGATGGATTTTTTATAGCTCAACAGGAGCATTCTTTATTTACCCTTAAAAGCAGTGAATCAAATGAACTTAAATTCCATTCAAATTTCGATCTTCAAGAAGTTAAGTAAGGATGAAGGGATGGAGGTGGATGCCTACATCAAAGAGAACTCAATGGAATTCATTGAGGTTCAAAGAAACGGATTGTCGGAGTTGACAGAAGAGGATGGAGATGCCTGGATTAACAAGGCTTACATTATATCCCTTTCCGGAACGCAAGAAATAATTTTACATTAAAAACTGTTTATCCGGTTCAGGATATTCATTCTGATGGATATCAGTTCTATTTTCAGGATTAGCCGACTTCAAATGAGGTTGGCTTTTTTTATTTTATGAATTGTACGGAATAAAAAATTAGGAAATGGCTAAAATAAAATGGGTTCTTGCCCGTAGTTGCTTGTCTTAATGTTTATTAATGTATCTTAATTTGTCTTACTCTCAATTATATATATATTAATATTAGGTGTAGATTTTTATCCCGCGTCAAAACAGGAATGTCTTGTGAGGTGCAAATGCCGGATCTTAGAAATTCAATCTTGCTGCCCATCTTGCTGAAATCCAATAATCCAGGGGGCTATTGTGTGGCAACAATACTTGCCTGGATAATGGTTGTTGACGGGGAAATAGATGATAAAGAATATGAACTTTTAGGTTCAGTATCAAGGAACCTCGATTTTTCCGAGGTTAATAGAATTATCGAGGGCTTTCCCGGTGGATTGGTTGATGTCCAGCTGGCATGCGAGTTCTTATCTCAAATTTTTGTTGACCGAAATGATCATTATAAACTTCTTGAATTAAGTGTTTTGATGACTATTGCAGATGGGCGTCTTCGTTTTTCGGAATTGCAGGCTTTATATCTTATTGCAGACATGTTTCAGATCAGTCCCCAAATGTTAAATAAAATTTACAGGGATATTACACAGAAAGACCTGCCTCCCTCGCCGGACTTTGGTTCAAAGGCGTGGTGGGTAAATAAATACGGAAATAGAAAAAAAGAGAAAACATATAAGGTTGATCAGCCAGAAAGAGAAGTAAATACAGCTCGGATAAGGGCTTTAGCTCTTCTTGGTCTGGATGAGAGAGCATCACAGGAGGATATTAGAGCTGCATATTTGAGGATGGTCCAGATACATCATCCTGACAGGTTTTATTCGCTGGGCGAAGAAGCCGTCAGGGCTGCGGAAAAAGCATTTGTCAGGATTAAAACTTCATACGAGTATTTGAGGGCAGGATATGTATGACTTATATGGAGAACTTAGATTAACTGCATCTGCCTCGGAAAGCGAGATAAAAGAAAGATTGCCTCATGTCCTTTCCCGGGCTGTAAGGGAGGATATTGAGTATATCCTGCTAAATCCCAACCGTCGGCTGGTATATGACAGAAACTGGAAATTGATGAAAGCAATAGGCGACCTCAGAGGAAGTTTAAGGCTTACAAGGTCTGATTATTGGAATGAAGATATGAACATGTCATACTTATCATTGCCGGACAGGTATCCGCCCTTGCTGGACCAGTTGAACGTTCTCCCGTCCTCCTGAATCTTATTGTTTTGTGTGCAACAATTAAATCTGGGCGTTCTTTTGATATTTAAATTAGCTTGTTTTTAACTGCAGCAGCGCCAGTTAATGAACCCAATAAAGATGAATCCGTCAATCCAAGATATTTTTCAGGCCAAGCATTTAGGGAGGGTGATTTCCTTCTATGTATAATTTCTTGTCACCAGTTGTGCCTTTTAGTTCATTTCTTGATTTTTTCTATATTTATGAGCCGTTGCCAGGTTTAATCCAGTGGTGGATAAATAAGGGACTAGTACTTTATGAGCATAATTTTAGTATTGCCCGGCTGTCTTGAAAACAACCGGGCAATATTCTTAATTAACTGGCGGTGTCAGCGCTGAGAATCGCGTTGAAACCACATTCGGCTTCGCATGCACCGCAATCAGTACAGTTGTCATTGATTTCATAGTAGTTTGTTCCGGGGGCATGAATAATTGCCTCTGTTGGACAGGCACTTTGACATGCTCCGCAAAACTGACATTCATCTGGATCGATTTTATGCATTTTTAATCTCCTTTTGATTTACTATTATGTCAAAAAAGTATTTGCGTTTTGTGTTGATCGTTGTCTTGATTTACGCTTTTTGTGATTATGGTGTCAATTGAAAGGTTTTTGGTGTTCTAAGAAAAAAATTAAAGGATTCACTCCGCAAGGGGTGAGTCCTTTAATTTTATGTTTGGTGTTGATTTTGGTGGGGGGGAGTGCTGGTTTTTATTCGATTGGGCTGTACGTTCTAACTGACGAAATGTCTTCCCAGTTGTAATAGGTGTTTACGCTTTCTCCGTCTTTTTCTTCAGTTATTCTAATGAATTCATCTCCAAGAAAGAGAACAGCTGATTGGTATGTGGGGCCATCGTTTACCTGGATTTTCAGCTTGTTTCTCAGTTTGCGTGAAAGAGTTCCGTGAAGGGGCATTGAGGCGTATTCGAAGATTTTTTCAAGGGTTCCTTTCTGCATTGTTTTTCTCTCCTTATGGTTGTTTTGTAAAAAGTGTTAAAACAATATGGTTCATTTTTTAATATTTCAATTAGATTTACAAAAAAATATAAAATCGTCTGAATTATGCTTAGTAGCGAGGGGTGCAATGTTGATAGGTGTTAAATTGTTGTCTTAAATAATTGTCGTTAATGAAAGCTTTCTGTCGCGGACCGTTGTCTTTGATCAAATTGGAAGGGAGGATATTCTTATTGTTTAAATTGCTTTATTAATATCTTTATCCTGATCATCCGAATATTGTGGATATGTAGTATCTTTGAATAAGTATATTAGTGGCTGAGTGTATATTTAGATCGTTTTCTGAGGCTCAAATATTTGCTGGATATTGATTTTTTCTCTCTGGAGAGGTGTTGAAAATGGGCAATGGTAGTAAGTTTCTGCGCTTTTTTTGCACTTCTCGGGTGTGTTTTTGTCTTAAGCTGAGCATGTTAGGATTCTCAATATCCAATAGTTATCAATAAATTGTTCTAGCAGGGAGTCACAATGGGAGAACTTGTTCTTGCGGGCGCCGGTCATGCGCACATGATGCTCATGGAGGCTATTCCTGAGATTGTTGCAGATGGGCATCGCGTTACTGCCATCGGTCCTGATCGTTTTCATTATTATTCCGGGATGGGTCCGGGGATGCTTGGCGGTGCTTACCGGGCCGATGAAATCAGTTTTCCGGTAAAGTCCATGGTGGAAAGCAGAGGCGGTGCTTTTATTCTCGGTAAGGTTGTACGTATAGATCCTCACAGGCGTAATGTTGTTCTTGAATCAGGGCAAGAAGTCCCCTACGACGTGCTTTCCTGTAATCTTGGCAGCTTTGTTCCTCGCGGAATTGTAGCCGATGGTAGTGTGGATGTTTATACAGTAAAGCCTATAAAATCCCTTTTACAGGCCCGGCTGAGGATTCAGGAGATTGCTTCGGGAGGTGCGGTTCGTATCGGCGTGTGCGGGGGTGGGCCTGCTGCGCTTGAAGTAGCCGGAAATGCAATGGAAGCGGCAAAGGAAGGGGGGCGTTTCGGTGCAAAAGTCCAGATATTCTCTGGTAGGACATTTCTAAGCAACCAGCCGGAAAGAGTGCGTAAGCTTGCGGTTAACGGCCTTGAAAGGCGAGGATTCGAGATTTTTCAGGGCAGTTACGTTAATCGTGTGGAGACTGGTCGTATCGTATTGCAGAACAACCAATCCTATGATCAAGACATCATTTTTTTGGCATTAGGGGTGAGGCCTTCTAGGGTTTTTTCCTTATCTGGCTTGGCCACTGGAGTGGATGGAGGGCTTGCCGTTAATCGCTATTTGCAAAGTGTTGACCATCCTGAAATTTTTGGAGGAGGAGATTGTATCTCGTTTGAGGATAGCCCATTGGAGAAAGTGGGAGTTTATGCTGTTCGACAGAATCCGGTACTAGTCCACAATGTTCGGGCGCAGCTGGAAAGTCGAAGTCTTAAAGAGTTCGATCCAGGTGATCCTTATCTTCTTATATTTAATACCGGGGGAGGGAAGGGGGTTTTGAATAAAAGCGGATTAAGCTTTAGTGGAGCGTTGGCATTCTGGATCAAGGACTATATTGATAGAAGATTTGTTAAGCGGTTTAAGGTTAACAGTAGAATTGATGCTCAGTAAACATACTTATTGTATGTATTTTTAATAATCCGTATGGCTTAATTCTGAAATAGTTGATGTGTGCCTGATGTTTATATGTTTTAAATTATTTTTTGTTTTCTGTTAAAATAGACAATGCTTTTGTAAACTGTAAACCACTCCAAATTTCCCAAAAGGTTCCCCACCCGGTTCCCCACGAAAAAAGGCTTACAACAATTAATGCTGTAAGCCTTTGAATTTACTGGTCGGAGCAGGAGGATTTGAACCCCCGGCATCTTGCTCCCAAAGCCGTTTGCGAATGTTTAACCGTTGAATTAATAGAATAAAATTTCGCATTGGGGACATTTTTCCGATATTTTTGGGGATTTTTGGGGCTAAACAGGACCCCGGTTTCTTCCCGTAAATAGTGGCTTTTTGGGGTAGAAATTTTGGGCATGATTCTTTGTACACATGAATATGTTTATGGCAAAACAGATCATAACGAAGATTCCTAATCCATGTGCCGCAGGTTCGATTCCTGCCGGGGGCACCATCTAGTATAAAAGTAGTACAATATTAAAGGTTTAACTCGTTTTCGGAGTTAAGCCTTTTTTGCCTTTATTTGCGGTATTTTTGATGTGCTGCCAACCTTTGGTGCCACCGGAGTTGGTGTGTGGAGTTGTGATTATTGCTGCAATCTTAAGCTGTAAAGCTTTAGATAAAATTAAATACATTGTAAACAAAATGAACCAAAGAAGTTGATATTAGAATACGGTAGTCCTTGCCTGTGGAGGTATGGCAGGAGAATAATAGAATAAAAGAATATACGAATGCTACATTATTTGACTTATTTAAATTGAATATAGGGTTTAGAAATGAGTATTTAGGTCTTTGGCAGATAAACATATACAGTTGTCATTTCTGGTTTAGAACAGTTCAATTCTATTTTGCCATTTTGAGCTTTGACCATCAACATGGCTAAGTATGTTCCCAATCCTGTTCCGAATTCTTTGCCAGATGTAACCATTTTATCGAAAAAAGTGTCCCTTATGCTTTCTGGAACTGCTCCGTAGTTACTAATAGCTATGGAACAATACTCATTTTTACTGAGAATAACTGAAATCGGCTTTCCTTGAGGAGAAGCTTCTAATGCATTAGTAAGTAAGTTCATGAAGATGCTGTAGAGAAGAAATTTATCTCCAGTTACGGAGAAATTAGTACTTTCAGCGCCAACATCGTCTATGCAAGTGATTGAAATTTCATGTTCGTAATATGAATGGGAACTAGCGATACGTTCGACAACAGTTGAGATTATTTTGAATAGGTTTACAGTCGTAAATTCTTTTTCATAGGTTCCTTCTTCAATCCGATAAAGTGTTAAGCTTGAATCAAGTATCTCAAGCATTTTTTCCCCACTGTCTCGGATTAGTCGCACAATGATCTTTTGTTTGTCAGTTAAGTTAGGATCAGAAAGAACAGATTCTGGCAATGATGCTGAGGCTATCAAAGCACTTCTGAGATCGTGCTGGATCATTTTCTCTATTAACTCTCTCACTTCTATTTCTTCATGTAAACGGTCTATTTCGGTTTTGAGTACAGCGATGGATTGGTTTGCATTATCCAAATCACCCATGCTTTTGGTTAATGCAGTATCTGTAATACGTTGTTTTGTTTTATAATCATTAATACGATCTATGGCATTTTTAGATTTCGCATTAAGTTTATCAAGACTTAGTTTGAATTTGAGACGTTCAGACTGCATATCTGTGATCACATCATCCTGTGCCCAAATCTTGTTCTGGAGTTTGGATTTTTCCGCATCACTAGTTGACGTTGCTGTTTTGTTCCAAATTCCTCTCATTAATGTCGCAATTGTCCCAATAGAAAGACCTAGTAGTAAGGATCCCAGAACTAGCAGTGCGCGAGAGATTGGAATAGTCCAAAATAAGAGCGTGATCTGAATTTGTTCAGTATTTTGGATGATGAACAATACAAAAAGACTGAGGATCAATATGAGAATAGCTAAGTATGTCTTTATTTTGATCTTTACTAGAAGGTTTATCATTAGCACCTTAGGAAATATCCATCTTTTTTAAATTAGGAGGTTGGTTCTTTGTGGGAGAGTATTTGCCGCACCAATCATTTCTTTTAACTCTTGGCCAAACTCCCATAGCGGTATCTGAGGCTGGTGAAGTTGTTGGAGGGGAAAACCTACATATTCCGTCTTCCTTGAAGTCCATTTGGCTTGGAAGGTAGTAAATACAATTTTCACATGCTTTATCCATTGAATGGTCTCCTTAAAAGTATAACTATCGGTTACGTTTTATCTTTTTATGAGGCTATATTTTAGATTACTTCGTCTGAAATTTTTGGTCAACTAGCATGTAGAAAAGAATGCGTTGGTGTGAATCATAAATCACCAAAAAAATCGAAAGATAATCACCCCGCCCCAGTGACCAAATCAAACCAATCAGGATAACCTTCAATTTTCATGATTATTTAACAATATGAAATTGAAGGAGATCTACTGATGCACGGACTTGACGATTCACTGTTCAATGTAATTTTTTTAAATACCCGGAAACAAGCAATCGAAGATGGGAACCTGATTGATGTGACAGAACAGGCCAAGGAGACTGGATTCAAGGTTCCAGTGAGTGAAATAAAAATACCGAGGACTCTGCACAAAATGACAGGGACCTCGGCATTTTCAGTGTATATATAAATAATAATTGATTAATCGCTGCTTAATCAAACAAGAATCGGATCAAACAAGAATTGCCCGAATAACACGGTGCAAGGTTTGGAGCTTCTCCCCTTCGGCAGATTCAAGCATAGAAATAAGTTCATCACGAAGTTTTACATCTTCTACCTGATGGTTGAAATCGAAAAGATCTTTCAGATCAACCCCAAGACCACCAGCAATACTCTCTGCCAGACTCAACGTGACGTTCGCTCCGGT
Source organism: Maridesulfovibrio sp. (assembly GCA_963676495.2). GTDB lineage: Bacteria > Desulfobacterota > Desulfovibrionia > Desulfovibrionales > Desulfovibrionaceae > Maridesulfovibrio. The sequence goes on along the minus strand of CAXXRF010000003.1, from coordinate 1,134,341 downwards.
TCTCTCGACCTGACTGATATACTTTGCCCCGACACCGGACGATTCACCCAACTGCTCTTGAGTTAGTCCTTTCTGTTTTCTGAGTTCACGAATTCTTTGTCCGAGCTGCTTTGAACTTTTAGCCATACTTACCTCTCGGTAAATAATGGCAAATAATGCTGCGTCTTAAGAACTAACTGAAATATGAATATTGGGATTAAAATCGTGTTGAAGTATTAGTTTCGTCTTGACCGAATCTTTTTGGAGTGGGTGTTTTCAATAAAATATAACAATGAAATGTGAATTTAATTACTCCTGATAACAATTCAATAAGATAGGTGAAGAATGACTACATCAGCTGTAGTACCGACAAGCACACATATTGAACGGTTGGATACATGGGAATCGGAATTTTCTAATCTGGATAAAGTCAAGTTTGGTGCATTGATGCAAAAAATGGGGATACCATTTCAAGTCATAGAGGTGGTTCTCGACCTTTGGGATATTACTGAAAAAGTCGGAAATAAAATATATAATATCGGCAAGATTCTTGCGTGTAAGATCATAGAATTTGTTCAGCGTAATCCTAACATGGTTCTGGGTATGGCACTCGGGGCAGCAGCAGGAGTGCTGACTTCGATGATTCCGTGGATAGGACCTATTTTGGCTCCGTTTGTTACGATAATTACAGCTCTGAATATGGGCATTTCCGGGTTGATGATTGATCTGCAAAAACGCGGAGAGTCAGTAGATAGTACTTTTCAAGCAATTATCGCTGCTGCGAAGGAGTTCTTTCAACTGCTTATTGAAACATACAAAGCTATCAAAGAATCATTTTAGCAGAGAATAAGGGGAAGCATATGCCTTTAGATACTTCTTCACTGACAACCATCGAAATAGATCAATTTGAAGATAGAGCAAAGAAAAAGCATAAAAGGACTGCTGTGGGAGAAACTCTGATTTCTGGAATTGGTGCAGCAGGAGGAGTGTCAGCAGCAGGAACCATTGCTAGTGCGGCAGGTGCATCAACCTTATGCGGTTCAACAGCCCTCGCTAGTGCATTAGGTGGGATATTTGTGACTACAACTCCTATAGGTTGGACTGTCGGAGCCGCAATCGCTGGTGTTGCTGTTGCTGGGCTTGCGGGAAAAGCTATCAAGTCCGGTGTATCACGCGATTATAAGAATAAAAAATGGTTCGGGGGTAAATAATGACAAAGTTGGTAGATTTAACTCAGTCAGAAGCGAGAGCATATCTATCCTATTTAATGACGGTTGCGAATGCTGACGGACAGTTGCATGAAAAAGAGAAAGAGTTCATCGAACTTCAAGCGCAGGTTTGGGGAATCGTAAATTTTGAAGAAAATGTTGAGGAAGAAGAACTTATATCTCTTTCTCGCACAGCAAAAATGTCGTTACTAAGGGACAGTATTACTATTGCGTACATTGATGGTGACTACTCTCAGGAGGAACGGGCAAAAGTAGATGAACTTGCAGAACTCCTTTCGGTTGAGTCAGAACGGGTTGCTGATCTGGAAGAATGGTTGCTCGATTACTGGCGCATTCTTGAGCGTGGTGAGGAATTATTGGTAAGCTAGATTCAACAACGATCAATATCGAAGATATGAACCCGGGCCTGCGCCGGGTTTCTTTTTTATGCGAAAAGTTCATGTCATATGGATATAGATATCATTGCTGTTCATAGTTGCTCTCACGTACGCTCTGTATATTGGTGTTTTCGCTCTTTAAAGTTCAAATACAACGTAAAATACTAGTAATATTAAGGCTTTATCCTCAATTTTCCAATTCCCATCCTCAAATTTCAAATCCATATAAAAATTTGGGACAAAACACCCCATATCCTGCGACTTTATGCTTTTTGGGGAGTTGGATAAACAAAATCCCCCAAAACCCCGTAGGGGCAAAATTTGGAAGTAAAAAAATGAAGAATCTTATTTCAATATACTGTAATAATTAACAAAATATTCCGAATGTCCTGCTGGGTGAGCTTGTATGTGGTCGGTAGTGTCTTTCATTGACAAAAACCCGATTATTCCTTGTAAAAAGAAAGGGTCCGCAGCTTGCTGTTAACTATATGATATTATAGGATTAATTTGTCAAAAAAGTGAAAGAAGTTCGTACCATCAACAGTAAGCTCTTTCTCCCTCGTGACCAGATACGTTGTGTGCGGATAACCTTTCGATTTTATGAAAATATATTGAAAGGAGATCATGAAATGGACGAAAGAGATTTTGACGTAATTCACACATAAACTCGTAAGCAAGCTATAGAAGATGGTGTACTCATTGATGTTACTGAACAAGCAAAGAACATCGGTTTTAAAATTCCGGTTGCAGTCACATCAACACTTTATCACAGATATATCGAACCACCGGAAGGAGTTAAAGGTGAAGGACAGTCAGTAGAGGAAAGATTGCGAGATGTATTGCTGATGGTCATTAAAGCGGCGAAAAATCGTTGGGAAGGATCAATGGTCGAGTTTGAAGTTCTGTTCGTAATGGAGGAAGGGCCAAAATTCGAAAAGGTAACATGTTGGGCGATGACGAGCGCAGGAGATTCATTGGAACCAGTCTTAACCGTTATGCTGCCCGAAGATTATTGATGCATATCCCATCTGCTCTCTGTGGATGGGATTTGTTTTTTCTGTGCGAAGAATAGTTCGAATCAAGACTGCGGAAGTATAGTTTTGCGGGGGGTAGTGCTGTAGTCGCGGCTTCCCCATTGAAAACATAGGCGAGAGCATACCGGGACGAGTTGCATGTTGTGGAAATTCTGAACGCGCTTTGCTGCTAAAATGAGGCTATATTCCTGTTAGTATAACAGATAACACTCTCAACGAGCGAGTTAATATTGCTGATAGTGAGGGCAATGAACGAAATAATACCGGCCAATGAGCCGGTTTTTTTGTGTCTGGCAACTTTTCGAGGCTATGTATTAGTGTTCATTGCTTGTGGTATTAAGCGTTCATTTTTTAATCGTGTAGCCCTCATTGTTTATTGAAATAGAAATATGTTCATTCATTGACTGTATTATCTGGAAAAAAAATTTAATATTATAACTTTTTGTATACAAATAATAAAATGTGAAAATGAGCGCAAATAATACAGTTGACTGCGTTTGGATTCTAATTCGCTTTTCTGTGTCTGGTTACTTTTAAGAGCTATGTATTAGTGTTCATTGCTTGTGGCATTAAGCGTTCATTTTTAGTCGTGTAGCCCACATTGTTTATTGAAATAGAAATGTGTTCATTCATTGACTGTATTATCTGGAAAAAAATTTAATATTATAACTTTTTGTATACAAATAATAAAATGTGAAAATGAATCAAAACGCCTGCTTAAAATGTCTCACAATACTTGCTAATATACATATGAGTACTTGCAGTCAAATTTTCATTTTCGTTCGGATAGAACTGATTTTAAATTTATAAAACATGTCACTAGTGATATATTATGGAGGAAAAATGTTATCAAATAACTATGATACATCTTTTGCGAATGAAGTGAGTTATTGTGAAGCAGAAAATGAAGATTATGTTTTATCTAATGAAGGAAAAGAATTTATAGGTCTTTATGTAGATGCATTTCTTCAAGGGATTACAGGAAGTACAGAGATTTTATCTGAATATCATGCAGAGCTAGAATCTTTAATTGTAGGATTGGAAGAAGTTAATTCATTAAGTGAAAGTATCTATTTTAATTACCTACGTGTTGGTAAGCAGCTTGCTCGCATAAAGATTTTTGTAAATTGCAACCCAGATTTGAAGTGGGAATCATACTGTAAAGAGAATGTTAAGTTATCCAGTTCCATGATTAGAAGATGTTGTAATATTGCTTCGGTTAATATTGATAAAAAATACTATCATATTGGTTATTCTAAAATGTCTGAGATTATAGAAGGACGTAATAGAGTTACTGGGAAAGTTGACATTAACGATGTTCTGGAATTTATGAATTTTGATGAAATCAATAAAACTGAATGCTCTCAAGCAGCAAGTAATGTTTGTAATAAGATTTTATCTAGAAATATGTCTATTGATAAACAAGTTGGAATAGAATCAAGATTGATTGATAATTATATTGATTCTCTTTCTAAAAAGAAAAAAATCGATTTTAATACATTTGTCAACGATATGGTAAAAGTTCCTTATGAAAGTCGTGAGGAAAAGATAGATAAACTGATTTCTTCCGGTAAAAAATCACTTGAAGAAGAAAAAGATAAAAAAGAAAAAGAGAAAAAAGAAGAGAGAATAATCGATGTTAATCGTGCCGCTGCTGATTTAATCATGTTATTAAAAAGTAAAAATAACAGACTCGATCCATCTTTATACAACGACCTAATGATTTCATTGGAAAATTATATGAATTTTAATGCTTAAAACATGGCTGCGGACAATAAGTTCGCAGCCAAGGAGTTAACTATGAACTTATATCTATCTGCGTTTGCTGAAAAATATTTAGTTGCATATACAAATATTTTTCCTGATGAGAAACTGAACATATTAGTTTCGTATGGATCGCGTACCCAAAATATTGCAAAATTTATATTTGACCGTAAAGATCACATAAATAGCATTATTCTTGATTCAGGTACTTATACTAAGAACTTTGCAAAAAATGCTTCAACGAGAAATAAAATCGATTTTTCCGGTTATAGCGCATATTTGGATACCTTGCATGAGTATTTTGATTGTGCCTTTAACTTTGATCCGAACTTTGAGAGTCATGGGCAAATTGAAAATGATGAATACATGGACCTTCTGATGAAAAAAGGACTTAACGTTGTTCCTGTTGTGCATAGTTATTCAGAAGAAGAGGTCGAATGTTATTTGGCGCAAGGTCATAAAATCATCGCCTTAGGTTTTTCCGAAGGAAACAAAACTGCCAAGAATATCGCAAAGCTTTCTCGGATTATTGATGCTGCTGGTGCTAAAACGCATGTACTTGGTGTTTCAACATGGAAAATGCTTGCTAATAATCCAATAGCATATTGTGACTCAAGTTCTTGGGTGAAGCATGGTATATACGGTGTTATCCGCTATTGGAATGAAAGTAAGGATGTTCCTGACGGAGAAGACAAGACAGATTCAATATATTTTAATGACTATTTAGGGCATGGTAAAAATAATATGGAGAACTTTCTTGAGTACAAATATAAAGACGAACTTTATGCTTGGATAAAAGAAACATTTGGTTGGGAGTATTATGAACTATTGTCCTCTGACTCTAGAGATAAAAGAGTACTCATAAATATTCATTATTTTGTCCAATTACAAAAGAGAATTAGTGAGCGTCATGCAGAGTTAGGGTTCAATACATAGTATTGGCTACATATCGGTAAGATTAAGGGAAAGATTTCGGTCTTTCCCTTTTTTTTGGGATTAAATTTGTTGTCCCAAATTATACAGAAATAATAAAAACATACTAAATTAAAGGAGGAACCTATTATGGGTACCAAAACTAAGAGTAAGCTGTCTTCTGCTGAAAAATGCTTGGCTATTGTCAAAGATCTAACTGTATTTTCTGATGATAAAAACTATTACGCTTTGTTGGAGGAGAAAGGCTCACGGCAAGTTGTAGCAAGATTGCCGAGTCAGGATTTTGAAGAATGGTTATCGAGTCAATTCACCGACAAGTATAAGTCTTTCATTAAAACTTCTGACGTAAGAGGTATTGTAAATCAACTTCGAAATAAAGCTAAGAATTCAGGTGAGGTACGTGACATATTTATGCGCTTTGCTCAAGATAGTTCAGGAAACAGTTTAATTGATCTTTGTAACCGAAAAGACAATAAGGCCATTGTAATCAGCGAGAAAGGTTGGGAGGTCAAAGAGCAAAAGAATATAATGTTTACTGTCGATACTCATTTGCAACCTTTGATTGAACCTGATGCTAATTCCGATGTTTTCGATGCATTGAAAATATTTAAATATGTCAATGTTAATGAACCAATGGATCAAGTCGCAATCCTTGCGTGGATGTGTTCGCTACCTAAGGACATAGAGCATCCAATCTTACTTCTAAAGGGTAAAAAGGCCAGTGGTAAAAGCACCGCCGCAAGAAATATTCGTATGATTTACGATAATGCGAAGCCGCTAATTATGTCCATTGCCTCAAATGAAGCTGATATAGCGTTGAACTTCTTTAAAAATCCGGTTTGTTTTATCGATAACATGGATACAGTTACTCCATCTATTGCTAATCTGTTTTGTAAAGCAGTAACAGGTGATGGTCACTCTAAACGTCTTCATTATACGAACGCACAACTAATTCATTTTGAATATGAACGTCCGCTAATAATAACTGCTCTAAGAACACCTAGTATCCGAGGTGATTTTCTTAGTAGATGTTTGAAGATTGATATGCCCGAAATTAAATCAAGAAATTTTGTTGGGAGAGAGTTTCTTAAAGAAAATTTTAAAGTTGACATCCCCAAGATTTTTGGAGGTTTATTGCATCTGACGGCTGCGGCAATGTCTGAAATGAAATTTATAACATTGAATGACAAGTCAAGGCTTGTTGATTTTGATTTGTTCGCTTGCGGAGTTGCGAAAGCATTAGGTGTTGATCCTTGCAAATTTATGGCGTCGAGACTTGATTCTGCTGAAGAATTAAGTTGTTCCGGTGAAAATAGAGAGTTCTTTGAATCGTTAATTGAGATGGTTGATTCAAAAGATGGAATATTGAACGCTACAGCACAAGACCTTGTTGATGAATTAATAACTCGGTTGGATGAGGAAATATCTGTTCATTCTTTAGGAAAGAAGTTCTCCAACAATGCAGCTGTACTTGATGATCTGTCTATATCGGTAAATAAAAAACGTGGTAAATCAGGCACATTCTACGAGATTATCCGGAACAAACCTGAAACATCTGATCTGATTTCAATAACAAAGCATTGCTGTGACTGTATCCATTACGAAGGAGCAAAATTTTTAGGAAATGAATATTGTAACGTCTTCAAGGCTTATATTTATCCTGATGAAAAGGGAGTTAGATGTCCTAAATATGTTTTTGCTGTGAAGGAATGGGAATATGAAGAATTGGAATATAAATCTGATGTTGATCAAGATGATCTTCCCAACATGATGGAACTTTATGGGACTGCTGTTGAAGAGCATGACCATGATGTTGATGAGGATTAACGCGAAGACTTGCTTTCCAGCTCAACGAATCTTCCCTATCCATTTTTACAGAATGGAACGATGGAATGATGGAACGATTAAATTCAATATTTATTTATATTATTTACTTATATTATTAATTATTTTGATTATTAAAAAAAATAGGGTGAATTCCATCTTCCCATCGTTCCAACGTACCATCCAATAAATATAGTAATCCCTTGTATGCGGAAACTTGGCGCAAAATGGAACTCCTCGGGTATCGTAAGGAATGAATAAGTTTTGAAATTATATCTTTTTTTAATAAAAGGTTAAATTTGAACATTTATTCTACTCCACCTCGTATGCGTAAAGATTGGGAGAGCGTATGATCTACGACTCTCCCTTTTTAATTCTGCGGTTATTTATGGAAACCGCCTACCCACTGGTGGAAATACAATCTCACAGTTGCAGTGAGCTACATCTTAAATTCAATCAGGAAGTAATCAGATTTCAGACTAGTTCATTACAAATGCGGTTGTATAGAAACAGAATGACTTTGCCCTACATGTCTGCCAGAGAGAAAATCGGCTCTTTGGCATCTCGTCCTTCTCTCTCTGATAATAAGTTACAGTTTTCAGCACCATAAACTGCTGTAATAGGGATTATTTTACAATTGTTTATCAATTTTAACGATGTACATATCAACATGCAGCTATATTTAAAGAATATGAAAATTGATACTAATGATCAGTATTTTTCTTCATCCAAAAACACCCCTAGGATCAATTTATTTTGAAAAGATGATGTTTTGGTTTTGGGGTATATAAAATCGCAGGAGGAGCAAAAATACACAAAATTTTGCCATTTTTAATACTGGAAACATGTTAAAATCATAAATTCTGACCATTTATATAGAAATAAATATGAAAACTATATCTATGGAGGATACACATGGCAAAAGATGTTTCTGGTGATCAGAAAAAAACTGGCTTTGAATCTAAGTATAACGGAGAACTCCTCCGCAAACTTATCAAGGAAGGTAAAGATGCTGACCAAATACTTGAAGAACTACAATTGGCAAGTCGCCAGAGCTTACGGCAGCACTTGCTTAAGCTCATTACAACAGACAACCAAGTGTATATCATCAAAGGTTTGGACCGCAGCATTGTGCGCCGTCCGAGCATATCGCAGAAGGGCGATGTCAGGATCAGTAAAAAAATGATGGAATTTCCGGGTTCGACCTATAAGCATGGAGATGAATTTAGAATAACCAGCTTGGATAACGAGCAGATTGTTCTGACCCGGATCGTGCCGAAATCAGGTAAGAACGAAGGTAAATCTGCTGATGAGTCAACGGAGAAAGTTGAAAGTAAAACTGCTGGTGAGCCAGCGGCAAAAACTGACGGCAAACCTGATGGAAAAGGTTCAACCAAGTAAACATCAAAAAACCGTGTCCTCCTTAGGTGCGGTTTTTTCTTTAGTTAATGGATGTCGGTTGTGTTCGGCGTAAGACCTCTGGTCCTGATGAAATAATTCATGGTCTGAGGTGTTACATCGAAGATTTTGCCGATAGCTGACTTGTTCATTCCCCGATCCAACAAGGACTGAATATCTTCAATACGATTATCCAGCTTGCTGCTGGTGGAACCTTTTTTGCGACCAAGTGTGTGACCTTGTTCCTTACGCTTGGCAAGTGCGACTTTGGTTCTTGATGATAGCAAGTCTTTTTCGATCTCTGCCATAAGCGCGAAGGTAGACACCATTACTTTGGTGGCAATGTCCTGTTCTCCGTCCTTGATGTGGATGTTCTGCTTGATAGCTATAAATTCGATCTTCTTGGACACAAGCACATCAACAATGCTTACGATCTGGGAGAGACTACGCCCGAGGCGTGAGAGTTCAGAGACTATAAGCAAATCACCTTCGTTCAGTGATTTCAGCAATTCGTCAATCCTGCGCTTACCCATCGACTGTGAAGAAGACATTTCAAGTTTGAACCAAGTATCGACCTTGATGTTATGTTTGCTACTGTATTTTAAAATTTCAAGCTCTTGGTTGTCTACATCTTGCTTAGTTGTGGATACTCTTAGGTATGCTGTAACGCTCATTTTTTGCCTCATTTTTATTCTTGAAGAAGAAAACTGTTATTAATAATTTTTTCTACAACTATTGAAAAAATAAAGCACTGGTTTTTTGTTCAAATTTTGATGAAAAAAACGTTCGTATTATTGTTCAAGTATTTTAATAATCGCACAATTTATACATAAATATATATGTAATTACATCGGAAAGGTGCGACTTTGCTTGGGATAGGGTCGTACCATATATTTAAAGGAGGGATGTTCCGGCAAGAACGAGTGATGCAAGCTATAGATTGTTGATCCGTCTTGTTCAGGTACAAGGAGGGTGGCAAACAGCCAGCACTGCGTTTTAGTGGTGTTAGTGGTAATGGTCATTAAAGGTTCACGCCATACAACCTTGGTGCATTTGTATCAGATGTGAATATCGCCAGAGCAGAAACAAATTTCTATTCAACTGATCGCTTCGATCACAAAGAGGGTAGCTCTGGTTGACCATCACTAAAAAACTACGCAGTTTTCTGATGTAGTTTTTTTTATCAAAAACCATTTCAGTATCTTGACTCCGGCAAGTTCGTTATTATATTTATCTGTCCACGCAGTCCGCAAGGGCTGAACACACCTATTTCCCTTTATTTGAGTACCACCCCCGGTACGCCGAAGATTTTTAAGTTGGGTAAGGCACAGACCTGTTAATTCGAGTAAAGTCGCCGCTGATACCAACATCCTATTTGCCTCATCTATTTTACCCTGATTTGCCGTTGACTCGTAAACGGCGCAATCCTGCATGGAGTTTGATACTCCCGGTCAGGAACCTCGCTGTGAGGTTTTATTATGAGATTGACTCATAGTTTCAGGATGTTAACACATGTTAAGAGGTAAAGATTTTTCCGGTTGTGCAGGTCCCTTCTTCACCGTTAAAGAAGCAGCCCAGTATTGTTCTTTCTCAGAGGACCATTTCAGACGTTTGTCAAAGGAATACATGATCAAGCGTTATGGACCGTCTCGTAATAAGTTCGCAAGAGCTGATCTTGATTCGTGGATGGCGAACCCCAACTACTTTATTCTGGAAGGTTGTAATCACCAGAAAAGAATAACAAAAGTTGAGGTTTAGCTATGAGTGTAAGTAAAAGACAGAACGGGAATTGGCGTGTTCGCTATAGTTATGCCGGAAAGAAGCACTCTAAGGATTGCGGTAAAGGTCGCGAGGGTAAGCGGCTGGCAGAAGCATTGGATCTTGAAATCAAGATGCGGAAGAAAAGAGGAGAAGATCTTTCAGGTATGATCAGCAATGATCCGTACCTTGGAGAAATTGCTCAAGCGTATTTTGATGTCAAAAAGCTCGAAGGTAAGAGTGAGGATTGGATTAAGCAGTGGGCAACAAATTTTAACAACAATTTCCTTCCTACGTTAAACCAAATTCCGGCTAGTCAGATAACTATGCAGTTTCTTAACCGTTTCATGCTTGATAATTATGGACATAGAACTGTGGCAACGCGCAATAGGTATTTCGGTTATCTTAGGGCGATGTTTAGCTTCGCTGTCGAGAATGACTATATTGAAAAGAGTCCTATGGCCAAGTGGAAACGTGCGAAGGAGACACCGCACAGAGTAACCATAACAGTGGACCAGCTTGCCAGAATCAAAGCTGAGGCACCTGAGCACTTAAAGTGGATTATAGATGTCGCATTTAATACCGGGGTGCGTACCGGAAAATCCGAGCTTCTCCGGTTAGAGTGGGATAAGATCGATTGGGAAAAAAAGCTTATGCACGTCTATGCTACCAAGACAAAGACGTGGAGGAGTATTCCACTGTCTGACTCCTTTCTTGAGCAGTTATTTGAGAAGAAGAAGGTTGCTCAGGCTGAAACTATTATCGAATATAATGGTAGGAGTATTTCAAATTATTCCAAATCGTTCAGAAAAGCTTGTGAGCGTGCAGGTATCGAAGAAGGAGTTATCAGCTATTGCGTCAGACATCTTTTTTGTACGACACTTTTGTCGTCTTCGGCGGAGATTGGTTGTGTTTCCAGGATGATGGGTCACAGCACCATAAAGCATACTGTGGATACCTACTACCATCCACAGGAAGCAGAGAAGTTTAAAGCAATCAATATGCTGCCGAAGATTTAAGCATCTTCACAGATATTACATTCCAGCTTGAATACTGGTGTCGTAGAGGTCGTTCTCGTAAGGGGGCGACTTCTTTATTGTTGGCAGATATTGCTGGTAGCGAACTCAGCTATGAGAAAACAATCAGGATATGCAAGCTGAGTATCATAGTTTCACTCCGTAGTGGTGCGCTCTCAACAATGAAATAAAAAGAGGTTGCACGATCTTTCGACCATGCAACCTCAATAACTTCTGCCAATACTACCGGATTCAGAGTCTACCCTAATACTCTGCCCGATAGTGTTCTACACTAGAGCCATATCACAAAGGAATCATCGAGCAGCTTTGCGTGAATATTTTCCTTCTGGTTGTATGAAAGAAAACGAATCGGAGTACTCATTGCGAGTTTTTCCCGTACCGTGGCCACGGTGTTAATAAGTTCTGCAACATAATCGTCATGGGCTTCTTTGTTCTTGATCGACTGAATCGAACTGGCAAAAGTGTGCATCCACGATGAATTCAAAGCGTCAATCATGTTGTTGAACCCCTGTCCGCGACTGTTAACGGGTTCTACGAAGATTTCTTCGGGATTAAGCTTGAGGATTTTTTTAAAAGTATCCTCAATTTGATAGTTGCTGGTCATAATACCGGGAATGCAGGGGCATACCATACCGTACATCCTGAATCCCAGATTATGAATTTCTTTCAAGGCATCATAGCGTTCCGAAATGGAGGAAGTGTTAGGTTCGATGATGTTAATGAGATTCTGCAAGGTGGGGGGAGCAGTGATGCTCAGCGAAACCAAGATACGGTCTCTGTACTCGGTGAATTTCTTGAGTACAGAGGCAATACCAGCATTTTTCGTAAGCACTCTAACCTGACAATGGGGGTTGTTGGTCAGCACTTCATGCAAGCAGTCACGGAATAAGTTGGTACCCTGAACAGCAGGGCTATACGGATCGACTTTGGTGCACATCATCACCGTGTCATGTTCAGTTAAATTTTTAACGTCAGCTGCAACACGTGTGGGTGTTTTGAAGTCTACACATGCGATCTGAGCGTTATGTGCTTTCTGAGCAGTGGTTCCGTTTTCTTTAAAAACAGGATTAGTTCTTGCGGATGCAATGGTGGGCGTTGAGCAATACAGACATCCGTGATCACAGATCAAACCAATGTCTAAAGAATAATTACAAAGTTTCTTTTCTTTGAACTTAGGTGTGCTGTAGACCGCTTTTTTGCGTTCTACTTCTAAATAATTTTTCATTAAATTCTCCTGTTTTAGTTAAGAATAGGTCAAACAGGAGAATTTTAGCTGATAAAATATTGGCAAAAGAAGGCAGGAATCCAGATGTTCCGGTGTATATATATGTCGCTGCCTTAGTCATTGTTTTGCCTTTAGTCGTAGCTAGTTATGTTAAAATTTTCTTCAGGGGATAATCTATACAATAATTGCGCTGGGACATGCAAGAGGGCGAGATCAAAAAAGTGAGACGAGAGCTAGGGTTGAATCAGAGGTTTTGGATGTAAGTATCATAGTCTTACTCCGTGATGGCAAACCCGGAAGTAAAATTCAAAAAAGGACCCAAGTGGGACCCCACATAAAAAAAGGACTTAAGAATTTCTTCCTAAGTCCTTGAATTTACTGGTCGGAGCAGGAGGATTTGAACCCCCGGCATCTTGCTCCCAAAGCAAGCGCGCTACCAGACTGCGCCATGCTCCGACTTGTTTCGTGCAGAAAGAGGGAGTACTTGAAATGCTATTGCTTGGCAAGCATAAAATTAATTTTTTTATTTTAAAGTGTAGTTATATCTGTTTTAGGCCGGTTTTGTGGTTACAGATTATTTGAAAATTCCGTTAAGCTCGCAGCCGCAATATTTACACATGCCATCTTCAAGCCCTACATTTTCCATATCAAACCCGAACCTTTTGATAAGCTCTGCTTTGCATGATGGACAGAAACTGGTGGAATCTTCATTTCCGGGGACATTGCCAATATAGACATATTCAAGTCCGGCTTCTGTACCGAAATTACGGGCTAATGTTAATGCCTGCATTGGGGTTACAGGGCAGTCATGCATTTTATAGTCCGGGTGGAAACGTGATATATGCCACGGAACCTCTTCTCCCAATTCTTCAGCTATGAAGGCTGCAAGTTTTTTCAGCTCATCCGGATTATCGTTTTTGCCGGGAATAAGCAGTGTTGTAACTTCCAGCCACCATCCATTCTTTTTCATCTGTTTTAGATTATCCAGCACAGGATTCAATCGGCCCATACATATATTCTGGTAAAACTCGTCATTAAAGGCCTTGAGGTCTATATTTGCCGCATCTATCAGGCTGGTAAGTTCTTCAATGCATTCCGGACTTTGAAATCCGTTAGAAACCATAATGTTTTTAAGCCCCTTATCCCGGGCGATTCTTGCCGTATCCTGCATCAGCTCAAAGAATATGGTCGGCTCGGAATATGTATAGGATATGGAGTCACATCCATGAGCTATCGCCGCTTCGACGAGGGTTTCGGGAGTTACCTTTTGTCCTGTAATTTCCCTTCCTGTCTTGGGGTGCTGGGAAAGGGATGCATTCTGGCAGAATGTACAGCCGAAGTTGCAGCCCTGAGTTCCAAAGGAGAAAGTTTTGGTTCCGGGTAAAAAGTGATATAGAGGTTTTTTTTCAATGGGGTCGATATTGATTGCGGCAACCCGTTCATACGTTTTGGTCATGAGTTGACTGTCAACATTCTGCCGCACTCCGCATTTTCCGTGGGCGGAGGGTTCGATGATGCAGAAGTGACTACATAGGCGGCACTGGATTCGGTCTCCTTCAAGAGACTTCCAGAGTCTTGCCGGGTGAAGCATGATTAATCCTTTTCTATCTTTATTTCAGGTGTAACGAATATGGGTCCTTCGACAGGAGAAGTGGCCTCTTCTTTCTTCTTGGGTTTAGTGCTTATTATATTGGATTCTTTATCGGATTCTATGGTGATTGTATTCTTATTAACACTGGTGCCAAATTTAACCGGCTTGCGGTTTTTGGCGGTGTCTTTGTTGATGAATTTTGTCCCGGCAAATCCGGATCCTGCAACTGAAAGGATGAAAATAATAATCAAAGCTGTCAAAGTTTTCTTGTACATGGTTTTTCTCCGTGTCATACTATAAACTGTTATGGGGTCCGTTGCAAACAGCGGTCCTTTTTATTGTGTTTCCGGGGAAAGGGCCTTGATGTTCCTTGAACTCTTGACGGATTCAGCTTATACAGTCCGTTCTTAGAGACTGTTAGGAGATAATTAATATGGCAAGTCGTTCTGATGCATACAAGGCCGCCGGTGTCGATATCGATGCGGCCAATGATTTTATAGGCCGCATTAAAGGAATGGTGGGTTCCACCTTCACTAAAGGTGTGGTCACAGAGATCGGTGGTTTCGGCGGGCTGTTCAAGCTTGACCTGACCCAGATGGAAGAGCCTGTTCTCGTTGCCGGCGCAGACGGTGTGGGAACCAAGCTCAAACTCGCTTTTGCTTTAGACAAGCACGATACTATCGGTATCGACCTTGTGGCAATGAGTGTTAACGATATTCTAGTTCAGGGTGCAAAGCCTCTGTTCTTCCTCGACTACTTCGCAACCGGCAAGCTTGAATCAGGTGTAGCTGAAGAAGTAATCGCAGGGGTTGTTGAAGGCTGTAAGATTTCCGGTTGTGCACTGCTCGGTGGTGAAACTGCTGAAATGCCCGGATTCTACGCTGACGGAGAGTATGATCTTTCCGGTTTCTGTGTTGGAATGGTGGATAATGCAAAGATTGTTGATGGATCTTCCATCACCATCGGTGATTCCATCATCGGTCTCGAATCTTCCGGTATCCATTCCAATGGCTATTCTCTGGTTCGCAAACTTTTCGATGAATCCGGCCTGAAAGCAGATGATCTGCTGCCCGGAACTGATGAGAAGATCGGTGAAGCATTGCTGACCCCTACCAGAATTTATGTAGACCCAGTACGTAATCTTTCCCGTGATATCGAAATCAAGGGAATGGTGCACGTTACCGGTGGCGGTTTTTATGACAACCTGCCCCGAATCCTGCCTAAGCAGGTAACAGCTGAAATCAATTTCGGTTCCTGGGAAGTTCTGCCTGTGTTTAACTGGCTGAAAGAACAGGGAGACCTGAGCTGGCCTGAAATGCTGCAGATTTTCAATACCGGTATCGGTTATATCCTTGTGGTTGCCAAAGACCGCGAAGAAGATGTGCTGAATCGCCTTTCCGGTATGAAATTAAATGCCTGGAAGATTGGCGAAATCACTGCCCGTGACGGTGATGCCGAGCAGGTTAATGTAAATTTTTAGTTTCTACTGAGAATTGCTAAAAGCCCCTGGAACTATTGTTTCGGGGGCTTTTTTGGTTTTTGGATATTCCTGATTTTGGGGATTCTGACGGCGGCTAACTGTCTGTCCAATTTGAGTTGTCAGGTTCCGCAGAATGTCTGGTAGACTTTTTCCGATGGTTCGGGGGGATTTAAGTAAGCTTCGAATTCGGGGTTCTCATCATAAGGATTACGAAGCACCTGAAGCAGCTTGTCGGTGTAGCTTAAGTCATTACTGTATACAGCAGCTGAGATGGCTTTTTCAACTTGATGGTTGCGTGGAATATAGGCCGGATTACTGCGCTCCATGGTTCTAATTGCATCAGTTGGGTTAATCTCCTTATCTTCAAGATCCGTTTTCCAGTCTGATATCCACTTTTCAAAAGGCTCTCTGTTTGAAAACAGAGACAGGAAAGAGTCTGAATTTCCCTTTAGTATTTGGGATAATCTTCTGAAACTTAAAGTGAAATCAGTTTTTTCCTTATGCATTATCTCAAGCAGATCATTTAGTAGTGCAATGCTCGACTCGTCGGAATGCTCAATACCCAGTTTGCTGCTCATTTCAGTGAAATATTCTTCTTTGAAGAAATCTCTAAACTGCTCAACTGTCTTTTCCCCTATTTCTTTGGCCTTTGCCTCGTCTTTGTGAAGCAGGGGGAGCAGGCATCCTGCAAACCCGGCCATGTTCCATTGTGCAATTGATGGCTGACTTGCGTAAGCGTATCTTCCGTAGCGGTCAATGGAACTGAAGACTGTGGATGGATCATAGCTGTCCATGAAGGCACATGGGCCATAGTCAATGGTTTCACCTGATACAGTTGTGTTGTCCGTGTTCATTACCCCGTGTATGAATCCGATGCGCATCCATCTTGCGACCAGCTTTGCTTGGACAGCACAGACTTTTTCCAGCAGGCCTACATAAGGTTTTTCCGTATTTATCAAATCCGGGTAGTGTCGGTTGATGGTATAGTCTGCGAGAATTTTGATACCTTCATGGTCGCTGCGAGATGCAAAGTATTCAAAGGTTCCCACTCTGATATGGCTGGCAGCCACTCTGGTCAAAACAGCACCGGGAAGTTCTTCTTCGCGGAAAACATTTTCTCCTGTACTGACCATGGCCAGAGATCTCGTGGTAGGAATTCCAAGTCTGAACATGGCTTCACTGATAATGTATTCACGGATAACCGGACCCAGGGGTGAGCGTCCGTCCCCGTTTCTGGAAAATCTGGTCTGTCCTGAACCTTTCAGCTGAATGTCAAATCTCAGCTCTTTTTCATTAACAAATTCTCCCAGCAGAACAGCCCTTCCGTCTCCCAGACGGGGGACGAAATGTCCAAACTGGTGACCGGCGTAAACCTGCGCAATAGGCTCCGTTCCGTGAATAAGTTTGTTTCCGGAAAATATGTCTGCCATTTCTGCTTCCGAAGCGGGCAGAATGAAGTCCATGTAATCAGCAAGCTCACGGTTAACGCGAATGAGTTTGGGCTTTTTTACTTTGACTGGATTTATCCGTTCAAAGAATTTTTCCGGCAGTCTTGCATAGCTGTTGTCAAAGGGCACTGTTCGTCCTCCTGACTATTTCCTTTTCCAGTTTCCGGCTGCATCTTGAATCATCCATCCGGATGGAGCGCGTTTCTGCCATACTTCTGCAAAAATGGATTTAACTTTGTTGATTTCGCTTCCGGGGATATTCATGGAGGCAGCAACTTCGGTATAAAGCTGTTCTCGGGTGTTGTTGTCCTGTGCAATGATGCGGCGAAGTTTTGCCGTATCTTTGATATTAAGGCCGTCTGTGTTCACAATTTCAAGGAACCCTTCATTGTTGATTCCTACATTTCCCGATGCATAATAAGGCAGGAGCTGTTTATGGTTCTGGGCAATGGCTGCCTTGAGTCCCCTAATGGCAGAGTTGGACTGGTTCAGCCCTTCAATATCTGATTCTGTTACCTGTCCGGCGTGGGCGGCATCGGGAGATAAATAGGCTAAAAATATTTCGAGGGCAGACTGGTCATCTTTGTTCTGTTCTTTGGTGTCTGTTCCATAGACATCTTCAACAATATCCTCAGCTGCTCTTTCAACCTTTGCGGCCGGGAAATAGATGTTTACGGTTACGCAGGCGACAAAAGAGAACATGGATAAAAAGGCCAGTACCTGTGCTGTTTTTTTTAGCATTGTTAAACTCCTGTATATTGAAAATTAGTTTCCGATGACCCGATTGATTCTCTTGAGCATGTCAGAGAAACTGATCAGGTTTTCAGGGTTGCTGTTAACTACGTTTATGCCGAAAAGAGGCGGTCTTTTTATAATGTACTCGATTCCGTCCTCCCTGATCAAGCCTCTGATTTTGAAGATGTCGTTGTCCAGGGTGCACTCCAGCCCAAGCCCGGCATAACCGAATTCCTTGAAGAACTGGGAAAAGATACCAACTCCTGCTCCTGTCAGTCCCGATCCTGTCCCGATTACTGAGAGAGTGTTGACTGCTTTAAGGCTGATATCCCGGTCTGAGTCAGAGCCGGGTGTGGTCACAGCTCGAAGTTTAAAACCTGCAGGCTGATCATAGGCTATTACAAGATTGTTGAGGTCAAGATCCATGCGCCCGGTAATTCTGCCTATATCAAGAGCCTTGCTCAGTGGTGCAAGATCAAGGTTCCGGAGCTTGAAGTCTGCTCCGAACTGCCGGGAGTCCTCAAATATATTTTCAGCAAATATTTCTGAGATAACCATTTCCCCGCCGTAAATATCTCCACTCAGGCTTCCACTTGTAGAGAGGTGTTCCATCAGTAACCAGAATTCGAGGTTTCCTTCAAGTTCTCCGTTAACAGGAAGGGAAGCGGGAGATATAGGCAGCAGGTTTATATTTTGAGCATTCAGCCTGCCATGAAATACAAAATTATCACTGAATGGATTTTGGACTGATAAATCATCGAGTTTTATTTTTCCTCCTTCAATCATGATGGCAGGAATATTTCCAAAGCCTATATCATTGGATGAAATTGTAATTGGGAATGCAAAGTCATTGATTTTTACAGGCCCGGACTCAAGTGTCTTCATCCTGATGTGCCCCTGCTTTGGCGCGGGGATATTTTCATCTATCTGAGGAATAAAATTTTCATTTAGGCTGATGGAAAATGGGAGTGTTGATTCAACGCCACTAACTTTGAGTAAATCTGAATCAAAGTTTGTTTTCTTCAGAACGGTTGTGCCTGTTAGGAGAGTGCCGTTAATAGAAGATTGTATTTTACAGTTCAATTCCATTTCCCCGCCGGCAAAAACATCGTCAAGTGATAGGGGATCGGATGCAAATAATCTGAAAGGAGCCTCCAGTTCATCAACCTGAAGATCTGCCTCCAATGAAAATTCCGGCTTGGTAAAGGTGTTTTTTATGGTCCCGTAAGTATGAAATTTTCCGATTTTATTCCAATCGACCTTAAGGCTGCCTGATATCTGTTTGCTTGTTAAAGGGGAAATGGAATCAATATGAACATCCAAAGGATGTTTGGCAAAATCCATGTAAAAAGTATCGTAAAGAGTTTCCCCTTTTTCAATACTGAGTCCTCCTCTTATTTGGGTGAGATCAATAGGGGCCGTGGCATTAAGTGCACCTGAAATGCTGTCCAGCAGTACGGCTCCATCTGGTGAAGCAGCTGCAAGATTTTTGAAACTTAGTCCTATGGATGTTTTAGGGGCTGAATTGATTCCCTGCAGGCTGAGTTTTAAGGTAAACTCGCCTTCTTTGTCCCATGCATTGAATCCCTGCAAAAATGATTCAGCAAGTTTTTCCAATAAGGGTAGAGGGTTGTTGATAATTAAAGATCCTGAACCGGCGTTCACTGGGGAATAGTCAAGGGAGGCATTGATTTGATGGAACCCTGCTGCCTCAATGATTAGTTCATCAAATTTAGCAGAGTTTGAATCAAGCCTGATAATTCCCTGTCCCTTAATTTTTATATCCGGATTATCAATTTTCAGATTTGCATTGTTGATTCCCAGTTTGCTGATTTGAATCAACAGCTTTTTAATTTCAATTTTTCCATTTCCCAGTTTGAAAACCGTATTAACCGATATAGGCCCTGATTCAATCGACCCTTGCCGGTTGAGATATTCTCCGTCAAATCTGAACTCGGTATTTTGAATATGGGTGATATGTCCTTTTAATAGTCCCGATATTCCCGGTCCGGGAAGATCAAGGGCGAATTGCCAGTTCATGCTGAAACCATCCACCCCGGCGTGGGACGGATGATTGAAAGGTGTGCATAGGAACAGGAGTAGAAAAGCAAATGTCAGCATTGGCCTGATGTTCATCCCTAAAATATACACGTGGTAATAAATGAATACAAAACAAAAAGATCGCAGTATCCAGTTGGATACTGCGATCTGAATATGCCGATGAGTTCTTTTAGTCTTGTTTATAAAACTTGAAAGAACAGAGTTAACTGCGGGAATAAGCTTCGATAAATATTCTTTGAATCAGCCAGGCTGCAAAAAGGCTATTTCTCTCCGAGATATGGGTTGAAGTAGCCAAAACCGATCCATGGACATTCGCTTTTAATGCGTTTGCGGAAGTTTATAAAACCCATGCCGGGGCCGAAGTCATAAGGTTCCATCAGCTCCATGTACAGGTCCGGGTCGATATTGAGGTTGCGGAGCTGAATAAAATCGAGCTTACATTCCTTGGCGACTTCGGTGATGGCTCCTACCTCAAATTCGGTATCGCTTATTCCAGGGAAGTAAAGGTAGTTCAGGGAAACGTGGAGTCCAAGTTCCTTGGCTTTATATATGGTGGCTAACACATCATCAAATTTGTATCCCTTGGGGCGGTAGTATGCATTGTAAACAGGTTCGCGAAGGGAGTTCAGGCTGACTCGGATTGAGGTCAGTCCAGCCTCTGCAAGCGGCTGCATGGATTCTGTGATGGAGCCGTTAGTATTAATATTTACGGTACCTTTGCCGCCTTCAGAGCGGTACTTGCGGATTGCTTCAGCAAGCAGCAAGTGTTCTGTCAGAGGTTCTCCCTCACACCCCTGTCCGAACGAAAAGATGGGTCTGCGCTCACGCTTAGCATGGTAATGCATGATCTCGGTGATCTCGTCCGCAGTAGGAGTGAACTTGATGCGCTCCTGAGTGGATGGAAAACCGGAATCTTCAGGTTGTTCTGAAATGCATCCGATGCAACGTGCATTGCAGGTACGTGAAGTAGGCAGAGGTGCTTCGAAGCGTCCAAGGGCGAGGTTTTTAGCCGCAGGGCAGCCATAGGTCAGCGCACAACCGGCCAGATGGCGTACTAAACGGTTCTCAGGCATATCTTTCATAAGCCGCCGTGCGCCTGAGTCTATTTTATCACATGGGATCTTGGTAAAGACCTGACGCTTGTCTTCATCAACTACTTTGGCAGTAATCCAGAATCTGCCATTTGCGTATCCTACGGCTCCGTATGCAAACATGGGCAGAACAGGAGCGTCATCTCCATTGGAATAAGCTGCCAGTCCAGTCAGGGTGTGTCCGGGACATGCAAAAGCGGCGACAGCAACACCATCGACTTCTTCCACTTCGCCAGTCTCGGAGTTCAGGCCTATGGGGTAGCGTCCGGGCAGCAGAAAAAATTCACTGTCAGGGGGAAGCGGAATATATTCCTCTGGTCTTGGCTGGGCCAGCTCGTCCCCGCGGCGGCACATCATTTCAAGTTCCGGGTGGTCGTATATCTGTCCATCTTTATCTGCAAAAACCAGCAGTGGACGGGGTTTCTTTTTGGATGCCATTTGATTTGTCCTGTTTGATTTTTAAGGCTTTGGAATCGTCGCGATCAGGGTTGTGCCTTTTTCCTGTGAGGTTGTAAATGAAATATCTCCACCGGAAGCTCTGGCAATGAGGCGGGCGCTGTAGGTTCCAAGACCGGTTCCATTTTTTTTGCCGTAAGTGGCATAACGATCAAAAAAATTGTTTCGAATAGAGTCCGGTATCTCACCGTGGTTATGTATTTCAGTAACAATGAATTTATTCTCATCGCGGATGCTGATAGTTATTCTCGATTTTTCAGGAGCTGCTTCGGCTGCATTCTTAAGCAGGTTGGAAAACATGGTGATAATTAACGCGGCTTCCCCGAAACAGACTATTGAACATTCATCCTGAATTGGCTCGTCTTCCATCAGGGTAACAATTTTAAGATCCTTGTCTTCCACCAGCTGGTTGAGATCGCCCACCGCAGCACTTATGGCTGTGTACAGGTTAAAGGGGTAAGCATCCGCTTCAAGTGAACCTGTTTCGAGCCTGATCAGGGTCAGGGAAGTGTCGATCTGGCGGATCATGCGCTCGCTGGTTTTACGGAGAATCTCAGCTATAGGCTTGAATTCATCATCAAGGCCGGCTTCCGTTTCCAGAATGCGGGACATCCCTACAATTGTAGCCGTTGGGGATCGCAGGTCATGCCGGGTGATTCTTTCCATTTCTTCCCTGAACTGCATCTGCTGACGCTGGCTGGTCGCATCAATCGCAAGAACCATGAAAACGGCAGGGGCGACCTGCTCAATAGTCAGGTTCCAGTATCGGTCATAAGCAGAGACAGATTCAAGGGAATGGATTCGGTATGACTCAATATCGGTGAAGAGCTTGTTGCGCACATCATCACACAGGATTGAAACAAAGGGCGGTTCAAGTTCAAGATTTATATCGGGGAGTTGCTCATGGGCTGCCTTGTTGGCAAAAATAGTCCGCATGCTCTCGTGGTTGAGCAGTAGAGCTGGAAATGGCAGGCTCTGCAAAATTAGATCATAGAGCTTTGCGTCTGATTCATGTTTTTTCTTCAGTTCGACCTGGCTTTGGAAATCTTTGATAAGGGAGATTAGATTGTCTTTTGAGGACGATGCAGGAAGGAATGATACGTTTTGAAATTCAAAAAGAGATTCAAAATTACTGGGAGTGCTGGTGTCAATTATGAATAAAGCAGAAGCATGATGGTCAACCTCGCGAATACTGGTGAAAATATCCCGGGCTTCATCTGCTTCTGCAAAAATAAGCAGGTCGGGTTGCTGGCTGGCATAAGTAAAAATAGTCTCACGTGAAGACTTGGTAACTGAAACGGCGTGTCCCTGTTCATAAATACAGGGAAGTGTGGTGTGTATTAGTGGGTTGTTACCTACGATCAGAATATTCATTATCTACTTCCCCGGTCCAGCAGTTACAAATGGGTTCTCCCTAAGCCGTTGAATGTTCAGCCAGCTGTGTCTTTCCAGAGTTTAGGCGGTTCGCGGTAACTGGAAGAAGCTGTTGGCCCAGCGTGTGGCATCGTAATAGCTTTTGGATATTTTTATGGGATCAAGTTTGAGTTCTTCTATTACCAGCTCAAGGTTGTCCCAGTCTCCGTTTTCGAAGAAAGTGACCAGTTCTAGGTATCTGTTGTAAATGTTATCCTCTCCGCACAGAGCAGCGCAGATGTCATCTTCAAGCGGCAGATATCTGGTCAACTTGTTTATAGGCATGTCAAACATGGCCCCAAGCAGCGAGAACAGACCAAGCAGGAACATAGCTTCGGGATCAAAGCCGTTCTTGGCATTAGTGGTTACCATGTGCAGGAACCTTGCCCGCTGAATTGCCATCTGCGGAAGCTCAAGGCTTTTTTCTTTTGGTGTAAGATCCGTCAGCAGAATAACCCTCAGCCAGTTCCTTAGCATTTTCCATCCGGCCAGAACAATAGCCTGTTTGATGGAGCTAATTTTCTGATGGAATCCAAAAGTTGGCGAGTTGAGCAGGGTAAGCAGACGATAGCTGATAGAGACATCATGCTGTAAAGCTTCAGCAAGAGCATCAAAGTCCGGATTGGGAGATTCAATCAGTTTAAGCAGTTTGAGCTTAACTGTTTCACCGGATCTGAGCTTGCGGCCTTTGATGTTTTCGGGGCGTTTGAAATAAAAACCCTGGAAAAAATTAAATCCCATCTCCTGAGCCATGGTGAACTGGCTCATGTTTTCAACCCGTTTAGCTATGAGCTTGGTATTCCATTCCTTACAGAGAGAACATATTTTACGGAGTTTCGGTTCATCAGCCGATAAAATATCAACAATTATTGCGTCGGCATAAGCTATCAGGAACTCACCCTGAGGACGGCCCTCAAAGTCGTCAATAGCAATGAAATATCCGTCTTTAGAAAGTTCCTGCAGTGCGTTGACCAGATTCGGAGTGGGAGGAGTGGTTTCGGGGATCTGGACTACTGTTTTGCCTCCCGGAAGTGAATAAGGCACTTTATCAATGATGGATTTGTGGGAGAAGTTAACAACTATTTTTACGTTATCCGGGACATCCTTGCCTGGAGCTGCGCATAAATCTGCTGCTACATTCAGTGTAGCCTTATAGCCGTCTGATATTATGGCGCTTGTTGCTTCGCTGCTGTCACGAAAAAGAAGTTCGTAGCCCCAAACGGTCTGGTCGGGCATGAGAATCGGCTGACGAGCGAAGAAAAATTTATCGTAAAGCGGGTCTTTTTTTGATGACATCTGCTTTTCTTTATCTGCGTTATGTGTGGCTAGTTTATGAGCAAGAAATATAATCTTTTTTCTTGAATAGCCAGTAGTTAATTAGCACTGATAAATAATAATAATCTAAATTAAGACTGATCCAACTTACTTCACTTCCGCCTTTTTCCCCTCGCATTCAGTCGTTATTAAGGGGCATTATACCATACTAGCTTTAAAAGTGATAGTAGGGCCAACTGGTGTTGCTTTTGAACCTGTTCGTTACATCTGTTTGAAGTCTGTGAGCATAAAAAAAGGCGGAACCGCATAATGCAGTTCCGCCTGATTTGACATGCGAGTAATTCGCAGTACGGCTTAACGCTTGGAGTACTGGAATTTTGCACGTGCACCGGGCTGACCGTATTTTTTACGCTCTTTCTTACGAGCATCACGGGTCAGGAGGCCAGCACGTTTGAGGATGGGGCGAAGCTCAGGATCAATCTCGATAAGAGCACGGGAGATACCGTGTCTTACAGCCTGAGCCTGGCCTGCTACACCGCCGCCGTCAGCGTTGACTTTGATGTCGAACTTGCCGAGAGTTTTGGTGAGTTTGAGGGGCTGCTGTACAATCATCTGCAGGGTCTTGCGAGGAAAGTAATCTTCGTAAGATTTGCCGTTAACGGTGATTGCGCCGCTTCCCTGGTAAATGCGGGTGCGTGCAACAGCATTTTTTCTTCTGCCGGTAGCGTAGTTGAAATCTTTGCTCATAATATTGCTCCACCCTTAATTAGAATTCCATGGTCTTGGGCTGCTGTGCAGTGTGGGGATGATCAGTACCAGCGTAAACTTTCAGCTTTTTGATCATCTGCTTGCCAAGACGGTTCTTAGGCAGCATGCCGCGAACAGCAGTCTGGATTACTACTTCAGGCTTTTTCTCCAGCATCACTTTGAGGGTCCTTTCTTTCAGACCACCGGGGTGATTGGTGTGCTTGTAGTAGGTTTTCTGGTCCATCTTGTTGCCGGTAACCTTGATTTTGTCTGCGTTAAGCACGACTACGAAATCGCCGGTGTCAACATGAGGGGTAAACATTGCTTTGTCTTTACCTCTGAGCTTGTTGGCGATCTGGGTTGCCAGGCGTCCAAGTACCATATCTTCAGCATCGACCACGTACCATTCGCGTGCGATGTCTTCTTCCTTGGGAATATATGTTTTCATTAGAAATGCTCCTTGCATGAAATCTGGGAAGGGGACTTATACATGCCGTGACCTTAGAATGTCAAGTCTAATTTTAGTCCTGTCCAGATTAGGATTCTGCAACGATCTTCTTGAGCGTTGCGAATGCTTGTTCGATTCCGCCGGGGTTGGTACCACCGGCTTGAGCCATGTCGGGACGGCCACCACCGCCTCCGCCTACCTCTGCCGCAACGGGTTTGATCAGATCACCGGCCTTGAATCTATCGTGCAAGTCTTTGGTCACGGCGACGATCAGGGAAACTTTTGAGTCATCGACCTTTGCTGCCAGACAGAAGATACCGGAATCCATTTTGGATTTCAGGGCATCAGCCTGATCGCGCAGGGCTTTGACATTGGTAACTTCGAGCTTGGCTGCAAGTACATTTACTCCGCCAATCTCTTCTGCGGAACTCATGAGATCCGCACCTGCACCGGAAGCCAATTTCGACTGAAGCTTGTCATTGGCCCGGGTCAGTTCCTTCACCTGAGACTGAAGAGCCGCAATTCTATCGGCAATCTGTCCAGGTGCTGCTTTAAGCATCGCGGAAGATTTGGATAATTCTTCGCGTTGCTCCTGCAGAAATTTAAGTGAATTCCAACCGGTTGCGGCTTCGATACGGCGGATACCCGCAGCTACTCCGGACTCGGAAAGAATTACAAATGTTCCGGCTTCCCCGGTTGCCTTGAGGTGTGTACCACCACAAAGTTCCATGGATTCTCCCGGAATTTCTACTACTCTGACAACATCGCCATACTTTTCACCGAACAGCGCGGTAGCACCCTTATCAGTTGCTTCATCGCTGCTCATTTCTGAAGCTGCCACCGGAGTGTCAGACAGTATAGCACGGTTCACCTCATTTTCAACCTCGGCGATTTCCTCGGTGGTCATTGCCGCGATGTGGGTGAAGTCAAAACGCAGTCTGTCTGGTCCAACAAGTGAACCGGACTGTTTGACGTGGTCTCCCAGAACCTTTCTCAATGCAGCATGGAGCAGGTGTGTAACTGTGTGGTTACGCTCTGTTGCAGTTCTTGATTCCGGGTCAACCTCAAGCTTGGCTTCCTGCTCAATAAGCAGTTCGCCTTCACTTACGAAAATTTTACAGGCGGTAAGTTCAGGGGAAGCCTTGACGGTTTCCAGAACTGAAGCGTTACCGGTCATGGTGCCGACAGCACCAATATCACCTAACTGACCGCCGGACTCGCCATAGAAAGGAGTCGCCGCAGTGATCATCCAGCCTCCGCTGCCCTGAGTTATTCTTTCAAGGTGCTCGCCTTCTTCGGAAAGCAGGTTGATGATTCTGGATTCAGTGGTCACCTCGGTGTAGCCGGTAAAGCTGTTTTTAAGGCCTGCTTCCAGAACCTGACGGAAGATTGCGCCGGTATTCTTTTCGCCGGAACCTTTCCATGCAGCCTTGGCGCGGTCCTTCTGCTCTTTCATGGCAGCGTTGAAGCCGGGCTCATCAACGGTAAAGTCCTGTTTCTCAGCAACATCGTTGATAATATCCAGCGGGAATCCGTAGGTATCGTAGAGTTTAAAAGCAGTTTCACCGGAAATGATGTTTTTGCCTGCTTTTTTGAGTTCTTCCATCTCGTCTTCGAGAATGATCAGGCCTTTATCAAGGGTCTGACTGAAGCGCTCTTCCTCTTCTTTGACCATACGGGCCATGAAGTCTTTGTTGTCGTTCAGCTCGGGGAACTGTCCGCCCATCTGTTCCACAACCATACGGGTGGTTTCGTGGAGGAAGGGATCGGTAAGACCGAGCAGGCGACCGAAACGGAATGCGCGGCGGATCAGGCGGCGCAGTACGTATCCACGTCCTTCGTTGGAAGGAAGGATCTGGTCGGTAATCAGGAAGGCAATGGAGCGGGAGTGGTCTGCAATAACCTGCAGAGCAGTATCGATTTCACTGTCTTCCTTGTATTTTACACCGGCCTTTTTGGCCACAGCCTGAATCATAGGCTGGAAAAGATCGGTCTCAAAGTTGGACTGTACACCCTGACATACAGCAGTGATGCGCTCAAGGCCCATACCAGTGTCGATAGAGGGACGGGGCAGAGGGACACGGTTACCTTCTTCATCCTGGTCGTACTGCATGAATACGAGGTTCCAGATTTCGAGGTAACGGTCACAGTCACATTTGCCGATGCCGCAGTTAGGGCCGCAGCTCATGTCTTCGCCCTGATCAATATGTACTTCGGAGCAGGGGCCGCAGGGACCAGTGTCACCCATGGACCAGAAGTTGTCTTTCTCTCCGAGGCGGTAGATGCGCTCTGCAGGGAAGTTTACAGCTTTCTGCCAGAGTTCATCCGCTTCATCATCATCAGTGTAGATTGTAACGTAAAGTTTGTCTTTGGGCAGCTTCAGGTCTTCAGTGAGGAATTCCCAGCAGAATTTAATGGCGTCTTCTTTAAAGTAGTCGCCAAAAGAGAAGTTTCCAAGCATTTCAAAAAAGGTGTGGTGACGGGCAGTGCGGCCTACGTTCTCGAGGTCGTTGTGCTTTCCGCCTACGCGAAGACACTTCTGGGAAGTGGTGGCGCGTACGTAATCCCTTTTTTCCTGACCGAGGAAGGTCTTTTTGAACTGAACCATACCCGCGTTGGTGAAAAGCAGGGTCGGGTCATCTTTAGGAATAAGGGAAGAACTATGTTCAATAGTGTGCCCTTTACCTTCGAAATACTTGAGGAATCTTTCTCTGATCTCACTGGCCTTCATGAGCTGTCTCCATAAAAAAGTATATTGCCGTCAGGGATTCCCCTGGCGTTTTGAAAAAGAACCCGCCCGGCGAGGCGGGCTCTTAAAATATGCGTATGGGCCAAAAGGCTTTACTCTGCGTCGGCCTCTACGTCAACCTTCTCTTCAGTCTCTTCCTTGACTCCAAGGTGGACAAGCAGCTTGTCTTCGATCTGCTGGCGCAGTTCGGGAGTCTCAGCAAGGAACTGACGGACGTTTTCCTTGCCCTGTCCCAGACGTTCAGCTCCAAAGGCGTACCAGGCACCTGATTTATCCACAACTCCATGCTCAACACCAAGGTCGAGCAGTTCGCCTTCACGGGACATACCTGTTCCGTAAAGGATGTCGACCAGTGCTTCACGGAAGGGCGGTGCCACTTTGTTTTTAATGATCTTGATTCTGGTTCTTGAGCCGAAAACTTCATCCTTGTCTTTAAGGGTCTGAATTTTGCGGATGTCCAGACGAACGGAAGAGTAAAATTTAAGTGCGTTACCGCCGGATGTTGTTTCCGGACTGCCGTAGCCGGTCATTCCGATCTTCATGCGTATCTGGTTGATGAAGAGAACAACAGCGTTTGATTTATGGATGGTACCGGTAAGTTTTCTCAGGGCGTGAGACATAAGTCTTGCCTGTCCGCCGACCTGGGTTTCACCCATGTTGCCTTCTAGTTCAGCCTGGGGGATGAGTGCTGCAACGGAGTCGATGATAACGATATCCACCGCACCGGAGCGTACCAGAAGATCGGTGATTTCAAGAGCCTGCTCCCCGTAGTCCGGCTGGGAGATAAGCAGTTCGTCAGTGTTGACGCCGAGTCGTTTGGCGTATTTTACGTCGAGAGCATGTTCGGCATCGACAAATGCTGCGGTTCCGCCCAGTTTCTGGCATTCAGCAATAACGTGCAGGGCCAGAGTGGTTTTACCGGATGATTCAGGACCGTACACTTCGGTGATACGTCCCTTGGGAATGCCCCCGATTCCAAGTGCTATATCAAGGCTGATGGAGCCGGTGGGAATTACCGGGATCTGCTGTGCGGCATCGGAGTCAAGGCGCATGATGGAGCCTTTTCCGAATTTACGTTCAATAGTAGTAAGTGCTGTGCTCAGAGCCGCTTTGCGCAGGTCGTCGGGATTTACAGATTTTCTGCTCATTTTATCTCCATATAATGTTGGACTGTTCATCGTATTTGATTTCCTGTTATTGTCACATGACAGGAGCCTTGCGGCGAAAATTCGGTGAACATCCTCAAGCCTGCGAACATCATTTTAAAAAAAGTTTTTTGAGGTGGCAGGCAACTGCTTCCAATACCAAACACCTATAGATAAGGCAATCTCAGACTTGTTGAAAAAACTTCATCGTTCTCCGCGTAAAAATACGGCATAAACTCCGGAGGTTAGTTGCAGGACTTTTTTATGTGCCCCCGTATTCACGGCAAAAGGCGCTTTCCGGGCTGTATGAGATCGGTCCGTATTTTGTTGCGGTTTATGAAAAATGAAGGTACAGCCGCCCCATGAACACTAAGTATGACGCATTGGCCCTGTTCTCAGGGGGCCTTGATAGTATATTGGCATGTAAAGTCATTCAGGATCAGGGATTAAAGGTTCTGGGGCTTCATTTTGTCACACCTTTTTTCGGTAGCCCCGAAAAGATCCCCCATTGGGAAAAAGTCTACGGTGTAGAGATTGAAGCAATAGATATCAGTGAAAAATATATTCAAATGATGCTGGATGTGCCGGATCACGGCATGGGCAAGCTTGTTAATCCTTGCGTGGACTGCAAAATAATGATGATCAGCCATGCCAAGACTTTACTGGAAAAATATGGTGCAAAATTTATCATATCCGGTGAAGTTGTAGGTCAGCGCCCAATGTCTCAGAGGCCTCCGGCTCTTAACGCCATCAAAAACAGCTCTGATTCTGCGGATGTGCTTTTGAGACCTCTTTGTGCACAGTCTCAGCCGGTTACTCCCATGGAGGAATCCGGCTTGGTGGACCGTGAAAAGCTCCCTAATATTTTCGGGCGTGGACGCAAGATTCAGCTGGAAATGGCTAAAGAATACGGCTTTTCCGAAATTCCGACTCCTGCCGGTGGCTGTAAGCTCACTGAAAAGGAGAACGCGGCCCGCTATTTTCCGCTGCTGCAGAGGCTGGCCGAAGCGGATGTGAATTCCTTTTACCTTGCAACTACCGGGCGGCAGTTCTGGGCAGGTAACAAGATGCTTGTTGTCGGCCGAAACCGCAACGATAATGACCGTATTGAAGATCTTTATGAAGCAGATGATTACATGTTTGAGGTACGGGGTTTTCCCGGACCTTTGAGCATCGGTCGTTCTTTCTGTGATGAAGAGTGGGGTCAGGATGATATTCTCGAAGCTGCGGCCGTAACTGCATCTTTTTCCCCAAAAGCAGTCAAGTCCGGTGAAGATGTGCATGTGGCTGTAATCGGTCCTGAAGGGGAGATGATTGTAAAGGTTACTCCTAATCGGGAAACTGGATTTGCTCATCCTACCCTTGAGGGGCTCAAGGAGTGGAAGATAGCTCGTGCAGAGGACTAGGGTTCTTGAAATGGCTTCTGTCGCCGGAGATGCTTTTTGTGTCTTGATGATTCAGGCAGGGACATTGCCGGGCAAGAAAATTTGAAACAGTTTCTGCCGGACTCTATAAATGTTTAAAAGGCCTTTGCCTCTGCGTATGGTTAGTACGCAGGGGCTTTTTTAAAGCCTTGCGATACTAATTCCATTTTTGGGATGAGTTTTAACTCTCCCTTTTAGATTTGGTTGCAACCTGATATTCTAAATCCGATTTTTAGCAAAAATATAAATCAGCCCTTCTGGTTCAGCTTATGTTGTTTTCAGGAGGCAAATAGCAAGGAGTTCCATGCTTACTAATATTGCTTTTTTTCTACTGAGTATTTTTCTGCTGTGGTTTGGTGCGGACTGGATTGTAGAGTCTGCGTCGAAGATTGCAAAAAAGTACAAAGTTTCCGATCTTGTGATAGGTTTGACTATCGTCGCATTCGGTACTTCTGCACCTGAATTTCTGGTTACCGCCACAGCTGCGTTCAAGGGCCTTTCTGATATTTCCCTGTCCAACGTTGTGGGGTCCAATATTTTCAATCTGGGTTTTATTCTCGGATTGATGGCACTGATCAAACCGCTGCCGACAAACCGATCTCTGGCAATGCGCGACACCCCCCTGCTGCTGTTTACTACCGCACTGATCCTCGGACTTGCTCATTTTGATATGCTGGACCGCAGTGCAGGGGTTATGCTGCTCGCAATTCTGGGTGGATACGTAGGATACCTGATTATCCACAGCAAGCGTGCAGCAAACACCATGGCCGGAATAATGCCGGAGGTTGAAGAGTATGAGGATTCCGAGGTTACTGTCAAAACTTGGCTGCAGTTGCTTGCCGGTTTTATAGGTATTGCTCTGGGTGGTGACTTCATGGTTGATGCCGCTTCTGAAATTGCCCGCCATTTCGGTGTATCCAACTGGGTTATCGGTATGACTATTGTCGCAGCCGGAACTTCTCTTCCTGAACTTGTTACCTGTCTTGCCGCATCGCTTAAAGGCCGCAATGAAATGCTGCTCGGCAACCTGATCGGCAGCGACTTTTTCAACTTTGCCGGAGTGCTGGGACTGACTTGTCTGCTGCGGCCTCTGGATGTGTCTCCGGATGCAATGCCCGGACTGACCGTTCTTGTCGGAATGGTTGCGCTTGTTTTGCTTTTTATCCGAACAGGATGGAAAGTTTCCCGATGGGAGGGCGCGGTGCTGGTCAGCTTGAGTCTTGGACGCTGGTGGTTCGATTTTACGAGTTAAGGCCTGTCCCTCGTGAATGTAATGTTTAAGCCCCCCGCATTGTTTAATGCGGGGGCTTTCTTGTTTATTAATTTAAAAAAAATGAATCATGACAGCAGAAATTTGAAAAGAGATAAGGAGCATCAAATGGAATTTGAAATTGTACACGGTTGCGAAAATGTGGACTGGAACGTTGTTGCAAAGATGCTTGAGAGCGTTGGTATGGCTACTCATCCTCCGGAAAAGCTCCAGCGTGCTTTTGAGGCTAGCTACGTCAGTGTCTTTATCTATTCGAATAAAAATATAATTGGTTTTGGCAGGGCAATTTCAGATGGAGAGTATCAGGCTGCAATATATGACTGCGCGGTTTCATCAGAATGTCAGGGTCATGGAATCGGCTCTTTGATTGTACGGGAGATTTTGATGAAGCTGCCGGAGTGCAATATCATTCTCTACGCTTCTCCGGGAAAGGAAGGCTTTTATCAAAAGCATGATTTTCGAAGGATGAAAACGGGTATGGCGTTGTTTAAGGATAGCAGTGGAGCAATCCAAAAGGGTTTCACCGAATAGGGCTATTGGATTTTGAATGTAGGGCATAAGTCACAGCAATTTATAATTTCTCGTGTTTTGTTCTTATCTGTCGTATAAAAACGGAGGGAATGGATCAATTCGGCGGAATAAGGAGTTGCTTATGTCACAGAATTCAAGTGGAGCTTTCAGCCATCCCAAACCATTCTATCTCCTTTTCTCGGTGGAGATGTGGGAGAGGTTCGGTTATTACGGAATGCAGGCCCTTCTGGTCTTGTTTATGGTCAAGAAACTGGGCTTCAGTGACCAACTTGCCGACCAGACGTTCAGTGCGTTTGCCGCTCTTGTATATGCCTTTATCTGTGCAGGAGGATATGTAGGGGATAAGGTTCTTGGCAATCGCAGAACCATGTTTCTTGGATCTGTTGTTCTGGCTGCCGGATACGGGTTGCTGGGATATGACTGTGAAAGATTTCTCTACCCTGCACTGGGTATAATTATTGCCGGGAACGGACTGTTCAAGGCAAATCCCTCGGCCCTTGTTTCCAAGCTTTATGATAAAGGTGATTCAAGGGTTGATGGGGCTTTTACCCTGTACTACATGGCAATCAACATAGGATCTTTTGTTGCCATGTCACTCTGTCCCGTTATTCAGAAACATTATGGATGGAATGCGGGGTTTCTGGTCTGTTTTGTAGGTATGCTTGTTGCCATCGGAAACTATATTGCTTTCAGGTCCGTTCTTGAGCCTGTTGGGTCCGAAGCTGATTTCATGCCATTATCCGTTAAGAATCTGTTATTTACACTCACCGGGACTGCTGTGGTTGCCACAGTTTCCGCAATTCTTCTAACACATCTGACCTTGGCGCATGGTATTTTATACGCAGCCCTTGTGGCTGTTGCCCTGCTTTACGGTCGTGAAGTTTTACGGGCGGAAGAACACGAACGGGCAAATCTGATTATCTGCCTGATTCTGATGGCTGAAGCGATAGTCTTTTTTGCACTCTATCAACAGATGCCTACTTCACTGAACCTGTTTGCAGCGCGAAATGTTCACCCTGCAATATTTGGAATATCTATTGAACCTGCTTCCTTTCAGGCTTTGAATCCTTTCTGGATTATGGTTATAAGCCCAGTTCTGGCTGTTGTTTACTCCAAGCTGGATTCCAGTGGTAAGGATCTTTCCCTGCCCGGAAAGTTTGCACTTGGAATGCTTATGTGCTGTGCTGCTTTTCTTACACTGGGCCTAGTTGCCAAGTTTCAGGCGGATTCCAATGGTTATATTTCCGGTAACTGGCTGGTCCTTAGCTACGGATTTCAGAGTCTTGGCGAGCTTCTGGTCAGCGGTCTTGGACTGGCAATGGTCGCCCGTTTGACTCCGGAACGGTCCATGGGATTTATGATGGGGGCGTGGTTTATGTTTCAGTCCGTTGCCATGGTTCTCGGCGGAGAGATTGCGACCATGGCAAGTGTTCCGGAACATGGAATTACAGCTCTTCAGTCGCTTGATATTTATGATGATCTGTTTTTGAATATAGGTCTGGCAACGGGAGGAATCGGTTTGGTTATGAGCGCTTTTGTTCCGCTGCTTAAAAAGTACATCAGCGAATAGGGTGGGGCACTATGCCCCAGCGGAAATCGACCTAAATTCCTTGCCAGCCTTAAGGAAGATGTCTATCTATACTGGGAAAGTATATTTAAAATTATGTAGGGCACAGTGCCCGTTAAATTTAGTTGAAAACTTCTCGGAGGAAATTAGTTATGAGTAGATTTGGTGCAGCCGGTGCTGTCAGTGCAAGACCGGAAGTCCTTAATGCTTTTATGCGTGGAATTTACAGCTGGATGAGTGCCGGACTGCTGGCTACTGCTGCAGTAGCATGGGTAACTCTCTCCACTCCCGCTATCCTGAATCTGGTTCTGGCTCAGAATCCTGAGACCGGCATGGTTGCACCCACAATGCTCTTCTGGGTTGCTGCTATCGGTGAAATCGGTCTTGTGTTCTACCTGAGCATGCGTATCAGTAAACTCTCAGCCGGGGCAGCGACCGGCCTTTTTATGGCTTATAGTGCATTGAATGGACTGACCCTTTCCACTATTCTGATTGCTTACACTGCAGCTTCAATTTTCCAGACATTTCTGGTTACCGCAGGAATGTTCGGTGCCATGTCCCTGTATGGTCTGACTACACGTCGTGACCTGACCGGTATGGGCGCATTCATGATGATGGGTGTTTTCGGTATCCTCATTGCCATGGTTGTAAACTTCTTTATGCAGAGCTCTGCGCTGACTTTTGCAATCTCCGTCCTCGGTGTGTTCATTTTTGCAGGTCTGACAGCATACGATTCTCAGAAGCTTAAAGATATGGGCGACTTCATCCCTGCTGATGATGCCACTGCGGTAAGACGCGGTACTATTCTTGGTGCACTCACTCTCTATCTTGACTTCATCAATATGTTTATTTTCCTGCTTCGCCTGATGGGTAACCGCGAGTAGGTTCAGTACATTTGCAGATTTACAGGCACGTGCAAACCCATTAGGGTTTGCACGTGTTTTTTTATTGTTCCCGGATGCCGTATCTCCGCATAGTCAAAGGCTTTTGACGGAGTGGCTGATGGAAATTTAAATTGTGTAATGTTTTTTGATCGAGAGTTAGCAGATGGATTCTTTATTTAAGTTACAGAAAATCCTGAGCCCGATTTTGAATCCAATATCTCATGGATATGAAAAGGTTATGTCCTGCCGTGCTCAAAAGTATGCCCGTGGAGAATATGAACAGTTCCGTCCGTCCTGTCCTTGTATTTCCGTTGGCAATATAGGTTCAGGTGGAAGCGGTAAAACTCCTCTGGCAGACTGGCTGCTGAAATGGGCGGATAGGCAGGGGCTTTCCGCTGTTCTGCTTACCCGCGGCTATGGTGCAAAGCCTGCACAGTTACCATATCTTGTGGGACCGCATAGTCCCGTGTCCGAAGCCGGTGATGAACCTCTCATGCTGGCAAAAGAGAATCCATTTGCGCGGGTTGTGGTTGATCCTGTGCGTAAGCGTTCTGGGGCATGGGCTACAGGTCAATTCAAGCCCGAACTGATGCTGCTTGATGACGGTTTTCAGCACATGGCTGTGCAGCGGGATCTGGATTTCGTACTGCTTACACCTGATGATTTTGACGAAAGTTGGAACAAGGTTATTCCACAGGGGACATGGCGTGAGGGTGCAGATGCCTTAAATCGCGCTGATGTCTTTTTCGTGAAGAGCACGCCTTCGGCTTTCAAGTCTTTGAAGTCGATGATAAGGAG
This sequence comes from Maridesulfovibrio sp., assembly GCA_963676495.2. Classification (GTDB taxonomy): domain Bacteria; phylum Desulfobacterota; class Desulfovibrionia; order Desulfovibrionales; family Desulfovibrionaceae; genus Maridesulfovibrio. The sequence goes on along the minus strand of CAXXRF010000003.1, from coordinate 1,098,670 downwards.
CAGGCTGGGTGTTTTTGGTAAACCTGTCTTTCAATTTGCCTTGCAGGCAAAAGGGTTGAAGCTTTTAGGCGGTCCAGATCGGCTGGATTTTGGACAGGGGAAATATCTGCTTTTTTCTGGTATTGGAAAGCCCGAAATGCTTCTTGCCGATGCAACAGGGTACATGGGGCGTGCTCCTGAAGAATTTATGGTTTTTAAGGATCATCATGCCTACACAGTGCATGATGTCGAGGAAATAAGGCGAAGAGCGGTTGCATTGGGGAGTAGGAGAATTATTTGTACTCCGAAGGATGCAATAAAACTCAGTGGACTTGGGTGTGAAGATTTTTATGTAATTGATCTGGAAGTGGAATTTTCAGAAGCAGTCTTTTTTGATGAAACGAAAGAAGTTTCATTTGATAAGTGGTGGAATATCGACTTGTTGAAGCAATCATCTGCCATGTAGTTAAGTATAATTAATCGAGTTGAAGTGAATTAATCATCAGGTGTTCCAAAGGAAATCAGTCCTTGGGCACCGGAGGCGAAATCAGATACTCCAATGCGTTAAGCGCCTCAAATTATAATCGAACAGGAATGATAAAATGGGAAAGAAAAAACACAGTAAGAATCCGGGTGTGATTAAGCCGCATGAGGCTATGAATATTTTTAAGGCCAGCAAGAAGCCGCTGTCTTCTGCTGAAGTTGCAAAGCGTCTGGGACTGACCAAGCGTCACCGTAAATTTATAAATGATCTTCTGCGCGGACTGGTCCGTGAGGGCAAGATCATCAAGATCGGAAGTTCATACGGTCTGGTTTCCAAAATGAATATGGTTACCGGAAAGTTGCAGGTGCAGCGGTCCGGAGCGGCATTCCTTCTGCCTGATGACAAGAATCTGAATGATATCTTCATCTTTCATAAAAATCTCAAGGATGCCTGGCACGGTGATAGGGTAACTGTGGCTATTACCAGCGAAAGCCGCGGTAATAAAAGACAGGAAGGCCGGGTTGTGCGTGTTCTTGAGCGGGGGAGGCAGGTATTTCCTGTACGGGTTGTCAGACCTATGGGAGGCAGCGCTCTTCTCTGCCATCCGACTGACCCGCGACTTGATTTCGGGATAGTGGTTGAGCCGGGGATGGAAGCTGAGGCAGAGGCTGTACTCGATGATAACGGGAATGAAGTGTACCCGGCTGGGGCCATTGACAGCGAGTTTGATTTTACTCGTATTGAGCGTGGCGATGTATTGCTTGTAGCTCCCGGTGATCAGATCAACCCTAATCTGTGGGAAGGGCGAATACTTAAGTATCTCGGTGTAGAGGATGACGCCCTTGTTCAGGAAGCAGTAGTCAAGGCAAATCACGGTATCCCGACAGCTTTTCCGGCCAAAGTAGTTGCACAGGCAGAAGCCTTACCTGATGTTCCGGACGAAGGAGACTTCGCTGACCGTGAAGATATGCGTGATATCGCCTTTGTTACAATTGATGGTGAGGCTGCAAAGGATTTTGACGATGCTATCCATGTAGAAAGAAAGGGGAACGGATACATTCTTCGAGTGGCCATTGCTGATGTCAGCCATTATGTTGCAATGGAGTCTCCTTTGGACCGGGAAGCATTGAAGCGTGGTAACTCATACTATTTTCCCAAATCCGTAGAACCTATGTTTCCGGAGGAGCTCAGTAACGGTCTTTGCAGCCTGAATCCTGATGTCCCGCGTCTGGCCATGACTGCGACTATTGAGTTCAATGCTGCGGGTGAGCCCTTAAACTCAACATTTGCGGCAGCTGTGATTAAGAGTCACGCCCGGTTGACCTATGAGCAGATTCATAAAAGCATCATTCTCAAGGAAGATGAGGAACGTGAAAAGCTTGGTGAACTTGTGCCCATGCTTACTCTTGCCGAAGAGTTGGCCCGTAAGATCAATGAACGCCGTAAAGCAAGGGGCAGCCTTGAGTTCGATCTTCCTGAACCGGAGATTCTGTTCAACCTGCAGGGCCGCACTGTGGATATTCGCCCCCGCTGCAGGAACTTTGCACATCAGATTATTGAAGAGTTCATGATTGCTGCCAACGAAGCAGTAGCGGAATTTCTGACTGAAAAAAACATGGGTTGCCTGTATCGCGTCCACCCCGGTCCGGATCCGGACAAACTTACTGCTCTTTTTAAAGTCCTGAGGAAAATGGGGATCAGCAAGCAGGTTCCTGATTCGGTAACTCCGCAGGCTTTGCAGGAAGTTCTGCATGGTTCAGAGGGGACTGATCAGGAGTTTCTGGTCAGCCGGATGATGATCCGTTCCATGAAGCAGGCCAAATATGAACCCGAAAATCAAGGGCATTTCGGACTGGCTTCTACATGCTACTGTCACTTTACTTCACCTATCAGGCGTTACGCCGACCTTGTTGTCCACCGCATGCTGAAAGTCGCATTGGGTGATGGACATCAGGCTATTCCCGGTCAAAAGCAGCTTGCCCGGATAGGTAGTTCCATAAGTGGTAAAGAGCGAGTGGCAATGGAAGCTGAGCGTGAAATTCTAAAACGTCTGACAATTATTTTTCTTAAAGATAAGGTCGGCGAAGAATTTACCGGTGTGATTTCATCGATGGCTGATTTTGGAATCTGGGTTGAGTTTCAGGAGGTTATGGCCGAGGGAATGCTGCGCCTTTCAAGACTTGATGATGATTATTACACTTTCTGGTCTGACAGGCAGCTTATTGTTGGCGAACGCACTGGGCGTGCCTTCCGGTTGGGACAGAAAATAACTGTCCGTCTGGAGTCTGTCAGCCTGGAATTGCTGGAAGCTGATCTTTCCCTGGTGGAAGGAGGAGAAGATTTTAAAAAGTTTGTCAGTTAACAGCCAGGTCTTCAATATATCTTGCTATTTTGCAGAACAAGGTGAGCGCACAGACTTTTTCGTCTATTTCACACTGGTAAATATCATCTGCTTCGGCAATGGCGTTTAAAGCCTCATAAACCTGAACCAGAGTATCCGGAGCTATGCTGCCGCATAGTTGCCGGATCATCTGTTTCAACTCGGCAGGAGCTTCGTTGCTCAGCGTCAGCTCCACTCCCGAATCACCGAAATCGAAATCAAAATATTCGGCGTATTCGGCAGCCATATTCTTTACCACCAGATCATTGCTCATCAAAAACTCCAGAGTGAAAATCTCTTAACTATCGGCTACATTACTACAAACACAGCCATTTTGAAAGCACTCTCTGATTACAAAATGGTTGCGATATCAAATGAACTGCGTTAAGTCTAAGTGAACGTTAGTGTTAAATTGTTGTTAAGTAGAGGGCGTGATGCAGAGTAAGGATTTCGAGGCTTTTTTTGAGCGGCTCAAGGAAGAAACTGATATTTCAACGCAGGCTCAACTGGCACGTGAACTTGGTGTCGGAAGGGCGGCTGTTTCGCTTGTTAAGAAAAAAGGAGCTGTACCACCCCGCTGGATTCTTGAACTTTCCGTGCGCTACAATCTGGATTCAACATGGCTTGAATCCGGGCTGGGATCACCCCGGCCAGAGGTCAGTGCCGAAGAATTTGCAGGAGACTTTTCCAGAATACCCAAGGTCGCGGCACGGCTTTCTGCCGGTGGAGGATCTTTTGAAACCGGCGGTCAGGTTGAAGGCTATTATGCTTTCCGCAAAGACTGGATTCAAAGTAAAGGAAATCCCAGCGATATGGTACTGATGGAAGTTTACGGCAACAGCATGGAGCCGGAGCTTAAAGAAGGGGATGTGGTTCTGCTTGATCAGTCTCGCAAGAATATTCTGGCCGGGGGTATCTATGCCGTCGGTGTGGAAGATACCGTAATGGTCAAGCGAGTTGAAAAACGTCCGGGGCAGATGGTTTTACACAGTGACAACAAAGACTATTCTCCTATTCACCTTGGTGGTGACGAGCTGGAGAATGTCAGAGTTCTGGGACAGGTCGTCTGGGTTTCACGCGAGTATCACTGATTTGATCAGCTGCATTTAGTCTGTGAGTTTAGTTTTGTTTAGCTTGCGTGTTCTGGCTAAATGTATGTTTTAGCTGATTTAAATGCCAAATTATAAGGACCTCTCTGATTGAGAGGTCCTTTTTTTTGTAAACTGTTTTAGTTTGTTGGATGTTTTTAGTTAACTTTTTTGCGTGATATGTTTATTTTTGCTTGACGAAATGGTTTTGCTGTGGTTGATTGTACTCGTCACATGGCAGAAGCGGCGGTACGGTGAATTCCGTTTTCTTCAGATAAAGCAGAGTGAGCAGGAGGCAATCATGCAGGAAAGATTTTGCAAGTGCGGCAACCGGGTCATGGTGCAGTATCATAGCAAAAGATCCGAAAACTGGTTTACCCGGTTTTGGGTTATGGGCTCAACCTTCGGCAAGACTATAAGAGTCTGTCCCGAATGCGGCAGCCCGCTGGATATTAACAATCTGAAGTAAAATATCTGTCGATCATCATATATTTAAATATTTCGCCCGGCTCGTTCCCCTGTAGCCTGGCGGGAAACAGCATCATCTCATCTATAACACTTAAACAATCTCTCATCACCCACCTAAAGGCAAACCGCCCTTCCGGGCGGTTTCCTTTTGAGGTGCTGGACCAGCTTAGCTGAGCCTGATAAATAGCAGCCCGTAAAAGAAAATTAAGGATACTCTCACGAAGTATTTTCAGGAGGAAAAAAATGGGCGAATGGCTTGTTGATTTTCAGGGGCGCAATCATTCCACTGCTATCAAACTCAATTTTCTGTGGAAGCAGGGTAACATATTTATCATGGATAACCACAGGGCGGCACTGTGGTGTTGGATTGAGTCTTTGAAAGGGGACGAGGAGCTTAATCTTTTCCATGTGGATCGCCATTTTGATGCTCTTTTTTCTCCTCAGGATTATGCCCATTTCCCCCATGATACGTTTGAGGAAATAAGTATAGATGATTATCTGGCCAGTGGTTATGATAATGATTTCTTTGCTGTCACCCCCTTGTTTCGCTGGGATAATTATCTCGGTTTGTTCATAGAAAAATATCAGCAGCGCATAAGTAATTGGGCTTTTGCAACCCACGGCAAGGGCTCTGCTCCACACTCCATCAGATATGCGGCTTACGAGCCTTGGGAATTCCCTGCATCAATCAAAGATTTGAATGGGAAGTGGATTTTCAACCTTGATCTGGATTATTTTTTTGGACGCATGGGAGATGGGCAGATGGGGCGCCTGTTTACCGATGAGTATGTTCACGGCTGGGGTATCGCTTTGGCTGAAGGAATTAACAGGGGAGTCATCAAGAGCCTGACTATAAGTTTAAGTCCTGAATGTGCAGCGGGGTGGGATGGATCTGAGGCTTGTTTGAAAGTTCTTCTTGGAGGTCTCGGAGTTGATTTTTCATTACCGGAGTAGCTGCTGTTTTCTGATACTAATAATTAACGACCTCCGATTGATTCATCATGAATCTGCCGGAGGTCGTTTTTTGGAATCATAATAATTTTATTAATCGCGGTTCCAGACTTTGAATTTGTGTTTGGAGAAGAATTCGGTGTAAAGTTTTTCTGCTTTTTCTTTGAACTTATCGTCGTGCATAATCAGGACACTTAGTGCTTCATACTTGAAGTATGCAATGACATCATCCCAATCTATTTCACCTTTATCATTGTTAAATCTGAATCCCTGGAGTCCCGGTTCAACCAGCTTCTGGGTCATGGGATCTTCTACCCCGGCATGCTCGAAGAACTCACAGATTTCCTTTTTTACTTCTTCGGGCCAGTCTGTTTCTCCTAAAGGAATAAGATCCTGAAATTTGTTTTCCTGCCCTTTTTTTAGAATATACATGGGTTATCTCCGTTTTCATTAATTCATAACTCTGATGGTGATTATGGAGTAAAAATAGTCCATTTTCAAGAACATACACCAACAGAAAAGTGTTTAGTCGAATGAGTATAAAAACACGATCATCGATTAATTGTCACTTTACCGTAAAGACCGCCCGGAAAAGGTTGGATAGAAACTACTTAACAACACTTCTTCATCTCGCGATGAAAATGTACCAGCCTCTTCCCAGCTGTCCCCCCGGTCACTCCCTGATCACGACCGGGGGGAAACTCTTTTCAGGGGATTCTGTTTTACTTTGATCTTGTGAATCTACCTATGATCTGTCCTGTGGCACTGTTACGGGCTGCGTCGTCGAATTCCGTTTTCAGGAAGGTCAGTGCAGAATGATCATCTGAAAAGACCAGAGTTCTTATCTGGGAATTCCCACCATGATCTCCGTATTCTATAATATCAGTGATATAAACAGTATTCCCAGAAATGGTAACAGACCTTCTTACTGTGCTCTTTTCAAGAGCCCATGTATTTTCCATATATGTACTGTTTGCCGGAAGGATGTAGTAATCATAATGGCTTTTGCTTTCGGGCTCTTCAATGGCAATCTTTAGGGCGGCCTGTGTCCGGACCATCTGTCCCTGATAGTGGACAGTGACCATGCCTTTGAATCTACCGCAGAACTTTTCATTGTCCGGTTGATTTTTCTTTTCCGTTTTTGGAGCAGTGGTGTTCTGCTGAGCCTGATTTTTCGGCGACTCTTCCTGTATGGCACTGTATCTGGGACGTTTTAGATCTTGAAAGTACCGATATTCTTGAGCATGGAGACAGGTGCTGTTCAATAAGATGCAAAGTAATACCAGAAATATTCTTGTCATAAAGTAAGGGCTCCGTTTTGCTGGAGTGAGAACGGTATTTACTGTAAAGTTGGCTGACTACGTTTTACAGGAGAATATCATGAATCAAATTTACTTGAAAATGTTTCCCATGCTGCTTGCTCTGGCAGTAGTGATTCCGGTGGGCAGCCTTAATGCAGAAATGAAGATTAATCTTAAGGACGGTAGGGTTATTGAGGTGCCGGTTGCAAGGGATGAAGTAGACTCTATTGAATATGCGAGTCCTGAAGATCCGGAAGAAGGAAAGGTCTTTGCCGAAAATTCAATACGTATACAGAGCGCCAAATATGGAAACGTAAGTTTTGAGCTTGGTAATGAGCTCGGGTACAAGCAGTACTTCTGCGATGCCAAGCCCGAGCTTATGAAACGCTGTGACGGAAAAAACAATTGCAAGATCATTGTGGGAAGTCAGATCTGCGGAGATCCTTATCCTGGAAAAGGAAAATATCTATATGTTGAATATACTTGTGGAAATACACTGAAAAGAGCAAAGAATACTCAGACTGAGATAATGCGCCTGAAGTGTCCCTAGATTTTCATCAAGACAGGTCCGGTTCTTGCTAAGTCTTCCGGAAGTGAAAAAATTTCCTGACGGAGGATAGAGAATGAGAAATGTTTTGGCTTTGGGGCTAGTTCTGGTCAGCGGAATGCTGCTGATCAATTCGGGGATGATGGTTTACAGGTGTTTTGTCCCGCGAAAAATGAATGAACCGGTCAAAGTCAGACTGGTAAGAATCGAAGGGAAAAATTGTCCACTTTATTTTCCTGCAGAGGAGTAGGAAGAACCAATTTCCGGTAGAGATTCATTTTTGATGAAATCGTTAAAGTCGTTAAGGAAGTCAGACTTTGTCCTTTTGACCAGCATGTGCAGGTCAAAAGTATAAAGCGGAGATTCTATTAATGTAAAATCATTCATTGACAATTTTGCCCGCTTAACCAGAGCGGGCAAAGTTGTTTTGTTACATATAGCAGCATCCACCCTCCCCTTATGCACGAGTTCAAGAATCTGATTAGTGCTGTAGACGGCGTGTTTTTTTATCATCCCGTTTTCAAAGTACTCATCCAGCGGACCATGCCCGTTACCATGAAGTACTGCTATCTTCTTCCCAATTAGTTTATTTATATCTGTGGAATCTATGGTAGAGTTCCTGCGCACAAGTAAGTGGTCCTCTATGGTCCAGAGCGGCGCAGAAGCCAGAAAACGAGCCTTGATTTCTGTTTCTGTGAACATCGGGGCTGTCAGCGCAAAAGCATCCGCTCCGCCTTCACGAAGAACTTTGGAAATTCTTGCTCTGGGCAGGCACTTATACTCCAATGAATATTGCGGGTGGCTTTTTTTGAATTTTTCAAGGATATCTATAAATATTCCGGAAAGACTGGCTGAAGGATTCTTTCTCGTTGTAACTGTGTAGAATGGAGGGAACCTGTAGCCGAAAAGTATCTTGATATGTTCAGGCTGGATGGATTCGGCTTTTGCCTGAGGCACTGTGAACGTTAAGGATGCAAATAAAATCAGTGTGATAAGTAGAAAGGATTTAAAAAGGTCAAGCATATAAGTGGTTACGTACATGTTAATCATTTTGTAATTGAATACTCACTTAAGGAGGAGGCCATGAACTCTGTTTATACTTTTTTTAAGTGTTTTACATCAATTTTTTTGCTGGCTGTTGTCTTAACTGCCATCTGGTTTCTGTTTAAATGGTATAGTGACCCTACTTATAAAATCAGTGAAATGCAAAAAGGGGAAATTCTTGAAGTTGAAGATGTCAAATCGAGTCATGATAAAAATGACCGTAAAATTAAAATTATAACCTACAATATGGGTTTTGCTGCCGGTCCCATGCAGCAAACCCTTGCAGATGAGCATCCGGAGGCATTTTATAGGTCCAATCTGGATCAGATTATATCAATCATCAAGGGGCAGGAGGCTAACGTAGTCCTGTTGCAGGAGGTTGATATAGATTCAAAACGTTCATGGTATTTAAACCAGCTTAAATACTTGATGAGCAGGCTTGATTTCAAATATGCCGCTCCCGTTCAGGACTGGGACATGTTTTTCCCACTGAGGAAAGAACGAAAGATAACCAAGGCAACTGTAGTTATTTCAAAGTTTCCTATCCTCTCCAACGATTATACCCTCACTTCTGCCAAACCGAATTTTGAAAATACGATCTTGAATATTTTTTATTATCCCCTGTTGTGGGAGTCCTGCATGCAACGGGTAAGTCTTGATGTTGGAGGAGAAATCCTTGATATATATAATGTGCATCTATGTGTCTGGAACAGAGATACAAGGGTTGCTCAAACAGAATATGTGACGGACTGGATAAACAGCGCAAGCGTGGAACATCCCTATATTCTTGGTGGTGACTTTAACTTTCATGCTTATATCAGAGGAACTCCAGTCCCGGAGAAGGACATGGCTAAGGAACCATTTCTTAATATTATTTGGCATAAATTAAGCGGTGTGCAGGAGGTTCTTGCTCAAAAAAATGATTCAATAAGCAAGATACACGAATATTATACATTCCCTGAACGGAATCATCGGTATGATTTTATCTACTATTCCAAAGGTCTTCAGCTTGAAAATGGAGCAGTGCTGAAACCTGCGGATGCATCGGATCATCTGCCTGTTTCTGCCGATTTTAGGCTTACAGGAAAATAGTGATTGACGGAATCATTAAGAAGGGGAGGCAGTTTGGTTTTTGATCTTACAAAAACGTGTTATGTAACATTAATTCTATGATGCTCTGAAAGACCTTGTAACCGTGAATTGTGTGCAGTGGGGAGAATATGAAACAATTTTTGCTCACACTTGTGGTATTATTGTCTGTAATGCCGGGGAAACTTGTTTTTGCTGATGTTCAGGGCAGTGATGTTAAAAAGGTATTCATTGTTCATAGTTATAGCAGGGACAATATCTGTGGATATCCCCAGCATCAGGGTGTGGAAGAAGTTCTTGCCGAGAACGGTTTCAAGGTCGGCGAGAATCTTGTTCTTTCTGTTTACGCAATGGAGACCAAGAAAAAAAACAACACCCCTGAACTGGTAAAAAATGAAGGAGAAAGAGCTCTCCTTGAAATAAATAAGGTTAAACCGGATGTTGTTGTAGTCTTGGACGACAATGCATTCAGGACTGTCGGATTGGCTTTAGTGGATAAGGATACAAGCGTAGTCTATTCCGGAATGAACGGTCAGCCTGAAGACTATGACCGTATTGCCAAGTGGCTGGAATCAAGAGACAGGCCCGGTCACAATATTACCGGGGTTTATGAAAAATTGCTGGTGCTGGACGCCTTTCGAGTCCAGAAAATGATTGTGCCTGATTTGAAGAAAGTCCTTTTCGTCTCTGATAATTCTCCAACCGGCAAGGCTGTTCAAAAGCAGTTTGTTGCGGAAACCTCCGGGAGGAATACGGGGGTGGATATTGAGATGCACATTACCGATTCATGGGAAGAATATAAGGCTATTATCCAGCAGGTCGACAATGGTTCTGAAGTCGGGGCCATTTATCCTGCTGCTACAAAGCTTAAAGACAAAGATGGTAAGTTTCATGCCACTGAGGAAATTATCAGATGGACTGTTGAAAACAGCCGTACTCCCGGTATCCCTTTAAATTATTCTTTTGCGCGGCTTGGAATGCTCGGCGGGGCCGGTGTTGATTTTATTTCAATGGGAAGACAGGCCGGGGAAATGGTTGCAAAAATACTGAAGGGGACTCCGGCCGGAGAAATTCCGATTGAAGATGCCAGAAGGTATGCACTGGTTTTCAATCTTAAAAGAGCCAGAGATCTTGGCCTTGAAATACCAAATGATATGCTGATGGCCGCTGATGTGGTGTACAAATAAATCCCGTTTTATCCCCATCTGAATATGATTAAGAGCTCTTCCTACAGGCTATCAACCGTTATCGCAGCAACTATCTGCGCAATGGTGATCTTTACCGCTCTGGCTTTGGGCGGCGTATTTTCCTATAGTTATATCAAAAGTCTCAAGGCCGAGTTTAATGATCGGGTTCGTGCGGAAGGTGAGGAATACAGCCTTGAGGTTTACAGTTTTCTCCATCACGCCAGGGCACGTCTTGAAGAGCTTGGCCGTGATAACTCCATCCGTGTGACCATGATGCTCGGGGTGGATTATCCTCTTTCAGAAAAACTGGCCGGTTATAATCAGGTTCCTGTCGGGGTGGATTATTTTATCCAGCGCAAGGGTGACAATAAAATTTTTTCTTCCACCACAATAGCTTATAATGAAATTCTGGTGCGCAGGGCCTTGGAGGATGTTCCCTACAACTGCTCTCTTTGCCCCGGTTCCGATAACAGGATAAACACGATTTTCTCCATTCCCATACGAAGCCGGTCCGAAGTTGTCGGTAGTGCCGCCTGTCTTGTCGATCTTTCCGGTACACGACTTAAGAGTGCCATTCAGAATACCATAGGCAGTAGGATGATCCTCCAGGAAGAAGGTAATTATTTCGATCTTCTTAAAGGAGACAGACTCAGTCTTACAGAGGGAAAGATTCTGGGTGAGGACATGTGTGAAGCAACTCTTGGGGAAGACACAAACGGTGTCCTGTTCAAGAGTTCTCTTGTTCCCGGCCTTTCGTACTTTGTTTCCGACAAACGTTTGAACAATTCTCTCTACCGGACATTCTGGCTGCTGATGCCTTTGTTCATCGCTGTCATAGGTCTTAGTGTTATTGTTGCTCTTCTGATAAGTAATAAGCTGACCAGGCCACTTCGTCTGATTATGGATTCAGCTGAGGATATATCCAACGGCGTTGACAAAAGCCTTATCCAGAAAGGAAGCCGTCTTTATGAAATAAACGCCTTGCAGTGCTCCCTTTCCTCCATGCTTGAAAGCCTTAAGAAGTCCAAGGGACTTGAGCAATATCAGTTCTTTTTTGATAATGTGAGTGACCTTGTGTGCATTACTGATATTGACGGTGCATTTCTGGAGGTCAACTCCACTGCTACGCTCAGTCTGGGATACGAAAGGGCTCAGTTTCTTCAGAAAACATTCTACGAACTGGTTCCTCCGTACGAAAGACAGAACCTGCGCGGCGTTCTGAATTCCCTTTTTGCCGGTGACTGCGCTGAAAGTTTTGAATGCCCCGTCATTACGGGAACCGGCAGTACTATCCACTGCGAGGTGCGGTCGCGTAAGATTGAGTACAAAGGGCGGGATGCTCTGCTGAGCGTTGTTCGTGATGTTACTGATCGCAAAAGAGATGAAGAAGAGCTGCAGCGTTATGCTTCAGAGCTTCTTAAGGCAAAAGAGGTGGAAGAGCGTAACTCTGCACGGATGGCTGAAACTTTGAAAAAGCTTGAAGATGCCATGGCCCGGGCTGAAATTGCCAACCGGACGAAAAGTGAGTTTCTGGCTCAGATGAGCCATGAAATACGTACTCCGATGAACTCCATTCTGGGTATGGCGGATATGCTCTCGGATACCCCTCTTACTTCCGAACAGAAGAGTTATGTCACTATTTTCCGGGACTCCGGGCGAGCACTGCTTAGTCTTATCAATGATATCCTTGATTTATCCAAAATTGAATCCGGAAAGCTTACCCTTGAAAAAACGGTTTTCGATATTGACCTCCTTGTCGATGAAGTTGCCGGTGTGATGTCGGTTGCAGCATGGAAAAAGAGGCTTGTTTTTGCCTGTCAGGTCAAGCCGGAGACAGCAATTCAATTTGAGGGAGACCCGACAAGAATCAAGCAGATTATAGTTAACCTGCTCAGCAACGCTATTAAGTTTACTGATACCGGAATGGTTTCCCTCAGTGTTTCAAGCAGTTCTGAACCGGATGGAAGAGTAAGGCTTAAAATTATTGTCCGGGATACCGGGATAGGTATTTCCGAAGACAAAGTTGACGTTATTTTTGAAAATTTTGTTCAAGCTGATTCTTCGACAACAAGAAAGTATGGGGGGACAGGGCTCGGTCTTTCAATTACCCGCAATCTGGTTGAGCACATGGATGGTGATATTTCCGTACGTAATCTGCCTTCCGGTGGAGCTGAGTTTCGCGCTGAAGTTATTGTCGGCAGGATTGATGATTCCGGAATTGAAGATGCGGCAGTAAGAGGTGTGGTACAGGGCAGGAAGTTCCTTGTTGTGGAGGAAAGTCCCACTGTTAGAAGTTATATTTGTGACTGCCTTAATTCTTGGGGAGCATCATGTTCCCATACCGGAAGTTCGTCTTTGCTCTGTGTTCAGAATTCTGATGATGCTGAGAATGCTGAACTGGTATTTGTTTCAGACAAACTGGGAGAAGAGGACGGTCTTGGTAGAGTGGATAACATCCGGGAACAGATGAAACTGGATAATTTGAGCCTGTGCACTCTTTCCAGCTCTCCTGGAGACAGCAGTAATCGGCCGGAGGTAAACAGGCTTTTTGGAGTGAAGGGAAGCGTGCGCTGGCCTGTCACCAGAGGCAGCCTGCGACATGCCATGCTTGATATATACGGCTCAGTTGATCAGGATTGTGAAAAGCCTAAATTCTGCCCGGAGCTGCTTCCCTTACGCGTACTGGTTGCAGAGGATTCGGACAGCAACAGGCTGCTTGTTGATTTTTATCTCAAAGATACTCCGTTCAGGGTTACTTATGTAAGTGATGGTGTTGAAGCGGTGGAAGCGTATAAAATGCACAAGTTTGATCTTGTTCTTATGGATATGCAGATGCCAGAAAAGGACGGATTTGAAGCTACCCGTGAAATCAGGGACTATGAAAAGAGCAGAGGATACCCAGCTACTCCTGTACTTGCTCTGACAGCCAACACCTATGCGGAAGATAGAAAGCGCTGCCTTGATGTCGGGTGTACTGACTATCTTGGAAAGCCGATTAAGAAGATTACTCTGATCAAGTCGATTCTTAAATACTGTTCCTAAGAACGAAGGGGGAAGCTGCGTTTCAGCTGCCCCCGAAAATGAAACTATTTGCTTTTTCCCATCCAGTTACCAAGTGCTTCCTGTAAAGAAGACGAGGCAAGATGGGCGCAATGGGTTTTGTCGTCCGGCAGGCCGCCCAGAGCCTTGAGGATATCTTCGCCGCCGATTTCAGAGGCCTCATCGACTGTTTTTTTCAAAGCCAGTTCACAGGCCATATCTCCGCTGACAATACTTGCCCCGCAGCCACTGGTATAAAATGTGGCTTTGTCGATGCTGCCGTTGGTAATTTTAAGAAAAATTTTAATTATATCACCACAGCTTCCATGCATTTCGCCCTCGGCATCAGGGGCATCCATGATCTCCGCAAAAGAAGGGTTCTTCCATCTGGCGGTTGTTTTTTCCCCGAACATGTCAAGGGCCGCGTCGTCACACTGGGTTTGGATGTCGTTCAAAAGGTTATCAAGCTCGTTCATTGGTATCTCCTTAATGAAATATGAGTTGTAAACCTCGCTCATGTCCGGAAAAAAAGCAAACTCCTTTTGTTTGGTTTGTTTCTACACCAGGCAGTCATGGGATAATCATATTGTAATCAGGCGGGATTTATTGTTGAATAAGTCTTGTTCATAAAAAGTGCGGTGTAGATAAGTATGGAACTAAGACAGCTGAGATATTTCATAGCGGTGGCCGAGGAACTTCACTTCGGCAGAGCCGCGCGCAGAGTGCATATTGCCCAGCCTCCTTTTTCACAGCAGATAAAAGCTCTTGAGGAAGAAGTGGGAGCGCGGCTGCTGGAGAGGAACAGCCGAAAGGTACGCCTGACCAGTGAAGGCCGGTATTTTTACGGGCAGGCAGTCTCCATTCTGGAGCAGGCCGGGGAAGCTGCATCGACTGTAGGACGCATGGCTAAAGGGGAGTACGGTAAGATCAAGACCGGGTTCACAGAAACTGCCATGGACAGTCTTCTGCCGGAAGCGGTGAGATCCTTCAGCCACCGGTATCCCGGCGTTGCAATGCAGTTCAGCCAGTTCGGAACATCCACCCAGCTTGAAAGAATTAGGAGCGGAGAGCTGGACGTCGGCTTTTCAACTATTTTTCAGCATGCAATGGATGGCCTTTCCTCAGTGAAATTATTTTCGAAAAATCATATTCTGGCTGTGCCTGAAGATCATATCTTTACAACGCGCGATAGTGTATCCTTGGAGGATATCGCAGGAGAGCACCTGATTATGTTTCCCCGCAGCGGTCAGCCGGATCTGCATGATGCCATTATGAACACTTTCCGTTCCCGGGGATTAACTCCGGTGATCAGTCAGGAGGTTTCAGGCTTGTCAGGAGCTTCTGCCCTTATCGCCTCGGGAATGGGCGTAACATTTCTGCCTGAGAACAGCCGTACATCCAGAAGAGGGATTGCACTGGTTCCTCTGGCGGATGAGTTTCCCGGTATGGATATCTGTATGGTCTGGAATCGGGAGGAGTATTCCAATACTGCCGGTGTTTTCATGGAATGGGTTGCGGATTATTTTTCAGTTTCAAAAACGTTTGCAGAAGAAGTCGGTGTTTAAGTTTACCGGGTAAGGTTTTTTAAATGACGGATATTTTGGACGGTTACGAGATTTCATGGGCTCCTTCCATAACCGAAGTAGGTCGGGATGAATGGAACAGGCTTGCCTGCCCGGTTCATTTTCCTTTTCTTGAATGGGACTGGTTGAGACTGGTTGAGGAAAGCAAGAGTGCTTCTCCTGAAACCGGCTGGCTCCCAGCTCATCTGCTGGTGCGCAGTGAGGGGCGTCTTGTCGGCGCTGCCCCGTTGTATGTGCGTGACCAGAGTGAAGGCGAATTCATATTTGACCGTGTCTGGTATGAAGTGGCGCAGAAAGGGGGAATTCCCTATTATCCTAAGGTCGTGGGTATGAGTCCGTTTACGCCGGCTTCAGGGTATCGCTTTCTTATTGCCGAAGATGCTCCCAGGGCAAAAATAACCGGACTGATCTGCAGCACACTGGACAGGTTCTGTTCCGTTAACGGCCTTGGAAGCAGCGCGTTTAATTTTGCTGACGTTGACTGGGTTTCCGAGATGGAAACCTATGGTTACGCGGTCTGGAAACATCAGGGTTATGTCTGGACAAACAGAGAGTTCAGGGATTTTGACCACTGGCTGAGTACGCTGAACAGTAATCGTCGTAAAACAGTGCGCAGGGAAAGGAGAGTCCTTAAAAGAGAAGATATCCGAATCGAAACCCTTACCGGATATGAGATACCGGATGAGTTCTTTTCTAAAATGTACAGCTGCTATGAATCAACTAATGACAAGTTCGGTGTATGGAGCTGTAAGTATTTAAATGATGACTTTTTTGAAGGGCTGAAATCGAGCATGCGTGAAAACCTGCTGTTCATTGCAGCATACCGTGGAGATGATCCTGAGCCATTGGCTATCTCCATGTATGTGTTTTCCGCGGATCAGCTTTGGGGACGCTATTGGGGCTGTTTTGAGGAGGTCCGTTTCCTGCATTTCGAGCTTTGCTATTACACTCCCATTGAATGGGCCATAGCCAACGGCATCCGGATCTACGATCCCGGAATGGGTGGAGAGCATAAGGCCCGGCGCGGATTTTTTTCCACCCCCTCCTACAGCCTGCATAAGTTTACGGATCCGTCAATGGACCTTACATTCAAAACCTATATTCTCGAAGTCAATAACCTTGAGAATGGATATATTTCCGAAATGAATGAACTTATGCCTACCGGCCGCAAGGATTGACCTTAAGATATAGGACTACCTCTTTCTGAGCAGAAAATCGCGGACCTTGTCATTTTGTTTTAGGACTTCGTCAAATCCGGTGAACCTGTGATCTGTATCATAG
Source organism: Maridesulfovibrio sp. (assembly GCA_963676495.2). Classification (GTDB taxonomy): domain Bacteria; phylum Desulfobacterota; class Desulfovibrionia; order Desulfovibrionales; family Desulfovibrionaceae; genus Maridesulfovibrio. The sequence goes on along the minus strand of CAXXRF010000003.1, from coordinate 1,082,249 downwards.
GAAATTATTTCGGCTCCGGCTTTGCGCAGTATCTCTTTCATTTTTGTCTGGTCCAGCAGTTCGTCCTGTTCGCCGATCAGGGCCATAACACTGTTTCTGCCTACCTTTCCAGATTCAATGCCCTGTTCGATTTCATGTTGAACAACGTAAAAACGATCCGCATCTTCCTTACTGATGATTATACGTTCACCATTTGAAAATTCGTAAGGCTCGCCTATTCGTGCAGCGATCAGGTCCCCTGGAGTGAGGGCCGGATTGATAAGCAGGGCCGGAATATTATGGCGGATCTGCATTACAAGTGAGTAAAGCCCCCCCATGGATGATCCCTGCATGATTATAGGCCGTTCTTTGTTTTCAAGAACTATTTTTTCAATGATGTCCAGACTCTCCTGCGGGTCGGGAGGCAGGTCCGGGCTGATGAGTTCATGTGCGGGAAAGGCATCGGCAAGTGCTTCTGCCTTTGAGTTGCTGCCTGAAGAACCGAATCCATGGATATTGAGGAAAATGTTTTTCATATTGGGGTGATTAAGTTATGCTCTGTAACAATTTTTAAGTCAGTTTCATCGAATAGGCTCATTTTCTAATATAAAGTATCAGCAGGTGCAAGTTGTGTAGGCAATAAGCATTTCATGCCTGTCGGTTGAGTGTCACACAAATATTTTATGGATTCGCGCAGTGATTGAAGTTCTTTAACTGATAGGTTTTACGAAGGAGCAGGACATGGGGGCAACACATCCGCGTATTGTCTTTTTCAGCGGAGGCACAGCTTTGAACGGGCTTGCCGCACGTCTTGCCATACTTAATCCTGAATGTTCCTATATTATAACTACCTTTGATTCCGGCGGAAGTTCCGCACATCTTCGTGATATTTTTGACATGCCCGCAGTTGGTGATGTCCGCAATCGCCTGATAGCCCTTGCCGATACCTCAAGTCCGGAGCGTGAAAATATTGTGGGCCTCCTTGATGCAAGGTTACCCCCTGTTGGTGACCGAGCAAGTCTTATGGGACAGCTTACCCATCTTGCCAGCGGCTCCCATGAGTTGATGGAAGGCCTTTCCGATGTAGTCAGGAAAATATTATCCGACCGTTTTTCCATCTTTCTTGATATGGCTGATGATAAATTTGATCCAAGGGGAGCCAGTCTGGGAAATATTATCCTTGCTGCCGGATTTATGGCTCATCAGCGGGTTCTTGCACCGCCCATAGCACAGTTTTCAAGACTGATACGAGCCGGAGGGACAGTTCGTGCTTCTACTGTGGATAACGGGCATCTGGCCGTAAGGCTCCAGAACGGGGAGATAATAGCGGGCCAGCATCTGTTCACCGGAAAAGGCGGTGATCCTATTGCTTCACCGGTAGATGGGATGTGGATCTGTTCCGGAGTCAACGATCCATGGCCTCGTTCCGTACATGCCTCATCATTAGCCATCATGTTGATCGAACAGGCTGATTTCATAGTATATCCCATGGGAAGTTTTTACTCCAGCATACTGGCTTCACTTTCTCCTCAGGGAATTGGCTATGCAATTTCACAAAATCCCTGTCCCAAAATATTTATACCGAATATGGGAAATGACCCTGAGTTGCTTGGGCATGATCTTGAAGTTCAGGTGGAAAGACTTTTAGAGATCCTGCGTATGGATAACGGTGCTCTTGTGAGCAGGGAGAGTGTGTTGAGTGCTGTTCTTTTAGATCTTGAAAATGGCGATTACGGCTGTGAAATGAATATTGATACTATTAAAAATGAGTCCCTGAAAGTAATTGACCGCAGTCTTGTTTCAGATGATTCTGAAGGCCTGATTGACGCTGATCTGCTGGCTCGCGAGCTTATGCGTCTGGCCTGCGGAGATGAGTTTTAGTGAATTATTGTAAACAAGGATTGCGTGAATTTTATGTATATTGGTGCCCATATGCCCATTACTGGCGGTGTGGACAAGGCTGTTGAGAGAATAATGAAAGTAGGCGGGACCGCACTGCAGATTTTTACCCGCAACCAACGTCAGTGGAAGGTTAAACCTCTTGAAGAAAAGGTTATAGAGAATTTCAAAAGACTCCGTGAAGAATGGGGAAATTATCCTGTAAGTGTACACGATTCCTATCTGATCAATCTTGCTTCACCCAAACCGGACGGCGCTGCCAAGTCAGTCAAGGCTTTTGCTCAGGAATTAAGGCGTACTGAAGCTTTGGGAATCGAGTATATTGTCACACATCCCGGTTCCCACCTTGGATCAGGAAAAGTTGAGGCCCTTGAAAGATATGTTGCCAATCTTGATCAGGCCATAGCTGAGTCGGAAACTGAAGAGGTTCGTGTTCTGATTGAAAATACTGCCGGTCAGGGCACAAATCTGGGAAGCCGTTTCGGGGAGCTTGCTTCAATTCTTGAAGATTCGGGATATACGGATCGCATGGGAGTCTGCTTTGATACCTGTCATGCTTTTGCGGCAGGTTATGATCTGCGGACCCCGGAAAGCTGTGAAGAGGTGTTTGACCGTTTTGATGAGTTGATCGGCCGTGATAATATACGTTTTTTTCATTTGAATGACTGCAAGGAAGGCCTTGGAGCCAATAAGGACAGGCATGATCATATCGGGAAAGGAAATATAGGGCTTGAGGGATTCAAATTCATCATAAACGATGCCCGTTTTTCAACTGTACCGAAGGTAATTGAAACTCCCAAGGACGATGACCCTGATTTTACTCTTGATGTTATGAACATTGAATTACTTCGTTCATTGCACGGATAATACTTTATCTTAGTTTAGATTTTAAAGACTGCCGGTAAAAGATACTCCCCAGTAATCTTTTGCCGGTTCTCTTATTTTGCGGACTACAGCTGCTCAAGGCAGTTTTTCAGAGTGGATACTCCGCATGAGTGAAACATGTGCAGGGGAATCTGTTTGGCCTTGGTGTACTTCACAATATCCTTTTTGGCCGCGTGGGAGATCTGGTTGGTGAAGATAATTACGTGGTCTGCATTGCCTAGTTTTGCTGAGACCTTATTTTCTTTGCCGGTAAAAACTTTTAATTTTACGCCTTTTTCTTTTGCTGAAGTAATGTAATCCCTTTTAAGTCGATCCATTCCACCTATAAGAGCTGCACACATGATTTCCTCCTTGAGTTTTTGATTTAATATTCTTTTAATGAAAATGAGATTCATTGTCAACAAAGATTTTTTATTTAGATCATGACTATGAGGCTTGCCGGATACATTGCTTCTATCCTAATTTGTAGGTTTCAATAGTGCTGATTTTTTTTGAATTTTTTCGTGTTAAAATATATTATCACAAAGTTAAGTTCCTTAAATAAGCAGGTTCAGAATTTGAGTGTTCAAAACAAAGATAATTTATGGAGTCGCAGGGTAACCGACTATTCCAGATACAGGCTGTTTCTGGTCAGTTCGCTGATCATTTTTGCCTGCATGGTCGGGGTTGCCCTTTGGACGAGTTATTCCTCACAGACCCAGCTAAGGAATACAGCAAGAGATCTGTTTGCCGGAGAGTCAGCTAAACGAGCTATGGCAGTGAGCTTTTTCTTTTCAAAAAGAGTTGCCGAACTCGAAAAAATGGCAATCAGCGAGCCCGTAAGGTTGCTTGCTCACGAGTCTTTAGGGGCTGCAACTGAGATCGGTCCTGTTTCTAATGAGATTCTCAGTTCTGTATGTGAAATTCTGTTCCGGACCTTATCTGATGAATATGTCGGGAGTGAGCATGTCTTTTCACGGATTGCATTGCTGGACTCTTCTGGCAGGTTGCTTGTGGATACAGACAGCGAATGCCTATTGCTTGATGACGATATTTATTATGATGCATACAGAGTCAAGGTTCAGCCCGGTTTCTATACCGGAGAATCCGGCGGGGTGATGTGCCTTGTCGTGAGTGTTCCGGTATTTGATGAAGGCGGAAATGCCGGAGTTATACTTGGCTGGGTGCGTGTTGAAAGTCTTTATCGCAGTCTGGGAGATATGACTGTTTCTCCTTCAGTCGGCAGTGATTTTTTACGCATCGGCGAAAGTCTTATTGCCATTTCGGATGCTTCTGCCCACAGGAGTGGACAGCTTTTGTTGATGGGAGCCTTGAGGGATTGGGACGGTCTCACTTTTTTAAAGAGTGGAACATCCATGATGGAGGATAGCTACCTTGCTATTTCGTCTCCGGTTCAAGGGACAACATTAAGTATAATCTCCCTTGTTGAAGAAAAACGGTTTTTTGGTTTTGTCGGTCTAAAGGCTCTACTTTTAATTTCTGTATTCATTTTTATTGCGGTTGCCGCTGGCTGCTATGTGCTGGTGCTGACTATTTTTAAAAGGCAGATTTATGAAACAAGGGCTTATGAGTCATCGCTTCGTGAAGCGGAGATAACCAGACAGAAAGAAAAGCTGGAGCAGGAGGTAAGGAATCGCAGGCTGGCTGATGCATTGCGCAAGAGGGCGGAAATTCGCTATCGGGACATTTTTGATAAGGCCCCGGTGGGTATTTTTCAGATTACGCTTGAGGGGAGGTATCTCACTGCAAATAGTGCCTTGGCCAGAATTTTCGGATACTCGGATCAGGATGAACTGATTAAAGAAGTCAAGGACGTTCGCACTGATATTTATATCAATCCTGAAGATTGGGTTCAGGGAATCAATCGATTACGTCTTACTGGAGAAGTGTCAGGATATGAGGTTGAGTGCAGGCGTAAAGATGGATTAAGTGTCTGGACCTCCCGCGATTATCGTCTTGTAGAAGGAGAACCCGGGGTCCCGGCGTATATTGAAGGCTTTGTAGTAGACATTTCAAAGCGTAAAGAAGCTGAAGCGGAGATTGTTAACAACCAGAAGAGATTGAGTTCCATTTTTGATAATTCCCCTGTCGCTTTATGGGAGATGGATCTTTCCAGGGTAAAGGAAAGGTTTGATCAGCATGGAGGATCAGCCGGTGATATCAGGGACAGCTTGCTGAGCGACAGGCCGCAGGTAACTGAGTGTGTAGGGCTGATTGATGTTCTCAATTCAAATAATCTCGCTGTGGAATTTCTTAAATCAAGAATTGGAATTGACCTTTCTGAAAAAGGATTTGCTCCTTATGTTACAGAGCAGGATTGGCGTTTTTTCCGGACAATACTGCTTGATTTCATTTCCGGAGTAACCCGGCACAGAAATGAGCTTCAACTTCCACGTGAAGACAGCAAAGACCAGTACCTGATAATAAATTGTACTGTTGTTCCTGGATACGAAGATTCATGGAAGAGGGTGCTGGTAACTGTTGAGGATATTTCAGAACTCAAGAGAATTGAGAATGAATTACGCCTCAGCCGTGAGCAGGCTCAAAAAGCAAATGAGGCAAAAGGACATTTTCTTGCCAATATGAGTCATGAGTTCAGGACTCCCATGAATGCCATTAAAGGTATGGTCCAACTGCTTCAAAGGTCGGAGCTTAGCAATGAGCAGCAGGAAAACCTGCGCCTGATCAAATCTTCCGTGGACAGCCTGTTAGTCATAGTCAATGACATTCTTGATTTTTCCAGACTTGATTCCGTTCACATAGAGCTTAGCGAAGACAATCTTAACCTGCCTGCTTTTCTCAAGGAAATGCGTGATGTCATGGATGTCGGGGCCATGAATAAAAAGATAGAAGTGAAGCTTGAAGCAGCTGATATCCCGTCATGCATTAAAGTCGATAGCTTAAGGCTCAGGCAGGTTCTCACCAATCTTATGGGTAATGCTGTAAAATTTACAGATGAAGGTGAGGTGGTATTGCGCTGTACTCCTATGGACGCAGCTGGAGAGAAACGAAATCTTCTGTTCGAAGTATCTGATACCGGGATAGGGTTGCCTGGTGACAAGATTGATACTCTATTCAAGTCATTTGTGCAGGCTGACCCAAGTATAACACGTAAGTACGGGGGGACCGGGCTTGGCTTGGCGATATGCTACAGGCTGATAAAGCTTATGGGGGGAGAACTTTCTGCTCATAACAATCCGGACGGCGGGGCTGTTTTTTCGTTTGCACTGCAACTTGAAGAATGCAGTGAAGGGAAGACCTCTGCTCGGGAGCAGAGTGAAGAAGACGCGGAACTTCCGGATTTTTCACAGCTAAGGGTTCTCGTGGCAGAGGACAGCCGTATGAATCAGATTCTGCTGCGCAAGATTTTTGAAAAGAACGGGATCAATCATTACCATATTGTTGAAAATGGGAAGGATTGTGTGGACGCTTTCACCAGATCTCATGAATACGATATAATATTGATGGATATTCAAATGCCGGTAATGGACGGCTTTAAGGCATCCCGTGCAATACGTAAGCTCCATTCGCCTGTCAGGATTGTCGCTCTTTCGGCAAATTCGGGAGATGAGTTTCATAAAATGTGTATGGAAAGCGGTATGGATTCGAAGATTAGCAAACCTTTTAATGTTGACGATTTGTTGTCCGAACTGGCTTTAGCTGCCAACAATAAGAGTCAGTAGTCTGATATTGCAGGGGCTTTTTGCTGTGTAATTGTCTTTTTTCATGGCGTCCGATATTGCTTGAACGCAAATGATTCCGATGGTAACTCCCTAGTTGTGGCGTATGAAATTAATGATTTTTACTCAGTCTGAGGATAACCGTGATGATAAAGGCTCTTGCACAAAAAAAATATAATTATTTACGTGTGGCCCCTTTACCCCACTTTGTTCTGGGACTCTGCATTGGTATGGTGGTTACCCTGACATGGTTGGCTGCGGAATTTTACCGTGACGGACACAGTTTGGGGTTTATTACCTCTGTAGCAATTTCCATGAGCTGGATAACAGGTGCCTTTTTTTCTGTAGCAGATATAATAAGCAGGTATCGTGAATACTTACGTATTCGCAAAATGCTTTCCGATAAAGGTTACAGCGAAAAAATATTTAAAGCTGTTGCAAGCTCCCGCTGTCAGCGGGATGCTGCTATATGGGCCGCAAAGCAGACCGGATACGGATGTTTGGCCAAGAAGGTGTACCATAGTCTTGGTTACCGCTGGTATCATGTACTTCCTGATACTTTGGTTAAAAATCCTTTTCGTCTCTTCACCCCAAGGTTTTTAAGAACGGCCTTCATGCCCGGAAAGCGGGCAGGAAAAGATTAAAAAGTAAGCCCCGGCAATGTGTCGGGGCTTACTTTTTAGTGACTGTTTTTGCGGGCCTTGAAGATTGTTACTCCGTCGATATTTTCTCCGACAGCCTTATGCCTCGGTGGCATATTTCTATATTTTACTGCAGGGTAGCCCATGAGCAGGGCTCCATGTATAGCTTGACCTTCCGGCACTCCCAGGAAGCTGCGTACTTTGTTGCTGCAGGCTCCTGCCAGCACGAGGTATCCTGCCCAGCATGCACCTATCCCTTTGGCGTGTGCAGCCAGTTCTAGATAGGCAGTGGAAAGCACAGTATCTGCCTCAGGGGTTATTCCCTGAACTGGCGCCCACGCGGCAGCAAGGGCCGGCGCATCGCGGAAGATGACATCTTTGCCGTTTTTGTAGGCGTTAACAAGGCCGGAAAGAAATAGCTTTTTCGCTAATGGATTTTCCTTAGCCACTGCTTCTTCCATCCATTCTACGACAATTCCGGCCAATTCCTGAACTTTTTCAGAAGTATCAAGAACAGTCCATGATACAGGCTGCGCACTATGCCCGGAAGGGGCATAGGAGGATAAATGAATCAGCTCGGCAAGTTCTGCTGTGCTGAGTTGCTTTTTCTTGAATTTACGAACTGAGCGCCTGCTTTTGATCAGTGTTTCCACTGAATCAAAGGATGGAAGTTTTTCCGCGTCAAGGGGAATGGAGCGCTGGTCCGGGAATGCTCCCAGAGTAATGGCGTTGGTAGGACAGATTGCAGCGCAATGTCCGCAATTAATACAGTATTTTGCTTTTCTGGGATGAACAGAGGGGGCTTTCCCTTTTTCTTCAACAATAAGTACTGAGAGGGGGCATTCATGAACGCAAAGTTCATCTGCTTTGCAGAGATTTGGGTCGATATTGACAGGTAGCATTTTTTCTCGCTTGATTTTTAACCGTGTTTACGGATGTTGATTTAATAAAGCCGGACTTCCGCATTGGCGGTAGTGATCAATGGAAAGCCATATATGTCCGGTGGAATTTCCTTTACCGAGAAATGCACTTGGCAGGCCGTATAGGACTACGGTTTGAAGTATGATAAGTCCTTTTGAGTCTTTGACCAGTTGATGTTCCAATATAAAAGTGAAACCGCCCCTTAGCGGGGCGGCTGATGTATTATCCAGAAAAGCGGAACTTGATCCATATCGCAACTGCTATTCCGGTACCGGCAAGTATCCACGTAGCCGGAATGGGAATTGGAGCCGGAACCTGTTCAAGTATTCCCAGATCGACATTTCCATGCAGGTGTTTGTGTCCCTCAAAACCAAAATGGGCGAACCGAATCTTTTTGGGCTCAAATTCTACGTAGAATGCGTTTTCAATAGTCTGTTCACCTGAGATTGATGTGTAATCAAATACTGTTTCAGAAGTCAGCGGTGTGTATTCGGAGTAGCCGCTGAGTCCTTTACCTGCATAAAACTTCACCGTCACTCCCTGATCAATCTTTGCATTAATATCCGCAACCGTGAATGTTGAAGTGGCTAACAGGTCTTTAAAACCAATTGACCCGAGATAATTGTTATTACCAAGTTTCCAGGTTTTACCCTGATTTTCCATTACAAACCTGAAACTTGAGCCGTGTGAAACGGTTGTTGCCAATATCAACATTACCGTTGAGAGAACAACGATGATCAAAGTCTTGAAGATACTAAGTCTCATTTTGCCCTCCTACGGTCTATAAGATTAACTATTACATTTTGGGTCTTAAACGGATATTAGTTCCCATTAATAAAGTAATACCTTATAATGTGAAGTCAAATTTGCAAAAATAGTGTAAGTTATTGAGTGTAATGGATGTTTTTATTGATCCGGCCTGATAAAATAAAAGCACCTTTACCGCTATTTACGGGACAAAAGGTGCTTTGAATATGTTTCATGTCTGGGCTATTAAGATACTTCGGTATGTGTTTCCGCTACGCTTTCATCAGCGGTTTCAGCCTGGGCATCAATTTCTTCTTCAGGTCTTTCTTTGCTGTCGTCTTTTCCAAGGATGGCTTCCGGGTCGGCAATAGCAGCTTCGCGCCAGCTCAGTTCCATTTTCATTTTGACTTTGTCTTTTTTAACCTTGGCTTTAATTTCCATCTGGATTTCGTCAGAAGGAACAACAGTTACACAGTCTTCTTCTCCGTGAACAACAACTTTTCTGGCTTTGAAACTCTCAAGGAGGGCTTCCAGAAACGAAATCGTCTCGTCATAGTTCATGGCCTGTTCAACTGATACTTTCTTCTTCTCTTTTTTCTCTTTTCCCATAACATACCAGCCTTGTTTACGGAAATTCGTCAGGTCAGTGACAGCAAAGCCTTGGAGAGCAGTGCGGGATCGAGGTAGGGAGCGCTCTTCTCACTTATCAGCTCACAATCTATAACCTGTATTCCGAGTTTATTGATTTCATTCTTATCCACCCCGCCCGGATAAATGCCGTTAACTGAGTCTACCAATATAAAATTAAGTACATCACTGATTGCGATGTTATCAACATCATCTTTACGGAGATAGTAAAGAAGTTTGTTTATCTGGTCGGTAAGGGAGTGCCCTTTGAGCTCCGGATCGTTACCGGTGTTTGGAGTGAACACCTTTGGACAGCCGTTACTTTTGATGGCACGACCAACTCCATCCGGCAGAAGGTTGGCAACAACACTGGAGTAAAAGCTGCCCAGAGGATAGCAGATAAGTTCTGCACTTCGAATCAGTTTTACAAGTTTATGGCGGATAGAGACTGCGCATGGAGTGGAATCACCCAGCTTTTCTGCAAGCCAGAGCTTTCTGATTCCGGAGTTTATGGGACTTGTTTCTTTGCCGGTAAGCAGGTGCTGTCCGACAACAAAGGACCCGTCCTCAAGTTCAGCTGCAAGGTGCAGGTCTTTATTGATGGTTGGGCGCACTATTCCCCGTACTTCAACAAGCTTGGAAAAAATATAAAGAACCGGGTCCATGTGCCTGCGGTTAGTAATATATCCAGCGGTAAGGATTATATTGCCGATGCTTGCGCCGCGCAGGTTGAAGTCTTCCATTATCTCCGCAAACTGGATGAAATGATTGCGGATTATCTTGCGCATGGGGGAAGGAATATTTTTTACCAGATAATGGTCGCCGCACATAAGCAGGTCAAATTCTGCCCTTAATTCAGTGTCATCAGCCTCTTTTGGAAGTCGGTATGCGAAGAGGTTGTATATTTCAGGATTACCGAGCACAGTCTGATCTGCAAGAGCCATGAGCCTGCTGCGTATGTCTCCGACAGCAAGCATTTTAAACTTGTTCCGGATAACAGCTGAGCTTCCTCCGGAGTCAAAAGGGGTGATTACATGAATGCTGTTATGGGTGTATTGGGTAAGTTCCGTTGAAGTCTTTTTTAAAGCTGTTCCACCGCTGAAAAAGAGAATTCTGGGACCCAGGTTAGGGGCTCTCTTGTAGCGTTCCAGCTTGATCGGATCCGGGACCCTGACTTCTCGTTCTATCTTAATTCGCATTGCCCATTCCTGTTTATAGGGTCTTTTCCGCATCATCTTTCCTGATTAAAGCCGCTTCGAGCAAGCTGGGCGAAGCGGCCTTATACTTCAGATACAGGAAGACTAGAGTGATCCGGTCTGCATGAATTTCAGGCATGCATCTGCTGCCTTATCAAAATCAACGCCGCCGCATATCTCAATGATAGTAGTCTTTGACAGAATTTCAGCATAAGCGTCAATATCAGGATCATTTTCTTTATCGGCACAATCAGGAAGATAGAAGAGTCCGGTTGATTTCATAAAAGCAGGAAGAAGATCTTTGCGTTCTTTTGGATCGATTGTCCTGACTACGGTTTCCTGCTCATTTCTTTGCCAGTTAAGGATAACCAGTCCATCCATTGGTGCTCGCAGGATAAATTTATTTTTACCGTAGCATTCGTCGATTAGAGCGTCGTATTTGTGTTCAAGTTCCCAGAGATCTTCCTTGGGAAGGGATAGGAACTTTTCTTTGTCTTCGGGAGAGATAATGCATTGCAGGTCCGGGTTGTTCAGGGCGGTTCCGGGGTTGATTCTCGGCTGCTTGGCGACGCCATAAACGGTTATGTCTTCTCCGTTGTCTTCAATCATCACACGATCGTTGCTTATGAATGTGGTTCCCCGGCTCATCAGGTGCAGTGCCAGAGTGGATTTGCCCATTCCGGAAAAACCGGCCAGAGCGATACCGCTCCCGCTGTCCATGACACCTGCTGCATGTCCCAGCAGGCATCCCTGATTTAACTTGTACTCAATAAAGCGGTTATTGATGAAGTTGATGACCTGATTGGAATTTTCAATACATGGTCCTATGGCAATGTTTTCACCTTCACCGAATGCGAAGACCATTCCTGTAAGCCTTTTGTAGACCACTCGACCGTCGGTGAGATTGGCGAATTCTTCCTTAATTTTTATTTTGCCCGGATCAGGTTGTTTAATGGTATATTTAAGGCCGAGGTCCACAGCAGGGGATTCATGGGCCGTGATCAGGATATTTCCCTTATCGGTATCAATCAGAAATTCTTTGAAATAGTTTTCAAGGTCAGCCAGCAGTTCGGAGTTATTGACTCTGGTTTCAATGATGCAACCTCCAAAATCAATGAACAGAGACCTAGTTGCAGGCAGTTCTTCCCTGTATTTTTGTACTATGCCTGCTCTGGAAATTGTATTCTGGTTCATTATTCTTCCACCTTTCTGGTTACATAGTCCACATATCTGGCTGCCGCATCGATGCCTCTGGCATCAAGAAGTCCGCGGAACCCTCCGAAAGCCGAAACTTCAAAGATATAGGGGCCATCTTTGGTGATGGCTACATCAACACAGGTGAAGTCTAGGTTGAAGATTGCCTGTGCTTTCTGCGCAAGGTCTATTATCTCGCTGGGAGGATCTACAGGGGCGTATTTCCCGCCATTGACTGTGGTTGTGTTCCAGGAATCAGTTGTTTTGCATCGGGCGTAGGTCGTCAGGTATTCTCCGCCGAGAAAAACAATTCCCAGATCACTGCCGTTGAGGTCAATGGTCTTTTGAATGTACATGGTTTTGTATTCTTTATGATACTCTTCAACTGTTTTTCTGGCGTCCGGTCCGGGCTTAAGAACAAACATACCTCTGGCTTTGGTGCTGTAGAGAGGCTTGAAAACAGCTTCTCCGTATTCTTCTACCGCAGCAAGGGCATGGTCTATGTCCTCGGTTATAGTAGTGGGAGGCATTGGAATGTTGCCAAGCTGCAGAGATACTGTACAGGTAAGGCGGTCCAGAACACGCAGAATCGAGTATGGTGATGAAAAGAATTTTACTCCCCGTCCCTCAAGCATACGCAGCATTTCAAGGCGGTCCAACAGGTCCGGGGAATATTGTTTGCCGATTTTCTTGATGATAATTCCGTCATAAGTGGAGAGGTCTTCTCCTTCCACCGTAGCTTTTCCGGAAGGCAGGTCGAGCCGGACATCCTGCATTTCAAAAATCTTTGTTTCCCGGCCGGTCTTCTTCGTCACAGCTGCGGCAAGCTGTTCTGAAGACCATGCTCCCTTGATTCCAATTACGCCTATTTTCATAGTATTCACCTTGGAGTAGCTGATGGTTAGTAGTAGAGAATGTCTTCAGGAAGAATGAAATTGTCCCAATTGCCGCTATAACGGTTTACTTTCTCAAGCAGGAACATAGAGCGGTTGAACATCTCTTTTGCAAATGCATAATTGAATTCGAACCTGGTGGAAGTGTAGAATGAGCGGGACAGTGCCAGCGCAAGGCGGGCCTGCCATGCCGGATCATTGTTTTCCAGCGCGAATTCTTCTGCAAAGCTGAAGAACCGGGATATAACTTCATTGATTTTATTTCTGATTGAGCGATCAAAGACAGGCATGCGGAAGCCGGAAACCAGAAAAACGGAAACATCCTGAATATAGTCGAAATCTCTGGAACGGTAGAGGTCGATAAATCTTATTCTCTCGTCGGCATTGGCATATACTACGTTGTTGCAGTTGAAGTCCCCGTGAATGAATACGGTGAATGGAGCAGGGATGGATTCCTCAATCGTCATACACTCAGCTATGAGCACTTCGGAGGAAACAATTTCCGTGTTTCCAAGCTGCCTTGTATTGCGGTTGAATTCGGGATGAACCTGCAGGACACCGTTCTGGCGAGCCTTGAGCTGTTCCATGAAGGTCGTCGGCAGAGGCCCTTCCTTCTTTGTACTGCTCCAGATGTGACGCAGGGTCTGTTCAAGTGTGAAAAGAGCGTTTTCAAGGTCTGCATCATCAGAGGTCAGGATCATGGTATCCAGTGTGCAGCCGGGGAGAAATTCCACCAGCATGGAGCCTTTATTCTCGTCAGGATTTTCATGATATCCGAAAACTTCTGGAACCATACCCGGAAAGTTCTTGTTCCAGGTATCAAGATTGTCGCGTTCCTGTTTGATCTTATCAAGGTTGCCTTCTTTATAGATACTACCCTGTGCAACTGGAGTGTCTAGATTGGCTGCTTTATCCATTTCCCTCGCCTGCACCCTGCCGATTCGGCAACCGGAACGAGATCCCCAGATTCCCTGAAAATCAATGTCGGAAAATGAACCGTCAAATCCTGAGACACTGAGAGTCTGCTGCAGGGATTCAAACTGTTCAATTTTAATGCGCTCGCCCAGAATGGAGAAAATGATTGCTTCCCCCACATTGAGCATTGAATCTCCGATTCTTTCAAGATAGCGGAAGATGAGCAGGACAGTGACTAGGTTGGGGATGTTTTTACCACTCCCCATTTCAGCCAGAATATGGTTGAAGTTGTCTTTGTAAAGCGAGTCCAGACGGTATTCGGATTTACATATTTTCAGTGTCAGTGCCATGTCTTCATTGGCGAATGCGTCCTCAATGAGTTCCGTAGTGCTTTCGATGATGTCGAATGCTTCTTCGGATTCAAAGCGAAGAATAAAGCTTTTATCATCAAGGTAGGCCATCTGGTTGACTATGTTTACACAGTAGTCTCCAATGCGTTCAAGGTTGACTGATGAAACCTGAATGGCTCTTATTTTGTTGAGCAGGGTTTTATCAAGATCCTTGGAGCTGTTGATGCGCGAATAGCATTTATTTTCGATGACAGTTTTGAGATTGTCGATGTAATCATCCCGCGAGGTTATCTTTCGAAAAAGGGAGCGTGAAGGGGACTTGATGAATTCCCGGGTCGCCTTAATCTGATTTTGAACCTCAATGATGAGAAACTTAAAATTTTCGTCAAGTCCTTCAAATGTAAGCATGGTTATGAGCTGATGTTAATGGTTTTGTTTGTCAGATCCTCACCTTGATCCGAGTCTTTCCAGGCTATTTTAATGGTGATTTTATTTGTGCCTGATTTTCTTTTTGCTTTTACGGAAAAGTTGAGAAGACCTTTTGGGTGAAGTTCTATCTCGTCACCGTTTGTGGAAAGATTAATTTTCCCGGTGTCGAATCCTTCAACCAGTGCTGCCAGGAACTGGCGTATCGATTCGGAATCCTGAAGGGAATCGAAAATGAATTTCTTTTCAATAGACATTTAATATTCTCCATATTTACCGGCAGTGACCGGTGATCTGGCACTGCCGGGGTACTTGTAGGGAAAGTGTTAACGAGCAATATCACCAGGGCGCGGGGGTGTTTGTTGCAATCTTATTAAGATTGTATGAAGAATAGCGTGTCAGGTTCTATCTTGCGAGCCTGCTTTTGTATTCAGTGATCACTGAATGTCGATCTATCCCTGCAATAATAAGTTTCTTCCGGATATTCAGGTCATCCCATGCCGGTTGTAAACCTATCTCGCGAGCAGCTTTGGCAGCATCCTGAGTTTCTACCGGCTTGGTCTTTTCACTCATGTGGCAGTCATCTCCCATAAAAATTAGGAGATCGCGGGTGCCTGATGGTCTGCTGGCATTTTGCTCATTAACCACTGAAATCAGAAAGTCGGTATATCTTTGAGATTGGGGGTTCCAGACTTCGATTCCGTCTACATCGTATTTGGCAAGCAGAATGGGCCAGAATTCCTCCGGGTGGGGGATTACTACACATCCACCAAGTGAACGGGCTTCTTCAATTACCTCAGTGGCACGATAGAAGAATTTCAGCGAAAAATTAGCCTTAACCAGTTTTTTTATACCCTTGAGGTAGGCCTGGATCCGGTTAATGAGGTTATCGCCATAGATAGGGCGCATGGCGTCGAAGTAGTTCTTGATCAGTTTATTCTTTATGGATTCACGTGGCACATCGGACCACTCCTCATCAAGGATGGTCTGGATCTTTGTCACGTGGATGCGGACCATTTCAACGAGATCTTCATCTGCACCGGTGCTTCTGGCTGCCTTTGCAACGCGGTCTTCCATGGGTTTGGTAATGGTGTCCATGTATTCGAACAACTGGGATGAGCGATACTTGAAGGTATGGGCCAGCATTGATTTCAGTACATGTGCTTCCTGAACCCGCTGGTTTTCAAAGTGCAGCAGGAGTTGTACCTTCTGATTGAAGCCACTGGCGTAGCAGTCGACTTCAACACCGGTATAGTCCCCGTAGCTCATGAGAATATTATGCTGAGTGGGGATCATCATTTTTTCTTTAACATTGGGAAACATTCTATTCACCCGCTGGGTAATTAAATCCAGGGGTACAAACTCGGGATGCCAGTGCAGGGCCAGCAGATTTTCCTGACGGGGATATATTTTGTTGGGGGTAACAACCTGTTCAATCTGCCAGTCTGCCAGTTCTGTGGAAATAACCTGATGGAAACGTGTGCGGTCTTCATCTGTTATTTCGGGGGAAACTTTGACAGCCTGCGGGCAGCTAGTCTGAGCGTTCATATTTATAGTCCTGATTTTTCTGGTTTGAGTGGTAAATCCTACAGATTTTTAGTCGTACTTAGCATGGCACTGGGTTTTGAGGTGGTTTAGCTCATCACAGGCTGCATGGGCTTTTTCAACATCACCTGTCTCAAAGGCCTTTTTGAAAACGTCACAGGCCGCAATGTAACCATCATAAAATTCATCTCCGAGGCCGCTGTCTGTAAAGGTAACCATCAGGTGGGAATCATCGATGAATTCTTTCACAACTTCAGCCGGTGGCATTTCTCCGGCATGAAGGGTTTTAAAAATGGTTTTGAATGATTTTTTCATTCGTTTTTTAAGTTGAGTATACTTGGGTCTTGCCGGGGCATCTTCTGTGCTTAGTGTTTTTTCGTCGTTCATCGGGGCTTCTTGCTCAACTTCCTTTGACGGTTTGGCCTTGATTTTAATGACGGTGCTGCCCTGTTCATTTCTGATTGCTATTTTGAGCTTTTCAAAACCCTCAATGGCAGCAAGGTAGGCATTGTCCGCGGAGGCACCACTTTCAATTGCCGATGCCATCTTTCGGAAAAAATCCGGCAATTCTTCAGCGCTCATCATCCTTTCAATCTTGCTTCCTTTGCCCATACTGCCTCCTGATCATTATACAAGGTTATGATATGAAAATGTTTTGTTGTTCAGATTATCTTTTTAGTATTATAGGATCATCATACTACAACTGTTGCGAAAATGTTACAATGTTGCAACTGAATCAAGACGAAACGTTAATTTAGACTTCATATTGAATAGTGTTGTAATTGAAAATTCAGTCCAAAGCATAATCCTATGTGGTATATTTTGGCTAGTATTTATTATCAAGCCCTATAAATACAGACTTATTTGAGGTGGGAATATAAGTGATCAATTGATGACGAGCGTAAAAAAAGTCAATAAA
The DNA here is from genome assembly GCA_963676495.2 of Maridesulfovibrio sp. Taxonomy (GTDB): domain Bacteria; phylum Desulfobacterota; class Desulfovibrionia; order Desulfovibrionales; family Desulfovibrionaceae; genus Maridesulfovibrio. Next base: position 1,065,432 of record CAXXRF010000003.1, on the reverse strand, counting down.
AAAGTCCTTAATCAATAGGATTGAGGACTACTTGTAAGAAAAATATTATTTAGTGGTAAATCATCCTTCAGCAATAGCCAATTCTTCCAGGTTCTTCTGGGTTTCCTGCTCAATGGATGTTTTGATGCGCATGGCTATTTCTTTGCGGCGTTCAATTTCTGCCACAGCCTTTAAATCATTTTTGCACTTTTCCATTTTTTGTGTGTAATTGTAGGCAACAGTAACCATCTGGTCAGCAATAACCATTTTGTCGGCAATAAAGACGATCTCTTTTTCGGTAACAGGAAATTCGCCTGAGTATTCCAGATTATTATGGACTTCAACGATGTCTGCCACTGCATTGTATCCAAGTTTGCGCAGACTCTCAGCCCCTGCCCTTGCGTGATCAGGCCCTCCCTTGGCTATGTCATGAAGCAGGGCTGCTGCAGATATCAAAGCCAGATTCGGACCTCTGTCACGCAGCCATTTCAGGTCGCGCCCAATGCGCATTGCGGCATAATGAACAACCTGAGAATGTTTTATGATGTGTTCGGGAACATTCATTGAGGCAAGGACTTCTTCGCACTGTTCCTGATTTGGGATGGACGGTTTCATTTTTTTCTCGCGTGTTTATTAGGTTTAAAGGAAAGAGGTGATATTAACAGGTTGAGTTTGATTCAGCCGAATTTATTTTTTTCTTATAAAATTCGATAAAATTTTCTACCAGAGGAGTCATGCGCTCCTTATTCCAGACCATGCCTATTTCAAAAGGGTGTAATTCAATTTCCAAGGGCTTTAGGGCTATGCCGTCAGGGATGGTGCCTATTGAGTCAGTATTAATTACTGTCCAGCCGAGACCTGCGGATACAAACACGTTTCCTGTATGTTTGCGTTCGTATTTCATGCCTATCTTTAATTCAAGGCCTGCAGCAGTGAATTTATTCTGCATCTCCGAAACCCGCATTCTGCAATATGAGTCAGTGCTGCAGATATAGGGGAGCTCAGAAAGGTCCTTCAGGCTCAATACATCTTTTTGTGCAATAGGGTGGTTTGCCGGTATTGCGGCGCACGTTGTTGACCGGTGTACAACCGTATGTTCAAGGCCGAGCAGGTCAACCAGTTTCATAGTCACAAATCCCACATGCCGGGTGCCTTCTTTTACGGCGTTGATTTGTGAGTATGTATTTTCGTCATATAGAGATACATCAACATCTGGAAATTTGTGGATAAAGTCTCCCATTATTTCAGGGAATTTGGAAGACAGGGCCAGATAGATGAAACTGACCTTAAGTTTACCTGCCTTGCCGTCTCCCATGGCTTGCAGGGTCGTTTTAGAGCGATCCATGATAGACAACATTTCCTTGGCTTCCTTGAGAAAATATCGTCCTTCTTCGGTCAGTTCAACCTTGCGGTTGGTTCGTTTGAAGAGTTTTACCTCAAGCTCTTCTTCCATGTTCTGAATCTGGCGGCTCAAAGGCGGTTGCTGGATGTGAAGTTTCTCAGCTGCTTTTCCAAAATGTAGTTCTTCTGCCAGTGCTATAAAATAGCGCAGTTGACGCATTCTCATCTTGATACCTTTTTGATCTTAATACGCAGTTAAATGGTATTGGATTTGTATTATACTCTGTCGTATTCAAAATCAAACAAAAAGGAGATCAAAATGTACGGATTGTATTACTCAGGATTTGCGAGTCTCAGGGCAGCGGCAGTGATTATGTTTATGGTTTTTGTTTTCATATTTGTCGCTGGGTCGGCATCTGCCGGTATGCTGGTAGCTCAGGGAAAAAGGAATCACTACGTTGCCAATCAGGAAGAGGGAATTGTCTTTGCCGTGTACGGTGATGGTGAGTGGGTGCGTTTTGCGGACGGATTTGGTCATATCAGCGGACTTGGTGTATGTCCTGACAGTTATGTCTATGTTCTTTCTAGTTCCCAGCACAGGCTATATAAGGTGGCCCCTGATGGAAGGGTTAGGACTGTAAGGAAAGTCGGTTCAGTCCCACAGGCTATTTTTGTGGATCGTGATGGAGAGGTGCATTTTGTTCAGCGAAACGGAGTACTAACCGGAGTCAGGTAGTTTGCGCTGAACATCTGTCTTTTGCAGGGGTATGATTTTAGTCGGCTGGAATAAAAAAAGGGTTGAATCTTTCGATTCAACCCTTTTTTATGAAAAGTGGCGTCCCCAGGGGGATTTGAACCCCCGTCGCCGGCGTGAAAGGCCGGTGTCCTGGGCCAGGCTAGACGATGGGGACGCATCTTAAATATGGTACCTGCTTCAGTGGCCTGAATCACTTTAACGAAGCCGGTTATGTGTAAGACTTATTGGCCGTAAGTCTTTTTGTTTGATGGCGTCCCCAGGGGGATTTGAACCCCCGTCGCCGGCGTGAAAGGCCGGTGTCCTGGGCCAGGCTAGACGATGGGGACGCATCAAGAAATTTGTATCTGCTCCAGTGGCCTGAATCACTATAATGAAGCTGAAGTTATGTAAAGACTTACTTGGCTTATAAGTCTTTTTTTTAGATGGCGTCCCCAGGGGGATTTGAACCCCCGTCGCCGGCGTGAAAGGCCGGTGTCCTGGGCCAGGCTAGACGATGGGGACGCATCTGTATAAAAGACCCGCTTCAGTAGCCTGTTACTATTGATGAAGCGGGTAGAAAATTTTGCTGGCTGGGACACAAGGACTCGAACCTTGATTAACGGAACCAGAACCCGTCGTCCTGCCAATTGAACGATGTCCCAGCAGCGAGAAAACCTTTTATGTGTATTTGGTGTGGCTGTCAACACTAAAATAAATCTTTTTTGAAAAAAGTGAAGGTATAACCTTTTTATAAGGAATAGCGGGGCGGTTTGCCCCTTTAATAAGCAGGCTTTTATTTGGGATTGTAGTTTGGTGGTTTTATGGGAAATATTATGTTCCCAGAAGGGGTAAAATTTTATCTGGAAGGGGTAGGTGGAGGTGTGGATGGCTGCTGGTGTCCAATCATGTTTTTCTTCTGAATTTATTGTGCTGCATATTTAAGGAGCGTAAAAACGAATAAGTCGCCATTTGCCTCGGTTTTGCTCCGGTGATCCATCAAAGTGGAGGTGGTAAGGGCAAATAAAACTTCGTTCAGTTGGACAACGCGGATTGCGAAGTCTGCTGGTTGAAGCTGAATGGATATGAAAGCAGAAGAATGAATGGGTGACAAAATTTCACAACATAATTTTGGCAAGCATGGCGTGCTTCAAAATGCAATAGCTGCGCTTGTCCAGCAACTTGCCGCCTTGCATTGGAAGCTTAGTCTTTTAGTTTTAGAGAGCATAACGGATCGCGGGCCCATTTGGTTGCTTAGATAACAGCAAGAAATGGAGATCTTAATTTGATATGGGATCGAATCAGTACTTGGTGCCGCTAAGCAACGAATAAGAAAAGAAGTATTATCTACAAGCTCTATAAGGTGAGGGATGATTACGGCTTAAGAAAATATATAATCAGAATTGGCGGGCGCTTGAGAATGTGCAGCATAAAAAAAAGCCCGATTCTTGCGAATCGGGCTTTGAAAAATCGTGGCGTCCCCAGGGGGATTTGAACCCCCGTCGCCGGCGTGAAAGGCCGGTGTCCTGGGCCAGGCTAGACGATGGGGACGCATCTTAAATATGGTACCTGCTTCAGTGGCCTGAATCACTTTAACGAAGCCGGTTATGTGTGAGACTTATGCTTGGCTTGTAAGTCTCTGAGTGGCGTCCCCAGGGGGATTTGAACCCCCGTCGCCGGCGTGAAAGGCCGGTGTCCTGGGCCAGGCTAGACGATGGGGACGCATCTCATGAAAGTTGTTGTTGGCTGGGACACAAGGACTCGAACCTTGATTAACGGAACCAGAACCCGTCGTCCTGCCAATTGAACGATGTCCCAGCAACGAGAAGAGTGTTTATTTGGAATGTCTCACTCTGTCAACAACTATTTTTAATTTTTTTTAAATATTACTAAAATAAAATGATTACAGAGCTCTAGCGAGAGCACGAGTCTGCTTTTTCATCTTGTTGATTTTGCGACGGAGCTGGCAGCGTTCTTTACGAGCTGAAACAGCTTTCTTTTCGATGCGCATTTCTCTGATCTTTCTTTTGATGGAAAGGATCTGATCTTTGTAAGGGGAAACTGCACCTTCTTCTTCCTGGATTCCGAGGTATTCCTTGATATTGGAAATGATGGTTTCCTTGTCCATGCTGGAAGCACCTACGATGAGGGGCATTTTGTTAATGCACAGCTGACGCAGATCTTTGGTGGTCATTTTTTCGAGGGGCTTCTTAAGTTCCAGACTCTCGAGGGTGGGGGTTTCTTCGCTCATGTTATCCTCCTTGGTTGGGCTTTGGTAAGCCCTGAAATATTATGATTTTTCAAACAGGCGGACGTATTTCAGATAACATCTTCCGACCGCCGATTCTGGATCAAATTTGTCTTTCAACCCGCCTAACTTGCCGGGTTTTTTGATCTTGGCGTCCTTGAACTCGGTGCGCTTTAATTCGTACCCGTCCAATGGAACCCTGCCGTTTAGCAGTTCGAATAGCACCTTGTCAAAGACTTCTTCACCAAAAAATGAATTTATTCTTTCTAGGATCTCCGGGGCAAAATATGAAAGCTCCTGAGCTGCTACAGAATCTTCTGAAGCCAGGATGAGCGTTCTTTTGCGGTGACCAAGGGGCTTGGCAAATTCAGCAAGCTCTCCCATGAGGTCCGGCCATGCCTTCCAAAGTCTTGGAATCATGAGTTTCCGGTCCCCGTCTACAATATTTACAAAATCCCCCATGGCTTCACCAATGGAGTGTGTTTTGCGCTGGCGGGGATGAAAGATCCTTTTTTTGGGTCCGTTGTATTTTTTCTTAGCTGCCATAAATTATTTCTGCACAAAATTTGTTGGAATTTTATTTATACATTAAAATGCCGGTTGGCAAACCCCTTTGATGGTCCTGTTCCACTTTTAATGATAGTTAATGCTTGACGCATTGGAATATGCTGCGTAGATCTTCGGAAATATCGTTATATAAAGATGTCGTTATGTTTTGCCGATGAGGTTGGAGATGGAGATTTTAAAGTATAGCAAAGCTCTTTCTGATGAGATAAGAATCAGGCTTCTGGCCATGCTTCGTGATAATGAGCTTAATGTTGGTGAAGTGGTGCAGGTGTTGGGTATGTCTCAGCCCCGTGTCTCCCGTCACCTGAAAATTATGCACGAAAGCGGGTTGCTTGAATCTCGTCGCGAGGGACTTTGGAACTTTTACAGATTGGCTCAGACCGGTAACGGCAGCCGTTTTGCTGATTCCGTGAGCTGGCTGATTGAAGATGAGCCTGAAGTTGCGGAAGATCGCAGACGTGTAGCTCAGGTCCTTGCTGAGCGTAATCTGGAAACCCGGAAATTCTTCGATGAAATCGCAGAGGATTGGGAGCGGTTACAGCGCGATGTTTTCGGTAATTTCAATTTGAATGAAGAACTGCTCTCTATCGTGGACGAGTGTTCCGTTGTTGTTGATCTCGGCTGCGGTAACGGTTCTCTTCTTGAGGATCTTCTGGTCAAATGCGGATCAGTCATTGGTGTGGACAGTTCTCCTAAAATGCTGGAACTGGCTGAATCCCGGATTGGGGATAACGATAAGGTCAGCCTTCGTATAGGTGAACTCACCCATCTTCCGCTTCGTGACTGGGAGGCCGATCTGGCTGTGATCTCCATGGTTCTGCATCACCTGCCGCGTCCGGACAAGGCTGTTGCAGAAGCAGCGCGAACTCTTTCCAGCGGGGGCAGATTGGTCATTGCGGATTTTCTTATACATTCCAACGAGCGGATGCGCACCGAATTCGGTGACCGCCGTCTGGGCTTTACAGAAGACGAACTTGGCGGGTGGATTGCTGATGCAGGGCTTGAACCTGTGGATGTCCGCCGTTTCCCGGTAAATGAAGGACTGACGGTCCTTGTATGTATATCAGTTAAAAAATAATGGAGGATTCAATGCTCAAAGTAGATCCGAATCTTGATTACAAAGTGGCAGATATCACCCTGGCTGACTGGGGTAACAAAGAAATGCAGCTTTCCGAGCGCGAAATGCCCGGTCTCATGGCCATCCGTGAGAAATACGGTGAAGAGAAGCCCCTCAAGGGTCTCAAAGTTATGGGCTCCCTGCACATGACCATCCAGACTGCAATGCTTATCGAGACCCTTTATGCTCTGGGCGCCGATATCCGCTGGGCTTCCTGCAATATTTTTTCCACTCAGGATCATGCTGCCGCTGCAATCGCAGCCAACGGTACTGCCAAGGTTTTTGCTTGGAAAGGTGAAACCCTCGAAGAGTACTGGTGGTGCACCGAGCAGGCTCTGACCTGGCCCGACGGCTCCGGTCCCGACCTGATCGTTGATGATGGCGGTGACGCAACTCTTCTTATCCATCACGGTGTTAAAGCTGAAAAGGATGCATCCATTCTCGACGAGAAGACCGACAATAAGGAATTCCAGTGCGTCCTTGACCGCCTGAAGCTTTCCGTTGCCGAAACTCCCACCAAGTGGACTGAAATTTCCAAGAAAGTTCGCGGTGTCTCTGAAGAAACCACCACTGGTGTTCATCGTCTCTACCAGATGCAGGAAGCAGGTGAACTTCTCTTCCCCGCAATCAACGTTAACGATTCCGTTACCAAGTCCAAGTTCGACAACCTCTACGGCTGCCGCGAGTCTCTTGCCGACGGTATCAAACGTGCTACCGATGTTATGATCGCCGGTAAGATCGTAGTTGTTGTAGGTTACGGTGATGTTGGTAAGGGGTGTGCTCAGTCCATGCGCGGTTTCGGTGCCCGTGTTATTGTTACCGAAATTGACCCCATCTGCGCACTTCAGGCTGCCATGGAAGGTTTTGAAGTAACCACCATGAATGATGCTGTAGAACGCGGTGATGTTTTTGTTACCTGCACCGGTAACTACCACGTTATCAAAGGTGGAGAGATTGCCCGCATGAAAGATGAGGCTATCATCTGCAACATCGGTCATTTTGATAACGAAATCGATATGGGTTACCTTGAAAACAACTCCAAGAATGAAAAGATTGAAATCAAGCCTCAGGTTGACAAATGGGTTCTGGAGTCCGGAAAATCCGTTATTGTTCTTGCTGAAGGGCGTCTGGTCAACCTCGGTTGTGCTACCGGTCACCCCAGCTTTGTAATGTCCAACAGCTTTACCAACCAGGCTCTGGCTCAGATTGATCTGGCCAAAAACGATTACGAGCCTCAGGTAATGATTCTGCCCAAGCAGCTTGATGAAGAAGTTGCACGTCTGCATCTTGAGCGTCTCGGCGTTAAGCTGGACGAACTCTCAAAAGAGCAGGCTGACTACATCGGCGTAAAAGTGGAAGGTCCCTACAAGCCTGATCACTACCGCTATTAGTCTCCATAATATTGAAATAAACAAAACCGCACTATCTTGATCAGGTAGTGCGGTTTTGTCATTTATATGCGAAATTATTAGATAAATTGATTTTGAATGAAAAGCCTGCGGATTTAACTGTGCGGCAAATAATCCAGTTGCGGGATGCTACTCCTTACCTGCCATGCGTTCCAGTTCAGCTTTAACTTCCTTTGTTCCCAGCTGTCGACAGGTAGTGAAAGTTTCTTTGTCCACTACTCCTTTGTGGATAAGGAAATGGCGCTCGGCAAGGGCTGCCAGCTGGGGCCAGTGGGTGATGACAATGAGCTGCTGTCTTGCTGCAAGTTCCTGCATTTTCTCACCAACCCGGTTAAGGGTGTGGCCACCTATACCGGAATCAACTTCATCAAAGATCAGGGTCGGACGTTCTGATTCACCCTGAAGACCGGTGATTGCCAGCAGGAAGCGGGAAAGTTCACCTCCTGAAGCTATTTTGTCCAGTGGCTGCGCAGCCTGGCCGGGGTTCGGAATCCACATCAGTCTTCCGCGCATTTCGCTCAGTCCCGGATAAAGTTCATGCGGCTTGAATTCAAACTGAACCTGTACATGCTCTGAGAATCCAAGGCCTTTAAGCTCTGCAACAACTCGGTCAGTAAGTTTCTTGGCAGCAACTTTGCGTGCCGCGGTAAGTTTTTCAAGAATTTTTGTCAGTTGTTCGGCCAGCTCTTTTTCCTTCTTTTCAATCTGAGCAAGTTCAAGGGCGCAGGAATCAAGGAAATCAAGATTTTCCTGAATTTCTTTCTGTAGGTCTACAATCTGATCCAATGTGCGGCCCAGTTTGCGCTTGAGTTTGGAAAGCTCATAAAGACGCGATTCAATGTCATCGATTGATTCTTCGGAATCAAAATCAAGTGGCTGTGCTCTCAGCTTGCCTGCAAGGTCGTCAAGAAAATGCTTGAATTCAACTACAGCTTCACGGTCTTCATCATATTCCGGGAAAAGTCCGCATATACGCTCCATTTCTGAGCCCAGAGCGGAAACTCCCCCTGAAAGGTCCGCTGCCCCGCGCATTATGTCCATAGCATTCTGAATACACTGACCGGCATCTTCCTGAGCACGCAGCTGGTTCTTTTTTTCCAGAAGTTCGTCTTCCTCTCCGGGGTATGGGGCTACTTTCTCAATCTCAGTGCTCTGATATTCAAGGAAGTCCTTCTTCTCAAGCAGCGACGCAGAACGTTTTTTGAGTTCTTCTTTATGAGAAAGAAGTCCTCGCAGTTCAGCCAGAATTGAATCCTTAACTGCAGGAAGTGTCTGGTCCTTGAGAAATGAATCCAGAATTACACATTGATAGGCCGGCTGAAGCAGTTTTTGCTGTGCATGCTGGCTGGTATGCAGAATCATGGATGCTCCGAGTTCACGGATGGTGTTCTGGGAACTCAGTTTGTCATTAACATAGATTCGGCTTCGCCCTGTGTCGGCAGAAAGGACCCGTCGGACTATGGTTTCCTCGCCGTTATGGCCAATGAAAAGTGCTTCTACAAAGGCCTGCTCTTTGCCGGGGCGAACCATGTCCGGTCGCATTTTCTGGCCGGTAAGGAAATCAATGGCCCGCAGGATGAAAGATTTACCAGCGCCGGTTTCCCCGGTGAGAACATTCATGCCTGAAGAGAATTCAATTTCAGCGTCTTCAATAAGTGCGAGGTCGCGTATTCTAAGCAGTTCCAGCATTGTTGTTACCGTTTACTGTTTCAGTCTTGGATCAAGAATGTCGCGCAGGGCTTCGCCCAGCAGGTTATAGCCGAGAACAGTCAGCAGAATCGCCATGCCGGGAAAAACCGAAAGCCATGGCGCAATCTCAAGAACTTCCTTTCCTTCCATAAGCAGGTTGCCCCAGGATGGATCGGGGGGTTGTACTCCGAGTCCCAGAAAGCTGAGCGATGATTCTACAAGTATTGCACCGGCCACTCCCAGGGTTGCAGATACCAGCACCGGGGTAATGGCATTGGGCAGGATATGAGTAAGCATTATGCGGACAGGGCCGGCACCGGAAAGCTTTGAAGCCTGAACAAAGTCTCGTTTACGTAGAGAAAGTGTTTCAGCGCGCACAAGACGCGCTACTCCCATCCATGATGTAAACCCGATTACGATCATGATGTTGGTCAGTCCCGGTTCCAGAAATGCAATTACCGCAAGGATAAGGAAAAAGGACGGAAAACAGAGCATTACGTCTACACCGCGCATAATAATTTCATCAACCAGACCTCCGAAATATCCGGCAGCAAGGCCGAGCGCCAAGCCTATTGCAGTAGAAATGCCCACAGCCACAAAACCTACCCACAGGGAAACCCTTCCCCCGTAAAGCATACGGGTGAAAACATCACGTCCCAAGGCGTCAGTTCCGAACAGATGTTCTGAACTTGGAGGCAGCAGAAGCTGATCCACGTTGAGCGCAAAGGGATCATAAGGGGTCAGCAAAGGAGCAAAGACGGCTGCAAGCGATACCGAGCCTACCAGAAATATTCCTATGTAGAGCAGTCCGTATTTTTGCAGTCTTGAAGGTGGGGAAAGTGTTTTGTTTTTGCCCATTAATCCTTCCCTCCAGCACGAATACGCGGGTCGGCTAATCCGTATGCCACGTCCGCCAGCAGGTTGCCGGCGAGAGTGAGCATAGCACCCAGCACAAGAGAGCCCATAATCAGTGAATAGTCGCGAGCCATTACTGCTCCGTAAAAAAGCTGCCCGAGACCGGGGAGGGCGAAAATGGATTCAATGATGACACTGCCTCCGATGAGTCCCGGAATGGAGAGGCCCAGTATTGTTATAACCGGGAGCAGTCCGTTTCGCAGGGCATGTTTGAAAAGGACCTTGTTCATGGGCAGCCCTTTGGCCTTGGCGGTGGTTATATAGTCCTGCCGCAGTACTTCCAGCATTGAAGAGCGCATGAACCGGGACATACCAGCCAGACTCCCGAAGGTATAAATAAAGATGGGCAGAGCCAGGTGCTTTGCCAGATCAGCAAATTTACCCCACGGGGAAAGCAGTTCGTAATCAAGTGAGGTCAGGCCGGAAATAGGAAATATGGGGTAGTAAATTCCAAGCCAGAGCATCAGAAGAAGGGCCAGCCAGAATCCGGGAACCGCAAATCCGATAAAGACCAGTACCGTCATTCCCCGGTCAAACCAGCCTCCCTGTCGCCATGCCGAGTACATTCCTATGGGAACCGCAATCATTAAAGTCAGCAGCAATGAAGCGACATTCATGCCGAAGGTGAGTGGCAACCTCTCTTTAATGCGATCCCAGACCGGTCTGCGGTCTCCTGACATTGAAAGCCCGAAGTCGAGTTTTGCCAGTCTGGTTACCCAGTTTATGTATTGCTTGTGCAAAGGCTTATCCAGCCCGTACAGTTTTTCCAGTTTCTGGCGTGTTTCAATAGTTGCGGTGGGGTTCAGGGTTGTTTCCATATCGGTAGGTGATCCCGGAGCAAGATGAATTACCCAGAAGCTGATGATGGTGATACCTATGAAAACAACTGCAACCCATGCAAATTTAGAGAGAATTTTAAGACCTATGTCGAGCATGGTACCTCGTGAACAGATAGCGGGTTTAATATCGTGAATCGGGGCATAAGATAATCGAACTTGCGACTTGTGGCAATATGAATGTTTTGCAAAAGTAAACTTTATGTGTTGTTTAGTTGTACTATTTTGCCATGTAAGGCTGGTTCAGCATTTTGTTTAAATGACTGAGGTGATTTCAGCCTGCCACATGAATTGATAAAGTGAAATAAATATAAAATAATTTAAAAAGTTAGTTGACAGCAGAGGCTGCCTTTTATAAACACTTTGAACACAGCAAGTGGGGCTGTAGCTCAGTTGGGAGAGCGCTTGAATGGCATTCAAGAGGCCAGGAGTTCAATTCTCCTCAGCTCCACCAGATATTTCTTAAGTAAAAGGACCGTTTAGCTTCATAGCTATGCGGTCCTTTTACTTTTGGTGGTCAACCGTTTGGCCAACATGTTGTTGGGCGAAGTGTTTGAGATTAATGATGAAGTAGCTATGTGAAATGTGTTTGAGGATGTTTGAAAAAAGATTTGTTTTAGCCAGTTCTTGGTGGCGGTTTTTCGGAGTGTGATAATTTTGCTCCTTCTGCCGTTCTGGGGGTAGGGGGAGTGGGTGGTCAGGTGTTTTGTGAACGCGCAGGATTGTGGGGTATTTTTGCGCGAAATATGGGGATGGATTTGGAGGGGACTGGGTTTCGAGTTGGCACTATATTTTCATTATTGGAATATACTCTTGCTCACTACAATTTATACAGTATAATGCTAGAGCAACAACTTCCCGAAAGGCAGGATGATGGTTTGAAACTCGTGACAGCTGCTTTGATCATTCAGGACGGCAGGGGCCTTATCGCTCAACGCGCTACTCCCCCATCGCTAGCAGGTTTTTGGGAGTTCCCTGGTGGCCTGCTCGAAGATGGGGAGTCTCTTGAAGAATGTTTAATTCGAGAGATTAGGGAAGAACTTGAGGTCAATATCTCGATCTCTAGATGGTATGGCGAATCCATTTACGACTACGACTCAGGTTCAATTAACCTTCAGGCATTCGTGTGTGTATTGGAAAGAGGTTCACTTAAACCCAATGTCCACTCTAAACTCGTTTGGTCTTCTCTTGAAGAACTTTCCCAGTGGCAATTCCTCCCAGCTGACATTCCGTTTGTCGAGCGCCTCGTCGCGGAAGGGCTACTTGTCTAATTCTCTCCACGAAATAAATCAGCAATACTGGATACTGCAAAATGCAACGAGCATACTACTCTGCTACTGGAGATCAGTTTTTTAAGGACGATTTGATGACCATTTTGGGGGAGCTAACCCGCCATCACTCTTTTGCCCTCGAAGACTTACAGAAGAACTCTTGGATATCTCAAATCAATATCCTCAAGAACTCACTTACTTCCCTTACTGAATCCTTTTATATCGCGTTCGAGTACTCAATTCCTCGCATGGGAAAGCGCGTAGATGTCGTGATCCTCTATAGAGGCCTAGTCTTTGTTGTCGAATTCAAAGTAGGAGAGAAGGCTTACTCACGAGCAGCTATTGACCAAGTCTTAGACTACTCGGTTGATCTGAAAAATTTTCACGAAGAAAGCCACCACTGTGAGATCGTGCCTGTCGTGGCTTGTACCGATGCTCCACCCGAAAGCCTTCGTATGGATGTTTATCCCGATAATGTGTGGATGCCTGTGAATGCGAACAAGCATAATCTGGGACAGCTTGTTGAGAGCATAGCGGCAAAGAGAGGACTTCAGCCAACTGATCCCATTGCCTGGATGAATTCAATTTACAAGCCGACTCCAACTATTATCGAAGCAGCTCAGGCTTTGTACAAAGGGCATAGTGTTGAAGAAATATCGCGTTCTGATTCTGGGGCGATCAACCTTGGGAGAACCTCTGCGGCGATCTCAGATATAATTGAGCTTTCAAAGAGTGAGCACAGGAAATCTATCTGTTTCATAACCGGTGTTCCTGGAGCAGGTAAAACGTTAGCAGGGCTTAACATCGCCAACGATAGGCACAATGCTGACGAAGGAGAGCATGCCGTCTTTTTGTCTGGGAATGGGCCGCTTGTGGACGTTCTCCAAGAGGCTCTTGCTAGAAATGAAGTAGCTGAAACAAAGCTTAATGGGGACAAACTCACTAAAGCTGTGGCGTTGAGGAAATCCAAAGCGTTTATCCAGAATATTCATCACTTCAGAGACGATAATCTTCAAACTGAAAGAGCCCCGATTGAGAAGGTTGTGATTTTCGATGAAGCCCAACGGGCTTGGACTTCAGAGCAGGCTGCATCATTCATGTCTAGGAAGCGTGGGATACGGGACTTTGACATGTCAGAACCAGAATTTCTGATCAGTATAATAGACCGTCATGAAGATTGGGCAACCGTCGTGTGTCTGATCGGAGGTGGCCAGGAAATAAACACTGGTGAAGCTGGGCTACCGGAGTGGTTCAACGCCATTCAGAGGAAATATCCTCATTGGGATGTGTACGCTTCGGATATACTAACAGACCAAGAATACACTCACGGCGGTCAGCTATATTCGATTATTGATCAGGGGCAGTTGTCCATCCAAAAGGATTTGCATCTTTCTGTTTCAGTGCGTTCTTTCCGCTCGGAGAAATTATCTGAGTTCATCAAGGCTGTGTTGTCACTGGATACAGAGAGTGGTGTTGAATTGTTCCAAGAGCTTCAAGATTCCTATCCTATTGTTTTGACGAGGGACCTCCAAGCTGCAAAGCAATGGTTAAAAGCTCAAGCTCGTGGAGGTGAAAGCTATGGCCTTACCGCATATTCTGGAGGGTATAGGCTGAAGCCAGAAGGTATACATGTCAAATCAGCAATTGACCCAAAGACATGGTTCCTCAATGGACGTGAAGATGTCCGCTCAGCTTCATTTCTAGAGGATGCTGCTACAGAATTTGACATCCAAGGTCTTGAATTAGACTGGACCTGTGTTGCCTGGGACCCGAGTTTAAGAATGGGAATGGGGACATGGGAATATAAGAGTTTTCGCGGCACGCAGTGGCAAAACATTAATGACGCGCTGAGGAGGAGATATCTCCTAAACGCGTATCGCGTGCTCTTAACTCGTGCTCGTCAAGGGATGGTTGTTTTTATCCCTCTTGGAGATAGTGAGGATGCTACTCGTCTTCCGAAATTCTACGATCCTGTTTGTAGGTATTTTGAGGGCTTTGGCGTCCCATTGATCTAAATTAGCACCAAGATTTTGGTCAACCATCCGGTCAACCAAATGCATTCAACACGCCTCCAACATCACTGATTTTCTGTTGACTTCAAAATAAAAAGTCGAAGTATTTCAAAGTTTGCACACCTGTCATCATACATGGTATTCAAGAGTCCAGGAGTTTAATTCTCCTCAGCTCCACCAGATATTTCAAGGGTTTACGATGAAGATCGTAAACCCTTTCTTTTTAGTTCGTGCTTATTTTTGCGGTCAGCAATGCAGGACAAACCCAGATTATTTGTGAGTAAATGTTCTGCCCCCGACAATCATGCTTCCCGGTAATGTAATATACTGACTTCTCCTGCCCGACGCGTTTTTCTAACAGTAACGATATAACGCACAAAAGTTTCCAATTATTTTTTACTTCTGCCTGAGTGATGAATCATTAAAAATGTATTGGATGCCTACAGCATCTTTTAAAGTTACAGCAATATTCTGCAAGATAATCGGCAAGACATAGTCTATCCATCGGATAAACCGGATTATGGAGGATTAAATGTCTAAAAAGAAATATGTCATTGTTTTAGATAAGAATTTACCTGTTGGATTACAGGTTAATACTGCGGCAGTTCTGGCAACCAGCATCGGTCAGGTTGGTGAAGATGTGGTTGGACCGGATGTTGAAGATGCATCAGGGCGGACTCATCATGGGATTACCCAACTTCCTATTCCTATTCTGGCTTCTGATGGAGCTGGAATTCTGGAACTGTATGAGAAGGCTGCCTCTAATAAGGATCTGTATCTGGTCAGTTTTACATCCACCGCACAAAGATCCAGACATTACGATCACTATATTCAACAGCTGAGTAAATGCAAAACAGATGAGCTTGAGTTTATCGGGATTGGCATCCTCGGAGAGGCCGGCTGTGTAAGAAAGCTTACAGGTGCTCTTCCTCTTCTCAGATAGAATAAAAAAGGGACGTCGATGATGACGTCCCTTGCTTTAGTTTTTGTGGAGTGCTTCAGGTTTAAGCACCTATTTCTGTGGATAGGCAGTGTTATCGGGAATGGTTTTCCACCAGTTCTGATCAAGCCGTTCCTTTTTGACAGCATCATCATACCATTCAACCACCATTCCATTTTTAAATCTCATTTTGTCCTTAACCAGTTTATCAAATGGAACACCGGCGAGCTTCTGAGCTTTTTCCTTTGTGGAGAAATCAGGAACCTCGTAGTTGGCTACACCATGTTTGGCGAGGATACTCTGCAGTTCAAGACGGGACTGCATCGCTTTGTTGTTTGCGACAGCAAGCAGACGCAGGGTTTCTTCCGGAGCATGGAAGAATGAGCCGTGGCTGGCAATGGAGTAATCCCAGAGCCATTGTGCTGAACGGATGGTTTCAATTGGTTTGGCCATTTCCGCTTCTGTTGCTCCTACTTCCCAGGCTTTCTTTGCTTCAAGGTGAGCACTGGCAAGGCTGTTCATGGCGATTACGTTGAGCTGGTTTTTGCGCTTGAGCTTTTCATCAACAATTTTCTTGAACTCTTCCTCACTCTGGCGGTGACATGTCAGGCAGGAGTTGGAGATGTTATTGAGCGGGCTCTGGATCTGGTGGTCGGAGAACTTTACGCTGCCTTCCTGAGTGTAAGGCATGTGGCAGTCTGCGCAGGACAGCCCACGTTTGAAGTGGATGCCGGTTGTGAACATTTCATAGCCGGGGTGCTGAGCTTTGAGCATGGGCGTTTTGCTCAGCCCGTGAGTCCAGTCTTTGAAATCGTATTCATTATAGTACTCTTCCATGTTTTCAGCAGAGAGTCCCTTGGCCCACGGGAAGGTAACTACTGCAGCAGTCTGCTTGTTACCTTCTTTGTCGGTATAGGGAGTTTTCTTGAAGTAGTACTCGGAATGGCACTGAGCGCAAGCCAGTGAACGCATGTCCTGAAAAGATAGATCTTCCAGTTTTTTTCCACTGTCGACAAGGGCTCTTTTAAGGTATGGCCTTGAAATTTCGAGCTGGCTTGTCTGGCTGTTATGGCAGTCTGCACAGCCGATGGGGTTCACAATTTCGTTGCCCAGCCTGGCCCATTTGCCGGTGAAGTATTCAAGTTCGCCGTCTCTTTCCATAATGCGGGGAACATCCGAAGATTTGCAGGACCAGCACGCCATAGGCATGGGACCGTCATTGGGGCCGGTCGGTGCTCCGGTGCGAAGAGTGTTGATGTTGCTTTGCAGGGCATTAAAGTGTCCGCGGGGTGCATTGTAATCCTTAGCAAAGCCGTAGCCAGCCCAGAGGATTGCCAACTGGGGATATTTTTCAACAAGGTCTTCAATCTTGTTGCTGTCCTTGGTCTTTTTCCATGTATCGTACTGGCGGGGGTAGTCCTTACCCCAGATATCACTTCTGGCTTCCACTCCTTCCGCTTTGATAACGGGAGTGGTATTGAGCATAACCTGTTCAGTCTTCTTGGTATTGATTGAGAGCAGCATGTACGTCATGAAGGCTATCGCGATCAAAGCCCCCACTAGTATGAAAGTATTTTTCTTCATTATTCCCCCTTTCATCTCCTAATAGAAATTATTGTGTCCACTTCACGCCAAGTCTTACTGGTGCGGCGTTAATACTGCGCACTCCTCCGTGCGGTACCTGACGATGACAATCCCAGCATTTCCTTCCTCCCAGCGACTCACTGTCGAACGCGTGGTAGCGGTCTACATTTTTGACGAGTGTTTTGGAAAAACTGGAGTGGCATTTAATGCAGTTCTCCTGAACACGACGGGCTCCGTCTTCGGTTATGAGCATGCGTTTCCCATAAGTGTTCATGGTAAAGGCGACAGAGTGATTCCACCCGTCGCGGGTCTTGGACGCGTATTTGTCGACGTAGTTCTCCGTCGGCAAATGACACTCAACGCAAGTGGCGCGTTGAGCATGTGAACTGTGCTGCCATGTAGCATAATAGCTTTCCATGACATGGCAGTTGATACAGGCTGCGGAGTCGGACGACAGGTATGATGTGGCCTTGGACTCTTGGACCAGGTACACCCCCATCACCACAGCAACGGTTACACTTGCCAGTGCACAGAACCGTAGAACCGTTTTAAAGTTCATAGGCACCTCTCTCTACAGATTTACTTTGGCCTCAGGAAATTTTGTCTCTATGAATTTTTCCGGAAGTTCTGTTTCGTTGTTCATCCTCCTTGTTTGTAACTGTGTTTGAATTTAAGCCGCAGAAGAGTGCGGCGTTGATAGAGATATCTAATCGATTCATTTTTGTTCTGGGGGGTGTTCCCCTGAATGAATATCTGAGCCGTATTTCCCTACTTGCTTAAACCAATATCCATGCCAACTGCTGCTTATTTCATCCGTCCTTCGGAAAGGCAGGTGAAACGTGCTTTTCTCGTGATATGAAAATATTTTATACTTAATCAGGGTGATGTTTTCGTTGTCATGTATTTATGAATTTGTCATAAATACATGACAATGTGTTTTGTATAGATGACATGGTTTGCAGCACTTCTTCACTGAGCGAAATAAGCAAAGGCGCATGACAAAAAAGAAGTTCCCTTTAAGATTGTGGGTTTGGCCGATAGGATTAGGCGTCCTGTGGCTGTTGTTTCTGTTGGTTCTGGCTGTCTGGTCGGTTCGTTCCGAGAGGGGGCATGTTGAATCAATGGCGGAGCGTGAAGCCAAAACATTTTTTAAGCAGGTGGTTATTACACGCGCATGGAATGCTGCTCATGGAGGAGTGTATGTGCTGGCTACAAAGGATAGCCCTCCTAATGACTATCTAATGGAAGATGAGAGGACGCTGAAAACTGAGGATGGGATAGTTCTGGCCAAAATTAACCCGGCTTATATGACTCGCCAGCTTTCCTCCATTGCCAGAAGTGATCGCGACATCAGGTTTAATATTACAAGTCTTGATCCTGTTCATCCCGCAAACGCAGCAGATCAATGGGAAGTCGATGCGCTTAGGGATTTCAATCAAGGCCTGAAAGAAAAATTTGAACTCGTTTCGTCTGAAGATCATCCGGTATTTCGGTATATGGCTCCTCTTTATTCAAGAGAGGAATGTATGCGTTGTCATGCGGGGTTCGGCCATGCAGGGCGTCCCATTCTTGGCGGTATTTCCATTTCTTTTCCGGCAGGTCCCTATATAAATACACGTAAAAGCGTAGTTGCTCAGACTCACTTTGCATTCACTCTTATTTTTCTGGTCGGTCTGTTTGGAATCTGTGGATCCACCTATCTGGTTCAGAGAAAGCGCGAGGAGGCTGAACGTGCAAACCGGACAAAATCAGTTTTCCTGGCCAATATGAGCCATGACATGCGGACTCCCCTTAATGGAATCATGGGGCTGACCGAGCTGATGCGTAAAAAAGGGCTAGAACCGGGGATGGACCGCTATGCAGAAATGGTCCGTCATTCAGCATGGACTCTGCTGGAGATAATTACGGATATTACCGATTTTTCACGTCTTGAGTCCGGGAGGCTGGAACTGTCAGATAAAGTGTTTGATATCCACGAACTCCTGAATGATGCCTTGGCTGTTTTCAGGTTTGAAACAGCCAACAAAGGGCTTTCCCTTAACGGTGAGGTGGCGGTTGATGTTCCTGATTTGCTTATCGGTGATCCATTCAGATTGAAGCAGGTACTGACAAATCTGGTGGGTAATGCGGTTAAATTCACTTTCAGCGGGTATGTTAATGTTCGGATATCCCTTGGAGAGTTCCCGGATTTCAGGGCAGATGATCATCATGTTGATTCTGTAAAATTACGGTTCGAAATTGAGGATTCCGGGATAGGTATCCCTGAGGATGAGCAGGAAGTCATATTTGAAAGTTTTCGGCAGGTTGATTCATCCCACTATAAAGCCCATGAAGGAACAGGCTTAGGGCTGGCAATCTGTAAGGAATTGGTTTCTATGATGAATGGGACAATATCTGTCACGAGCCAAAACGGAAAGGGATCGACCTTTTCCTTTGAGGTGATTCTTTCGTTACCCGGAGATGGGGTAGTTATCGATGATAGCAGTGTGGGAGAAACGGGGAAAAACAAAATTTGTTCTTCGTGCCGGGTTCTTGTGGTTGATGATAATCCTCTCAACCGTATATTTGCCTCTGAGATTCTGGAGGATGAAGGTCATCTTGTGACTGTAGCCGAGAATGGTAAACAGGCTCTTGAATTCTTCATAAATCACGACTTTGATATTGTATTCATGGATGTACAGATGCCGGAGATGGACGGGCTTGAAGCTACCAGAAAGCTTAGGGCTGGAGCTGCCGGTAATCCGGGACGCTTGGTTCCCATTGTGGCGATTACTGCTTTTGCGGTCAGTGAGGACAGGGAGCAGTGCCTGATGGCGGGGATGAATGGTTATATAGCCAAGCCGCTGGAAAGCCATGAAATTCTCAATGCTCTGGCCACGTATAGTGGTAAGGAGCTAATTGTTGATGATGATAATCTGCAGGAAAATAAAATTATGACAGCCGGATACGTTGATATGGATAAAGCTTTGGAACGTCTGGGAGGGCGTAAGGAGCTGTTTGTAAAACTTGCAGAGACCTTTCTGTTGGATACGCCGCCAAAGCTGACTTTGCTCAGGGAGGCAGTTTTTTCAGAAAATATGGATGAAGTTTTACGACTGGCTCACAGTCTCAAGAATTCTGCGGGCATGATTCAGGCAGATGATATGTCTAAAAAAGCCGAGGATCTTGAAATGTGTGTGCGCGAAAAGAGGCTGGCTGATTTAGTAAGGCTTAATGCAGGTCTTGAAAAATCGGCGGGAGAAACTTTCTCTTCTTTAAGAAGGATTGTGGGGAAATAAATGACAAAAATACTCCTCATAGATGATGAAGTAATGATGCATGTGCTGTTTGCCGATGTTGCCGAGGAAATGGGATATCAGTTTGAAGCTGCTTCATCTCTTACTGAAGGGCGCATCAAGGCAGAGGCTGAGAATTATGATGTGATATTTCTCGATGTGCTCCTTCCTGATGGTAACGGTGTTGATGAAATAAACCATTTTAAGAGCTTAAGCCTGTCTCCGGAAGTAATTGTAATTACCAGTTATGCCGATTTAAGCGGAGCAGCCACTGTTCTGGAGCGGGGGGGATGGGAATATCTTACCAAACCCCTTACCGTAGATAAGATCAGGCGTTCGCTTCAGGATGTGGTCTCATATCGCAAGCATAAACAGGTTGCTCCGTCTTCTGTAATAAATCCGGAAGGAATTATCGGGTCAAGCACTCATTTGCAGCGCAGCTTGTCTCGAGTAGAGGAAGCAGCCCAGCTTGATGTCACGGTTATGATCAACGGCGAAACCGGGACAGGGAAGGAGCTTTTTGCCCGCGCTGTGCACAAGCACAGTAAGCGTGCAAGCCGACCATTTGTTATTCTCGATTGCGCCTCTCTTTCCCCCACTCTGCTTGTTTCCCAGTTATTTGGTCACGTTCGGGGGGCTTTTACCGGTGCGGATCGAGCTCAGGAAGGAGTTATTGCCCAGGCACACACCGGAACTCTGTTTATGGATGAGATAGGTGAGCTGCCTATGGAAATGCAGGCTTCTTTTTTAAGGGTACTGGAAACAGGAAGTTATCGTCCGGTTGGCAGTCAGAAGGAATTGGAATCCGATTTCAGGCTGGTGGCTGCAACAAATAAGAATTTAGAAGAGATGGCTCAGCAGGGAAAGTTTCGCAGTGATTTGCTTTATAGGTTGCGCGGGGTTCTGATTTCCCTGCCACCATTGCGTGAACGGATTGAAGATCTTGAACCTCTGGTGAATCATTATCTCAAGAAGACCTGCGCGGAGCTTCAGGTTCCCTGTAAAAATATCAACGACGAATTCTGGGTTACACTGATGGCATATCCGTGGCCGGGAAATGTTCGTGAACTCAAGCATGCGGTACGCGCGGCTGTCGCGGCATCTCAGGATAGTCCTATTATATTCAGTCGACATCTACCAATCCATGTGCGTATCGGGGCGGCGCAGGAAGGGCTCAAAATTTCTCCCGTTGATTCTGTCGCGAATTCAGCGGAAGTAGATGCTTTTCCTAAGCTCAAGGATTATAGAGATAAGGCTGAGCGGGAGTATGTTGAAATGCTGCTGGAACGTTCGGAGAACAGCATGAAGAGAGCTGCTGAACTTGCAGGTATTTCCCGTGGCTACCTTTACGAGCTTTTAAAGAAACATGAGATTCAGCGATGAATGCTGTGTTGATAGTGAAGTAATTTCATTATGAATTGTCCGGCTGTGATGGCAGAGCCGATCAGATGCATGCCAAGTAGGGAAATGTTTATATTTTTGTATTCATGGAGCATGGTGGCATAAAAGGAGGGGAAAATATTATCCCCTCTCTCATACGTGTCAGATTTATTTTATTTGTCCGAGTTCTCATCGCTGGCAGCCAGCCCTGCTTCCGCGGCAGCCGCGGCAATTGTTGCAATCTGTTCTTTGGAAAGGACAGCATTTTCAAGGTTGGGAACATGGACGGTAACCTTTCTGGGTGCGAATTCAATACCGTTATTTGCAAACGCTTCACGCACCCGGCGGAATACTTCCTTCCTAAGTGAGAACTGGTCACCGGGGCGGCAACGGAACTTGATTCTGATAACCTGTGAGGAGTCATCTATTTCCTTGACTCCCTGAGATTTGATCGGGGCGAGAAGCAGAGGGCCTAGTTCTTCGTTTTCTGCTATTTTCTGGCCTACTTTCTTGATAATCTTTCGAACTTTTTCCGGGTCTACGTCAAAGGGGATTCTGACTTCAAGTTTCATGGCCACCCAGTCACGGCTGAAGTTTGTAACTGAACCAAGAGATCCGTATGGTATTATCTGTAGTTGTCCACGGCTGTGCCTGAGGCTGATTGAACGTACTGAAATCCGTTCAACGGTTCCTTTCAACTTTCCTGCTTCCACATAATCTCCGATGCGGAAAGCATCATCAATCAGGAAGAATACTCCGGAGAGGACGTCTTTAACCAGCGCCTGTGAACCGAATCCGACAGCCAGACCGAATATACCGGCACCGGCGAGCAGCGGGCCTACGTTTACCCCTACAGATGTGAGGATAATCAGGACGCTCATAACAATGATGCAGATCATCAGGAATTTTTTAAGCAGGGTTAAAAGGGTGTTTTTTCTGGACCCTCCTTTACCCATTTCCTCCATTTCCTCCCCGTCATCAGACTGGCCTTCAAACTGGGCATCAATAAGCCCGCTCAAGTATTCCCATATCAGGTAACTGACCAGAACGGTGATAAAGATACTGAGGGCCCCTTTGGAGAATGTCGGTCCGAGATTGAACGAAATCCCCCAGACTCCAAGCAGGTAAAATCCAAGTCCAAGCCCTAGGATAGTTCTAAGTGCAGAGTGAACATGACTTATGTATACAAAACTTTGAGGTTCCTCTTTCTCCCCTTCCTTTTTGGGATGTTTTTTCTTATTGGTCATGTTCTTGAGAGCTGCAAACAATGTCATGTCGAGCAGTATAACCGCCGGTACTGATGCGAGACTTATAAGCAAAGCCCCGAGCATGTCCTTACCCTGAAGGAGGCTGGCCTGCCGCAGAGAGACAAGAAACAGCAGGTAGAACGAGGCCAGCAGATGCCAGTTATTGGCTACCCATGATTCTGTGGGATTTGGCTCCTGACTCAATGAATGTTCCAGTATGTAATTTTTGAGCTTGTTTTTGTTCCGCCAGATAAGAGTAAGAAGCAGCGAAGTTGGAATGATGATTTCAAGCATGAAAAGAGCTTCGAAGGTCTCATTTGCAAGTCCCATCATGGACAGTGTGTATACGGTTCGGGCGAAAAGCGGAGAAAGAACCATTGTAAGCGAAAGCCAGAAGGTGAGTTCTTTTGCCGCATAGTCGGTAATTGGTATGAAACGTGATTCCCCTGAATGTGGCGAAAAGAGAAACTTAACGATGAGGATGCCGATTCTGGCCCGGGTTATGGGTATGAGGAATCCTCCGGCAACCAGTTCTATATTTTTGCTTCCCGGAGCAATAAGGACCATGATGTTGATTGTTGCGTATAGAAAAACAAGAAAGTATCCCACTTCAAACCCGGTCAGGATAAGGTCGTTGATAATCCTTTTGAACAGGTTGCCTGTATGTGCGTTTTCAACTTTATTACGCAGTTTTGTGGTCAGTTTTCTTGCTACCCATTCAACACACAGCCCTGCTCCGTATATGAATAGAACAACCCCTAATATATATAGAAGTCTTCCTGTCCCCTGTCCCTGAGCAAGTTTATCCAGAGCTTTTGATATTTCCTGAGGAGCCATCTGGAAACCTTTAACAACATACTCAGCTCCTTCATCAATGTCGGAGTATCCCTTATGGGTCATTTCAATGCTGTCACGGATTGCCTGCGGCAAAGAGAGTTCTTCTCCTGCTTCTTTGGCTTTTTTCAGGTCTTCCTTTGTCGGAGCAAACTTGGCTTTATCCTTTTCACTCATTTGGCTTAAGGCAGCTGCCGGGTCGGAATCAGGTGTCTGGGCAGATACCGGCTGTGCCAGCATGAAAACAAGCAGTGCCATCACACATAGGAAAGATAATCTGCACTTTCGATGAGTTTGCAACTGATCGATCATTTCAAAAGCTCCGTTTGAAGTGGTTATAATTAAAAAATCAGTCTCTGGTTTATTTGAATATGAAGCAGGGTTTCATCACAAATCAGTTAAATAATGATTTCATCAGACAACCTAGCATGTTAACTACATAAAACACATTGTTAAAATGATAAAGACTTTGGTGCATCAGTACACAAAGAAGGACGGTCTCTTTTGACGGTAGTTAGCTTGGCTGAATGCAGGTGGATATAGCTTTTTACGAAGTGATCTTTGCATTTCTTGATATAAAAATGAGGATTTTTGACAGGGTATTTGTTTATGAAGCAATGAAGTAACATCCAGATCATGTTTAGCGTTTTCATAGAGATTGATGGTATGATTAGTAGTAATTCAGATATTGTTTTTTTCCACATTCCGAAAGCTGCGGGAAACAGCCTCTTCAACAGAATGGGAAGTGATTGCGGCAGGGTGCCGGTAAATTTCAGATCTATAGGACAAAGTGAGTTTAATCAGCACCTCAGACAGCCTTCGCCGCAACTCTGGACATCGCATCCCTGTGGAGGGTTTACCCGCTGGGCGGAGTTATTCCAGTTCCGTAGCTCTCTGATAAAAATAACCATGCTGCGGAGGCCATTGGATCGGTATGTTTCTCATTATTTTTACAATCTTAAATATTTTGAGATGGAGGATATTTCTCTGGAGAATACTCTGACTCTTCCGGTTCACAAACACCTGATGGTTAATAACCTTCAAACCAAGATTATAGCGGCTGATGGTGAAAGTTTTGATTACAGCCTTTCCGCTACGGGAGAGATGCTGGAAAGAGCCAAGCGTAATCTGGTGGAAAAATTTGTCGGTTTCGGGCTGCTTGAACACTTCGAACCGAGTTACTTGTTGCTGGCGCGGACTCTGGGATTTAAAGCTTCGGCGCCAGCAGTCAAGGTAAATCAAAATCCGGTAAAAGACTATATGTCCCGCGTACCTGCAAAGTTACAAAGTCGGATTGAGGCTTATAACATGCATGATATGGAATTGTACCGATTCGCCTGTGATAGATTCAGGGAAAATCTGGAGAGGTTATTTTAGGTTGTTCATCGGTTAAGATTCTAAATTTTATGTACAGCTTGAAAAAGAATGTTGACAGCAGGCTCCGGATTCTATAAACACTTTTTTCACAGCAAGTGGGGCTGTAGCTCAGTTGGGAGAGCGCTTGAATGGCATTCAAGAGGCCGTGGGTTCAATTCCCTCCAGCTCCACCAGATATTTCAAGGGCTTACAATGAAAATTGTAGGTCCTTTTTTCGTTTAGGGTTGTTTTTATGGATTATATAATTAAAAAATAAAAAGCTTTACTTCTTGCTGAGAATGGCTGATTAATTACCAACTCAGCGTGACTGTACGCACGATTACTTCTTGGCCCCACTTGGGCAACATACGTTCCACGTAAGTTCTAGATTTACTCCCCCGTACCAGAGCCTTCCAATTATCACCCGGTAAATCCGGGATCGACCGCTGTCACGCGTCGTCGTTTTCCTTACTTTTTTTCAAGGCTTTTATGACCTTTACAGATTTTTCGTTTGACCGTCGCATTAATGCCGGGGTCAAACTCTGCGGCTATGACACTCCTACTCCCATTCAACGCAAAGCAATTCCGTTGGTCCAGAATGGACATGATGTGATGGGACTGGCACAGACGGGCACAGGTAAGACTGCCGCATTCGCCCTGCCTATTATGCAAAAACTTCTCACCAGTACTTCCTCTAAACGAGGACCGCGTGTACTGGTTCTGGCTCCCACGCGTGAGTTGGCGATTCAGATTGATGAGAGCTTCACTTCTCTTGCCCGACAAACAGACATCATCAGCAGCATCGTCATCGGCGGCGTTGGCATGCAGCCGCAAATCAGGGCATTTAGTGCTTCAAATATCATCGTTGCCTGTCCGGGGCGGCTCGTCAGACTCATCGAAAGAGGGGCTGTTGATTTTAAGGCTGTAGATACACTTGTCCTTGATGAAGCGGACAGGATGCTTGATATGGGCTTTTTACCCGATATTAAGCGGGTTATTGCTAAACTCCCGGCAAAGAGACAGAATCTGCTTTTTTCCGCGACCATGCCTAAATCAATTCTGACTTTGACGAAGCGCATTCTTGTGAATCCTAAAACTGTTCAGATTAATGCAACGTCACCTGTCTCCAGCGTCGAGCATATCTTTTACAAGACGCAGAGTGACAGAAAGATCGCACTATTGGATGAAATCATATCCAGATCAGAGCATAAGAGCATGCTGATCTTTACCCGGACGAGGCACAAGGCCAAAAACCTGTCACGCAAGTTGAGTAATAGCGGATATAATACCACATTCCTGCAAGGCAATATGAGTCAAGGACAGCGGGAAAGGGCTTTGAACGGTTTTCGCGATGGTCGCTACTCGATTCTGGTGGCAACGGATATCGTTGCTCGCGGCATTGACTGTGATCGTATTACCCATGTTATAAATTACGACATGCCTGACTCTGTAGAAACTTACACGCACCGCATTGGCAGGACAGGAAGGGCTGGACGCTCAGGTCAAGCAATAAGCCTGGTTACATCGGAAGAGGTTTCACAGCTGCAGGACATTCAAAGGGTAATGGATGTGTCGATTGAACAAGATGCTCATTCTGCTTTCGGAACAGGCAGGAAAAAGGCTGCAAAACCAAGAAGGTCATCTTCTCATTCTCCTGTGAAGAAAATTGGCCGTAAGTGGGAACGCAATTCTTTGCGAGCATAACAATCTGCTGTCTGAGAGGTATCTATCCAACCCATTTTTTTTTGAATGTTTAGGAATTGGATATCTTATTTATCAATAAACAAACACAAAGACGTATCACCCAAAAATGAAGGTGTGCGTCACAACAAACAGGGAAAAATTATGTCTAAGAATATCTATGTCGGTAACCTCGCATGGTCCGCTACTGAAGATGAAGTTCGCAACGCTTTTGAAAACTACGGTGAAGTCTCTTCCGTAAAACTGATCGAAGATCGCGAAACCGGCCGTCCCCGTGGCTTCGGTTTTGTTGAAATGAGTGATGATTCCGCCGCTCTGTCCGCCATTGAAGCACTGGATGGTCAGGATATGGGGGGGCGTAACCTCAAAGTCAACGAAGCCAATCCTCGCGCCGAACGTCCGCGTTGGTAGTTTTATCTGCATCATAGCAGGTTATATAAACCGCCCCTCTTGATGAGGGGCGGTTACCAAGCATCTATATCTCTCACAACAAAACTGGAGTTCGCCATGGCAAAGCCGAATTATTCATTTGCAAAACGCCAGAAAGAGTTGGCTAAGAAGAAAAAAAAGGAAGAAAAAAGGCAGCGCAAGTTGGCGAAAAAACAAGATGATCAGGAAAGAACGGAAGAGGGTGGTGTGCTGGAAAATGATGTTGAGTAGCTGATTTTCCTTGAGGTACGGTATAATTTAAATATTCTAACTGCGCTAAAATAGTTGGGTAACCATCCACAACCGCAAAACCCGGAAAATCCCCAAAACTTGTTCCCAAGGGGAAAATTAATCCAAGTATTTCACCCTTTGGTGAACTGTCTCCCCGCATGGCATTCAAGAGGCCGTGGGTTCAATTCCCTCCAGCTCCACCAGATATTTCTAGAGGTTATCCAATAGTTTGGATAACCTCTTTTTTTTTGGAAATATCATTGAAAGAGGGATTAAGCTGTAATTCAGAATCAACAGTGAAAAACGTATTTTATTGTCACCGCGGTTAGACTGCTCTTACGGTATGCTATCTACTTATGGAAACTTGCGATGGTCGTTTAACTTGGGACAGTAAGTTTCTTAAATCTCTATTTATACTATAAAAATAGCAAAACAATTTATGAGATGTGTACTGGCAGGAATTACGGTCTTTCCTGTGGTAGAAAAGAATTGCTAACAAATAGCTGCGGAACTATAAGGACCACCCACGTCGGAACAGCCGTTAAATCATCATTTTGATTCAGTAGCCCTGTCTGTAAAAGGTCATTGCTCCGAGAACAGTTAACATCCAAAACAATCGGCGGGAAAACCACCGACTTCAGGTATGATATGATACAGCAAATTAACCATCTCGCTCTTATTCTGGGGGCTGCGCTTGCGGGTGGAATACTCGCTAAAAACTTGAACATCCCCGGTAGTGTCATCATCGGTGCAATGCTTGGTGTTATCGTTCTGAAGCTGTTTATGGCAGCTTCCCCGGTTCTGCCTAAGCAGTGGTCATTCTTCATCCAGATCGTGGTAGGTGCTACAGTTGGTTCTCGTTTCTCCATAGATATGCTCCAGCAACTAAAGCATTACGCTGTGCCAATCCTGATCTCAGCCTTGTTGCTGATCTTGATGGGCAGTGTCATGGCGGTCATTTTGACCAAATTTTGGGGAATAGACCCTGGCACAGCCTTCATAAGCACCAGTCCCGGTGCTATGACTGCCATGACCGGAATGGCAGGAGGGTTGAACGTGGATTTATTTCTGGTTCTTACCTTTCACATTACACGTGTCATACTGGTGATCCTTCTGGCTCCAGCTATCATGCGTATTAGCCGCTTATTCCTTTAGATAAAGACATGAATGGCAGATATTCAAGAGGCCAATATTTTCAGTTCTCTTCAACTCCAGTATATATTTAAGGGCTTACAACTATAGTTGTAAGCCCTTTTTTCGTTTGGGTAATCGGCCGATGCGAGGCTAGACTTCCTTCAGAAAAATTTCGCCGGTCCATTTATAAGAATCTTCCGTGAACTCCTCGAAATGTTTTGGGTCGGTGATGTTATTTTCAATAAGCCACCGGACAAATCTTCCTTTAATATGTTTTCCTTGATGACCAGCAGGCATTTTTTTTCCTGCTTTTTTGAGTACAAATTCAACCTCTATTCCATTGTCATATTTCACTGCTTTCTTGTGGGCCTGAGGTAGTAAATCAATTACAAATCTGTCTTTTAGCTGTTCTGAATTTGAGCTCAGCCATAACTTGGCAGCTTTTAGTTTATCGATTTTCAAGCGATAATTGGGAATCAGATCGGTCGGTCGGACAAGGCCAAACAGCCCTGATACAATTAACACTTTATTATCAAATTCTGGTTTGTTTTTTATGGTTTGATAATCGATAGCGTCGTAAACAACGCCTGTATATCGCTCAATTGCCGGCATTGTTTTAGAATTTAATATTTTCTTGTTCACATCAATAGCTTTTTCGAGAGCCTTCTCTTTAAGCCCATATAGTTTTTGGGGGTCAGCTTCATTAATTGATTTAATCAAATCAGCAGTAATACCTGATAAAGACTGAACAGGTTTATTGTACCCACCATCTGCTTTACCTTCAGATGGTGGAATTAATATGATGGTTTTCATAGATATTTAAGGTTGTTATTTAGTTGAAAGGATTGTTCTTCTCAAGAAGAGAGTAAACATATCATTTAAATATAATTAATTTATACAAAATATTTAACTGACCGAAAATGACATGAAAATGATTTTTATATCATTAAACCAGGAATTTATCATGTACTGGGCTAGCTGAAATCTTCAGTTTAAAATTGATAATACCCATAGTATTTTGAATAGATAATATTATATATTATCATACAATCCAAATGTTTAAATGTTATTGGGTTAGCTCGATATTTCAGTTCTTAAAATTGTAGCTGTAAATACATCTAAGCTTTAGCAGGGCTGGAAATGGGCTGTAGAATGACTTTGGTGCATCTAACAAAGACAAATGATTCAATCTTCTGTGAAAGTCTCAGAATTTCAATCTCTCTGAATGATTTAAAGGCCATATTACAGTATGTTATGAGTTTAACAAGCGTAATGCTACATAATACTGGACACCACATACTGATTGTGAAAAATATCAGCTATGCTTGGAAAAGCAGCATGACTTGCCATGCCATCTCTTCAGGCTAAAATCCTACCAGTAAAGGAATACTCTATGTCTCCTAGAAGATCAGTTAAAATAAGAAGTTGGACTGAAGCTGACTTGCCTGCGATTGTGGAATGCCAGAAAGCTGCTTATCCAGATTTTGAAGATCAATATGATGAAAGGATGTATGCTCTCCAATATACTGCTTTTCCTGAAGGTCAGATTCTTGCTGAATACGATGGAAAAGTAATAGGATATGCAACTTCCATTATTGTGCAGCTTGATGAATCGGTTAACTGGTACCGGTATGATGAAATTACCGGTGGAGGTACATTCAGCACTCATACTCCTACTGGAGACACTCTCTATGGAGCAGATATAGCCGTTCATCCCGATTTCCGGGGGCAGGGGGTTGCCGGTAAGATATACAAGCGGCGCAAGCTGATTATGAAGCGGTATAATCTAAGCAGAATGATCGCTCATGGGCGTATAATGAATTACAATGAGCAGGAAGGTGTCCTGACTGCCAAGGAGTATGTAGATTTAGTTGAGAAAGGTGAGCTCAAGGATTCTGCACTTAACGCGCACCTTAAAGCCGGATATAAGGTAAAGGGTGTTTTTCTGGATCTATTGCAGGATGCATCAAGCCTTAATTATTCTACTTTTCTGGAAATGCCCAACCCTGATTTTCAGCCAATTCGACGTAAGATAGCTGCAGCGCCATTGCGTCGCCCTGTGCGCCAGTTCCGGGTATGTTCAGCTCAATACCTTATGCGCAGGATATCAAGTTGGGAAGAAATGCAGCAGTCTGTGGAATTTTTTGTTTCCACCGCCAATACTTATCACTGTCATTTCCTCGTTATGCCTGAACTCTTCACTGCACAGATGTTCAGCACTATGCCGCCAGAATGGGATTCCCGTAAAGCCGTCATGGAGCTTGCCGGGATGACCGAACGGTATCTGGATATGTTCAAGGATCTCGCTACAAACTACAATCTTCATATCATAGGTGGATCCCATCCTGTTCTGCGGGAAGGGAAACTGTACAACGTTGCTCATCTTTTTACTCCATCAGGAAACGTATACACTCAGGATAAGCTGCATATCACACCAGGTGAAAGAGAGGATTGGGGTATTCATCCGGGTGAAGGTCTTAGCGTATTTCAGACTTCGCTTGGGCGTATAGCCATCCAGGTTTGTTATGATATAGAATTCCCGGAAACTTCACGTCTTCTGGCAATGGCTGGAGCAGAAGTAATATTTGTTCCTTTCAGCACTGACGAAAAAAGAGCATACTTCAGGGTTAGGTCAACGGCACAGGCCCGTTGCATTGAAAACTCGATTTATACTGTAATATCGGCAAATGTAGGCAACCTTCACGGGGTCAAAACATACTTGCTCAATTATGGGCAGTCGGCTGTATTTGCCCCGAGTGATTTTGCTTTTCCCGTTCCTTCCTTAAGCGGTGAGGCTGACCCTGGTGTTGAGACTGTTGTTATTGCTGACCTCGATTTTGCAAGTCTTTCACAGATCAGGGAGTTCGGTAGCGTTCGACCCCTGCATGAAAGAAGGCCTGATATATATGAACTCAAGTCACGAAAGAAAATTCAGATAATTAAGACGGAATAAGAACGGCAAGTCCGGAGAGATTATAAGTAAATACCATATCTTAAATTACGCTGAGAAATAAATGTTTTTTACTCTGAATTAAATTAAATTATTTGAGGATGTGCATGGCTTACATTTATTTATGGAATTTAAAATAATGGTCAGTTTGTTTTAGTTCCGCTCTATATTTTAATGGCTTACAATGAAAATTGTAAGCCATTTTCTTTTTTAAAGGTCAGTTTTAATTAAGCGCAATATCTCAAGGCTGAGGGAGAAAGCTTAATCCGGGATACTTAGTTCATATTTTCCTTTTGTTTGTATGGCTTGCATTTCTTGTGGTGATTATATTAATGGTTACAAATAAATAAGGGAGAGAAGTTTTCGGAGATTCAGCCCGGTTTAGTTGTTTGAATAATTCACGGTGAGGTTACTTATTTCATCTGCAAAAGGCAGGCAGGTGCTCTTTTTGTGTACAGGTTTTGAAAAGTAGTACCGCAGCCGCACTATACGCAGCTTTTCCGGCTGAAGACGTTCACGGAAAAACCTTATGCCTCAGGCCGGATCATGACACCGGCCCCAGGATCGCAACATACCAACCTAAAACAGCGAGGACAGGCAATGAACATAGAACAGGAAAATATCAAAAGTATCTACATTGGCTACCATCCCCGGACACATGACGGCAGCTCACCGCAGTCACGCACCCGTAATGATTCCATTGAGGTGATGGATGCTTACAATAAAAGCCAGGGAAGTGATGGACTCCGTGCTGAACTTGTTCAAATCGCATTCAGTGATCTTTGTGCTGTAGTAGTCATGGAACCAAAGATTGGTAAAGTCTGGCAGTATCTGTAATCCCTGCTGAGGCAGGATATTGTGGTGCTTGTCATTGGTAACCGACTAATCAGAAATTTAATATAGGGAGTTCTGGCCCATCTCCCTTTTGCTGTCTGGCCCGGATTCAAATTGGCGGATACCGGGCCGTTTTGTTTTGTTTAACCTACCTTTTGAATTGAATAAAAAGGCTCCGTTGTAACCGATTACGTCGCTGATAATGTGACCTTGCCGATTATGAAAGGCCATTTTTCATGCTGACAACAAGTGATGAAGTTTTATGCGCTGGCCCTGAATTTTACAAAGCTGAGCTTTCAGTTTGCTTAACATATCAAGAATATTAGTTTAAATTTTACATAGTCGATAAAGCCAACAAGCCCGGTAAAAAACTTGTTAAACTTATTTCTGGTCCTTTGGGACAACTGGTAATCAGGGAAGAGATTAATGGGGCTTTTACGCAGTACCGGGGAATTATCTTATCTCAGCCTTAACTTGTCTTGATCAGTATTCCAGCCATATTTTTATTTTGTAATTATATTTTTCCAGAGCCGAACTACTTAAATGTACAGTTGAATTCATGTGATAGTTTTTGGGATATGTGCAAAATATTGGGGAGATAGTTGAATGAAATATGAAGGATCATGCCTTTGCGGCAAAGTTGCTTTCGAGGTGGAAGGAAATTTTGATAGCTTTTATCTTTGTCATTGTGAGCGATGCAGAAAAGATACCGGATCTGCCCATGCAGCCAATTTGTTCTCTTCCACAGCTGAATTGAAATGGCTTTCAGGTGAGGATAGTGTGCGTATTTATGATTTTAATATGACAGGTCATATTAAAAGTTTTTGCATCCATTGCGGTTCAGCCCTGCCGAATATTCAAATGGATGGCAATTTGGTTGTGGTTCCTGCCGGTAGCCTTGACTGTGATGTTCCGATTCAACCTGATGCACATATCTTTTACGGAAAGAAGGCAAACTGGGATAATGAACTGGATACAATACCGGCTTTTGAAGGGCTGCCGGACGAACAGGAATAGTTTTAGACACCGGAATATATAAAATCGTTCAACCTTGCTCAAGACTGTTTTTCTGATTGTCCTGAAACTTCCTGCTTGTACACGGTCTCAATTTTACTGAAAATATTTGACCATGTGTATGGCTCCGTAAGTTTTTTTATGGTTACGGAGTCCGGGCTTTTGTTTGTCTGAACGGCCTTGATAGAATCCGTAAGCGCACTTATCAGCCGCTTTTCCAGAAGGGCTTCATCTGTTTTATACGGGGTATCGATGGCCTCAAGTCCTGGCAGGTTAACCATGCGTACCATTTCATTGGAGTGAGAGGAAAATAGTTCTTTCACTCCGGGCAGATCAGTAGTCACAATGTGGCAGCCGCAGGCGAGAGCCTCCAGCAGGACCAGAGGAAGGCCTTCGTAAAATGAGGGCAGAACAAATATCTGTGACTGTCGCATCATGTGTCCCAGTTCTTCATGGGATAAAACTCCATGCACAGTCACCTGATCGCCAAGCTTAGCTGCAAGATCGAGACTTTCCTGTTTTTCCGGGCCGCTACTTCCCCCAACAAGGTGTAGATGGAATGGTACTTCTTTAAGTTGGGCCAGAGATTTCAGCAGCCACGGAACACCCTTGGCCCGGGTGAGTTTCCCCGCGTACAGGATGTTGATCCCGTCCTGTTCCGGCTTATTAAATCCTGTAAAAAAGCACTGCTGGTTAAATCCCCCGCTGATAGTGGCAATGCGCTCTTCAGGAAGGTCAAGAAGGCTTCGGATTTCCTGCCTTTGCTGTTCAAAAAGGGCAATGACTCTATCAATGCCTGATAGATCAGGCAAAAGAGAGCGGCCCAGTTCCGGACAGAGCTTGTGTTGTCTCAAACAGGTTCCGTGGCATGTTGTTACAAGCGGTATGTCAGGAACTGCTCGTCTGGCTGCGGAGGTAGCCATCCAAAGATGGTTAGAGTGAATAATGTCGGGTGAAAATTTTCTGACAGCTTTTGCAATAATCTGTTCAAAGGCTTTGATGTAGGCGGCAATATCATTTTTTGTAAGGCGTGAACAAACCGTGCTGGGATAAGGCATGACATCACTCATACCAACAACCTTAAATCCCAGCTCCTGTTCTTCGAACCTGACAAAAAGGCAGTGGTCAGTCGTAATGGTCCCGGCAAGGGCCGTTTCATCAAGTCTGAATCCTTGGGGAACACCGGCAACGAGAAATGCTTCATGTCCACCTTGCAGGCTTTGGCGGATCATTTCCTGAACATATTTACCACTTCCTGTGGCATCCGGAATCTGGCTCAAAAGGTGAAGGATTCTCATGGCTGAAACATAGGTGTGTTTAACATGGCAGTCAATAAATCCTTAAAAAGGGGCTGCTGAAACTAAAAAAACACATTGGACTTTTCAATAGAGAAGTCTTGTCATGATAAAAAACATCTATTTGATGTGGCCTGTCAGTCATTGTAATGTGGAACGATGCAAGTCGAATCACTTATAGAGCACGGAAGCGGAGTCATGAACGAAGATTTTCTGGTGCTCGAGGATAATCTTTTTGGTGTCTTTGACGGAGCCACCAGCCTGATCCATGAAACGTACGAACACGGGCATACCGGCGGATTTCTGGCTTCCAGTCTTGCAGGCAGGGAATTCAGCAGAAACAGCGGGACCATGCAGGAGCTTGCTAATCTGGCCAACCGGGTCATCAGACAGGAAATGGTTGATCGTAATGTTGACCTGTCCTGTAAGAAAAATCTCTGGAGTACCAGTGCGGCTATTGTCCGCATGCAGGACGGTAAGATGGAGTGGGCTCAGATTGGAGACTGCAGGATCGTGTGCATTTATGAAACCGGTGATTTTGAATTTTTATGCAAGTGTCCAGATCAGGATGTTGAAACCCTGAGTCTATGGAAAGAGGTCGGGAAGGATACCGAAGATCCTATTGGTGTAGCTCTCCATGAGCAGATAGCGAAAGTCCGTTCCCGGATGAATCTGGATTATGGTGTTTTCAACGGTGAGCCTGAGGCAATAGATTTTCTAAATGCAGGAAGTCATGATCTTGAGGGGGTCAGCCAGATACTGTTATTTACAGATGGCCTGCTTCTGCCCAATGAAAATCCTCGGGAGGAGCGTGACTATGGCGAGCAGTTCAGTCTGTTTCGTCAATACGGCCTCAAAGGTGTGCGTGATCATATTCGGAGCATTGAATCTACAGATGTGAGATGCTGCACCTACCCGCGGTTTAAAACCCATGATGATATTGCAGCTATTTCTATTGGCTTATAACATTTTTTTTGTTTGAGATGGGTCTTGTTTAGTCAGAAAAGATAAGCAGGGTCGCACTGCTTCTTGATATGTCCTTTCCCTGATCATCGCGGACTATACAATCAACAATGGCAAGGGTTTTTCCTCGTTTAAAAACTGTTGCTTCAGCTGTAAGCCTTCCTTTGGATGCCATTGAGAGAAAATTATTTTTAAGTTCGATGGTGGTAAGCTTTTCTCCTGCCGAAAGCGTGCTCATAACAGCATGGGCTGCGGTTTCACTTGATAATGCAATGGACAATCCCCCCTGCATAATCCCTGCTCCCTGAATGAACTCAGGTCTTATTTCCATACTGAACCTGGCATATCCTTCTTTAATTTCTTCTACATTTATACCCATGAAGCTCAGGAAAGGGTTGTCGACGGCGGCACCTGTTTTGAGTTTTTCTATGTATGATCCATAGTCAGCCATTAATTTTCTCCTTTGTTTTCTTCTGTAGATATGCCTTTTTATTATGTATGTATAGCAGTCAATCATGACTGAAGTATAAAGACGGATATAGATAGTTTGTCCGTGATGCGTCACTTCTTTATGGATGTCTTCTGAAATAGAGAAAAGATATTCTGATATTTTTATTTAGAACTTTCATCGTATGTTCCTTTTTGTTGAAGTGCGTATAAAATTAAAATAAATAGTCTGCCGTGCTGTTTAGCGTGGCCTGTATGTTATATTTTTTAGATAGGGAGAAGTCTTCATGGAATTAAACATTGATAGCGAGTTATGTATAAAATGCGGAGAATGTGTTAAAGATTGTCCGTACAGAATACTCGAGATGGTCGACGGATATCCGGCTGTTAATTCCGAAAGGGAAGAGCAGTGTATCGGATGTCAGCACTGCTTCGCCATCTGCAAGCCGGGGGCATTGTCAATATTCGGCCTGAATCCCGAGAAGTCGCTTCCACTCAAAGGTGGCTTTCCGGAGGCTGATAAGATGAAAACTTTAATGATGGGTCGCCGCTCAGTAAGAAGATACAGGCAGGAACCTGTTGATTCCGAGTTGCTAGCTGATATTTTCGAGACTGTTCGTATGGCGCCAACAGGTATGAATCGTCGAACTACTGTTTTGACTGTTGTTGACGATCTTTCTGTGATGGATGAATTGCGTACGAGGACATACAGAGGATTGCGGCAGGCAATTGAGGATGGCAATCTGCCTGATGATATGAGTTTCTTTGAGGGATTTTCCAAAGCATACGAAGAAAATGGTATTGATGTCCTTTTTCGTGGCGCACCGCATTTTCTGGTTACATCGGCACCAAAGGATAACCGTTCGGGGGTGACAGATGGTATTATTGCCCTGTCGTATTTTGAATTGCTTGCAGCCAGTAATGGCCTTGGGGCCGTGTGGGACGGACTGGCTAAATGGGCCCTTATAGCAGTTGCTCCCGAAGCATTGGAGCTTCTTGGTCTTCCTGATAATCACGAACCTGTTTATGCAATGGCTTTCGGCAGGCCGGCGGTTAAGTATCACAGGACGGTACAAAGACCCGGTGGGGCAGTACGAAAAGTTAGGTTATAAAAAATAAAGTTTTTAAATTCTCATGGGAATTAAATATTAAAGGATCAGTTAGAGGGCTAGCTGATCCTTTTTTATGTTTTTACGAAATGTCTGGTTACGACTGTTGGATGTGCTTCCTTAGTAAAAGAATTAAAAAGTTACAGGTTTATTTGGTCAAATTCTCTTGATAATTAGATAAAATTTTCAGGTTGCTTGGGTTCGCTGAAAAGGGTTGTTAATCGGTTGGATGCATCCTGCACAGGCCCTGGTTTAATGCTGCGTGCTTTTAATGGGCATTTTTTTATGCACGCACAGCAGCTTATACATTTTATATGATCGATAGAGGTGCTGTCTTTCTCATTTATTGCTCCGACAGGGCAGATCTGTGCACATATTCCACACTGAGAGCACAGGTCACTGACAGCGATGAAGTCTACGTCCCAGAGTTTTGTAATTCCGCCATAGGGCCGCACACCTGGAACATTTACAATGTCCTCTGTTGAGATTGAAGTGATTGAATCGAGTTTTGCACGGACTTTACTGCCGAACTTAAAGGCATGCTCCAGATCATTTCCATCCGGTCTGTTGGCGGCAACAGGCGTCTCCACGCTCGAGAAAGAGTGTTCTCCTATATAGGCTGCTCCTGCTATCGGCAGGCATCCTCTTTTGGCGACAATGTCTTTTAGTTCGAGCAGGGCATCCTCGTAAACCCGGTTCCCATATACTACGACACATACTGCAGGGGTATTGTCCGCTTCAATGGAATTAAGCCACTGATTAAGCAGGTCGGGTACTCGGCCCATATAAACCGGAACAGCAACTATAAGTAATTGGTCTGCAGTTGTCTTAAGCGACTTTTTACGGGCTGAAAGCTTTGTTAGATTGATCAGTTCCGTATCCTTGAATTCAAGACCGTCTGTAATGGAATTAATGACTGACTCGGTTGTACCGGTTGGTGAAAAATATACTGATTTAACTGATTTGATATCCATAGTTAGTTGCTCCGATAATTTTTGTTTTATTTCGTTACTGAACGTAACGTAATTAAACTTGCCAATGCCTGTCAAGCATGGCAAAAGATTTTTACAAAATGATTTGAGGGGAAAAGAATGACCAAGGCAAAAATAGGGCGTCCAAGAAGTAAAAAGTCGCGTGAAGCGATTCTTAATGCTGCTCATGAGCTGTTGAACGAAAAGGGGGGCGCCGGGATTTCAATTGAATCCATTGCAAGACGGGCAGGCGTTGGAAAACCGACAATTTACCGCTGGTGGCCCTCTCTTGCAGATATAGTGCTTGAAGCATTGCTGCAGCAGGCAGATTCGGCGATTCCACTGCCGTCCTACGAGTCGCTGGGCAGAACTTTAAGCGATTTTTTACTGCTCTCGGTTAAAGCAATTAATGAAGGGGCCGGAGTCCATTTACGTTTTCTGATGGCACAGGCTCAAAAGGATGATGATTTTCGTGAGCGGTTTCGAGAAAATTTTGTTTCAAGGCGCAGGGCTGTTTTGTTTTCAATTTTGAATGAGGCTGTAACTCAGGGTGAAATATGTCCTGAATACGATCTGGATATTCTGGTTGATCTTGTTTTCGGCGCTACATGGTATCGACTTCTTGTCGGGCACGCCGTTTTGGATGAGAAATTTGCTGATGAACTTACCCGAACTGTTTTGGGGATTGCAGGTTCCCGCCCATGATATATATCCCAGATTTCTGATCCATTTGTAAATTTTATAGTAAAATTTGATTTATGTTGATCCGGATCAATGTCTTTCTCCTCGCTCAGGGGTACTGCTCTTTAAAACGTAATAACTATGTGACTGTTCATCAGCTTGAATAAGTTGTATGGGGAGGCTGACATTAGTTAGGCAAAGCGCGGATTTCCTGATTTGGTCATAGCTCGGTGCGAGCTAATTAAAGGAGAAATTTCATGAGTGGACAAAAGATAGTCGTTATCGGCGGTTCTGCTGCCGGTCCAAAAGCAGCCGCACGTTCAAAGCGTCTTGATGCTGAAGCTGAAGTAACCCTTCTGCAGAAAGCGCCAGAACTTTCCATGGCTTCCTGCGGTTATCCCTACTACATCGGCGGGAACTTTGATGAGCGTAACTCTCTTCTGGCGACTCCCACCGGAGTTGTAAGAAACGAGGCTTTCTTTGCAGCTGCCAAAGGGGTAAATGCCAAAGTTAATACAGAAGTGACCTCCATTGATTGCGAAAGAAAGGTAGTTGACTGCACCAACCTGACTTCCGGAGATAAATTTTCTGTGGACTACGACAAACTCGTAATCTGCACCGGTTCTAATCCCCGTCGTCCTCCCATAGGTGGTATTGACCTTGAAGGAGTCCGCTCCCTTTCCGAGATGAAAGATGCGGATAAACTCCGGGAAATGGTGGACTCAGGTGAAGTTAAAAATGCAGTAATAGTTGGTGGCGGACTTATCGGGATTGAGGTTTGCGAGGCCCTTTCCGAGTCCGGTATTAAAGTCAGCGTTGTAGAAATGCTTTCCCAGCTCCTACTCTTTCTGGACTGGGAAATTGCTAAACTTGTGGAAAAGCATGTTGCGTCCAAGGGTGTTGCCGTTCATACGGATAATGGGGTGAGTGAATTTCTGGGTGATAACGGAAAACTGACCGGGGTCAAGTTGAGCGACGGTTCCGTTCTGCCCTGTGAACTGGCAGTCGTAGCCATCGGCGTTACTCCCAACTCAAAGCTTGCCGGTGAAGCCGGGCTGGATATCGGAAGTTTCGGAGGTATTGTTGTTGATGAGCACATGCGCACCTCTGATCCGGATATCTATGCTGCTGGAGATTGCGTAGAGATTCTTCATCGAATCACCGGGAAAAAGGTATTTGCCCCCTATGGGGACCTTGCCAACCTTGAAGCGCGAGTGGCTGCCAACAATATTGTTTTGGGAGATAAGCACGTTTTTCCCGGAACCATCAATAGTGGAATCTGCAAAGTATTCGATCTTAGCGCCGGGGCAACCGGACTTTCTGAGCATAAAGCCAGAGCTGAAGGATATGATGTTGTAACCGCTACAAATGCCAGCACTGACAAACCCGGTTTTATGGGGGCTAAGCTGCTTGTCTCAAAAATGGTAGCAGATGCAAAGACTGGCCGTATCCTGGGGTTTCAGTGCGTGGGCCCCGGTGACGTTAACCGCCAGCTATCCGAAGCTGCAGTAGCTGTAATGAACGGCAACACTGTCTGGGATATCGGAGTTGCCGACCTGCCTTATGCACCGCCTTTCTCTCTTGCAATCGATCATTTCATAACCACAGCACATATTCTTGAGAATAAACTTGCCGGGCGTATGGTCGGTATCAGTAATGCTGAAGTAAAAGAAAAGCTTGGTAATGGGGAATCCCCGTATATTCTTGACGTACGGGCTCCGAACGAGTTTGAGGAAATGCGCCTTGATGTGGGCGAAAATCTTATTCCTCTTGGCAAGCTGCGTAGTGCACTTGACCAGTTGCCTGAAGATAAGGATGCTGAAATTATTACCTTCTGCAAGATCTCGTTGCGGGGCTATGAGGCTCAGCGGGTTCTTGAGGCCAATGGCTGGAAAAATGTAAAGGTCATGGAAGGTGGAATCATGGCATGGCCCTTTAAGGTTGAGATGTAGGGTGTAATTATTAAAAAAAGCGGGCAGTCTGAAAATAGGCTGCCCCGCTTTTTTGTATAGAAATTAACCTTCTTCGTGTGAGCCTTCAACCTGCGGGAAGGAATCCATGTGCGGTTTTATGGCTTTCCCGAGCCAGTTGATCATTTTGCCGAGGTTTTCCATGTTTGCAAGACCTTCATCATCACCCTGAACATCTCCTTTATTCATACCGTAGCCCATGTTCCAGTAAGTGGAGCCGGGGAGGATCATGCGGGAAATCTGATACAGGTGGTTGATGGAATCAAATACATGAGTTGCACCGCCGCGGCGAACTGCAACAGCTGCGGCCCCGATTTTACCAGCCAAGAGTCCTCCGTTTGCAAGACCGACAAAACCGGCACGGTCTATGAGCGCCTTGGCTTCGGCGGAAACATCGGCGAAATAAGTGGGTGAACCGATGATGATCGCGTCAGCCCTGATCATCTTTTCAAGAACTTCGTTCAGTTTATCGTTATCAACAGCACATTTCTGGTCCTGATTTTCCCAGCATTTCATACAGGCCATGCAGCCACGGATCTTTTTTCCGCCAAGCTGATATAGTTCTGTCTCCCAGCCTTCAGCAGTAAGCGGTTCCAGTGCTTTCTTGAGCATGGTGTCGGTGTTACCACCCTTGCGGGGGCTACAGTTGATTGCGAGTACGTACATTTTCTTTCTCCATTGGTTTGAAAAATTTATAGCCAGATAAATAGTTTGAAAAGAACCTTCATGTCATCATCGCTTACTATGAATTGAATCAAACTAATTGTTGATTAGATTGTCTGTTATCACTGTTTTATGTTTTTACAGTATATTTGTTAAAACTTACTTAAGTGAGCTCAGGAGGTTCATTTCTCCTGGAGTTCGCTGAACCGTACGCTGGTATTTTACAGCAGGAGCGCCGAAAGTCATACAGTACCCGAGTGCATGGTTTTCCGGGATGCCGAGTTTACGGGTAAGTTCGGGAAGAACTTCTTCCAGACACCATGTGAAAATTCCATTCCATACTGTTCCCACTCCCATACTCTGAGCCAGTAATTCGAAGCTGGTAAGAGCGATAATACAGTCTTCCTTGGGAAGCGGGATATCCTTGGGAGCGCTCGCAATAAGTATATGCGGAGCGTCTTTGAAAATAATATCCAGACCGTGTTCGGTGTACGCTTTATGAGAGTTTCTCATATATGTACTGACCAGATCATTCTTTTCAGGGTCCATTTCAGCGACAACTTCACCAAGCCTGCTGTATGTCATCCTGCGTAAATCCTCGGTTGCTTCGGAGGTCATTGTTGCGGTGAAAAGCACTCCCTGCGCATTGGTCCCGGTCGGGGCATGCCATGAAATTTCGAGCATCTTTTTTATTTTTTCAGTGCTGAGTGCCTTACTCTTGTACTTGCGAATCGAGCGGCGGCCCTTGATGAGAGTTTCCATGGAATGGGCGGTTGGCAGTTCGTGTTCCAGATCCATACTGAGATCCGGGTCAGCTCCAAGAATGGATATTGCTGCAGTGGGGCATACTGCCAGACAGTGCTGGCAGCGTTTACATTTGGCTTCGTCGGTAATAGATGGAAAGCTTCCTTCCTCCATAACCATGCATTTAGGCGGACAGTCCGCTATGCATTTGCCGCACTTGATACAGCGTTCTTCATTGAGCTTGAAATCAATCATGATTTTTATTCTCCTGATTCAGGTGTTGATGCAGATGATCTCATCACCCTGCATTGTATTTTTATTTAATATAAATTTTTAAGGGTATGGAACTGGGATTATTGTTTTGTTTACTTCCGTTCTCCTGCGTATACGTATTATTGTATTTGACCGGTTCATATTTAAGGCTGATTTTTTATCAGAATATTTACTGTTTCTGATATCTGAACAATATTATATGTTGTTTCCCAACTAATATATGTTTTGCCCTGTCTTTCAAAAATCAACCTTTTACTACAGCTTGCGCTAAGTAGGGCTTTGCGATTAGTTTTTAAGAATAATACATACTCGGTTTATTTTCACAAGAACGTACATTTAAGTCCCATAGTATCATAAACGGAACAATGAAGAAAAAACATGAATTCAGAGGCTGTCACGCAGGATGCCCTGTTGAAGCCTCCCTTGAGATTATCGGCGCCAAGTGGAAAGGAATAATTTTGTATCATCTTTTGAACGCTCAGGGGCCGGTTCGTTTCAATGAGCTTGAGCGGTCCATTCCCAATGCAACCCGCAGGATGCTTACTCGGCAGTTAAAGGAGTTGCAGGAAGACGGAATTGTCTCACGCAAGGCTTATCCGGAAGTTCCTCCGAGGGTGGAATATTCCATGACGGATAAGGGACAGACTTTGCGGCCGGTCATTGATATTTTAAAATCATGGGGTGAAGAGCACGTTCTTGATAAGGAAGGCAGGAGAATTGAGAACAGTTGCTGTGGAGCAGGAAATTAATTTATGATTGAATGTTGATTTTTAGATCTTCCGGATTAATCACAAGTGATCTGAATCTTGCCATAAGTTGATAGTTGTGGCTTCCATTCCCGGTAAATTCTTTTGCAGGCAGGACAATGCCGGAATGAGTGGTAGTGCATCACAGGTTCCGGG
This sequence comes from Maridesulfovibrio sp., assembly GCA_963676495.2. Taxonomy (GTDB): domain Bacteria; phylum Desulfobacterota; class Desulfovibrionia; order Desulfovibrionales; family Desulfovibrionaceae; genus Maridesulfovibrio. The sequence continues at coordinate 1,022,388 of CAXXRF010000003.1, read as the reverse complement.
GGCATCAACCGGATAATCTTTGGTTATTTTTGCAGCATAGACGATTATCTCAATTTCCGGGATAAGCCGAAGGAAGATCTCCTGCTCAATAACGTCCATGTGTATGGAGTATGTTTCCGTATGTGGAATGCCTGGAGATTCAGCAACATCCTTTACCGAGGCTCTTCGTTTGACGCATAAAAGACAGCCCTCGGGTTATTTTTGCTGGGTGAGCGGCTAGGCCAATTCTTCCTTAAACAATAAGCGGGCAAAGTTACTGACCATTGCGTTTCCTCGATCGTTTATTTTTCTGTTCCCTCTCCAAGCAGAGCAATCAGGTCTGTTTTTTTAACAGGCTTTGCAAGATAGTGGTCACATCCACCTGAAAGACAGTTCTTTTTATCCTCTTCAAAAGCATTTGCTGTCAGAGCGATTATCCGGACAGGGGGATGCCCGTTTATCTTTTCAAATTCTCTTATCTTTTTTGTTGCCTGTAGACCGTCCATCACCGGCATCTGCATATCCATGAGAACAATGTCGATGTCAGGAGTGTTTGTATATATTTCAAGTCCTTCACGACCATTTTCTGCCATAATCAGCTGATGGCCGGTATTGTCCAGATAGTGCTCCAGAAGCATGCGGTTGCTTTTAGAATCTTCAACGATAAGAACTTTTTTGGCCCGATTGTCCACGGAAATTTCTACTGGCGATTTCGTGTCCGGATCATCATGAACCTGGTTATCATGCTGTATTTCAAATGGAATGGTAACAGAAAAAGTGCTTCCTACTCCAAGTATGCTTTCAGCATGCAGTCTGCCGCCCATCAAGTCCACAAGTCGCTTGGAAATAGCCAGCCCAAGCCCGGTTCCACCGTATTTTCTGGTTGTTGAGGAGTCTGCCTGGGTGAAGCTTTCGAACACAGCGGATAGTTTTTTATTATCAATCCCTATCCCTGTGTCTTTGATTCTGAAATTTATCTCAAGGTTATGTTCATTTATCGATGAAGCACTGACCTGCAGCTCCACCGATCCTTTGTCAGTGAATTTGGCTGCGTTTCCTAAAAGGTTCATGAGCACCTGCTTCAGTCGCAGTTCATCACCTATAATCCACTGGGGAACATTGTTCTCTACTGTTATTTTAAATTCAAGGCTGCTGTCCTTGGTTTGCAGCTTTATTATACTTGTCAGGTTATCCAGAAGTTTCTTGAGATCAAAGGAGCTGGAGTGGATCACCATTTGTCCTGCTTCAATTTTAGAGAAATCAAGAATCTCGTTGATCAGGCGCAGAAGGCTCTCACCTGCAGACTTGAAGAGGGCGACATATTTGTGCTGTTCTGCGTTAAGCCCAGATTCCGAGAGCATCTCGGTCATACCGAGAATGGCATTTAAGGGAGTACGGATCTCATGGCTCATATTGGCCAGAAATTCTGATTTGGATTTGTTTGCAGCAAGGGCCGCTTCTTTTTCAATTTCTGCATTTTCTTTAAGCTTGCGTTCAGAAATATCCGTAGACATTCCTTCAAGGTACACCTGACCGTCGTCTTCAGTTACCAGACGACAGTAATTAGTCAGGAAACGCGATTCTCCGGAAGGAAGTTTCACCTCGTATTCAAAGTCCTGAACACTTCCGTTTATCTGCAGTTCACGGATCAACTCAATACGGCGCTTGGGGTTAACATACAGCTGGTTTCCTATGTCGCTGATTGCTGAAAGCAGCTCTTTTGGAGAGTTGTATCCCAGCAGCTTTGCAAATGCCGGGTTTACGTCGACCATTTTTCCTTCAATGGTGGTTCTAAATATTCCTTCTGTGGCATTTTCAAAAAAGCCGCGGTAATTTTCTTCTGCCTGCCGTAAATCCACAATCAGCTTCTGAATATCATCAGACATTTCATTGAAAGTGTTTGCCAGCTCTCCGACTTCATCATTTGAGTCAATAGTAAGCCGGTGGTCCAGCTCTCCACTTTGAAATTTTTTGATTCCTTTGATCATGTTGGTAATTTTTTTGGTCAGAGTGGAGGCAATCCATATTGCAATTAAAATTACCAGTACGACCATGAACAGGGTGGAGATGGAGATCTCTTTCAATGTTTTGGATTGTGAGTCTCGCAGGGTGTTCTGTGTTTCTTCATTTTGTTTTTCCAGAGAATTCTGGAAGGCTGAAGCCATGCCCTCGATCTTTTCACCGGTTTCAGTGGCAGCCTTATGAAACTCGTGCACGTTTGCACCTATGGTGATAAAGCCGAATCCCCGTTCTCCGGAGTAGATTCCTGTGTGATAGGGGATAGCTGCTGCCGTTGTCAGTTTCCACAGTCCACTCCATAATATGACGAAGGACCCTGATCCTCCCCCGGCTGTGAGGTTATGCCACCCGTCACATTGTGGAGCAAAGTTCAGGTATCGACAGTCGAGGCCAAGGAGACCTGCATCAGTTAATTCGATTGCAGGCTTTTTCTGTAATGACTGATCTTTAAAAACAGGGGCAGTTTCTTTCCATTCTTCAATGGTTTTATTGCTCTGCATAAAATCCTGATACATGCCGCTGGCCAGCCATGGTACGGCCGGTTGCCCGGTTTCAGGGTCATAGCCGACTATAAAGTAGTCGCGGGGGTGTGAAATGTTGCGGTCCTTGTAATCCCACATAAAAGCGTAGTTTCCTGAAGATGCGTCGGATATGGCGGTATATCTTTCTGCAGTAGGAACAATGTGGTCCGTGAACTCCATAAGGTGGCTGTGGTCAAGCGCCAGAGTTACATAGCCTGTTATTCTGCCGTCCTTAACGACGGGAGTTGCCCAGCGTACAAGTCCTTTGAATTTTTTACCTACGGGATTTTCCTTTCCTGCATAACCGGCTTCTTCAGGCGCAAAGGTAATGCCTTTTTCCTTTGCCTTCTTTTTAGTGTAAGCACCGATTATCGGACTTTTGAGGTATGGTCCGATAACTTCTGATACATATATTTCCCCGGGGGCAAGTTTCTTAAGTTCGGGGAAATATCCTTCCGCTTTACAGTATGTATTTGATTTGTCAGCAATATTTTTTGCTTGTGCTGGTAGCAGATCAGATGTGGTTATCTTGATTTTTTCGTTGCCCTGCAGGTCAACGTAAGTCATTTCAAGAAACAGCGGACGTTTGACCTTGATACCGGTATTGTCAGGAGCCCGTGAGTGGAAATCTTTGGCATTGTCGGGATTTCTGGCTGTTACAATCTGATCTGAATTGTCCTTTGAGCTTTCTGGAATCCAGGCATCACCGGCCTCATTGATAATCCATGGCTGATGCTCAGTAATGAATCCGTTTAGAGGAGCAAGAAATTTCCGGTAGTTTTCAGCTGACGGTTTCATGGCAGCTGCAAGAAGAATATCGTTATCCCGGGCATACAGAAAGGAAGCCACTTTTCTGGCTGTATCTGTTGTAAGACGTTCAATGTTTTCCCTGGATTTAAGATCAAGGGCTCTGATTGAACTTTCTACTGAAGTTTCACTGATTTCGTTGATAGTTTCACGGGCTTCAGTGGACAGTTGATTGATCTTGTCTTCAACATTTTGTCCCAAAAGGATGATCCCGTTCCATGCAATCCAGGCCAGAACTATCAAGGGCAGTACTTTTATCAGGATAAAAATGGAGATCAGTTTAAAGCGAATCCCGATAGTACGAGGAAGGGGCATGCACTACTCCTTGAAATCATAAGTAATTAAATGCGGTTGTGTTCGTTCTAGGTTGTATGCCAACAAAATGCCAGCTTATACCTTACAATAATTAAAAATAGCTTCTGTAGTAATTCTTGTCAAAAAGGGAGTTGTTTTTATTTTCTTAAGATGGGCAAATTATTTTGCCCGTTCACTGCTTCTTTTTTTCATAAAAGAAGTTTTCACGGTCACGTATTTCATCCGCTCCTATGAAATTGTAATATTCATCGAAATTCATCATGTTTTCCGGAGTGGCAAAGCTTTCGGTTGTTCCTTCTTCCTTCAGTACTTTAGCCCATTTCTGGACAGCCCGGGCTGCAGCATAAAGTGGGCCGCAGGGGTATGCGGCAACAGCGTATCCAAGTTTCTGGAGTTCAGAAGCCGGCAGGAAAGGAGTTTTACCGCCTTCAATCATATTTGCCATGCTCGGAACTGGAACTTCTGTATTTACCCGGCGCATCTCTGCTTCGGATTTTACCGCCTCCACGAAGACCATATCCGCTCCTGCCTCTGCATAGATATTCGCTCTGCGTATTGCTTCGTCCAGACCATGGACGGCGGCTGCGTCTGTACGGGCCATTATTACGAAATCAGGATCTTTTCTGGCCCAGAGGGCCGCTTTCAGCTTTGGAAGGTATTCATCAACATCAATCACAGATTTTCCGTTCATGTGTCCGCAGCGTTTTGGATAGGTCTGGTCTTCAATAACAAGAGCTGCCGCGCCCATCTGTTCCACCTGGCAAACAGTTCGGACTACATTGTTCACATCTCCGAATCCGGTGTCGATATCTACCATAACCGGCAGATCCACTCTGGAGATGAGATTGGCATAGTTGGTAAGCATTTCCGATGAACTTATCAGACCAATATCCGGAAGGCCCAGAACTGATCCGGATGAACCGTATCCGGCAATGCAGGTGGCTTTAAAACCGGCCTGTTCGATGGCCAGAATGGACAGGTCGTCGTATGCAACGGGCATCATGAGAATTTCAGGGTCATTGACCAGTTTTCTGAAAAGAGATGTTTTTTTCATGGCAGTTAAGTCGGGGTGTTTGTTTGAATTTGGTTGGGGGCTTTAAAATTACTGCGAAGTTCTATGGAGTCTGCACGCCAGTATTCAAAATCAACTTCGACAATTCTTCCGGACTGGGAGGTCTTGACTCTGCGAAAGAAAACTCCGGGATAGTGGGCCGGAAGATCAAGCAGTGCTGCTGTTTTCTCTTCCATGTTGATGGGCCTTATCAGGAGGGATTTCTGGAACAGGTAAATGTTATAGTCGTCCCGCAGAACATCAGTCATAGGCTGGGTAATGATCTTGGGAAGAAAGTCGGGACATACCTCGGCAAGAAAAAAATATTCGGAATAGTGTACCGGTTGTCCGTCAAGGCTGCCGGTTTCAAAGACATGATAGAGCGGAGTGCCTTCATCAACATCAAAGAGTTCTTTCAATTCTCCAGAGGCAGGGGTGGTTCCGTTTTCTTTAATCTGCCATGCCGGCTCAAACCCCTGCTGCCGGGAACGTTTGTCAAAATTCACATGTTCCTTGCTGGGATCAAAAATCAATCTTCTGCCGCTGGCAAACCATCCTTTTCGGCCTGATCTGTAGATTTTTCCTTCCCGTTCAAGAATAGCAAGTGCATGACGGACCGTATTGCGGTTCACATTGAAATGTTCAGTAAACTCACGTTCAGTTGGAAGTTTGTCGTGCGGAATCAGCATACCAGAGCGCAGCTGTTCCAGAATGTGACGTTTCACCTGAAGGTATTGAGGCACTTTTTTTCTTTCTTTCATAATTATCAGCTAGCTAAACATTTTTTCATCTTTATGCAATTAGCCTCTGTATTGCCGTTTCATTGTAACGTATATGTCAAGAATGTTCGATTCATCTTGCGTAGTTTCGCCTTGTTGGGTTAACCCAAGTAGAGCAAGGCGGGGAATGATTCGCAAAAGTTTGCAGTAGGATACGTGTTAGTGTCTGGCTAATGATGGCGAATCTGTTAACCTTGTGCCTGTTTCTAAGTGATGATTTTGGCGGGTTGATTCTTTGTGTTCATTCAATGATGGAGTATGACAATGAAGAAGATTTTTGTGTTCGCATTACTGGCTGTTTTTGCTATGGCAGGTTCCGCTTATGCGGAAACCCTCAAACTGTTAACATGGAAGGGCTACGCGCCTCAGAAACTTATCGACACATTCGAAAAGGAAACCGGAATCGACGTTGAGGTCACCTTTTCAAACAACGAAGAAATGATCGCAAAACTGCGCGCAACCCGCGGTGCAGGTTTTGATCTGGCTCAGCCCTCTCAGGACCGTATTTCCTCAGTTCAGGAAAAATATAAAATTTATCAGGCTCTTGATTATTCCAAAATTGATTCCAGCCTGTTTGTCCCTTCCATGCTGAAAGCCGTTAAAAGCAATACTCTGGTTGACGGCAAATCTTATGCTGTTCCTTTCTGCTGGGGAACCTCAGGCCTTATCGTTAACAGCGATAAAGCTCCCGGAGTTGATTCCTTCAAAGCGCTTATCGACCCCAAATACAAAGGCCGCGTGAGCTACCGCCTGAAAAGACCCACACTTATCGCTATGGGATTTGCACTCGGTTACAATCCTTTTGATCTCTACAAGGATCCGAAAGCATATAAGGATATGCTTGATAAGATTGCTGAAACTCTGATTGAAGCCAAGCCTGTTGTTAAAAACTACTGGGCAAATGGTGATTCTCTTATCGAGTCCATGCGTTCTGGTGAAGTTTATGTTGCCATGGCCTGGGATGCAGGTGGATGGAAACTTCACAATGAAAATAATGCCATTGACTTCATGGCTCCCAAGGAAGGAGCTCTCGGCTGGATTGATACTTTCGCAATTCCTGCCAAAGCCAAGAATGTTGATGCTGCATACAAGTGGATCAACTTCATCATGAAGCCTGAAAATGCCGGATATTTCTCCTCGCAGGAAAAATATGCAACTGCATCCAGCGGTGCTCTTAAGTTCACTGATAAAGCAGTTGCCGATAACTTTGCCCGTTCCTTCCCTCAGGATGTTATCGACAACATCAAGTGGTATCCTCCTGTTCCGGCAAAGCTGGAAAAAATGGAAGGCAAAATTCTGGATAAGATCAAGGCTGCCAATTAGCCTTAACTGCAAAGTCTGCAAATATCGGGCGGGAAGTCGTAAAGGCTTCCCGCCTTGTTCAATCATTTAAACTACCGGTTTCCTCATGAGCAACGATCTTTCTATCCGTAATATGGTTAAAGTGTTCGGCGATTTCAAAGCCGTGGACGATGTTTCATTTGATGTCCCCAATGGATCTTTTTTTTCAATTCTCGGGCCTTCGGGGTGCGGCAAGACTACATTGCTGCGCATGATTGCCGGATTTGAAGAACCAACCTCCGGGGATATCGAGATCCGTGGAAAGAGCATGATCGGAGTTCCGCCCAACCGGAGGCCGGTAAATCTTGTTTTTCAGCATCTTGCTCTTTTTCCGATGATGGATGTGGCCGAGAATATTGCTTTCGGGCTCAAACGCCGTGGTGTGAATGGTTCAGAAATCAGCAGGAAAATTGAAACCATTCTCGAAAGGGTAGGGCTGCCCGGATACGGATCAAAGCAGATCAACCAGCTCTCCGGCGGACAGAAACAGCGCGTTGCAATAGCCCGTTGTCTGGTGCTGGAGCCCTCGGTGCTGCTGCTTGATGAGCCGTTGGGGGCTCTTGACCTTAAACTGCGCGAACAGATGAAGGTGGAGCTTAAAAAGCTGCAGGCCAAGGTCGGTACAACTTTTATCTATATCACCCATGACCAGTCTGAAGCTCTGGTAATGTCTGACCGGGTGGCTGTTATGAATCGCGGACGTTTTGAGCAGGTCGGGACTCCTCAGGAACTATACGGTAAGCCGTCCACTCCTTTTGTTGCCCAGTTCGTGGGGGACAACAACACCTGGAACGGTAAAGTTGTGGAGAGCAGCGGTGAAGAAGTTGTGATAACCACTGATGAAGGATACTCCTTCCGTGCCAAATCCCATACCAAGTGCAACAGCGGCTGCAGAGTCAACTTGTTCCTGCGCCCCGAAGCCATGAGAATTGAGCCGCGTGATACCGAAGGTCTGAACGTTTTCGGGGTTACGGTAAAAAGTATTCTTTTTGACGGAGCTAACAGCCGTCTTCTCACCGTGACCAATGAGGATCATGAACTTATTGTAACTCTGCCCCAGAACCGCAAGTTTGATCATATTGTTCCCGGGGACCGGATATCGGTGGGCTGGCATCCTGAGTCTGGAATCTGTTTCGAGGCGGAGGATTGATATGAAAAGTTCCCGGATGTTATTCTGGATGTTTCTGGCTCCGGTGCTGATGTGGCTGGTGCTGCTCATAGTTCTGCCCCATCTTGATCTGCTGACTATGAGTTTCAGGGGGGAGGATGACTATGGCGAGATGGTCTGGACATTTCAGAATTATCTGAATTTCTTCAATGAACCGGTATATTGGCTGACCTTTGTCCGTACTGCTCTTTATGCTCTGATTACCACGTTCATAACTTTTATTCTGGCTATGCCGGTGTCATTTTTTATTGCGAAGCTGGCAAGGGCGCGGGTGCAGGGAGCACTTATGATTCTTCTCCTGCTTCCGTTCTGGGTCAGTGAGCTGGTCCGCATCTATGGTTGGATGATTCTCCTGCGTGAGTCTGGAGTCTTGAACTTTTTCATGCTCAAACTCGGTATCATCAATACTCCAGTTGAAATGCTCTACAATGATGCCACCATGATCATGGGGCTTGTTTACACTTCAATGCTTTTTATGGTTGTTCCGCTGGTTTCAGTTATGGAAAGTCTTGATGACAGCCTTATCGAGGCAGCCATGACCTCGGAGCAGGGCAGTTGACCATCTGGCGTACTATAATAATTCCGCATTGCAAGCCCGGGATTACTTCCGGCTCAATTGTTGTTTTTATGCTGGCACTTGGCAACTATCTTACTCCCAATCTCATGGGGGGCAAGAATTCGCTCTGGTTTACCGAGCAGATCTACAATCAGTTTATTGCCAGTTTCAACTGGAATCAGGGCGCTGCCTTCGGATTTCTGCTTCTGGTCCTTAGTACTGTAATTATCTGGGTCGGGCTTAAAATAACAGGCCAGAAACTAGGGGAGGTGGCATCATGATTCGCTCTCTGCCGCGTAGCAAGACCTATAACTGGTCTTTCAACTGTTTTATAATCCTGTACTTTATATTTCTTTTCGCGCCATTGGTTGTGACCTGTGTTCTGGCGTTCAATGACTCCAATTTCCCTTCTCTGCCATGGCAGGGATTTACCATGGACTGGTTCTTTTCATCAGGGCCTGAACGAACCGGACTTTTTCATGATGATCAGAACCTGCGTTCGATCGTTACCAGTTTTCAGACTGCTTTTTTTGTGTCTATCTTATGTGTTATTGTTGGAACATGTGCTTCCTTCCTTTTTGAGAAGGAAAACTTCCGGTTTAAAGGCGTCCTGTATTTCCTGATGCTTGCCCCGCTGGTTATTCCCGGTGTGATCCTCGGTATCTCACTTCTTCTGGCATCCAATACTGCCGGAACTTTTTTTGACGAAACCTTCGGCCTTGATCTGGATCTTTTCCGCCCAAGTTTCTGGCTGGTCGTACTTGGACAGTTTTCATTCATTTCCACTTTCGTGACTCTTGTTGTTTCCGCCCGGTTGCGGAAATTCGACATATCCCTTGAGGAAGCAGCGCTTAACCTCGGTGCTACGCAGTTTGAAGTCATCTGGCATATCACGCTGAAGTTCCTTCGTCCGGCCATTATCGGGGCCGGGGCAGTTGCTTTTCTGATGAGTTTTGAAAACTTCAACACTACATTGTTTCTTGTCGGTTCAGAGCCGACCCTGCCGATTAATCTTTACCTGCAGGTTCGCGACGGCAGCACACCGGTGATCAACGCGGTGTCGCTTATGCTTATCGTGGGGACTTCATTGATGGCTCTGGTCAATCTCTATTTTACAAAGAAAGAGGATTAGGTGTTTTTTGATCGTTTCAAGGGCACAGGCTATGTCTGTGCCCATCGCGGAGCAAGGGCTCTTGCTCCGGAAAATACAATGTTTGCTGCAGAACTCGGTCTTAAGCTGGGAGCTGACTTCTGGGAAACTGATGTTCATAAATTGGATGACGGTTCTCTGATAATACATCACGATGAAGTTTTAACCCGGACAACAAATGTTGAGGACCGTGTTGAGTTTTCTGACCGTAAACCCTGGGATACTCATCATTTTACTCTGGATGAATTGCGCAGCCTTGATTTCGGGTCATGGTTTTTGAGTGCTGATCCGTATGGAACTGTAGCTTCCGGCGAAGTTGATTCCGATATGATCGAAGCTATCGGCGGCCAGCGGATCATGACATTAAGGGAAGCTCTTTCTTTTTCTTTGCGTAATGATTTTCCTGTCAATATCGAGATCAAGGATCAGCTTAAGTCTCCCGGAGATCTCTCAATTGTGAGCGATGTGCTGAAAATGATCAGGGAAATGAGAGCCGAGGAACTGGTGCTCATATCTTCGTTCAATCACAGCTATCTGTCGGAGATGCGTCGGCTGGCCCCGGATATACCCATAGCTGTTCTGGTGGAGGATCAGCATCCTGATAACATTGTGGAATATCTCACAGGGATTGGAGCTGCCACCTACCATCCTGATGAGGAAATTCTTGATACGGATCTAGTCAGGTTTCTTACTTCAAATGGAATCAGGGTTACTCCATTTACTGTCAACGATATGGATAGGGCGGTATCCCTGATTGATGCCGGATGTTTCGGAATTACAACTGATTATACTCACTCTCTGCGCCGGTTACTTGATGGGAGGTTGCGTGAAGTCTCATAGGCGGGTATTGCTTTAAGCTGCACTTAGCTATTCTTCAAACAGGAAATCAAAGCATGAAAACGTACAAGTCCATTTGTCCCTACGATTGTCCCACAACCTGCGGGCTGCTGGTTGAGAGTGATGGCAGCCGTGTTCATAAAGTTAAAGGCGACCCGGAGGATACTGTCTGCGGCGGTGTTATCTGTCGGAAAATGCAGCATTATGAGAAATCCATTCATTCTCCTGACCGCATTCTTACTCCCCTTAAACGAAACGGTGAAAAAGGGAGCGGAGACTTTGTTCCTGTCTCCTGGGATGAGGCTGTCGGCATTATAACGGATAAGTGGAAAAGTGCTTTGAGTGAATATGGCCCTGAATCCATACTTCCTTTTTACTATTCAGGGGTAATGAGCCTGATTCACCGCAACTGTGGTGACGCCCTGTTCAATAAGATGGGAGCCTGCTCTCTGGTTAAAACCCTTTGTGCTTCAGCCAAGGGTGCTGGGTATTCTGCCGTGGTCGGCAGTACCGGATGCCTTGATCCTCGTGAGCTTTCAGACAGTGATTTTTACATTGTCTGGGGCAGTAATATGAAAGCCACACGTTTGCAGAGTATGGCGGATATTATCAAGGCTCGTAAAAACGGTAAGCGGGTGGTACTTATTGAGTCCTATGCCCAGGAGATGGCTCCTTATTGTGATCAGGTGATTCTTATTACTCCCGGCACTGACGGTGCCCTGGCGCTGGCCATGATGCATGTGCTGGTCAGGGAAGGTCTGGCTGATGAGGCTTTTCTGCGTCGGGAGGCGGAAGGATTTGATGAGTTCAAGGATACCCTTGATGGATATTCTCCTGAGTGGGCTCAGGAAATAACAGGTGTTCCGGCACAGGTCATAATTGATCTGGCACGGGAATACGCTGCTGCATCATCTCCTGTAGTAATACTTGGCAGCGGGAACTCTCGTCATGGCAATGGCGGAATGACTGTTCGACTGATTACGATTTTTTCGGCTTTTACAGGGGCGTGGGCCAGAGCAGGAGGTGGTTTTTGCGGATGCTCTCCGGGAGGAGGACCATATATTGATTCAACAAGAATCACCCGCCCGGATTTGCGTAAAAATTCAGCACGAAAGGTGAACATCAACCAACTTGCTTCAGCACTGAATGGAGAAGAAGGAACAACGCCCATTCGCTGTCTGCATGTTTACGCCTGCAACCCGGTTGGATCTGTATCCAATCAGCTTGGGATACAGAAGGGAATGGGCAATCCAGACCTGTTCACAGTTGTACATGAACGGTTTATGACCGACACCGCCCGTTATGCAGATATTATTTTACCGGCGACCTTTTCAGTGGAACAGGCGGACTGTTATTCTTCTTACGGATACTGTTCGTTTGGAACTGCATACAGAATTATTCCACCTGCCGGAGAATGTAAAAGCAACTGGGATATTTTTTGTCTTCTTGCCAAAGCCATGGGCTATGATGACAGTCATTTCGACAGAACTGAAGAAGATTTACTTGAAGAACTGCTGGATAACCCTCTGTCTGGTTTGCAGAATATTTCAGCTGGTCAGTGGGAGGTTTTGAAAAGCGGAGGGCAGATTTCTACCGGATTTTTTGATCATACTGACTGGAAAACATCTTCTGGTAAGATTCAGATCATAAATAATGAGCTTTCATCGCCAATCCCTTGCTATCAGGAAAACGATGGTGGAAGCTTTCCGCTCAAGCTTATTGCCGCCCCCAGTTCAGATACCTTGAACTCAATTTTTCTTGAGCGCGAAGATCTGCTGGAACGCCGTGGAGATATGGTTTTAAGTATTCATCCAGAAGATGCCGCTGCCCGCGGAATATCTGAAGGCGACTCTGTCTATGCGTTTAATAAAATGGGAGAAGTCCCGTTTACGGCCATGGTAACAGATAAGATTGCCGTTGGAGCAGTTGCGGCAGTGGGAATATTCAAGGCTTCCCAGTCTCGTAACGGTAATCTCGTAAATGCCCTTCATAACGAGCGTTTATCGGATATTGGTGAAGCTACCACCCTCAATGATAATACTGTTGAGGTTCGTAAATACTGATAAGTTAAACCTATAATTGAGCCCCTTTTTTATCTGTGCTACTGATGAGTAAAGTTGGATAATAAAGTCAGTAAACATATAAAGAGGAAGCAATCATGATTTTAGTACATTACCCCAGTTGAACCACTTCACGTAAAGCCAAGTCTTGGCTTGAAGACAACGGTATTGAGTTTGAAATCAGGCATATAGTCAAGGAAACTCCAACCCGTGATGAATTTCTGGGCTGGCAGAAGATTGCCGGTGTGGACAAGAAGAAATTTGTTAACACCAACGGTAAGAAGTATAAGGAAATGGGGCTGAAAGACACTATTGACGGTATGTCTGATGCTGAACTTTTTGAGCTTATCTCCGCTGACGGAATGCTGGTTAAAAGACCCATTCTCATCAATGACGACTTTGTTTTGATCGGTTTTAAATTGGCAGATTGGGAAGCAAAACTTCTATAATTCTGATTTTTTTTCAAGACAGCCCACCGTAAAGGGGATGATCAGGAAGCTTAACAGAAAAGTGATCACCCCTTTCCACTGCGCATATTCGTAAGCGAATCCAGCCCCGGTTATGCCCAGCCATCCCCCCGTGTAATAAAATAGAACATAAAGGGCGTTTGCTTTGCCGTGGCTGCAGGTGAGCTTGCGGTTCAGCAGAACTACTGCCACCGTGTGCATGGAGAAAAATCCTGCGCAGACCCCGAGAAGACCGATGATAACGGCAGTGATGGAAGGAAGCAGCAGGAGCATAAGCGATGTCCCCAGAATAGCCGAACTGAAAATGAGCATGCTGCCGCCTCCAATGCGGCTGCTCATCCGTCCCGCCAGCGGACCTAGAAAAATACCCAGCACGTAAACCAGATAGACCAGAGTTATGACTTCGGTCGGCAGATTAAATGGGGGATGTGAAAGGCGGTATGGCAGGTAGTTGAAGACCGGTGAAAAAATAAGCAGACTTCCTGCCCCGCAGGCATAAATCAGCAGCAGCTCTTTCCTTTTAAGCAGAGAAGTGTACGTTTCCTTACCGTTTGAATTACGGGCAGCTGCAACGTCTTCTTTATTTGTCTTGGGTAGCATGCATACAGCCAGAAGGGTCGTAATCACGATAAGTGCTGCCGCGGAGAAAAATGCATACCTCCAGTGCAGCGGAGGATGAATCCAGCCACCTAAAAGTCTTCCTCCAAGTCCTCCCAGAATTGTAGCCGAAACATACGACCCCATTACCACGCTGAGCCTTTCACTAGGGAGGGTCCGGGCCAGCCATGCCGCAAGGCTAGTCGTCAGGGCCGGGATAAACAATCCCTGAAGCAGTCGTGCAGCTACCAGCAGATTGAATTCGTGGGTCAGAGCACAGATGGCTCCTCCCATGGCAACAAAGAAACCGCCCAATAAGAGTATAGGTTGGATGGGATGTCTGTCAGAAAGGTAGCCGAAAAAAAGGTTTGATAAAACTATCCCCATGATTACGAAAGATACGGTGAATGAGACCTGTACAGGGCTCACGCCGAACTCAGCTTCAAGAACAGGCAGTACGGGTTGAGTCATGTAGATATTGGTGAATGAGGCTGAAACCAGCGCAAATACCGCAATCTGTATTTTTCCGATCTTTTCCATGACGATGTTCCTTGCAGAGGTCTGGTAGAATCTTAGGTGGTGTACTGACGCTAGAAATAATTGCTTTGCCCGAGCGTATTTCTCCCTTTGTTATTTTGTCAAGAAAACTGCTTTGCCAGCACATTGATGCCTGCCTTTGTGGTTGGCAGAGATACATTCTTGCATAAAGAATGCTGGCGTATTACTTCTTTCATTAAGTCACAGAGATATTTACTGCCTTGATAATTAATTTGTTAGGTGGGTTTTGTTTAATATTTATGGAGGAAGGGATTATATGACGTCTATAAAGAATATTGCCGTGGTTGCACATGACAACTGCAAAAATGAATTGCTTGATTTTGTGGAATGTAATCTTGATGCCTTAAGCCAGCATAATCTTCTTGCAACTGGAACTACCGGTGGACTGGTGGAAAAGTTAATTGAGCGAAGAGCTGGTGAAACAGGGAAGGAGTTCAAGCCCGTAAACAGGATGAAGTCCGGTCCTCTTGGGGGAGATCAGCAGTTGGGAGCGGCTATTTCCGAGGGGAAGATTGATGTCCTGATTTTTTTCTGGGATCCTATGCAGCCACAGCCGCACGATGTTGACGTTAAGGCTCTTTTGAGATTGGCTGTTCTTTACAATATACCGACTGCCAGCAATCGCTCTTCCGCAGAATTCCTTATCTCATCGCCTTTTTTTCATGGGGACTTCGAGAATAAATCAGTAGATTTTTCAGATTATGTAAAACGTAAATTGTAACCAAATATAAGTTTTAATTTTTTATTGTAAGGCATCCCGGTAAAGGGGTGTCTTTTTTTTGTTTGATAATATTTACTTGACGATCTTTTCTTGACAGTATGCGGTTGTTAAATAATAAGACTATGGAAAGATGGGTATAGATATTTGTTTTTTTATATTTGTTTATAGGTCAGGGAGGCGTGATGCAGTCGACTGCACTCAAAACAATGTGCGCTTTGATTATTTGCTGTTTTCTCAGTGCCTGCATGCTTAATACTCAGCAGAATTTAAGCGACAAGAGAAAATCTGAGTCTGAGGAGATTCTTCAGAAGCAGCAAAGGAAAGAGATTCCGCCGTTGAAGCAAAGTGTTCTTTATGATGCCAGCACAAATGAGGGCAATCAACTTTGGCTTCGCGATTTGCGGGACAGCCTTGATGATTTGACCCGCAAGCTCAGTAATAAACCGGTAATCAAGATTTATAATGTAACCCGTACTGGACCTGATGGCGGGGAACTTAAGGTTCCGGTGGTTAAAGTTCGTTTTTCCGGCATGGTCTTTTTTGATTCCGGGTCGAGCCGGTTGCGCAGAGAGTCTGTACTGGTTCTAAGTAAGTTTGCTGACAAGGTTCTTAATGATTATCCGGATACCCGGATACTGCTTCTCGGACATACGGACAGCGACGGATCTTTTGAAAGCAATAAAGAACTTTCCAAGCAAAGGGCAATCAACGTGATGGAAGAACTTCGCAAAAGGGGAGTGATGCCGGAGATGATGTCTACGCTGGCTATCGGGGAGATGCGGCCTATTGAATCCAACAAAACCGAGAAGGGCAAAGCCAAGAACAGGCGGGTTGAATTTTTGCTTTCCTCCAATGAGGAAGCCAACCGTGAGGTTGTGGTTGAAGATAAAGAATTTTGTGAAGCCTGTATTGATGATGATAAGCCAAGGAAGGAGCGTGAGCTTACGGTGAAAAAAGTGGAGCAGGAAGTCGCGAGTCTTGAAGCTGTCAAACTTCCACAGGCCGCAGCAGAGCCGACTGAAAAACCGGGGCTGATGATTGATTCCAAAGCCATAGTTGCTGAGCAGAACGAAAAACCTCTGAGAAGGGTGATTGAAAGCCCTCTGACGGGAATTAAGGTCATTCAGGATCGATAAAGGAGTTCTTTTATGAGTTCGGAGAGAGTTGATGCTTCAATGAGGGAGTGCTTTGAAAAGTGCCAGAACTGGAAGCTCCCTGAGTATGATGACGTTGAGCATAAAGTATGTGACGCGGCCGCACAGGAAGCATCTCATGCCGCTGTATTTTGCCGTAATGCAGGAATTACCCAATCCATGCATTTAACATGCACTTCACATGTAATTGATGCCTTAAGTCGTTTTCAGCTTATTTATTCCGATTTCATGGCTTCCTGTTCTCCTTTTATTGATAAAATTGAACAGATAGGACAACTGGAAGATCAATATCGCCGGGTGGATGAAGAGGTGGATCAACAGATCAGGGATGAGGAGGTCACTCTAAAGGCAACAGCCGGTTATGATGAGGCCTGCGAGGATCTGCGGGAAGCATCACTGCGTTATAAACGCATAAGGCAGCTTGAAGGGAACAGGGATGTAGTCATGCGTCCTATGTGGATGTATGTCCTTCTTTTGATGCTGGTAGCTACAGGCGAGGTAATGATCAACTATAACTTCATGCTTGAATTTATGGATATTCCTGCTTTTGCTTTTGCTTCTGCGGCAGCTGTCGGAGGAGTGGTTGCCTGGGCGTCTCATGAGCACGGACGGGCTTTAAAACAGTTTACTTTCTATTTCGGAAGCCATGTCCGCCCTGAAGAGAAGAAGCATGTCGGATGGCAGTTTGCCGTGGCAAGTCTGTTTCTGGCCGTAGTTTTTGTTGCCATATACTACGTCAGGTATATTGCGGTTGTTAATTCGGAAGTGAATATGCTGCGTGAGATAGGGGCAAATATTTTAAACAGTGCAAAGCAGACCAGTACCGGGATGGGGCCCAATGCTTCTGCACTTACCAGTCTTGGGTCCAATGCTGCTGTTTGGGGTATAAGTATATGGATTTCAACTATCTTTCATGACAGGAATCCCCATTATATGGAGGCAGCCCAGCAAAAGAAAAATGCTGAGGGACGTCTGAAGAAAATCACCAGGATCAGAGATGCAAATGTGAAGGCCCTTAACTCAAGTCGCGCGGTCAAACGAGAACAGGCCCGAAATGAGATTAAAGCGTTGACTGAAGATCTTGGCGAGCATCTTAGCCTGTATAAACAGGTTCAGGCAAAACGGGACAAGATCATCAGCCATCTGGTTAATGATGCCAATAGATATATAGTGCTCTACAAGCAGACTCTTGTTGATTTGCTGCTTGGTAACGGTGATGTGAAAATATATGGCGATAATAACGAAATTATGAGCACTGAAGATTATGAACGTATGAATGTAAGTGTGGATGAAAATTATATATCTCAGCTGATTCGCTGGTAGGGGGCTTGTCATGTTGCGTTTGATTGTTTCTCTGGTTGTCGTTGGTATTACTCTTTTTACAACTCCGGCCTGGGCTATTCTTGGTTCAGGCGTTCCTGACATTGAAAAGTTCAAGGGTAGAAATTCGGTTCGACAGACATTGGTATACATTGACCAAAGCATGATGAAGGACGGTGATACTACATGGGCGGACAGGATTGATGCAAAATTAACCAGTACCCTTATGCCTGCGGAAAGCGTCACTGTTTTGCGTATGGATGCAGAAAATGGTGTTGTGGAGGAGGTCTGGACCGGATATTGGCCTGATTACACAGTTAAGGAGAAGGAAAAGTACAAAGAAGATCAGAGTGGGGTTTCCGGTTTTTTTTCCAAAGACCCTTTGAAAGAGTTACCGGATGAACAGCAATTCTTTAGAAATCTTCTGGGCGGTGCTCTGGGTAAAATTTATAAATACGGTTTAGGTACAGGTAGAAGCAGATCCAAGAAAATTATGCTTGCCCTTGCCTCTGATGAAGATCGTTTCAACAAACCCGGGATGGTGACAAGAGTCGTGATCTACTCAGATATGAAGACAGCACCTGAGGAGCAGAAGTTGTCACTGGATTTCGGGTATTCCGTGTTTTATGTATTCGGGGTCGGTGCCGAACAGACAAGGCACAAATCAGATTGGGATAAAGAGTTTCTAAATGCCCACGGATTAATTGCAGCCTTCGGTTCTGATCTTGGTATGGCCAGTGGAGCTCCCGTTTCTGTATTACGTTATGATCTGGAGTTTACCACCACCAATAATGATTATCTGGGTGATATGGTTCTTCTGGTTACTGAAGATGGAAAACTTCAGGACAGTTATGCTGCCATACGAAGCACTTCCCGCCCCATTGCGTCTCTTATCAAGGGATCCTGCAAAATTACCGGTGATATAACCAAAGTAAATGCGGAAACACGGATGGGGTTGGCAACTTATGAAGATCATGAACAGATAGAACTTTCAGGTCAGGGGCTGCTTGACGGTTTCATCGGGCATCCTGAGTATATGCTGAAGAATGGAAAACCTGCTTCATTTACTTTAAAAGCCACTCCGGTGAAGTAGGGCTGACTTGCTCAGCTGTTATTAAATTTAGCCTTTGGGGGCGGGGCCGTTGTGCCCCGCCCTTCTTTGTTTTATACGGTTCAAACAGCAAACGATATCAGGCGCTATAAGCCTTTCAATATTTAAATGATAAAAGATACCTGACCGGTATCAGCGCATGCAAGAGGATTTATGAGTACATCTGTGAAACAGGTAGTTTATAAGGACTTTCCTATCAGGTATTATGTGGTCGGCACTGTAGCTTATGTCTGCCCTGATGATCTGGTACCGATTATGAAACTCGACTCAAAGGAAATTGAGACCGGTGGTGAGAAGGCCTGGGACAAGGTCGAGGCCGGGCGCCGAATTTTTCCTTATTTTGAATTTTTTGACTGGTTTTCCGAGCAGTTTGATCAGTACGAGTATTCTGACGATGTAGTTCTGCTTGATCCAATGCCTTGGTAGTTTTAGGCGGAAGAATAAAAATTGAAAATTTCTGTAGTCAGGAATTACTTTGAAATCTAACCCGGTACTGGCAAAGTGCCGGGTTTTTATTTCGAACATTTCACGTAGTGTTCTTGCTGTTTATTTTTTAAGTGCTTAAACCAAGACTCAAATAGAATAATATAAGTACTCGGAGATTGTATGTTTAAACAAATGCTTATGCTTTTTTTGGCAGCCTTGCTTCTCCCCGGTGTTTCTCATGCCGGAACATATCATGCGCGGGCTTCGTCATTTACTCCTCAGCAGGACGAGTCTGTTTTTAATGGCAAGTACTTAAGCGATGGTAACTACACAACCGGATGGATAGAAAAGGGAGAGAGCAGTGGAGCCGGAGAGTGGCTGCATTTCTTCTTTCCGGCAAAAGTTATTGTGGATGCCGTGAACATACGTAACGGCATCGGGAGCGGTGAAGATTTTCATAAAGTAAACCGGGTACAAAATGTTCTCATCGCTTTTTCCGATGGCCAGCAACAGGGTTTTGCCCTTAAGGATACAACTAAACTTCAGCAGCTCAAGATTGCGGGACATCCCACAACTAGTCTCGGTTTCTCCATACATTCTGTCTATTCTGATGGAGAAGTTACCGATGCAGGTATTGCAGAAATTGTAATTGATTACCACCGCCCAACTCCAGAGGAGCTTGCAGCTCTTGCTGTCCCCGGAGCAGAAGGCAGCAAAGATATTCCTAAGGCTGATAATACGTTAAGGAAGCTGTCTAAAGAAGAAAAAGAAGTACTCAAGAAAAAGTTCAGCAAGCTTGAACAAAAAAAAGCTGTACTGGAAGAATTGAAAGGATTCTTTGATCGGTTTTATACTAATTTTGTGACAATCAATGAAGAGTATCCACGTATGTTTACCGAGGACAATTTTCTTCGGGAAAGCGCCATGTTTGAAAGCTTCAGATCAATGCTTGAAACACGTGGAGTGCTGCGCAAATATCATGAAGCGGTGGTTTCAACTTCGGGGTTAAGGTTTTCAATAAGAACCCTTACCCCTGATGAGGTGGAGCTTTGGGTCAAAGGAGAGTATTCTGTGGTCTACGATTTTCGTGATAATAAAGTTTATGAGAATGCTCTTTTTCATTTAAAAAAAGAGCATGGCGAGTGGAAGGTCAAAAATAAGATGGAGTACTGAGTTCTGAATTGAATACTTTTTTAAAGTCCGGCTTAATTGAAAAAGGTCGTGATATCCATGCAGATATCGCGACCTTTTTTATTGGTAGTCAATGTAATTCTGGGCTCGGTATTTATCTCTATTTGGTGTGGTGAGTCCAGTATTCAACATCTGGGCTCAGGTGCAGAAGGCCGAATTCCTGCCCGAGTTCAATAATCAGGACAGCAGCAAAACAGACTATCAGAATTATTCCGGACATTTTTCTAATTGACCCTTCCGGGGCATATTTCCAGACGATAAATCCGGGAAGAATTCCAAAAATGATGCATTCTCCGACACCGCCGACAAGGTTGATGGCGACGAGGAATATGTCGGGGTAGATAAGGCCGACCACCAAAGGGGGGATAAAAGAGAGAACCCAGACCAGTATTTTACTTTTAGTGTTGAAATGAGTTGCGGTAAGATCGCGCATGAAGCTCATGAGTGCTGTTCCGTTGGCCATAAAGGCAGTTGACATAGCAACCACAGCGAAGATGAGGGCGGTATAAGTGAAAACCGGAGTCTGGAGTAACTGTCCCAGCGGGATTGTTGCGGGATCATTTTTACCGAAGGCGGTAATCAGGTCAATATGTGTTTCCGGGTTGGAAAGAGGCAGTGCCCCGAGAACAACCAGCAGCCATGTTATATTCATGAGCATACCGATGGTTGTTCCGCCGATAATGGCGGTTCGTATTTTTCTGCGGTCATGGTTAAGGGTTCTGCAGATAGTGGGGATAATATTGTGAAAGTGAAATGCCATAAGTAAAACAGGAAGACCTGCAGGTATGTAACTCCAGTCCAGCTGTTCAATGTTGAATTTAGAAACATCAGGTACCACCATGAAAACAAGCGCACCGAAGGTTATCCACATTATTGTGACCATGTATGGTGTGCATTTTTTCATCATCTGCATACCGAATGCAGTCATTCCGGTTACCAGCAGGAAATACAGTGTCATAACCACCGGTTTTGGCAGTGCGGACTGAAGGCTCATGATTATGGCTGCGATACCGCATAAATACGCAACAAGAACTCCGTAAAGAATGATCAGGTTTGCTACAATGGTCACCCATTTCCCCGCAGATCCAAGTTCCTGTTGAAAGAAAGTCGGCAGGTCGGCATGTTCATTGGTGGTTAGGCTTTTCTGTTCAGAATAGATAAGGGCGGTGTAGGTCATGAGTACCCACATCAGCAGTGTGGCGGCAACTGAGGGAAGAAATCCCGCTGCACACAGGTTGACCGGCAGCGCGAGAATTCCAGCCCCGAGCATATTACCTACCACGACAAACATCATGGACATGGCTGATACTGGCTTTTCCTGAGACATGGTATCTCCTGTAGAAAGTTTGAGGAAATGGATAACTGTATGCAATAATCAAAAAATCCTGCCGGACCACATGGTTCGGCAGGATTTATTATTTATTTGCAGGTTGCGCCAAGGTTAAGCGGATGGGTGTGAACCATGCTTTCTGGTGAAAGAGCCTTTTCCAGCTCCTCCTTGGACATATATCCTTTTTCAATAACGATATCATAAACTGCTCGTCCGGTGTTGAGAGCTTCGTTGGCAACTTCAGTGGATTTTTCATACCCGATGTATGGGTTTAGAGCTGTCACCAGACCGATGCTGTTTTCCACATATCCCCGGCAGACATCTTCATTGGCGGTTATTCCGGATACGCAGCGATCTGCAAGCGTGCGGAACCCGCGGCGCATGATAGTCAGTGAATTGAGCAGGCTTGCTGCTATTGCCGGTTCCATTACATTCAATTCAAGCTGCCCCGCTTCAGCTGCCATGGTAACGGTTACGTCGCCGCCGATTACAGTGAAAGCAATCTGGTTGACAACTTCAGGAATAATGGGGTTGACCTTGCCGGGCATGATTGAAGATCCCGGAGCCATGCGTGGCAGGTTTATTTCATTCAATCCGCAGCGCGGTCCGGAGGACAACAGGCGAAGATCATTACATATTTTTGAAATTTTAACCGCGACTCGTTTCAGTACCCCGGAAAGCTGTACGTAAGCACCGGTATCCTGGGTTGCTTCAACAAGGTCAGGAGCAAGTTCAAGGTCAAATCCGGTGATTTCCTTGAGCTTGGCAGTAACTATCTGGGCATACTGGGGCGGAGCATTAAGTCCTGTACCGATAGCTGTTCCGCCCATGTTAATTTCGCAGATGAGCTGTTTTGCTTCGCGCACCCTTTCAATATCTTCGCCAATCATAATCGAGTAGGAAGTGAATTCCTGCCCCAGTGTCATGGGGACTGCGTCCTGAAGCTGGGTACGGCCCATTTTCAGCACATGGGAGAATTCCTTGCCCTTGGCAGCGAAACTTTCCTGAAGATATTCCATTGCTTCAATCAGCTGGTCCATTTTGGAAATCAGGGTCAGCCGCAGGCAGGTGGGATATACGTCGTTGGTGGACTGAGCCATATTGACGTCAATGTTGGGGTGAAGTTTGCTATAGTCTCCCAGTTTGAAGCCGAGATGCTTAAGACCTATGTTGGCAATTACTTCATTGGCATTCATGTTGGTTGAGGTTCCGGCACCACCCTGGATGATATCAACAATGAATTCATCATGGTACTTGTCTGCGAGCAGTTCGTCACATGCGAAAACAATGGCTTTGGTTTTTTCATCATCAAGCTTGCCAAGATCATTATTTGTCAGGGCTGCGGCTTTTTTTATGTAGGCCAGAGAGTATATAATCTGCGGGTAATGTGAAATCGGGATTCCGGTGATGCGGAAGTTTTCAGAAGCTCTCATGGTCTGGGCTCCGTAAAAGGCGTCCTGAGGAACTTCTTTCTGTCCTATGCAATCATGTTCATTACGAAAACTCATTTTGTTCTCCAGAAATTAACTTGTGAAAATGGAGTTAAACTATCTATTCAGGAGTTATCTCAGGCAAGGCCGTATGATTACTCCCTGATCGGGGGAAGTTGAATTTCTCCCCTGACTATTTTTTTATCACACCTGTATCCGGGGTCAATACAACTTAATGAATTGATTCTTTTAACGATCTTGATCCGTATTTATGCCTTTTTTGTGAAAAGAACGGAAAATCTGGTGGGTTAGTAGAAGAAACTGTTTTTGCCTGAAGTTTTGGCACGGTACATTGCCTCATCAGCCATACGGACGAGAACTTCTTTTTCGGTACCGCTTTCAGGGTAGATGCTGATGCCGATGCTTACTCCCAGGCGATATACTTTTTCGGCCAGATAGAAAGGGGCGCGCATTGCATCGATAATACGCTGGGCTACAACATCAACTTCGTTTGTTGACCCAACATCCTGCAGAATGAAAATAAATTCGTCACCGCCGATCCGGGAAACAGTATCACTGGTTCGCAGACAGTCGCTGAATCTTCCTGCCACTTCTTTCAGTACTGCGTCACCGGCAATATGGCCCAGTTCATCATTGACCGGTTTAAAGTTATCAAGGTCGGCGTAAAGAATAGCTACTTTCATTCCGGTTCTTTTGGCGTGGGATATGGCCTGCTTGATGCGGTCATCGAAAAGAACCCTGTTTGGCAGCCCGGTCAGGCTGTCATACATTGCCAGCCTTCGCATGGTCTCTTCGTGTTCTTTGCGTTCTGATATATCGACCATAAAACCGTCATAACGAATTATATTGCCTTCTTTGTCTTTTACCGCTGTTACGGTTTCTGCTCCCCAGAACGTGGAGCCGTCGCGGCATCTGTGCTCCGCTTCGAAGTTTGCTGTATGGCCGAATTCGTTCATTATTGTAGACAGTCTCCTGCGCGTATCAGAAGAAACATAGCATTGAGTGGAAATATCAGTGATTTCCCTGATCAGATCCTGTTCATTTATGTACCCGTAATATTTTGCAAGCTGCGGGTTGGCACTGATGAACCTTCCGTCCGGTGAACTCTGGAAGATGCCAAGGGGGGCACTGTCTACTATCAAGCGGTATTTTTCTTCTGCCAAGTGAAGCGCCTGAAGCTCTTTTTTTCTTTCGGTAATGTCCACTATAAATCCGACAACACTGTTATCCTCTGCAAGTTTTTTCCCTCGCTCGTGAACCCAGCGCTGGGAGCCGTCACAGTGAGTGATGCGGTACTCAATTGCAAAGGAATTCTTCTCGGAAATAGCTTTCTCAATGGAAAGTTTAATTTTGTTGCGGTCCTCGGGATGAATTATATCGTTGAATCTGGATCTACCGCCGTTTAGAAACTCAAACTCAGCATATCCGCTGATCTTGCTTATTTTAGGACTGATGTATTCCATTGCGTAGGGCGGTTTATGCTCACATTTATAAATGGCCCCCGGCACGTTAAGAGAAATGGCTTCGAAAAGTTCATCTTTTCGTTTGAGTTCCCTGTTCTGGAAAATAAGGATCTGTTTTGATCGGTAGTAATAAAAGAAGAATATGATGCCGAAAATTGTAAAGCCCATGAAAGCGATCATGGCTATCCGGGCAGTTCGAACAGAGTTCATCGTGTCTGTTACGTCAGACTCCGGGGCGGAAATAGCAATAACCAGCTTCAGGTCGCCTGTTTTTATTGTATCCCAGGCAATTATCTTGCGTACTTCTTCTCCCTCTCTTACTGTATAAAAAGTATAGTCACCAGTCCCTGATGATTCATGAAGCATTCTTGAATCAAGTTTGACAAGGACCGGAAAGTCTCTGTGAAGATTGAATATATTTTCTCCGACAATTTCTTTTTCCATATCAAACAGAACTGTTCCGGATCCGTCTATAACATAACCTGAACCGAATTTACCGATCTGCATAGGCGTGATGTATTTATCCAGAAGAAAGCCTAGATCGATTACTATCGTAAGGACTCCTTTAAAGTCATTTCCAAGCCATATTGGAAGAAGAAGTCCGGCAAGTCTGGAATTACCCGAGACAACGGGTCTGGGGGTGATGTAGCCCTCCTGCATCCCGGAAAGGGTTGAGAAGTATTTATCCGTCCACTCTTCGGCCTGTCTTCTGGCCAGAATCTGCAAAGGTGCGGTTACATCGGAGCTTATAACCTGTTTTGTGGGAAAAAGGCGCAGGCTTATATATTGAAGCGAGTCAATCGCGCTCTGTTTAACTTTAAATAGATTGTTGATGGATTCTTTAGATCTTGTTCCGCGGAGGTAATCCTTCAATGAATATTTTGATAAGGCCTCGGCTGTTCCAATAACACTATGCAGCCTGTCTCCAAGCGCGGTGGCAGCTAGTTTTGTCTGCAGTGCCTGCTGCTGGTTGAATATTTTCTCCTGATCCTTGATTACCAGATTATCAAGAGTAAGGCCTACTCCCCCTCCGGCTCCAAGAACCAGCAGCAGAGCAACGATGAGCTTAAACGGTATCCATTTGCTCAAAAAAAACTGTTCCTGCTTTGTCTGCTGCAATCTCAGGCTCCGTGTTCCAGAAGGTAAGTGACTATTCTGCTTCCAGATAATTAAAAAGACAGTTCGTCTCTATTATAACTTTTGTGTGCGTCTGTGAAACTTTGTCATAAAGCCTACATTATTGCTCAGGCCATCGGCAACATATAATGCTATGCCTGACCAGATGAATACAAAGGTTATCGCACGGGCTCCACTGAACGGCTCTTTGTAAAGAAAGACACCCAGCAATAAAGCCAGTGTAGGAGCAATATACTGCATCATTCCAAGTGTAACCAGGCGCAGCCTGCGTGCTCCGTGGGCAAAAAAGATGAGAGGCAGGGACGTGGCAGCACCAGCTCCCAGAAGGAGCATATTCTCGGAAAATCCTACTCTGATGTTGCTGATATCTCCGGTAAAGGCAAGCCAGATCAAATACACAGCTGAGATGGGAAAGAGGACGGCTGTTTCAATAAAGAGCCCGGGAAGGGACTCCACTTTCATAACTTTGCGCACAAGGCCGTATAGCCCGAATGATACTGCAAGGGTCAGGGCGATGGTTGGAAGTCTTCCATAGTCGTATATTGAGTAAAGAACCCCGCAGGCAGCAAGTGCTATTGCCCCGGCCTGAAGTTTGTTGAGCCTTTCCTTCATGAAGATAAAGCCCATCAGTGCGTTCATCAGCGGGGTCATGTAATAGCCCATGCTGGTGTCTACCACATGGCCGTGGTTTACAGCCCAGATGTAGATGAACCAGTTCAGGCCAATCAGGCAGCTGCTTGCGGTGAGAAGAAGTTTTCCCTTTTTGTCACGAAGTGCACTCCAGACTTCTTTCCAGCGGCCTTTTAGAGATAGCAGGGCGCCGACAAAGAACATGGACCATACAATTCTGTTACATAGAAGTTCAAGCGAGGGAACCGCTTCAAGGGCTTTCCAGTAGATAGGCAGCAGGCCCCACATTATGAATGCTCCGGCCGCAAAAAAAAGACCGTCGTGAGTATTTTTATCCATTCCCGAATCCATTTGGTTTTATTATTAGAGGCGGGAACATTAAGCCAATCCCCTGCACCTTGCAATATACTTATGTTGCAAAGTGCAGAAGATTGTTGATCACGTGCTTATGTCGATACACAGTATGGGTGATTTCGGGGTGTCATACAGTTTAGTAGAGACAGTTACACAGTTATTACCTGAAGCAAGCGAGATGTATGGAGCAGTGGTATGCCAGTTCTTACCTGTCTTGATGGTCAGGTAGTATTCCTTCAGGGAATGGTCGGCTCCAATCGGTGCAGGCTGATAGATAAGCCTTCTGTTCTCTTTTAGTTTATAAGGGTTGCATATTGTTTCAGAGCTCTGGATGCCTTTTGAGTCCAGTATGTAGGCGCATTCTATGTTGGAGTTTTCCGTGATGAAGGTCGACAGTATGGAGTCGGCGGTATTCGGGAGACCGTCAATTATCGCTTCCCTCAGTTTTGATGTCATTCGCTTGTAGCTTTTTTCCTTGAGCTTCTGCTGGTTTATTTTTTCAAATACGTGAGTCTTGAAACGGGAAGTAAGAAAGCTGATCTGCTTTAAATCCTTTTTTAAAGCCGTGTCTGCCGGCAGGGGTTTTCCAAAGTAAAACCCCTGAAAGACATCAATGCCTATGCTCATGAGGGTGAGAGCTTCTTCCGCGGTTTCAATACCTTCTGCAAGCGGGAGTGTGCCTGTACGCTCTGCCAGATTGACCAGTGAGCGTGTTACTTCCAGCTTGTGGAATTTGGTATTGATATCAGTGATGAGGGATCGGTCTATTTTGATGATATCAGGTTTGAGTTTCGGGATCCGGTCAAGGTTTGAGTGTCCGGTTCCGATGTCATCAAGTGCGATAAGGAAATTCTTTTCCCGCGCTTTCTTTACAAATGTGGATAATGCCGCATCATTGCCTGCTTTTGATTCAATTATTTCCAGAATGATATTGCTGGTGGGAATCTCGAATTCAGCGGCCATCTTTTCAGTGATCTTATGGTTGATTGTCTCGTGATTGATAATCCCGGCATCAATGTTGACTGACAACAGCAATGTTCTGTCACGCTTTGATATGGGCGCGAAGGTTTCCAGGGCTTTTTTGCGGCAGGCCCTGTCAAGACGGGTCAGTGTCCAAAGATCCTCACACATGGAAAAAAGTGCAACAGGCGGGATCAGTTCTCCGCTATAGGGATTTATTGCTCTGCTGAGTGCTTCAAATCCCAGCAGGGATTTTCGGTTCATTGAGATTAGCGGCTGAAGAAAGGTAACTATACATTCGCGCTCAATCAGTTCGTGGATGGATATATTGGGGGCTGTGTTCATTTCCGCAGTCACTTTGTTATTTTCATTTCCAAAAAAAATGGCCGGAAGGGTGGGAAGTCCCTTCCGGCCTGGGAAGGTCCGGTGGAGGTGGTCACCGGGCCGGTGACCGGGCTCTTCTGCCGACGAAAAACCCGGTCCTGCTGTACACTAATTGGGGTTATAGTGATTAATTTTGTCGTTAGAGTGAGTCTTCACCGGTTCTGATTCTGATGGTCTGGTTCAGATCCTGTACAAAGATGACGCCGTCACCTTCTTTACCTGTCTGAGCTCCGGTTTTGATTGCCTCCAGAGCTTCGTCCAGTTTTTCTTCCGCCAGACCGAGTTCAATTCTGATCTTTTTGAGCAGGTTAACTTCCATTACAACGCCGCGGTAGGTTTCTGTGAATCCGGCCTGTCTACCTGAACCGAGAATGTTGGTTACCGACATTGAGTAGATTCCTTTTGTGTAGAGGGCCTGTTTTACCGGAGTCAGGCACTCGGGGCGAATATATGCGATGATGAGTTTCATTATATTATTCCTCTCTTGCTGATGGTTCTATTATTCGTTGGAGAAGATCTGGAAGCCGTTGTAGGACTCCATGCCGTGTTCAGAGATGTCGAGTCCCTTCATTTCTTCTTCTGCAGTTACTCTAATGCCCATTACAGCTTTAGCTATGTTGAAGGCGATCAAGCCTGCGCCGAAGGCCCAAACGAAGCATACTACGATACCGATGAGCTGAGGAGTTACCAGTGAGAATCCGCCGCCGTAGAAGAGGCCGCCTGCACCATCGTTAAGTTCGGGAGTGGTGAACAGTCCGCAGGCCAGGGTGCCCCATGCACCGCATACGCCGTGTACTGAAACCGCACCAACCGGGTCATCAATTTTCAGAACTTTATCAATCAGTTCGATGGAGAGAACTACCAGCAAGCCAGCGATGAGTCCGATGATGATAGCCGCTGCGGGAGTTACGGTTGCACAGGGAGCAGTGATACCAACCAGGCCGGCCAGTGCACCGTTACAGGTCATGGAGATATCAGGCTTGCCGAATCTGAACCAGGAGGTTGCCATTGCGCCGAGTGTACCTGCACAAGCAGAGAGACTTGTGGTTACAGCGATCAGTCCGATGGATCCGTCAGCAGTGGTGGTGGAACCGGGGTTGAAACCGAACCAGCCGAACCAGAGAATGAATACGCCAAGGGAAGCCAGGGGAATGTTGTGACCGGGGATAGCTTTTGCTTTGCCGTCTGCAGTGTATTTGCCGATACGGGGGCCGAGAACCATGGCACCTGCAAGTGCGATCCAGCCACCTACGGAGTGAACAACGGTGGAGCCTGCAAAGTCCATGAATCCGAGGCCTTCAAGCCAGCCTGCGCCGGAATCTCCGAGCCACAGGGAGCCCCAGGCCCAGTGGCCGGATATGGGATAGATGAGACCGGTTACAATACAGGTTACCAGGATATAGCTGTTGAATTTAGTACGTTCAGCGATACCACCTGATACGATAGTGGCTGCGGTGGCCGCAAATACAGACTGGAAGAACCAGAAGGTAAGGGTCCACTGTGAGTCCGGGTCGGTAAGTCCGATGCCTGCAAGACCGAAACCGGAGGTTCCGACGAAACCGCCGGCATCCAAACCGAACATGAGTCCGAATCCAAACAGGAAAAAGATAATTGATCCGGCGGCAAAATCGAGAAAGTTTTTCATCAGGATGTTGCCGGCGCTTTTTGCTCTGGTGAATCCAGCTTCTACACATGCAAAACCAGCCTGCATAAACATAACAAGAATAGCTGCAAGAAGTGTCCAGAGAATGTTACCGTGAGCCTGAGTCATCATGGCTTCTTCAGCTGCAAATGCTGCAGAAGGTGCTGCCAGGAGCATGAGAGTCGCGAGGGCCGGGATTTTACGGCCAACCATTGAAAGTTTAGTAGTCATACAGTCCTCCTTAGGGGTGTTGATTGCTTCAAGGATGGCTTTGTTTAAGCACAAGGTGTGCCAAAAATATAAGTAGTTGAAATAGTTCTATTTTTGTTTTGTGGCTAAAAAATACTGATTACAAAAATGTATTTTTGTACTTTTTTGTTCTTTTTTATTCATACTGAAATTACAAAAAGGTAAACTTGAAAAGAATGAGTCTTTTTTAACTTGAGATAAATTAACAAAAGTGGATCATTATATTAATGATGGTAAAAAAATAAAGAAAGTTGTTGACACTTTTTCCGCAGTTCGGTTAAAAAAATCTCATGCAGACTTTTAACACCCTAGGCACCGGCCTCTCATATTTTTTCTACTTTTTTTATTTTTGGTGCACCCACGCTTGTGGTCGGGTGGAGGTTTGCTCGTTGAAAAAGTAGAAAACGAAAAAAGCAAACGACCTCTACAGAAGGGCCGCAGGCGAAGACTCGCCGGCGGCCCTTTTCTTTTACACGGGTCGCCAAAAGGGAAGCGGATCTTGGAGAACTTAGAGGCAAACTTCAGGAGTAACAAAAATGCAGATTGGTAAAAGTGTAAGAATGGAACGGATTGTCAACCGGAACACAGGCAGAACAATCGTAGTACCGATGGATCACGGCATAAGTGTCGGTCCGCTTAAGGGGCTTCGATCGATGCGCAGAGCCGTTAATGACATGGTGAAAGGAGGAGCAAATGCTGTGCTTATGCACAAAGGCCTTGTACGCTGCTCCCACCGTGAGGAAGGCGGCGACGTCGGCCTCATCGTTCATCTCTCCGCATCCACCTGTCTTTCCCCCCTCCCAAACAAAAAAACTCTCGTCGGCACTGTTGAAGACGCACTTCGCCTTGGTGCTGATGCCGTTTCCGTTCATGTAAATCTTGGTGATGAAGCTGAATCACAGATGCTTGCCGATCTGGGTGAAGTTGCTTCCGCCGCCACCAGCTGGGGTGTTCCTGTTCTGGCAATGGTTTACGCTCGCGGCCCCAAAATCAAAGATGAATTTGACCCTGAAGTTGTAGCACACTGCGCTCGCGCCGGTGAAGAACTTGGTGCTGATATAGTAAAAGTTCCCTACACCGGAAGCATCGAAACTTTCCGCGATGTTGTTGACGGCTGCTGTATCCCGGTTGTTATTGCAGGTGGTCCCAAGCTTGATTCCACTCGCGATTTTCTCCAGATGGTTTCTGACTCCATCGAAGCCGGCGGTGCCGGACTGTCTGTAGGCCGCAATGTCTTTCAGCATGAAAACCGGGTTAAGCTTGTTGAAGCCCTGCACATGATTGTTCACGAAGATGAAACCGTTGATAACGCTCTCGCTCATATTGGCGAATAGTTGTAACTACAGGAATTCACAATGAAAAAAATTATCTTCAAAGCCATTCCCTTCGATAAGAAACTGCTGAGCCTTGCCCTTGAGTCCGGTGTGGATGCAATTCTGACTTCCCCGGAAGACAAAGAGACCGTTGAATCTCTGGGCCGGGTTACAGTCTTAACCCCCAAAGAAATGCCTTGTGTCGCCATTACCGAAAAGGCTGATGAAGCAACTGCGGTTGATCTTGACAAAAAAGGTAAAACTGTCTGTCTGGCGGCCGGATGGGAAATTATTCCGGTTGAAAACCTTCTTGCACAGATAGATTCACTGGCACTTGAAGCCGAATCCCTGGATCGTGCAAGACTTGCTGCCGGGGTAATGGAGCGCGGTGCTGATTCCATCGTTGTTACTCCCGAAGGCGCTGCGGATCTTAAACAGATTGTAGCTGAACTCAAACTTTCTCAGGGAAAAATGGAACTTCAAAGAGCAACCGTTACCAGAATCGAGGCTGCCGGACTGGCCCACCGTGTCTGTGTGGATACCACCTCCAAGCTCAGGAAAGGGCAGGGTATTCTTACCGGTAATTCTTCAGCCTTCACTTTCCTTGTACATGCGGAGACCGAGTCCAACCCATACGTAGCGGCGCGTCCTTTCCGGGTTAATGCGGGGGCTGTTCATGCCTATGCCCTTATGCCCGGCGATAAAACCACCTATCTTGAAGAACTGCGTTCCGGTTCCGAGGTGCTTGTTGTGGACAAGGAGGGGAACACTTCCGTTGCCGTTGTCGGCCGCAGCAAGCTTGAAGTCCGCCCCATGCTGTTAATCACAGCCGAGGTTCAGACCCCCGAAGGTCCTATTTCCGGCAAGGTCTTTCTACAGAACGCCGAGACGATCAGAGTTGTCAGCGGTGACGGTGAGCCTGTAAGTGTGGTAACACTCAAAGAAGGCGACGAAGTTCTTTGCCGTATTGATGAAGCGGGCCGACATTTCGGTATGCGCATCAAAGAAGAAATTTCAGAGGATTAATAAAAAAATGTCACAGTCCAGCAAAAAAAATCTTACCGACCTGAGGGACGAAATTGATACCCTCGACAGCGATATTCTTGAGCTCCTTAACAAGCGAGCGGCAGCCTCTCTAGCTGTCGGTGCAATTAAGGCCGGTTCTTCGGACCAGATCTTTAAGCCTTTCCGGGAGCAGGAAGTCCTGCGCGGTCTAACCGGCCGTAACCCCGGGCCCCTGCCTGCAGAGCATCTGGAAGCTATATATCGTGAAATTATTTCATCTTCACGCAGGCTGCAGCGCCCCGAACGCGTTGTTTATCTGGGGCCCGAGGGCACATTTTCTTATTTTGCAGGACTACAGCACATGGGGCGTCAGGCCGACCTGATTCCCAAGAAAAATTTCGAAGACATTTTTGTGGCCGTTTCCAAGGGTGAAGCCGACTTGGGCATCATCCCCCTTGAAAATTCGCTCAAGGGTACGGTCGGGCAGAATGTAGATCTTTTTATGCGATACCCGGTCTTTATCCAGTCCGAGCTTTATCATCGCATCAGCCACGGACTCATCAGCAAGGGTGCGGGACTTGGCGAGATCAAGACTGTCTACTCACATCCCAAGGCATTGGAACAATGTACCGGATGGCTGCGTGCCAATCTGCCTGGTGCCGAGCTCGTGTCTGTTGAATCCACAGCGCAGGCTGCCCAGATGGTAGCTGACAGTGAAGAGCCTATTGCCGCAGTCGGACATGTCAAGCTGGCCAACATATTCGGCCTGCATGTTGTGGCTGAGTCCATTGAGGATCTTCCTGATAACTGGACAAGGTTCCTTATAATCGGTCCCAAGCCCGGCAAGGAAGGAAAGCGTGACAAAACTACGGTTCTTTTCACAACTCCGGACAGGCCCGGTGCGCTGGTTTCGGTTCTGAATGAACTTTCCGGGCACGATATAAACATGACCAAGCTCGAATCACGTCCTTTTCTCGGTGAAAAGTGGAAGTATATGTTTTTCGTTGATCTTCAGGGAGATCTTGGAGCTGAAGAGCATGAGACTCTCATTGAAGATCTCAAGGCCCGCTGCCTGACTTTCAGAATTCTCGGCAGCTATCCCGCAGGATCACAGAACGGAAGCAAGTTTTAAGAATACTGCCGGTGATCGGGAAGGGGGCACGAAATTAAGATCTCTTCCCGACTCCCTGATCTCTTGAAAGGTTTTTATAAGAGCTTCGCAGCAACGGATATATCTACTTACTTTCAAGAAGAGTGCGAAGCCAGTTGAAAGGGTTTAACCCTTGATGAAAAATAAATTTAACCGACTTCACAGTCAGGAATATATAAAATGACTTCTGATAACGTAATTGTTGTTAAAGCTCCCTCCTCCAAGTCCCTGTCACACAGGGCCTTGATTGCCGGGGCTCTTTCCGAGGGCACAACAGTTGTTCTTGATCCTCTGGACAGTAATGACATCAATCGTACCATGGATTGCCTTTCAACCATGGGTGCCAGATTCAACATTGACGGAACAGCCACTACCGTTACCGGTATGGAGGGCGGTCCCAGAGGCGGCGAGAAGGAACCGGCTGTTCTGGAAATGCGTGATTCCGGCACCACATGCCGACTGATTACAGCTCTTGCCGGGGCAGGCAAGGGACTTTTCCGGGTGCAGGGAACTCCGCGTATGCATGATCGTCCCATCGGAGCCCTGACCAGTGCCCTTGAATCTCAGGGAACCAAGGTGACTTTTTCCGATAAAAAAGGTTACCCTCCGGTAACTCTGGAGGCCAGAGGGTTCGCCGGAAAGAATATGGATATTTCTCTTGAAGAGTCCAGCCAGTATCTTTCCGGGCTGCTTATGGGGGCTCCCCTTGCTGAAGAAACCACGATTATTAATGTAATCGGCGAAAAGGCGGTTTCATGGCCTTACGTGGCTTTGACTTTGAACGTTATGGAAGATTTTCGGATTAAGTTCGAGGTCCAGACCAGAAGAAAAGGGGTGTGGAAAAAGACAGACTGGCGTAAAGTTGAGAAGGTGGTTCCCGGTGAAATCCGTTTTGTGGTTGAGCCTTCAAGGTTTGATCGTGATGAATACCGGGTGGAAGGGGACTGGTCCAATGCTTCTTACTTCCTTGCTGCAGGGGCTGTAGGTAACAATCCTGTGAAGATTGAAGGAATGAATGTTAATTCCCTTCAAGGGGACCGCGCAATCATGTATATCCTTCAGTCCATGGGCGCCAAGATTGAAAGTGATGATCACAGCGTGACCGTGTATCCCTCCAAACTCCACGGAGTGGAAGTGGACATGGGTAAATGTCCCGATCTCGTCCCTACTGTGGCTGTTGCTGCCGCTTTTGCTGATAGTCCTACAACCATCACCAACGTGGCTCATTTGCGCATTAAAGAGTGTGACCGCCTTGAAGCAAGCGCTGCTGAAGTTATGCGCGCAGGGGGTAAAGCCGAGATTACTGATGATTCCATCACAATTATCCCGGCTCCACTTAAGAAAGGTGAGCGCATTGTATTTACTACTTACGATGATCACCGCCTTGCAATGTGCACCGCAATTTTTTCGCTGGCAGGCATAGAATCAATTCCCGAAGAACCGGGCTGTGTAGCCAAATCTTTTCCCGGATTCTGGGATGAGTGGGCAAAAGTAACTAAAGGAAACGGTTGTTAGTCATGGAGTGCGAGTTTGATAAAATTCATAGCGTAGCCGTTATCGGGTCCCGTGGACAGATGGGGGGCTTCCTCGCGCTCAAGGCGGAACGTGCCGGAATGATGGTCCACCGTTTTGATGTGCCTTTTGACGAGGAGAAGATGGCCCGGCGTCTGCCCGATACAGATCTGGTTATTTTATGCATTCCGGTAACAGTTATGGATGAGGTTCTTCCCGTGGTTCTCCCGCACATGAAAAAAAGTGCTATTCTATCAGATGTCGGCTCTGTTAAAGGACGTCCGGTTCAGCAGATGCTCCGTGCCTATGAAGGACCAGTTGTGGGAACACATCCACTTTTCGGGCCGGTGATTCCTACCGATTTTCAGCCTACGGTTGCTCTTGTTGCCGAGCGTGAGAAAGACCGCTCAGCCATGCTTGCTGTGCAGGATTTCTTTGAACGCCTTGATTTCGGTGCTTTTGAATCGTCCGTTGAAGAACATGACAAAGCTATGGCCATGATTCAGGCTTTGAACTTCAGTTCTACTGTTGCATTTCTGGCTTGTTCCAGAGAGATTCCGAATATCAAAAAATTTGTAACCCCCTCTTTTAAACGCAGGCTTGAGTCCGCGCAGAAAATGGTAACTCAGGACAGCGATCTCTTCGCAACTATTTCTGATGCTAATCAGTACAGTCAGGAAGCTATTCGTCTGTTCCGTTCTTTCCTCTCCCTTGCTGCAGCCGGTGATATGGATCTGCTTGCAGATCGTGCATCCTGGTGGTGGCGTGAAAATAATACCTAGGGAGAATTGCATTCAAATAATAAGGCCGCGTTCTCCCGGAACGCGGCCTTTTTTTATATAAAAAATTGTTGTGAGTACTTATACTAAGCGATCCCTGCTTTCGGCTATTCTGTTGGGAATGCTTCTGGAAACCTGAAAAATTAAACAGGAGTTCACCTCTTGGAAAGGTGAGTTTCTGAGACATAACATTAAGTTTATCAGGTAGTTAGGTCTCTTAAGTCCTTTTGAAAAAGGGAAACCAGCTGGAGAAAATTCCGGCAGGTCCGCCAGAATCAGAGAGCGCGTAATTAAACGGAGAGTTAAACTATGAAAATTGAACTGACCCAGTATGGCAAATGGTTGCCAGCTGATACGCAAACCCCGATCAGTCTATATCTGGGACTGGTGGGAGATGCGCCGGGAATTCTACTTGAGAGTGCTGAAGTTGACGGTCGCCTCGGTCGGTATAGTCTCATCGCCTGGGATTTCAGGATGAAGCTATCGCCGGTGCACGGTAAGCTTTCCGTGGAATGTGCGGATTCAAGACTGGCCGGGTTGGCAACTTATTCGGGTATGGATTTTCTGGAAGGTATGCGCGCGGTGATGAAAGCCCTGCACGTTAACAGTCAGCCGGAAGTAGGCGAACTGCCCGCTTTGACCCGTGGACTGTACGGAACTCTGGGGTATGGGATTGCCGGAATGCTTGAACCGAAACTCAAGGACAAGTTGCCGGCAGATGACGCAGAGGTTCGTCTGGCTCTGCCTGGTAAAGTAGTTCTGTTTGATCACCTGAGGCACAGCTGCTGCTTCCTGTCACTGGATAAGGATGCAGAGCCTGAATTTACACCCCCTGTTTTCGGAGCAACCTGTGAAGCTACCAAGGTCGGTGATCCGGTGGCTGTTCCAGGTCGTGAAAAATACAAGCAAGGTGTTGAAAGGGTTAAGGAACTTATTGCCGAGGGAGAATGCATTCAGGTGGTTCTTTCCACCAGATTTTCAGCTCCTTTCAGCGGTAATTCTTTTGATCTGTACCGCAGATTGCGTCAGGCCAACCCTTCTCCATTCATGTTTTATATGAAGTTCAGCCGCGAGGAAATTCTGCTGGGATCATCACCCG
Source organism: Maridesulfovibrio sp. (assembly GCA_963676495.2). Lineage (GTDB taxonomy): Bacteria > Desulfobacterota > Desulfovibrionia > Desulfovibrionales > Desulfovibrionaceae > Maridesulfovibrio. Next base: position 985,802 of record CAXXRF010000003.1, on the reverse strand, counting down.
AGCTTATGGCCCGTTGTGATAAAGGCAGGCTGGAAGTCCGGCCCATTGCCGGAACCCGTCCGCGCGGAAAGGACGCCGCCGGTGACCGCAAGTTTGCCGAAGAACTGCTTGCTGATCCAAAGGAAATTGCCGAGCACGTAATGCTTGTCGACCTTGGCCGCAATGACCTTGGGCGAATAGCCAAGCCCGGTTCAGTCAGCGTTGAGAAGTTCAAGCAGATCGAATATTTCAGCCACGTTATGCATATTACTTCCTACGTGGAAGCAGATCTTCGTGACGATCATGATGCAATTGATGTGCTTCAGGCTACTTTTCCTGCAGGAACCCTTTCCGGGGCCCCAAAAATCAGGGCCATGGAGATTATCTCCGAGATAGAGGATGTTCCGCGCGGCCCTTACGGCGGCTGTATAGGTTTTATCGGGCTGGATAAGGATTCCGTGAACCTTGATACCGGTATCACCATTCGTTCCATGTGGATTCGCGATGGCAAATGTCATTGGCAGGCCGGGGCCGGGATTGTTTACGATTCCGATCCTGAAATGGAATGGAAAGAGTGCAACAACAAGGCGAGAGTACTTAAGGAAATTCTGCAGTCGGAGGGCGGTGATGTTTTTACTCGTGGATAATTTTGATTCTTTTACCTTCAATCTTGTGCAGGCTTTCCAGCAGCTTGGAGCTGATCCGCTGGTTCTGCGCAATGATCGTGATGAAATTCTGGAGTTGGCCGAATCGGGAAAACTTGAGCGGGTCTGCCTATCTCCCGGACCTAGTAATCCGGAAAATGCAGGTCTTTCTCTTGAGTTCCTGTCCCGTTTGCCAAAGGAAATTCCGGTTCTTGGAGTTTGTCTGGGACACCAGACCCTTGGTCATTTTGCCGGGGCATCCGTAGTACGCGCAGGGCGAATCATGCACGGCAAGACTTCGGATGTATACCATAAAGGCGAGGGTGTTTTCAGTGGACTGGATAATCCGTTCAATGTCTGCCGCTATCATTCTCTGGTTGTAAATGTGGATGAAGCCCCGGACATGCTGGAACTTACTGCATGGACTGATCAGAATGAAGTCATGGGGCTTCGATATAAGGATCGTCCATGGACCGGAGTTCAGTTCCATCCCGAGTCAATTCTGACTCCAGACGGACCGAAGCTTTTGAAGAACTTCTTGGATGGGAACATTTAATGCCTCCGGCGGCCCTTCGGGGTCCAGAGAAAATTCTTGAAATAAGTTTATCTGGACTCTTCAAAAACTTTTAACAGGGCTTTGCCGTTTCATATATAAATGTATGAATGAGGTTTTAAAACTGGATTCCAGGCAACACGTATATTACTTGAAATGACTTGATTTATGCCTTTAGCGGCGAAGCCTTACCAAAAAAGTTTTGGGATTCTTAAACTCTTTTTCAAAAGGTTTTGAGGCTCCCGGCAGGGCCGCCGGAGGCATATAATATAGGATAAAAAAATGTCACAGATTATAAGTGAAGCTTTGACTGCTCTTTCATCCGGTCAGGATCTGACCACTGAACAGGCTGATGGTGTTTTCGAGGAACTTTTTTCCGGTGAAATGACTCATGCTCAGGCCGGGGCCCTGCTCATGGGGCTGCGTGCGAAGGGAGAAACTGCAGTTGAGGTTGCCGCCGGGGTCCGCGCTGCACTGCGTGAAGCCAAGCTGATCAAGGGGCTCAACAGCCCGTGCATTGATACATGCGGCACCGGCGGTGACGGTACCAATAGTTTCAACTGCTCAACCGCTGTGGCTCTCTACCTTGCGGATATGGGATACCTTGTTACAAAACATGGTAACAGGGCGGTATCTTCTTCCTGCGGGAGTGCTGATGTGCTGGAAGATCTGGGGATTTCCCTTGGAACTACTGCGGCTGAAGCACGTGATGTTCTGGTTGAGGACAAGTTCGTGTTTCTGTTTGCCCCTAATTACCACCCGGCATTCGGAAAGATCGCTCCGATTCGTAAGGAAATGGGAATCCCGACTCTCTTTAACCTCATGGGGCCACTTCTGAACCCCGCTCGTCCCACTCATCAGATTCTCGGCGTTGGCAGGCCGGAAATTATGCACCTGATGGCTGAAGTACTGGCCCTGACCAATGTGGAAAAGGCTTACGTTATTCATGGGGCCGGCAATTTTGATGAACTCACTCCGTTTGGTATCAATGAGGCCATTTTGGTGGAAAACGGCGAACTGACCGAAGTGAAGATCAACCCTGCAGACTACGGCTTTGCTGCTGCAAGTCCCGAGGATGTTGCAGTCCAGAATCGTACTGAAGCACTGGATACCATCCGTAAGGTTCTGGCTGGAACAGCTCCGCAGCCGATGATGGATATGGTTGCCCTTAACCTTGGCGCGGCTATTTCTCTGCTTGATTCGATTTCTCTTGAAGAGGGTATGGAAAAGGCAAAGGCCAAGGTCGCCAAAGGCGTGGACAAGGAATATTAAGTCATGCTTGAGAAATTCAGAAAAGCAAAACAGGCTGAGCTGGATATGCTCCGGCAGATGCAGTTTGAAGGGAAGAGATTCACTCCTCATGGTGGAGAACGTCTTTCCTTTGCAGATGCAATTCGTCGTGATGAGAACGGTCTTAAGGTTATTGCCGAGTATAAGCGTGCCTCACCGTCAAAAGGAGATATCAATCTTGGGCTCGGGGCTGCTGAAGTCTCCGCCATGTATGCTGCCGGAGGAGCCTCAGCCATTTCAGTTCTGACCGAAGAAGAGTACTTCAAAGGAAGTCTCAGTTATCTAGGTGAGATTAAGGGCAGCGGTTTGCCTATGCTGCGAAAGGATTTCCTTACCGATCTGATGCAGATTGAACAGACTCTTGCCACCCCTGCATCGGCTTTGCTGGTGATAGTGCGCATGTTTAAGGACGACGCTTATCTTAAGGAAATGATAGAGCATACTCATGCCTCCGGACTGGATGCTGTTGTTGAAGCTTTTGATGAGATTGACCTTAAGCGGGCTAAACAGGCCGGAGCGAGAATTATCCAGATCAATAACCGTGATCTTGATACCCTTGGTATCGACATGAACCGTTCCATTGAGTTCATCAGGCAGAAGGAAGATGGTGAAATCTGGATCTGCGCCAGTGGAATCAATGAACCAGAGGACTGCGCCCAGATGAATGAACTTGGATATGATACCGTGCTTATCGGTACCTCAATCATGTCCAGCCCTGATCCGCAGGCTAAGCTTGCGGCATTGGTTGCCGGGGGACGTTTATGAGTCTGCTGGTCAAGGTCTGTGGAATGACCAGTGAGCAGGACGTGGCTCTTTGCGAAGGACTTGGTGCAGATTATCTTGGATTTATTTTCCATCCATCTAGCCCACGCAATGTTGACGTGAAATTTGCCGGGTCCATTAGAACTTCATCGGCAAAGAAAGTTGGCGTCTTCGTTAAGCAGGGGTCAGCTGAAGTCATCGAAATCATGGATAACGGTGCACTTGATTTTGCTCAGCTGCATGGTGGGCAGAATGAAGAGTTCTGCAAAGCCGTGGGCAAAGAGCGGGTAATCAAGGTCCTTTGGCCTCAGCGCTATGAGTCTGTCAAAGAGTTTCAAAGCGATATTAATCGTTTTGCCCCGTATTGTGCTTTTATGTTGTTTGATGCCGGAAATTGCGGCGGGGGGCATGGCAGATCGCTTCCCTTTGAGGTTTTTAAAGATGTGGTAATACCTGTTCCGTGGCTCCTTGCCGGAGGCCTTTCAGCTGAAAATCTGGATGAGGCCTTAATGACAGCCAAACCGAACGGAGTGGATCTGAACTCCGGAGTGGAATCGGAACCGGGTAAGAAAGATAGAATCAAACTGGAAGCTGCTTTCAAAGCAATAGCCAGATAAACCAAATAGTAAAGTATGCTTCGGCCGTTGTCTGTCCATAATATTATTGTTGAAGCGGCGAAGTCTGAATAAAAGTTTTTGGGATCTTTAAACCTATGTTGTTATGGGTTTTGAGGCCCCCGGCAGGGCAGCCGGAGGCATGTTCCGAATAAAAAGAGGATGAAAGCATGAAAAGAGGATATTTTGGAGATTTCGGCGGACAGTTTGTGCCTGAGCTGCTTATGCCCCCACTTCTTGAGCTTGAAGAGGCTATGGAAAAGATAATGAAATCTGCTGAGTTTCAGCAGGAGTTCACCCGGCTGCTTAAGGATTTCGTAGGTCGTCCCACTGCTCTTACCCATTGTGCAAATATCTCTCGCGAGCTTGGATTCAACCTTTGGCTCAAACGGGAAGACCTTGCTCATACCGGTGCCCATAAAGTTAACAATACCGTCGGTCAGGCTCTTTTGACCAAGATGATGGGTAAACCCATGCTGCTGGCTGAAACAGGTGCCGGTCAGCATGGTGTTGCAACTGCAACCGCCGCTGCACTTCTTGATCTTGAATGTGAGATCTACATGGGAGCGCTGGATGTTAAACGTCAGTCTCACAACGTGCGCCGTATGGAGCTTCTCGGCGCGAAATGTGTTCCTGTTGAGTCTGGTACCCAGACTCTCAAAGATGCCATCAACGCTGCGCTGCGTAAGTGGATTGCTGATCAGCGTACGACCCATTATTGCTTTGGAACCGCTGCCGGGCCGCACCCTTTCCCGCTGCTTGTACGTGAATTTCAGGCAATTATCGGACGTGAGGCCAAGGCCCAGTTCAAGGAAAAAACCGGTGAACTCCCGTACATGGTTGTTGCCTGTGTTGGGGGCGGTTCCAATGCGATAGGTATGTTTCATGAATTTGTTCAGGAGGAGTCCGTCAAGATCGTTGGGGTAGAGGCTGCCGGAACAGGCGAGCCCGGATGCACCAACTCCGCGCCCATCAATCTCGGAACTCCAGGTGTACTTCACGGCATGCACACCCTGCTGCTTCAGACCGAAGAAGGGCAGATCCTGCCTTCACATTCAATTGCTCCCGGTCTTGATTATCCCGGTGTTGGTCCCGAGCATGTTCACCTGCATGCATCCGGGCGTGCTCAGTACGGCACAGTCAATGACCATCAGGCTCTGAACGCGTTCCAGATGCTTTGTCGCAAAGAAGGTATCCTGCCTGCTTTGGAAAGTTCTCACGCGGTGGCCTGGGTATTGGAAAACAGGGATTCCATCCCCAAAGATGCCAACGTAATTGTTAACCTGTCCGGTCGCGGCGACAAGGACATGGGAATTCTTGAAGAGTATCTCGCCGAGCACGGAAAATAGGGAGTTAATAGAATGAGTATTACCAAACTTGCAGATAAAATTAATGAGGCCAAAGCACAGGGTAGAATCGGACTGATTCCATTTCTGCCCGGAGGTTATCCTAACCGTGATCAGTTCTGGAAAGAAATTCTTGAGTTGGATGAGAACGGTGCTGACGTGATCGAAATCGGGATGCCTTTTTCCGATCCTGTTGCTGATGGACCTGTTGTTGAAGCGGCGTCATTAAAATGCCTTGATGACGGCATCGATCTGAAGTGGATTCTTGGCGGACTTTCCGAGCATCGTGCAAAAATCAGTGCCGGGGTCCTGCTTATGGGGTATTACAATCCGGTATTGCAGTACGGGCTGGAAAAATTTGCCAAGGATGCCTGTGCAGCCGGGGTGAACGGATTGATCATAGCTGACCTGCCTTACGAAGAGGGAGTGGATTTCCGTGATCTGCTTGCAAAATATGACATAGCCCTCATTCCCCTGGTGGGACTTAATACCGAGCCTGAGCGGATGGCTCTTTATTCCAAGGGCGGAAACGGGTTTTGTTATTACGTATCCGTACTTGGTACCACCGGTGATCGCGATTCTCTGCCGGAGGAAGTAAAAGAAGGTCTTGCCAAGGCTCAGGATGTTTTTGATATCCCCGTAGCACTCGGTTTTGGGCTTAAGGAACCCTCACAGCTCCGGGAACTGGAAGGGCTTGTTGATGCTGCCGTATTCGGGTCGGCATTGATTCGCCATATTGATTCCGGTGGGGGTTCTGCTGAATTTATGAAAGTCTGGAAATAGTTTTGGCGTAAGTAATCATATCAGGCCCGGACGATGCCTTTGTATAAAAGTGGATCTCCGGGCCTTTTTCCTGAAATATTTTGACTTGGCTTTGCCGCATGTGGCGAGGCTGAATCTTTTGGAGTCAGTATTATGAACCATGATGAATTTGTCAGAAAGGCTGATAAATGGGACAGCAATCCTGAGCGCTTGCGTGTGGCGGATGAATTTGCTGCTGAAGTTGAGAAGCTGGTGGAGATGAATCCTCAGAGTGAAATACTGGATTTCGGGTGCGGAACCGGGCTGGTCGGTTTACGCTTTGCTAAAAGGGTTAAGACTCTTTACATGCTGGATACTTCCACTGCCATGCTTGGTATTCTTGAGGAAAAGCTTGCCGATAGGGATTTCGGAAATGTGCAGGTTATCTCCGACTCATTGCAGGAAGCAGGATTGCCTGAAGAAAAGATTGATGCTGTTTTCACTTCTATGGCTATGCATCACGTGAAGGATGTTCCGGAAGTTCTGGTGGCAATTAATGCGGTATTGAAAAAAGGCGGGCAGTTAATAATCGGTGAACTGTTGCCGGAGGACGGCAGTTTTCATGGTGAAAACCCCGTTGCTGCCAAAGGGTTCAAACCGGAAGAGTTTGCAGCTCTGCTTGAGAAAGCCGGATTCATAGTGGTTCAGCATTATAATCATGGGCTGATGAGTAAACCGGACAAAGACGCCGTGTTGCGCCAGTACGAAAAGTTTGTGCTTGAAGCGCGTAAGGGGTGAAGGTTACTTCCGCAGATAGCCCCGTACCATCATGCCCTCTTCATCTTTGAAACAGCCCATGGCCGTGAGCATGGGCTTAAATCCCATTTTTTCGTAAAAACCTTCTTTACCGGGGACGGCGTAAAGAATGACGTTGGCCGGTTCCAGTTTTTTCATCATTTCGGTCATAATTAGTTTACCAACTCCTTTGGACTGGTATTCAGGCAGGATGCACAGATCATAAAGGGCTCCTTGAAATTCTCCGTCGGTGATCGCTCTGGCAAACCCGATGAACTTGTCACCGTCCTTAGCGAAGCAGACCAGCTCACTGTTTGCTGCTGCCCGGCTGAGTTTTTCCGGTTCTCTGGTGCCTAGCGGTGCTTTTTCGAAAATTTCACATATTTTTTCCCAATCGATATTTTCAAGTTCAAAGCTTAAAGAGATACTCATTTGTTATCCTTCTACTGGCAAAATGTTTGTTCCGGCCAGATTGTTTTCCAGTTCTTAACTTCCTTGCAGATGATTCCTGACTGCTGAAGAGCTTTATCTATCGTTCCGTCATTGCGCATTTTTTTCAGTCCTTTTTCAAGAATTGAATAGATTTTATACCCGTCGGGGTTAATTCGGGAGACCATAAAATGTCTGCTATATGGAAAAACTATTTTTGTTTTTGGTACGGGATACAGGGCTTCGTCATGCCAATAGTGGGGCGAAGCTCCTCGGGAAAATTCAAGGAGGGCGAAGTCTGCTCTGCCTTTGGACAGCATTTTAAATAGGAGGTTGTAGGTGGGGGAAGTTTCTATTCTTTTAAATCCCATCATTTTCAGAATCTGAATGTCTAATTTCCAGGCCAGTCCGGTGATAGGCTTCAATTTCAGCAGTTCTTTTACATCCAGCGCAGATTTAAGGAGGGGGGAACCTGCAACCATGTATATGCCTTTTTCAAACTCCCCTTTGCGTATGAATGGTGCGGTTTTGTATACTGAGTCATCAAATTGGATTTCCCAGATATCAGTGGCAAGAATATGCGCTTTTCCTTTTTTAAGTTCAGAAATACTTCTGGAAAGATTCGGGTAGACTTTGAACTCAATCCGGAAATCATTCAGTCCCCCAGCCCGAAGTGCCTGAACAATTGTCAGTAACGAAATTACCGGGCGGCTTGCATAGTCTGAGTCATAATCATCAATTTTGAACGGATCTCCGCCTTTTTCGGCAACCATTTTGTCGTAACCGGATTTAGTTTTCTCCAGTCCGGCGATATAAACTGTTTGTTCAGCGAAGAGCACTGTTGGAAAAATCAGGATGACGGCCAGTTGAAATATTAAAATTTTCATAATTTACCCTCTTTCGTGAGGGTTTCTTACGCTATAACCCCGGGCAGTTCCACTACAATTCTAAAGCCGTGATCACAATTCTCTGCCCGGATTTCTCCATTATGGATACGTGCAATCTTTTGAGCTGCGGCAAGACCAAGTCCTGACCCGGGAATGTCCTGACCTTTTAAGCGGTGGAAAGGATTGAATATTTCTTCGAGGTCATCATTATGTAATGGCTTGTGAGTATTGGTTGTTGTAATGATTGCACAATCTTTAACAGCGTGCATATTGATGGATATGGTCCCTTCTGATTCCGTATATTTAAAAGCATTACCCAGAATATTATCCATAATAATTCTAAGTCCGTTGCGGTTGCAGTTGGAAACTTTTATATCTTCGAGATGTTTTTCAAGGTTGATGTTGTTTCGTACTGCAATGTGTTCATACTGACTGAGCTGGTCTTGAATAAGGGATTTTAGGTCTGCAGTTTCGTTCATGGCAGGTTGTTTATGCATATCCAGCTTTGAAAACTCGATAATTTTGCCGATGAGTTCATCCATGTGGATAATCTCAGCCTGCATTCCGTTAACAAAAGTTTCACACCCTGAAGTGTTACCCTCTTCAATACGCTCTTTAAGCATCTCAAGGGAGATACGCATACGTGCAAGAGGGCTGCGCAGTTCATGGGATACGTTTGCAGTCAGTTCCCGGCTGGATTTCACCATTTTTTTAAGGCCCTCTGCCATGTTGTTAAAGGCTTTTCCCAGCTCTGCAACTTCGTCTTTTCCTTTTATCTTGACCCGCTGATCAAGATCTCCCCCTCCCATTTTGGCGGCAGATGCAGTCAGGCTTTTAAGCGGCCTGATCATTCGTCTTGATACAGGGATAAGGAAGATTGCTGCCAGAACCGTAAGCACAACCTGAGCCCGGAGAAACCATGACTCCTCATCAAATTTCGGGAATGAATGAAAAAAATGGTAAGTAAATGGGTACCCTTCAGGGAGCTTGGCCGTGTAGACTCCGTAAATGCTTTTCAGTCTTTCATTGCGTCTTTTGTAAATGTAAACACCATCGTGTGATTTTGCCGTCTCGCCTTCGGTATACTCACCCATGTCCGGGACTACAGGATTTGAGGATGCCACCACCTCTCCGTATGGGCCGGTTATCCATATTTCTGCATTCATGGAGCTGCCGAGGACTTCCAGCAGAGGAGTCAGGATCTTACGTTCATGCTCTGCGGAAACATGGGTAGTCCCCAGCTCCAGCTCAGCCAGATTCTTAACGGTCATCAGCTGTTGCTGCATGTGGTTGACTCTGGGGCTTTTAGACCATGACATGTGAAGCAGGCCGATAAGAAGCAGCTCAGCCACTACCAGAACCATCATAAACGATACGAAAATTTTGAGATAAAGACGGCTTACTCTCATTATTCACTCACGAACAGGTATCCGGTGCCCCAGACAGTTTTAATGCGTGATTCATGGGCCGGGTATGGTTTGAGAAGAGCTCTCAGTTTGCTGATGTGAACATCAATGGATCTGTCAAAGGCATTAAAATCCTTACCCCAGACCGAAGTCATGAGATCATCACGGGTCAGCGGTCTTCCCGGGTTGTCCATCAGGGCTTTCAAGAGTTTGAATTCAGTCGACGACAGTTCAACTGTTTCTCCCTCTATTTCCAGTTTCTGGTGGGCTATATGGAGGACAATGCCCGCCACACTTATATGCCCGGCTACCGTTTCTACTGCGAGCCTTGAATCATTTGCCCGTCGCAGGACAGCTTTTATCCGGGCCAGCAGTTCACGGGGGTTGAAAGGTTTGGATATATAATCGTCGGCCCCCAGTTCAAGGCCTACAATGCGGTCGGTGTCTTCACCTTTTGCCGTCAGCATTATCACCGGGACGTTGGAGTGCGGTCGCATTTCACGCAGCACTTCAAGTCCGTCCTTCCCGGGCATCATAATATCCAAAATGATGATTTCAGGCGGATTTTCTCTAAGTTTATCTAGAAGGCCTTCTCCTGACGGAAGTGTATCTACAGTATAACCGTAACCTTCGAGATACTGGGTGAGTAGCTCTCTCAGTTTGGCATCGTCATCCACAATTAGTACCGGGTGTTTTTGTTCCATCATTTTTTCATACCTGCGCTGCGTAGTGTGGAAAAGAGGCTGTAATCTATTTTTACAATTGTTAACAAATTTTATCACTAGTCTAATACTATTTAGCTTCCTTGCAGTTATTAAAATAAAAAAAGTAATGCAATGGAGATTCCTGATGCAGCCCGAGAAATTAAGAATATTAACTTTTCTTATGCTGACAGCTTTTGTTCTGTCAGCCTGTTCCCCGTTCAAACCTGATCCGCGTGATGCAATGACACTTGGTGTTCCCATGCAGTTTGAGCTGTATTCTTCTGAGCCAAGGGATCTTGGCAAATGGTGGGAGGGGTTTAACAGCCCTGAGCTCAACCGTCTTGTCGAGGAGGCTCTTGTGGCCAACTTCGATGTCCGGATTGCATGGGCTAAACTCAGGCAGCTCAGGGCAACAGCTGTAAAGTCCCGAGCAGATCTATATCCTCAACTGGATGGAACCGGATCATACACCAATTCAAGATCCGGTAATGACGGTACAGAGGGCAGCAAAGGTTCCACTGAATCAAATACCCACAAGCTGGGTCTTTCCGCATCATACGAAATAGATCTCTGGGGAAAAATCGAGGCTGAAACTGCATCCGGTGAACTTGATTATCTTGCTTCCCGTGAAGATGTTAATACCGCGGCAATGACTGTGGCTTCTGAAGTAGTTACCCGCTGGGTAAACATACAGCTGCAGCGAAAGAAAAAAGCCATTTACAAGAAACAGCTCGAAACAAACGAAACCTACCTTGAACTTATAGAACTCCGTTTTCGCAACTCTTTGGCCACAGCCCTTGATGTTTATCAGCAGCGTGAAACCGTGGCCCGTACCAAGGCTCTTATTCCTCCGGTGGAATCTCAGGAGAGAATCCTTCTGCATGAGCTGGCTCTGCTTCTGGGGCGGCCGGCCGGAACTGTTTCAGTTAAAACTGTAGATTATCCTGTTCTTCCTGCCATGCCTGGGCTGGGCATCCCCTTGGATCTGATGGCTAATCGTCCTGATGTGCGCGCTGCCGGACTTAAACTTCAGTCCGCGGACTGGGCTGTTACCGCCGCCCGTGCAGATCGACTGCCTTCCGTGAGTCTGTCTGCCGAGGCAGCTTTCACCAGTGCACAACTGGCCAATATTTTCACCGGCTGGATGACCTCCCTTGCAGCCTCAGTGGCGGGACCTATTTTTGACGGTTACTACCGTGAAGCAGAAGTGGAGAGGACCAGAGCGGTCGTTGATGAAAGACTCCTTGATTATAAGGAAACGGTTTATACCGCTTTCAAGGAAGTGCAGGACGCGCTGGTTCAGGAACAATGGCAGCATGAATATATTGCCGCTCGCAAGAATCAGCTGGAAGCTGCCCGAATCAATCTTGAAGAGGCCGGTTCCCGTTACCTGCAGGGGCTTGAGGATTATCTCCCTGTTCTTAGTGCGTTGGTAAGTGTTCAGGATCTTGAGATTAATATTGCTCAGGATGAAGCGAATCTGCGCAACTATCGTGTGTCCTTGTATAAAGCTCTCGGCGGAACATGGACAAAATCGTTGGAAGATGCCGCTGAACTTAAGCCGGAAGGCGCTGATGAAACCGCCGTTGTTGCGGCTGAAAAAATCGAAGAGCAAAGTGCTCCCGTAAAACAGGGGAATTAAGATATGGCCAGAAAATTTATGTACTATGTCAAGCAGGTAGGTCTTAAGGGTATTGTCCCGCTTCTTATTCTCTGTGCTGCTGTTGTCGGGGCGAGAGCACTGATGCAGAGCAAACCGGTTGCCAAGAAAAAAGCTCCTGTTGTTTCTGCTCCGCTTGTCAACGTATCTTTATTGAATACACAGGATTATGAAGTCTGGACTCCGGTTATGGGAACTGTTGAGGCTGCACGCGAAATAACTCTTGAGCCGCAGGTTGCCGGACGGGTTATTGAAATTAGTGACTCCTTCATTCCAGGTGGATATTTTGAAAAGGATGAGCTGGTTCTGCGTATTGATCCTCTGGATTATCAATTGGCGGTGCAGCAGCAGGAAGCTGTGGTTACCGAGGCCGAGTATAATCTCAAGGTTGAAAGCGGCCACCAGAGGGTTGCCGGTCGTGAGTGGAAACTCCTCAAGAAGTCGTCGGGCGGCACTGCTCAGGAAGCAGAACTGGCTTTGAGAAAACCTCATCTTGAGAAAGCACAGGCTGACCTTACTTCATCCAAAGCCAAGCTTAGGCAGGCCCGAATTGATCTTGCCCGTACCAGTCTCAAGGCTCCTTTCGCCTGCATGGTCCTAAGTAAAAGTGCTGACCTCGGAGCTTACCTGAGTCTTAACGAATCCATCGGCACCATTGTCGGAACAGACGAGTTCTGGGTAATGGTTTCAGTTCCTGTGGATCGTTTGAGTCACATCTCGGTTCCCTCTCCGGCAAATGGTTTCAAGGGAGCCAAGGCCCGTATAGTGGTGGGAACAGGTAAGAGCGCGTCCGAGAGAGAAGGAGAGGTCCTGCGCCTGCTGCCTTCCCTTGAGTCCAAGGGGCGAATGGCGCGGATGATCATATCTGTCAAAGATCCTTTGAATCTTAACGGCGGAGGGGAAAATCCACTTCTTCTTGGAAGCTATGTGAATGTGTATATTGATTCAGGTAAACTTGAGAATGTCATCGCCATTCCCCGTACCGCGTTTCGTGACAACAACACTCTCTGGATAATGAAAGAGGACAGTGTACTTGATATTCGTGAAGTTGATCCGGTCTGGAAGGATAAGGATAACATTTATCTTGATGCCGGGGTCCGTGCCGGAGAAAAGCTGGTTGTGACCGATATTTCAGCTCCTCTTCAGGGAATGCAGCTGCGTGAGAATGTCAGCAATGATACAAAGGTGAATAGTGATGGCTGATCAGAATAAAAACAAAGGTCCCATTGCATGGATGGCCGGAAACCCTGTAGCTTCCAACCTGCTGATGATCATATTGCTGGTTGGGGGCCTTATCATGGGGTTCAATATCAAGCAGGAAGTTTTCCCTGAGTTCACAACTGATACCGTCACAGTCAGTGTTTCCTATTCTGGGGCCAGCCCGGAAGAGGTGGAGCAGGGAATTGTTCTTGCTGTTGAAGAGGCGATTATCGGTATTGACGGAGTAAAGGAAGTCTCCTGTACCGCAGCTGAAGGCAGCGCCAGCATTATTGCTGAAGCTGTGGAAGGCTATGATCTCCAGAAGCTCAGTCAGGATATCAAAAGTGAAGTGGACAGGATTACTTCCTTTCCTGAGGAAGCTGAAGACCCGGTTATCAGTGTCTCTTCCCGCAAAAGGGGCGTATTGTCTCTGATGGTTTATGGTGATGCCTCTCCTTTGGCTCTTCGTAAAGTGGCTGAGCAACTCCGGGAAGAGCTTATTGCAGATCCCGGCATTACACAGGTTGATCTAACTGAAGTAAGCGGATTGCAGGTCTCAATTGAGATTCCTCAGGAAAAACTGCGTGCTTACGGGCTGACTTTGACTGATGTGGCAGATACTATTGATAAAACATCTGTTGAGCTGCCCGGTGGAGGTATTAAGACCGAAGGGGGAGAGATCCTTGTCCGTTTTAAGGAACGCCGTGATTATGCCCGTGAATTTGCACAGGTTCCCATCGTTACAGAAGAAGATGGAACACAGGTTCTTCTGGAAGATGTCGCTGAGGTAAAGGAAGATTTTCAAAATGATGATATTGTTACCTCCTTTGATGGCAAGCCTGCTGTAAGAATTGAAGTTTACCGAATAGGTAAACAGACCCCGATTACTGTTTCCGACGCAGTTCATGCCAAGCTTGAGGCTTTTAACAAAAGCCTTCCTCAAGGTGTTCATGTTGCTGTTCGAAATGATTCTTCCGATATTTTCCGGCAGCGCATGGACCTGCTCTTGAAGAATGCCTACATGGGGCTTGGGCTGGTGTTTATTTTTCTGGCTATGTTTCTTGAGCCGCGTCTGGCTTTCTGGGTTGCGCTTGGAATTCCCATCTCGTTTCTCGGCGGTATGCTCATACTTTCTCCGGCCGGGGCAAGTGTAAACATGGTTTCCATGTTTGCCTTTATTATTTCGCTGGGGATTGTAGTCGATGATGCAATTGTCGTCGGCGAAAATGTTTATACCATGCGGCAGCAGGGGCTGAGCTGGATAGAGGCCGCAAGGGAAGGCGCGAAAAGCATAGCCATGCCTGTTATTTTCAGTGTGCTTACTAATATAGTAGCATTTATGCCTTTGTTCTTCGTTCCTGGAGTTATGGGCAAAATATTCAAGATTATCCCGATGGTAGTTGTGAGTGTTTTCTTTATTTCTCTGGTTGAATCTCTGTTTGTTCTTCCTGCACACCTTGGCCACGGAAGTGAGCGTAAACCAGGAAAGGTGATGAGTGTTATCCTCAGGTACCAGCAGGTCATTTCCGGTGGGTTGCTCCGGTTCGTGCAGAATGTTTACAGGCCGTTTCTGGATCGGGCCGTGAACTGGCGTTACTTGACTGTAGCCCTCGGCATGGCCTGTCTCATTGTTTCATTTGCATATATCAAGAGTGGACGTCTCGGTTTTACTCTTTTTCCAAAAATTGAATCGGATTATGCTTATCTGACTGTGGATCTGCCTTACGGTACCTCCAAAGATGTAACCATGAGAGTACAGGATAAAGCCATTGCCGCAGCAGAAAAAGTTGCAGAAGAAAATGGCGGGGAATCTCTGGTCGAGGGAGTTTATTCAAAAATAGGCGGTTCCGGCAGGAGAAGTACCAGCGGAAGCCATGTACTTAAAGTGCAGGTCTTTTTAACCGACGCTGATACCAGACCGATTTCCACTGACGAATTTGTAAGGCTGTGGAGACGCAATCTTGGTCCCATCCCCGGAGCGGAGTCTGTCTTGTTTGAGTCAGACCGTGGAGGCCCGGGATCGGGAAGTTCCCTTGAAATCGAACTCAGTCATAGTGATATTGATGTTCTCAAAAGAGCTTCGGCTGATCTTGCCAGTGCTTTGAGCACTTATCCTCGGGTCAAGGATATTGACTCGGGTTATTCTCCCGGCAAGAGACAGCTGGATTTTGAACTGCTCCCTGAAGGGAGAAGTCTGGGACTTACCTCCCAGAACGTAGCCAGACAGATTCGTGCCTCTTACTACGGCGCCGAAGTCCTCAGGCAGCAGCGTGGTCGAAATGAGGTTAAGGTAATGGTTCGTCTGCCTGAATCTGAGCGGGAATCAAAGTACAACTTTGAAGAGCTTATGATCCGCACTCCCGATGGAACAGATGTTCCCTTGCGCGAAGTTGTGAAGATCAAGGATGGCAGGGCGTATACTACTATTGACCGCCGGAATGGGCGAAGGGTAGTTACTGTTGCGGCTGATGTGAATCCGCGTAAAGAGACTTCAAAGATTATGGCTGATGTCGTTGCCAATGTAATGCCCCAGCTTAAGGCTGACTATCCCGGGCTGGGATATTCTCTTGAGGGAAAACAGGCGGATCTTCAGGAGAGCACCAGCAGCCTTATCTCCGGCCTGCTTATGGCAATGATGGTGATTTATGCACTGCTGGCCATACCTTTCAGAAGCTACTTTCAGCCTCTTATTGTAATGTTCTGCATTCCGTTCGGTATTGTAGGGGCTGTTATCGGGCATATTCTGCTCGGTTACAGTTTAAGCCTGATGAGCCTGTTCGGTATTGTCGCCTTGAGCGGGGTTGTGGTTAACGACTCGCTTGTGTTTATTGACTATGTGAATATTCAGCGCCGAAAGGGACACTGCGCTTACGATGCTGTTCTGGAGGCCGGGACAGCTCGTTTCAGGCCTATTCTGCTGACCACTCTGACAACATTCGGCGGTCTTGCCCCGATGATTCTTGAGACCTCAAGGCAGGCTAAGTTTCTGATTCCAATGGCGGTTTCTCTCGGTTTTGGTATTTTGTTTGCCACCGGAATCACCCTGTTGCTGGTCCCGGCTTTTTATATGATCTTTGAAGATGTCCGGTTGCTGGTACGCAAGGTGTTAAGGCGTTCGGATGAGGACCTAAGGGCCGATGGAGTGACCGAACATTATCCGGTTACAAAGTGTGAACATAAACCAGAATAGATACATCCCGTCCGGTTTAAACCGGGCGGGATTTTTTATGCATCAGGCTTTTCTTTATGAATGATCAGTGCCGAAAGAAGAGCAAAGGCTTTGGCTGCCACCAGCACTGTTAGGCTGAAGCGGAATTCAATTACCGATACATCTTTGATTCCGTGTGCGCTGTGCTCCAGCAGCCATCCTATAAGCGGCTGGGCTACGGCGCTTCCCCCGATCAGAAAAGTATTAACAAAACCAAGCGATATCCCGTCTGCTCCTTTCGGGCTCAGGTCATTTCCATACGCATAGGCAACGATATTTCCCGCACAGCTAAATCCCAGCATGAACATCAGAACAAACATCATACTATACGGGATATTTGGAATGTAAACCACTGCCGCCATGCATAGAAGTCCTCCTGCCGCAGCAATGATCATAGGCAGCCCTCTTTTGCCTATCCGGTCAGAGAACCATCCGAAAAAGAAACTTCCGGGAATTGCTCCGACAAAGAGCATTGAGACTAAAAAAGCCGCGTCGGTAGTGGATATCCCGTATACTTTGGAAATGAAGGCTGTTCCCCAGAGCGCACCGAATCCTGTGTAAACCATATTGATGGTTGCAGCATATCCCGCATTAAGCCATGCAGATGGTTTCTTGAGTAACTCCATCAAGACTGGAAATGTTTTAAGTGATTCTGGTTTTGAGGGGCTCTTAACCGGCTGGCCCTTAGGTCGATCCTTTACCAGAAATATTATAAGCAGAAATATTATGGCACCGAATGCCGCAATACCCAGAAGTGTTCCCTGCCAGCCGAAACGGGACACTGATTCTGTTAGCGGGGCTTCACCTGCAACCGCTCCGGACATTCCTATGATATTTGTTATGCCCACCATTGTGGCAAACTTTTCAGGAGGAAACCAGTTATCAACGAGTTTCAGGCAGGAGACAAAGGAAAAACCGGTTGCAGCTCCAAGAATGATTCTGACTGTGATTGCTTCAGCCGGAGTGGATGTGAATGTGAATACGGCACCGGCGCAACATGAAATAACCGCGGCAGCAGCAAGGGGCCTGTGCGGGCCGAATCTGTCTGCCATCATACCTATCGGGATCTGCATCAGGGCATAGGAATAGAAATAAACCGAGGCAATGAAACCCATGCTGGCTGCACCGGCATTAAAGTGAACTGAAAGTTCCCTTACCATGGCTCCTGGAGCGACCTGCTGCATGTAATCATAAAAGAAGTAGAGTGCTGCAATTCCCCATACAGCCCAGGGCATCATCTTCCGCGATTTGTTTGTTTCTGTCATCATCGGTCTGCATCTGGTTTCAGGTTATACCAATCATCCATGATGATACGGTAATAAGTACTCTGGTCAACCATTCTATATAACGATCATTTCGTAAAGCGGGTATTATGAACGAAACCTACCTAAAGGACGCGGGTAAGAGCGGAGCATCCTGAATACTTCCGGGATTCTTAAACCATATATTAGATCAACCTTAAATATGGAAATTCCTGCTGTATTCCTGTAAGTTCGGGACATGTCAAAACGTCCGGTCCTTGTACTTCAGATGCAGCGAATGGGAGATCTTATTCTCTCCTTTCCCCTTTTCCTATGGCTTGAGAGGACCTATCCCGGTCATCCTGTTTGGGTCGTTGCAGAAGAGAAGTTTTTCAGGCCCCTTATACCGGTCAGTCCTAAAGTTACCTATTTCCCGTGGAGCGGGCTGGGAGTTTTGCGGCAGAACAGCTATGAGCTGATAGTTAACCTGAGTATTCGCAGTGATGCTGCGGAGCTTGCCGGAGAGCTGGATGCTTCAGCCAAGCTTGGACCTGTTGCCAGTGAACATGGGGTTTATATTCTTGGTGATTGGCAGCTTTACCGGGCCAGTGTGGTGGAGAACAATCGCCACAATCATTTCCATTGGGCGGATTTGAATGCCCTTGACTGTATTCCGGTAAGCAGAATTGAGCAGACCAGATGGTCTACGCCGCGGACCCTGCAGGAAGGAGATAATCGCATAGGTCTCTTTCTGGGAGCCAGCGAGGAATCCAAGCGACCTTCAGCGGAATTCTGGGCCAGACTATGTTCTGAGCTCATGGGCCGAGGCATGCGTCCGGTTCTTTTCGGAGGGCCAATGGAGCAGAACCTTGGCCGTGAGGTGGCACAGATCTTCGGTGGCCCGGTTCTGGATATGTGCGGAAAGCTGAATCTTGGTGAACTTATTGCCGTTGGTCAGTCTCTGCAGTTATTCATTACCCCGGATACAGGGCCAATGCATCTGGCAGCGTGGTCAGGACTTAAAGTACTTAACCTTTCCATGGGTAATGTTAATCCATGGGAAACAGGTCCCTACCAGAGTGAACATTATGTGGTTCGCTCGACAATGAGCTGCGCTCTTGGATGCTGGAGCTGTAAACGGGACCGTCTTTACTGTCATGACCCTTTCACGCCTTCACGTATTGCTGTCATTGCCAAACGAATGATTCTTGATGATCAGGCCGGATTGTCAAAGATCAACATGCCGGGACTACGCTTGTATTCTTCTTCCAGAAGCGGGCAGGGACTGTATTCACTAAAGCATCTCAGTGGGCGCAGGTCGGCTGCGGGAGATATGCTTGGTGAGTTCTGGCAGCAGTTCTTCGGAGCAGCTTTCGGATTATGGGATTTCCGTTACGCTGCTGATCAGTGGGCACTGTTTGCATCCGCACATCCTGAACTTGCTGGGAAAATGCGTTTCCATCTGCCAAGGCTGGGAAGGGAGTTCAGCCGGGGGCTTTTTAGAAGTTCAACTCTTTCTGATTCGTTCTGGAATTCCTGCCCACTTATACTTCGCCAGTTTTCCGGGTATGTTCATCTTTATCTTCAGAATAACGATTACAGCCGGCAGTCATGGGTGAAAGTTCTATCTCTTTATGAACAGCTTGCCGAACTAACCGGTTATTGATTTTTCTTAAGAATTTTTTTCCCTTCTCGGCAGATTATGCCACTTTTTTATCTCTTCTTTGTTGTTAAGTGTTTTAAATAGTTGTTTTTGTTTTTTGGCACGCCTCGTGAATACATCTTGGTCGAGGAGTTCTAAAAATGAAAATACTTCCACATCTCGAGCAAAGCAATCAGGACCTGTCCAACCTGCTGGACAGATCAACACAGGTAGAAAGTTCATATCGTTCAGCAATGTTCGATACTTTTCTTTATTCCAGCCAGTCAGAGGCTGAATCCATTTATCAGCCCCTTGAAGAGCATTTCAACAGTTTTCGGTCTGTGCACGACGAGGCTGAATCTTACAAAGCCGAAGCAGATAATGCTTCGGAATATCTTGATGAGGCAGCACGTAATGTCTCCATGCAGGCAGTTGAAGAGCAGCCTCAGGATATGAAGGTCAGTCGCGAAGAGTGGGATGAAATCAAGGAAGAGCTTAAAGAATACGGCATGGATTCCAAGGATATCAACGACCTTGAGGAGAAGGTTCTCAGCGAGAACGGGTTGACCTTCGGGCAGCTGGTTTCAGAACTTTCCGACATGATGAAAGGGCTCAAGGGTATTGATCTCACTCCCTATCAGGAACAGAACCTGAATTCTATTTTTACCAAGCTTGGCTTTACTCCCGATGAATCCAAGTCTCTGCTTGCTTCCATAAGGCAGGGCAACCTTGGAAATGTGGTTGAAAAGATGCAGGAAAAACTTGCAGCCATGTCGGACTCCCAGAAAATTCAGTTTTCAGAAGAAGAGACCAGTACTTTAAGTGGCTTGTTCAAGCTTTCCGGTGAAGACGGGAAAAAGATAGCCCAGCTTTTCAGTGCGGAAGGAGCAACTGCAGCCGATCTCAAGAAAGGATTTGCTGTTCTCAAGGATGCTCTAGTCAAGATGCAGAATGCTCAGGATGCCAAGGACCTTAGGCTTGTTAAGACTGTAGCAGATTCCCTGCGTGATACTATGCAGAAGGCAAGTGATCAGTCTCCAAGCGCGTTCCGCATGGCGTCAGCCGATGTTATCAGCGATTCCATGGGGGCGGCAAAGGAAGTTGGAGAAAGTGTAAAGCAGACTGTAGATAATGCCGGACAGAACGCCAACGGTTCCAGAGATAATAAAGGACAGGCATCTGATAGCGGTCAGGGGCAGAATAAGGGAATGGATGCTGACTCCAAGGACAGCAAGCATTGGCTCAGCCAGATGCTTTCCGACTCCAAGGACGTAGACAGCTGGACCGGATTTTTCAGTAAGCTTACGGATGAATCGGCTTCCGGTCTTGATGGAAAGCTGAATGGAAATATTTTTGGAAATGCCATGGGAACTCTCCAGAATGCCGCCAAGTCAGCTCAGGCGGGCAAGGCTAATTCCATGTGGGAAAATACTGCCCGTTCAAACGTTCTCGATCAGTTACAGGAAGGAGCGTTCAAGAATCTGGGACAGGGTCGCAAGCAGCTGACATTGCAACTTAATCCTCACGATCTGGGCACTGTTAACGTAATGCTTCAGGTTAAGAACAAGGACGTTCAGGCCGTAATCAGGGCGGAAAATCCTGATACTGCGAAAGTTATTGCCGAGCAGCTTGAAGTTGTTAAGCAGGCACTGGAAGAACAGGGCCTGAAAGTGGAAAAACTTGAGGTTCAGACCGGCATTGCAGATCGCGATACTCAAAATTCATGGCAGAATGCTCAGGATCATAACCACGCACAATATCAGGAATTTATGTCTGAAATGCGTCAGAGATGGAAGACGCTGAGACAGGAAGGCTCCTCTTTGGCCCAGGAAATGCACAGTGTAGAGCAGACGGCAGCAATTTCCGGGAACGGACTGTACGTTGTAGCTTAATGTAAGTTTATTGTTCTGGATTCAAATTAATATGAACTTCTAAAAATCTGGGAATTACGGGTGCTGGAGGCACTGCAGAATTTCCCAGAGTTTTTTAGCACAACACAACTTAATATTAATTTAGAGTCGTGAACAAAAATATAGAGGTGGCATCATGGGATACGTAGGATTCAGCAATATCATCGGCAGGGCAGAGGCCGACATGGCAGCAGCCAACCAGCCTAATCAGACCAAGTCATTGGGGCAGGATGAATTCCTTAAGCTCCTGCTGGTACAGATGCAGAATCAGGATCCTGCAAACCCCATGGAAGATAAAGAGTACATGGCTCAGATGGCCCAGTTCTCAAGCCTCGAACAGCTTACCAAGCTTAACACCTCCATGACTACCATGATCGATAACAATGCGCAGGACCAGATGGTTTCCGCTGTTGGATTCATAGGTAAGGAAGTAAGAGCAGAGGGTTACAATATCAGTCGTGAAGGCGATAAAATCAGCAAGGTCTTTTACGGTCTTGGTGAGCCGGTGGCAAACGCTTTTATCAATATTTACGATCAAAACAACAACCTCGTCCGTACAGTCCAGCTCGGCTCAAAGGCAGAAGGGACCTATGAGTTTGAATGGGACGGAAAGGACTGGTCCGGCAAGGACGCATCGGACGGAGTTTACACAATAGCCATGGCGGCCGAAGACGCAGACGGAAAGCCGGTTATGGTTAAAACAGAAGTTAGTGGGGAAGTTACCGGAGTTGTCGCTGACAGCGGGCAGCAGTATCTGCACCTCAAAGACGGCCGCTACATCAACTTCCTCAATATTAAAGAAGTGGTAAGTCCGACGGATGTTTCTCAGGAAAGTTCTGAAACAACTGAAAGTTAGTGGACCCAACGGCATGGGTTCACGGTAACGGAACTAAGAGAGTATTCGAGAGTCAATAGGACTTAAAGGAGGATCTCATGGGTATTTCAGCATCATTATTCTCTGGAATCACAGGGCTGCAGGCACACGGTGACAAGATGTCTGTGCTTGGTAACAACATCGCAAACGTCAATACCGTTGGCTTCAAGAGTGCCAAGATGCACTTTGAAGACGCAATAAGTCAGGATGTAACTACCGCTACCGGTACCGCTCAGGTCGGTCGTGGTGTTCAGGTCGGGGCAATTTATGCCGACTTCGCTCAGGGGTCTTTTGAAACCACCTCTGAAGCAACCGACCTTGCCATCGGTGGCGAAGGATTTTTCATCGTATCTCCCAAAAGCGAAGAAACAAGTTATTACACAAGGGCTGGTAACTTCCGTTTTGATAAAGACGGTTATCTGACCGACCCCCACGGTTATGTTCTTCAGGGATGGGAAGTTCAAGGGGACAGCAACAACCAGGTTGCAACCAACAGTACCGTAAGTTCTACTGATACTGTGCGGACAATCGGTGTTCCTACTGATATCAGACTGGAGAACTTCCAGTCCGCCCCTCAGGCCACCAGCCGCATCAACATGATAACAAACCTTGATTCATCTGAAGCCAGCCGCTCTACCAGTGCAAGCAATCCCTACTTCTCTCTCTTTGAGTCCTGGGATGGCACAGCGGAACCTCCTCTCGGTGATTCTGCATACGGCTATCAGTCCACCATCAAGGTTTACGATGCAAACGGGTCAGCACACAACGTAACTACCTATTTCGATCAGGTTACCCTGAGTAACGCAGGCGGCAAGAAGGTCTGGGAATTTATCGTAACCTGCGATCCGGCTGAGGATGGACGTATAATCAGCGGAACCAGCACCTTCCTGAATACTTCAGCAGCTGGTCTGCTCATGACCGGTACCATGACTTTCAACGCAGCCGGTGACTTGACCGGTGTTTCCGCCTTCACCCTGAAGAGCGGTGTTGGATCTGCCGGTCTGAAGACTCTGTCCAACTGGTCACTGGCAAACTTTTCACAGGATGGTTACCCGGTACTTACCGCAAACTTCCTGTCTACCTCTAACGCAAGTTTTACCGACTCAACTGATCCGACCACTGTTGAAATGAACTTCGGACTGACCAACGGTGATCTTTCCGGAAGTGGTGTAACTCAGGGTTGGAATACCGGATCTTCAACAATATCCAACGCAGCAGGTCTTGGAGCCAATATTACCGATATTACCCGGATTCCTAACTTCGCAAGTGCGACAAAGAGTGCTTTGTCCACCACCAGTTATGATTCTGGATCAACAACTCTGTTCCAGTCTCAGGATGGATATACCGCAGGTTTTCTGCAGAGTGTATCAGTCAGCAGGGATGGAGTTCTGACCGGACGTTATTCAAACGGGCAGATTCAGGAGCTGTATGTCCTGACCATTGCCGACTTCAATAACAACTGGGGACTCAGGCGAGAGGGCGGTAACCTCTTCAGCGAAACCAGAGAGTCTGGTGATGCTCTTACCGGAAGACCCAATACCGGCGGACGAGGATCAATTGCATCCAACTCCCTTGAGCAGTCCAACGTAGACCTTGCTGTCGAGTTCGTAAACATGATCACAACTCAGCGTGGATTCCAGGCTAACTCAAAGGTTATTACCACTACTGACTCCATGATGGGCGAGCTCATCCAGCTCAAGCGCTAATAAGTGAATGATGTGTCCTTAACGATGCTGAAAATATAGGAAACTCCTTCTACAACCTCCGCTGACGGGTCTGACTCCCCCGTCAGCACAGGTACCCGGTAACCCCGCTTCTGAATATGCCGTTTTGGAAGCGGGGTTATCTTTTGGGCTGTCACAGTTCTGTGGCAGCCCTTTATTTTTGTTCACGGGTAAAATGTTAATTAACATCAAGCTTCTTAATCTTTGTCTTGGGAGCGTAGTTCCGGATGTCTGTTCATGATTGGCGGCAATTAATGATCATGACTTATAATGGATGTCCATCTTGAGATAACTTGCTGGCAGGTATGCATATTTTTACCTGACAAAACTATGGCAGGTAGGAAAAAAAATTACGTGTGTTATGGCTTAGAGAGGGGAAAAAATTGACTATCGGCGGCAATATTAAGAAGTCTAGACTTTATTTATATATCTATGTAGCTGAAATTATATGAATAAATTATTTTGGCATATCTACTGCTTAAGGTTGGTTAACAAAAACGGAATTTTGTGAACTACAAGGAGGTTCAGATATGTCCTTAGTCATCAACCACAACCTTATGGCAATGCATGCCTCGCGAAACCTGCAGGAATCGTATGGCAACCTTGGTGTCTCCACCCGTCGTCTTTCTTCCGGTTTGAGAGTCGGAACCGCAGCTGATGATGCTGCCGGTCTGGCAATTCGCGAACTGATGCGTGCTGATATTAAATCCCTTAACCAGGGTATGAGAAACGCAAACGATGCGATCTCCATGATTCAGACCGCTGACGGTGCTCTTCAGGTAATTGACGAAAAGCTCATTCGAATGAAAGAGCTCGCCACTCAGGCATCCACCGGTACCTACAACTCTGACCAGCGTCTGATTATCGACTCCGAATTCCAGGCCATGGCTTCAGAAATTACCCGTATCGCGAATGCTACCGACTTCAACGGTATTCACCTGCTCAACGGTAACCTTTCCGGTGCCAGCTCAGCTCATAACGGTAACGGGCTGCACTCAACCGGACCTCTCAAGGTTCACTTCGGAACAGGTAACGACTCTGCTGAAGACTACTACTATATTGCAATTGGCAACTCTACAGCATCTGCACTGGGTGTACAGACTTCAATCTCCACTCAGGCCCTTGCTCAGCAGGCTCTTGATAAGCTTCAGCAGGCAATTATTTCCAAAGATAAGATCCGCGCGAGCCTTGGTGGAATGCAGAACAGGTTGGAAAATACCATTACCAACCTCTCCATTCAGGCAGAAAACGTACAGGCTTCTGAGTCCCGTATCTCAGACGTCGACGTAGCAACCGAAATGACCGAGTTCGTGCGTAACCAAATTCTCACTCAGTCGGCAGTTGCCATGCTGTCGCAGGCTAACTCGCTGCCGAAGATGGCAATGCAGCTCATCGGCGGTTAGTAGCCAATGAATCGGGTGACGATTAAGGACTGTGGAGGCGATTGATCACCGCCTCCCGGTCCTTGATAGTTTCTGGGCAGGGTAAAACGAAAGGTTTTCTGTGCCTGTTTATTCATCAAACTGTAAATATTCCAAAGCGGTTGATGCCGCTGTCTGCTCAGCCTTTTTGAGGCTGGACCCTTCCGAATCGAAAATCTCTCCATCAGGCAATGTCAGTTTTACCATAAAGATCTTTTCATGTTCCGGGCCTCTGGTTCCGGTAAGGATGTAGGTCGGTCTTTCCTTGAACATAGCCTGAGTCACTTCCTGCAGCTTGCTTTTGAAATCTTTTGAACTTTCGATCTTGCATGTCTGCGGCCATTTATCTTCTAAAAGTCTGTAAATCAGTTTCTTGGCTTCCGGATAGCCTCCATCAAGAAAAACCGCTCCGATCACGGCTTCCATGGCATCAGCCAGCAGAGAGGATCGGGTTCGTCCCCCCTGGGCTTCTTCTCCGCGTCCAAGGCGCAGATAGTCATTCAGACCTATTTCCAGCGCGATAGCAGCAAGGCTTTTTTCTTTTACCAACTTGGACCGTATTTTGGTAAGCTGTCCTTCATGGGCATCTTTAAAGCGTTTGAAAAGTTCTTCAGTTACGCAGAGTTCAAGAACCGCATCGCCGAGAAATTCCATTCTTTCGTTGTCTTCAACGGGCTCAGACTGTTCATTTGCCCATGAGCTGTGGGTCAGGGCAGTTCCTAAATGCTTGACTTGAGAAAATCGATAGTGGATACCTTGCTGGAGGCGAGAAAACTCTTCTACCATAAAAACCTGCTTAAATTTATATTAAAATGTATTCGTATTCATGCTTAAAGGCCTTGTTTGAGCCGGAATCCATAGCCGTAATCGGATCTTCTTCTGAAGATCGCGAGCCCGGTCTAATTGTCGCCAACCTTCTTGCCTCAGGATATAAGGGTAAAATATTTCCCGTCAATGGTGAAGGGGAAGACGTTCACGGAATCAAGGGACTTTCATCGGTCAAAAAACTGCCGAGGTCAACCGATCTGGCAGTAATCTGTCTTCCAGCAGCGGAAGTTACCCCTGTTGTGGAAATACTTGCCGATATTCCTGTTCGTGCTGTCGTGGTCACAAGTGAGGGGTTCGGTGAAATTGGACGTGACGGTTATCAACTTGAATTAAATCTGGGGCGGACCGCCAAGCAGAATGATATGATCATTCTGGGACCTAATTGCATGGGGCTGATGAACACAGCTCTGTCAATGAATGCCAGTCTTGATTCACAGTTTACCTCTCCCGGCAACATAGCTTTCTTTTCCCAGTCCGGGGCTATCTGCTCAACTGCACTTGATTGGGCCAATTGCGAGGGCGTCGGTTTTTCCAAGTTTATCAGTCTTGGCAACAAGGCTGTCCTTGGCGAATCCACAATCCTCAGCTATCTGGCCAGCGATCCGGAAACAAAAGTTATTGTCGGCTATTGCGAAACCCTGAAAGACGGTCAGGATTTTTTACGTACTGCTTATGATACCACCTTCAAGAAGCCGCTTATCTTGCTGCGTGCAGGAGAAACTCCGTGTGGAGCCCGGGCTGCTTCCGCGCATGCCGGAGCTTTGACAGGGGCAACTACTGCCTATAACGCCGCTTTTCGTCAGACAGGGGTAATGCAGGCTGTTGATATTGCAGACATGTTTAATCTTGCTCATGCTTTTTCATGTCAGCCGCTTCCTCAAGGTGCCAATGTGGCAATTGTTTCCAATTCCGGCGGTCCCGGAATTCTGGCTGCCGATATGTGTGAAAATGGAACACTCAATATAACCCGGCCGTCTTCGGTTACTCTTGACCGGATGAAGGAATTTCTTCCGGCCTATGCATCTCTTTATAACCCGGTTGATATGCTTGGTGATGCAAATGTTGAGACTTATCGCGAGACTTTGAAAGCTGTTGCCGATGATGATGTTTTTCATTCCATACTTGTAATTTTAAGCCCGGCAGCAAACATTGTGAACGATGTGGAAAAAGTTGCCGCAGATATCATTGCTCTGGAAAAGGAGTGTTCCAAGCCTATTGTGACCTGTTTTATGGGAGGCCACTCAATTGAAAAGGCACGCAATCTTCTGCGTGGAGCAGGTATTCCCTGTTATGCATTTCCGGAAACAGCAGTCCGCAGCCTTGATGCAATGACGAAATGTTATCGCTGGCAGCACAAAGACTGGCCTATTGAGGTCTGTTTCCGCCGTGATTATTCAAAAGCCAAGAGTATTGTAGATAACTGCAAGATTACCGGGCTTGGAGAGCTTGTTGAACTTGATGCTCAGAACCTGGCTTCAGCCTATGAGCTTCCTGTTCCCGAGACTGTTCTGGCCCGAACCTCCAATCAGGCAGCCAAAGCAGCCAAGCGCATAGGTTATCCCGTGGTGCTCAAAGTTGCCTCTCCCCAGATCTCCCGCAAGCAGGAGCTCGGGCTTGTCATAACCGACATCAATTCTCCGCAGGAATTGCGCAAGGCTTTTCTTGAAATAACCACCCGCGCCACCAGACGCTGCAAGGATGCCTATATAACAGGGTGTCTGGTGCAGGCGATGGGCCCCAAGGACTCACAGGAGGTTGCAATTCATTTCAGGCGCGACCCGCAGTTCGGTCCTCTGGTCAGTTTTTCTCTTGCAGGCCTTCACGAAGATATGCTCGGTGATGTATCATCACGGCTTGCTCCCCTTGCACTAAATGATGCGCAGGAGATGATCCGAGAAATTAAGGCTTATCCTATTCTGCGAGGGGTTCGTTTTGGAAGTGCCGTTAATCTTGGCGCTCTTGAAGACATTCTGCTCATGGTTTCACAGATGGCTTCGGATCTGCCGGAAATTCAGGAGGCGGAGTTCAATCCTGTGCTCGCCGGTCCTGATGGTGCCGTGGTTGCTAACATGCGCATGACCGTGGGTTAATAAAAATAATATTTTTACATACATTTTGACTTATCAGGATTAAAGGAGTTTGTTCTATGTCCGGTTTGTATATTGGTTCCACAAGCGGTTATTCGGGCAAGAATATGATTGTTATGGGGCTTGGTCTCCATTTTCAGAAACAGGGAATCAGCCTTGGATATATGAAGCCGGTAGGAGCAATTCCCACCGAGAAAGATGGACAGCTCGGGGACGAGGACGCATTTTTTATTCAGAATGTCCTTGGAGTATCCAATCCCCCGAATGTGGTTACTCCGGTTGTTGTCACCCATGATTTCAAGGTACAGGCTTTCAATGGAAAGGTTGAAGACCACGTGCAGCCTATTATGGATGGCTATGCCAAAATCAGTGCGGATAAGGATCTGACTCTTGTTGCAGGATCAGGGTCAATGTATTCCGGCAAGTATTGTGGCGTTGACGGTATTCATCTTGTTAAGAAAATGGGTATTAAATGCGTCGTTATTGACCGTTTCCAGAAGGAACTCAATTATGACTATCTGGTAGTGCTTAAAGAATCTCTTGGAGATAATCTTGCCGGGGTGGTTCTAAATGATATTCCGCCGACTTTCATGGATGAGATCACCAACCTGATCAAACCCTTTCTCGAGCGCAAGGGTGTGAAGGTGCTTGGTGTCATCCCTAAAGATCCGCTTATGGGAACAATCAAGGTCGGAGATCTGGCTGATCGTCTTGGTGGTAAAATTATTTCCGCCCACAACCGTACGGACCTTCCGGTGGAAAGTTTTCTTATCGGTACCATGCAGGTGGAAAACTTTATGACTCATTTCCGCAGGCATCGTAACTCAGCTGTTATTGTTGGCGGTGACCGATCTGATGTTCAGCTGGTTGCCCTTGAAGGAGAGTGCCCCTGTCTCGTCTTAACCGGTAATCTTTACCCCAATGATATTATCCTGACCCGTTCAGAAGTTCTTGAAACCCCGATTATTATGGTCCGAGACGATACTTTTTCTGTCGCCAAGAAAATGGAAGACATCCTTTCCAGGCACAAGCTGCGTGAGTCCGCCAAGATTGAACACGGTGTGAAGCTTGTCGAAAAGTATATTGATTTTGGCTACCTCAAGAAAGAATTGGGTCTTAAATATTAGATTTGGAAGCTTACTGATTTGAAAAAAGCAGCCGTGAAATCCATTTGGATTTCACGGCTGCTTTTTTTGGACCCAAACATACTCAACAAATGAAACTTAAATAAATATTGCAGTTGAAATCTGTTTTGCTGTTAAAAAGTATTAAAGATAGGGTTGCTTTTTTTCTCATGCTTTACGGTTGTCATCGGGCCGTGTCCTGAGAATATCTGTGTCGTCTCAGGCAGTATGAATATTCTTTTTTCTACTGACTCTATAAGCTGGTCGTGATCTCCGCCGGGGAAATCGGTTCTTCCTGCCGAGATCATGAAAATCAGATCTCCCACAAAGACACTGCCGAGGGAAGGAAAGAAATATGAGAGGCTCCCGGGGGTGTGGCCGGGTGTATCAAATACCATTACCGGCACGCCCAAAGCTGTTATTCTACCCGGTTGCAGGTCGGTCATTTTGAATTCGACCATGTGTTTGAATTCCTGTGATCCCCCATAATTTACACTGATATCATTTAGGAACAGGTCTTTGGTATTGCCGTAAACCGGTGCCTGTGTAATTTTTTGCAGGTCTGCCACTCCGCCTATATGGTCAAAATGCATGTGGGTCAGGTAAATTGCTTGAACATCAAGATCTCGTTCGTGGATTGCTCTTAAAAGCGGCATCGGCTCAAGGCCGCAATCGATAACGATTGCTTCACTGCCGGAAGTGAGCAGGTAGCAGTTTGTTTCAAGTGGACCGAGAACGAAAGTTTCAACGGTAATGTTGTTCATGGCGAACCTTGACTGAAAGTCGGCAATAGAGTGAAATTCTGCTTATCTTAATACAAACATCAAGGATCAAGAATGCTTTACTTTTTGGGAAACTGTCAAATGGATTTCCTGAGCCGGGCGGTTCAGACTCTTGGTTATGAGTGTACCTACCGTGTTTTGGCCTCACCGTTTACCTACAACAGTTCTCCGGGAGTTATTCCGCAAGACCTTCTGGAAATGGATTCCCACTTTAAAGTGGGGCATTTCTATCACAGCCGCAAACTGGTGAATCAATTTAAACTCATCAGTGCTGCCGAGCCACAGCCCGAACTGATTATTATGAACCTGTTTCACGAAAACAGTCCTTTGTTTATCCATAATGGGCAGAAATACATTTTTTTTATTGATCCCAAGGTCTGGGAGAGCCATCCTGAATTTGAATCGTGGATGAAAGATAATTTCGGAATGATCGGAGCTAATCCTTCAACCTATCTGAAAAGATATGGGGAAATGCTGATTAACGTACAAAAGCAATTTCCCGGAGTTCCAATCCTGCTGATTTCACGTCTTTCCCATTACCCTGCCTTCGGGCCTGATCCATATTCATATCTTGAGGGCTGGGGGAAGATTTGGCGAACCGCAGGCACTGTTTTTAAAAACTGGGAATCATCAATTGAAAATCTGACTATTGTGGATATGAACCGCATCTTTGGCGGGATCTGGTCCGGATCAGAAAAGCGAATAGAGTCACATTGCCCGTTTTTGAAGTTTGAATTAACGGAGGAAAATAATGTGATTACCGGGCTGCATGCCAGCCGGGACATAGAACACATCGGCTCCATGTGGACTGTTCTGGCCGGAAAGGTGGAACAGTTCATTAATGAGGGCGTAATTATATATACCGAAAATGAGATTACTCCGGATGAGTGGATGGTTTCATGGCAGCCTGAAAAATTTGATTATGAACAATTGCAGGAAATGCTTTCATCCGGTGCTAATTATCTTTGTGCCCGAGCAGTAGGCAGCTTTTTCCTTGATCTTGGAACTGATTACACAGAACTTCTGGTCCGAACAGCGGAGTTTACACCTGTCTGCCATAACACTTTGCACATGATCAAAACTTATGGAAGAATCTGGAAGAACCCGCTGCTTGCAAACTGGTGCAGGGGTCATAGAAAAACGGTGAATGATTTCACAGCCAACGGGCCTTTATATATGCAGGATTATCTTAACAGGCTTGAGGAAATAGAAAATTTTGCTTTGAGTTAAATTTCAAGGTGCCGCTTGCATATTGTATTTACTTAAAATAAGGCTTAATTCTCCTGATTTTTTCATCAGTTCTATTTCATTATTGAAGTTATGGATAAATTCTTCAGGAGTATGTTCGCGAGAGAATCCTATATAATAAAGAATTTTCTTGTCGGTTCCAGTGTAGACTATGTTGCTGGCATTAATGCTTTTGATTGTTGCAAATCCTACTTCGCGATTTGAATATACGGTATCGACCCTGCATCTGGAAAGTTTACGAAATTGAGTGATATCATCCGGAGTCAGGTCAATGGATACTTTTGAGCTGAATTCTTTGATAAGGTTTTCCAACTGGCGTGAGGTATTTGACGGCCCGTATACTCCGATCGTTTTTCCAATCAGGTTTTTGGGTTCTTTATATTCAATCGGAGCTTCCAGGCACTCAAAAAAACCGTATTCTGTGACCATGATTGCCGGGGAAAACGTCATCCATTTTTCCCGCTCAGAATTTTTTCCGACCATGAAAATACCATGAGCCTTGCCTCGTCTGGTCATTCGAATGGACCTGAGCCAGGGCTGAATAGTTATTTTGCAGTCGGTATTTATCCGGGCACAAACAGTTCTAATTATTTCGGCTCCCGGGCCCTCTATTCTGTTGTCTTGAACGTATGAAAACGGAAAGAAGTCCTGCGTTGCAAAAGTAATCTGCATTTTGGCAGAGGCTGGGAATAAAGTACCAAGAACTAAAAGCAGGGAGATGGTAAGAGGGATAATATTTTTCAAGTCTCTCTCCTTACTTTGTAATGAAATCAGGCCGGGCCTTTACTGATATATTCAGTTTAGCAACGCTGTTTGATTCGGGCAATTGAATGCTGAAATTAAGAAAGAGTGCTAGCTGAAGGTGAAGTGGTAAGATACGTTGAGGTCTTATTTAATCGGCCGGAGTCACTCTGTGTTTATTTGCCAGTTTTTTCAGCTCTCCATTTTTTTTCATTTCAATAAGAATTTTGTTAAACTGGATGAATTGATCTCTCGAGGTACTTACGCGTGAAAATCCTATGTGGTAGTTTATTTTTTTGTTCATCATGGAATAACTTATGTTATTAAGATCCATTTGCCGGATGGTTTTAATTCCAACTTCTTTATTACAATAAACAGCATCGAGTCTGCATCTCGATAGTTTTCTGAACAGGGATGGATTATCGGTAAAAATCTCAATTTTCAAAACCGACCCCATCTTTTTATTGAACTGTTCAAGCTGGTAGGAAAGATTTGATGGGCCGTAAACTCCCACGGTTTTACCATTGAGAGAGGAAGGATTCTGGAAGTCCAGCTTCGTCTTGTTGCATTCGAAAAAGCCATACTCCGTGGCAAACACCGGAGTAGAATAGTAGAGCCATTCCTCTCTTGGTTTGTTCCAGCCGACAGAAAATATCCCTTCGACTTTACCGGATTTGATCATGGCTTCAGCCCGTCTCCAGGGATAAATTTCTATGGAGCATTTTTTCTGAAGTTTTCGGCAGACAATATTAACCAGCTCTACTGCAGGTCCGGCTGGTAAACCGTTTTTAGTATAGTTGAAGGGGGGGAGTTCCTCTGTGGCAAAATTAAGCACCTTTTCATTATCTGCTGCTGCATCAGGAGCAGCAGAGACAATCATTGAAAGGGTGAATAAAATTGCTAAGAGGATTTTTGTCATTTGATTTCTATCAGATAGTTAGATGTGATTAAACGCCCCGAAGCTTTGCTCCGGAGCGTTTAATATAACATGCAATTCAACTTTTACAAAATGTAGAGCAGGGCTTTACTTTGGAGCCTGCCTCTCACCTTTAAGGGCGCCGAGCAGGGCTTCGTCCAGTGAAGGGTGCGGGAAGACGACTTTATGAATGTCATCTTTCGTCCATTCCTGCTGGACAATCATTGCTGCTGCAGTGGTAAAACCGGAAACATGATGGCCTACGGCGGTGATTCCTGCCACCTTGCCATCCAACCAGACTACTTTAACAAATCCTTGAGTTGCTGCATAAGCCTGTGCAATGGGGTTTGCCACCAGCGGGAAGGATGAAACCTGTACCTCGCCTTTTCCTTCGAGGTCAGCAGGCATCAGCCCAACGCGCATAGTCTCAGGAGAACCGTAAAGAATGGAAGGAATCGGTCCATGTTCGTACGGGCCGTCAGTTTTTCCTGTGATCCGGCGGACTACATATCCGGCCTGATGGCTGGCAGCATGGGCAAGCAGTATTTTGCCGTTCAGGTCACCGATGGCATAGACGTTGTCTGCTGCCTGTAGATTCTCATCCACCTTTACAAAACCGGGACCTTCAGTTTCCACACCCAGTGCTTCAAGACCGAGGTCTTTGGAGTTGGGGCGGCGGCCGATTGCGATGAGGGCTTTGTCGGCGGTGAATTCCTGACCGTCTTCAGTACGAAGTACGGCTTTGCCGTCTTCAGCAGTAACTGATTTTACCTTCACGCCGAGATTGAATTTCCATTTGTGGCGCTTGAAGACACCCTGAAGGGTTTTGGACACTTCAGGATCTTCATATACTGCAATGCGATCAAGTGCATCCACAACAGTAATCTGAGTTCCGGTTCGGCTTGCGATCTGGGCCATTTCCAAACCGATGAAACCTGCGCCAATGACCAGAAGCGATTCCGGCATCTCTGTCAGGGATAGAAAACCGGTATTGTCGAGGATGGTTTCATTGTCCGGCTCAAGACCGGGAAATACTGTGGGATAAGAACCGGTGGCTAGAATGATATTTTTATATTCAAGTACAGCCTTTTCGTCCTGAGCGGTTACTTCCACTTTGCCGGGTTCAATCACCTTGGCAGTTGCGGGATAGATATCAATGCCGAGTTTCTGGGCTTTTTGAGCCATGGCTTTGCGGGTTGCACCTATAAAGCGGTCCTTCTTGGTGCACAGGGCATTGAAATCAACTTCTATTTCACCTTTGGCAACTTTGGCTTTGCTCTGGGCAGCCAGCTCTTCAACAGGAGATGTTGCTCCAAGATAAAGCTTGGTCGGGATACAGCCCACGTTCAGGCAGGTTCCGCCAAGCAGGTCTTTTTCAACCAGTGCAACCCTGACGCCTTCTTCTGCTGCTTCAACAGCTGCATCAAAGCCACCGGGGCCGGCTCCTACGACCACAAGGTCGTAGGAGCGGGTTTCTGTCGGGAAATCACTAGAGGTCATCGGTGATCACCATGTCACGGGCAGCCTTGGTTTCGTCCAGTCTTTTAACAGACATGGATGAAGGCGCATTCTGAATGAATTCAGGATTGCTTTCGGCCAATTCTGCTATTTCAATGAGGTCATCCACGAAACGGTCAAGGGTTTCCTTGTTTTCAGTCTCAGTGGGCTCGATCATCATGCATTCCTTTACGATAAGCGGGAAGTAGATGGTCGGAGCATGGTGTCCCTTATCAAGCAGCGCCTTGGCTACATCAAGTGCACGAACGCCGTTCTCGGCCTGCTTGACTGCGGAAGCAACAAACTCGTGCATGCAGATACGGTTGTGCGGAATTTCGAAGTGGTCTTCGAGGCGCTTGCGCATGTAGTTTGCTCCGAGAACTGCACCTTCAGTAGCTCTGATCAGGCCTTCTTTACCGAGGCGGAGCATGTATGCATAAGCTTTAAGGTAAACACCGAAGTTTCCGTAGAAAGGGGCCACGTAACCGATTGATTTCGGTTCGTCGTAGGCAAGATAGTATTGACCGTCTTCAAGCTTCTTGACTCTGGAGATGGGCAGGAAAGGAACCAGTCTTTCGCTAACGCCGACAGGTCCGGAACCGGGTCCGCCACCGCCATGAGGAGTAGCCAGAGTCTTATGCAGGTTGAGGTGTACAATATCGAAACCTGCATCACCTACACGAAGTTTGCCCATGATGGCGTTCATGTTTGCGCCGTCGTAGTAGAGCAGGGCATCTTTCTCATGAATCATCTTCACAAGCTCGGGCAGGTGGGTTTCAAACAGTCCCAAAGTGTTGGGGCAGGTCATCATTACACCTGCAACTTCATCATCAAGAACTTCAGCTAGGGCCTCAGGGGTGATGATGCCATCGGTGGATTCCACGGATACAACGTCATACCCTGCAACAGCGGCTGATGCGGGGTTGGTTCCGTGAGCGGAGTCCGGGCAGATTATTTTGGTCTTTTTGTTGCCTTTGTCGGCATGGTAGGCAGCCATGAGCATAACACCGGTAAGCTCTCCATGGGCGCCTGCCATGGGGTGCAGGGTGAATGCAGCCATACCGGTCAGTTCGCTGAGCAGGCTTTCAGTTTCGTGAATGACTTCCAGTGCACCCTGGCAGTGGCGTCCTGCTCCCTTGAGCTGGGAGATGACCGGATGCAGCTTTGCAAAACCGGGCAGTGCGGCCACTTTTTCAGTGAACTTGGGGTTGTATTTCATGGTGCAGGAACCAAGCGGGTAGAAGTTGGAATCTACACCGAAGTTCTTCTGGGAAAGCTGGGTGAAATGGCGAACCACGTCCAGTTCAGAAAGGGAGGGCATACCCGCTTTATCACGCAGTAGGTCAGCGGGGATGAGGTCCTCGATTTTCTTTTTGGGTTCTTCAGGCCAGCAGCCTTCGCGACCGGGAACGGATTTTTTAAATACAGTTTTCATTAGATTGCCCCCCGCAGAATTTCGGCGAAGATACCGATCTGTTCTTCAGTGGTCTTTTCGGTGCAGGCCACCAGCAGTACATTTTCCAGTCCCTCGTAGTAACGGCCTGCAGGGAAGCCGGGAATTATTCCACGTCCGGTGAGCTTGTCGATAACCTCAAAGGCGTTAACCGGAAGGCTTACAGCAAATTCGTTACCGAAGGGGCCCTTGGTGAAAAGCTCAACGCCATCAATGGAAGTGAGTCTTTCAGCTGCGTAGTGGGCACGCTCCACAGAAAGTATGGCGGTGCGACGCAGTCCTTCTTCTCCCAGCAGGCAGAGATGGATAAGGGAGCGCAGAGCACAAAGAGCCTGGTTGGAGCAGATATTGGATGTCGCTTTCTGACGACGGATGTGCTGTTCGCGGGCCTGAAGAGTGAGAACGTAACCGGACTTTCCGTCTTCATCCACGGTGCGTCCGGCCATACGGCCGGGCATCTGGCGGACAAGTGCTTTGGTGCAGGTCATGATACCGAGGTAGGGACCACCAAAAGAAAGAGGCTGACCGATGGACTGGCCATCGGCAACAGCAATATCGGCACCCATCTGGCCCGGAGTCTTCAGTACGGACTGAAGAACAGGGTAGGTGGACATGATAGCGACAGCCTTGTGTTCATGGACGGTTTCAAAAAGTTCGGTGAAGTCGTTTACAGAACCGAAGAAGTTGGGGTTCTGAACTATGATAGCTGCGGTATCCTTGTCCACGGCAGCCATGAGGGACTTGATGTTGGTACGGCCCTGATCATGCGGTACGGTAACAAGCTCAAGTTTTAGGTTGGTGGTGTAGGAGTCGAGCATTACCCTGTAAATGGGGTTAAGAGCTTCACTGATGATGATCTTTTTGCGCCTGGTCTTACGCACCGCCATGAGAGTTGCTTCGTAAAGTGCTGAGCCTCCATCGTAGACGGATGCGTTGGCGTAATCCAGATCCATGAGTCTTGCCATGGCGGTCTGGTATTCGAAGATTGCCTGCAGAGTTCCCTGAGAGGATTCCGGCTGGTAGGGGGTATAGGCGGTGTAAAATTCACTGCGGGAGGAAAGGGCATCCACAGCAGCAGGAATGAAGTGGTCGTAAAAACCGGCTCCGAGGAAGCTGGTCAGGTCGGTGGTGTTTCTGGCAGCCAGTTTTTCCAGCTTGTCCAGAACGGCCATTTCACTCTGGCCTTTGGGCAGATCGAAGCTCTTGGGACGCAGTGTTGCCGGAATTTCGGCAAACAGGTCGTCAACTGAGCTTACGCCGATTACATCGAGCATTTCCCGGATTTCTTCCGGGGAATGAGGCACGTAAGGCATTGTTGTCCTCCGGTATAAAATATTAAATCCCCGCGGACGTGTCTGGTCGGCGGGGAATTTTGAAATATCGTTATTGCTGACGGCTCCGGTCTAGTGCCCTGCTTCTTCGGTCACCTTTTCGTAGGCTGCAGCATCAAGAAGATCGTCGGTGGAACCGGTAACCTTAACTTTGATCATCCAGCCTTCACCATAAGGATCTTCGTTGACTTTTTCGGGAGCATCTTCGAGAGCTTCGTTAACAGCTACAACTTCACAGTCTACAGGAGCGTAAACTTCACTTGCTGCTTTAACGGATTCAATGGAACCGAATTCGTCGCCTGCTGCGAAGGTGTCGCCTTCCTGGGGCAGTTCAACGAAAGTGAGGTCGCCGAGCTGTTCCTGAGCAAAGTGAGTGATTCCGATAGTTGCGGTGTCTCCGTCAACTTTGAGCCATTCGTGAGATTTGGCGTAAAGAAGTTCCTGAGGGATCATGGGGCCTCCTTCTATAGAATAGAACTGATTTTGTATGTTTCTAACGTGTGTATGTTCAAAGAACTTTCAACTGATAGCATTCCTGCTTAAGAAATAAAAGACTTGAATAAGGTCAAAATTCACAAAATTTATATATAAAATTGGTGTATAAAAGAAAATAGAATGATTCTATTACGTTGTGATGAATCACTTCGTGTTACCAAAGCTTGTGTTTTGACGAAAAAAGGCATACGCATACGCACATAAGTTAGCGTAGGCAGCTTTGATAAGTGTTGTCTTAGTGTGTAGGCATATTCTATTGTCTGTTTGTATTAATTTTAATGTACATTATATCGGGGAAACTTTGATTGACAGCATGTTCGCCAAGCGTGAAACAATCGAGGTAGATACAGCCGGAAGGGTGTGGAGAATTGAAAGGACAGCAGACCTTGAGACCCTTTGGGAGTCCATCGGCGAAGATGATTTCGGTGATGATGAAAGGCTTCCCTACTGGGCCGAGCTCTGGCCAGCCAGTGTTCTTCTCGGCGAATGGCTTTATCGTAACAGCGCAAAGATCAAAGGCAGACGTTGTCTTGATCTTGGATGCGGTTTAGGTCTTACCGCTATAATCGGTCAGTCTCTTGGAGCAAACGTAGTTGCCTTTGATTACGAGCTTGAACCCTTGTATTTTGCTCGTGACAATGCCTTGCTAAATGGAACATCCCAGCCGCTATGGTTGCAGATGGACTGGCGCGACCCCTCTCTGGAAGATGAATCGTTCGATTATATCTGGGGTGGGGATATTCTTTACGAAAAAAGATTTTTTGATCCGCTGGAAAAGCTTTTCCGGCGGGCACTGAAACCGGGCGGCACAATCTGGATGGCCGAACCTGTCCGTGATGTTTCCGTTCCTGTGTGGAAGCAGCTGGAGTCCATGGGGTGGAAGACTTCGCTTCCGCTGACAGAAAAAGCCGCCTGTTGTCATGCTGAAATGACAGTTAATATCCGCGAAGTTGTGCGTGGATTACAAATGTAATTAATACGGAGGGTTGAAAGTGGGTAAAACTATACGTTTCGGAGTGTCCCTTGATTCGGACCTGTTGGAAAAGTTTGACAAACTTTGTGATGAAAAGAGCTACCAGACCCGTTCCGAGGCAATCCGTGACCTGATTCGCAACATGCTGGTGGAAAAAGAATGGGATGAGACAGACGGAGAAATGGCCGGAACTCTTTCCCTTGTCTACGATCATCATCACAGTGGGCTTTCCCAGCGACTGACCGAGCTGCAGCACGACAGCCATGATCTTATTATGTCCACACTGCATGTGCACCTTGATCATGACAACTGTCTGGAAGTTATGGTCCTTAAAGGTGACGGTAAAGCGATCAAAGAACTGGCGCACCGCCTGATATCCACCAAGGGAGTCAAGCACGGCAAGCTCGGTTTGACCACCACCGGTGAAACTCTGGTTTGATTCTGGTTAAAAATTTTAAAGCCGTTGGCGGCGAAGCCCTATTATATTATTGATGAGTCCAGAGGAGCTTTTTCAAAAAGTTTCTCTGGCCCCCGGAAGGGCCGCCGGAGGCATTCCAAGGAAGAAAATGGAAGACGTACAAAACAGTCCCGCCAAGGTCGCCATGTCTATCGACCGAGTCGGAGTGCGGGACCTTACCCTGCCGCTTGTTGTTCGTGACCGAGAGTCCGGCAGTCAGAATACCATGGCCAAAGTAGCCTTATCCGTTGACCTGCCCGCCCATTTCAAGGGTACACACATGAGTCGTTTTGTGGAAGCTTTGGAAGACTGGTCGGAAGAGCTGGATTACAAAAGTTTCTACAATCTCTTAAATGATATCAAGCGTAGGCTTGAAGCTAGAAGTGCCCATGCGGAACTTAGTTTTCCATTCTGCCTGAAGAAGAAGTCACCGGTCAGTGGTCGTTCCGGCTTTATGAGCTATGAATGTACGGTTGAAGGGGAGCTTGTTGACGAGAATCTGGAGTTTACCCTTGGAGTCAAGGTTCCGGTTATGACGGTTTGTCCCTGTTCAAAAGCCATCAGCGATGAGGGAGCACACAGCCAGAGGGCAGTTGTTCACATCAGAACTCGGTCCAAGGGTTTTGTCTGGATCGAAGATCTGGTCGAGATAGCTGAAGGTTCAGGTTCATGCGAAGTGTATTCTCTTTTGAAGCGCGAGGACGAAAAATACGTTACAGAGAAAAGTTTTTCCAATCCTACTTTTGTTGAGGACGTTGTTAGAAATGCAGCTATGGGTCTGGAAAAACATCCTAAAATTTCATGGTACAAAGTTGACGTGGAAAGTTTCGAATCAATTCACAATCATTGTGCCTTCGCAAGTATTGCCAAAAAAGAATAAGTGATTATTTATAAAGTAAGGAGCCAGAGGGGAATTTTCCCCACCTGATCTCCGACGACAGCCGCAGTTGCTTACCGAAAGGATAGAGCGATTGCGGCGACACTTTTCCTAATAAGCAAAAAAATATCCCGATGGTTTTGCCACCGGGATATTTTTTTGTGTTTAATAAGAGAGATTTTTATTTTTTAATTACTTCGTAAGGCCAGCCAGCCTGTCCATCGGTCAGGATGAAAAGTCTGTAGGAAGGGATTCCCTGCTGTTCGAAGTACTTAAAGGTTCTTTCAGCTCCACCTTTACCTCTGGGGCAGATGATAACAATATTCTGGTTGGAGTTTTTAAGCTTTTCAATTGAAGGATTCAGCTTGTCTTTTTCAACCTGGGATTTAACCGGGTAAGCACATGTTTCCATTGCACCTTTGATGTGATGTTCTCCGAACTCGTCTGCTACCTGAATGTCGACGATTGCAACGTCTGCACCGTTTTGAACGGCCTGGTTCAGGGAAGCTGCGCTCATGTAGTTGAATTCTTCCTTCATGGCGAATGCTGAGCCTACGACGATGAAAGTCAGCAGCAGTGCTGCAGCAATGCTGAATTTTTTGTTGCGAAACATGGGGGTCTCCTTGTGTAGAAAATTTGTCATGAATATCCGTGATTAACTCTTTGTTGAGTTTTGAGTCGAATACTTTGTGTCTATGAGTGTTTAGTTTTTCTATTGTTTATATCAATAAAGAGTGGGTTATTTTTCGCTTAGTTTCTGCCTCAAGGTTTCTACTCTTTGGCGATTCACTGAAAAGTCGGAGTACCCCAATCTTGCTGCAGAGCGAACTTCAATTAGTCCTTCTGATTTATTGTAATGGCACTCAAGGTCGTCGGGGAAGCGAAATACCTTGCTGCGAAAGACCGCATGCAGATAAGGTCCATCAATTGTCCTGATTGATCCACCCATTTCAGTGACTGCGGCAGCCACACGGTCCATTACCTTTTTAGTGTCTCCCGATGCAGTAATGGCCTTGATTTTGTGATCGTTATCCGTTGCCTGTGAGGAAACGCAATTGGGGGACTCAGGACATAAGCTGAGTCTTCCCTCGTTTAAACCGAGGTTTCTGGGGGGACGCGATGTCAGTGAAAGGCCGTAAATGGCTAGTAAAAACGACGCAAGAATGATGAATATAACTTTGTAGATCATACTGCCGAGATTAGAGCATGAATGTCTTTGTGGGCAAGCTTAAAATTATATCGGTAGACACCGGGAGAGAGGAGAAATGTTCATATTTTGAACATCCTGTGGAAAAGTGTGTTGCTAATGTGTTCTTAAAATAAAAAATTGACCCGAAAAAGCCCTGACCGGATAACCGGGCAGGGCTAAATTCCTGTATTCCAAAGATCTAAAACGGGTTTGTTTTAACGCAGAACGAGCCTTCCTTGAGTAGGTCGGCAATGCTTATTTCATCAAGAGCTGCGTACATCGCTTTGCTTGCTTTAATCCAGACTTCTCTGGTGGGACAGTTGTCGATTCTCTGGCACAGCT
The DNA here is from genome assembly GCA_963676495.2 of Maridesulfovibrio sp. Classification (GTDB taxonomy): domain Bacteria; phylum Desulfobacterota; class Desulfovibrionia; order Desulfovibrionales; family Desulfovibrionaceae; genus Maridesulfovibrio. The sequence goes on along the minus strand of CAXXRF010000003.1, from coordinate 944,432 downwards.
CATCATCTTCAACACATTCCACCAGCCCGGCTTCCCCTTCAAGGCTTCTGACTACATCACCGACAGAAATGTCTTCCGGGTCAATGGCAAGGGTATGACCGCCTCCGGGGCCTCTTTTGCTGGCAATGAAACCTGCCCGCTTGAGTTCTCGGATAAGTTTTTCAAGATACTTGGTTGAGAGTCCCTGTCTGCTTGCAATATCGCTGATGCGGACAGGACCGGTCCTGCAGTGCATTGCTATGTCCAGCATCATTCTGGTTCCGTATCTGCTTCGTGTAGTAAGTCTCATGTATCTTCCTTATGATTTTCATACCTAATTAGAAAAGTAATTTCTCCGGGTCAAGGGGGGAGCCGCTTCATGTAGGTGATTGTGTACTTATCGATTGTTAAGGTGCTGTAAATTCAATGTTTTGGTGCTAAAAATAAATTTTCTTTAAAAGCTTGTGTTTTTGATAATCATTCGATAAAAGCGTATATTGGCATGTCTGCGTGGGTTTTATAAATGCAGATAAAAAGACCAATCTGGAGAATATTATGAGCCCGAAAAATACCGGGAAAACAGAGTTTGATGTAATTATTGTCGGCGGTGGACCCGCAGGACTTTTTGCCGCGTTCTATCTCGGCGAAAACACCGATCTTGACGTTCTGGTCATCGAAAAAGGAAAATCTTCCCTTAAAAGGCACTGCCCCATCACCGGGGACCAGGAATGTATTAAGTGCAAGCCCTGTAACATCCTTTCCGGCGTGGGTGGCGCAGGTCTCTTTTCCGACGGAAAGCTCAACTATATCCATAAGCTCGGCAAGACTGACCTTACTCAGTTTATGTCTGTCTCTGAGGCAAAGGCACTCATTGACGAAACCGAAGAAATCTTCAACCGTTTCAACATGGACGGGAAAGTATTCCCAACTGATATGGAAACGGCTAAAAATATCAGAAAAGATGCCCTCAAGAACGGTATCGACCTGCTGCTCATCAAGCAGAAGCACCTTGGCAGTGACAACCTGCCCGGACACATTGCCGGCATGGCCGAATACTGTGAGCAGAAAGGTGTTGTTTTCCAGACCGGAGAGGCTGTAGAAGACATCCTGATTGAGAACGGCGAACTGGCTGGTGTATATACCAAGAAAGGCGAATATAGAGCCAAGAATGTTATCCTTGCACCGGGGCGTGTCGGTTCCGAATGGATGGGTTCTGTCGCCAAAAAACATGATCTGGCAATCAGTCAGCGCGGTATCGAGGTTGGTGTTCGTGTTGAAGTTCATGGTGACATCATGCGCGACCTGTGCAGCGTCATTTATGATCCTACCTTTTTTATCCGCACCAATACCTATGACGATCAGGTTCGTACTTTCTGTACTAACCAGGGTGGATTTGTTGCTCTTGAAAACTACCAGGATTTTGTCTGTGTAAACGGGCATGCCTACATGGACAAGAAATCAGAGAACACAAACTTTGCCTTCCTTTCCAAGGTGGTTCTTGAAGAACCTGTTACCGATAACCAGGCATACGGTGAATCCATCGGCAAGCTGGCTACCATTATCGGTGGCGGTAAACCTATTCTTCAGCGTTTCGGAGACCTCAAGCGCGGACGCCGTTCCACCTGGAATCGCGTACGCAACAGCTTTGTAGAGCCTACCATGAAGAACGTCACTTGTGGTGATATTGCAATGGCCTTGCCTGAGCGTATCGTGCGTAACCTCATCGAAGGACTTGAGAAGTTGAATGAAGTCGTTCCCGGTGTTGCGAACGAAGAAACCCTTCTTTACGCTCCTGAAATCAAGTTCTTTTCCACACAGGTTGAAACCTCCAATGTGCTTGAAACAGCTCTTGAAGGGCTGTTCGTTGCAGGTGATGGTCCCGGCGTTGCAGGAAACATTGTTTCTGCATCTGCCACCGGCATTATCCCTGCCAAGGAGATTGCCAAGCGCGCTAAGAAATAGTCTGCCGCTTTCTTCTGCAATATGGGTCTGTAATAACTACATGATCCGTTGTTCAGCAATTAGGTGATATATGAATAACGCCGCAATATCTTGATGATATTGCGGCGTTTTTCGTTTTCTGGGATTGCTTGGAGATTATGTGGGGTGTTCAAGGTCATGTGCTTGGCTGTTTCGATTAAATGGCGGTAGGTAACGGTGTGAAATGGACTCTGTGGCACATGGCATTGAACACAGTTGTTTATCTGCTGTAATGACATGTAATAATTTGTTGTGTTAACGGATATTACTGATATGTTATAGCCAATCTATTCTCGCTCGTTACTACAACTAAAAGAGGATTCTCATGCCGGTTGATTCTGCTCTCGATAAACAGTCTGCCAGTGTAATTTATGTACTTCTCATCTCTGCTGCCGCTGCTCTGGGCGGTTTTCTTTTTGGATTTGATACCGCAGTTATAAACGGGGCAGTTGTTGCTTTGGGAGAACACTTCAATGTAGGCCCTGTTCTGGTGGGGATGTCAGTTTCTCTTGCCCTTGTAGGTTCTGCTGCCGGAGCTCTTTGTTCCGGATATCTTGCTGATAAGTATGGGCGGGTCAGACCTATGCTGATGGCTGCAGTTATGTTTACGTTCAGCGGAATCGGAGCAGGATTGCCTTTTACTGTGTGGGATTTTATATTCTGGCGGTTTCTTGGTGGGGTCGGGATTGGTCTGGCTAGTGCTATTACCCCTGCTTATATTGCGGAAATTTCTCCAGCAGAGTTGCGCGGAAGGTTCGGGTCGCTGCAGCAGCTGGCGATTGTGACCGGTATTTTTGTGGCGATGCTCAGTAACTATATGCTTGTAAGCGTTGCCGGCGGTTCTGCTGAGAATACTCTCTGGATGGGCTTTGAAACATGGCGCTGGATGTTCTGGGCAGAGGTTCCGCCTGCAATTCTTTACGGAGTTGCTGCATTAATGATTCCTGAGTCTCCCTGTTACTTGATTGCTTCGAAGCGTGAGAAGGAGGCTGAAGTTGTACTGGCAAAAGTTATAGGAGAAAAAACTCTTGAGAAGATAGAAGAGATAAGGGGGAGTCTGAAAATAGAATGTACTCCGTCATTTGCCGCTCTCAGGTGTGATGGTGGGCTTCATCCGGTGGTATGGCTTGGGCTTGGGCTCTCCGTTCTTCAGCAGTTTGTAGGGATCAATGTAATTTTTTACTACGGAAGCATGCTCTGGCGCAGTGTTGGGTTTTCCGAGGAGAATTCCCTGTGGATCACGGTTATTACCGGAGTAGTGAATATTGTTACAACTCTTGTGGCTATTGCCTTTATTGACCGCGTGGGGCGCAAGCCCCTGCTTTTGGCCGGTTCAGTCGGAATGTTTTTTACGCTGGGATCTCTTGCGTATCTGTTTGGCACAGCTCCGCTTGATGCTTACGGCAATCCTGCATTGAGCGGAACTTCAGCTACAATCGCACTGTTTGCCGCTAATCTGTATGTTTTCTGTTTCGGTTTTTCCTGGGGGCCTGTGGTCTGGGTTCTTCTGGGAGAGATGTTTAATAATCGCATCAGGGCTGCTGCTCTTTCACTGGGGGCAGGGGCACAGTGGGTTGCCAATTTTATGGTTTCCGCATCATTTCCATCTCTGGTCAGTATGGTCGGACTTGGGGTGACTTATTCCGTCTATGCTTTCTTTGCTGCAGTTTCGTTTTTCTTTGTCTTTTTTCTGGTTATGGAAACCAAAGGGCGTGAGCTTGAGGATATGGATTAGGGCATTTGCAGTGAAATAATCACCCCTGATGTTTTTCGGCAGTGTTTTTATTTATATTTTACAAGAAAAAATACACTTCTGTATTGACTTTGTGTCATTTCATTGACAGTGAATGTGTAGGGTCTTGTATCATAATATGAAGCAGGTCCTTTAGATCAGGAGGAACAGCGGGTATTCCCGTTCCCCGGATAATAATTTGGAGGCCGAATGGCTCTTAATCTCAGTGGAATTATTGGAAACAGTCCTGCGCTTAAGGAGGTCTTTGCGATTCTCGCAAAGGTAGCGCCAACAGACAGTACCGTGCTGGTTACCGGGGAGTCCGGCACAGGTAAAGAACTGCTGGTGCGTGCTTTGCATCGCAACAGCAAACGCAAGGATAATCCTTTTGTGCCGGTAAACTGCGGTGCAATTCCCAAGGAGCTTCTTGAATCAGAGCTTTTCGGACATGAAAAGGGTGCTTTTACCCATGCGGTTCGTTCCCGTCCGGGACGTTTCGAGCTTGCAGATGGTGGGACTATTTTTCTTGATGAAATCGGGGAAATGGACCTGAGCCTTCAGGTGAAGATTCTAAGGGTTCTGCAGGAAAAGGAAATTGAACGCGTTGGCGGGACTTCCATTAAAAAAGTCGATGTTCGCATTGTCGCTGCCACAAACCGTGACCTTGAAACAGAAGTTGCAGCCGGTCGTTTTCGCGAGGACCTTTTCTACCGTTTGAACGTTATCCCGATGCATCTGCCTGCTCTGCGTGACAGAGGTGGCGATGTTCTCCTGCTGGCTAGACATTTTCTTGCACGTTTTTGTGAGGACAAGGATATTGAGCCCCTTAAAATAAGGGACGATGCCGCGGATATGCTTTTGTCGTACACATGGCCCGGAAATGTCCGCGAGCTTGAGAACTTCATGGAACGCATGTGTATTCTGTGTGATGAAACTGAGATTGTTCCGGATGATCTTCCTGAGAAAATCTGGAAGGATGTCGGCAAGGAACCAAAGAAAAAGGTTGTTGAATTATTGCAGTCTGCTGGCTTCAGCTGGCCCACTTTAGCGGACATGAAAGAGCAGGGAGCCGATGGTCTGAAGGATTTTCTGGAAAAAATCGAGGACCGGATTCTTCTTGAAGCCCTGGACAAATCCGGAGGCGTAAAAAACAAGGCCGCTGAAATGCTGGGAGTCAAGCGCACAACGCTTATTGAAAAGATCAAGAAAAGGAAATTGGAAGTATAGATTATTTTTAAATTTTTCTGTGGTGGTTATGAGGGTTAGGCAGGAATATTGCAAAGATACCTGATTGTGACGATCAGCCGACTTACCGGAGTTTTCCGGACGCTTTTTCTGGCGGCCTTCATCTGGTTAGCCTGCCCTTATCCGGGTCATGCCATGGAGTATTTTATTGATACCAAGGCAGACATGGATACAATCCGTCTTGTCCTTGATCAAAAGAATCTTGCCGGTACCGTTCGCCGTACCGGTCGTAATCAGATTACCATTTCATTCCCCAAGAACAGCTTGAAAGCCGAAAAACAGCCAACTCCTACGCAATTGGGTGGGCTGCGCATCGTCAATTCCATAAAAATGGGCGATAGTTCTGTTACAATAGGAACGCGGATTACCGGTTTTGGTTTTATTCGCATTCCTGCTGGTAACGGTGAGATGCTCATCCAGTTTTTCCGTGATCCCATCGGTTCTAAGTGGCGCTCCCCGCAGGAACAGGCAAAGGCTGAGCAGGCCCGCAAAGAGGCTGCCCGCAAGAAAGCTGCAGCCCAAAAGCAAGCCGCACGCAAGTCCGAGCAAAAAAAATCCGTGCCCAAGGATGGGAAGGTTCAGGAAAATAAAAGCAAGCCTGCTGAGCCGCCCGTCATTTCTGAGATAGACCTGCCCTCGGATGAGGAGTCTCCGGTTCTTAAAGAAGAACTTGAGGCTGCGGGTGATAATGGAATCTCGGAGGAACAGGTTTCCCTGCCGACCAGAAGGCGTCCCTTTTATTCTGTTCCGTATACCTACCGTGCTCCTGTAGCCAATGTGGGCCCTTTCGATGCACAGTCTGTGGATACTTCCGTGCCTCCGGCTAGAGCCGGTGGTTCGATGAGTAATGGAGGCTCTGTCGATCCTGCTCCTATAACAGGGCAGGATGGTTCAAGGGTGGTAAATCAGGTTCAGGGTATTTCTGGAGAAGTCAGTCCTCCTGAAGGCGGAACAGCTGGCGGGAGTGTTGGCGGCCGGATTTCCGGCCAGGCAGGTGGGGAGATAGAAGAGCCGCAGAGCAGTGAAGAGTTTTCTGAAGAGTCCGCTTATCCTGATCCTGAATCAGCTGGCGTGGTTTTGGAGGAGGATTCCGGTGAGGCGGCAATGCCTGAAGAGCCTCCCCTTGAAGAGCCGGTACAAAGAGTTGTTCAGCCTGTTGCAGCAGAAAATTCAGTGTCAGGGGAGATAGAAGCTCCTGCAGTGGTTGCTGAGAGACTCCCTGAGGGAGTAGTTATGTCTCCCAGACTTGACGAAGGAACTGCTGTCGGGCAGGTGGCACGTCCTCCTTCTCCCGATTATGAAGGAATTTATGTACCTGAGACTGTTCCGTATAAAGAAGTTAAGCAGCCTGTTGAGCAGGTTGAACAGGGAACCGTTCAGCTCGCTGACAACCAGATTCCGGCTGCAGATGAGACTTCGGCAAAGGCTGGAGGACAGGTTGCGGCCCCGGTTTCTCAGGCGTCAGGTCGGATAACTCCTTCTGAAGGTCAGGTCTCAGGCCGTGTTTCAGCTCCGGTGGAAGGGCAGGCCGGGGGTAAAGTTACACCTCCAGATGCAGGTGCATCCGGATCTGTTGCTCCTCCTCCTGCAAGCGAAGACAGTTTCGAAGCCGAAGACTATCCTCCTTTGGATGAAGGTATTGCAGAAGAAGGTTTGGGTGAATCTGTTGACAACAGCACAGGTGAAGCCGCTGAAAACCTGGATGCTTCTGATGCCTACCCGGTAGAAGAAACCGGCAGGCTTTCTGAAATGGAGCAGGCTGAAGGTGAGGGCGGGCCGAAGGAAGCCACACTGGAAGAGAAACTCTCCGTTGCCAAAGGCGTGCTGCTGGCTGCAGAAGGGGCTCTTGATGAAGGCGAGATTGAGGCTGCGATAAACGGCTTCAAGGAAGTTAGCCTGATGCCTTATATCCCGACAGAAATGCGTCTCAGGGCTTTATACGGCAAGGCCGAGGCGATGACTGAATTTCATAAGGATGATCTTGCAGATAATTTTGGTGAGGTCTCCAGTGCCTGGATGGAAGCCATGAACGCGGATACCAAGTCTCCGAATGTGCCTATGGCTCTTCTCAACCTCGGCCTTATCAATCTGAAAGTGGGAAACATGCCTGAAGCCAAGGCATATTTTAATCTGCTTAAGGGGCAATATCCCAACGATCCCAACATTCCCTATATCAGTTATTACTGGGGTGAATATTATCTTGCCCGTGAAGAATATGAAAAAGCAGCAGATCAGTTCCAGTATCTGGTTCAGATGTATCCAGACAGCAAGGTTGTTCGCGATGCGGCAATAGGGCTTGCCAAGTCTCTTGATAAGCTAGGATATAATGAGCAGGCTTTTCAGATTGTGGACTATATCGATAAACGCTGGCCCCGGTTTTATATTGAAGATCTGGATTTTCTGCTTATGGCTGCCAATACCCAGAACAGACTGGGTAAGCTGAACGATGCCAAGGGTAACTACTGGGCCTACTATAACCTTGCTCCGGAAGCCAAGGAAGCTGATATTGTTCTGGCCCGTATAGGTGATATTTATCTCAAGCAGGGGGATAAGGCCGCAGCCAAGGAAATTTATGAAAAGGCTGCAAAAGATTTCCCTGAAAAGGAAGGCGGGCTCGTTGCAATGATGCGTCTGGCCGAGGAAGGCATTTACGACGATCCGAGCATGTCTGAGATGGATAAGGTCTTTGACCGTCCCTACAACCTGCGGCCTCAGAAGATTTATACCCGCATTATTGAAAAGCATCCCGACAGCCCGCTTGCGCCGTTGGCACAGCTCAAACTGGGCATGTGGTATTACTGGAACAAGAAATACGGAGAATGCCTTGGTGCTGTTCAGGATTTTCTGGACAAGTATCCTCGCAGCCCGATGCGTGATAAGGCCAGTCAGCTTGGTACAAGGGTTTTTGACAAGGCTGTTCCTGAGCTGGTTAAAGATGAAAACTATGGCCGTGTAATCAGTTACTGGAACAATTACGCCAAGAAGAATAATGAAGGTAAGGATGTAAACGATGATACCCGTATGGGAGTTGCCTTAAGTTTCTGGAAGAAAGAACAGCCCCAGAGAGCTATTGAACTTATTGACCGCTACCTGCAGGATAAACAGGTTCCCAAATATTCCGCTATGGCACTTGATATGGCTCTTGGAATCTACGTGGATGATCAGGCATGGAGCAAGGTTACCGATCTGGTTACTCTTGCCAAAGATAACTGGAAGCTTGATCCTAAGCAGCAGGTTCATATAGAGTATGCTCAGGCTATGGCCTTTGAGAATCTGGGTGAGACAGAGCGCAGTACTCCGCTTTGGGCAGGTCTGGCATCTAATCTGTTGCTTCCTCAATCATCCCGGGCTTATGCAATGTATTATATGGCTAAGTCCTCCATGAAGAAGAAAGATTTGAAAAAGGTCTTTGTCTACGCTCAGGAAGCTTTGACTATGCTTCTGGAAACAGGAGGGGACCGTGAAAAGATCAAGGATTGCATTCTGATGACAATCTTTGCTGCGGAAAGCTCCGGCAGGTATCGTGAAGCTCTTAAATGGGCGGCTGAATATGACAAATACATCCCTCTTTCCGATCCGGAATGGGCTTCCTCCCGTTTCAGGCTGGCTCAGCTTTATGAGAAAGCAGGCGCTGTGGCCGAGTGGAAGAAACTCATGGAAGAGGTTGCAGCGAAAAGCCCGGATGATCTTTACGGAAGACTGGCTACATCGGCCCTTGAAACTCACAAGATCGAGCAGGAAGCATCCAAGTTCAAGCCCGATCCTGTTTTTCAATAATACTACAGGCAGGTAAGAATGAATAGAAAGCCCGTTGTGGCCGGCAGGTTCTACACTGACAATCCCCGGCAGTTAAAGAGTGAACTTGAGATGTATTTCGGAGAAATTCCCGATAAATCAGCCCGGCCTTATGATCGTCTGGTCATGCTCCCTCATGCTGGATATATGTTTTCCGGGGCTCCATGCGGCAGGACGCTTGCTGAATCAAATCTTGCGCCTGCTGTGATTCTTTTAGGTCCGAACCATACCGGACTTGGAGCTCCGATGTCAGTCTGGACTTCCGGTTCATGGGAATTTCCAGGCGGCAAGCTTGATGTAGATCAGCCCCTTGCGGCAAAACTTATTGAAAGCAGGTCCGGGTTTGTGGAGAATCAGGCCGCTCATTCCCGGGAACACTCGCTTGAGGTGATAATTCCCTTTCTGCATTACATTAACCCTGAAACAACAATTGTTCCGGTTTGTGTCTCGGAAACTTCTCCTGCAGCGCTTCACAAGGCAGGGGAGGCTGTTGCAGAAATTATTACAGCCAGTAAAACTCCTGTATCCATTGTGGTTAGCTCGGATATGAGCCATTTTATTCCCGCATCCAAGGCCAAAAAAATGGATTCCATGGCTCTTGAAGCTATTATCCGCATGGACCCGCAGGATTTATATTCAATTGTATCCTCCAACCAGATCAGCATGTGCGGAGTGCTGCCTATGACAATGGGTATGTTTGCAGCACGGAAACTGGGAGCGCATTCAGGGCGTCTTGTTGACTACACAAATTCGGGTCAGGTTACCGGAGATTACGAAAGTGTTGTTGCCTACGCTGGAGTAATTATTTCGTAGCACTTGCCAATCATCCAAAGCGGCATTATCTGTACTGATCGGTCCGGCATTAAACGGAGCGAAATAGAACGATAATGCCCTAACTGGGTGAAGGATATATGCGCTATGAGTTTTTCCAGCGGTTATGCCATCGGTATTGATACCGGTGGTACTTACACTGACACTGTTGTTCTTGACTGCGCTGATATGAGTGTGGTCGCCACGGCTAAATCTCCCACTACCCATCACGATCTGAGCATCGGGCTTTCCTCATCTCTGGATAAGGCCATGAGTGAAAGCGGAATTAATCCTGATGACGTGAATCTGGTTTCTGTTTCCACTACTCTGGCAACCAACGCGATTGTTGAAAACAAAGGAGCCCGGGTCGGCCTGTTTATGATCGGGCCTGCCAAAGCCTTGAAGCTCCCGGTTGTGACTATGCGTTTTGTACAGGGCGGGCACAAGATTACCGGTGCCGAGGATGATCCGCTGGATATTGAATCTCTGGTTGACGGGCTTCAGGATATGCGTGGGCATGTTGATTCTTACGCTGTCTGCGCTGCCATGAGCTTTAAAAATCCTGCCCATGAACTGATTGCAGAAAAAGCCATTTCTCTCACCGATCCTAAACCTGTGTTTTGTTCACATACAATAAGCACCCGTGCCGGGCAGAAGGAAAGAGCGGCAACCGCTGTTCTTAACGCACGTCTTATGCCGGTTATGAAGGAATTTCTTGCCGGTGTAGGTAAGGCTCTTGATGAGCGCGGGCTGGGCCGGTCTGTAGTAGTTGTGCGGGGTAACGCATCCTCCATGAGTATGGAAGACGCTGTTCAGCGTGCAGCGGAGACTTTTGCCAGCGGCCCTGCTTCAACTGCCTACTACGGAAGTATTTATTCCCCGGAAAAGGACGCCCTGATTGTTGATGTGGGGGGAACAACCACAGACGTTACCCTGATTCGTGATTCCCGCCCGACCATTCAGGAGAGCGGGAGCATTATCGGAGAATGGGAAACCCATGTCGAGGCTGTGGAGATGTTTACTGTCGGAGTCGGGGGAGACAGTTTTTCCCGAATCAACCGTTCAGGAAAGCTTGAAGTCGGTCCGGGAAGGGTTGTGCCTCTTTGCATGGCCGGAGATATTCCCGCTCCTTCTGAATGGATAGGGCAGGGACATGATTCCCACCTTATCAAAGTAGGTCCTGCTGCAGATAAGTTTGATGACGCTGCAATCGAATTTTTAAAAGAGAACGGTCCATCGACCTTTACGCGAATGATGGAAGGGCTTGGTGTTGGTGAGATAAAACTGACCGGTCTTGTTTCTACCCTTGTTCGTGAACAGATTGTTGAAGAAGTAGGGTTTACTCCCACTGATGCACTGCATGTTCTGGGTGAACTTGCAATCGGTGACGCTTCTGTGTCCATAGAAGCAGCAAAAGTTCTTGGAACAGTTTCCGGCCTTGATGCTGAAGGCTTTGCCCGCATGGTTCTGGAAGAGACCAGGGTCAAAATAGAAAATGCCATGCTGGAGCACATTGTCCGTAAGGAAATCGGCGGCAATATGGCTGGTATCATTGCCGGTAGATCTTCAAGTCCGCTGGTGAGTTTTGAGCCTTCCCTCAACCTGCCCATTGTCGGAATCGGCGCAGCAGCAGGCAAGCTCCTGCCTGAAGTGGCTGAAAGACTTCATACCACGGCTGTCTTTCCTGAACATCATGAAGTGGGTAACGCGCTGGGAGCAATAAAAATGGCTCTGGATAACATGAGCAAGGAGACAAACTAATGTTTGACCGCAAACCGACTGCCTGGGAATACTGTCTTGAAAGTGCCAGTGAAAATGCAGAAACAGAAGTTGTTCATGGCTGGATATTTAAAGATGGCAAATGGGTCAGCCATGCCTGGTGCGAGTTCGCTGATCGGGTAATTGATTTAACTGTTTCCACTCATTCTACAGATAAATTTAATTATTATATCAAGTACATGGTTAGCGACCAGCGTTGCAGAAGATACTCCCGGCTTGATTTCTTCAAGTTGGTAGGAGATGAGGGTCATTTCGGGCCTTACGACAAGGAATTCTTTTTTGCTGAAACCTGCGATCGGGATCCGCTGGAAGTGATAGAATCCCGCAAGAGTGAGTAAAATGACCGGCGGTCTATTTATTACCGGAACCGGAACAGATGTCGGCAAGACCGTTGTAACAGCCGGTCTTGCCCGTTTTTTGATGCAGGCCGGGCATAATGTGCTTCCGGTCAAGCCTGTGCAGTCCGGCGGTATTCGGAACGGGGACGGCAGGCTCGATTCTCCCGACGGGGAAGTTTATAAAGCAGCCGGTGCTGATTGGAATCCTGAAAAGCAGTGTCCTTTCATTTTTGAACCTGCATGCTCACCGCATTTGGCTGCGAGATTGGCAGATGTTGAATTGGATATTTTTGAAATAGCAAAGAAAGTGCGATCCCTTGAATCTGAAGGAATTCTGCTTGCTGAAGGTGCCGGAGGTCTCATGGTGCCGATAAACGAAGAAGAGACCATGCTGGATCTGATGCACGAGCTTGATTATTCAGTTGTTCTTGTAGCTGAAAACAAGCTGGGGGCAATCAACGAGACCCTTCTTTCAATCAGTGCTCTTCTTGATGCAGGATTGGATATCGCCGGCGTCATCATGACCTCTGCAAATGGTCCTGCCCCTTCTGAGTTCGGAATGGCCGAAGATAATATCCAGACTATTGAGCTGTTTTCCGGCATTAAAGTTCTGGCGTCCATTCCACATATTGAGAACTGGGATTATAAGGATATCAAGTGCTGGGAAAAAGTGGATGCTTTCCTTGCTGGTTTAGATATTGATATGCTTATTTCTTAGCTCTTTGGGGCTATAGTTCTTCCGGATCCGCTGAATATTTCATCCCAGCTTGTTGCCCCCAATGATTCAGCGCGTGTAATTCTCTGCAAATATTATGGAGCAAAAATGTCCATCACCGAATCAATGCTGCAATTTGACCGCGAACATATCTGGCACCCGTATACTTCTGCGGTCAATCCGTTGACTGTTTTTCCTGTGAAGCGAACCGAGGGAGTTAAGATCTTTCTTGAAGACGGGCGGGAGCTTATCGACGGTATGGCCTCATGGTGGTGTGCCATTCACGGGTATAATAATCCGGTTTTAACAAAGGCTCTTTGCGATCAGGCTAAAGAAATGCCGCACGTGATGTTTGGCGGTCTGACCCATGAGCCCGGTATTAGACTGGCCCAGAAACTTGTGGAGCTCTCCCCAGATCCGTTACAGCATGTTTTTATTGCTGATTCCGGATCGGTGTCTGTTGAGGTGGCCCTAAAGATGGCTATCCAGTACTGGTATGCGATCGGGAAACCGGAGAAAAACAGGTTGATGACAGTGCGTAACGGATACCATGGTGATACGATCGGCTGCATGTCGGTCTGTGACCCGGTTAACGGGATGCATTCCATGTTTACTTCCATCCTTCCACAGCATGTTTTTGCAGATGCCCCCCCCAGAATATTTGATGGCGGCTGCAGTGATGAAGATTTTGCGGATTTTAAAGATAAGATTGAGAAACACGCCCATGAACTGGCCGCTGTGATTCTTGAACCTGTTGTGCAGGGAACCGGAGGAATGCGTTTTTATCCTCCCGAGTACCTCAAGCGGGTTCGCAAGGCATGTGACGAGCATAATGTACTTTTGATATGTGATGAGATTGCCACCGGTTTTGGTCGGGCAGGTGCAATGTTTGCCAGTGAAATTGCTGGTATAAGCCCTGATATAATGTGTGTTGGAAAGGCCATAACTGGCGGTATGATGAGTCTTGCTGCAACCCTTGCTTCAAGTAAAGTTGCACATGGAGTATCTTCCAGGGGAGGTGTTTTCATGCATGGGCCCACATTTATGGGTAATCCATTAGCCTGTGCTGTGGCGAATGCCTCACTTGATCTGCTGCTTGAAAGCGGCTGGAAAGAGAAAGTTGATAATATAAACTCTATGCTCAATAAAGGGCTGGCTCCATGTCGGGATATGAACACTGTGGAAGATGTTCGCAGTCTCGGTGCTATCGGGGTTGTCGAATTAAAGAGCCCGGTCGATATGGAATTTATTCAGGGCGAATTTGTGAAACGCGGTGTATGGGTGCGTCCTTTTGGTAAGCTGGTTTATGTAATGCCACCTTATGTCATGTCGGATTCTGAACTTGAAATACTGACCTCGGCAATTTGTGAAGTTGTCGGCCTGCACAAAGGATAGCACAATGGATAGAAGTGAAAAGCAGAAATTATGGAAAGCCGTAACATCCGGGGCGGCAATTGATGAACACACAGCGGTATCAGTTATCGGTGCTTCGCACGGGGAACTTGCCGAGATCCTTCACGCTGCCCACACTGTAACTACCCGCCGTTTCGGGCGTGAGGTCAGCCTGTGCTCAATTGCCAATGTGCGGAGTGGAAACTGTTCTGAAGACTGCACATTTTGTGCTCAGTCCAGTCACTTCAAGGGTACGCCGGCACCTAGCTATCCGCTGATGTCTGTGGAGGAAATCCGCGAATGTGCAGATAAGGCCGGACAGTCTCCAATCGAATTCTTCAGCTATGTTACCAGCGGCCGTGCTCTTGCCGGTAAATCTCTGGACCATGTCTGTGAAGCTGTGGACGGCATGCGGGATAAATCATTTTGTCACTGTGCTTCGCTGGGGTGTATGGATTATTCATCTTTAAAAAAACTTCGCGAGTCAGGGGTGGTGCGCTACCATCATAACCTTGAGTCATCGGAAAGTTTTTTCCCCAACGTATGTACTACTCACAGCTATGACGAGCGTATCCGTACTGTGCGGGATGCTAAAAAAGCAGGTCTGGAAGTCTGCTGCGGTGGGTTGCTGGGGCTTGGTGAAAGCCATGAACAGAGAGTTGAGCTGGCCCTTGCTATTGCAGCTGAGAAAGTGGATTCAATTCCTCTCAATTTTCTAGTGCCTATACCGGGAACCCCTTTGGAAAGCGTTGAGCCGCTGCAGCCGCTGGAGATTCTGCTGACCATTGCAATGTTTCGTCTGACCAATCCACATGCGGAAGTGCGCATGGCCGCGGGAAGGGCGGCGCTTCGCTCTTTGCAGTCATTTATTTTTCATGCAGGATGCAACGGACTTATGGTAGGGGATTTTCTGACAGTTGCAGGTCAGGGAATTGAGCACGACCTGACCATGCTCAGTGATCTTGGGCTGAGTGTTAAGCGCAGACTATAAAACAGGCCAGGATTTATTAAATATTAAGCTAACTGTTTTTGATGATGTATTTTTTGAACTGGTGGGCTGTCTTGAGATCCGGCGCCAGTTGAATTGCCTTATCCAAATGCATCAATGCTTCAGTATTATTGCCAATTTCAAAATAGGCCCGGGCAATATTGAAGTGCAGGTTTTCGTCTTCGCTTAATTCTAGGGCCTTGCTATAAAAGTTGATGGCCTCTTCATAAAGTTCCTGTTTTCGCAAAGAGATGGCTGCCGAGTTGAACTCCTGCCGCTGCTCTTCCTTGAAAATTTCACACTGGTTACTTAAAATATCCACTATTTCTATAAGCCGTGCACTCGTCAGGGGACTTTCAAGCTCGATGTCCTTTTTTCCGGGCTCAAGGAGGAAAGCTTTGATCAAGCCCTGAACTTTCTCGTGTTCACTGGCCGGTGAAAAGTTCTCTGCTCCTTGGGAGAGGCTGTCTTTAAGCAATTCCAGTTCGGGGAGCGGGTGGTCTTGATAGTAGCTTATTTCAGGAGTGAAAGAAGCAATGAATTCGTTTCTGGAGAGAGCGGAGAAAAGACCAGAGGGAATATTCTGCATATTCAGCGGCTGAACATTATATTCATCCGCAGCGCGCAGAACATAATAGTATGTCTTGGTCTCTCGGCTTTGCTGTGTCGATCCGGTTCCGGTATGGTCCTTGATATTTTTTGAGTAAATTCCCAGAACCTGAGTCAAATTTGCCATGCTCTTCCCCTTTGCCAATTGATTCATTTCTCCCCCAGAAGCAACTGCATATTATAAATAAAGCCCGTCAGTTATAAACGGGCTTCATTTTTTTGTCGATTAGAAATCGATTGTCATTACAAAATTATAATCTGGATTTTTGTAAATGCAGGATTTGGATCATGGCAATCAATAAATAGAGTTGGCGTTTAACCACGAGCGCATTGATAGCGGGCAGTTATTTTTTGCCTACTTTTTTTATTACATATTTTTTGAACTTTTCTGCCACTTCAAATTCAGGCTGAATCTCAAGTGCTTTTTCAATATGAATCAGGGCTTCATCGTATGAGTTCGTGTCAAAGTATGCTCTGGCAATATTGAAGTGCAGGTTTTCATCATTCTTGTCTATATCAATAGCTTTCTTGTAAAAATTGATTGCTTCAGTAAAGAGTGACTGTTTCCGGAGTGCAATTGCAAATATATTGAATTCCTGTCGCTGTCCTTCCAGAAATACGGTGTCCATATTCAGAAGTTTTTGGATGATGGTGGTGAGTTGTTCGAAATTCTGTTTTGTACACTGCACAGTTCCCATGCCGAGGTTGGCTTTCGGGTTCTCAGGGTCCAGAAGGAGGGCTCCGGCAAAAGCATGTTCCGCCTCATCAAGATCGCCTTTCTGGAAAGCTTCCTCTCCTTTGTCTATTTTAGATTTTAACGAGTTGAGAGCTGGAAGTGTTTTTCGCTGATAGTAGTACAGTTCAGGTGTGTAGGCTGCTATGAATTTCTTTTCAGTAAGAACTGTAACCATACCGGAAGGGATTCCCTGATCATTTAGGGGCTGAACATGGTATTTCGTCTCTCCAACACGGGTTACGTAGTGGTAAGTCTTATGAACGGATTTTTGCGCGGTTGTGCCTGTTCCGATATTCGTTTTCACATTTTGAGAGTATACGCCGAGAACGTTATGATCTTCACTCATTTCATCCCTCTGGATTTAAAATACTCCTTACAGAGCAGAGCATAACACAAAAAAAGCCCGTTAGTTATAAACGGGCTTTTTAAATCTGTCGACTGGAATAATTTTACATTACGTATTTATAATCTTCCTTCCTCCACTGCATGACAGGCACAGATGCTTTCTTCTCCCATATCGCGGCCAATTGGAATTTCTTCCCTGCAACGGTCATTTGCATAAGTGCAGCGGCCATGGAAAACGCAGCCTGTAGGCAGATTGATTGGAGTTGGGACATCTCCGGAGAGGTGAATATGTTTTTTCTTCTCACCGCCAAGGGTAGGAATGGCTGAGAGCAAAGCCCTTGTGTATGGGTGCTGCGGATTTGCAAAGAGCTTCTTTGCAGGGGCCAGTTCACACAAACAGCCAAGGTACATTACTGCTACACGGGTACTGATGTGTTCAACAACAGACAGGTCGTGACTGATGAACAGATAGGTCAGTCCCATTTCCTGCTGAGCATCCATAAGAAGGTTCAGGATCTGAGCCTGAATGGATACGTCAAGAGCTGCAATGGGCTCATCAGCAACAATGAATTCTGGTTCAACAGCAAGAGCACGGGCAATACTTATGCGCTGGCGCTGGCCTCCGGAGAATTCATGCGGGTAGTTTCCCGCCCATTCCGGGTCCATACCAACACTTCGCATTACATCATGAAGCTTTGTTTTGGCATCTCCGCGGGAGATTCCTTTATTGTGGAAGTAGATTGGTTCTTCAATGATCTGGCGCACAGTCATGCGCGGGTTCAGGGACGCATAGGGGTCCTGAAAAACCATCTGCATTTTTCTGCGATAGGGCAGCATTTTTGTGGAGGACAGATTGTCGATGCGCTCTCCACCATAGTGCACCTCACCGGAGTTGGGCGGGTAAAGGCCCATAACAGTTCTGGCAAGGGTTGATTTACCGCAACCGGATTCGCCGACCACGCTTAAGGTCTCACCTTTTCTGATTTCAAAGCTGACATTGTTTACAGCTTTGACAACGGTGTGTGTGCGTGTGATGCGTCCGTTTTCCATTTTCAGCTGATCAAGCAGGCCTCCGGAAATGTCGAAGTGCTTGACCAGGTTTTTGATATTCAGAAGGGAATCGGTTTGCATGACTAATCCCGGTTATAATTTATCGGCGTGATGGCAGGCCACCAGAATGCCGGATTTGTTTTCTTTGAGTTCGGGTCTTTCCTGCTTACAGATATCGCTACAGTGCTCACATCTGGGATGGAAAGGACATCCTCCGGGCATGTTCATGAGTGAAGGCATGGCACCGGGGATCTGAGTCAGACGGTCACCTGCTCCTCCGGACTGGGGCAGAGCAGCAATGAGGCCGCGTGTATACGGATGTCCGGGAGTTTCGGTAACCTGTCTGGTTGATCCTGTTTCAACAATTCCACCGGCATACATAACAGCAATACGCTGGGTGACCTCGGAAACAACCGCAAGGTCATGAGTGATCAGGATCAGGCCCATGTTTTCTGTTTCACACAGCTCAAGCAGCAGATCCATGATTTCCGCCTGAATGGTCACGTCAAGAGCGGTTGTAGGCTCATCGGCGATGATCAGGGCCGGATTGGTCAAAAGCGATATTGCTATGACTATGCGCTGGCGCATCCCGCCGGAGAATTCATGCGGGTACTGGGCAAGGCGTTTTCGCGGGGAGGGAATGTAGACCTTTTTGAGCTTTTCAAGAGCTATCTCTTCTGCTTCCTTTGGCGAAACGTCCATGTGGGCCAGCACGGTTTCTATCATCTGGGTTCCCACAGTCAGGACCGGATTCAGGGTCATCATGGGATCCTGAAAGATCATTGAGATGCGGTTGCCGCGAATGCCGCGCATTTTTTCAAAGGGCATTTTTGCAAGATCCTGCCCTTCAAACATGATTGAACCGTTGGAGATATATCCGGGTTTTGAAATCAGGTTGATGATGGAGAAACCGGTTACGGATTTACCCGCTCCAGACTCGCCTACCAGTCCAAGTCTTTCACCTTTGTTAAGGTTAAAGCTTACATTTCGCACTGCCTTAAGGGGGCCCTGGCGCAATGCAAACTCAACACTCAAGTCTTTTACTTCAAGAAGTGGTTGCATTTATTATCCCTTGTACAGTTTGGGGTTGAGGAAGTCTCTGAGCCAGTCTCCAAGCAGGTTGATAACCAGAATGAGAATGACCAGTACAATGCCGGGAAACATGGTGATCCACCAGGAACCACTGAAAATGTATTCAAAGCCGACATTGATAAGTGAACCAAGAGACGGCTGGGTGACAGGCATACCCAGACCTACGAAGGAAAGGGCCGCTTCACTCATAATGGCGTTTGCAACCTGAATGGTTGAAATAACGAATACCGGAGACAGGGTGTTCGGCAGCACATGACGCCACATGATCCTTTTCTGGGAAAGGCCTATAACTCTAGCCGCTTCCACGTATTCTTTTTTCTTTTCTGCAAGCACAGAAGCTCGCACAGTACGGGCATACTGTGGCCATTCGGCAAATCCGATAACAAGGATCAGCAGCGGAACAGCAATCTCCTCGTATTTGGCAACCCCGAATACCGCCTGGAAAATGGCCGAAATGAAAATTGCAACCATGTAAGTGGAAAAGGAGAGCTGCACGTCAGCGATACGCATGAGGATGGATTCCACCCTTTTGCCCATAAAACCAGCAATAAGACCGATCATGATGCCAAGGAAGGCCTGCAAGGCCACTGCTCCGAAGCCGATGATCAGAGAAACGCGCATGCCGTAAAGCATGGTTGAGAAAAGGTCGCGTCCCTGTGCATCGGTTCCCAGCAGGAATTCAGTTGATCCTCCGGGCATCCAGGAAGGCGGAATCTCCGCGTTCATAATGTTGATATTGTTGGCGTCATACGGGTTGAAAGGTGCAACCACCGGTGCCGCAAAACCCATAAACAGAAGCACGACCAGAATAAAGAAGCTTGTAAGGGCAACCTTGTCGTGCAGAAAGTCGTGCAGAAAATATGATTCCTTGAATCTCTGCCAGCGTGATCTGGTTCTCATTTATTTTTGCCCCGTGATTCTGACCTGCGGGTTGACGAGACCGTAAATAACGTCGACCACAGTGTTTACTACTACGAATATGAGCCCGACCACCATGAGGTAGGCCACCATGAGCGGGGCATCCCCGCGTTCAACCGCTTCAATAAACATGAAGCCCATGCCCTGCCACTGGAATACGGTTTCAGTGAGGATGGTGAAAGCGATCATGGTTCCAAGCTGCACACCACCCACAGTAATAACCGGGAGCAGGGTGTTCTTGAAGGCATGTACGATCCAGACTCTTTTGGGGGTAAGCCCTTTGGCCCAGGCGTATTTGATATAGTCGTTTTCAAGAACTTCCATCATCTCAGAACGAATGAGTCGAATGAAGAGCGGAAGCATGATGGAGGAAAGTGCCAAAGAAGGCATGATGAGGTGCAGCCAGCCGTCTGCGGTCAGGAATCCTGTCCGCCAGCCGCCGATGTTGATAGTTTCACCACGCCCGTAAGATGGAAGCCAGTGCAGTTCCACCGAAAAAATATAAATCATGAGGATGGCAGTCAAAAAGACAGGGATTGATACCCCGACAATTGACCCGCCCATGACAAACCGTGAAAAAATGGTTTTCGGTCGTATTGCCGAATAGATGCCCAGCGGCACGGAAAAAATGACAATGATAATGGCGGAACAGATAACCAGTTCCAGTGTTGCCGGCGCTTTACTGAGAATAACCTCAAGGGCTGATTTCTTATAAAAGAATGATTTGCCTATGTCGCCGTGAACAGCTCCCTGCAGGAAGCGACCGAACTGGACCATGAACGGATCATTGAGTCCAAGTTCTTCCCTGATTTTTTCCCTTTCCGCCGCTGATACGGACACGCCGGTAATCTCCCTTACCGGGTCACCGAAACTCTGCTTGATGGCAAAGCCGATGAAGCTGATGATCAGCATGACGATGATCGCTTGCACGATCCTTCGGACTATAAATGCAAACATTTTTAAATTTACTCCAGACGGACAGTGTATGCCTCGGGCATGTGCCTGAGGCGGGGTCAAAGGATCAATCTCCCTTGAAATTCCCGGATTGAATATCCTCCGGGAATTGAAAACCAAGCTGTGAGTGTAGGGTTACTTCTAACTCAAGCTTTGAAAACAACCAGAACAATATGCCTTGAAAGAGCGAAACCTGACCATTAAAGTATGGGATTTAGACATGGCGCTTAACATGGCAAAGGGAACCCCGTATCGGAGTTCCCTTTGTTTTAGTCATATTTTCAAGAATTACCCTTACTTGATAACCAGGTCACCAAAGTAGGGGAAGTTCTGAACGTTGACGATTTCTTCAGTGTTCATACCGTCCTTGGAAGCCCAGGACAGGTTCTGCCAGTGCAGGGGAACGAAAGCAGCTTCGTCGTAGAGGATTTTTTCAACTTTCTGCAGCATTGCGCTACGCTTTGCAAGGTCGGTTTCGGTCTGAGACTGCATGATCAGAGAATCAATCTCGGGGTTGCAGTAGTTACCGCTGTTGTACTGACCGTAGCCGGTTTCCTTGTTGGGGCACATGAGCAGGAATTCGGTGTAGTTGGCGGAGTCTTCGGTGTCTGAATGCCAGCCGATCATCTGGATGTCAGCAACCTGAAGGTCGAACTGATCCCAGTACTGGGCTTTAGGCATGGTTTTCAGGTTAACTTTGATACCGATTTTGCCAAGCATGGAAACAAAAGCTTCAGCAATCTTTTCATCGTTAACGTAGCGGTTGTTGGGTGCAATCATGGTACACTCAAAACCGTTTTCATAGCCGGCTTCTTTCATGAGCTGCTTGGCTTTTTCAAGGTCATAACGAGGTTTGAGCTCAGCATTGTAGCCTGCAAAACCTTCGGGGCCCTGCTGTGCTGCAACAGTTGCGAAACCTTTCATTACCTTGTTCACGATACCGGTGTTGTCGGTAGCGTATACAATAGCCTGACGAACTTTGGGGTTCTGGAAAGGCTTCTGGCGTTTCTGGTTCAGCTGAAAAGTGATGATACGTGAGCCGGACATGGTAACCAGCTGAAGGCCTTCGGTGGATTCAACGCGCTTAAGATCCTGCGGGGGAACAGGCATGATGAAGTCAACGTCACCGGAAAGCAGTGCAGCAACACGGGTTGCGTCGTTTTTAATGGGAGTAAGGATGATGGTGTCAACGTTACCTGCTTTGTCCCAGTACTCGGGGAAAGCCTTGAAAACAACACGAACACCCTGTTCACGTTCTGCAACGGTGTATTTACCGGTACCGGATTCGTTAACGTTAGCAAAAGAAGGACCGGTCTTAACGATAGCATCTTTGGGCTGGCCGTTTTCATCATTACCGGAGTAGAATTTCTTATCCATGGGGAAAATGTAGGTAGCCATGTTCAGCAGCAGGCCGTATGGTTCCTTGGTGATGATATCGACGGTGTTTGCGTCAACAACCTTGGCAGGAGCGAAGGGCTCAAACAGGGCTTTATAGTCAACACTCTTTTTCAGGCGTTCGATAGTCCAGACAACATCTTCAGCAGTGAAAGGGTTGCCGCTGTGAAATTTTACATCTTTGCGCAGATGAAAGCGCATGGTTTTGTCGTCGATACGTTCCCATGACTCTGCAAGGCGGGGTTCAAAGGAACCGTCTTTTGCCCAGCGAACGAGGGGATCAAATACCATGTGGGAGTACTGAAGCATACCGCCGGAAAGCTGTACATGCGGGTCAAGAGAGACAGGGTCTGCATCCATAGCAAGTTTAAGGGTCTTTTCGCTGGAGGCAGCAGGAGCTGCTTGTTCAGCGGTTTCCTTTTTGGCAGGGGCCTCTTCCTTCTTTTCCGCGCTGCATCCGGCCAGGCCGAGAGTAAGAATAACTACAAGCGCAAGAAACAGTAATGAACGTTTCATCCTCACACTCCTTGGAAAGGTAAATACTGTGATAAAAAGCACCAAACGCCTATTTTCAGGTACATCCTGAAAAAGCGTACATCGAAACAAGTAAAATAACAGGTTAATCCCGTTATTGCGCGCGGCTTCCCCTTGCCGTACGCGCCCAATATTATTACACTTGATTTGCGATTTTCACAAATTTATAAACTCTTGAAATTGTTGTTTAAAAATAATTAATAAACATGAGTGTCAATTATGACGCAAAAAAATACAGAAAAAATGAAAATCAAGAAATTTTATTCTCTTACAGCCGTCTTATTTCTGATTCTTATGTCCGGAATTCTTTCTGGATGCGCATCTTTAAATCCTTTTGCGGATTCCGTAGCAGAATACGATCTGGACGGCATTCACGATATGGAACTCATCCTCATGCCCGGGGAAGAGGTTGCTTTTGAAATGCGAAATCCGGGGTCAAGCGGATATGATTTTGACGGGGTTACTTTCGACCCTAAAGTTATACAGCTTGATAAGTTCAGGATTATAAAATCTGAATCCGGAATGCTTGGTGATTTCGGACGCTGGCGGTTCAAGTTCACGACTGTGACCATTGGCGAAACATCAATTGTAATCAACATCAAGCGTCCCGGAGAAGATCTGCGGGATGCCTATAAAATTATCGACCTCAGCGTCACCAAGGACGGTCCTCCTTTTATTGAGTGGTAATTTCATCCCGGTTTTTCCTTAAACAAAAAGAAAGACCGGGAAGCCTTTCACAGTTTCGTTTGCCACCTTCCAATAGAATGAAACTGTTCGGACATCCCGGCCTGATCCGGTATATTCCCGGCTGTTGGACGGCCTCCCGGACCTTTAGATCCGGGAGACTCCGAGACAACCAAATTTTATACTTTAAGGATTCATAATCTCTTCGTAGCCTTCGATGAGGTCGGTCACTACTGAAGGATCAGCCAGTGTCGAGGTGTCACCGAGGTTGGAAGTGTCGCCTTCAACGATCTTGCGCAGAATGCGGCGCATGATTTTACCGCTTCTGGTCTTGGGAAGACCGGGGGCGAACTGGATGACTTCGGGAGAAGCCAGAGGGCCGATTTCCTTGCGAACGTGAGTACGCAGATCTTTGATGAGATCATCGTCTTCATCATACTCAGCCTTGAGCGTTACATAAGCGTAGATGGACTGTCCTTTGACCTCGTGAGGCATTCCGACAACAGCAGCTTCGGATACAGCCGGATGTGATACAAGGGCGGATTCGATTTCAGCAGTTCCGAGCCTGTGTCCGGAAACGTTGATTACATCGTCAACACGGCCCATAATCCAGAAGTATCCGTCTTCATCCCTTCGGGCGCCGTCACCTGATTCATAGGTTCCGGGGAAGCCTTCGAAGTATTGCTGTTTAAAGCGTTCCTGGTTGCCCCATACTCCACGCAGCATTCCGGGCCATGGTTTTCTGATAACCAGAAATCCACCTTCATTGGGACCAACTTCTTCGCCGTGGCGGTCCACGATAACCGCGTCAATTCCTGGCAGCGGGAGGGTTGCAGAGCCGGGTTTGAGCGGGGTGGCGTAAGGCAGCGGAGACAGAATGTGTCCGCCGGTTTCAGTCTGCCACCAGGTATCAACAATAGGCAGTTTTTCTGCACCAATATGTTCGTGGTACCACATCCATGCTTCCGGGTTGATGGGTTCACCAACCGTTCCGAGGATTCGCAGACTGGAGAGGTCATGTTTCTTGGTCCATTTATCTCCTTCCCGCATCAGCGCGCGGATGGCGGTGGGAGCGGTATAGAAGATATTGACCCTGAATTTTTCGCAGACCTGCCAGAATCTTGCCGGATCAGGGTAGGTGGGCACGGATTCAAACATGATGCTTGTTGCGCCGAGAGCCAGCGGACCATAAACGATATATGAATGTCCGGTTACCCAGCCGATGTCGGCTGTGCACCAATGCACATCATCATCTTTAAGGTCGAAAACCCACTGGCAGGTATGGGCGGCATAGGTCAGGTAGCCGCCGGTGGTGTGGAAAACACCTTTGGGTTTTCCTGTGCTGCCTGAAGTGTAGAGGATGAAGAGGGGATCTTCAGAATCCATCAGTTCATAAGGACAGCTGTCAGTGATATCCGGGTCGGACATGAGCTCTTCCCAGAGTCTGTCTCGGCCTTCAACCATTTCAACATCGTTACCGGCTCTGGGTACAACAATGCACTGCTCAACAGAGGGACACTCTTTGAGAGCCTCGTCAGTATTTGGTTTCAACGGAATGGCACGACCACCGCGCAGTACTCCATCACCGGTGATATGAATTTTAGCACCGCAGTCATTGATGCGGTCGCGCAGGCTGTTTGAGCTGAAACCAGCAAAAATGATGGAGTGGGGGGCGCCGATTCTGGTGCAGGCCAGCATTGCAATGGCCAGTTCCGGAATCATGGGCAGATAAATGGATACCCGATCCCCTTTTTTGACTCCGAGCTTTTTGAGCACATTGGCAAAACGGCATACTTCGCGGTGCAGCATATCGTAGGTGTAAACCTTTACTTCATGGTCTTCCTCGCCCTGCCAGATAAGTGCAGCCTTGTTGCGGCGTCCGTTTTCGATGTGGCGGTCGAGGCAGTTTGCGGATGCGTTGAGCTTTCCGCCATCAAACCACTTGATTTCAGGCTTATCGAAATCGTAATCAAGAACATTGTCCCATTTTTTGTCCCAGGTAAGGAGCTCTTCTGCGCGTTCGGCCCAGAAGCCTTCCATGTCGTTGATGGAACGATCATAGATTGCTTTATATTCTTCAAGGCTTTTTACGCACGCGGTGGGAACGTCGGTAGGAGGATTAAAGAGTCTGCTTTCTTTGGAAAGGCTTTCTATTTTTTGTTCTTCGGTCATTTGATGGCCTCCTGGAAGGTGTTTAAGGTGCCTGATTGTGCAGAAAAAGGTATCCGGTTTTGATAGTTACGGTTAAAGCCGTTTTTCTGACCGGATGATAAGCTTATAGCTTTTTTTAGGATGCTGTGCACATCCTTTTCGATAAACGGTGAAAGAAAATCATAAGCGGAAAGTCAAAACCGTTTGGCGGAAGCTATCGTCCGTTAATCTGAAAAACTTACCGTTTGCTGTTGTTGCTGTAGTCTGTATAGTTGCGATATATCCTGATAAAACAGATTAACCCATCAACAACGGTGCTGCTCTGAGAAAAAGTCTTATGGCTCTTCAGCACACTTATGATGGTGCTAACCCCCTGACGGCGCCGGAGGCATTCGTACTATGAAAGCTCTTGTTATAAACCTTACCCGCTTTGGTGATCTGCTTCAGACCCAGCCTGTAATTTCCGCTCTGACAGTTCAGGGATATGATGTTGGTGTTATCTGTCTGAAAAATTTTTCAGGAACCACCCGTTTACTTCGAGATGTGCAGGTTACGCTGCCTCTTCCCGGTGCTGCAATACTTGCCTCCCTTGATAGGGACTGGCGGGATGCCCTTCATATCTATGAAACTTTCTGTTCGGAAGTTGAAAGTGCTTTTTCACCGGATCTTGTCGTTAATCTTACCCCATCTATTTCCGCCCGGCTTCTTGCCATGAGACTGAGTAAGAGGTGCGGGGTTCGTGGCTTCGCCATGGACAGTTTCGGATTTAATGCCGATACCACCCAGTGGGCTGGTTTTTTGCAGATGGCTTCTGCAAGTCGTGGGTCTAGCCCGTTTAACGTTGTGGACCTTTTCAGCCGTGTGGCAGGAATAGAGCGTCCTGCTCTTTTCAGCCTTGCTGATCCGGAGCCTCAGGACCGGATATCGGCACTCAGACTGCTTGAGGATTATCCTGAAGGTTGTAAGGGGTTTATTGGTTTTCAACCCGGGGCAAGTGAAGACCGGCGCCGCTGGCCGGTGGCCCGTTTTAGCGAGCTTGGCGAAATGATATGGGAAGAACTTAAAAGGGTTCCGGTCCTCCTGGGAACCGAAAGCGAGAAGGAGCTGGGGCGCAGGATAATTGAGAAGGGCAGTTTTCCCTATATTGATCTTATGGGGCGTACTTCATTGCCTGAACTGGCTGCAGTACTTCGTAAGCTCGACTTGCTTGTGACCAATGATACCGGAACAATGCATCTTGCGGCCGGGTCAGGCACTCCCATTGCCTCTGTTTTTCTGGCAACAGCCCAGCCCTGGGACACGGGGCCAGCAGCAGAGAAGTGTATTTGTTTCGAGCCTGACCTGCCTTGTCATCCATGTTCGTTCGGTGTGGAGTGTGATCGGAAAAATGAATGCAGGGAAAAGATTAGTGCTAAGGCTGTTTTTGATGCGGTAAAATCGTTTATCAATGCCAACAGGTGGCCTCAAATGCAAAATAGGGGCGTGCGTGCCTACCTTACCGGGCGTGACAGCCTCGGGTTTATGAGCCTGACCTCTCTTTCCGGGCATGATGCTACTGACAGGTTCAAATGGATTTCACTGCAACGGGAGGTATACCGTCGTTTTCTTGACGGGGAAGATCTTTCCAAGTTCTCCTTTGATGACTGTGCTTTCTCCGGCGAATTTGTTACCCGCCTTTCTGTTCCTTTGTCTGAGTGCCATAATTTTCTGTTTCTTTTAAGTAAGCAGGCCATGATCCTCAAGGCTGACCCTATGGAGAAATTGAAAGTTAAGTTTTTGGCTAACTTTCAGAAAATTCAGGATATTCTTTCTTCATGCAGTGAGCTTTCGGTTCTTTCATCACTATGGGAACTTGAGTCGCGCGGGCAGGATTCCATGGATAGCCTCGTGAGGCAGCTTGATCGTTATCTGGGGTTGATCAATGCCTTGTCTTCTTCAGTGAAATAAGTATGGCATGACTCTTGAATGAATACGGGCGTACCGGACTAACCGGAAAATTTTACGTACCTATTTTGGAGGAGAGTCAAAATGATCGTTATCGATGGAACCAAGACTGATTATGACATCAGCAGCTTTGAAAATCTGGAACAAATTTTTGAAAAGGTAATGGCCAGCGGGCAGCTTGATGACCGCATTGTTACTGATGTACTGGTCAATGATGAGCCTTTCAGCGAAATTTATCCCAACCAGTCCGAAGATATTGAGACTTCCGAAATTGAAAGCCTTGAAATCAAGAGTTCTTCCGCAGTCGAAATGGCAAGCGCCATCACTCTTGAGCTGTACAAGGTCGTAAATATCATGGCCGGCGGCGGCAAGCAGGTCGCAGAACTGTTCAGGCAGGCAGATGACGCCGAAGCCCTGGAGCTCTATCAGGATCTTCTTGATGTAACCCGTGATTTCCTGGGCATGGTCGGTACCTTGCGTGAGCACTTCTCTTTGAAGCAGAGTGCTGACTTTGAAAAGGTTGTGGATGATTTTTCCGGTCTTTTCACCGAAATGACCGAGGTCCTTGAAAACGAGGACTGGATTCTGCTGGCTGATTTACTTGAATACGAATTCCTTCCTTCCGTTGAAAAATGGAAGTCCGTCATCTCCATCATCCGCGAGGATATCAGGGAGGTTGCCAAGAGGTAATTATTATGGCTGAAACCTTGCATCTTCTTGATCAGGCTCTGGAAATCGGAAACGAGGAGCTCAGACATCTTATGGCCGGAGAGGTTGACGAAGCCTTTGATGCGGCGGAAAGGAGAGGCTTTCTTACCAGTCAGGCACTGGAAACAAAAGAAAGTGTCAGTCTGGATCAGATCCTGGACAAGTTGAATAAATTGAAAAACCTGCAAGGCCATCTGACCAGTGAAGCTAAGAAGCTTCAGGCCACTCTCAAGCAGGATATCAACAGAGTTAAACAAGAGAGTACACGGTTTAAGGGGTACGGCAGGGCCGTTCGCGGCACTCCCCTTATTCAGAACCGCTATATTCACAAGGTCGGTTAGCTTTACGGAAAGGTGGGCGAACTCTCCTTTTCAAAAGTACGGTACATAAAACACGCTTGGGACATGTGCTCAGGCGTGTTTTTCTGTAGTTTAAACAAGATCTGCTGATTAACGCCAGATATCTTCATCCTCGACTATCAGCTCAGCTGTTCCGTTGCTGTTTTCCACTATCGAAGTACAGAATTCTTCAACTCGGTCTGAGGGCATTATAAGGGAGAAAAGAATTTCTGATCCAAAAGACTGCTCTTCTATTTCCGCCGAGAAATCGGGCAGCATTCTCCTGAGCATTCCCTCCTGCGCGTAGCCTACCTCGACACTAAGTCGGCGCATGGGAACTTTCATGACTACCTCCAGAGCCTCCAGACCCTGTTGGACAGCACCTGAATATGCCCGGACCAATCCTCCGGTACCAAGTTTTATCCCACCGAAATATCTGGTTACCACCACTGCAATGTCACCTATTCCGCTACCCTGAAGAACCTGTAGCATAGGTTTGCCTGCTGTGCCCTGCGGTTCACCGTCATCACTCATGCCCATGTCCCCGGTCTGAGGGGGGCCGGCGATGAATGCTGAACAGTGGTGGCGTGCATCAGGGAATTCCTTTTTTACATCCGCTATGAATTCCTTGGCTTCTTCTTTGTCTTTAACTGGAGTTACATCACAGATAAAACGACTTTTTTTTATTATTTCTTCGGTGCGTACTTTTTTTGCAGGGACAGGATAAGCTTGGTTGGACATCTTTTGTAATGAATTTGTTTGCTTTTTTATGTGGAAATGGGCTTCGTTCCTTACTTATCTCAAAATAAAACAAATTTGGAAATTTTCTTTCTTGACATCTAAACAGTAATTGTTACTATTTAATCAAGGTTAAGGAGAAAAGAGCTAAATTAGATAAATAGGGAGATAATTATGGGAAGCTTAAGAGAATACAAGAATTGGGATATTGATTGGGAAATGACTCCTGAAGATGCGGTAACTCTGTATCTGGAGTGGGGTAACCACCCTTGGGATTCGAAGTTTACCCCGGTCACATCAAAGAGTGACTATACAAACTATTTCACCGTTTACATGTGGGACGACAAGCCGAGAATTATTTTCGTCCGCAGGAATTCGGAAGAGGCAAGAGAACTTTTGAGCATTGAGTTGCCCAGGGACATTGCCGAAAGATTCAGGGAATCAGTCGGCGGCCTGAAGGGTAACTACCCGATCAATGACGAAGTAAGAGCCTGGATCGAAACACAAATGAACAATTAGCTCCCATCTCCTTATCATCTAACCCTATGGGGAGGCAGACATGCCCGGTCTGCCTCCCCATTTGTGTTTGTGCAGGATAACTTTCTGGACATAAATTCTCCCTGTAGGGTAAGATTATTTTTAATTTATGACTGAATGTTTTTTGGGATTGTTTCCGTTTGTCCGAAGGAGCCGCACATGACTAACGAAGAAAGATACCGGGTAATTGTCGAGCAGCTTCCAGCCATGATCTGTGAATTCCTTGCAGACAGCACCCTTACCTATGTTAATCAGGCTTATTGTGACTTTTTCAATGCGACAGAGGAAAACCTGCTTGGCAAACGTTTTTTGAATTTTCTGCCTGAGGAAAGTGTTGAGGCGGTAAAGCAAAGGTATATGTCTCTAACAGTGAATAATCCGGTACAGACGCATGTGCACGAGGTTTTGCGTGATGGAGAGATTTGCTGGCATGAGTGGACAAACAGGGCGTATTTTGACGAACACGGAGTTCCGCAGAAGTTTCAGGCCGTTGGGATTGATACAACAGAAAGGAAAAGAGCCGAAAGTTTATTGCAGGCAAGACTGAAGCTAAGAGAGTATGCCGATTTTCATTCCATGGAAGATATAGCAATAAGGACTCTTAAAGAAGTTGAAAGGCTGACCTCCAGTACTGCCTCCTTTTTAAAATTAACTGAAATACCGGAAATGAATATAAATGTTGAAGGGTGGGAAAAAGAGACCGGTATTTTCGCACGATATTGTGGGAATGACTTTGAAGGTCCTGCTGTCAATGCTGATTTCTGGGGGGAGTGTCTAGATAATGAGTGTAACGTTATATTCAATTCCTCTGATTGTGCCGGAAATGCGGGGGTATGGATAAGGAAAATTGCAGCACCTATTGTGTATAATGGTAGGTTATATGCTGTTATGGGGGTTGCCGGTAAAAAGTGCGATTATTCGGAATTCGACCTGGTTGTTCTTAAGCAGATGGCTTCAACTGCGGTAGATGCCATAGGGCGTAAACTCATGGAGATAGCTTTGGTCAGCAGCAAGGAAAAGGCTGAGTCGGCTAACCTCGCCAAATCTGAATTCCTAGCCAACATGAGTCATGAAATAAGAACTCCCATCAACGGTATTGTCGGGATGCTGCAGTTGTTGGAGGGAGGTCCGCTCAGCCCCGAGCAGCTTGAGTTTACTCAATATGCATTGCAATCAAGCCGGAGGCTGAACTGCCTGCTTGGGGATATACTTGATTTGAGTAGGGTTGAAGCTGGAAAACTTCCTTTAAGATCAGAACCTTTTGAGCTTGAAGAAGTAATGGAAGGGCTTAGGCAGCTTTTTTCCGGATCTGCCCATCAGAAGGGTTTGGATCTTCGGTTCTATCTTGACCCAGATTTGCCTTCCTGTCTGAAGGGAGATGAAACCAGATTGCAACAGATACTTGGCAACCTGATTGGTAATGCAGTGAAATTTACGGATTCAGGTTATGTTTCAGTTGAGGCTTGTCCTGCAGGATTATCTGAAGCGGATAATTATGAGGTTCTGTTTTCCGTGTCCGACAGCGGTATCGGGATACCGCAGGATAAGGTAGACCTGCTGTTTGAACCTTTTACGCAGTTTGAAGACAGCTATACCAAGCAGTTTCAGGGGGCTGGGCTGGGCCTGTCGATATGTAAGCGTCTTATTGATCTTTATCAGGGAAGTCTTTCGGTAGTTAGCGAAGAAGGAGTCGGCTCCAAGTTCAGTTTTATCATTGCCTTTCAGGTTGTTGAAAGTGAAAGGAAAACCTCAAGTGATGAAACTGCAAAATTTTATAACAAGCTTAAAGTTCTGTTTGTGGATGATGACAAGATTACTCAACTGGCAACATCAGGACTGCTGGAGCAGATGGGGCACATGGTATGGACTGCAGACAATGGGCAGCAGGCAGTTGATATTCTTTCCGAAGAGCACTTCGATGTTGTGCTTATGGATATACAGATGCCGGTTATGGACGGTGTGGCAGCAATAAAAATGATCCGAAGCGGAAAAACAGGAAAGAGGAACAGCAGTATTCCCATCATTGCCATGACTGCCTATTCCATGCTTGGAGATGATGAAAAGTTCATTGAGTCCGGGGCTGATTCATATCTTTCAAAGCCTGTACTAAAAGAGGATCTTGCCGAGGAGCTGCGGAGCATAAAGATAAAATGTACCCCCCGTAAATGCTGATTTCCTGCAGCTGTTATTCTGAGTGGCGGTTATTATTTAGATAATTGCTTTTACTCTTCTCTACTGTTTTTGCTGCAACAACCAAATGTAATCGGCTTACTACAGAGGGTTGGTTCTGTACTGTAGCACAAATTGAATTTTGTTACTTGCCTTCTGAACGAAAATGAGTAGGCTCTATTCTCTTCAACGTTGAATTCCATTTTACTCGGCTTTGTAAAGTTTCTTTCTCAAAGCTGCTACCCCAAGACAAGCAATATCTGCCGTCAATCCTGTCCGGTATCGTTACCGGATGGCATGGATTACTACATGCTTCTGATTGCGGTTTTACCATACTCTTGAAGGAGGCCCAGATGCCTGTAAAATTTGCCGATCGCATGGCTACTGTTCATAGGTCCTTTATTCGTGAGATCCTCAAAGTTACTGAAGATCAATCCATTATCTCCTTTGCGGGCGGCCTGCCCAACCCAGGACTTTTCCCGGTGGCAGATCTGGAAGCAGCAGCAGTAAAGGTTATGCAGGAAAACGGACCACAGTCCATGCAGTACTCCACTACTGAAGGTTTTCAGCCGCTGCGTCAGTATATTGCTGACCGTTACAAGGAAAAGAAAGGTATTGACGTAGACGCTGATGAAATTCTTATCACTTCCGGTTCACAGCAGTGTCTGGACCTGCTGGGTAAGGTCTTTCTCAACTCCGGTGACAACGTGATCATTGAACGTCCCGGATATCTTGGTGCAATCCAGTCATTTTCAATGTTTCAGGCAAATTTCCTGACTGTCGGACTTGAAGAGGACGGGCCTGATCTTGCTGAACTGGAAAAAGTTCTTGATAGCAATGCAGTCAAAATGTTCTATGCTGTCACCAATTTTCAGAACCCGTCGGGACTTACCTACAGCCCTGAAAAACGCAAAGGTGTTGCAGATATCCTGCGAGGACGTGATGTAATTTTTGTTGAAGATGATCCTTACGGTGAACTTCGTTTTATGGGTGATTTTCATCAGCCGGTTGTACGTGGCTATCTGGAAGAAAACGGTATCCTGCTTGGCTCTTTTTCAAAAGTAGCAGCACCCGGATTCCGTCTTGGCTGGATGGTCTGTTCTGGAGAGATGCGTGACAAGATGATCATCGCCAAGCAGGCTTCTGACCTGCACACCAGCACATTTGCCCAGCGTGTAATTCATCGGTATGTCACCGACAATGCTCTCGACGATCATATTGAAAAGATTCGTGAGTGTTACGGGAATCAGCGAGATGTAATGGTTAAGTCCATTGAAAAATATTTCCCTGAAGAAGTTGCTGTAACCCGTCCTGAAGGAGGAATGTTCCTTTGGGCAACTCTGCCCGAAGGTATGTCTTCCATGGATCTGTTCGACGAAGCAATTAAGAATAAAGTCGCTTTTGTTCCCGGACGTCCTTTCTATGTTGACGGCACCGGGGAGAATACTTTTCGCCTGAACTTCTCCAACTCAGATGAAGAGCGTATCGAGGAAGGAATCAAACGTCTTGGTGAAGGAATCAAGAGCTTTCTTGCTAAGTAGCCGGACTGTTTCTGAGGGACACGGGAGCAAAGATCTTTTTTGCTCCGCAGTATCCTTGTATATCCTGATCGATCAATGCGTAATGCTAATAATAAATCAGGCCCTGCTGAATTAATTCAGCAGGGCCTGATTTATTATTAGCGGCTAAAAAGTGGGTAATCTGAATGTTTATATGAAAGACTGGGAAGAATAACTTTTATCTTCATTCTTCCCAGCAATCCGTAAAAACTATTCAAAGCGCTGATCGGTCTTGATCAGGCTGTAATCCAGCAGGGTGGTGCCGGGGCAGATTGCCGCGATCATTTTTACCGGGCTCATGTACATTTCTGACCAGTCATAAGTCATCTTGATTGTCCGCTCGTTTATTTCTTCAAATTTTACCAGCGTTGGGCGAACATCTTTTTCCTTCACTTTTTTCTTGGTGGTGTGGGAAACGATGTAGCTCTCTGCGTTTGCAAACTCACGAAGTTTTTCAAGCTTTTCTTTTCTGTCCTCGTCAGAGCAGGTGAAGGTCAAAGTGAAATCCTCTATCTGCGGATGAGCCTGTTTTTTGGATAGGGTTAGTGGATCAGCTCCGACAACTTTCAGGCCCATGGGCATCTGCTCGTTAAACCTGTCAACGAGTTCCTTTGCTGATATCTTTGTGCGCAGCATGATATTCATCCATTCCTTGAGGCTTTCAACGCCAACCGGCAGAGCACGGCCAAAGGACATGCGCGGCATGGGGTGGAAGCCCTGAGAGAAGGTCAGCGGCAGTCCGGCTCGGCGCATGGCCCTTTCAATTACCGGCTGCAGGTCAAGCTGAGACAGGTACGCGGTGGTCCCGGTTTTGGTGTACCAGAGACGGAAATGGCTGCCCTTGGCTCCAAGGTCCGGCTTTTCTTCCTGTACGAACGGGGGTACTTCACCGGTCTGGTCTCTGGTTTCAAAAACCATGCGAGGACGGATTTCTTTTGTCTGCGCCTGTTGCCTGAGTAAAGATTTGCGTCCTTCAAATTCGCAGACACCGCAATTACGGCAGGTGTCGTAACGGCAGTCAGGTGTGATCTTTTCGGCATGGCTTCTTTTGCGCTCGGTAAGCAGGAACTTCTTGCTGACTCCGCAGGAAAGGTGGTCCCAGGGCAGGCGGGCTTCAAGATCACGCGCTCCGGTATATTCTTGAGGGTCGAGACCTTCCTCTGCCATGGCTTCAAGATATGGCTCAAGGTTCAGGTGATCCTTCCAACTGGAGAACAGGGCTCCTTTTTTGTATGCCTTTTCAACAACTGGTCCCAGTCTGCGGTCTCCACGTGAAAAGATACCCTCAAGGAAGGTCATGCGCGGAATATGGGATTTGAGCTTGATGCGTTTTTGCATGTTGAACTTTTCACGCATATAATCAAGCCGTTCGCTGATTTCATCGAGAGAGATCTGGCGTTCCCACTGGAAGGGAGTATGCGGCTTAGGCACGAATGGTGATACTGCGGCAGTTATATTCAGTTTCTTAATATGTCTGCCTGCAACGTCACGGACCTTGATGCAAAGGTCGAGAATAGCATCAAGGTCTTCGAAAGTTTCAGTAGGCAGGCCGATCATGAAGTAGAGTTTAATGTTCTGCCAGCCGTTGTTATACAGCATCAGTGCGTGTTCGAGCAGGGCTTCTTCTGTGATTCCCTTGTTGATCACATCCCGCATACGCTGGCTTCCTGCTTCGGGAGCAAGGGTGGCCCCGGTGCGGCGAATGGTGGAAATCCTTTCCATGATCGGATTGGAAAGGGAGCCTACGCGCAGGGAAGGCAGTGAGATCGAAATCTGTTCAGCTGCACAGTAATCGAAGCTTTTGGCGAAAAGAGTATCCAGTGCTGAGTAATCCCCGGTACTGAGCGAGAGAAAAGAGGTCTCTTCATAACCGGTGCGGTCCAGACCTTCCATGAGAGTGGAAGTGAGGGTTTCCGGGGTACGCTCGCGGACAGGACGATAAATGATTCCGGCCTGACAGAAGCGGCATCCGCGGGTACATCCACGGGCTATTTCCATGGTCAAACGGTCATGGATAGCCTGTCCGTAAGGTAGAATCTGGTCCTTGGGAAAGGGGATAGGCTCGAAATCTTCTACAACTGCTTTTTCTACAAAGAAATCACCGGGATTTTCAGGATCAAAAAATTCAGGGATGTAGATGCCGGGAAGTTTGGAGAGGGCTTCCAGTTTTCCTTTCCTGCCCAGACCTTTTTCCTTGCAGTCGGCAATTACGTCCATAACATCGATGATTGCTTCTTCCCCGTCTCCCAGCATGACTACGTCAAAGAACTGCGCTACGGGTTCAGCATTAAAGCATGCACCTCCACCAGCTATTACCAGCGGTGAACTGTCATCTCGATCAGCAGAGTTCAGAGGAATACCGGAAAGGTCCAGCATATAGAGAACGTTGGTGTAACAGAGCTCATGGGTCAGGCTTATGCCCAATGCGTCGATGTCCTTAAGTGGAGTATCACTTTCCATGGTGGCCAGCAGTTCACCGTGTTCACGCATGATGGCGGCAGTTTCTTCGCAGGGCACATAGGCTCTTTCTGCGTAGAAATCTTCACGTTTGTTCACAATCTCATAGAGAATTTTCTGTCCAAGATAGGACATTCCAATCTCATAAAGGTCGGGAAAACCAATGGCGATGTGAGCTCGCACCTTTTTGGGATCTCTATGAACGGTACCCCATTCCGATCCGAGGTATCGGGTGGGACGAGGCAGAAGGGGAAGCAGCTTTTTCAAAAGTTCAGCCCTGAATTTTGGTTAGATGTTTAGGGTAAATTCAACTGCCGTATCATCAAAGGGCAGCTGGCGAAGCCTAGTATAGTTTTTATGAATATCACACCGGCCCGTAGGCGAAAATCAATGTTTTTGATTTCAGTGAGATTTTAAGCAAAACTGATTTTTCAAAAAAGGCTTCATTGCCTCCGGCGTAAGAGCCGGAGGCATTTTTAATCCATAATAAACTGAAAATTATTTATTTTTTGAGAAGGTCGGAGATGTCACCCATGCCGCCGCCGAGACCGCCGAGTCCGCCGGAGGAAAGGGTCAGATTGCTGGATGCTTCAAGGTACTTGGTGGAAACATCTTCAGGACAGTTCTTGTACTGGTAGATGATGTGGCGGCCGTCGATTTCTCCTTCGATTTCGTTGTCAAAGGGGTAGCCGAAAGGAAGAATCATCATCTGAACACCCTGCTGGGAAGGAACAGTCTGGAGCACTGCGGGATCATTGATTTTGTTGTTTTCTGCGTCCCATTTTCCGATAACCATATCACCGTTGATCAGTTTGAAAAGCTTTACGTCGTAAGCCATTGTAATCTCCTTGGAGTCGTTGTTCTCTATAATAAAATAAACCGGAAGAGGTTGAGAAATCTGTTCCGGCTTACGTAATCGCGTCTTGTCCAACTGATGAGAACTAGTTCCTGCATGGCCGGGTGTCAAGGCTCATGAGGTGCGGAAATCAGGCTGTATCAAAATAAAACTCCCCGCCCGATGCGGGGAGTTATCGTGGTTTAGCGAAAGTGATGAGCCTTTCGCTGTGAGTTGTGGGTGTGTCTGGGAACTATCCTGCCGGCTCCGGATTTGTTCCCGAAATCCGTTGCGGCTTGTTTAACATGAAAATGGCTACTGTCCCCATGAGACAGCATACACCGCAAATTGTGAATGCCATCGGGAAATTACCCATATCTCCAAGCTGTCCGCCGAGCATGGGGCCCCCTAAGCCCCCGACACCGTAGGCGAGAAAAATATAGGGGTAGTTCTGGCCGACATTCTTGGTGCCGAAGGTATCGGCGGTTATAGTCGGGAACAATGCAAAGTTACCGCCAAAGTTGAAACCGATGATGGTTGCCCCAATGTAAAGCAGCAACTGGTTGCCTGCCATCATGGTGAACATGAGCAGAGTAATGCCCTGTATGGTTGTCATAAGCAGGATTGAGGTTTTACGTCCGAGCTTGTCACTTGCGGTTCCCCAGATGATTCGTCCCAGACCGTTTGCGAGGCTGAAGAATACTGCCATTGCCGTTCCGGCTATTGCACTTGATTCAGCAGCACTGTACCCTGATGCCTGCAATGCTTCCATTGGGTAAAGTTTCATCAGTCCAATGGACATGAGGCCCGCCGCTGCACTGAAAGCGAAAGTAATGAAGATCAGGTAGAACTGGGATGTGCGAAGCATCTCACTGATGCTGAAGTTTTCCTCGCTGGCTTCTTCAGCTGCTGCAGAGTTGGTTTCGGGGTGGTATCCTTTCGGAACCCATCCTTCAGGGGGAAAGCGCATCCATATTCCTCCGATGGCAATCATGAGACAGAATATGAGTCCATAAAGGGAAAATGTCCCTGAGAGACCGATATTACCGATGAGGTTGCCCCATGCTCCTGCAAGTTTTACCCAGGCCATGGCGCCGAATCCGAAACCAGCAACTGCCAGACCGGTGATAAAACCTTTCTTATCCGGAAACCAGCGCATTCCAACAGCTATCGGAACTACATAGCCAAGGCCTATTCCGGCTCCTCCGATGAGTCCTATAAAAAGACACAGAGCCGGAAAGCTGCTACCACCGATAAGCCCTGCAAGGGCATAGCCTCCTCCAAGAACAACGGCACTCATGAAGGAGAGCCTTGTCGGACCCCATTGGGCCAGTTTTTTGCCCGCCCAGACCATGGATATTGCAAATGTCAGCAGCCCGATTGAGAACACTACCTGAGTCTGGAATTTGGTCCAACCCGCTTGAGTCAGTGAGGGGGTGAATACGGACCATGCATAGATAGCGCCCAGTGCAAGCTGCATAAGCACAGCCCCCAGCACAGCCAGCCATCTGTTCATTACTCTCTTCTCACTCATCTTTTCCCCCGTTGGTAATAAATTTTAGGCCATAATATTATAGCCTGGTTCTGCCCTGTCTTTCTACCTCTTCCTAAATCCTTTTTCTGCTTCCTGCCTGTAGGCAGGTACTCCAATAAATGTTCATGCTCTTATAAACTTGCATGAGTGAGTACTGCATCTCATTTTCGGTGAACGGGAAAAATAAAGGCCGGATCGAAAATCGATCAGGCCTTGAAACCGTCTGTCTTGGAAAATATACCGCTCACCCCGGAATTATTCGATAACCATCTCCTCGAAGGACTGGCGCCAAGCTTTGGGAGGAACTGTTGTTCCGGGGTTGAGGTAGCCGACGGCAATCAGCATGGGGATCCAGTAGTTGTCAGGAACATTGAATTCCTTGCGGACCCCCTCATGGTCGAATCCGTCCATGGGGTGGGATTCAAGACCGTTGGCAGTGGCTGCATACATCAGGGACATGGCGAACAGGCCGGTGTTTTTGCAGGCAAATGCCTGGGCTGCTTCGGTGTCTCTACCATAGAGACCCTGTGTAACTCCGCTGAACCATTCTTTTTGCTCAGGCTTCATTTTACCGGTATTTACGAAGTCTTCAAAAACGTTCTGTACTGTGGGATTTTCGATTTTCCAACCATCCCGGTCAGCAAGGATAATGAAAACAACAGGTGCTTCGGTAATCTTGGGCTGGTCAAACGCAAGCTTGCGAAGGGCTGCCTTGCGGTCCTGATCACTGATAACTTTCAGTTTCCAGGGTTGCAGATTGTAGCTTGAAGGGGCGCACGCAGCCTGTTCGACTATCTTCTTCACCAGAGATTCGTCGATGTCTTTTTGGGGGTCAAAAAAATTTATGGCCCTTCTTTTGGTCAGAATTTCAGGAAAGTCCATTGTGTTATCCTCTTGGTTTAGGGTGTTTGATAAATGTTCCGTCTTCATATTCCTGAAAGGCTTTTTCCAGTTCTTCCGCGGTATGCATTACTATGGGACCGCGCCAGAAAATAGGTTCGTTGTGAGGTTTTCCTGTCAGCAGCAGAAAGCTAAGGGGAGTGCTGTCGGCTGCTACGGCAAGTTCGTCTCCATCTTCGAAAAGAACAAGGGAGCGGTTTTCAATTGGGGAACCGTTCACCGTTCCCTGACCGCCGGTTACGTAGATGAAGGCAGTATATCCTCTTTTGGTTGGATGTACATATTCAAGTCCTGCAGGAACAGTTACGTCCAGATATTCAGGATCAATTCCTATTCCCTGTGCAGGACCTTTGGTTCCGTTGATTTCACCAGCGATTATTTTAATGCTTGTACCGTTTTCAAGCACAATCCCCGGAATCTCCGCAGATGGGATTTCACGGTATGCAGGGGCGGTCATTTTGTCTTTTGCTGCAAGATTGGCCCAGAGCTGGAAACCGTACATGGATCCGTTGCGGTCCCCTTTGGGCATTTCCTGATGGATGATTCCGCTTCCGGCGGTCATCCACTGTACACTTCCTGCGTGGGTAACATCTTTATTGCCAAGGCTGTCTCCATGTTCCACATCTCCTTTAAGAAGATATGTTATGGTTTCAATGCCCCGGTGCGGATGCCATGGAAATCCTTTGAGGTAGTCTTCAGGGTTGTCGGACCTGAAGTCGTCAAGCATCAGGAATGGATCAAAAAGAGAAGCCTCAAAGTAACCGAATGCCCGATGAAGTTTGACTCCGGCGCCTTCGCTGATTGGTTCGCCATAAAATATCTGTGTGATCTCGCGCCGCATTGTGCAATTCTCCTAACTATAGAATGTGAACTGTGAAGGTAATAAGTACCAGCTATGCTATCAGCATAAATCATATTTGCAAGAAGGAAGATGTAAAAATAATCAGAACAGAGGGAGGATGAAACTCACTTCCTGCAATCCCTTTGAGAATGGAGCCTATGGAGCCTATGGAGCCTATGGATCCTGAGAGAGGTTCTTTTTTAAATGCTTGACCAGGATATACTCTGTTCATTTTCATCAAGCATGTTTCCATGCATGGTGAACTGTACGCCTATCCGGTAGGAAGTTCCGTCAAATTCTTCAATCGAGCGAATTCTTCCGGCGTACCAGTAGGGCTTGAAAATTTTCTGTCTGAAATTGAACATGAAAATGTTGATTAATACATCATCATCCACATCCAGTTTCTTATCGACAAGTCCCTGATGGGCACTGACCCCGATTCCTCCATTGGAAATATTGATAACCTGATTGTCTTCATGTCCTGTTGAGCGGGGATCATAAGAGTTAACAGCAAGATCAGGAGCTGCATCAGCAAATGCTGTGTCATCACCGTTAGGTTTGCCCCGCCAGATTTTGACTCTGATGAACTGCTGGTCAACAACTCTTTTACGCTTGTGACGCCGTCTTTTGACCCTTGCAAAAGCTGCTGGGTGGCTTAAGGTCATTCTGCCGCAACCGTCATCATTGCATTCAAGGCTCATTATTTTTGTTGTGAAAGAATTAACCCGTAAATTGCCGAAATGTTCAGGTGGGAAAAGAAGGGTCAGCTCCGTTTGTTCTGATAATCTGGAAATACCGGCATCTTCTATTATTTCAAGCTGGAGACCATTGTCTTTGACTTTAGTAACGACAGCTCTGCCGATGACCTTGTCATAGTTTCCATTTACAGCCAGATCCATTATCGTACCGCTTTTCTTGAAAAAAGAACTGAAATCTTCAGGAGAAGCTGCTTTGTTGGGCTGTTTTACGGATTTGGGTCGAATTAGAAGGTAAGCAAAAACAGCAGCCAGAAGTCCTGCACATCCTGCAGCAGCAAGTACCAGCGGCATTGCTTCCGGTGGAAGATTCTTGAAGTATTTTTGGACCGGATCAATTAATTCGTAATTTAACCGGTCAAGCAGTTGTGCCAGGTCGAAATTATCCATTGTCAATTTTCCTGTAATGGCTATTATAGAATACTGATAAAAATTCTAGCATCCTTTTATGTATGTTTGCATGGGTGTAATGTCAATGTTGCGTTAAGGCTGGACTATCGCTGCTATTGTGGATAATCACCTCTTCTGTGGGCGGTTATTGATCCAACTGGTATTTTTTTGCCCATCCCGGGATGATCCCGGATGATTTATCTAAACCGGAACTTAATACAGGGCTTATTTGATGCTCGAGAGAACATTTTGTCATCTAAAAGGAATAGGCGTGACTACCGAAGCCAAAATATGGCAGTCCGGAGTCAACCATTGGAATGATATTGTTGAGGGCTGCACCGCCCCTCTTTCCGCTGCTAAAATGATTGAGCTGGAAAAGGGGTGTGATGAGTCCGTTAAGAAGCTTGAAGAAAGCGATGCCTGTTGGTTTGCAGACAGGCTGCCTGCTTCTGACCAGTGGAGGCTCTATTCCCATTTTCGCGACAACGTCGCCTATATTGATATTGAAACTACCGGAACCGATGCGCACAGTTGTGATATAACCACCATCGCATTGTGGAATGGAAGTGAGATAAAGACCTACGTTCAGGGGAAGAATCTTTACGATTTTGAAGATGAGATTGCCCGCTATCCACTGATTGTAAGCTTCAACGGTAAATGCTTTGATGTGCCCTTTATTGAAAAATATTTCGGGCTCAAGATTGAAGCTGCTCATATTGATCTGCGTTTTGTGTTTCGTGCGCTGGGGATTACCGGCGGCCTTAAAGGTATTGAGCGTTATTTCGGAATGGACCGCGGGGATGCAGAAGGTCTTGACGGATATTTTGCCGTACTGCTTTGGAATGAATATGAGATGCATGGTGATGAACGTGCATTGCAAACGCTGCTTGCCTATAACGTCCTCGACAGCGTGAATCTGGAAAACCTGATGATTCGTGCTTATAACATGCACATTGAACGCTTTCCTCTGCATGATCTTGCTCCCATTGCAGAAAAGCCAGAACCGGTTAACCCGTTCAAGGCATATAGAGAAGTGGTGGATGCTATTAAAAGCAAATATATGGGCGGAGGCTCGTTCGGAAAATTTTAGTTTTCAGCCTAATCCTCTGTTCTGATTTGAGAGGAATTTATTGCCTGTCAGGACCGTCTTTCAGTTGGAAGACGGTCTTTTTTTGTGTTTTTCTAGATTTTTTTTATACTTATAAAACAGTGTGTTATATGTTTTGCGAGCCATGTATTAAGTTTCCTGTAAGTCGTAAGCGAACCGAGAAGGAACAGTCTGTGCATCCGATGTGCAGTAGGTAAAGCATGCCTTCAAGGTTTAAATATATTGATGTTCGATAAGGAGAAGTACAAATGCAGGAACAGAGCGCAATGGAAGCTGGCAAGGTCTACCATCCTTTCATCTCTCTAGACGATATGGTCGTTGATCCGTCCGACTATAACGACCGTCCGCTTATGGACGACGTGGACATGCTCAGCGATCCTAATGTCAAAATAACGGATACCATGATCATGAGCATGGTACTCAAATTTTTCTACTGCTATGTACATAAGGGTGGTTTTCATGAGCCAGTGGCCCTTGAAGATGTGAGTCGTCTTTGTGAGATGTTCAGTCGTCATCGCAGTCTCAACGAACCTGATGATGACATCGAACTCATGAATTATCTGCGGCAGTGGTCTTTTTCCCTGCGCATGCTTGCCGATGTGACCAAGACCAGTCACATCATCCGTTCCATCATTACCCAGAACATTGCCCCAAGTCTTCTTGAGCAGGATGAGTATGTCGGTCTTGATATCGGGACAGGAACCGGAATTCTGCTTCTTGCCCAGCATATTCATGCCCGTAGAAACGGCTTTGAAAACATAACCTTGTTCGGCATTGAATATGATAAAATGGTAGGGCTGCAGAGTTATAAGATTTTCAGGGAACTGGACATTGCCGAAATTATCCTTGGTGATGCAAGGGATGCCCGTAATTATGCCCCCCTTTCCGATAAGGTTGTTACCTTTGTTTCCAATGAAACAGTTGCTGCTATGCACCAGCCTTTGCGCCGTGAGCATTTTGTTTCAATCTGTAAGACTCTGTTCAGAACTCTCGGGAAAAATATCAAGGATGCAGCCTTCTTTCCAGAAGGTCTCATCGCTTTTTGTAAAGAACTCAATGTTTCCGTATTGCTGGCCAAGAATACCGCTTTTCAGGGGCCTAAAGAATATCACGAGATGAACCTGTTTCCGCAGGGTATTATTATTGAGGGAAATATTGTTCCACTGCATAAACTTGGTGAAGAGTTGCTGCCCTATTTAAGTGAATGGGCACAGAGGCGGCTGCCGCGAAGGTGGTAGTTACAGTTGGGCTTTACAGTCCATAATAAATATATCATAGTCCGCGCGCCCCAAGGGGCGCGTTTTTCTTTTTGTGGACCGCTTTGTTTTATTTGATGTAGATTAATTAAAAATCAGTATTTCAGCAGGTAATGGAGTTTGCCGTTGAGTTTTGAAATTTACGGTTTTGATATGCGCATTATATCCGGCATACGCGCTGCCGGATATAAAAGCCAGACTC
Source organism: Maridesulfovibrio sp. (assembly GCA_963676495.2). GTDB lineage: Bacteria > Desulfobacterota > Desulfovibrionia > Desulfovibrionales > Desulfovibrionaceae > Maridesulfovibrio. The sequence goes on along the minus strand of CAXXRF010000003.1, from coordinate 900,940 downwards.
CTGTGCAGTCACGGGTGATTCCTGCTGTTCTTGCAAAACGCGATGTTATGGGGCTGGCCCAGACCGGAACCGGAAAGACTGCAGCCTTCGTTCTTCCAATTCTTGAGAGACTGTTGCAGCAGGGTGCTGATAAACGTGGCCCGGTAAGGGTATTGGCCCTTGCTCCCACCCGTGAACTGGCCTTGCAGATTCATGAAACTTTTTTCACGCTGGGACAGCAGACCGGAATCAGGTGTGCTGCGGTCTACGGTGGTGCAGGAATAGGCAAGCAGGCTCGCGAAGTTAAAAAGGTCACGGTGGTTACGGCCTGTCCGGGACGTTTGCTGGATCTTATGCAGCGTGGTGAGATTGATCTTTCTCAGGTAGAAACTCTTGTGCTTGATGAGGCTGACCGTATGCTGGACATGGGCTTTTTGGCCGATGTGCAGAAGATACTGGAAAGCCTTCCAGAAAAGCGTCAGAACCTGATGTTTTCAGCTACAATGCCTGATGCAGTTGCAGAACTGGCAGGGCTGATTCTTGATGAGCCTGAGATAGTAAAGGTGGATTACGCAGTGGCTGCCGAGGCCGTTAATCACATGGCCTGCCCTGTGCCGCTGCACCTCAAGCAGAGTTTTTTGAAATTTTTGCTCAAGGATCTCAACTATAAAAGTGTGCTGATTTTTGTGCGTACCAAGCGTTGGGCCAGAAGACTTTCTCAACGGCTTGTTAAGTCCGGTTTTCAGGCCGTTGACCTGCATGGTGATCTTTCCCAGAACAAACGTCAGCGGGCATTGGATGGGTTCAAGAGCGGAGAATTTAAAATTCTGGTGGCAACCGATCTCGCGGCGCGGGGAATTGATTGCAGTGAAATATCCCATGTAATTAATTATGATATGCCGGATACTGTAGAGCTGTATATTCACCGCATCGGACGAACCGGCCGGGCAGAGCGCGAAGGAATAGCATTTCTTTTTACCGGACCTGAAGAGCGGGAGAAGCTTCTGGAGATTGAATCCGCCCTTGGATACAGTCTGCCGGTTTATTATCTGGACAGTTTCAATTACAACGCGCCCAAAACTGATTTTGCTCCGGCGAAGAAGGCCGGTTCGGAAGCTCACTCTGGAGCCGGGCAAAAGAAAGATTTCAGTTGCGGCAATTCTCGCCGTAAAAATAAAAGGTAACTATTTTCTATTAACTGTCTCCGTGATACAAGTAACAGATCAAACGGATTAAATATAATGAATAAATTCTGGCTCACTACCTTAGGGTGCAAAATCAACCAATATGAGAGTGAATCCATCCGTCAGCGCTGGCTGCAGATGGGGTATGAGCAGGCCGAAAGTGATGCTGAGGCCCATGAGGTGGTTATCAACTCATGTGCTGTGACAGCTTCAGCCCTGCGTGATCTGCGACAGACGGTTCGTGCTCTTAACCGCCGTAATTCTTCCGCAAAAATTATTATTACAGGGTGCGCTGCCCAGGTTTTTGCCGATGAGCTGGCTGAGTTGCCCGGAGTCAGTGAAGTTATCCCTCAGGAACGTAAATCAGAACTGCTTAAACTTGAAGACCGCCGCGCCGAAGCCGAACAGAGAGTAATTTTTCAGCCCTTTGAGATTAAGGATTACCAGCGTTCAAGGGCGGTTGTTAAAGTTCAGGATGGCTGTTCCCATCGCTGCACATATTGCATTGTACCTATAACCCGCGGACCTAGTGTCAGCCGTGATGCTGATGATGTGCTGCATGAAATCAGGCGATTGCTGGATGCCGGTTTCCGCGAAATGGTTATCAGCGGTATCAATCTCAGCCATTACGGGCGTGATTTTTCAGAGCGTATTGATTTCTGGGATCTTATGGAGCGTATTGAAGATGAGTTTTCCGCAGAATGGGGCGGCAAAGCAAGGCTTCGTATCAGCTCCCTTGAACCGGGGCAGCTGGATGACCGTGCTCTGGATATTTTTTCAAGATCAAAACTGATCTGTCCGCAGCTGCATTTGTCTTTGCAGAGCGGTGATCGCTCTGTGCTAAAACGTATGGGGCGCGGTCACTACAAGCCTGAGGATGTGCTGGTTTTTATCGAAAAGCTGCAGAATGTCTGGCCTGTTTTAGGGCTTGGAGCGGATATCCTGACCGGTTTTCCGGGAGAAACCGAGGAAGAATTTCAGAATACTCTTGATTTTTGCAGAAAACTCCCTCTTTCTTATGCGCACGTTTTCCCGTACTCTATAAGGCCCGGTACAGCTGCAGCTGAGATGAAAGGGCAGCTTGACGGCGGGACCAAAAAAGAGCGTGGTAGGATTCTGCGTGAATTGGTCGAGCAGAAGAAACAGGAATTTCTGGGAAAAATATCCAGTATGGATTCTCTGAAGATGTTGTTTCAAAACAAAAAGAAGGGAATCTGCGAGTTTTATTCGACCTGTGAGCTTGAAGAGCCGTTTACGAAAGCTCCTTGTGAGCTAGTTGAAGTTGTGCCGGTAAGAGTTGATGAAGATAAATTGATAGTTAAAGTTAAATAATTGTAGAAAAGCGTTTCCTACCGATAGGCTAAGCCCTGCTGAAAAGTGACTAAGAGTACGTGGACACTTGTCTGACAGTTCTCATAATCCCATTAGGGCAGCCGGAAGCGAAAGAATATAACCTGTAAGGAGAATATATAAATGCCAGTCAGCATGACCGGATTCGGCAGAGCCGAAACCACAGAAGATAAATGGAGCCATGTCTGGGAAATCCGTAGCGTGAATTCCCGTTTTCTTGATCTTAAATGGCGTCTGCCTAATTCCCTGCGCGGATATGAAAGCCGTTGGGAGAAACTGGTACGTAAGTACGGTTCCCGCGGTAGGGTAGATCTTTCCCTCAATCTTGAAGTTTTCAGCACTGAGCTTCTCGGAGTCAGCCTGAACAGGTTGCAGGCCAAGGCCATGATCGATCAGCTTAAGGCGATGGCTTCCGATGAGAAGGTTGCCTTTGTCCCTGACTATAACAGACTGCTCAACCTTTCTTCCCTGTGGCGCGACGCATCCAGCGAACCTGATCCGGCAATGGCAAAGTCCATTACTGATGGTTTGGAAAAAGCTCTGGCAAACTGGCGTGAATCAAGGAAGGACGAAGGGGCGGACCTTGTCCGCGATCTGGAAGAGCGTTTTACCCTGCTTAAGGATTACACTGAGCAGATCAAGGTCAAGGTTCCCGAGATTCTGGAAACCAAGCGTGCCGGGCTTATCGAAAGAGTGACCAACAGCATGGAGACACTTGGGGCTGAGTACATTGAAGACAGAATGGTGCAGGAAGTTGCTATCCTGACCGATAAGCTGGATGTTTCCGAGGAAATCACCAGACTTGATGCCCATCTTGAGAGAATTTTTGAAGTGCTGCGCAGTAGCAAGGATGCAGGTAAGCGTCTTGATTTCCTGCTGCAGGAAACCTTCAGGGAAATCAATACCTGCGGTAATAAGTGTCAGGATTCCGAAGTCAGCAGGATTGTAGTGGAATTCAAGGCCGAGCTTGAAAAGTGCCGTGAGCAGGTTCAAAACATCGAATAATGACTGAATCCTGATGCAGAAACAAACCTTACTTAACATCGGATTCGGGAACTTTGTGGTTTCCAGCAGGGTTATTACCATAGTCAATCCTTCCTCCTCGCCCATGCGCAGACTCCGCGAGGATGCGAGGCAGGAAGGGCGGCTGGTGGATGCCACTCAGGGACGTAAAACCCGTTCAATCATTGTTACGGACTCTAATCATGTGATTCTTTCTGCAATTCAGGCAGAAACAATCGGACACCGCTATACTTCCGAAGAGGGGGAAAATGACTGATATCAGAAGACCCAAGCGCAAAGGGCAGGTGCTTGTTCTATGTGCTCCTTCCGGTACCGGTAAAAGTACACTGGTTAAAAAACTGCGCACAGAGTTTCCGCAGATAGGCTTCTCAATTTCCTGTACAACCCGTCCCCCGAGGGATGGGGAGGAAAATGGCAAGGATTACTTTTTTCTGAGCGTTGATGAGTTTAACGAGAAACTGGAAAACGGTGAGTTCGCTGAATGGGCTGAGGTCCATGGTAATTTTTACGGAACACCTAAAAAACCGGTTGAGAAGATGCTCTTTAAAGGAATGGATATTCTTTTCGATATCGATTTTCAGGGCTGTATGCAGCTTATGGAAAGCATGCCGGAAGGAATTTTTGTTTTCCTGATGCCTCCTTCTTATGCAGAACTCAGATCCCGCCTTGAGGGGCGCAAGACTGATACAGAATCTGTAATCAACCGTCGAATGAGCAACGCTATGAAGGAAATGGCTTCTGCCCCCAAGTTTGAATACTGGATTGTTAATGATGATCTGGATCAGGCTTATGGTGAACTGAAGTCCATTTATCTTGCCGGTAAGAACCGTCCCTGCAGTAATCCGGGACTTCTTGAAAGTATTTTAAGCACCTGGGAGTAATATGTCTGAATTAGTAGTTGCCCTTGATTTCAAGGATGCAGAAAGTGCAATTGAAATGGCCGAAAAAGTGCGCGGTGTGGCGCCATGGGTAAAGGTCGGTCTGGAACTTTTCTGTGCAGAAGGTCCTGAGATTATTACTCGTTTCAAGGAAATGGGTTTCAAGGTTTTTGTAGATCTTAAGTTTTTCGATATTCCTAACACTGTTAAAGGAGCTGTCCGCTCTGCAACCCGTGCCGGAGCCGATATGCTCAGCCTGCATGCTCTCGGTGGTGAACGCATGGCGATTGCAGCTCGTGAAGGACGTGCGGAAGGAGCAAATGGCAGTGAGGGACCGCTGCTCATGGCTATTACCATCCTCACCAGCATGAGCGAAGAAGATATTCCTTTTCCTGTTCCCGAGGGACTTGGTGCTGCAGTTCTTGATTTAGCTCTTGCTTCTTCTCAGGCGGGTCTCGATGGTGTTGTCTGTTCCGGGCTTGAAGTTGAGGCAATCAAGGAAAAGTGCGGAAAGGATTTTCTGTGTCTTACTCCGGGGATTCGTCCGGCAAGTGTTTCCGACGACCAGCGTAGAGTTGTAACTCCTGCTCAGGCTGTTGATCGCGGCTCTAATTTTCTGGTTGTAGGGCGTCCTATTACCGGGGCGGATAATCCAGCAGAAGCAGCCCGCAGAATTGTAGCCGAGATGGAAGGATAGGTTGGTTCAGGATGGCAGCTAGTCTGGCCCGTGGGGTTTTTTCGTCCCGTACCGGGCCTGAAACCGATAAGGACTTTGAGCAGTCGGATGTTCAAAGGTCCTATTGGTTTGTTCAGGAGCTCGATAACGGGAGTTATGAAGTTCAGGCTTTGAACAGAAGCAATATGCCGTCCGGACCAAAGCTTACTATTGATAGGGATCGTTTTCTTTCCAACTATCAGCCCGAACCGGAATATTACGCATACAAGGTTTTGCCCAGTCTGCGAAAACAGAGTGATCGTATAGTTCGCGGGGAAGGGCATCGCCATAAAGAAGAGAGTTACAGCGCAGAATATGAATTCAGCGTTGCTGTTGAGGTGGATGAGGATAATGTCCGTGCCAATTTCGGACTTGGCCTCACCTATCTCGACCGTGGCGAAGTGGAGAGGGCTGAGGACGTCTTTAAAAGACTGATCAAGCTACAGGCCATTTACGCTCCGGAGCATAAGCATCTTTTCAATGAGTTTGGCATAAGCATGCGTAAAAACGGCATGTATGATCAGGCTATTGCATATTATCGTCGAGCAGAAGATCTCTGTGATGATGACGAGCATCTTTTTTTGAATTTGTCCCGGGCCTATTTTGAGAAAGGGGATATTGAAGGATGCATACGATATCTCAAGAAATCCATCGCCTTGAATTCTAAGTTCGATGAAGCCGGAATGTTCAAGAATTTTCTGAAGATCAACGGATTTATGAATCACAGGGGAGAGGTTGCACTCAGCTCCGAAGATCTGAAATCTTATTACGGCGATGATGATTCGACCAAAGTCCGTAGAGGCAATAACAGTACCAGTAAAGTCCGCAAGGATGATATCCCGGACATGAACATGGATGATAAGCCTGACGGGAAAGATAAGATTGCTCCTGGTGAACTCATTCATCTTGATCTTTAAGCCATAGCCTAATTTTCTCACGGAGACTCAATTGCCCAAAATTTGGAAACTCAGAAGTGAAGAGGACCTGCCTGCCTCGATACCTGCTATTGCCGAAGAGCTTGGTATTACTGAAATGTTGACCGAAATTCTCTGGAATAGAGGATTTCGTACCAGCAAGGAAATGGACCTTTTTCTTTCGCCCGGTCTTCGGAATCTGTGTCAGCCAAGTGAGATACCCGGTGTTGAAGAGTCTGCGGCTGTGCTTGCCCAAGGTCTCATGCAGGGCATGAAAATGGCCGTCTGGGGCGATTATGATGTTGACGGAGTGACTTCTACTGCTATGGTTAAGTCCTTTCTTAAAGATCGCGGTTTTGATTGTGATCATTACCTGCCCAACCGTCTTGAGGAGGGCTATGGTCTCAATGTGAACGGCATCAGAAAGCTTCGTGATGATGGCATTGATCTGCTGCTTACTGTCGACTGTGGTATTTCCAATAATGGAGAAATTGCCGCCGCCAATGAGATGGGTATGACTGTGGTGGTCTCGGATCACCATCTTCCTGCAGAAGAACTGCCTCCGGCTGAAGCTATCTGCAATCCGCGCATGACCGAGTACAACGGTAAAGAGTTTGGCGAATGCTCCTGCGCTACACTTGCCGGTGTGGGGGTTGCCTTTATGCTCATGGCACGCCTTAACCGCCTTCTTCCCGGTGAACCTGTTGATATGAGGCAGTACCTTGATTTCGTCGCGCTGGGCACAATTGCAGATGTTGTTGAGCTTCAGGGGCAGAATCGCATTCTTGTCAAGAATGGTCTGCTGCTGCTCAAGGATGCTCGGCGGCCCGGTCTTGCCGCTCTCAAAGTTGTAAGTGGATATGACATGTTTGCAGCCATTGGTGCTGGGCAGGTCGGATTCGGGCTTGCCCCGCGAATCAACGCCTCCGGCAGGATGGGGGATCCCGGCAAGGCTCTCGATCTTCTTATGTGTGAGGATATGGATACCGCAAGGCCTATAGCCAAGGTTCTTGACGAGCTTAACGCAGAGCGCAAGGCCGAGGAAGACCGTATTCTTGAAGAGGCGTTTGCGCAGGCTGAAGAGCATATCAAGCGTGATAATCGTGCCGGTCTGGTCCTTTATTCCACGAGCTGGCATCCTGGAATCATAGGTATTGTTGCTTCAAGAGTTGTTGAAAAATTCTACCGCCCGACCGTAATGCTTTGTGAAGAGAACGGGATCATTAAAGGTTCTGCCCGTTCCATTAAAGAATTTCATATCCATGAAAGCCTGACTTCCATGTCTGAGCTTTTTCTTAATTTCGGTGGACATAAACTTGCTGCCGGAATGTCTTTTAAAGCTGAATACCTCTCAGAATTCCGGGAAAGATTTGATCAGGCTGTGATTGATAAGATCGGCAATAAAGCACTCAAGCCGACTTTAAAGGTGGACAGAGAACTTCCTCTTGAAAATATTGATTACGTACTCCTGAAAGAACTGGAACTCATGCAGCCTTTTGGTATGGGAAATCCTGAACCTGTCTTTACTACTCCGCCTGTGGAAGTCCTCGAACGACGCCCTATGGGTAAGGCCCATGTCAAACTGACCGTAGCCGATAAGGATAAGAAACGCCGCATGCCTGCAAAAGCATGGCGTATGGCAGATCAGCTTGGATCAGAACTTATCGGTGCCACAATGCGTTTTGCCTTTTCTCCCAAGATAGACAAATTCAACGGAATACCTACGATTGAGCTTACTGTCCGGGATTATTCCCGGAAATAAACAGTGTCGAGCATTTATGTATGGTCACAGTTATTCGCGCGACATTATATAGATAAGCTGTTTTAATGCGGGTGTTGTTTATAAAAATATAGTTTATGGGTTGACTTTATATAGATTGTTGATTTAAAGGTTTTCTAACGCTGGTTCATTATGTGGTCGGGGCGGCGTTTCTGCCAAATTTATCCAAATATTATATTTAGTTGATGCTGAGGGGTAAGGTGCGACAATATCAAAATAGAATATTCTATATTAGTATGTGTCTGCTTGTTGTCAGTGCGTCCTTTGCAGATATTAAAGTTGCTGATGCGAGCATCTGCAGGGAGCTTACCTTCTACATAGAAGCAAGCGGAAGAACTCGTTTAGCTATTAAGAGTATAGCAGATGATATTTATGAAAAGATATCGTCGCAGCCGGGGCAGGTTCAATGTGTATTCAAGTACGTAAGCAATGTTGCTGGAAGAGGGAGAACACGGACATATACCGGCAGCAAATTATTGGGGTGTGTGCCTGCAAGCAAGGTTCGCAGGGAAGATATTGTTAAGGTTCTTAAGTGGATCAGCCGTGACGGCGGCGGATATGAAGGTATACATACTTATCTTGAACTACTGAGGAGCCTAGCAACTGAAAAACGATATGCCTATGTGTATTATTCGTTTCTTTGTCCTTACGAAAACGCGGACAGTCTGAAAAGAAATCTGGACAGGGTTTCTGCGGAAACAGGCTATTATGCAGGCCTGATTGCTGAGAATGGAAAAGTTGATTTTAAGAATCTTGGATTTAAGGGAAGTGCCTCTGAGTATTATGCATTTGGGGATTTGCTAAAGGTAAGAACTACAAAGACCAGCACGCAGGACAATAGGTCCAGCGATAGGGTTTTTGTTGCTGAGCAAAGAAGCGGTGCTGTGGCGCCGCCGCAGAAATTTGAGGCGATTGGGGATATCTCGGGTGCCGGGAAACACGAAACAGAGACAGATACCGGTTCCAGCATTGATGAGGGGGAATCTGTCCACGCAGCCGCTGGTAATTCAGTCTTGCCGGGGATCGTTACGGATCATCCTATCGATAGTGGCAATAAAGAAAATCTCAGTAAGAATAAGATTCTAAACTGTCAGCAATTGTATATTAAATATGTTGAATCCGGATTGCCCTATAATGGGAAAGGCCTATTTGCATATAATGCAACTTTTTGCAGTCCAAATGTACAGGTTAAAGTTTCAAAAGTTCTTGGAAATGGTGCCGGCTATGGTTCTCCATGGGGAAAGATCAGTATTTCCGGGAATAAATACCATAAATTCCATTTAGAAGATTCCATCAGGGAAGAACTGTTGGATGTTAAGTTCCCAGTACAACTTAAAATCTTAGAATATGATGAATTTGAGAAAATAATTCCCAGCCAGGAGTTGACTCTATTTTTAGATATTATGAAGGATTTGGAGCAGGAGTAAGAAATGAGATTTGTTAATTGGTTGATTTATGTTTCTCTATGCGCTTTTGCTGTTGGGGTATCAACCTGGGTCGTATCTGTGATTTATGTTGCCGGCCTGGAAAAAGAAACAAACAGTTCTGTGGATATTCATTTCAAATCCGAACATAAAAACATTGTAAGTCTGATTGAGAAAAAATCGGAGAGCATACTTGTTAATTCAATCTCAGAAAATGGAAATGTAACTTACTCCAATGGTCATATTAAGTTTATTAACGGTAAATGGGTTGTCGTTGAGGCCCATGGTATATTCAGTGTGAGTGATTCAACCGGGACAGTTTCTAACTATGGCATTGGTAATAAATCAAAGCTTGAAAATGCATTCTTTAAGGTTAGCTTATGTCCTGCAAATGAATATAAAATTACTTTTAATAAGATTAAGGAAAATAATGTTGCATTCCTGTCTGCAATTGTTTTGAACTATAATTCTGATAGTAAAATATATATCAAAAGAAAAGGGTATAATGATTACAGGGAAATTGAAGGAGTAAATGTTGTTCATGGTGCTAAGGGGTATGTTATTAGAGGATTTGATCCATTGATTCAATTTTGTGATATATATTTTAAGCTGCCAAAGAATTCTGTGAAAATACAAAGCAAAAATTTCTTCAATTGCTTGAGTAAGGATGGTCTGGTTGATGATGATATCAGACAAGCAATTACGTTGAGTTTTGATTATGGTATAGGAGATATTGCGCTTGTAATCACTGTTATATCTGTCCTTATTTCTGTTCTTCTCCCTTCTGTGGATTCTTACTGTGATCCATTTGTTTTTGGTAAAAGCTGCTCAAGGCATCTATGTTTTATTATATTGGGACTGGCGGTGGTTCTTCTTATGCTTGCCATCAGTGTGTTGTATTATTTCACAATTAATTATCAGGATTTCAGTGTAGTCAATTTTATGGGAATGGACTTAAACCAGAAGCTGTCACTGATTTGGATCTGGTTCAAGCCGTTGGCTTTTCCAATAGGGATGATTGGGTCGGTTATAACAGTAAACGCTTTTGTAAGAAGGCAGGGTTAGTCCTTTATGGTTATGTTATCTGGTCAGATATTTAAAAACAGGCGATATATGAAAATATTAATACCGATTTTGATACTTAGCATGCTCTCTGGATGTGCAGCTCTCAAGGGTAACAAAGGAACAGATCCGCAAGTCAGTATTAAGCCAGAGGCTTCATACAGCGATCCTTACGGGTTTATTGATCCTACTTTTGAAGGCCTTTCTGTCTGGCTTGAAAGTTTTATTGATTCTTCAAAGTCTATCAGAGAGGTTTCAAAAAATTTTTATCTCCATAATAGTATAGTCTATCAAAAAGAGTTTGTTGAACATAATAATAAGTTCTTCGATCAAATGCTGCTTGATCGTGGAGAATTCAGACTTGCTCTTGATAGGCAGGATGTGGAACTGCGCGATAAACTGATAAAAGCTCTGCTGCTTGTCGTGCAGATTCGCATTGATACCTATTTGCCTGTTGCTGAAGGAGAGGCTTCTCAGAATCTTTTGGCTCGTAAGAATCTTGAGATGCTTAACGAACTGGCAAAGGACAGAGTAGACCTTGATGTTCGTGATTTAGGTTTATCCTGCCGTAATTTGCAGGGGTGTCTTGAAGAGTTTGAAAAGATCATCAGTGAGCGGGGGTAGGGGGAGATTATGTGGTCAATTGTTGCAGGAAAGATAAGTAATCTTGCCATCGGTCTTCAGGATTTCATGTTTATCGGTATGGTCGGATTGGTTTTGTTTTTGATTATTTGGACTATTCGCACAGTTCTTCAGCTGTGGCGTCGCAGATGCACCAACCCTGCAGCTGATATCAGCGAAAAGGATAACCTGAGTGAGATGGTTCAGAAAGTGTTTTATCAGTCCTGGGTGGGTGAAGGCGGCAGGAGGCCTGAGATAAAAAAGAAAAATATATCATTTGAAAATACCGCATCCGCCCTTTCAAATTCTAGAGATATGGAAGTGGAAATTGAAAGCGAGAAAATCAGGGAGTCATTTAAATCAGCCGTTCAGCCGCCTAAGGCTTTTTTGAATGATGCCGTCTTTCAGTACGGAATGTCCGTTTTTGAAGACAAAATGCTTGGACCCTATGAGGCGCTTGTTAACCTGTTTCCGCCAATTGGGTTTCTTGGAACCATTATCGGAATGACAATGCTTTTTATTGATCAGGACGGAAGCATTAAAGATGGACTCAGTTCTGCTGGTATGGGAACCGCTTTACTGAGTACTATTTTCGCTCTTGTAGCTTATGTCTTTTTCGAGTCCGTGAAAATGCTTCTGCAGCATTTTGCCCAAAACAATATTCGTCGTTCCATTGCAATGGCTCAACAACGATGCGCGGAAGAGGGGAAGGAAAATGCGGCGTAAACCGAGTCTGGTATGGATTTTTTCCTTTGCCGACCTTGCGTTTCTTCTTGTTCTTGCCCTTGCCGTAATACCTGCCACCGACAAGGATTATGTGCAGCTTAAGTTAAGTGAAGTTGCAAGTAGTGATAGTCTTGAAAGTGCTCCGGGCGAAAAGCATGCTTACCGGTTATATGTGGATATCAGTAGTGAGAAATGGGGGGTGTCTTTACAGAAGCGTGGAAAGGTTAAGGGTGAGTGGGAGAATATCCCGGAAGCTGCGACTCCGGAGGAGTTGGAGGCCAGACTTATCGAAATCAGGAAGGAGAAGCAGCAGCCGGAGTTTGTTGCAGCTGAGGGGTCTCGTACAGGAGATATGTTAATGGCTCTATCTCTGATTCAAAAAGTTTGGCCCAATTCTCAGGTTTGGACCACCGTGCAGACCAAAATACATAGTTCCACAGATGATAAATAATAACTGGGCATTAAAAAGATATTCATACGGCGCAGGGAAGGTCCTGCTTCCTCTTTCATATTCCTCAGAGCATCCGCGTTCAAATGGTTTTATCGGGGCAGTCTGCTTTGCTGTATTGTTTTCTATATGTCTTTGGGGAGCCCTTGCCTACAGTCCTGCTAAATATAGCAGGCAGCCGGTAGTTGAAGAAGCATCTTCTCCGGTACGCCTCCAGATTTTATCAAAAGAGCCTGAGATCAGTATTGTTGAAACCAAATCTGGAAAATCAAAACAGACCGTCGTGGAAGTCGAGAATAAGGGTGAAATAGAGAAAACAAAGCCCAAGCCCGAGAAGACCAGCTCAAAACCTGAAGAAGCCGCTCCGAAAAATAAGGCCGAACCAGCTGTTAAGCCGGAAGTTCAAATAGCTGAGAAAATGAAGCAGCAGAAGACCGAGATTCAGGAAACCGATGAAACCAAAGAACGTGCTGCCGGGGCAAAGCCGATGAATAATTCTGAAGAGCGTTCGCAGGTTGCAGCAACAAGTCTTCCAGATTTGAAAGATGATGAGGATACAGGTCCATATACAGGCAGGCTGCAAAGTATGGACGGCTGGGAGAAACCATCACAGTCAGGGGATAACGAACGGGCAGATATTTTGTCCGGTAATGCAAATCTGCCCAAAGAGGAACCTGTTACCGGGAGTTTGGCAGCGGGGATGCTGCCGAGAACATATTACTCCAAAGCCAGTGAACAAAGTCTGGTTTCAAGAAGGGCAGATGGTGAAAACGACACTCAGCCTGCTTTAAAAAAGACTATGAATCCGGAACTTCAGGGAATGCCCGTGAGATCAAAGGCCAGTGAATCAACGGCTTCTCGTATCGGAGTGTCTGAAATAGGTGCTTCTGGTGTAACCGGACCTATCAATGGCTATCGAAAAATGGGAGCAGCCAGTCCCGGTAAAGGTATTCGCCCTGCTTCCGTGCGCAGCAAGGGAGTCACTGCTGAAGTCAGCGGAATTGGTTCTGCAAATGCGGGGGCCGGAGATGGTGGAGAGCTGGATAAGGGCTCGTTAAGCAGGTCCGTTACACCGGGAACCGGTAATGAAAAAAATGCTTCAGGTGAAGGCATCGGCTATTCCGGAGTAATGCCGCAAACCGAGCCTTCAGACATTATTGCTGGAACAGGAACACGGGGTGAAATCTCTTATGGTGAGCTGGCTATATGCGAGGATGTGTCTCGCGAGGCAATGCTGAAAGATGAGATATTTAATATCGTTTACGAAAATCCGGAGCTGTCCAGATTTCGTACCGATGTTGGAATTGTGGTCTTTTTCGGTGTGGATAAGCGCATCAATCTGTCGGTGAAGCTGATAAATAGCACTGGAAAAAAAGAGTTTGTGACCAGATGTGAACTTCTCGAGTTTGCGTTGAATCTGCTGAAAAAAGAAATGCGGGGCCGATAATGAATAAGAAAATAGCTGTTCTGACAATTGTTGCTCTGGTGCTGTTTGCCGGCGTCGCCCCGGCTTATGCCCAATACTGGGAGGATTTTGTTGATCGGGCTTACAGGTTTACTTTTAGTGACCGTGAGTTTTTGAGGCAGAATATAGAAAAGTATGAGCAAAGATATGGTGAAACGCTTCATGATTACAACAGCTCACTTTTGGAAAAAGTCTCAACCAAGGGACGCTCGGCGGTTGCTGTCGAGCTTGGTGAAGCGGATATAATTCGTGATCAGCCTTCAGTTATGTACTTGCGCGCAGCAGTTGGGCAGTTACTGGAGTACTTAACAAGTAATAAAAAACAGTATCTAAATAATGCGATGCTGCTAATTTCAGAGTTGAAGGATTCCTATGACGCGAAAAGAGATTATCTATTCTGGGCTCTTTTTATTAAAGGGCACAAGCAGCTTGCTGAAAATGACAGATCTGGGTTGATAGATACTATTTATTCCCTGTGGCAAAAAGTTATTGTTCCGCTTCATCAGGAGCGTAAGGGGGCTTTTGCATTACGGGGTCGCTTTGCTTCGGACTTTGCCTACCACTGTGTTAATGTTCTCAATCTGGCTATTGATAAGGCAATAATTGATAAACGAATGGCCGGATTGTTCCCGGTTGGGCCAGTGGTGGCAAATATTACCGAAATGCTGCCTGAGAACGAAGAGTATTATCGAAATATTATGAACAGGTTTCAGGGGCGCAGTTCGGACTCCGCAAATATCAATTATACCGTCGCATTTGCCGTGGGAGAGGCTACCGCAGCCGCATTGCGCGATACTCTGCCCGCTTCTGAGTATGAGCGGCTTTTCAAGGAGTCCCTTTATTACTTTGATCTTGCCTACGAATGGGCCGACACGGATAAAGGTCGTGCGGCTGTTCTGACTCAGAAGTCCATTCTGCTTTACATTATATGGAGTGTTAAGCTTAATAAAAGTGATGCCGTGGATACCCCTTATTTTGGAAATGAGTTGAACAGGGAAAGCCAGAAAAATATTGATTCAAGCTATGAGTTGTATTCGCGCCTTGCGAACAGCCGTGGCAATAGAAAGGATGTTATTTATAGAAACGGATTTTTTGCAGATTCTGATGAATATCTCACAACCATGAAAAATTTATGGCAGGAAACCGGTAATCTTGTTCAGCAACAGGCTGCATTCCTTGGGGATTCCGGTAGAGAGGATCTGATGGATTGGGCTGATCTTAATAATGCTGAGCATATTGTCTTCGCCCATAAGTATTTCTCGCAAGATGGCTATCAGGATATTATCCCAGAAACTGCTTATTTTCAGGTTGGGGAAAATATTGCACAGCTTGCCGCGAAAATCATGGAAGAAGCTTCGGATACACCAACCGTTGAAAGTCAGCGTATGGCCTACAGTTTCTTTACTTATGCAACTATTCTAAACCCGCTAAGTCTTTATGATCTGGTTGAGTTTAGCGCAAAAACCAGTGATGCGGATTGGTCTGATTATTCACGGCAGTATTTTGTTCCAATGGGGCAGCTATTGGCTTCAACCGTAAATATGTGCGCTGCTGATGACAGATATTCAGAATATCAACGTCAACTGGCATCACTTAGCGAAAACGTTGTGGTGTACTTTCAGAGGCTTCCACAGGTAGTCGGGTTTCTTCGTGCAGGCACAACAAGATCTGTGGCTGTCAGAGATTCAATAATTCTGGCCAATTTGTTTGATGCTCTTTATCCGGCCTTCTCAATTGAACGGGTTAAGAAGGAAATGGCAGCATTTTGTGAAAGCGGGGGTTTGGATAACCCTGCCGGGGTTCTGCAGGAAAAGGTCGCAGCGGATATGGCCGGAAAATTATCTGAGAACGCCGGCAATGGAAGAAAGTTTGACCCTTATGATTACTATGCCTTGTACAGGGAGCTCCGGGATAAGCCCGGGAGTAAGCTGCATTTGTTCCTTGAGAGGCTGTATTATGCCAATCGAAGTGCTCTTCAGTTAAATGATCACTGGAAGTTAAAAAGTGTTCAGGATTACGTAATCAAGGCCTCACAAGGTATAATGACCCGAAAATATAAACAGTAGATAATCTATTAAAACTCCCTCGATGCGACTTGTTTCGGGGGAGTTTTGTTGTTTTTCTCAAAAAAATACTAAAAATGTTATGATATCCGAAGCTGGTTAGCATTATTTAGAAAGTTACTTATTGACAGGAACTGATAATATTTGTAATTCATCCTTTCTCTAACGAGAGTGAAAATAGTTTTCATTTTCAAAGATAGGAGTAAAATTATGATTATGAAGAGAATTATTCCGGCAATGGCACTTGTTCTATTGTTCAGTTCAATCTGCTCCGCCCATGATATGTGGCTGGAGAAGAAAGGGCACAAAGTCCATCTGATGTATGGTCACCCTGGGTCAACTGATCCTTATCCCATTGACCGTATCACAGCTATAACCGGAACAACCGAGACCGGTTGGAAGGTTCCGCTGGAACCGATCTATAACAAGGGCGAAGCCTATGCATGGTTGACTGATTCATTCAACATGCTCACTGTTGAATTTGACAACAAGTACTGGTTCAACACCGAAGAAGGTGGCTGGCAGAACTTTGAATCACCGAGAGTTGTTTGCGGTAAAATTCTTGATCAGGGTATGTCCTATAAACTATCCAAATGCATACTTAACTGGATGCCGGGCATGGATAAGCCTATCGGCCAGAGAGCGGAACTCGTACCTTTAAAGGATCCCACCAAGCTTAAGGAAGGCGACATGCTTCCGGTAATGCTTTACATTGAAGGTAAGCCTGCTCACGTTAAAGGTGCCAGAATTTCCGGAACTTCAGACAAGAATATTGAACACCCGGAACTGGTAAACATTGAGTCTCCCAAACCTTTCATGGTGAAAATCGGTCCTAAAGGCAGACAGATCATTATCGGCAAGTTCGAAAAGCGGCTTGATGATACCCGTCGCGTCTGGTTCGCATTTTCCCTTACTTTCAGCACAAGCAAATAGTACAAAATAAAAAAGGCCGTTCCATCAGGGGAAGGAACGGCCTTTTATTTTTATGTGAAATTATACTACAGCAGCTTGATAAGATCTGCCGGTTTCTCCAGAATCAGTTTTGCTCCGGCTTTTTTTAATTCCTCAGGGCCTCTAAACCCCCATGCAGCACCTACTGGGAACATTCCTGCATTGCAGGCAGTCTGCATATCAATATCCGAATCTCCCACAAAAATGATATCTTTTGGAAGAATCTTCATTTCATCTGCAAGCTTGCGGGCATAGTCTGGGGCAGGTTTCAAGGGTATGTCCTGCCTGCCTCCGCACACCTTGAAAAAATCAGTACCAGGCAGAAGCGTCTCAACTGCTTCAATGGTGAATTTTTCGGGTTTATTGGAAAGTACGGAAATAATTATTCCCGCCTCTGAGTATGCAGTGAGCATTTCCACAGCGCCGTCATAAGGTCTGGCGATGGTGCTTTGAACCCGCGCAAATTCTTCAACAATAAAAGCAAAGAGTTTTTCCTGCTCATCTGCATTTTTCTTTTCGTCAGGAAGTGCTCGCAGGGCCAGCATTTTTGCTCCGCTGCCTACAAATTTACGGTAAGCATCCTTGCTGTGTTCCGGATACCCCCGTCTTGCCAGTGCAGAGTTGCAGGCCGTGGCTATTTCTCCAAGGGTGTCGAGCAGGGTTCCGTCCAGGTCAAAAATTGCAGCGCGAAAATCTGGTTTGTCGGTCATTTGCATCTCGGTTAAGGTTAAAGCTTTTCAAATGCTTCAGCAGCATTGAAGGAACTGCGGACAAGCGGAGCACAGAACATGTGCGGTACTCCAAGCTTTTTACCATATTCAGCATATTCATCAAATACGGCAGGCTCAACGTAGCGCTTAACTGCAGGGTGATCTTTGGATGGGCGCATGTACTGACCGATGGTTATAATATCACAGTCAATTCCGGCCAGATCATCAATTACCTGATAGACCTGTTCGTCTGTTTCTCCAAGTCCTACCATCAATCCTGATTTAGCGTGGATATTGCTGAGTTTTTTGACTCTTTCCAGCAGTTCAAGGCTTTGGCTGTAGTCAGCCTGCGGGCGGATCTGATCGTAGAGTGCAGGAGGCGTTTCAACATTGTGGTTAATGACATCAGGTCCTGCCTCGATAACAGTTTTCAGTGCATCAAGATTACCCTGAAAATCGGGAATAAGTACTTCAATGGTACATTCCGGGTGTTCATCATGAATGCGCTTGATTGTTTCTGCGTAGTGCGCAGCTCCGCCATCAGGCAGGTCATCGCGGGTGACTGAGGTTATGACCACGTATTTGAGGCCGAGCCGGGTTACTGCTTCAGATACACGGCGCGGTTCGTCAGGGTCCAGCGGATCAATTCTTCCGGGGGCAATATTACAGAAAGCACAGTTGCGGGTGCAGTTGTTGCCCATGATCAGAAAGGTGGCGACCTTGCGTGAGAAACAGTCCCAGCAGTTGGGGCATTTTGCATTCTGGCAGACTGTATTCAGGTTGAGGTCTGCAAGAAGTTTGGCCGTGCTGTTGAAGGTTCTTCCGGTGGGCAGTTTAACCCGCAGCCACGGCGGAATCCGTAAATATTTTTCTGAATTCTTTTCTGAAGACATCTTTTACTTCCTCGGTATCTATGTCTCGCCCTGCCTCGCGGGACAGGGAAGTGGGATGGGCGCCGTGCAGCCCGCACAGGGTGATGGCGTCGAAAAGTTGCATGTCGCGGGAAACGTTGAAAGAGAGACCATGGTAGGTGATCCATTTTTTTACACCGATACCTATGGAGCACAGTTTTCCGGGTCCGACCCAGACTCCTGGCCGACCTTCACTCCTTTCAGCCTTAACTCCAAAACCTGCTGCGGTTTGAATTGCAGTTTCTTCCATGTCATGGAAGAATTTTTTTAGGCCCCCCGGACGTTTTTCTACTCGCATAACCGGGTAGACCACCAGTTGACCGGGGTAGTGGCAGGTTATGTTGCCCCCACGTGCGGTCTGAACCACTTCAGCTCCCATCTTTTTGAGAGCTTCCTCGCTGATAAGAAGGTTTTCAAGCCCTCCCTGACGGCCAAGAGTGACAACAGGAGGGTGTTCCAGCAGAAAGAGGGCATCTTCAGCTGTGCCCTCCATTACTTTATTCAGTCTTTCAAGCTGAATCTTTTCAGCTTCTGCATGGGAGATAAGTCCCAGATCAATAAATTCCATTTTGTGATCCTTAAGGCTTCGGCTCTTTGAAAGAAAGATTTGGTATTTATAACATTCCAATGTTTTCATCTTCCAGAGATAAAGCCAAATTAGGCATCCAAAGAGAGCGTAGCCCTCTGGATGCCTAAGGCGAAATCAACTGACTAAGATGGCGAAGCGTATCAAATCTGAAAGCTGTGATTTAGCTTTTCTTAGTGATTTTAAAGCCGGTCTTTCCGGGCTTGCTGCCGAAATTACGACTATCGCGCTTTTCATCTCTTTTCGGATGTGGGCTGCCCGCCGGTTTTTCTGCCGGCTTGTGTGGTTTGCGCTTGTCGTGTTCACGTACAGGAAGATCGATCATCAGGGAGCCGGATTTGGCATCCTTTTTTTCTTCTTCGGGAACAGGCATACCGATTAGTCCACCTGGAAACAAGGTTTTTGCTCCACCTCTTGCCACCAGCAGAATCTGTCCTGGATCAGCACATCCGTATTGACCGAATCCACCTTCATCTAAGCGAAATGAATCTGAAATTGCACGGATCAGAAGCTCTCCTTCACGGGCCTGCTGCGGTTCATCATCCGGCTGGCCTACGTATAGAAAACTGAGGCTGACGTTATCCTTCTCAAGGCGGCAACGGGTGGAAAGATCCTGCAGCCATTTGGGAGCATGGTCAGAGTCGAAGTTGAAATGACACCACGCCTTACCCTGATCTGCGCTCATGGGGCACTCCCCGAAATGGGTACAGGGTCCGAGGATGGAGTACATTCTATTGATGAATTCTTCACGGATGACAGAAAGAACTCGTCCTGATCGGCGGATTCCCGGCTCAATAATCAGGATGCGTCCTCCTCGTGCAAGCTTTCCGGCCATGGAGTGGCAAAAGTTTTCTGCCCATACCGGAAGCGGGATACGGGTTCCAGCGGAAGCCTCATTAACCATGTTGGCAGTTACAAGAAGGTCTGCTTTTTCACGGATTTTGGATGTGGACCCTCCTTTGACATTTACCATGCGCCAAGGGCTGTCCTTTCCGGCGAGAGCTTCAAATATCCTGGTTCCCTCACGCATCGGTTTAGGGGTGCGGTCCACATTGATGAAAGTAAGTTTCTTTTTGCGCAGGTCAGGTCTGGCAATCCAAAGGGCCTGAGCTACGGTCAGCGGCCCTGAGCCAAGGTCAACTACAACGCCGTTATCAGGCAGTTTGATATCCAGTCCCTGAAACAGGCGGGACAGGCGGTAGAGGTTCCATGGCAGAAAGTAGCGCAGGTATGCATTCAGGCTGCGCGGATCGCCCATGTAATCGTTTGACAGACTGGACCTTTCTCCGGTCAATGCACGGGAAAGGTCACGAACAGCGTAGTGCAGTTCTTTCATGTGCTTGGCCTTAAGCGGAACAATTTTGTTCAGAATATTGGCATAATCGGCCAGCTGTTTTGAAATTTCCGGTGTGGGCAGCGGAAATAGTGAAGTAACTTTAATAGACATATTGGAATATCATCCTTTCGAGATACTTTTGCCCGAAGTCACCTTTTCCGGCCAGCTCAAGTACGCTGGAACATGACGGCAGGGAAGAGGCAAAGTCTCGACTGTTTTCGTTGTTTGATAGAATTATTGCTCCCGCAAGGGATGTGTTACCTGTGGCGCGGGTGATACCGGCACTTTCCGCAGGGATGAATCCGGTCATTACCAGATCATGTATATTAACGTGCTGCCCCATCGCTCCGCCAAGTATGAGCTGTTTGAGATCGGACGGCGCAAGGCCTGCTTCATTCAGCAGGGCGGACATGGCAAGGTTGAAGGCTGCTTTTACTTTAAGTATTTCTTCTATATCCGTAGCCGGGAGCATCATTTTTTCCCGCACTCCAAGTTCAAGAGCCGGAGTCCCGTTAATTTCAGTAATATTGCGGGCCAGCTTGGCAGCAAAGGGGGTATTTCCAGATGCGAATTGCCCTTCCTTGGTCAGTACTCCTGCTTTCAGGAGCAGCGAACACAGTGAGAGGTATCCGGTTCCGGTTATTCCGGGAAGCTCGGCTGAATCAAACGAACTGTTACCTTCTTCTTTAATGAAGGAGGCTGACAGCCCCAGCGGAGTCAGGGTGAAAGCATTGATTGCTCCGGGGCCTGCTGTGCGTCCGTTACTTAAGCCTACTCCTTCCAGCGCCGGTCCCATGGGGACCGAGGAAACGATGTATCTATGTTCATCAATAGCCAGAACAAATTCACCGTTAGTACCCAGATCTGCAAAAAGATAAGGGTATTGCGGTTTATCATCCGCAAAGTTAAGAGCCACTATACCGGCTGTTATATCTGCACCAACAAACGGTGCCAGATGTGCCGGGATGTAGGCTTGCGGGAGTTCTGTGTCAAGAGAAATAACTTCACCACCCTGATCAGGAAGGCTGTATGGAGCCCGGCTTAGGCCTGAAACGTCAAGTCCGGCCAGAATTGAGGTCATGGACGGATTACCTGCGATGACCATTTCCTTTACCGGGCCTGTTTCGGCTATTATCTGCTTCAGGCGGTCAGTAACCAGTCCTGAAAGGGTGGAGCACTGCTCGGGGATCACGGCAAAGGCCAGCCGGGACATAACTTCACTGCCAAGCCCTATTTGTGGATTAAGTTCCTGACCTGATTTTACTACTTCTCCATTAACTGTAAAAGCCCAGTGAAGACCGGTGGTACCGAGGTCTACAGCCAGTTTCATTTTTCCGGGAAGACTTGAAGAGAACCTGTCGCTGACTCTGGGAACGACCCGTTCCGGCTCCGGGAGATAAACCCGGGCCTGTTGCGCCTGATGCAGGCAGGAAAGTCTCCAGCCTGCAGTAATTTCTTCCCGGCTGAATTTCCTGAGTTCCTCTTTGCGTGCTGCTGGCGGTGTTGATTCGAATTTTATCTTGCAAAGGCCGCATCTTCCCATGCCCGAACACAGCGGAACACCCTGAAATGCTCCATTAAGAAAGAGAAGCTGCGCAAGATTGAGTTCGGATGAGGGTGTAAGTTCCATGATTTTATCATCATGGCAACGCACAATAAGAGAGGTATTCATCACATTTGTTCCCGTAAAAAAATTAACCGCACCAGCATAATAGTATATGTGGTGCGGAGCATTGGCAAGAACGGTTCTTTTTGAAAATCGCTAGTCTTCAAGTTCCTTGATGGCTTTAGCAAGATTATCCATCCAGCGTTCAGCGAAAACGTCAAATTCCCCGATACCCTGTGGAACGGTTTCCACCTCTATTCCTCTGGAAGCAACTATGTTTTTCCAGGAATCCTTATTTTCTCCGGCCATGTCTTTTTTGACGTGGTTTCCAGCTCCGAAGAGCAGGGGCAGCATGTATGCTTTTTTTATCCCTGATTCCTTGATTCTATCCCCGATTTCGACGATTCCTTCCTCTGCATTGAGTTTGCCGAGGTAGGCATTTTTGTCTTTGGCTTCCAGAATCTGTTTGAACTTATCATAGAGGGCATTTCCGCTGTCGGAGTACTTGGATCCGTGAGCGACAAGGATAAGTGCTTCCTTTTCGGGGTCACGTTTTTCAATGAGGTTCAAGATCATGTCCGAAACTTCATCTATTTCTTTTTCTCCTGAAAGCAGAGGGCTTCCGAGGACTGCTTTTTCAAGGGGTATCTCTCCGCGTTCGACCCTGCTGATCAGTCTGCTTATGTTGTTGAATTCACTGCCGGGAATAACATGCAGGGACTGAACAACAACATGTGTTACCCCTTCCTGGGCCAGTTGTTCCAGATTTTGTTTTACTGTTGGTAGCTTCTGGCCCTGTTCTTTCATTTTTTTAAGAACATGGGTGGAGGTGAATGCACTTTGAATGATGAGATCAGGGTACCTTTCTTTGGCCATCTTTAAAATATTTCCCAGAGCGGATCTGGCTGCTCTGTTCTTTGAACCGTGTGCTGCAAACAAGATGGCTTTCTTCATTAATTCGTCCTGCCTGATTTCGTGTTAATCAATTTAAATGAACCTGCATCCATAGCAGAGAAATTCTGCATCGGAAAGAACTTTGAGGCAGGTGAAAAAGTGGAAGTCTTTACAGCACTTACTCTTCTGAATCTTCCAACTGGCTGGCAATCAGGGTTTCGGTGTCTATAACCAGTGCGTCTCTTTCGCCCATCATTCCAAAGCCGAGTATGGGGAGCTTGTAGATCAGGTTTACCGGCAGGGTGAAGCCGGTGACCACTGCTTTCTGCTGTCTGAGGACTTCATCAACAAGGATCGCGGCTTTTGTTTCTCCTAGTTTGACCAGAATGACCTTGGGAATAACTTTTTCTGATGGGGCAGGCAGGTCGAAAATTTTGTACATGCGGATGAGGGGGTGCACTTTACCCCGGACAGAAACTGTTTCACGTCCATCAGGAAGATCGGTAAATTCATGTTCTGCCGGTTCGTAAACTTCAAGAACTTCGCGGCTGGGAAAGATGAATGTCTCATCTGCTATGGTGGCGATGAGTGCATCGACGATACCTTCGTTTACAGACCTGCTTAAAGGTATTGCAATGGTGAAAGTAGATCCTTTACCAAGTTCACTCTGGATTGAAATTTTGCCGTCCAGAGTATTTTTGATGGCAGTGACCACTGCATCCATTCCTACTCCCCGCCCAGAAATATCGGTAACCGCACTAGCTGTGGAAAAACCAGATTGCAGAATGAATTCGTATATCTCTTCTTTGGAATACTCTTTTTCAGGATCGGCAAGGCCTTTTTCCAAAGCTTTGACAAGCAGAATGTCAGCATCAAGACCTTTACCGTCATCACTTATTTCAATGTAGGCAAACTCACCTTTGCGATAGGCAGAAAGATTGACGGTTCCTACTTCATCCTTACCACACATTTCGCGGTCTTCTGCGGATTCAATACCGTGGTCGAGAGCGTTTCTGAGCAGGTGGACCAGGGGTTCGTTAAGGCACTCAACTATGGTTTTATCCAGTGCCAGTTCATCTCCGTTAATGGTGAACTTGATGCGTTTTCCAAGTTTCTGGGAGGTGGACTTAACCAGCCTGTGCATGGGCATGAAAATCTGTTTGAGCGGAACAAGGCGTATTTCATCCACTTCAGACTGCAGGCTGCGGATAACTTTGTCCAGCTCAGCCAGGCTAGATGAAATCTTAGAGATATTATCCGCTTTGGTCTGGGCGATAACTGCATAGGTCACCATGAGTTTTCCGACCAGTTCAATTAAAGAATCAAGCTGCTGAGTGGAAACTCTGATGGAGGATATGGCCTGTGAGTCCTTCTTCTTTGCAGGTGTTTTTTGGACGGTTTCTTTTATTTCGTCGGTTTTTATTTCTTTTGCTGCAGTTGCTTCTGTTGCCCGGGAATCTTCTTCAGGCGGATTATGATCATCGTCTTCTGTTGCCGGGGAAGAGGAGGATTCCTCTGGCTGGTCTTCGGAAGATATGGCATCCATTTTTTCCCAGCCGTCATTTTCGTCCGGGGTTTCTCCCATCATGGCTGCCATTTCAGCCATCATTTCCATTTCCGCTTTTTCAAGGTCGGAGTTTGAAGTTCCTGAGGCAGCAGCTTCAGGATTTTCAGGAGTTCTTGAGTCAAGCTGGGCAACGCCTTTGTCCAGTAACCCACCAATGCAATAGTAGAATTTCTTCTGAGCTTCGGTGATGTCCAGCAGTGCAGTAATAAGTTCAGGGGTGATTGGGGTAATGCCGTCGGTAAGCATATCCATAAGGGCAATAACCTGTGCTGAGGGCATTTTTACATGCTCAAGCCCAAGATCCTGCAATATGGAATTGATATCTCCCGAGCCGTGTTCAAGGTCGATTATTGATTCTTGAAGCTGGCTTATGCAACTGGAAATACTGTCTTTCATTATCCGCTTGCTCCGGCGTTACTTGAAATAGCTGTCTCGGCTGTCATAAACTGACAGGTAGTTCTGAAAGCCCCATGAATGGAAAGTACTGATACTGTGACTGTTCATGCCGGTTACTCCTATTTCATGTGTATCGGAATAACTTGCAATAAGTTCAAACAAAGCTGAACCAACCGATAAAGATGATCCGAAATCAATCAGAATGGGCCTGTCGTTGTCCAGAGCATCAAGTGCATCCTGAACAGCTTTAAGCTGATCCTGATGATAGAGGCGCCTTGCCTGAAGTGTTATCACCTCTGCTTCAGGCAAAGATTCTGTAAGTACCGGATTATCTGCTTCAGGTCCTCCGGAAATGGATGACTTGCCTTCTCCTGAAAGTCTGGCTTCAATATCGTCTGTAGAATTTTTATCATAGCTGCCGGAATCCCGTAATTGCTCAATAAGAATGAATATAGCATTTACGGATTCAATAGCCAGCGCAATTTGCGGCAGTTTATGTTCAATTTCACCCGCCTGCATTTTTTTAAGAAAGCTTTCAACCTTGTGGGTGAAGGCTGATGCAGGCTCAAACCCGGACATAAATCCAGTAACACCCTTGATGGTGTGTAACGGGCGGGAGAGAATTTCGATTCCTTCTTCAATGCGTTGTTCATCCAGAAGATCGATACCTTCCAGCACCTGCGGATAGTATTTGTCGTTTACTTCCGAGAAAAATTCTTCAATAAGGGAATCGTCTTCACTCATACTACTTACTCCGTGCAGCCGGAAATTATTTTTGTAAAAGACCTATCTTTTCGAGTTCTTCGTACAATTTTTCTCTGACAACAGGTTTAACTATGTATGCAGATGCCTCCACATCGTGAAAGGATCTGATTACAGTTTTTGCATCATCTAATGCCGTCGTCATGATTACTTTCGATTGTGGCTTGATATCCAAGGATTTTTCAAATTCCCGTATGGCAGCCAGTGCACTGAGTCCGTCAACTTCAGGCATCATGATATCCATCAGTATCAGGCCGTAAGGCTCACCTTCCTCGTGTGCGAGTTTGTAGGCCTCAATGGCTTCCTGTCCGTTTACAACTATGTCAATCTGGAAAAGAGGAGACAAAAAGGTTGAGAGCAGCTTTCTGCCTACAAATTCATCTTCCGCTATCAGCGCTCGCATTAATTCCTCCGTAAAGAAAATATCATCTGAAATAATTACATATCATCATTTTTTTGGCAATTGAATGTCAATCTCTTTTGGGAAAAATTGTCAACTGAATCATGTTCACTCAACCTTGCCAACTTTTAAAAGGTCTTGTACCTAAACCGCCATGGAAAGACAGAGAACACCGCAAAGAGAGGCAAGAGTCCGGGAAGTTCTGGCAAAACGCCAGAAAGATTTTACCCTTATTGTTGATAATGTATGGGATCCGCATAACGTTTCAGCTATCCTGCGCAGCTGTGATGCTTTCGGCATTTACGGCATTCATCTTTATTACACCGAAGCAGAATGGCCGGAGCTGGACAAGAAGTCTTCTGCTTCAGGCAAGAAGTGGGTTGAACGCACCCGCCATGAAGATCCGGCCAAAATGATAGGCGGACTCAGGGAGCAGGGCTATCAGGTGCTGCGGACCGGTTTTTCGGAAACAGCAAGGCCGCTTATGGACTTTGATTTGAGCAAGCCTTCTGCCGTTATCTTGAGTAACGAGCACAGTGGGACAGCTCCTGAACTGGCCGAACTGGTTCCTGATGAAGTATACATTCCCATGCAGGGGATGATCCAGAGTTTTAATGTTTCTGTTGCAGCTGCCCTGATTCTTTACCACGGGTTCACCCAGCGTTATGCCAAGGGTATGTACGACAATCCATCATTTTCATCCGAGGAAATGGAAAAGCTTACTGCAGAGTGGCTAGCCCGTTAATTCTCCCCATTTTTTTTCGGTATCAGCCCAGAGGGTGCTGAGGTCCCGTGAGAAAATGGCAGTGAGGTCATTTTCTGTATACTTGCTTTCCAGCTTGATTTTGTTGCCGAAGACCTGAGCCATTGAACGTACATTAGATGCTTTTGCCAGGCTAGAGTGCTGAATGTGACCTATTCCGAGCTGACCTGCGTAGATGTGGGTGTAACCGGCAAGATATGCCCGCAGGTCCCGTTCAAGGTCATCGAATTGGGTGGGGTTGAATCGCACGTCGAATCCGCCGCATTTATGAACTGCTTCCATATTCAGCATGTGGCAGCAACCGGAAAGATGTATTGCCGGACGGGTGTATGAGAACTGACCACAGTCAAATGCATTGCGGCAGCTATCAAAAACCATGACCCGTTCGGTCAGGCCTTCTATCTGGGATGATCCGTTGCCCGGGTGGAAAAGGTGATAGTCTGCTGATTGCAGACATTTCGGGGCGGAGGTGGATGTAATGCGACAGCCTACCGCACCGGGGTTTCCAAACTGTTTTGCAGTTGCCAGAAGTTCTTCGAGCCAGTTCTGCGGCAATTCAATGTCGTCATCGAGAAATACAGCCCATTTGGATTTCCTTACTTCAGGCTCGGCCAGCAGCCAGTTTCGGGCTGGCGGAGCTCCTACATTCACCGGCAGTTGTATCCCTTTGTAATTCCCTTCAGCAAAAAGGGAAGCTGCATTTGAAACCACTTCTCCTGTGTTGTCTCCTGACCCGTTGTTTAGGGCAAACACTCTGGCATTTCCGATATTGGTTGAAGCTACATTTTTAAGAGTATTTTCAATCAAAGTGCCGTTGTTCCATGAGTACAGCAGAATTGCAACGTCGTCAGAATTTTCCAGAACATTTTTTGTGGTTAACGGATACCGCAGTGCATGAAGTTTCTGCCCCCAGTTCAGATTCCAGCTATTTTCCTTCCACAAAGTTTCAAGAACGGATGTTCCTTCCTCTTTTGCACCGCTACGCAGCATCAGTTCAGCCCGCAGGTAGTTTTTCCATAAGTACCAGACTTTTTCGTCGAGGTTTTCGAGCTCATCAAGAGTCTGTTCCGGAGTATAGTATAAAAATTTGAATTCTACTTTAAGTCTATGTTTAATTTGGATAAAATCCTCTTTCCAGTCAATGATATCCAAAGCATTTGAAACCAGTTCCGGGTTACCCAGCCGCAGAAGGTTGTTCCATGAGCCTGCAAGCCAATCAAGAGCCGCAGGTCCCCGTAGAAAGGGAAACAGGTGGCGGATTATCAGTTTACTGTCTGCTGACAGGAGCAGGTTTTCCAGGTCTTCAACGGGGATATTCGCTTGCGGGGTGGATGTAATTGATTGCAGGAGTCTGCTTTTGGGACCCGGCCTGCTGTCGTGCTGCAGACATCTGGATACTGCTGTCCGGTCAAGTGGATTTTGCATCCAGACCAGATCAGCCAGTCTGCGGCTGACTTTTCCGAGCTCGGGATAACTCTGGGAAAAGTGATCAAAAATATTGATCAGGCCATTTTGATGAGCTGCTTCTTCTGTTCCCAGTACCCACATGGGGACTGTGTTTTTAATGGTGCTCAGGAGGGGAAGGATTTCAGGAATATTGTATCTTTTATCGGAAGTGGGCATTTGTAACTCCGGTTGATCAGACTGTAACTTGCCTTTTATTAAGTCAAACCGGAGATAAAGTCATTCCGGTTCGTAGTGAAATGATACGGTGTCAAATGGTGTTGGTCGAGCATGATAAAAGTTTCTGGACATAATGCATAAAGCTGGTATTAGTATTCGTTCCGTACGCTTGGATTTCAATGGAGTAACTGCAATGACTGAACAGGAAGCTGTCCAAATTATCAAGAGTGGTGGTGTATTGATTTACCCCACTGAGACTCTTTTTGCCGTTGGTGCTGACGCCTGTGATGAAAAGGCCGCTATTCGCGTTGCACACATCAAGGGGCGTCCTGTATCAAAGCCACTTCCCCTTATTATAGGCAGTATGGAGCAGCTTGATCTGGTAACAGACTTTGCCTCTGCTGAACTGCTCCGGCTTGCGAGTCATTTCTGGCCTGGACCTTTATCTATTCTGGTCAAAGCGCGTGAAGAGCTTCCATCTGCAGTTAAAGATTCAAGAGGATATACATCTGTTCGCTGGACAGATCATCCGATTGCAAGTTCTTTATGTGTAAGGGCAAGAACTCCCTTGATTGCAACCAGTGCTAACCTAAGCGGTAAGCCGGCTACAGCCGTTGTAAACGAGCTTGATGAAGAGCTGGTTGTAAAGGTTGAGGGAGTGCTCAATGGTGAACCCGGACCTAAAGGCGGTTCAGCTTCAACTGTAATTGAGCCGCTTAAGGGTGGTAAGGTACGGATTTTCAGGGATGGAGTTATTTCACGGCTCACTTTGATCCGTGCAGGTTTTTCCATATCCGATTAACATATTTTTAGTTGTTATTTATTGTGGCTCGTTCCTTAATGGGGCGGGCTTTTTTGTTGGGGTTTAAAAAATGATACCAAGTTAGTTGAAATTCGTGACCATCATACGCAAATTAAAGCTATCTAATATGATGTAGGATAAAATTTGAAGACAACAACCTGTCTTGAATTTTTAAATGGGTATCTGGCACGCCCTGAAACGTTTGTCTTTCTAAACTCAGTTAAAAATCTTTAACCGCTTCTCTGCATAATCCGGTCTTGTGATGCTGAGAGTAAAAAATATTTTACTGTTACTAATTTATTCATGGTTGCTACTAATATGAAAAACATCAATATTTCAGCGTTTTATTAGGAGGATGTCTATGTCTTTGAAATTGGCACAGCAGTTGCTTTATTCAAGTTACCTTCATTCCTTTGCTGAAATAGTGCTGAAAACGGGCCTCGTCAGAATTAACTGGCGAGGCCTTTTTCATTTTAAAGCTGATCCCTCCTTGGCGAGGTGAGTCTAGATTAAGTCTAGATGTTAAAATTCTTTAACCGCTTCTCCACATAATGCGGTCTTGCGATACTGAGAGTAAAAAATATTTTACCGTTATCAGTTTGTTTTTGGATGATTGTAAAATAAAAATATAAGTATTTCAATGTTTTGTCAGGAAGATGTCTATGTCTTTGAAATTGGCACAGCAGTTGCTTTATTCAAGTTACCTTCATTCCTTTGCTGAAATAGTGCTGAAAACGGGCCTCGCCAGAATTAACTGGCGAGGCCTTTTTCATTTTAAAGCTGATCCCTGCTTGGCGAGGTAAGTCTAGATTAATTCTAGATGTTAAAAATCTTTAACCGCTCCTTCGCATAATCCGGTCTTGTGATGCTGTGAGTAAAAAATATTTTACTGTTACTAATTTATTCATGGTTGCTACTAATATAAAAAACATCAATATTTCAGAGTTTTATTAGGAGGATGTCTATGTCTTTGAAATTGGCACAGCAGTTGCTTTATTCAAGTTACCTTCATTCCTTTGCTGAAATAGTGCTGAAAACGGGCCTCGCCAGAATTAACTGGCGAGGCCTTTTTCATTTTAAAGCTGATCCCTGCTTGGCGAGGTAAGTCTAGATTAATTCTAGATGTTAAAAATCTTTAACCGCTCCTTCGCATAATCCGGTCTTGTGATGCTGTGAGTAAAAAATATTTTACTGTTACTAATTTATTCATGGTTGCTACTAATATAAAAAACATCAATATTTCAGAGTTTTATTAGGAGGATGTCTATGTCTTTGAAATTGGCACAGCAGTTGCTTTATTCAAGTTACCTTCATTCCTTTGCTGAAATAGTGCTGAAAACGGGCCTCGTCAGAATTAACTGGCGAGGCCTTTTTCATTTTAAAGCTGATCCCTGCTTGGCGAGGTGATTCTAGATTAAGTCTAGATGTTAAAAATCTTTAACCGCTTCTCTGCATAATCCGGTCTTGTGATGCTGTGAGTAAAAAATATTTTACCGTTATCAGTTTGTTTTTGGATGATTGTAAAATAAAAATATAAGTATTTCAATGTTTTGTCAGGAAAATGTCTATGTCTTTGAAATTGGCACAGCAGTTGCTTTATTCAAGTTACCTTCATTCCTTTGCTGAAATAGTGCTGAAAACGGGCCTCGCCAGAATTAACTGGCGAGGCCTTTTTCATTTTAAAGCTGATCCCTCCTTGGCGAGGTAAGTCTAGATTAATTCTAGATGTTAAAAATCTTTAACCGCTCCTTCGCATAATCCGGTCTTGTGATGCTGTTAGTAAAAAATATTTTACTGTTACTAATTTATTCATAGTTGCTACTAATATAAAAAAACATCAATATTTCAGTGTGTTATTAGGAGGATGTCTATGTCTTTGAAATTGGCACGGCAGTTGCTTTATTCAAGTTACCTTCATTCCTTTGCTGAAATAGTGCTGAAAACGGGCCTCGTCAGAATTAACTGGCGAGGCCTTTTTCATTTTAAATCTTATCCCTGCTTAGCGAGATAAGTCTAGATTATGTCTAGATATTAAAAATCTTTAACCGCTTCTCCACATAATGCGGTCTTGTGGTGCTGGGAGTAAAAAATATTTTAC
Source organism: Maridesulfovibrio sp. (assembly GCA_963676495.2). Classification (GTDB taxonomy): domain Bacteria; phylum Desulfobacterota; class Desulfovibrionia; order Desulfovibrionales; family Desulfovibrionaceae; genus Maridesulfovibrio. The sequence goes on along the minus strand of CAXXRF010000003.1, from coordinate 869,903 downwards.
TGTTATCAACTTATGTCTGTTTGCTTTTAAGGTGTAAAGTATCAATATTTCGGTGTGTTATCAGGTTTATGTCTATGTCTTAGGAATTGGCACAGCAGTTGCTTTATTCAAGTTACCTTCATTTTTTTGCTGAAATAGTATCGGAAACAGGCCCCATCGAATAAATCGGTGGGGTCTTTTCGATTTTGTAGCAGAAAAGAGAATCAGAGGAGCTGTTTTCGTCGCTGATACAAAGTTGTCACTCGGGGGGGATTTCATAATGGAAATATATGTTGTAACCCTTATCCATAGAGCAATAAACTGTTGACCCGTCAAATTGTCTCTGTTGATTGCAGTTTAATTAATTGAACTGTGTTTGATCCGGACTTCTGTTAACCAATTGTAAGAAAATACGAATCCTCTTGTCATGAAAGTTTATTCCGGTTAATAATCATTGGTGATTGTCAGTAGAATCAAAGTTGATCGCCATCTCACTATCAAATCTAAAAGGCTTTATACTATTATGCATGGTTCAAAACCCTGTCCTCATTGCGGTGAAGATATTGTTATGTACCGCAATCCTGTGCCTACAGTTGATATTATTATTTATGAACCGGAGCGTGGGGTAGTCCTTATTGAGAGAAGTAATCCTCCATTAGGATGGGCCTTGCCTGGTGGATTTGTCGATTACGGGGAAACGCTTGAGCATGCTGCTGTGCGTGAGGCTCTCGAAGAAACGGGTCTGAAGGTTTCCCTCACCGGGCTGGTTGGAGTTTACTCCATGCCCTGTCGCGATGATCGTCAGCACACAATCAGCGTTACATACAGTGCTGTAGCTTCAAACCCTGATGAACTTACTGCAGGGGATGATGCCGGTGGAGCAAAATTTTTTCCTTTGGATGAGCTTCCGGATTTGGTTTTTGACCATCGAGATATTCTGGGAGATTTTTCATCCTCTATTTTCAGGCTGCAAAAGCATGCCGCGGTTGGCGGTTCTGATTAACATGCTAAATTGAATGGAGTTGGATCAGTGCACGAGGTATTGTACGTAACATCTGAGATGTATCCTTTTTCCAAAACCGGCGGGCTGGGAGATGTAATGGGGGCTCTACCTCCCAGCATAAGCAGTAAGGGAGTTAAGACGGCTGTTGTGACTCCTTTTTACGGGCGTATGAATCTGGATGGACATAAGCTAAGGCTTGTGTATTCGGATCTCCATGTGGGGTATCCGTGGCCATCGACAACAGCAGAAATTTACCAGACTGAGTATGAAGGCTTATCCGTATATTTTGTAGCACGTGGCGAATATTTTGATCGTCGGCACTATTACAACACTCATAACGGTGATTATTTCGACAACTGCGAAAGATTTATTTTTTTCTGCAAAGCTGTCCTGAAGCTGACGAGGATGTTCCCCACGCCTCCGGCCATAATTCATTCCCATGACTGGCAGTCGGCGCTGGTTCCTCCTTATCTTTATTTTGAGCGAATGAAAGATTCGTTCTGGACTCATACCAAAAGTGTAACCACCATTCACAACCTTGCTTTTCAAGGTCGTTTTTCCGAGCGGCTATTTCATGAATCCGGCCTCCCTGCGGAAGCCTGGTCCATGCACGGAGCTGAGTTTTATGGTGATTTGAATATGCTCAAGGCCAGTGTTGCGTACAGTGATGCAGTAACCACTGTGAGTCCGTCGTATGCGAAAGAAATCCTCGGGCCTGAGTTTGGATGCGGTCTGGAAGGGTTTCTGGGCAGTCAGGCACATAAGCTGATCGGAATTCTCAACGGTGCCGATTATAGTGTATGGGATCCGGGAAATGATAAATTCCTACCCTGTTGCTATGGTCCGGATAATGTGAAAGGGAAACTGGAATGTAAAAAAGCCATGCTCCGCGATTTTTATATGTCCGATCAGCTGGAGCACAAACCTGTCCTCGGCTTTATTGGAAGGCTGCGTGACCAGAAAGGAATTGACCTGCTCATTGACATCCTTCCAAGGCTGATGAAGAAGGAAGTGGGAGTAATCGTTCTGGGTGAAGGTAATCTTGCTTATGAAGCACGGCTGCTGGAGCTTATGGAAGAGTTTCCGGGGCAGTTTTGCGTTCAGGTAGGATATACTGAATATCTGGCGCACGCTATTCAGGCCGGTTCGGATATTTTTCTTATGCCTTCACGTTATGAGCCATGTGGTTTGACACAGATATATGCATTGCGTTTCGGTACTCCCCCGGTGGCAACCGCTGTGGGGGGGCTGAGAGATACAATTACTCCTTACCCGGCTGAGAATGCCACGGGTTTTACTTTTGAGCGCCCAGACCCGGACATGTTTTATGAAGCCGTCAGTCAGGCTGTTGACGCATGGCATAATCGGGAAGAGTGGAGCAGGATGGTTGAGCGGGCCATGCGCAGGGAATTTACCTGGGACCGTTCTGCCGATGAATATATTAATCTGTACCGCCAGCTTGGTGCCAGAATTTAGGGGTTAAGATGTCCCGTAAAAGAATTGAAGAGCTTGCTGAGAGATTACACGTTGATATTGAGGGCCTGAATCTTGTTGAAGCAGTCCGTCTGCTTCAGCGTCTGGAAGGTAATTATGATTGCTTTGCACGGGCGGAAAGCGGTTTTTGTAACCAGAAAGGCTGCCTTTTCTATATAGAGTGCATGGAAAATTCTACCAAATCCGAGGATTAGACAGCTGATGCCTGAGACTTTACCAGTATTTATTGCTCCATTTGACCTGTTCTTGTTCGGCAAAGGGGAACACTGGGACCTGTACCGCATACTTGGAGCCCATTTTGATATTCAGGATGAGCAGGAAGGGTATCGGTTTGCGGTCTGGGCACCCAACGCCCGCAATATCTATGTTGCCGGTGATTTCAATGGTTGGAATACCCGATCAAATCCGCTTTTCCCAGTTGGTGTTTCCGGAATCTGGGCGGGGTTTGTTCCTGAAGTTCAGCCCGGACAACTCTATAAGTACAGTGTAATCCAAAGTGATGGTCATGAGGTTCTTAAAACAGATCCCTTTGCTTTTAGGACCGAAATGCGTCCTGGGCATGCTGCTGTAACCTGGGGACTTAATAATTATGAGTGGGAAGATAGCAGCTGGATGTCTAAACGTCGTCAGACCGGCCTTCCGCTCGCAAAGCCCATTTCATGTTACGAGGTTCATCTGGGGTCGTGGCGTCGCGAAGACTGGGATTACCGCTCGTACCGCCAACTCACTAACGAGCTTATTCCTTATGTGAAAGATATGGGATTTACTCATATTGAGTTGATGCCGATTTCCGAACACCCCCTTGATGAATCATGGGGATATCAGACAACCCATTACTACTCACCTACATCCCGTCACGGAAACCCTGATGATCTGCGTTATTTTATCGACAGGTGCCATCAGGAGGGAATAGGCGTGATTCTGGACTGGGTTCCCGGGCATTTCCCCAAAGATGATTGGGGACTTGGGCGCTTTGATGGGACAGCTCTGTTTGAGCATGCTGATGCGCGAAAGGGAGAGCACCCTGACTGGGGTACGTATATATTCAATTTCGGCCGTCATGAGGTTAAAAATTTTCTGCTGGCTAATGCTCTCTACTGGCTTAAGGAATTCCATATTGACGGGTTGCGCATAGATGCCGTGGCTTCAATGCTTTATCTCGACTATTCTCGCCGCGAAGGGGAGTGGATTCCCAATGAGCATGGCGGGAATGAAAACCTTGAAGCGATTGAGCTTCTCAAAGAGCTTAATACTGTTGTGCATGATCAGTTCCCCGGCGCAATGATGATTGCCGAGGAATCAACTTCATGGCCGGGGGTTTCCCGTCCTGTTTATACGGGAGGTCTCGGGTTTACTTTTAAATGGAACATGGGCTGGATGAACGATACTCTTTCTTATATGGAAAAGAGTCCTATACATCGCTCATTTCATCATAATAATCTCACCTTTTCCATGATTTACGCTTTTAGTGAAAATTTCTTTCTGCCGCTTTCTCATGATGAAGTTGTGCATGGAAAAGGAGCCCTGCTTTCCAAAATGCCCGGTGACATGTGGCAGCAGATGGCAAACCTGCGTCTTCTGTTCAGTTATCAATGGGCACACCCCGGTAAGAAACTATTGTTCATGGGATGTGAGTTCGGGCAGTGGAATGAGTGGAACTGCCGTCAGGAACTGGATTGGACCCTTCTGGGATTCCCGTCCCATCAGGGGCTGAGGAATACGGTTATAGATTTGAACAGGGTTATGCATGAAAATCCGGCAATGTATAAGCATGATACGGATTGGTCCGGATTTGAGTGGGTGGATTTTTCCGACTATAAATCGTCTGTTCTTAGTTTTATGCGTAAGAGTGAAGGCGATAAACCTGTTCTATGGGTTTTCAACTTTACCCCTGTTGTCCGTGAAGGATATTGTCTGGGCTGTCCTGAAGGCAGTAACTGGGAAGAAATTTTTAATTCCGATGCTGAAATATACGGTGGGTCCAATGTTGGGAACACAGGAAAGGTGAAAGCCCACAAGGCTGGTGATATTGGGGCCTTTCCGTATTATCTCGAGTTGACATTGCCGCCCCTTGGAGCCATAGCTCTGAGGCCGGAATAATAAAATTACTCTGCGACCATGACTCCGGCGGATTTTGACAAATCCTGCCGGAGTTTTTTTATTACTTTTAAATAACCGCTCAAATCATGGCCTGGGGCGTCTGATCATAAATATTTGGGGCTGGAGTTTTAAACTCAACAATTAAAATTTTTCCAGGCTCCATAACGCTCTCCTAAGGCACAAGTGGCATTGAAAAAATGAAAAAAGAAATCTGCGTAACTCTTGGTGATCCTAACGGTCTCGGACCTGAGCTGGCCTGTCGTTTATTTTCTGAACGTGTTGCGGACCGTGCTTACATTATGATTGGTCCTGAAAACGGGCTGCTCTGGCACATGGAAAAGCTTGGGCTTAGAAAGTTCTATACTGTTCTTGATGATCCCAGGAGCATTTCTGGTGCTAAGCCGGGGTATTATTTATACACACCGGAAGTGCTGTCTGATTTTGAATTGAAAATAGGAGAGGCTGATCCTGAAGGAGGACGGTGCGCCGGAGAATCTCTAGAAACAGCTATGGAGCTGCTTAACTCTGGAATTGTTGCCGGTCTGGTTACCTGTCCTTTACATAAGGCCATGCTTCAATTGGCAGGATTTGATTTTCCGGGCCATACTGAATTTCTGGCAACCCGTTCAGGGGTTGGGCGCGAAAATGTGTGTATGCATCTGGGCGGTCCGAGGTTAAAGGTCAGCCTTGTTACAACCCACCCAAGATTTGTCGATATCCCCGGTCTTATCACCGAGGAAAGAATTCTGCGCTGCATTGATCTTACTGATAAACTGGTCAAGTCACTTGGGCTGGACGCTCCGATAGCTGTCTGCGGCCTGAATCCCCATGCCGGGGAGTCCGGGCGTATCGGTACTGAGGAAGTGGATATAATTGAACCGGCGATTAGAAAAGCGGTCGAGCAGGGGTACAATGTTGAAGGTCCTTTTCCCGGCGATACCATTTTTCATTTTGCTGCGGATGGCAGCTACAGTGCGGTTCTGGCCATGTATCATGATCAGGGACTGGCACCGTTGAAACTTCTTCATTTCAGCGAGGCTGTTAATATAACGCTTGGGCTGCCATTTCCGAGAACTTCTCCGGACCATGGAACCGGGTATGATATTACAGGAACTGGAAAGGCTACCCTGGCCAGTTTGAGACTTGCGGTGGAATCCGCGGAAATGATGGTGGATGCTCAGAAGTAGGTCGGTAATGTACTTAATAAATTGAAAAGTTACAGCGGAAGCTTAATTTTGCATACTTTTATAAGCTGATATATTTAAGGTGGCAGGAGCGGGAAAAGATTGGCTTTTCCCGCTCCAATTGCCTCAGGCCCGCATGCCTAAGGCGTAATTGAAGATAATTATACGCCGAATGGGCCGAACTTTTTGACGTATTCCTGAAGTTCTTCCCAGAGGTGTTCGGAAAATTTGTCATACTTTTCAGCGGCGGTATCGTAGCTTTCCAGCTTTTTAACTACGTTTGCAGCTTTATCGTAAACGTTTTTGAATTCAGCTTCGTCCATTCCTGCAAGCTGCATTGCTTCTTCTTTGGAAAGGTGGCCGGTGTGGGCAAAAACCCCGGACAGAACGCCCATCATCTGTTTTACGTTCTTTTGAGCCATTTTACACTCCTTAATAAAAAGTAATAACTAGTAAAACCTTGTCATCTTCTTTGCTGATAACATTGTTTTTTTCATAATTGCAAGTGGTTCGCTCGGTTTTTGCAGAATTCTTGACAAATATTTCACAAAGCAGCTCGTTTATTACAGTTGATATTGCATTTTGTTTTGGCCGAACGTATTGTTTTGCTTTGCCTATAATTTAAGAGAGCATAAATGAATAAAGTTAATAATAGTATATGGATAAATGTTGGAGAAGCATCCGGTGACATGCACGGGGCAATGCTTGCAAAAGAGTTGATGAAACATGACCCCGAATTGAAAATAATGGGTATGGGCGGGTCTGATATGGAGAAAGCAGGATGTGATATTCGCTACTCCATGCAGATGATCAACCTTGTTGGGTTTACGGAAGTTCTCCCCAAGCTGCCGAGACTGTTAAAGCTTTTTGGTGAAATCGAAGATGTGTTTAAAAAGGAAAGACCCAAAGCTGTAGTTCTCGTGGATTGTCCTGATTTCAACTTTCGTCTGGTTAAAATTGCACATAAGCTGGGGATTCCGACTTATTATTATATCACTCCCCAGATCTGGGCCTGGAGGCAGGGCAGAGCAAAATTTCTGCAAAAATATGTTCGCAAGATTCTGTGTATTCTCCCGTTTGAGCAGCAGTTCTTTAAAGACCGGGGAGTTGATGCACAGTATGTAGGCCATCCTCTTTTGGATATAATTCCATTGCCGGAATTGGATGTTATTGACCCTGATCCGAATCTGGTTGGGATTCTTCCCGGAAGTCGCAGCAGAGAGATTTCATCGCTACTGCCGGAGTTTGCCAAGGCAGCGGAAAAGCTTGCCGGAGAATTTCCAAATCTTCATTTTTCAATCGCTAGAGCTCCCGGCGTTAAAGAAGAAAAATTGCGGAGATTCTGGCCGGGGCATCTTCCTGTAACAATAAACGAACCGGAAAATCGTTACCGACTGATGCGTAGTTCAAACGTCATTATGGCTGCTTCAGGGACGGCAACTCTTGAATGTGCTCTGATTGGAACACCAACTCTTGTGGCATATAAAATGTCGGCCCTATCCGGATTCCTTGCCAAACGTATACTGAATATCAAATATGTAAGCCTTGCCAACATTATTCCTGATAAGTCGATCCTGCCTGAATATCTGCTTGAGAATGCTACTGCGGATAATTTTTATGAGCAGGTAAAGCAGTGGGTTGGCAATCCTCAGTCAGCTCAGAATGTGCGAAGGGAGCTTGCTCATCTGCGTGAGTTGATTGGTGATCCTGGCGTTGCGGGCCGAACTGCCCGGATTATCATGGAAGATATGAAGAAAGAGTAGGTAGCTGCTCAAGGACTTGAGGTCTGATCATGAAAAAACTTCTTCTACTTTTTATTTTGGTCGCAACGGCAGCTCTTTATGGCTGTGTGGCTCAGAAGATTCCCGGCAGAAATGGTTTTTATTCAACAAAATCCCCGATTCTCAGCGTTAAGTTCAACGGGCTGGAATATCTGGGAGAGTTTAGAGAGAAAAAGGGCGTAGCCAATGCTCATACCTATTACTATTCCGACCGAGGAGGAGGGCAGGGGGCGTGGGTTGAAATTGTTAATACGAGAGAAGGATGGAATGTAAGCCCTGCCAAGGTGCCCGGTGAAAGCCTGCCCAATACCGGAGTATACAATCGGGATATAGCCGGAGAGTTGTATTACTGTCGTACTTTTCTTGTACAGCCCGGAACCGGTGAGCGGGGACTGGCTGGTCTGCCCGGTTATACTGCTGTGCGTATCTGTACCAAGTTGATCTCTCCCTCCAAGAAGATTTCCATCGGCTATGCCGGAGAAGTTGATGCGGATCAGGCCAGAAAAATTTTCAGCCCCCAAAATTACGGTGGGCTGACTTCCGCGCAGAAGGTTTTTTTTACAGCCTTTGACGAGCAGGCGGATGAAATTATTATTATGACAAAATTCCAGCAGGGTGATGTAGAGGATAAAATTGAAGTTTCCGAAATGATTGAAAATCCGTGGTACAGATTCACGGATTTTATGTCGTTGAAGGAGCAGGTTAGAAAAGTTAACCGCTGATATTTTATGACTTAAGCACAAAAAAAACCCCGGAGCCAATCCCCGGGGTTTTTCTGACTTTGGAACAAAAACGAAAAGGCCACCGCGGCCATTTCGTCTCACAATCTGAAATTAACTGTCTAAGACTAAACGCAGCCGGTGGGCTTGGGCAGACCAGCCATCTTACATGCTCCTTTACCGGGTCCGGAGGGGAACAGTTCATAGATGTGCTTCAGCTTAAATCCGGTAACCTTGGAGAGGATACGAACCATAGGTGCGATACCGTTCTTCTTGTAGTAGTCCTGCAAGAAGTCGATAACTTTCTGGTGTTCTTCATTCAGTTCTTTGATGCCTTCGCTTTCTTTAACGAAGTCAACCCACTCGGGGCACCAATCTTCGAACTTAAGAAGGAAACCGTCTTCATCAACGTCAAAGCTTTTGCCCTGAAATTCAACGAGTGCCATGTAAAACCTCCTAAAAATTAATAGAAAAACGGTAAACCGTTTTTACCTCATCAGGCTATAGTGACTCTTCCCGGAACACAATTCCGGGGAGAATGTTTCACTCACCCAAACTGGGGATTAAAACCTAGGCAAAAAAAATTCAAGGAAAATATTGAGCTAGACGGAAGATTTCACAAAAAGTGAACGGTTGTACAGTGCAGTGAGACCGCAGATTTTAAGTGATTAGATCAAAACATTGAAGTGGACATTCGCATGTGTACAACAACGTGGAATTCAAGAAAAATGCCTTCTTGATGCCAAATTAATGTTTATTAATAAAATTTGCCGGGTTTTGAAGTTGCTAGTGGGCAAAAATATCCGGCTTGTTTCTTGTAACATACTGTAATTATGTTGTTTGATTTTATGGGAATAAAATTTGTATGTCTCGGAACATAAAATCAGGAGGATTTAACATGGAAGTCAGTTTTGCAAGAGATGCAGTCAAAGTTCCGTTTAGTAATGATAAAACTCCCAGAGAAAATGTAAGCACCCCTGTGACCCGGGAAGGGAAGCTTGATAGCGTTTCGGGAAATATTCGCTCTGGTCTTCGTGCTGCTGAAGCAGATCCTGATCAACTTCTTGAGCAGACCATGGAAGCCGGTGCTGCCGGAAGTGCAATCAGTGAAGCACATGATTTCAACATGGCCCGTGTAATGGAGCTGCTTTCTGATCCGTTGCTGCAGGAAGATATCTAAGTTTAAGCAACAGTATTTTGCGCTTTTTAAAAGAGGAACAGTTTGCATTTTAATGAAACAATTTTCATGAAAGATGTGTTTTTCAGAAATTGAAGGCAAAGCCCCGGAATCCTGCATTCCGGGGCTTTGCCTTTTTGTCTACAAAGTGGTAACAAAAGGAAGTTTCAGCCCACAACTGGTCGCAACAGCTTTCTATGAATAAAATCGAATTAAAAAAATCCCCTGAAAAACGTTCCCCCGGATACCCGCCGATGGAGTCTGCCCTGTTGCCGCCTCCGCCTGTGCAGATTGATCCGGAATGTTTTGTTCCCACTGCAGAAGAATGTATCGGGTGGTGGAATGATTTTTCAATGTTCGACAACATCAAAGCGCACAGCATGCTTGTAGCCAAGGTGGCCGTTAAGGTTGCTCAGATGGCTGATGAAGCTGGTGTTGAGGTTCATGTCCCGACCATTCAGGCTTCTGCCCTGATGCATGATATCGCCAAGAGCTACTGCATTGACCATGGCGGCAACCATAGCCAACTGGGTGCGGCGTGGACCATGAGACTCACTGGTAATCCGGTGGTTGCCATGGGGGTTCTGCACCATGTGTTCTGGCCTTTTGAACCCGAGGCTGACAAATATTTCCTTCCTCTGCTCGTGAGTTATGCCGATAAGCGTGTAATGCACGATACCCTGACTACACTTGATAAAAGATTCGGTGACCTGAAAGTAAGATACGGGAAGACCGAAAAAATCATACAAAGAATTCACCAAACATACGAGCAGGCTCTGGTTCTTGAGGAGCGGCTCGGCAAGCTGATCGGAGTTGATCTCAATGCATGTTCTTTTGATAGCGGGCGGCTGGTCTGATGAACGCGAAGTCTCACTTAGTGGGGCAAAAGGCATTCATAAAGCCCTGCTGGAGCTCGGGCACGAAGTTGAGCTTCTGGACCCTGCAGTTGATTTTGCAGAAATCCTGACTCGAGCCGGACATGCTGATTTCGCCTTCATCAATCTTCATGGTTCTCCCGGGGAGGACGGCCTTATTCAGGCAATGCTTAATCAGGCCGGGTGCCCATATCAGGGGTCTGAGCCTGAAAGCTCCTTTTTAACCCTGAACAAGGCTGCAACAAAGGCTGTTTTTGACAAGCATGGAATCAGAACTCCCAAATGGGAGCTTATTTGTCCAGCTGAAGGTTGCAAGGGGCTGCAGAAGCTGGAAGTGCCTGTATTTATCAAGCCCAACTCCGGAGGATCCAGTCTGGGGATGACCTTTGCCCGCAATGATGATGAGATGAAAGATGGAATAGAGACCGTGTTTGCCCTTGGAGACAGTGCGCTGGTCGAGGAATACACCAAAGGGATTGAGGTCACCTGCGGCATTCTTGATGGAGAAGCTTTACCGCTTATAATGATTACTCCTCCCGAGAAAGCAGAATTCTTTGATTATCATAGTAAATACGCTCCTGATGGGGCGGAAGAGATTTGCCCGGCACCCATTGATGCAGATCTGACTGAGACAATTCAGCAGATTACAGTCAAAGTCCACAAGCTGCTCGGTCTTGCGGATTACAGCAGGGCGGATTTCATAATTTCAGAAGGAGTTCCCTATCTGCTGGAAGTGAATACACTGCCGGGCATGACTCCAACAAGCCTGGTCCCACAGGCTGCCAAGGCTGCGGGGTATTCCTTTAACGATTTGATAGCCAGGCTCATCGAGCTGGGACAGAGGAAGCGGAAGTAATTTTTTAATCAGGACCGCCCGCGAGGTGGCCCATGGAACGGAAACGTCAGGATCAACACATGTCAAAATCCCTCAAGCTCAGGACTGCCTCTTTTTTTTACGGCCTCGGCTGGAAAGCCGCCATTCCCTTTCTTAAGCGTAACGACCGTCTTAAAGAAGGGTTTGACCGCCGAACCTTAAAACACAGCCTTCCGCCCCGCGCCGATATCTGGATTCAGGCCGCATCAGCAGGGGAAGCTAAGATTGTCACCAGAATAATGGATAATATTTCCATGGCCAGACCTACAAGGTTTCTGTTGACCACGAATACTTCTCAGGGGCTTTCCGAACTTGAGAGAACCGCCTACCGGCTTACTCCCAACACTAGAAATGTTTCAGCAGCGACTACTTATTTTCCTTTTGACAGTCCCAGTCTGGCCAAAAAAGCGCTTGAAGCAGTACAGCCCAAGCTGGTTGTTCTTGTTGAAACAGAAATATGGCCCGGTTTTCTCGCCGCCTGCAAGGAGATGGGAGTAAAAGTTTTGATCATCAACGGCCGTATGACTACTAAAAGTCTGGCCGGTTACATGGCTTTTCCTGAGTTTTTCCGCTCCGTGGCTCCTGAGGAGATTCTGGCTATTTCTGATGATGATGCAACGCGTTTTAAGACCCTGTTTGAAATTGACAAGGTCGGTACGATGTCTAACGTAAAGTTTGACGGAACCGTTACTGCGGATGCTGTGCCCTACACCGCCAATCCGCTATCCTCGGTTTTCAGACCCAAGACTCCGTTTATAATTCTTGGTTCTGTGCGTAAGGAAGAGGAATCTCAGGTGCTAAAACTTGTGGAGGGGCTTAAGGCTGAACGTCCCAAGACGGTAATCGGTCTTTTTCCTCGTCACATGCACCGTATCGATGCTTGGAAATCCATGCTGGAAGAAGCCGGTCTGCCATGGATTCTGCGTTCTGAAATCGATGGTAACGCTCCTTTTGGCCATATCGTGCTCTGGGATGTTTTCGGAGAAATGACTTCTGCTTTCTCTCTTGCAAGGGCTGCTTTTATCGGTGGGTCTCTTGCTCCTGTAGGCGGGCAGAATTTCCTTGAGCCGTTGAGTCATGGAATTACTCCGGTGATCGGACCATACTGGTCCAATTTTACCTGGGTTGGTGAAGATATTTTCGAAAAGAAACTGGCCAGACAGGAAAAGGATTGGGAATCGGTTTTGCAGGCGCTTCTGGATGTAAGTAAGCGCGCTTTCAAACCTGAGAAGGTGAAGAAGGATTTTGCTAAGTATCTTGAAGAAATGCGCGGTGGCACCGATGCGGCGTGTGCAGCCATCAAGCGTAATTTCAAATAAGGAATTAAACATAAATGAGCATTGTTTACGGATGTTTCGGGGTTATTCCGGCGCGTTATGACTCCAGTCGCTTTCCCGGTAAGCCCTTGGCTGATATCTGTGGAAAGCCTATGTTCTGGCATGTCTGGAACCGGGCTTCCAAATGTCCTGAAATGGATAAAGTGGTTCTGGCAACGGACAGCGAAATTATAATGGAAGCAGCCGAGAAGCATGGTGTGCCTGCTGTCATGACTTCAGACACCCATACAAGCGGTACCGACCGTGTGCTTGAAGCTGCCCGAAAGCTGGGACTTCCCAGTGATTCCGTAGTTGTCAATATTCAGGGAGATGAACCCTGCCTTGACCCTGCAATGCTAAGTGAGCTGGTCAGTCCCTTTGCTGACGGGGGAGTTAGAGTCACTACTCTGGCATCACCCATCAGCACAGAAGAGGCTGCCAGCCCGGACCGGGTAAAAGTTGCGCTTGCAAAAGATAGCAGAGCATTGTACTTTTCCCGCGCTCCTATCCCATATTCCCACGAAGCTGATGGGAATTACCTTCTGCATATCGGCCTGTACGGTTTCCGAATGGAAGCCCTTGAAGCCTTCTCCAGCATGGATGTCTCACCGCTTGAAAAACGTGAGCGACTGGAACAACTGCGACTGCTGGAAAACGGCATACCCATCCATGTCACAATCACTGAACACTCCTGCCATGGAGTGGACCGTCCGGAAGACCTGGATACAGCAATAAAGATTTTAGAGAGGGAAAAAATATGAAAGCCATACTGGCACTTGAAGACGGCACCTGGTTTGAAGGTTCTTCCTTCACCGGGCCCGGCGAATCTGGCGGAGAAGCTATCTTCAACACCGGCATGACCGGGTATCAGGAAGTCCTCACCGACCCCTCATATACCGGACAGATGGTCTGCATGACCTATCCCCTTATCGGCAACTACGGTATTACCGAAGAAGATATTGAATCAGCTAAAGTTCATGTTGCCGCGTTTATCGTAAAAGAATGCTGCAAGCATCCATCCAACTGGCGTTCAGTCAAATCTCTGCCCGAGTATCTTGAAGAGTCTGGCGTCATGGGCATTGAAGGTATCGATACCCGCGCACTGACCCGTCACCTGCGTATCAACGGCGCTATGCGTGGAATTATTTCAACTGAAGAACTGGATCCAGCCAAACTGGTGGAAAAAGCCAGACAGCTCCCCACTATGGAAGGCCTGAACCTTGCCGATAAAGTTACTTCTGAAACCGCTTATACATGGAAAGAGAACAAGCCTGTAGCCGTGGATGTTTCTTCCGGTTACAAGTGGGAAGACAAAGGTCCGCGTCTTGTTCTTATAGATTACGGGGTAAAGTGGAACATCCTGCGCCTTCTTGATGAGCAGGGCTTTGAAGTACTTTCCGTACCTTCATTTTTTACAGAAGAGCAGATCAGGGCTCTTGAGCCTGATGCAATCTTCCTTTCCAACGGCCCCGGCGACCCGGCTGTTCTTGATCAGGCTGTTAATAACGCCAGAGCTTTTTGCGAAGACCTGCCTGTTGCCGGTATCTGTCTTGGACATCAGATTCTCGGTCAGGCTCTTGGCGGCAAGGCTTTCAAGCTTAAGTTCGGTCATCATGGCTGTAACCATCCGGTTATGGATATGGAAAGTGAAAAAATTGAAATTTCTTCTCAGAACCACGGGTTTTGCGTTGACATTTCCGGTTGTTCCGATCTTAAAATCACTCACAAGAACCTCAATGATGAAACTCTTGAGGGATTTGCACATAAAACCAAACCGATTATCGCAATTCAGTTTCACCCGGAAGCAGCTCCCGGTCCGCATGACAGCTGCTACTTCTTTGCCAGATTCCGTAATCTGGTCAAGGATGCAACCGGAAAATAGAATCGGTAATACTTAACGTCGGAGACAAAGATGTCCGGTGAACTTACCATTGCCAGAAAAAAACTGGCCGGCATTCCTTCTCTACTGAAGCAGCAGAAAGCAATGGCCGCTGTTCAGGCTGTTCATGATGCAGTTCTGACAATGCTCAAGGGCGGACTGATGAAGTCTGAACGTGAAGAGTTTCAAGATCTTATTGATAATACTGTTCACATCCTCAACAGCGATAAAAAACTGAGGGAAGATTATCCGCTTATCATCAACTACGCTCGTGGTGATGAAAAATCTCTTCTTGATACCCTGAAGGAAATCCTGCAGGAGCTTCAGAAGAATGTAAGCGCCAATGCCCAGCAGTTACTTGCTGCAATGGAGAAGAAGAAAAGGGATACCCTTGATAAAGGTCAATCTCTTATCGAAGAGAATAAGATTTCCGAAGCCCAGAAGCTGTTCAATAAGCTGATTCGGGAATTCAAGGATGATACTGAACTCCGCGCTGAAATAGCTGACAAGTTCATCAAGTCCGGTCTCTACAATGAAGCTCTCGAATATCTTGAACAGGCTCTTGCCAATGATCCGGACGCTATTTTCCTTTACAATCGTATCGGGATTGTTCTGCGCAAGATGAAAGACTTCGAAGCCGCCGAGAAATATTATCTCAAAGCGTTACAGATCAATAATCAGGACGAATATCTTTACTTCAATACCGGTCGTCTCTACTACGACTGGCAGAAGTGGGGAAAAATGGCCCGGGCCGCTGAGAAAGCCGTAGCTATTAATCCCAACTTTGCTGAAGCGGAAAAGATGCTTAAATTCGCCAACAAGAAAATCGGAAAGTAGTATGCCTCCGGCTGCTAAGACGCTTTCGCCAAGGTTTTTTGAAGATAAAAGCGTTTAGCAAACTGATACTGCCATTGCATTTTTTTTAATTGAAAATATTAAGGGAGGACTGATCTTCAGTTCTCCCTTTTTCAGTGGGTAATACAGATGAAATATATTTTACTGGATCGTGACGGCACAATTATTGAGGATAAGCACTATCTAAGTGACCCTGAAGGGGTAGAGCTGATTCCCGGTGCGCAGGAAGGCTTGAAGAAAATGTCGGATGCCGGTTTTGGGCTTATTGTAGTTACCAATCAGTCCGGTATTGGACGTGGGTATTATGGGGAATCTGATATGCGTGCGGTAAACGAACGCATGGAGGAACTGCTGGCTGGAAGCGGTGTGCGTTTTACTGCCATCTACCACTGTCCTCATGCTCCCGATCAGGAGTGTGACTGCCGTAAACCCGCGACTGGTATGTTTGATCAGGCAATCGCTAAGTATGGAATAAGCCCCGAGGATACCTATGTTATCGGTGATAAGATTTGCGACGTTGAACTGGGGCTTGCCAAAGGAGCAGCCGGCATCCTTGTTCGAACCGGCAAGGGGATTAAAGAAGAGCCCAAGTGTAAAGACAGGGCAACTTACATAGCTGATGATCTTGTGGATGCAGCAGATTATATTCTCGGCAAATAACAAATTTATAGTAGTTATGAGCAGAAAATCCCTGCCGGTTGCAAACCGGCAGGGATTTATTTTTAGGGAAGGTTATAGTTTTTACTGAGCCTTAAATTATGATTGCACAGGCACTGACTGGTAAAGGCAATTTTTATTCATGCTAAATTAAAATTATCCGCGTTCGTCAAAAACTCGTTTGGTCTTGGCAAAACTTCGGGGCAGAAGGCCGGGCTTGAGAATTTCTACATTTGCCCGAACGAGAATGAATTTGCGGATCTCGTTGCATATTGCTTTGGCGAGATTTGAGTCATTCTCTTCGTGTACTCCGGGCTTGCGTTCGACGCGTACGGTCATGTGATCAAGCCCTTCCCGGCGTTCGAGGTAGATCTGGTATTCTGAGCTGGCTTCAGGAAAAGATTCCAGTACTGAGGCAATCTGGCCGGGATAGATGTTAACTCCGCGGAAGATGAACATGTCATCACTGCGCCCTGAGATTACATCATGGCGGGGCATGGAGCATCCGCAAGAGCACTGCCCCGGGATAATTCGGGTCAGATCGCGGGTGCGGTAGCGGATCAGCGGAGAAGCCTCTTTATTCAAAGTGGTAACAACAAGCTCCCCTATTTCTCCTTCAGGAACCGGTTTCAAGCTGACAGGATCGATGATCTCAACTATATACTCGTCACCCCAGTAATGAATACCTTCATGAGCAAGGCACTCAATGCCTGCACCCGGTCCGTAAAGTTCAGTCATGCCTGATATATCATGGCTGGATTCAAGACCCAGCGATTCTTCAAACTGCTGCCGCATTTTTGGAGTATGGGCTTCCCCACCGAAAATACAGCGTTTCAGCTTTAGTTTATCCGTTAGACCTGCTTTGTGGGCTTCTTCTCCAAGCAGCAATGCCATGGATGCTGTTGAGCAAAGACATGTAGCTTCAAGGTCAACAAGAATCTGTAGCTGAATTTCAAGCATTCCCGGGCCGACAGGGAGAGTCATTGCACCGAAATGCTCAGAACCGAGCTGAAACCCTGCCCCAGCAGTCCAGAGACCGTATCCCACACACACCTGAACCCGGTCCATGGTAGTCAGCCCTGCAAGCTCATAGCAGCGGGCGAACATATTTTTCCATGTGTCGATGTCTTTTTGTGTATAGGAGAGAATCTTGCGTTTACCGGTGGTTCCACTTGATCCGTGAATACGTACCACCTGTTCTTCCGGTACCGAAAGCAGTGGAAGTGGATAACCGTCCTTGAGGTCATCAGCGGTGGTGAAGGGGAGCTTCTGCAGGTCATCAAGTGAGTTGATATCACCGGGAGCAATTCCCTGATCCTTGTAGCGGGCAGAGTAAAAAGGGCTGTTTGCTGCTGTATGTTCAACAGTCCATTTCAAGCCGTTGACCTGTTTACAGGCAAGTTCTTCTGCGTTTAGTTCCGGTATAAATCTATATTTACTGCCCATTTGTATCTCCCATGAAAACTTGTTCAAACATCATAAGTGTCGTATCCACATTCCTACGACTATTTTTGTCCTATCTTCGACCATATTAGGTATTAAGCGGTCTTTCGGATATCCAAATCTATTTCCCAGCTGATTTGGCGACAAGGCAGTTTTGCAGGAAAACCCGAAATCTTCAAGCCTTCCAGAGTCAACATGGTGCTATTCCCACTCAATTTACATGAAATATTTGGCGCGGCAGTGATAGGTGCCGTTCTTGGCAGCTTCTACGGTTGTTGTGTTTTTCGTTACATTTACGGTCAAACCCTTACCAACCCACGGCGCTCAACCTGCCCCAATTGCGGCCATACTGTCCGCTGGTATGAAAACATTCCCATATTAAGCTATCTGATGCTGAGGGGGAAATGTTCTGCTTGTAGCGGTAAGATCAGTCCATTGTATCCGGTAATTGAACTGGTCTCAGTTGGTTGGGCTGTCTTGTTGATGATGACATTTGGTCCATCGATGGAATGGCTGCTGTACATGTTTTTCGGGGGACTGATGATTGTGGCGTCGTTTATTGATTTAAAAACATTCATTCTGCCGGATATAATTACCATACCCGGATCAATAGCGGCAATACCATGTGCGGCCCTGCTTACGCCTCTGGGATGGGAGGGGGCAATATTGGGGGCAGGTATAGGAGGAGGGCTGTTTTGGTCTCTGAGGCTGCTTTACCGTGGTTTAAAAGGGATTGAGGGGTTAGGTCTGGGAGATGTTAAGATCATGTTTATGATCGGAGCGCTTGCCGGCCCCCAGAATCTGCCACTGGTGATCACTGTTTCGGCGTTTACAGGGCTTGTTGCTGGTTTGGTCATGATGGTGGTTGACCCTGATCATGAATACGGTTCCATGATTCCTTTCGGCCCTTTTCTGGCTCTGGGATCAATGTTGGCTATTCTTTATGCCGATGCCTTCTGGAGCTGGTATCTGATTTAGAATAAGTATGATTATGTTTTTTAATAACGGCGGAATCTCAGGTAATGAGGTTCCGCCGTTTTTTATTGAAAATTCAGACGAGGTTTTATCTGATACCGTATTTAGCCATAATTTTTTTAAATGTTCCGTCAGCTTTAATGGCAGCCAGTCCTTTGTTGAAAGCTTCTATGATTTCCTGATGCCGGGGATTGGCAAGACCGCAGGTTACGAAGAGATCATTGCTGGACATGGCTTCTTTGGTGAATGCAATTTTGTCCAGCAAAGAGCTGTCTTCCTGAGCAATGACAGCTTTTGCAACGATTTCATCGGATAGAGTCAGGTCTATTCTTCCCCGAACAAGTTTTTTTATGTTGGTGATCAGATCGCCTGTCGGTTCACGTTCAAACCCTGTGTCACTGGTGAAATCTGAGCTGTATCCGTAACCGCTTACTGTGCCGACAATCTTTCCCGCTAGGCTGGATAGGCCCGTGTATTCAAAGGCATCTCCCTTGCGCTTAATAAATTTGATCTGGTTGCTTGCGTAGGGGGCGCTGTATGTAAGATAAGAAAGCCTTTTTTCATTTTTCCATGTGTTGGGCAGTATGTCATAGCTTCCTTCCTTAACACCGTTTTCAGCCCTGTTCCATGGAACAATTTCAAGTTTTACGTCATAGCCCTGAGTTTTAAATGCAGCAGTTACTACTTCCATACTAAGGCCTTGTGATGGGGAATCCGGGGTGATAAACGGAGGCCACGGGTCAGCTGCTGCAGTAATTGTTTTGCTCTGTGCATGTGCTGTGGATGAAAACAGCACCATAATTACACAACCAAGTGCGATCAGAATTTTTTTCATGTAAAACTCATGGGTTAGGTAGTGAAGACGCAGGGGATCAGTCCCTGCGTCATATATTAACCCAAGAAAAAAAAATTCCCAAATTTTAAATACAAAAAAGCCCCGAAAACCGAAGTCTCCGGGGCTTTTAATATATTTAGGTAAGCAGAGCTTATCTACGACGATCATCACGACGATCGTCACGACGTCCGCCGCCACCGCGACGATCATCACGGCGTCCGCCGCCACGGGGGCCGCCACCGCGAGGACCACGATCGCCACCCATTTTGAATTTTTCAAGGTCAACTTCCTGACCGGCCTGCTCCATGAGCCATGCCTTACGGGAAAGACGGATACGACCGTTAGGCTGTACTTCAACAACCTTGACGGTGATTTCCTGACCGAGCTGTACAACGTCGGTAACTTCAGCAATGCGTTCTACATCAAGCTGGGAGATGTGCAGCAGACCTTCGAGTCCGGGAAGGATTTCGACGATAGCACCGATTTCGAGGATCTTCTTAACAGTTCCGACATAGTTTTTACCAACTTCGGCAGTCTGGTCATAGTACTGGACCATTTCCACAGTCTTCTTGAGGGATTCAAGGGTGGGAGCGAAGATGGAAACTTTACCGGAATCTTCAATGTCGATATCAGCAGAAGTTTCAGCAGTGATGGCCTTGATGTTTTTACCGCCGGGTCCGATGAGGTCTCTGATCTTCTCAGGGTTGATCTGCAGAACTTCCATCTGCGGAGCATTGACAGAGAGCTCTGCTCTGGGCTCTGCAATAACCTGTTTCATATCATCAAGAATGATCTGGCGTGCTTCTTTTGCCTGTGCAAGAGCGCTGCGCAGTACTTCTGCCGGGATACCGCTGATTTTAATATCCATCTGGATAGCGGTTACGCCTTCTTCGGTACCAGCAACTTTGAAGTCCATATCGCCAAGGGCATCTTCGTCACCGAGAATGTCGGTAAGTACGAAGTAGTCTTCACCTTCCTGGCACAGACCCATGGCAATACCTGCAACAGGGGCGCTGATGGGGACACCTGCATCCATGAGAGACAGGGTGGTGCCGCATACGGAAGCCATGGAGGAAGAACCGTTGGAGTCCATAACCTCAGAAACTACACGCATGGTGAAAGGAAATTTCTCCGGAGTAGGCAGAACCGGGCGCAGGGCACGTTCTGCGAGAGTTCCGTGGCCGATTTCACGACGGGAAGGAGCACGCAGGAACTTTGCTTCACCTACGCAGTAAGGGGGAAAGTTGTAGTGCAGCATGAAACGTTTGGTGTCTTCACCGGTAAGGGTCTCATAGCGCTGCTCATCACGGGAGGAACCGAGTGTGCAGATTGCCAGAGCTGAAGTTTCACCTCTGCGGAAAAGAGCGGAACCGTGGGTCATGGGCAGGTTGCCGATTTCCATGGAAAGATTACGAACGGTGGTCAGGTCACGACCATCAATTCGAACGCCCTGATCTACAATGCGTTTGCGAACAATTTTCTTTTCCAGAGTTGCCATTACGTCGCCAACTGCTTTGGCTCTTGCAGGCTCTTCGGGGAATTTCTCGGTGACCATTTCTACGGCTTTGGCTTTAACCTCAGACTTAGCTGCCTTGCGATCAAGTTTGCCGGGAATAGTCAGAGCCTTATCAAGTTCGGA
The DNA here is from genome assembly GCA_963676495.2 of Maridesulfovibrio sp. Taxonomy (GTDB): domain Bacteria; phylum Desulfobacterota; class Desulfovibrionia; order Desulfovibrionales; family Desulfovibrionaceae; genus Maridesulfovibrio. The sequence continues at coordinate 849,118 of CAXXRF010000003.1, read as the reverse complement.
CGCGAAATTTTCACTGACGAGAGTGATGACTTCTTCGTCTTTTTCGGGCTCGACAACTTCGATTTTGGGACGTCCGACTTTTTCGCGAAGAGCGTCCTGCAGGTCGAACATGGGACCTACCTGCTCGTGACCCCATTCGAGAGCTTCAGCAATGGTATTCTCGGAAAGGAACTTGGAGCTACCTTCAACCATGATTACAGCGTCACGGGTTGCAGCGAAAACGAGGTTGAGGTCGGATTCTTCTGCAATACCTTTATAGGTGGGGTAGAGAACGAATTCGTTATTTACCATACCTACACGTGCAGCAGCAACAGGGCCGTTGAAGGGCAGGTCTGAGATGTGCAGGGCAGCGGATGCACCAGTCATTGCCAGCACATCAGGGTTGGTGTCAGCATCAGCGGAAAGAACGGTTGCGATAACCTGTACTTCATCGCAGAAAGCTTTAGGGAACATTGGACGGATAGGACGGTCCATGAGACGGGAAACCAGAGTTTCACGGTCTGAAGGGCGGCCTACTTCGCGGCGGAAGTAACCACCGGGAATGCGACCTGCTGCGTAAGTCTTTTCAAGATAGTTGCAGGTAAGGGGAAAAAAGTCACGGGGCTCGTTGGTAGGCATGGATACGGCGGTTACGAGCACGACAGTGCCGCCGGACTGAATCCATACGGTACCGTTGGTCTGGTTGGCCATGCGGCCGGTTTCCAGAGTGATGTCCAGATTGCCGACCTGTCCGGTGACACTGGTTTTTTCAAAAGGTACTAACATTTTGATTCCTCATTAAATCAGTTGCAATGATGGAACCCGATGCTGTCCGAATTTTTCAGCCGGCTAAGGGAGGATTTCATTGAAGAAGGTGGGAATGAACCCCTTCCTCAGCCAACTAAAAATCCATTGCAGGAGAGCACGGATTCCGCCTGTTTCGGACTATTCTTAAAAGTCCGTTAATTTTTAATTCGTTCTAATCTATCTATCATCTATCTGAAGTTAAGTCAGATTAAAACACAAAAAATTGTACTTTAGACAAAAAGAAGGGGAGGGCAAACCCTCCCCAGAAACTGCTTATTTGCGCAGACCAAGCTTTGCAATAAGGTCACGGTAACGCTGAATGTCTTTGGACTTCAGGTACTTCAGGATGTTTCTGCGCTGACCTACCATTTTGAGCAGGCCGGTGCGGGAGTGGTAATCCTTCTTGTGAGTCTTGAAGTGGTCGGTCAGGTATTTGATTCTTGCAGTAAGAAGAGCAACCTGTACTTCGGGGGAACCGGTATCACCGGGTTTGGTCTGGTATTCTTCGATAACTTTTGCCTTGTCTTCAGCAGTCATAACCACAGCGCTATCCTCCTTCACGTCAAAGTGCGTGAGTATTTGGGTTTGTGTTGGAAGTGTTGTTTCCAGCGGGGAATCAGCCCCACAGGCCGCGAAGAATTACCCAGAGCAGATTTCCATCAATAAGCTTTGTCTCCATAAGAGCCAGAGCGCTTCCGTCGGTATCAAGGAACATAGCCCTTTCACCTTCGAAGATTTTTAGGTCTTCTGCACACACGTCTTCCACCGGTATCCGGGCTCCGTTCCTGATGTTTGCTGACATGGTTTCGGTAACCGTAAACCTGTGCCAGTGGGGCAGGGCATCCGCAAGAGGGATGATCCTTGCTTCAAAACCTTCAGGATTGGCAAGCACTTCTTCCAGATCGTGTGCTTCACTGAGCCGGTAAGGACGGCTTTCTTCACGCCTAAGTGATTCCATAACCGCACCGCATCCGAGCCGCGACCCCAAGCTGTGGACCAGGGAGCGTATATAGGTGCCGGCAGAGCACCCAACCCGGAAACGGGCCTTTGGCAGAGTCACTTCCAACGATTCTGCATCAAATATTTCAATACTCTTGATCTTGACCGGGGTTTCTTCACCCTTTCTGGCCAGTTCATAGAGAGGTTTTCCATTATGCTTTGCTGCGGAATAGGCCGGAACTTCCTGACTAGTCAAGTCATTCCAGGCTAAAATTTCATTTTCCACCATTTTTTCCGTGATCCCGGAAATGTCCCCAGTGGAAGTTTCAGTTCCCTGAATATCGTAAGTATCTGTAGTACGGCCTATTATCAGGCTTCCTGTGTATACTTTATCATGACCCATCAAATAAGGCCCGAGTTTTGTGGCGTTGCCGAGCATTACCAGCAGTACACCCTCTGCAAGAGGATCAAGGGTTCCGGCATGACCTATTTTATACTGTTTGAGTTCCCGTTTGATAGAGTTCAGACAGTCAGTGGATGTAGGCCCGGACGGCTTGTGCAAAACCAGGACACCATGTTTCTGAAAAGGACTTTTTTTAGGCTTTCTTCCCATATCTATCTAGTGCTTTCGGCGATCTTGTCGGAGCTTAATCCCTTTATAGTCAGCTAGTCCGAATATTACCTGCATTCTGGTGCCGGGCAAATCGGCATTGCTGCGGATTAGTAAAAAAAGGATTTAATAATTCTGTACCATTTAACGGGAGGATTCGCCGATCTGCTTGTAAAATTGTCTCATTTAGCGGGAAGCAGAATTATTGCTGTCCCTGGACCCATGATCCATAAAAGTTCAATCCCGAAGAAAAAAACAAGGGCTCAAACCTCAGACCGCCGGTGCAATCTTAATTCATAATTTTGTCGCCGATGGCGTTTATCAGTTTTTCGCGAACAGTGTCGGGATTATTTTCAATAAGACCGCCACTGGCGTTTTTGTGTCCGCCTCCTCCGAAGAGGGATGCTACAGCCTGCACATTGTCACGGGACTGTGAACGAAGGCTGAACTTGTAACGCATGGGGCTGTCTTCACGAATAAGGACAGCTACACGAACACCGCGAATACGCAGGATAAAGCTGACCAGCCCTTCACAGTCAGAGCCGACGGCCTGCGCTTCGTCCAGCATTTCCTGGGGGATGAAGAGCAGTGCGGTTTGACCATCGTGGTGAAGTTCAACTTTACTTAGCGCAATGGTCCAGAGGTTAATGCGTTTCATGGTCCACTGGTTGCGGATTTTGGGAACAAATTCACCAAGATCCAGACCATAACGTAGAATATCAGCGATGATTTCGAGGGTTTCCGGTTTGGTGTTGTTGTAAGTGAAAAAGCCTGTGTCAGTAGCAATTGACAGATAGATGGCTTCTCCGAGCGGACCGGAAAGGGAAATTTTAAGTTCTTTGGCAATAAGGGTGATCATTTCACCCACTGCAGGGCGGTTGGTATCAACCCAGTTGACTGCAGCGAACCCTGAATTGCCCATGTGATGGTCAATATTAATGGATTTTTCAGGGTCCATGGCGTTCATGAGGGATTCACCCATACGCGGAGCGTCCCCGCAATCAAGGATGATATACCAGCCCTCGAATCCTTTGGGTATTTCGGTAAGGATGCTGGAAGGAGTGCTGAACCACTCCATAATTTCAGGCATACCGCTCTGGTTGTAAAGACGGTAGCGTTTTCCGAGTTTCTCCAGAATGTAGCCCATAGCAGCGGTGGAGCCTAGGGCATCACCGTCCGGGTTAAAGTGGGCTGCAACCAGAAAGTCGTCTTCTTCTTTAAGAATCCGACAAATCTCTTTCAACTTGGCTTCCATAAACCATCTCCTCAAGGAAATTGTCGTGAGTGAAACGCAGTTCAGGAATCTGCCTTACGCGGATACGTTTGCTGAGCTTGCTGCGGATGAAGCCTTTAGCCTTTTCAAGACCTTTGATTGCGGCTTCAATTTTTTCTTTGTCACCCGCCATGGTGAACATGACTTCAGCTATTTTGTTGTCTTTGTTCATCCGCACACCACTGATAGTTACCATTTCAAGGCGTGGGTCTGCAATTTCTTCCACCAGCATGGTGGCGATTTCGCGCATGATCTGGTCGCCCATTTTGACGGAGCGTCTGGAAGTTGATGTCTTCATTGTTTTTACCTCTAAAAAAAATTTTCCTGACCGGTATGATCAGGAACTGAAAATTTCTGTTTCGCAATGTATAAGTTCGGCTGGACTCATGGCCTCAATCATCGATAGGGCTTTGGATAACCTGCTTTCTACCTTGCGTGTTTCATTGGCTACGGTCACTGCGGCAATAACGAGCCTTTCGTGGGAATCCATGGCTTCAACCTCGGACACCGAGAGATTGAATTTGTTTCGAAGCTTCTGCTTCAGGCTCAATGAAATTTTTCTTTTGCCTTTAAGTGATCTATTTCCGTGTAAGCGGAATTCCAGTGACAGTACGCCGATAATCATAGCTATGAAAATTTGAAACAGGGGCGAACCATAAGTTCGCCCCTGATATTGTATTTATTATTCGAGAGTTCTCGCAACTTCAATAACTTCGAAGGCTTCAATTACGTCGCCATCCTTGATGTCGTTGAATTTTTCAAGGCCGACACCGCATTCGTAGCCTTTGGCAACTTCCTTAGCGTCATCCTTGAAGCGTTTGAGCGAATTGAGTGCTCCGGTGTAGATAACAACGCCGTCACGCAGCAGCCTGATCTGGGCATGTCTGGTAAGCTTTCCATCCACAACGTAACAACCTGCAATGACACCGACCTTTGGTACGGAGAAAGTCTGTTTGACTTCTGCCTGACCAAGATACTCTTCCTTGATATCCGGGGAGAGCATACCGCCCATGGCGTCTTTGATTTCGCCAACGAGCTTGTAGATGATGTCGTAGAAGCGGATTTCCACTTCTTCCTGCTCCGCGATTTCCTTGATCTTCACAGTCGGTCTTACGTTAAAACCGATAATGATGGCCTGAGATGCGGAAGCAAGCAGGATGTCGGATTCAGTGATGGCACCGGCACCGCCGTGGATGACTTCAACCTTGATTTCATCGGTGGCCAGCTTGGCAAGAGCTTCGTTAATAGCTTCCAGGGAGCCCTGTACGTCGGCCTTGAGGACAACGTTGAGGGTCTGTACTTCCTGGTTGGGTTTGGAAGCGAGGAAGGATTCAAGGGTAACCTTGGACTTTCCTGCCAGCTCACGCTCACGGTGTTTGAGCTTACGCTCCTGAGCAATGCGGCGTGCAATCTTGTCATCAGCAACACAGATGAATTCATCACCGGCTTCGGGAATGCCGTCAAAACCCTGAATTTCAACAGGGAAAGCCGGACCTGCTTTTTCGATCTTCTTGCCGCGGTCATCAAACATGGCACGTACACGACCGTGGTAAAGGCCGCAGACAAAGGGATCTCCCTGATTAATGGTACCTTCCTGAATCAGGACAGTACCAACAGGACCGCGTCCTTTATCAAGTTTTGCTTCAACAATGTTACCGCGAGCAGGTTTGTTCGGGTTGGCTTTAAGTTCGAGCACTTCAGCCTGCAGTTGAACCATTTCGAGAAGGTTGTCGAGACCGGTTCTCATTTTTGCAGAAACGGGCACGAACATGGTGTCACCACCCCAGTCTTCGGGGACGAGACCGTGGTCAGCAAGTTCACGCTGTACGCGCTCGGGGCTTGCGCCTTCCTTATCCATTTTGTTGACAGCAACAACAATGGGAACACCAGCAGCCTTGGAGTGGCTGATTGCTTCACGAGTCTGGTCCATGACACCGTCATCTGCTGCAACAACAAGGATAACGATATCAGTTACCTGAGCGCCGCGCATACGCATAGTGGTAAACGCTTCGTGACCGGGAGTATCGAGGAATACGATTTCACCACGGTCAGTGGTTACATGGTACGCACCGATATGCTGTGTGATACCGCCTGCTTCACCGTCTGTAACCGCACTGTGACGAATTGCGTCAAGCAGTGATGTTTTACCATGGTCAACGTGACCCATGATAGTAACAATGGGAGGACGCGGCAGCATATCCTTCTCGTCATCTGCTTCCTGTGCAGGAACGAGCAGATCTTCTTCGGAGTATGATACGTTTTCGATTTCATATTCGAATTCAGCTGCAAGCAGAGTCGCAGTATCAAGATCCAGAGACTGGTTGATGGTAGCCATCACGCCAAGTGCGAACAGGGTCTTGATCAGTTCCTGAGCTTTTACACCCATCTGGTGAGCCATGTCGGAAAGACGGATGGCCTCGTTGAACTTGATTTTACGCTTGGCCGCCTTGAGAGGTTTCTGCTGAACAGGAGCCTGCTGCTCATGTCTTTTGCCACCTTTCTTGCCGCCTTTTTTCTTGCGAAATTTGCTTTCAAGTTCTGTTTCGCGATCATTTCCACGGTATCCCTTACCGAATTCAACGACACGCTTATCCTTCTTGAATTTCTTCTTTTTGCTCTGGTCACTGCCTGGCTGCGGTGCTCCTGGAACGGGTCTGCCGCCACCATCTGGAGCTCCACCTGGGCGACCACCGCCTGCTGCAGGACGTCCGGGTCCAGGACGGCCTCCACCGGGGCGTCCGCCACCAGGATGACCACCGGGACGACCACCGGGACGTCCGCCACCGCGGTTATCATCTCTGCCGGCAGCAGCACGTCTGTTGCCCGGACCTTCTGCAGCACGCTTGGCTGCTTCAAGGTTGGGGTCAGGACGGGAAATGATTTTTACTTTAGGCGCTTCCACTTCTTTTTTCTTCTTGCGCTTTTTCTTCTTATTTTCGCCTTCAGCGGCCTTTTCAGGCTTATCTGCAGCAGCTTCAGCTTTTTTCTCTACCTTGGGCTCTTCGGCCTTCTTTTCTTCAGCTGCTTTTTCTGCCGGGGTAGCAGTAGCGGTTTTCTCAGCTGGAGCTTTTTCTTCAGCAGGCTTAGCAGACGGGGGTGTTTCCGCTTTGGGCTCAACTGCAGGTTCTTCTTTTGCGGGGGCTGCTTCCGGTTTTTGCAAATCTTCAGGCTTGATAACTTTAACCAGAGGCTTCTCAGCTTTTGCCGGAGCCTTATTCTCGGTTGATTTTGCCTTGGATTCTTCTTTCTTTTTCGCAGCGGGAGCAGACTCCTTAGGTGTTTCAGCTTTGGAAGCCTTAGGGCTGTCCTCATTTGCAGAAGCTGCTGTTTCTTCCTGATTCTCAGCCTTGGTTTTACGTCCACCTTTACGGCGGCGTACGATAACACCGGGCTGAACTTCCCTTCTTTCAACTTTACCGGATTTGCCGGCCAGTTCTTTGCGCAGATTTTCTGCCTGCTCGGAATCGATATCGGCTACAGTGCTTTTCGCCTGCACGCCCATCTCACGGAGCTTTTGAAGGATGTCTTTAGTACTGACCCCGAGTTCGGTGGCCAGTTCCTTTACTTTAATTTTTGATGCCATGTAATACTACCCCCTGAATTTCTTCTTCCGTGGCCGAAAAAATTTAAATCTTTCAAGGCATTTTGCATTGCCGCAGACATAATAACCGCGGCCCTGCATCACCTTCTTATCATCCGGAATAAGTTCGTCATCGGAAGCCCCCTTGCCGACAACGAACCTTAACAGTTCTTTCTTGGCAAAACGCTGCCTGCAGATCACGCACGAGCGGGTTGGAACGTGCTTATCGCTGCTGTCTTTTCCGGTCAAATACAACTACCTTTATTCATTTTCCGGAGTGTTCTCTTCTCCGGATTCATAATCATCATCAGCTACCATTTCATCTGACTCTTCGTCAGTTTCTTCGATAGCTTCTTCTACCGCTTCGGCAGTTTCAATTACTTCTTCCTCTTCTGCTTCGTATTCGGTTTCTTCATCTGCAATACCAAGAAGCATGATAGCCGACTTGATGTCGGATACTTTGGAAGGTGTCATGCCGGAAATAGACATCAGGATTTCTTCGGAAGCTCCTGCAATCTGGCTGACGGTTTCGAAACCAGCGGAAATGAAATTGTCGAGCGGGATTTCAGCTACACTTGCAACCTGATCCATGCCTTTGCTTGCGACATTCATTTCGCCGTAGCGGGATTCAGTAAATACATCAATCTTCCACCCCAGCAGACGGGATGCAAGTTTTACGTTCTGCCCTTTGCGTCCGATGGCGACGGTAAGCTGGTCGTCAGGAACAACAACTTCAAGTGTCTTTTCCTCTTCATCAACAGCGATTCTGGTGATTACTGCAGGAGAAAGAGCGTTCTGGGCATATTTGGCAATATCCTGACTCCAGACAACGATATCAATGCGTTCGCCGCGCAGCTCCTGAACAATGTTCTGAATGCGGGAGCCGCGAATACCTACACATGCACCTACTGGATCAACATCACGGTCTGTGGAGTTGACTGCAACTTTTGCACGCAATCCGGGATCACGGGCAACACCCATGATTTTAACGGTAGCGTCGTCAACTTCGGGAACTTCGCGCTTGAACAGTGCGGTCATGTAATCGGGGTGTGAGCGGGAAACAGTGACCTGCGGTCCTCTGGATTCCTTCTGTACATCGATAATAAATGCCTGAACACGGTCGCCGCGTTTGTATCTTTCGCGTGGAATCTGTTCGCCTTTAGGCAGTACCGCTTCGGTACGTCCAAGGTTGATGATCCAGCCGGTTCTGTCACGACGCTGGATGATGCCGCTGACGATTTCATTCACGCGGTTTTTAAACTCGTCGTAAATGATTTCCTGCTCGGCATCACGCATACGCTGGATGATAACCTGTTTGGCGGACTGAGCCGCGATTCTTCCCAGGTCTTCGACCTTGAGTTTGAAGCCCATTTCGTCATCGATCTGTACGTTGGGATCGTGAGCCTGAGCTTCTTCGAGGGTGATCTCGCTGATTTCGTCTTCTACTTCGGCAGCTACAACTTTGAACTGGTAAACTTCAATTTCACCTGCATCTTCATTGTAGTTGACCTCAATATCCATGGCGTCGCCGTATTTGCGGGCCACAGAAGAACGTACCGCTTCTTCAAGGGTATCAATGAGAAGATCTTTATCGATCCCACGGTCTTTGCTGATCTGGTCAATCGCTTTTTTGAGTTCAGAACCCATGTCGCTCCTCCGCTTCGGCACAAATTCGCGGCAGCAGTGCCGGCAAGCCGAATGACTGCCTTATTAATTTTTATTTAAACTCGTGGATGAGTTTTGCTTTTTTAATTTTGTCCCATTCAAATGTCATGGGATCTTCCTGATCTTCAAGCTTGAGTATAAGCCCTTCATCGTCTGTGTTATCGAGGATGCCTTTGAACTTTTTGCGTCCTTCAATGGGGAAAATAAGGGCGATATCAATCTTTTTTCCGATGTAACCGGGAAACTGTTCCGGTTTGAAAAATTTTCTTTCAAGTCCGGGAGAGGAAACTTCAAGCACGTATGCGCTGTCGATAATTTCTTCAACTTCAAGCATGAGACCTACATCCCTGCTTACAGCTGCACACTGGTCAATGCTGACTCCGTCTTTGCTGTCGATATAAATGATCACAGCAGGACGGTTGGCAGAAGTTACTTCAACTCCCCAGAGGGTGAGTCCCATGGCCTCAATTGAAGGTTCCACGAACTCGCTGATTCTAATGGCAAGTGAGCCTTGTTCCACGTTCTTGCTCCGTTTTTACACCTTTTGTGGCGGACAAAATAAAAAAAGTGGACCTGAAAAAGGCCCACCTCAGCATCTTACAACCCAACAAAAGGTTACAAATTGAGGCCTGATGCGGATGAAAGAGGTCAGCCTGAAAACGTAATAGTCAGGAATGTATACCACTTGGAGATATCTGTCGTTCAATCAGGAACGCTGAGGTACACCCGCACCGAGGACAGCAACTTAGACATATAGCGTTTTAATGTCAAGTCCTGCGGTGATCTTTATAGAAAATGATGTGCAAAAAGGGTGTTTGAGATGCAGTGTTTGAATATGTGTGCGAGATGTTCAATATTTAACACATAATTATAACCAAGGTAAATACCTCTTTGACTTGCATCCTGATAGAAGTTAGATTTGACAAGTAAATATTACATATTATCTTTAATGTATAGGAAACAGGTTCATACAGGGGTTATAAAATGCCAGTACTAACCGATAATATAGTTGCAGGTCCGGCAGGTCATGTTCAGGCCGCTCCCGCAGCGACCTTTTCTGCAGGTCCGGCAGGAAGTACTGTTACAGGGCTTCCCGGGCATGTGGAAGTATCCCCCGCAACTCAGGGGGTGCGAAGTGTTGATGCCACCACCGATTTTGAGGTGGAAGATGCAACTATGGGGTATCTCACCCCGAATGCGACTCAAGGAATTATCCCTGAGATCAGGGTAGGGGGCATAGTGTTTCACACTGTCTGATCCTCATAAAAACTATACGACATGATTACTTAAGTCCCGGTTCAGCTTATGCTGTTCCGGGATTTTTATTTATTACATGCTCTTAAAAGTCTTTTTCTCTGTTTGGCCTGCTGCTTGCAAACACCAGTGCAGGAATCAAAGTGAGGAACATCCTCTTTCAGGAGATAAAGACATGCAATCCAGTATTTTCAGTGCTCTATTCGGGGCAATGTCCAACGAACACAGGATTGATATCAGCGCCAATAATTTGGCGAACGTCAATACTACCGGGTTTAAACGCGATAACTGCGCGTTTCAGGACACCTTTCAAAGGTTCGCCCATGATTATGTGGTGGATGCCAAGCCTTTCATCAGGGATAAGGATATTCTTCCAGACCCTAAAATAATGGCTCGACCGAGACTTTCAGATGAGGTCATTGACCTGTCGCAGGGAGCTTTTCAAAAAACCGGCAACCCGCTCGACCTCGCAGTTCGTGGTGATGGTTTTTTCAAGGTGCAGAAAGACGGTTCTGAATATCTTACCCGCAACGGTGTTTTCACTCTTTCTCCTGAAGGTGTTCTCATCACAGAGCAGGGCTACCCGGTTATGGCTAACGGTGGTCAGGTCTCACTTCCTCCACGATCAAATGTTGTTATCGATACCGAAGGCGTCATAACAGCTGACGGTGCCGAGATTGCACGGCTTGATTTTGTTCAGCCTGCGGATGCTAAGGCCCTCAAGAAAACAGGTGAGAACCTATATAGCCTTGAAGGGGATGAAGTTCCGGCTGAAGGCGAGATCGTGCAGGGCTATATCGAAAAATCAAACGTTGAAGTCGTTAATGAAATGGTTGCGATGATTGAATGTCAGCGCAGTTTTGAAATGTATCAAAAAATGATCAGTACTACGGACCAGCTTGATCAGAAGCTTATTACTCAGGTCGGTAGGACAACATAAAACATAGGGGGATAAAACTATGATGCGTTCACTTTGGACTGCGGCCACAGGAATGGTTGCTCAGCAGACTCATATCGATGTTCTTTCCAATAACCTTGCAAACGTGAATACCCAGGGGTTCAAAAAAAGCAGGGTTGAATTTGAAGATCTCATGTACCAGACCATGCGGATTGCCGGTTCCTCCACGGCGGGAGGCAACCAGCTGCCCACCGGTATGCAGGTGGGTATGGGCGTACGTGAGGTAAGTGTTCATAAGTTTTTCAGTCAGGGGTCCTTTGAAAGTACCGGTAATGCACTCGATATCGCAATTGAGGGAGACGGTTTCTTCAGGGTGGATCGTAACGGTGAAGAAGCATACACCCGGGCCGGTGCATTCAACCTGGACAGTGAAGGGCGCGTTGTTACTTCCAACGGTTATCCTTTGCAGCCTGAATTTATTGTCCCGGCTGAAGCGGTTAACGTAGTTGTTTCCGAAGACGGCCATTTTGCAGCTCTGGATGCCAACGGCGTAGAGCTGGCCGCTGTTGATGTGCCCATCTACGACTTTATCAATGAAGCCGGGCTCAATGCCGTAGGTAAAAACCTGTATGTCGAAACCGAAGCTTCCGGTGCCCCTGTTGAAGGTACACCCGGTGATGATAACTTCGGAACATTGGCACAGGGGTATCTTGAAGGGTCCAACGTTGAGTTGGTTGATGAAATGGTTGGCTTGATTGTGGGGCAGAGAGCTTATGAAACAAACTCCAAAGCCATCACCACCTCAGACTCAATGCTTCAGACCGCTATTAACGTTAAACGATAGTAAGTAGTTCACTAGGTTCTCAGGGGATGACTGGCTCAGTTCATTCATCCATGTTGAAAACAAGAGGAAGGTTTTTGATTATGACTATGGCAGATTTGTTCAAAATGACTCGCAGGATAGTGTTATTGAATTTGATGGTGGCGGGAATGATGCTGATTGTGTCAGGCCCGGCTGCGGCATCAAAGCAGAACACAGACTGGCGGATCAAGGTCAAATCCGCCGCAGTGGTAAATGGGCCGAGAGTTACTCTTGGTGATATCGCGGAATTCTATGGGGATCTTCCTCCTCAGACAAAGGCCGACCTTGCTGCAGTTGAGCTTTGGAATGCACCTATCAAAAGGCGCAATCCTGTTTCAATAAACAGGAAGAAGCTTAGGGTTGCCCTGCAGCATTACCTTGGTGATTTGGTTCGAAACTGCATTCTGCCTTCAACTCTCTTTCTGCAGTCAGGTGGAAAGGTAATGTTGCATGAAGAGCTGGATAGGGCGGTAGTCAAAGTCTTGACTCCTTATGCCATGCAGTTTGACGGAAATTACAAGTTCAGGGAAATGAGAATCCCGGACCATATCTTTTTTGATGATTCCATGGACGGGTTGAGAGTGACGATCCCCCGCGCTCTCAGCCCCGGTTCCAACAGTTTCAGAATGGAAGTGGTCAGCGTTGACGGACGGGTGCTCAGGCAGCTGTCCGGCTCCGTTTTTATGGATTTATGGAAGCCGGTTCCCTGTCCTGTTCGTCCCCTTAACCGCAAAGAAATAGTCACCCCGGACCTTATTACATGGAAAAGCAAGAACATGGCTCATCTGGGTAACAGGGTGTGGGATGGAAAGGGCGGGCCTTGGAGGATTAAAGTTCCTGTTGGTACCGGCCAGCCTATTATGCTTTCTTCAATTGAGCCGGCTCCTGTCATTTCAAGGGGTGATAAGCTCTCTCTCGAATATAGAACCAAGCACCTGCATCTTAGTGTTCCGGTAGAGGCACTCGAGGATGGTGGTGTCGGTCAGAGTATTACGGTACGTAATTTGCAAAGTCAGCGTAAGATAACGGCAACAGTCGTCAACGCGCAGACGGTGACGGTAAAGTAAATATAAGTGGAGGAAAGGAAAAATGAAAAAATCAACGCTGGCAATTTTTTGTTTTGCGGCTCTGTTGGCCGGGTGTTCTCCCGCTAAGCAGGCGCCGACCCCTATGCCGGTAATGACTCCTCCTGCTCAGTATGAGGCAGAGCCCTCAAACAATCCTGGTTCTCTTTTCGCTGCTACCGACTCTGAATACCTCTTTGACGACAACCGGGCCCGTCGTATTGGGGATATTGTTGTTGTCACTGTTGCTGAAACCAGCTCCGGAAAACACACTTCCAACTCAAAGGCTGAAAAAGAGAATACCACCAGTCTTAGTGTAACCAACTTTTCAGCCGGCCTTGTCGGTACTGTTGATCCTTTCGATCTTAAAAATAACGCAGGTACCGATCCTTTGATCGGTTCAAGTATGTCCAACAAGTTCAAGAGTACCGGCGAAGCTAAGAACGAATCAACTCTGACAGCATCTGTTGCTTGTAGGGTTGTCAGAATTCTGCCCGGTAACGTTTTGCAGGTTGAAGGAGCACGTCAGGTCAGGATCAATGATGAAACACAGGTTCTGGTTGTTCGCGGCCTTCTGCGCCAGAGGGATATAGGTCCTTCCAACACAGTACAGTCCAGCTACCTTGCTGATGCACACATCGAAGTTTACGGACGCGGAGTTCTAGCTGATAAGCAAAGGCCGGGATGGCTTTCCAGAATTCTTGACAACGTATGGCCCTTCTAAAGAATCGGGCTGGATAAAATTAAGTTTAACAAGAGTCACATTCGATCACGGAGGATATGATGAGATTCGCAGAAAAGATGAACAGAACGGCAGCAGGGCTTGCGGCAACAGCGGTGCTCCTGTTCATCGTATTCATGATTGCACAGCCAGCTGAAGCAGTAAGACTGAAGGATATATCCTCATTCAGCGGTGTGCGCGATAACGATCTGGTTGGTTACGGACTGGTCGTCGGTCTTTCGGGAACCGGTGACGGAACCAACTCCGCGTTTACCATCACCTCCATGATTAATATGCTGGAAAAAATGGGAGTTCAGGTTGATCGTTCTTCCATCAAGCCCAAGAACGTGGCTGCAGTTATGGTTACAGCCAAAATGCCTGTCTCCGCACGTCCCGGTGCACCTCTTGATGTAACCGTTTCTTCCATAGGCGACAGTAAAAGTCTTTTCGGTGGAGTTTTGCTGCTCACTCCTTTGAAAGGTATAGACGGGAAGGTTTATGCCCTTGCTCAGGGAGCACTGACAGTTGGCGGATTTTCCACATCAGGTGAAGCTGCATCTGCTTCCAAGAACGTGGTTACCGTAGCCCGGATTCCTTCCGGGGCAACAATTGAACGTTCCGTACCTTTTGATTTCAACAGGCAGCGCAAGATCACAATCAACCTGAGTATGGCCGATTTCGGAACAACCATGCAGGTAGTGAAGAGAATCAACGGCGTGGTGGGCGGTTCATTTGCAAATGCAGTGGATGCTTCAACAGTTGATCTCACCATTCCGGACCAGTTTCGCGGAAATATGGTTCCGCTTATGGCCGCTCTGGAGGATCTTGAAATTTCACCCGACGTCAAGGCCAAGGTTGTAGTGGATGAAAAGACCGGAACGGTTGTTCTCGGCCGTAATGTCCGCCTGACCAAAGTTGCGATTGCTCACGGTAACCTTCAGGTTGTAGTGGCTGAATCAACTGACGTAAGCCAGCCCGGACCGTTTGCTCCTGAAGGATCTGAAACTGTAGCCACTCCGACAACTGATATCGCAGTTCAGGAAGATAACAACAGGCTTATGCTGGTTGAAGGTGCAACGTTGCAGGAACTGGTTGATGGACTCAATGCCATCGGTGCAACCCCGCGTGATTTGATTTCAATCCTCAGGACTATGAAAGTTGCCGGAGCACTGCACGCAGAACTGGAGGTAATATAACATGATAGATCATGCAATGGATGCAGCTACCGCAAGGTCAAATGCTGAAAATAAGGAACTCCAGGGATTTAAACGCAAGCTGAACTCAATGACCGACCGTTTGGCCGGTGGAGAAACCAAGGATGAGAAGCTGCGGGAAGCTTGTGAAAAGTTTGAGGCGGTTTTTATGGGTAAGATCTGGCAGCAGATGCGTAAGAATGTTCCTAAGTCCGGATATCTGACCAACCAGTACGAGCAGCAGTATACTGCAATGTTTGATAAGGATTTTTCTGAAAAGCTGGCTGAAGGCGGCGGGATCGGTCTTGGCGACATGCTTTATCAGCAGCTCCGTTCCAAGTTGGATAAAGCCAGTAAGTCGACACTTCCCGGTACAGGAAACTCAACTGCTCTTAAGACTCTGGATGAAGTTAATCGCAGAGGCTCCCGTCCTGGAGAACACCTGACCAAGAATTCAAATGTTGGTGTAAACGGTCTTCCCGGTATCCCCTTGCCTAAACCCGGTATTTCTCTTGAAGATGGGGATCTGCCTATAAATATGCAGGTGCAGCGCAAGGTTAGCCGGGAAAAGGCACAGACAGAAAAAGTATCTGATAACGTGACTTCAGCATCTAACGCCGGTTCTCCTATTAAGAGAGCTGAGACTATGGCTAAGATTGAAGCTTTAGCCCGCAAGATAGAAATGGAGCATAACCAGAAAGTTTATGTTCAGGGTGTAACTGCTGAAGAAATTGGCAAGAAGCTTGCAGGATTGTAGATACAGTAATTGTGAAGAAAATTAAGAATGGTTTAAAAGTCTTTAAATACAGGTTTTTAAGGTAGGGAGAAGAGAAAATGATCAAGCTTATACAGGAAAATCTCGACAGACAGTCCAAAGCAGTCTTGTTGCTCTCCATGCTTCTTCAGGAAGAATTTTCCCTGCTTATGAATAAGGATCCTCAGGGCGTTACTAGAGTTGAACTGGTTATTCAGGAGCTTATGAGGCAGATTTCTGCAGAGCGCCTGTCTTTGAGGAATTTCATTCAAAAAATTGACCCGTCAGCGCTCAGACTGAGTGCAGTTCTTCCTGCCATCGCTGATGAGCAGAGAAAGATAATTGAAAAGCTTCTGGCCCGCATCGACGATCAGGAGCAGAAGTGTGCCGTACAGGCAACCAAGAATCATCAGCTGGCTCAGGCCCTGCTTGAACAGTCTTCTTCAATGCTGGATTTCCTGCATCGCGAGATTACACCCAAGCAGCAGAATGTATACTCCGCACGCGGCAGGTATACAAATCCTGCCCCTCAGGCATCCCTGATTAACGGGAGGCTCTAATGCCCGGTGTAAACTCTCTTCTCAATCTTGGCTCAGGGGCTCTTTTTGCCTCGCAGTCGGCCATTCAGGTAACCGGCGATAACATTTCCAATGTTAACACTGAAGGTTACTCACGCCGAAATGTACGCCTTGAGGAACGGTCCAGCATTAACTGGAGTCCCGGGCAGCTCGGAACAGGTGTCCGTGCGGCCGAGGTGTACCGTAATTTCGACCAGTTTGTGGAGAATAGTTACAACGATAAGGCAACCATGCGTGAACGCTGGGATTCTCTCTACAACACTTTGAACAGTGTTGAATCATTATTTAATGAGTCCAGCGGCTATGGAATCAACTCCAGTCTGACTACCTTTTTCAATGACTGGCAGGATCTCAGCCAGCGCCCCAATGACGCTGCATCCAGACAGCAGCTTCTTAACGATTCTCGCAACCTGGTGAATTCTCTGCATTCCATGCAGGAAGATCTGGTTCGGTATCAGCAGCAGGTAGAAGATTACATCAAGCAGGATGTAGACTCTGCCAACAGCATGATGACCCGTATTTCCGAGATTAACCAGCAGATCAATACCCAGTTGGTTGAAGGCCAGAACAACCCGAATGCTCTTTATGATGAAAGAGCAACTCTGATACGTGATCTTTCCAAGATTATGGATACCAAGGTCATCGACAACGGCGGTGGAAATATGACTATTACCACTGCTGCCGGTCAGACTCTGGTTGACGGGGATGCCCATTTCAGAATTTCCTACGATGGTCCGCAGAGCCAGAACAACCTGACTCCCGGTTCCAACTTTGATGGCGTGGCATACTTCGACGGTTCCAGTGAGTTTGAATACACTCTGGAAGTTGTTAACCCCGGAACAGTTACTTCCGGTGCAGGCGCAGCGCAGTTCAGGGTTTCTCTGGATGGCGGAAATACATGGCTCAAAGAAGATGATGGCTCAACCAAGCTTTTTTCCGCCCGCCCGGAAGATGGTGCAATTCAGGTTGATGACCTGAAAATATGGTTCGGAAGCAGCTCCAGTTCGAATACTGCACCTACACAGGCTTTTTCTGCCGGAGACAAGTTTACCATAGTTCCAAAGAGTGCTCTTTACTGGGTTCAGAATACTTCCACCAAGGAGAACATTACTCCTCAGATCAGTTTTTCCGGGCAGGACAATACCCGCAGGCTGACCGGCGGAACTTTGACCGGATATTTTTCCTTTCGCGATAATAATGTCGGTCGCTACAAGGAACGCATGGATGCTCTGACTGAAGAAGTAATCTGGCAGACCAACCGTATCCACTCACAGGGAGCAGGATTAGAGGGACATACTTCAATGGAAGGAACCTACTCGGTTACTTCCGACTCTACCGCCCTTGGCAGCGGATCATCAGGGCTTCCATTCGCGGACCGCCTGGAATCAGGTAACTGCATGATGTATTTCTACGATTCCACCTCCGGAGAACTGGCTTCTTCCGCTTCTTTTGGGCCCATAGATTTTGATCCTTCCACCCCGGAAGTGGATGCTTTTGATCCCAGTAAGCACAGCCTCAGCAACGTGGCAGGGGCGATTAACAGTACCTACGGAACATACGTGTCCGCCACGATCGTCAACCACAAGCTGCAGCTTACTTCCGAGAGCGGATATGAGTTTCAGATGGGGACCGATACAACCGGTCTTTATTCGGCACTGGGATTGAACACATATTTCAGCGGTTCATCCGCGTCTGATATAGAGATCAACGGCAAGGTTAACGGTGACGTTAATTTTGTGAACGCAGGACATGTTAACGGTGCAGGGGAAGCAAACTCGGGTGATAACTCCAGTGCTCTTAAAATTAAAGAAATGGGGCAGAATGAGATTAGCATCACCACAGCTTTTGACGGCACAACGAGTCAGACCCTTATTGAATATTACGATTCAACCGTTGCCGTAGTCGGTGCGGATACCGGGACTGCAAAGTTCAACTATAATTTTCAGCAGACTCTGGCTTCAGACCTCAACAACAAGCAGCAGGAAATCTCCGGCGTCAATATTGATGAGGAAATGAGTAACCTGATCAAGTATCAGCATTCTTACACTGCTGCGGCCAAGCTGATTACAACCGCCGACCAGATGCTTCAGACTCTGCTCGGACTGAAGAATTAGGCATCTTGATGGAACAGGCTAAGGGAGAAAGGTTATGAGAGTATCACAGCAAATGCTTTTCAACACCTATGTGTCGAACATGAATAAGTCGCTCACCAGTCTGGTGGACACTAACATCATGGCTCAGACCCAGAAGAAGGTGAACAGACCTTCTGACAATCCTGTGGGTATGGCACGTATTCTCGACCACCGCGAAACTCTTGCAACCGTTCAGCAGTACCGCAACAATATTGATACTGCCAAGGGTTGGCTCAGCCTTTCCGACAGCACTCTTCTTCAGGTGTCCACAATTGTTACCCGTGCCAAGGAACTGGCCGAACAGGCTTCCTCGGGAACAATTACCGGAGATAACAGGGAGCAGATCAGTTATGAGGCTCGTCAGCTTTTTCAGCAGCTGGTAGCTCTTTCCAATACTGAATATGAAGGCAAGAGTATCTACGCCGGTCATAAGGTTGATCAGAATGCTTTTGAAGAAAAACTCTGGATGACAACCAATGATTCCAATGTTTCTTCAAGCTCGTTCACAATTACCGGTAATGCCGATAAGACAATAGTTGTTCAGTTTCTGGATGACGGAACCATCGGGACTACTCCCAATATGCAGTATCGCTATTCCAAGGATGGCGGAGACACTTTTACGACCAAGACCCTTAGCGCGACCAGTAATACCCTCGATTTTGACGGTGTTACCATGACCCTTGAAAACGGGACTGTCGTAACTGCCAATGATGCAGCCGATACCAATGATTCCACCGGAACATGGATGTGGGTTCGTCCTACTGCCCAGTATATGGGTGATGACGAGGATGCTGTTAATGTAACCGGTATGAATACGACTCTTGGCGGCGGGCAGACCAAAGCTGAAGGTTATTTTACCAGTGATGTTACCGTGAGGATTGATTCTACGGCAACTCTTGCTTCCAACATCAGTTATTCTTACAGTCTCGACGGCGGAGTCAGCTGGACTGACGGTAACGTTAAGAGTGCAGATGGTGTTGCATCAAATGTAGTACTCAGCATTCCCGGCGGGACACTGACAATTTTTTCCAACGGCGGTGTTAACACGCTGACATCAGGTGCACTGTTTGTGGTGCGCCCGGATAGCGCGGCTATCAATCTCCAGATTCAGGAGAATGAGTATGTGCGGATCAATGATGTAGGTAAGGATATTTTTGGCGGAGTTTATCAGGCTCCGGGAAGTTCCAATGCCAGCCCAGCATTTAATGCCAATGGTATGCTTACCGGAAGCAATGCTTCACCTACTAAGAACCTTTTTGAGACCATGGGTAATCTGGTAGCGTTTCTGGAAACGAATAATCAGTCCGGGGTTCAGCAGTGTCTGGACAGTCTGGGGCTTTCCCAGAAGCACATGCTCACCCAGACGGCAGATGTTGGGGGGCGGGAAAACCGTCTTTCTGTTGCAGATAATGTTCTGTCCAGTCTCGAGCTTAACGAAAAGGAAAGAATTTCGCACATTGAAGACGTTGATATTGGTGAACTTATGACCCAGCTTTCTCAGCAGCAGATTGTCTATGAAGCGGTTCTTAAGAGTTCTTCCATGATCATGAAGCAGAATCTGCTTAATTTTATATAAATATTTAGAATAAAGTTGAAACCTTGTGCTTGCTCATAGGATGTTCATGAGCTAGAACAGATCAAGTGCTGAAAATATTCTCCACAGTGGTGGATTTTTTCAAGTAACGAGAAACGATCCAACAGGATTACCTACAATTAAGATAATATGCTTATTCTGACCCGGAGACCGGGGGAAGCTCTATACCTGGACGATAATATAAAGATCACGGTACTAAGTGTTCAGGGCCGACAGGTTAAACTGGGCCTTGAAATACCAGCCGAGACTACCGTTTACAGGGAAGAGGTTTACCTCAAGATTAAAGAACAGAACCGTTTGGCGCTTGAAAACACAGAGCAGGACCTTCTTGCTGCGACCGAGTTATGGCAAAAGAAAGAACGAAAATAATCAGAACCCGGATCGGGGAAAGAGAGATCACCGAAGAGGGTATCATCTACTTTTCTCGCGGGCTTATCGGATTTGATGAAAAAAGGGATTTCGCTTTGATTCAGATCAGCGAAACCTCTCCCTTCCTGCTTTTGCAGAGTCTTGAAGATCCTGGACTGGGGCTGCTGGTAGCAGACCCGTACAGCTTCATGGACGACTACGAGGTACGCCTCAGTGAAGCTGAGAAGAGAATTCTTCGTGTTGAAAATATTGGTCAGCTGGCTGTGCTTGTTACAGTCACTATCCCTCCGGGAAGGCCTGATGAGACTACTCTTAATCTGGGTGGACCAATAGTTATAAATACCGAGGCCCGGCGCGGCATGCAGGTGCCGCAGGTGGACTCAAAGTACCCGGCGCACTTTCGCCCGGCTAACGATGATTCCTGAAGAATCCGTTGCCGGGTTCGTAAGTTCGGGTAACACCCAGATACTACAGTGCTTTTTATTCCGGTGGAACCATTGCAGGTTTCGCCGGATTATTTTCTCTTAACGCAGAAAATCCACTTCTTCGCGTACAAGGTTCAATGCCGTCTTTCTGATATCCGGCTTGTATGTACCTGCACGTACCTGATCTCTCAACTCCTTGACCTTCTGCCCGCGGGTGTCAGGGCTGTCTGTGGCAGTCTGCCTTGCCGCACCTAAAAGCTTGGCCTGCGATGAAACATTGACTACATCGCGTGTGGGAGCCGTCTTCTGGCTTTGAGTCTGAGTCTTGTCCACGCCATCCTTGACACGGTTATCAGAGTAAGCCTTGAGCTGAGCGGGGTTGTACTGGTTAATCTTCATGATCCCCTCCGGGGTTACCAAGTTGACAATATGTTTGAGGTTAAACGTTGCAGCTTGAAATGCCTTGCCTGCTTAAATCGCGGGCTTGGGTCAAAGCATTGTGCGGTCTACCTTGTCCAGCGTAATCTCCCAAAGCCGGGTCATGACCTGAGCCTTTTCTTCTCGAGGGAGATCAAAGATTCCTTCATCGGTTTCCTGAAGAACCTGAACATCGCTACCGTCTAGAGGGTAGTCAAATAGGTAGCGGGTGCCGAAATCAAGCTCCAGCTGTTCTAATATATCGGACACTACCGGATTTTCATTACCCGAGACAATGAGATTTTCGATAATTTCCCGGGAAATCTTTTCAATAAGCTCACGACGCCTTGCTTCACGCGAAATAGTAACCGTGTCAGCAGACTCGGACCTGTTCAGGGCACGCCTGAAACGGGCCAGTCGCTTGGCGCTGGTTAGCTGCTTGCCGTAAGTGCGCAGCATATTTCTTATTTCTGCAGGGTTGTGAGCCACGGTATATAATCCTCCTCATTACCTCTATCGGCAGGTTTCGATATATCCTTTAGGGCAAAAGAAGAAAAAGATGAAAAAAAGTTATATATTATTTTCAGGATCTTGAGCGAAAAGTCTGGAAAAGTGATAAATATATCGTTTAAAAATGTATAGTCTCAGGAAAATATTTTTTGCAGAAAAATAGAGTAAGCAAATAGTTGAATCTTGGGCCCCTTTCTAATAGGAGAGTACTCTATGTCTGAGAGTCAAGGTTCTGTTCTGATAGTAACAAAGTCCGGCGGCGGACCTGCTGCTGAGTTGGGGGGTAAAATTGCCCTTTGGCTCAGTGATCGTGGGGTTGATTCCGTTCTTGTCGAGTATCCGCTTCCCCCGGCCAGGATAGATGTGTCGCGTTATCGCGAGAACTGTATTCTGGTTCTCGTGCTTGGCGGTGACGGCACTTTTATCGGCGTTGCCGGGGATGTTATAGATTGGGAGGTTCCGGTTCTCGGAATCAACCACGGAAGGGTCGGTTTTCTGGCTGAGGTTCTGCCGGAAGACTGGGAGACCGCTCTGGAGCGTTTTTTCTCTCACGATCTTGATATTTCACGGCGAACCGCCTTTGATTACGAGGTCCAGCGGGGAAATGGAATTGTTTCCCGTGGAGTGGCAATCAACGATCTGGTGATCTCCAGGGGAGCTGTAGCACGGATAATTTCTCTGGATATAGGCCAGAAAGGGCAGTGGATTAAAAATCTGCGTGCTGACGGCCTGATTATTTCAACTTCCACCGGATCTACTGCATATAATGTTTCAGCAGGTGGTCCTTTAGTGCATCCGGAGCTTTCAGCAATGTGTGTGACCCCGGTCTGTCCTTTTTTAAATGGTATCAGACCCATGGTTCTTCCGGCTGAAAATCCTTTGACAATTGATATTGCCGAGGCTTCCGGAGATGTTTACCTGACTGAAGACGGCCGTGTTCCATATCCTTTGAACCGCGGCTACCGGGTAACCATCAAAAAGCACAAAACCGAACTTATGTTGGCCCGTATCCATAGCAATACATTTTTCCAGAAACTCAGAAGCAAAGGCTTTCTTTCGGAGTAACACATCTGTGACGATTCTGCCTGATTTCACATCCATTAATGACATCAAGTATGGCGAAGACCCGGTTTTTGATGCCTGGCTTCTGCATTTCATGACCGCTAACAATCTTGAAAGCTTCATTGATCCGGTTAAGAACGCTTCCCCTGAGCAGCTGCGCTTTATGGTGGCATTGGAAGACAATCAGGTCTTTGCCCCCTGCTCGGATTGGCAGTTTAAAAGGCTTGTTAATCCCGGGCTGGAGTCTGATCTGCTTAAGGTTTACGCTTTTGTATGGAGAGTTTTGGTCAAGCTGGTCAAGAATCATGTGACCGACCGTTATCAGCGCAGGCTCATTCTTAATCTGTGCCGTCATAAGTTTAAACAGGCCCTGGATTCATCTATAATGATACCATGGCGGCTGCTTAAAGGTATGATTACTATCTTTCTTAACCGTTCCGGACTGGATGACCCGTACCGAAATCGTAAGAGTGTGCTTTTTAGCAGGGGCAAGGCCTTTGTTGAAAGTGAGTTTTTCCGTAAGGCTATTGAGTCATGTCCTTATCCTCCACCGGATTGCGGATGTCTGGCCGATATGCGTTTTGAGCTGGATATGACTGAACTGGAAAGATTTTTCCGTCTGGCCACTCTTCCTGACCAGTGGAGTCAGGATCTGTTCAGTGGCGATTTTCGTCAGTATTCAAAAATGTACTCCAGAGATGAGGTTGATTTCAGTCCTGTGCGGGAGATATTTCATTCAAACGGGGCCGGACTCAAGATTCTTTACCTGCCGGATGAAACCGGTGGGCTCATGGCTGATCTGATGATGATCAAGTCTCTCTTGCGGCAGGGACACAGTGTTATCCTTTCTCTTCGAGAAGGGTTCTGCTTTGATGATCCTACGTATTGGGACCGGGAGAATGACCCCGAACTGGCTGAGGCCCTTAAAGGGGCGCTGTTCATTTCGGAAAACCGTATTTCCAAAAACGACCTGCTTTCCAGTCTGCGTCAGAATCCTTTCGTTGTTATTTCCGATGGCACAAGAGAGCGTTTAAACCTTATCCGATGCAGTGTTACTTTTGCTCGTGCATGGAAAGAATCTGATCTTATCCTTGCCAAAGGTTGGGGAAACAGGCGTCGACTGATTGGAAACACACATCAGTTTACCCGGGATGTGATTTCTTTTTACAGAACTCTTGAAGGACATTTCCGTCTTGAGTTCAAAGCCAAGTCAGTCAATACAAGAAAATTTACCGAGGCTGATATTTCAGCCAAGGCTGATGAAATCATTACCGAAATGCAGCAAGCAAGAGCACAGAACAAGGCTGTTATGTTTTATAGTGCAATTGTCGGCAGTATTCCCGGACAGGTTGATACCGCCATCGAGGTCCTGAATACTTTTGTTGGATATTTGCGCGAGCGTCTTGCCGATACCTATATAATCAACCCTGCGGAGTACTTTGAAGAAGGAATGGACGCAGATGATCTGATGTTTATGTGGGAAAAGGTCCAGAGAAGCGGTTTTATCACTATCTGGCGCTTTCAGACTTACGCGGACATTGAAAAGAGTTTTGAGCTGATGGGCAATAGAGTTCCTCCCGTCTGGGCAGGTAAGGATGCAACATATTCGACCGGGTGTACCAAAGAAATGCACATTGCTCAGGATGTTCAGCTCAAGCACCGTGAACTTCAGATAATCGGCCCTAGTTCTGATAAGTTTCTGCGCCGCAGAGAATACGGCGTAGGCAGATTCAGTGATGTTGTTATTGAAGCATAAAGTCCAGATGAAAAAAAACATTTCTTGTATCAAGGTGCTGACAGCCCTTTGCTTGTTGGCCTTTCTCTTTTGCGGATGTGCAACTAAAGTTACAACTGTTTCTAAAAAAAGGGTTGTTAAGTCCAGTTCAAGCACCAGCACGAAAGTCTGGAAGAGTAAACGTCCCGGGCAGAAAGTTGTTTCCGGGCCGGTTCGTTTTCAAAAACTTCCGGTTCAGGCTGCGGAGCTGGCTGCCCGCAGGCTTTCCGCTGCTTCGCAGGATATGAATACATGGCGAGATCTGGGGCCGCAGATTAGAAAGTCTATTGAATATGTTCGCCGGAGTCCTTCAGGAGCCTTTGCTTTGACACGCAAAGAACTTCGTCTTACCTGGGGGCAATTGCGAAAATCTCTGGAAGATCTTGAACGGCTTTTACCCAGACTCGATAAGAATCCGGAGTTGCTGGGTAAATATTTTGTCTGGTATGAGCTTCAGTCCGGTGCGGAAATGACCGGGTACTATACTCCGGTTATTGAGGCCAGTCTGACGAAAACCGGACCCTATAAATATCCGGTCTATCGTTTGCCTCCCGATCTTCGTAAAGCAAGTCCGGGACAGACCCATCCATGGTCTGAGAAACTGCGTAAGGCTTACCGGGTTGAAAATGGTAAGATACTGCCTTATCATTCCCGCCGTGCCATTGATATTGATAAGATACTTGCCGGTCGAGGACTGGAGGTGGCGTGGTTAAAAGATCCCGTTGATTTGTTTTATATGCATGTTCAGGGGGGAGGAGTACTGCGTCTGCCTGATGGTCGTTTGCGTACCGCTGTTTTCAGCGGTAGTAACGGGCGAGATTTCAAGGGACTCGGCAGTATTCTTTATAAGAACGGTGTTCTGAAAAAGAGCCAGCTTTCCCGTGAGAAGATTAAATCTTATCTTCTCGGGAATCCCGGGCACATGTGGGAGCTGATGGCTCAGAACGAGAGCTACATCTTTTTCAAGATTACACGGGGGCAGCCGCTTGGGGCTATGGGTAAGGCTCTGCACGGTAAAGTAAGCCTGGCAACTGACCCACAGCTGTTGCCGCTGGGCTCGATTGTATCTTTTCGAACCGATATTTATCCTGAAAGGGGACGTCCGTCACGAAGGGTGAACGGCGTTGGGCTTGCTCAGGATACCGGAAAGGCCATTCGCGGAGCGCGGCTCGATTATTATACCGGCACGGGTAATGAGTACAAGTACGCAGCACATCATCTAAAGAATCATGTGCCTGTGTATCTCTTGATAAGCAGGGCGGCCCTTAGGCGCTAAAGCGATGCTCTAGCTCTTTTGACGGGGGCTGTTTCCCATCCTGCGGTTTTGGTGATAAGTCATGCTTGCACAAAATCCGTAAGAGCAGAAGATGATTTCACTGCCTAAAGGTGGTCCGTTTTTTGGAATCTTTCAGGATAAGTATACTTTGGAATAAGATTTTTAGGAAAGGTAGATCCAGCCTTTCTGCTAAATTGTTCAATGGTTGATTTTTTTGAATCAAAATAAACATATTATTTCCAAATCGGCGAGGCCATAATAAAAAGTTTCGGGATTTTATTACCTATTTTAAAAGGTTTTGAGTCCCCCGGCAGGGTCGCCGAAGGCATTTAAATAAGGACGGTACAAATAAATGACTCAGTTTGAAACTGTTATCGGGCTTGAAGTTCACGCCCAGCTCAAAACTAAGACCAAGATTTTCTGTGGATGTTCCACCGAGTTCGGCAAGGACCCCAACGAGAATGTTTGTGAAGTATGCTCCGGTATGCCCGGCGTCCTTCCGGTTCTCAATGAGAAGGTAATGGAATATGCTGCCAAGATGGGGCTGGCTACAAACTGCACCGTCAACCAGAAGTCTATATTTGCCCGCAAGAACTATTTTTATCCCGACCTTCCCAAGGGATACCAGATTTCTCAGTTCGACCTGCCAATCTGCGAGCACGGACACCTTGATATCAATTTTGAAGACGCTGATGGCGAAAAGCATTCCAAGCGTATCGGTATCACCCGTATCCACATGGAAGAGGATGCCGGTAAAAACATTCACTCCGCTGCTGAAAATGCAAGCTTTGTAGACCTCAACCGCACCGGTGTCCCGCTTATAGAAATCGTAAGTGAACCGGATATGCGCAGTGCAGATGAAGCAGTGGCCTATCTCAAGGCTCTTCGCTCCATCCTTCTGTATCTAGGCATCTGTGATGGCAACCTCGAAGAGGGATCATTCCGTTGTGATGCAAACATTTCCGTTCGTCCTGTTGGACAGGAAGAGTTCGGTACCCGTGCGGAGCTGAAGAATATCAACTCCTTCCGCAACATTCATAAAGCAATTCGTTATGAAGTTGCCCGTCAGATTGATCTGATTGAAGATGGGGAGAAAGTTATTCAGGAAACCCGTCTTTATGATGCGGATAAAGGAACTACCCATTCCATGCGCGGAAAGGAAGAAGCCCACGATTACCGTTATTTTCCTGATCCGGATCTCGTTCCCCTGGTCATTGATGATGAGTGGATGGCTGAGTGGCAGGCTTCTCTGCCTGAACTTCCTGCCGAACGAAAGGCGCGTTTCATAGATGATATGGAACTGAGTGAAGATGATGCGGAACTTGTCAGCTCAGAAAAGGATATCGCCGATTATTTTGAGGCAGTTCTTGAAGTTCACAATGATCCCAAGAAAGTTGTAAACTGGATCAAAGGTGACTTTTTGCGTGAAGTTAACCAGAGCGAGATGAATGTTGCCGATTGCAAGTTTACACCGGAAATGATGGCTAAGCTTATTCAGCTTGTGGATAAGGATGTCATCAGCATCAAGATCGGTAAGGATATCTTTAATGATGTTTTTACAAACGGTCTTGATCCGGAAAAATATGTCACTGACAAGGGACTGGTTCAGATTTCCGACTCCTCATCTCTTGAGGCTGTTGTGGATAAGGTTCTGGCTGATAACCCTGATGAGGTTGAAGCTTTCAAGGGTGGTAAGAAAAAGCTGATGAGCTTTTTCATGGGCCAGATCATGCGCGAGACCAAAGGGAAGGCAAACCCCGGTATGGTCAGCAAGATGATTTCCGAAAAACTTTCTTAAAAAGTGAGATTCAAATGACCGAGCATATTCAGTTTTCCCCTGAAAAAGACGCACTCGTACTGCTTGACCAGCGTTACCTGCCCACCCGTGAGGATTGGTTTGACTGCAAAACCACCGACGATATTGTTGAAGCTCTCGTAGTCATGGTTGTTCGCGGTGCTCCCGCTATTGGCGTGACCGCTGCTTACGGCTGCTATCTTGCTGGTCGTGAGGTTGCCGGAAGTGCTGACTGGAAATCCGAGCTGGAAAAGAATCTTGATAAAATTGAAAATGCCCGTCCCACTGCTGTCAATCTGCGTTGGGCTGTTCGCGAAATGAAACGTGTCTGGGATGAAGCCGGGGATGTTTCTCTTGATGAACTCTGCGCTATCTGGCTGAAACGTGCGAAAGAAATCCACGTTGATGATATTCGTATGTGTGAAGATATCGGCCGGTTCGGTGGCGAGCTGATGGACGACGGTGACACCATTATGACTCACTGCAACGCAGGGGCGCTGGCGACTGCCGGTTACGGTACCGCTCTTGGTGTTGTTCGCGGAGCTGTTGATCAGGGCAAGAAGGTTTCCGTTATTGCCAACGAAACCCGCCCGTTTCTTCAGGGCGCGCGCCTTACTGCCTATGAACTCCACCGTGACGGTATTCCCGTAAAGGTTGCCTGTGATAATGCCTGTGCACTGCTTATGAAGAAAGGTCTAGTACAAAAAGTTGTTGTCGGCGCAGACCGAGTGGCTGCAAATGGTGACGCGGTAAACAAGATCGGAACTTACGGCGTGGCTCTTCTTGCCCGTGAATTCGGTATCCCTTTCTATGTTGCCGCTCCGGTTTACACCATCGACCCCGAAACCCCGACCGGTGATGACGTTCCCATCGAGGACAGGACACCTAACGAAGTTACTCATGTAGGTGATCATCGCATTACCCCTGAAGGTGTTGAAGTTTTCAACTTTGCATTTGATCCGACTCCGAACGAGCTTATTGCCGGAATTATCACAGAGAAAGGCGTGCTTAGACCTCCATACACCGAGGCAATCAAGAAGCTTTTTGATGAAGAGTAGGGCAGCCTGCCATATAATAAGTCTTTACAGAGTCGTATGCATTATGTCATAGGGCCATTTTGAAGAAGCCGAAAGAGGCGGGAAGCGGATGTCTTCCCGCTTTTTTTGATATATAGTGTTGTCTCGTAGCAAGTGATGTTGCGGATGACAGTTCATATTTTTTCGGAGGCTGACATGCTGCCTACTATTGCACTTGTTGGACGCCCCAACGTAGGGAAGTCCACACTGTTTAACAGATTGCTTAGAAAAAAACGGGCCCTCACCCATGATGAGCCCGGTATTACCCGTGACCGCATTTACGCTGAAGGCCATTACAACGGTACCAGATATGCGTTGATCGACACCGGCGGTCTGGTTATGGAAAGTGATAATGATTCCGGTGAATTCCAAAGTGATATTTTCGAACAGGCCCGTGAAGCAATCGAATCTGCCCACGCGCTGATTCTGGTTGTTGACGGTAGAATCGGTTTAACCTCTCTTGATGAAGAGGTTGCCGGATACATCCGCCAGAGTAACAAACCTATTTTGCTGCTGGTTAACAAAGTTGATGGCTATGAGCTCGAAGCCACTGCCACAGCCGATTTTCATTCTCTTGGATTTGAAATGCTGCCGGTTTCCGCTGAGCATGGATTCAATATCCTTGAATTGCGTGAAAAGGTTGCGGACATGGCTCTTGCTACCGGTATTGAGCCGGAAGAAGAGGATGAAGAAGCTAAAGGACTGAAAATTGCCATGCTCGGGCGTCCTAATGCCGGTAAGTCCTCTATGGTGAACGCTCTGACCGGTGAAGAAAGGGTAATTGTAAGTGATATTGCCGGTACTACCCGCGACAGTGTTGACGTTACTTTTGACAGCGGTGGCAAGATCTATACTTTTGTTGATACTGCCGGTGTTCGCCGCAGAACCAATATAACCGATACTATTGAGCGGTTCAGCGTTGTCCGTGCTCTCCGGAGCAGCGCAAGGGCAGATGTGACTATCATGGTTGTTGATGCTCTTTCCGGGATTACCAAGCAGGATAAAAGACTGCTCGACTATTTGCTCAAAGAAGCTGTTCCATTCATTATTGCAGTCAACAAGATCGACCTTGTTTCCAAGAATGAAAGAACTGCATTACGCGAGGGTTTTGAACGGGCTCTGAGGATAGCGCACCATGTACCCGTGGTATACACTTCCTGCATCAGTAAGTCCGGACTTGGAGGAATTCTGACTCTTGCCACCAGGCTCAAGAAAGAGTGTTCTCTCAGGATCAGTACCGGTGAACTGAACAGAATCATGAAAAGCATCATCGAGAAGCATCAGCCTCCCGTAGTTAAGCGCAGAAGAGCGAAGTTCAAATACGTGACCCAGGCTGATGAAGAACCGCCAACCTTTATTTTCTTCATCAATGATGAGAAGCTTATCAAGTCTTCCTATCATAGGTTTTTGGAAAACAAGCTGCGCAAGATTCTGAATGTAAAGATTGCGCCTCTTAATATTGTTTTCCGTTCGACCTTTAGAAAGAAAGAAGACATAGTTCATAAATAATTAAAAAAAAGTTTTAAAAGTTGTTGACATTCGGACGGCGTAAATATATTTAAACGCTTCCTGAGTGAGTGAAGGAACTTACTTCATCTCACAACATAAACGGAGAGGTGGCCGAGCACGGCTGAAGGCGCTCGCCTGCTAAGCGAGTATAGGGCTTAAAACTCTATCGAGGGTTCAAATCCCTCCCTCTCCGCCACATGAAAGTGTAGGGCAGTCGAAAAATCGGCTGCCCTTTTTTGTAGCTTCTGCCTGGTATGGAAGAACTCAAAACTGATTGGGATCAGAACTGATACAGCCGGGTGATCGTTTTGCGCTTATGCCGGTAGTTGATGAGTGTAACCTTATTCTGATACAGATAAGATAGATTGAGTGCATCAAGCTAGTCAGGTTTTAAGCGGATGTTGTGAAGATTAATGACGGTCTGCTTGAATCATTTTGAAAGCTGGTGAAGTTTCGGAAGTAAAGGTTTTCCTCTTATAGTCTGTTCGTGGTGTAAATGTTAAATCTTGTCGGTGTCGTAATTGCTGACGACCATGCGCTGGTCAGGGAAGGGCTTAAGACCATCTTGAAGTCACAGTCGGGAATCAATGTTCTCGGTATGGCTGAAAATGGAGAGGAGGCCGTGCGTCTTTGCAAAAGGCTGAACCCGGATGTTGTGCTTATGGATTTGTCCATGCCCGTTAAGAGTGGTGTTCAGGCCATCCAGGAGTTGGCAGGGACAGGTAAGACCAAGATTCTTGCATTAACCGCACATGTCGAAGCGGACCATATTTTTTCAGCCCTTGATGCTGGTGCCAGCGGGTATGTGTTGAAAACGTCATCCTGCGATGAGTTGATGATGGCCATACGTACCGTAATGGAAGGGAAGGTCTACCTTGCCCCGGATATTTCCGGGGAGGTTGCCAAAGGGTTCCTTCAGAAGGAACGCAGCAAAGGCGATGACAGGCTGGATTCCCTGACTAATCGTGAACGCGAAATCCTCAAGCAGGTTCTCGCTGGGTATAAGAACAGGGAAATAGCTGAACTGCTTATTATAAGTATTAAGACCGTAGAGAAGCATCGTTCCAACATGATGAAAAAACTAGGGCTTAAATCCATATCTGAGCTTCGTTCCTTTGGGGAAGAGTTGAAAGAGAAAGGAGTTTACCTCTAGTTTTACCTGCGTATGCAGCAGTGTTGGCCGGATATTTATTGTTTCAGAGTGAGCTGTTGAAAAAGATGAGAAATTTTCTTTAATTAAATACAAAAAACAGTTGACATTTGACGCAAGTTCGGCAAGATTCTTTTCTCACGTTTTTGGAGAGGTGGCAGAGTCCGGTTGAACGCGGTAGTCTTGAAAACTATTGAGGGTTTGCGCCCTCCGGGGGTTCGAATCCCTCCCTCTCCGCCAGAGCATAATTAAGCCCTTGGAATCACTTAAGTGTCCGAGGGCTTTTACTTTTCTGCTTCCAAACTGCTACACCAGTATGCTACACCGGAGGCATGAAAGACGTGTGCAAACATACCCGCCTACACCGCCGCAAAGGCAGCCGTAATTACTATTTTCGTGCGAAAGTCCCTGTTGATTTACAGGACGTTTACGAAAAGAAAGAGGTCTATTTCAGTCTGCGTACCAGCGACCCCAAAGAGGCTCTTGAACGTGTCCGTCTTGAGTCTGTGAAGTTGGATCAGGAGTTTGCTGCAAAGAGACGTTTAAAAGAAGCGCAGTCCGTTGAAAAATTATCCCAGGTTGAAATTGAGCGTATAGCCACTTTGTGGATGCACGAGGCTTTGAAAGAAGATGAGGAAACCAGAATCCTTGGATTAAGCGATCATGAATATGATCTATAGGATGAGGTTTTATCTACTGCTCTTGCTGAATCGGCAGAGCAGCTTGCGATTGGTAATCTTAAACCAATTGCAAAGGATGTTGATTGGATACTGAATGAAATTGAAGTTAAGGTTGATAAGGAAAGTGATTCTTACCGAGAGCTTAGCTACGCTGTTTTGAAGGCAAAAGTAAAAACTCTTGATCTTGTTAGGAAACGTCATGCCGGAAAGCCTATTGATACACCCCCGCGCCCTGTTTTAAGTAAAGGCATGCTCAGTCATGCTCCTTCTTCGGTTTCGGAAGCTCCGACTTTTACTCAGATTTTTGAAAAGTGGTCTGAAGAACATAAGTCAGCAGGTGGTCCAGAAAAAACAGTCAAAGATTTTGGTACGTATGTCAGACGTTTTGTTGAGCTTCATGGTGATCTTCAGATTACCCAGATCACTAAAGCCCATGTCAGGGCATTCAAAGATGCAATGCTTCGGCTACCTGTTCGTCCGTCAGGAAAGCTTTTGAAAATGACTGTTCCTGAACTCGTTGAGTACACTGATAAACATCCTGATATAAAAGTTTTGTCAGCAAGGACAGTCAACGATAAAGGGCTGGGTGCAATTGGGGCTGTACTGAACTGGGCTGTTGAAAATGCCTATATTGAAGTGAACCCTGCATCCAAAGTTAAGGCAAAATCTACAAAGACCAAGAAGACCGTTCGTCAGCCATACAGTGTTGAAGACCTGAACCTTATTTTTAATTTCCCCATTTATTCAGACAATGACAGGCCCAAAGGAGGGGCAGGTGAAGCAGCTAAGTGGTTACCCTTGATGGCTGCGTTCACAGGAGCCAGACTTGAAGAACTGGGGCAGTTAACTGTGGACGATATTAAGCACGAGCAGGGCATATACTTTTTCGATATGACAGCCGTTGACGATAAAAAACGGCGCAAGACCGAAAGCTCTAAAAGACGTGTTCCCATCCATTCCAAGCTCATTGAGTTAGGATTTCTCGATTATGTTGCAGAGATGGGCAAAGCAGGGCAAGAAGCCCAACTCTTCCCTCAACTCAAATCAAAGGGTGAAAAGAGGACAGCTTCATGGTCTAAGTGGTGGAGCAAGTACGCCAGAAAACACGGTGCGTTCGACAGCAGCAAAGTTTTTCATAGCTTCAGACACAGCTTCAAGGATGGACTCAGAGAAGGTGGTGTTCAAGAAGAGATCAGTGATGCTCTCACAGGTCATGCTCCAGTTACCGAGGGCCGCAAGTATGGAAGTAACGCCTATCCTTTGAAACGCTTGAAAGAAGGTATTGAGCAACTGACATATCCGGGTTTGGAGCTACTACATTTTTAAATCCTGTGTGGCACATTTTATTTGTAATTTCGAGTTAAGTGCTTGAAATAAAATAGCGTTGATCGTCAGGTGATTGAAAGTCTCCTGTGTCTTCTGTTTGAATGTTTTGGTCAATCACGATGTCAAAAATGTGGTCAACAGATTTGCGGTTTTTTATAATCAAGAAAAGTCGTTCCAACGTAAGTAGAAGCTGAAACTGTTCCGAAAATTCAGCGGGGAAGATTTGTCACTTGCAGATGTGGATGTGAGAATAACATCGCCATACCGCATTAGTTCTCAATTCTTTGGTTTATCACATCCATATGTGGGTATGATCTTGAAAGTATTGACTTTATTCTGTTTTTACTGCATAAAATATTACCAGTTCTTTTTTCTAAACTATAAAGAAAAGGAGATGTTATATGCATGTCATTGTGGGAGATTTTGTTTTTGAGATCACAGGAAACTTTGTCTTTATCCAGATACCTTATATTGGTGCTTTGTTTACTGGTATAGATCTACCAACCGTATTTGATAGTTGGAGTGCAATAAAGAGGAGGACATAGCTTTAGCTGCTCTCATATAATCAAATAGACATATTGTCTTTTATTGCAGTGTCTTAGAATTACCACGCACTATATAAGAAGAGAGGCCCAGGGATGAAAGAAAGATTTTCTATAAGATACCTATAGATTCCTGATAGATAGAATTAGGACGCACTATGTAAGGAGAGATACCCAGGGATGAAGAAAGATTCCCTATAAGATACCTATAAGAGTACCATAGGTAATCTATAGTCTTCTCATAGTTATCCCTAAGTTTAATCTTACTTATCTTCTTCTTATATCTTTATCTTAAGTTAACCCATAAGAATACCATAGGTGTTCTAAAGATATTCTTTGTTCATGTAATTCTCCTTTGAAGCAAGACCAAGAGGTCTGTCTCAGTTCCTGGTAGCTACTCGGTAGACCAGAACAGAGTTAAGAAGCTCATCACTTTGATTGTCTGATGGTGAACAGTCAGAGCGGTGAGCTTCTTCGATTATGATTCTTCTTCACAATTGATCCTCCTCCCATCGTCTCTTTGCGTTGGGTACAGCAGGGCAGTCATTACGGCTGTCCTGCTTTTCTTTTGTCAAAAGTAAACCATTAACCACATACAGGAGTAGCTATGTCTAAGACCGTCAAAAGCAACAGCGATACTTTGAAGATTCCCCGCAGCAGCAACACTCAGCCTCAGGTTCGCCTTAAGGGTGCAGGCAAAACACAGAAGCATGCTTTCTGTACCACTCCAGAACTTGAAGAAGACCTCCAGTTCATCCGTGATTGGTACAGTGAAAAGCTTGGAGGTCGTTCCTTGTCGGCTTCTGCAATTGTTCGTCGTTCCCTGGTCATTCATGCAGAACACCTCAGGAACCTCAAGGCAGGTGAAGAGTCAGACCGAGAACTTATCAAGTTTCTCATGCTTGCAGGGACCAGAGGTAAAAGCTCAATCGTTTAACACGACAGGAGGTCAAGAATGTCAAAAGCAGATCAAGATCAGCTAAAGTCTCTCTGGTATGCCCTCAGGGACACCATGATGAAACAACTGGAAAATGACGATGAACCAAAAGCCTCGTTTCTTAACGTGGTCCGTCAGTTCCTCCGAGACAATGGAGTCACTCAGGACACCATAGGTGATCCCTTAGCAATGCGTGAGGCTCTGGAGAAACTTACGGCTGATCTTCCTACCTACGATGATGAGTCCTGGAACCAGTAGCAGATATACCCGTTTTTGCTCGTGAACCAGGGTCTATAACCCCTTCCATGAATTTTTAGCTTCCTTCCCTTACCAAAGTTCATCTTAAACCCCTTGTGTAAAAAAATGGGACACAGAGTCCCGAAAAATGAAAATTATGAATACTGAAACAGACACCTCAATTACCTCTCCGGTTAAGGCTGTCAGAGCCAAGTGTCTTGATTGCTCTGGCGGTAGCTCAAATGAAGTTAAGAAATGCCCTGTCACTTCCTGTCCTCTCTTCCCGTTCCGCTTTGGGAAAAACCCTTTTAACTCCCGAACAAAGCTCTCAGATGAAGACAGGAAGTTAATGGGCATTGAGTAGAGGTTACGCCCATGTGTGAACCGATAAGTGCAACCACAGCGTTCTGGTCTTCAATGGCTATGGCTGCAGCCTCTACTGGAGTAAGCTACATGCAGGGCCAGGAACAGGCCAACGCACAAGCCGAGTATCAGGCTCGTGTGGCGAAAGAGAACCAGAGAGCCATGCTCCAGAACGCTGAGATCGCAAACAAAACATACGTTGAACAGGCCGCAGCTTCTAACATGGAACTCATGCAGAAACAGGAAGCTGCCTCAGAAGAAGTACAAGACCTGCACATTGAAGCCCTCCAGAAAACTGGTACTGCAATGGCCTCCAGTGAATCCGCTGGTCTGTCTTTTGATTCCCTTATGGCTGACTTCTACAGACAGGAAGCTCGTTACAAAGATTCCATCCTGCATGGCTATGAGATGGATTCAGTACAGAACGACATGCAGATTCAGGGATTCCGAAGGGAAGCTAAGAACCGTGGCTCCAGTTTCCAGAGGTATACTCCTTCCAAGGTATCGAATCCCAGTCTCCTGGGTGCAGGTCTTTCCATCGGAGCTTCTGCCTTAGAGAACTACCACAGTTTCTACAAAGACGATGAATGATAAAGATCGAAAAAGATTAGCTCGTCTAAAGGCAAACCCTCAGCATTGCACAGTGACAGGGTGTTTTGAATACCGGAAGAACTTTAGCCAGTATTGCCAATACCATGATGATCGTAACAGAAGCACAGGGCATCCACTTGGCAAGACAGTGACCAAAGGTGAGCTACGTCCATACCTGGAAAAAGCTCAAGCATTTACCGAGGCCAATAAAAATCATGGTGCTCTTGTAGGAGCCAGGATTGTCCTTGGCGATCTGTTAGCGAAAGCTCAATGGCACGAGATCAATCACAAATCGAAAGCGGTATGGCCTCGTGTCAGCAACTGGCTCGTTACCCTCCGCAATGCCGGGGTTAAGCCCTCGAATATTCTCACAGTCATTATAGCCATGTTCCTCATGCAGGAAGATGAACCCAGGCGTTTTCATAATGACAGAGAGTTCAGACACTCTTTGATTACTCGGATTCTACGTCTCCCATCTTCCCGTAAGGAATGGGAAGGAAAGACCATCTATCGCAAGAACAGGATCACTGTAGGCGTGAAGGACTTCCTGGCAGATCGTATCTGTGATTCTGCAATTGGCTCCTTTGCCCTCAATGTCGCACGACAGGTGATCAAGAAAGAGCGAGAAGAGCGGCAAACACTTCCTTCCCATCTTGAAGACATGGACAAACCTTTCAACCTTTAACCACCAAATTAATCAACGCAAAGAGGTAAAAGAATATGACCAGTTACGATGAAGCAATGTCACAGCTT
Source organism: Maridesulfovibrio sp. (assembly GCA_963676495.2). Classification (GTDB taxonomy): domain Bacteria; phylum Desulfobacterota; class Desulfovibrionia; order Desulfovibrionales; family Desulfovibrionaceae; genus Maridesulfovibrio. The sequence continues at coordinate 812,423 of CAXXRF010000003.1, read as the reverse complement.
TACGCTCCTAAAGACCCTTCCTCTCCCATTCATGGAAGCATTGAGGACAATGGCCCAGGCATGACCTGTGATGTCTACAGCGGTAAGACCATAGTCGACAATGGAAGCCACTCATACGATGTCTGGGACGAACAGCAGAAAGCCAAAGAAAGTGGAGCACACTACCTGGATACTGGAAGAACCGCCTCAGGAACTCCGATCAGGGGCCGAGGTAATCTGACTGATGATTCTATTGTCACCCTTCCTGATGGGACAGAGGCCAGAGTTAAAGACCTTGTGACCGTTGGCATCCTCCAGGCAAACCCTGATGGAACCTACAGTGAAGCTCCTCGTCATTCTCCATCACAGAAGTCGGAAGTCTCTGAACAGGGAGATTCTGACCAGAGTGAACAGCCTGAGTATTTCAGTGACGACACAGAAGATACGATAAATGCCATTGGTCGCATGGTTGATCAGTCTACGATATGGGGAGCCTTGAACCGTATCGCAGCAGGTGAAGACATTGATAATTATCTCGGTCGTGCAGCTTCTCAGGTAGGCAAAGAGCCTGGAGAAATGGCAGAGATCATTAATGGCCTACGCTCCCAGTTTGAAGGACAGGCATATAAGGTTGTCTCGGATATGGGCCTCGATCCTCAGCAGTGCTTTGAATGGGTACGAAACAATAAGCCGAGAGAACTCCATCAAGCCATCATGGACCATGCCGTTAAGCGTACAACCTCCGGTTATAAACAGCTTGCCGGAGAGTTCCTTGCAGACATGGATAAAATGAATCCTGACGCAATCCTTAACGCTGACCTGGGTGAAGGTATCCTTGAGGCCCGTAAGGTTGGTAATGAAGTTGTCCTTAAGACTGCGACAATGGGTGAAATCCCGTGGAAAGCAGCCGTTAAGATGGGGTTGCTTAAAGTGGGCCGTAGGTAGGCTTAAAGAAAAATGGAGGGGTGAACAAAGCGTACACCCCTTCTTTTGTTTTTAGAGCAGGGCTTGAATAGCCCACTTAGCAGACAGGAAAACAACGATAGCATCAACTACAAATAGTCCTATACCAAGAACGCCAATGAATACGGCTGCTCCATTTGAAGGTGTTTTGATAAAAAGCATTAGTATTTTTGTTAGACCACGCTGAATGCCGTATGCTAGCATCCCAAAGACTGCCGCAGCTGCAAACATACCCACCACGAAGTAGACAAGTGATTGCCATGAAATGAATGTCGCTGTGGGGGAAGTTGCAAACAAATAAATGCCCGAAACAATCCAAACAATCGTAGCCCATGTTCCATGCGCTTCCTTTTGTTTTTCATATCCATTATCCATTGCAAACTCCTAATATGGTTGATATTTGTAGAAAAATATAGAAACACAAAATATCCGTCAAGATTATTGTTGGCTCCTATGGGATGAAATGTTTTGTCCAAAAAATGTGAGGAGTTTATTAATATTGGTGTGAAAACAATTTCCCCCCCTGTGAGCGCAACTTAGTCGGTTATAGAGTGTGTAATTTTGTACGCATGGTTGCGTAGTGGGGTGTTTGCATGGTAGTTGCTGCAAGAATTTTACACTGTGACATTTACGGGGTGATTATGAAAGAACGTTTCAAGATTATTTTGTTGATTATTGCCATTACCGCGTACATAGCTTTCGATGTTTACGGTGATTATACATGGGGTAAGGGGATAATTCAGAATTACCAAAATGAAGGCTGGACGATAGTCTATAAACAGGACAATTACGCCAGCGTAACAAGTCCGTGGACGCTTATAAAAACTCCAGTCACTGGTTATTGGATGGTCAATGTCAATGGGATCAAACGGTACCACAGAAGTCTCTATTTGGTGCCAGTCGCACATGTTTATTACGACTATGCCCAAATTAAAGAAGATGTAAGCATAGATATTATTGATGTTGCGCGAAGGCAAGCTGCCTATGCAACTCCCGAACAGATAAAGACTAATGATTTAAAACATCTTCAACGGAAAGATAGTTGGTACTCATACGCAAAAGAGGAACCGGGATACGAAATAATTGAGTATGTTACTAAAAAGGCCAAATCGTTTTGAAAAATTTTCACTTAGTCATGGAGGCTGAAAAGATCTGAAGGGGATCAAGCATGACATTTTGAATAATAATGGAAGAACGTCCCCCGGACATATTAATCTATGACGTTATACAAGGTACACCTTCTGAAACGTTATCCCGACACCTCAGTAACCCGCTTTTCACCGTGTAACAAAACCTCACATTATTTTTTGTTGACACGCTTTCCCGTATCGCCTAGACCTTCTGGAACACGACAGGCTGTCAGGAGGTAACGATATGGCACACGTAGGATACATCAGAGTAAGCACGGTAGACCAGAACACAGACCGTCAGCTTGACGGGGTTGAGCTTGCCCACGTCTATGAGGAGAAGGCTAGCGCAGCGACTACGAAGCGTCCTGTCCTTGAGGAATGTCTCAGATTCCTGAGGAAAGGTGACACTCTTCACGTTCACTCAATAGACCGCCTTGCAAGAAACCTGAGTGACCTTCTGTCCCTTCTTGAGACACTGACGGGAAAAGGAGTTGCTGTAAGGTTTCATAAAGAGTCCCTGACGTTTACCGGAGATGAGAACCCATTCCAGACACTGCAATTACAGATCATAGGTGCAGTGGCTCAGTTTGAAAGGGAGATCATCAAGGAACGTCAGAGGGAAGGAATTGCAAAGGCTCAAGCTAAGGGCAAGCATTGCGGAAGGAAAGCCAAGTTAACACCGGAGCAGGTGCAAGAGATAAAGGATAAGGTTGCAGCAGGGTCCGAGAAGAAGGCTCTGGCTGAGGAATATGGAGTCAGTCGTCAGACCCTATACAGGGTTCTTTCTTCTTAGTGTTACGTTTTTAATTATCTGTGTTATTCATCTGGAGACCGGAAAAAATAAAGCTTCTCGGCTTTCTTCGGGCCAACACCGGGACAACCGGGATAGCCGTCCGTGGTATCTCCGGTCAGTGTCTGGAGGAGGTGCCAGTAATCTGCTTCGTCCTCAGTGATCTCCATGACACCCAGTTCAGGTTTACCGAAGTTGTAGAAAAGACCGGGGATGGTCTTCATGTCCTTATCCAGTGATACGATGATCTTTTCCTTTGCCTTAAGGATTACCTTGGAGGTAGCCAGGATTCCCTGAACGTCGTCACCTTCAAGCCCAGGACGCCGAAAGGTTTCAAAGGTTTCCATAAGGAACTCCTTGAGAACCGGAAGGATCATTGGCTTACGTTTCTCCTTCCGGTTACTTTTGTATTTCGGATAGACATCCTTTCGGAAGTTGTAGTCGTCGTCAGACAGAGCAATGATTACCCTGTCTGACTTAAGGGTTTCCTAGAGTTGGAGAACGCGATCCTCCAGAGCAACTTCGGCTGGCCCTTGTTCTGCATGAAGGGTCCAGAAGCCGTCACCCCAGTTGATCGGTTTCTCCTCTCTGGATGCTATCTGGTAGGCAAGGATGTCACCGTCGATGATTGCGACACGGTTATCCATTACGCTTACCTCGCCATTTTTTAAGTTCCTTGTAGAGACAGGCAGTGAGTATGCCCACTCCCACTAAGCCTGATATGGCAAGGGCTGTGAGCCAGCCTGCAAAGAACCATGCTATGAGTTCGAGTAGAGTTTCCATGCGCTACCCCTTGAAGTTACGGTAAGCGTTCTCACAACCATTCTTCATGGACAGACGCCCAGCACGGTACAGTTCGACGATCTTCTGTTTGCCCTTATCGAGCGCGTAGATTTCAGTGCGGTTGTACCGGGGATCAAACTTCTCAACGAACGCCTTATCGCGGTACTGGGAGTAAACACGGTAAACGCCACCTCTTTTATAAAGGTATCCAGCGTCCAGAAGGTCACTCTTGATCTTCATGGTGTTTACACCACGGAGTTTCCGAACGACGACCTGGAGAGGAGACAGTTTCTTTGCGAAGGTTGCGTCATAGACTTTTGCCTTCGGAGCAAGCTTCTTATTTTTAGCTTCGAGAGCCTGACGCTTTTCTACTTGGTCAGCCCATGCTCGTGCTGCGGCTACCGGATCGGTGAAGTCGGGGAGGTCGAGAGCAGCCTGTACCATTTCGTTCTTCTTGAATCCCTGACGGAACCAGAGGTCGAGGACGTGAGAAGCTTCCAAGCGGAACATGTTCAGTTTGTTCTGGAGTTCAGGACGTACCTTCTTGATGGTGAAGAGCCATGCAGTTGCAAACTCAATGGGGAGCATGTTCTGTACACGCTTCTTGCCGTCGGCGGCAACCGTCACCATTTCGGTTACGGTTGAACTCAGCACCTGATCTTCTTTGATCTTTCTATGCTGGACTTGCCACGCGATACCCAGAGCATCACACATGTGCCTCGGAGAGAAGAACGCTTTGTTGTCCTCAGTGACAGCCGCAAGGATTCTTGCTCCACAAACTTCAACTTCCTCATGGCGAACCGGAGTCAGTGCTGCGGGTTTCACTTCTTCCTCAATGTCGAGGTAATCCATAAACTCTTCCTTACCGGAATCCATCAGCATCTTACGGACAGTCTGTTCATCGTAGAAGAAGAGAACATTACCGTTGCTCTCACCAGAGTGAGTAGCGTGTGCAGGTTCTTCAAACACATTGTTGATGTCCTCACAGAGATAGAGCTTTCCATGTGCTTTACTGGAGAGACCACGGATGATTGCCCAGTTGTCGATTTCGTACTGTACGGACTCACAAGCGTTGATGTTGATTTTAGAAATGTTGGTGTTCATAGTTTTACTCCTTTCTCTTTCTTTTGAAATTCTGTTGGTTGATTTTTGGTTGACCAAAAGAAAAGAGGCAGACCACTTGGAGTGATCCACCTCTTTCTCATTGCCTATCTTTCGTCAGCCGTCGGGCTGGTTACATAGTGCGCCCCAATTTATAAGTTCTTGATTTTAGTGCATAAGTTGTAGGAACTTTTCTTTCAGTCGTGCGGCTTTCAGATACTTATCATCGAGCCTGTCGCTCTGATCTTGAAGCTCACTGATCTGACGTTCGACTTCACGAGCTTCTTCAAGGAGCTTATCTTCGGCAGCGTCGAGTTGATCTATGGTTTTCTCAACGAAGGCAGTAGCTTCTGTCAGGAGTTCTTCTCCGGTTTTCTTCTTAAGGTTAAGCATGGCGTTTCCTCCTTACCATCCGATAGGGTCTTCGTAGTTTACTGGTGTGGTTTCCTGGAGGCCGCTTTCGAAAATGATTTTGCGAAGCTTGCGTCTCAAAGGATACGAATGGTTTTTCGGGAGGGAGAAAACAAAAGAGTATGGGGAGTTGTGTATGGGAGCGAAGGCGATTAATTTGGAATAGGAGTGATTTAGGAATAAACAGGATTCCTAATCCTGGTGCCGCAGGTTCGATTCCTGCTGGGGTCGCCATCTAGTACAAAAGTAGTACAATATTAAATGTTTAACTCATTTTATGAGTTGGCCCTTTTATGCGTTTATTTGCTTTTTTTTTTTTGGGGTGCTGCCAACCTTTGGTGCCAACCGTGGTAGGTGAATGGTGTTAGATGAAATTAATTGTGATAATTGATATCTATTGTGTTTGTGGTTTGATTGACCTGAGTTGTTCATGTGTAGGGTGAAAGAGTTAGAGAAAACCCTCGCTACCCGGTTGATTTTAATTAATAAGAAATATAATTATTTTGGCGATACTTAAGCTGACTTTATTGGCAGTTAAATATTTTGGGTTAATTTATTGTGTGAGGTTTGAGTATGACGTATCTTTATCGATTCATCTTAATGCTATTGATTCTCAGTATAGCCGCATGTTCGTCGCATCCATTGGGGGTATCTGATGATGAGTGGGCAAAATTTACTTTGCAGCAGAAGTTTGAGGCTAGAGAGAAACAAGCCGCTCTGGATCTCAAGGCACGTGAGCTGGAGATAGAAAGGCAGAAAAGATATAATGAAGAGAAACGGTTGGAGCGTCAAAAAGAAAAGCAAGCTGACATCTCTAACGGTTTAATAGCTGAGTTCTATCCTGATAGATATGCTTGCTTTGGTGGAGATAAGTGTCATAGCAGGCGTGATGCAAATATAAATGAATTTATAATTTCACTGCACGGTTTGTCTAATGTTGATTACGTGCAAATTTATGCAGATGACCGCGTCGGAAATAAGCATGATGGAATAATGGGGGTTAGTGTAGATAGGTTTAAAGTGCAAAGTATAGATTTATCAAAGAGGACTAAATGGTATCAGGTTTTTGTAGGGCGTACTGCTAGAAATATTGTTTTGCGCGCGGAGACAGATGATGAAGTTCGTGTGTTTCGGGTGAAGGTGTTTGGTTCTCGTATTGAGAATTCGCAAATTGATTATAAAATTATTAAATAATATTGTGTGTTAGGGGAGTGTTTATGAAAAAAGTATTAATACTAACTGCTTTATTGGTAGGTTTTTCTGTTCAGGCATATGCCGAACTGCCTACATGGAAATATATGACAGAGCTTTCGGCAACTATGGCTCCATATAGAAAAGTGAAACTTTTTAAGGATGGATACTTAGCTGTTTTTGAGGCTAATGAGTTTCAGAAGTGCTTAGACAGTGAGTTCTATTCCCGCAAAAATAAGGCGAAATTGTATGATAAAATGAATGTTTTTTATAAAAAAAATATATCACCTGTCTATTCTATAAAAACTAAAGTAAAGTTCAAAGACTATAACTTTAATAAGCAAAGCTTTCCGATAAATATTTATTCACTGGCGGTAAATAGTATTAGTGGAATTTCTGAATATCCATTTTTGCCTGGTAACGATCAGATATTGCCATTTAACTATAGCTTGATATGCACAAATTCCGAAGAAAATGATTTTCATGAAATGAAAATGACTGAATCAAATGCTGAGGCGTTTATAAAAAAATATCCTTCTAGGTCATTTTTTGCAGTTGTTGAATATGAGATTGTTCGTTTTGATGATGTTTTAAAATATGACGGAGTTAACGTTGATGTAATTGCTACTAATGTTAAAATATATAGTGATAAGAATTTGAAGGAACATCTTTTTACTATTACCCCCGATTCAAACAAAAAAAATACTCAAACAGATGGTAGCCCTGCAATTAGTACAGCTCATAGTCAACCGTTAAATGGGGAAAGATGGGTAGAACCGAATACGGGGATAGAGTTTGTTTGGGTACAAGGTGGATGTTATGGCATGGGTGATTATAATAGTAAAGAATTTGATGAAAGGCCCGTGCATAAAGTATGTGTTGATGGATTTTGGGTTGGAAAATATGAAGTTACTAATGCTCAATTTCGTCAATTCAAATCTACTCATAACAGTGGAGAATATAAAGGGCATAGTCTCAATGGTGATGACCAGCCTGTTGTATATGTTACTTGGAGTGATGCAGTGGATTACGCAAGGTGGCTTTCTTCTAAAACAGGTGAGACATATAGACTTCCAACTGAAGCTGAATGGGAATTTGCTGCAAGAGGTGGATTTGTAGGAATTGTTTATGGAGAAGAAAGTGATTCCTCATCAACATACTGTAAAGGTGCTAATGCATATGATTTGACTGCTAGTAAAGAACTGGATCTCAAAGATATGTGTTATAATTGTGATGATGGGTTTGTTGTTTCTGCTCCTGTAGGGAAGTTTAAGTCAAATGCACTTGATTTGCATGATATGAAAGGAAACGTTTGGGAATGGTGTAGTGACTATTATGATAGAGGAATATATGCGCAGCACTCTATTAATAATCCTATTAATACTAAGGAAAGCAAGGCTCGTGTTATAAGAAGTGGAAGTTGGAAGAATGGTGTCCCATATGTACGTTTAACCAATAGGGGTAAATGTGGTCCTATGCGTAAGTATGAAGATATTGGCTTCAGATTGATTAAGACTAATTAAGAATATCAATTTTATTGTTGAATTGAAGGCAGATTTAATTGTATGTGCTTTAATTTTAAAAGGAGAATGTTACATGAAAAAGGTTTTAGTATTAGTTTTTTTAGCTTTGTGTTTAGCAGCATGTGGTTCAAGCAATATAGATGTTCCAGAATTAAATGGTAAGTGGCAGGCTACTAAGGCTGAAAAGTATGGAAAGTGGAAAGAGATAAAGAATTATATGATTGTAGAATTTGATACCAAAAATTCAAAAGCAATTATAATGCCTGATGACCCTGAAATACAAAAGGATCCTGAATTACAAAAAATATGGAAAGCCATTTGTAAATTAGAAGTTATTAAAGAGAAAAAAGTTAATAGTAGTGAGGACGTCTACCACATTAAGACAACACAGCTAAAGGATGGGAAGATGATATTAGATGGTTTGGTTACAATTAAATCTGATAAGTCAATTGTTTTTCAAGAAAATAGTAGTGGAAATAAAGTTTTATTTGTCAAAATATAAATAAGTTATAGGTTTAGTCCATTGAGCCCCCCCAGCTATGCTGGGGGACCAGTAGAGTTTGACTTATGCGGGAGTAATATAAAGTCTCTCCTTGTGAGCTGCTCAAAGTGAGCAGAGAAGAGTCTTTATGAAGTGCAATTCAAGCCTATGCCATACAAAATGGGACTGCAAGTATCATGTTGTATGGATACCGAAATGTCGGCGCAAGGTATTGTTTGGCAAACTTAAAAACGACTTAGGTGAGGTGTTTCATAAACTTGCGCGACAGCACGAATGTATGATTCTGGAAGGACAATGATCACGTGCATATGTATATTGCTATCCCTCCCAAATATTCGGTAGTCCAAGTTGTTGGTTATATAAAAGGTAAGAGCGCAATTCATATTGCTCGTGAAATCGAAGGCTGAGCACGCGGTTACGCGGGGCAAAGCTTTTGGGCCAGGGGATACTTTGTTTCTACCGTGGGTCGTGATGAAAAAGTGATTCGGGATTACATTCGGAATCAGGAAAAAGGAGACCAAAGGGTTGAACAACTGAAATTCCGCCTTTAGGCGGTTTTTAAAGCCACTTCAAGTGGCTCACAAAAACACCCCCCCGGCTTTGCCGGGAGTATTATGACTTTATTATCAATAAGAGTGGCCTTGACAGTAGTGCAAACGTTATCTGTTTATAGGTAAATTTACTTTTCTTCACGGCAAACTCCTTACTGTGACAATAGGTTGGTAATTGGCCCAGCTTGTTGGGTAGGCGTCATTGATGGTTAAAAAAATAATTATATTATGAATTAGTAATGTTTATGCGTTGTTAAATCTAGATTTGTTGATTTTGGATAGTGATAGATATAAATAAAAACATTATTTCTAGGGAGAAATAAGTGTCTGAATGATCAAGGAAGATTTTTACGCAAACAAAGAAGGTAATCAGATTGGTGTAACCGAGCAGCGAGCGTAAATCTGTCTGGTAAACTGAAAAATAAGATTGCGCTCATTGCATAAATTTAAGTTTGATAGGCTTGCCAAACTGCCCCGCAAACTGCTACACTAAAGGACATCTGAAGCAGAAATAAATTCAATGATTTCAGGGGAAGAAGAGAGCGAAGTTCGAATCCCTCCCTCTCCGCCAGAATATTCAGAAGGCCAAGCATTGCTTGGCCTTTTTCTTTTTGTAGCGCCTGAATAATCTCTCTCCCATAGTTTTTGGGATAATTTTGGGTCAAACTAGCCTCTTTCTGTCCCAAGAGGGAGACTCTTCATGGCGTCCTATCTGACCTTCCGCAGAGTGACTTGTCATTTGCTGGTCTGTTGCCTGATCCGGGACCATTTAGATAAGGATTTTTAGGTGAACCTGAGTAATGCCATAGGCGTTTGTCTGGTTCAGGTAGTAAACAGCGCACATCCGCACTATATTTCTCATTGACTACAAGGCTCTTGATATTATGATGATGGGTGTAATTTTCTGGAGAAAAATTTATGCTGCTATTGGGCAAAACCCCTTGATGAGATAATATAGATCGGGCTTATTTGATTTTGCCGGACCATCTTTACCCATAGCTATGGGATAGAGTTTTCTACTGCCCTAATCTTTTGGTTGCTCCTAGATATCGGTGTTGGTGGTTTGTTTTCTCTGGTGTCATAAGTTTCTTCTGGTATTCAATAAGGTTTTGTGACGTTTGGTTTGCGCCAAGTTGTATATCCTGATAATTATTGTATGCATAAGTTTCTTCATGGTTTTAAGGAGTTGAATGTGGAAAGCTATCCTATGTGGCTTGTGTGGCTGGTCAGCGGTCTTGTTCTGGCGGGACTTGAGTTGGCTGTTCCGGGAATGGTCTTGATTTTTTTCAGTATTGGATGTCTTGCTGCTGCTTTGGTTTCAGCCTTTGCTCCTGCTGAACTTGTCCTGCAGGTAGCGGTTTTTTGTGTTGCATCTGTCTTGTCTCTTGTTGTCCTTCGCAAAGCCTTTATGAACTGGTTTCAGGGACAGACTTCTGGCAAGGGAACTGATGGTTATGATGATTCACCTGATGGCGCTCTTGCAACAGCATCAAAGGATTTTCCTGCAGCAGGTTATGGTCAGATTAAATATAGAGGTTCCTACTGGAACGCTGTAGCGCAGTCCGGAGAAGAAATAAAAGCAGGTAGTGCTGTTAAGATAATTTCATGGTCTGAAGGCAGTAAAACCGCATTTTTAGTTACCAGTAAAATTGATTAATAGGAGAAGATTATGGGCCCCGGTCTTGTTGCTGTAATTATTCTGGCTGTATTGATGGTTTTGATTATTATCAAATCAATTAAAATTGTTCCGCAGAAAACAGAAGCTATAGTTGAAAGACTCGGTAAGTATCGTGCTACCCTTGGTGCGGGATTCCATTTTCTTTTTCCGTTCTTAGATAAAGTTGCTTATGAGTTTTCCCTTAAAGAAGAAGCAATGGATACTCTTCCACAGAGTTGCATCACCAGTGATAACGTCGGGGTGGTTGTTGACGGGTTGATATTTATTCAGGTTCAGGACTCTAAAGCCGCTGCGTATGGTATAGAAAATTACCGGTTTGCTGCCTCTCAGCTTGCTCAGACCGCACTAAGGTCCTGTATTGGTAAACTTGCCTTGGATAAAACCTTTGAAGAGCGCGAAGCAATAAACGCACAGGTGGTGGAGGCAATAGATGATGCTGCTGCATCATGGGGAGTGAAAGTGCTTCGTTATGAAATCAAGGATATTACCCCACCAGAAAGTGTTAAAGCGGCAATGGAAACACAGATGATTGCCGAAAGGCAAAAGAGGGCAGACATTGCCCGCAGTGAAGGTGAAAAGCAGGCTATTATCAATAAGGCCGAGGCTGCAAAACGCGATGAAGTTCTCAAAAGTGAAGGTGAGCGCGAAAGGCTGATGAACGAGGCCATGGGTAAGGCTAAAGCTATAACCATGGTTGCTGAAGCAACCTCTAAAGCCCTGCACACCATTGGAGAAGCAATGGACCGTCCTGGAGGGTATAATGCTGCATCCCTTCATATAGCTGAAAAGTACGTGGAAGCATTTGAAAAAATGGCTCAGGAATCCACCACGCTTATTTTGCCTTCATCCGTTGGAGATGTGGCAACTATGGTCGGTACAGCAATGAGCGCCTTTGAAAAGGTTAGAAAATAGCACCCCTGAATGAATCTTATTTTCAATAATATTTTTAAAGCCCTGACTGGTCGGTCAGGGCTTTATTTTTCAGGATTTTTTACACCATACAACATAAATCGGATCACTAATTCCTCTGGTGGCAATGAAATGCTTATCGGTAACTGGCCGCCAATCATTTCTGATGCTTACTGTTCCTTTTTTCCCTTTGAAACCTGCCTGCTCGGCAAGTTGAAGCAGATATCCCATTCTTTCAAATTCATGCATCTCCAGCCATCCCTGAGTCACTTTCGTAGGAAACCAGCGGTTTGATAATCCAAGCAGCAATACTCCATCTTTAGAAAGTGCGGAGTAGGCCTGCCTGAGAACGTTTAGCGGGTCAGTGAGATATTCAATGGAAAGGCTGCATACGATTGCATCATAGCTTGCAGGTCCAATATCAAGGCTTGTGTCTTCATTCAGATCTTTGATGATGTGTGTGTTCAAAGCAGGATTCATTTTTAGTTCATCCATGTTCATGCCTATCCCGGTAACATCAAGATTCATATTTTCCGGAAGATGTGATTGCAAGCTGCTCATCAAATCCAGCACTCTCATTCCAGGTTTTAAATGCTGGGTATAGGTCTGCCGTAGATTACGGCTGGCTTGAGCATCTATGTGCCCGGTCAGTCTTGGTGATGAATAAAAAATATTGTCAGCCTCAGTGTCCACCCTTTTGAAAAAGTCATCATGGATGAAAGCTGTGGGACTGTTTTTCAGAGGGGCCTGCATTCCCGGTCCCCAGTTGCAGATTTCTTCAATCCAATGGGACAACCTGCCTCCGGTTTCGTTATCCTTATCTGCAATATTGAGAATCTTTGTTTCAAGGTTGAACGGTGTTCCGGAAAGTGGATGGTTTAAGTCTGCTATAAAGTGATAATTTTCAGCCGCAAGAACTCTGAAAGGAATGGCTGTCTGTGGGTAGACCCCGGCAATTCCGCTCAGTACACCCTGTGGATAGAATCTTCCCTTTCTGGGGAGTTGCGCTTTGTTATCGGGAAATTTAAGCCTGAAATTTTTAAAAGGGAAATCCTTAACTTTACCCTTGTCATACTGGGCAAGTTCAGAACCGGACTCGAAATTAAGTGAAACAGTATCACCGATTTTTTTCCCTGCAAGATTCGATTTAAGAGATTCTGGTACAATATCTCTCCAGAAATTAATCTTACGGGCTAGGTAGTGTTCTTCATGATTTCCATGACTGCTTTTCCATCGTAAATTGAATTGAACTGTCGCAAATGAATTCTTGTTGAATTCAGCCATCGTCTCCTTCTTTGCCCACTCTGAATTGAGTTCAAAGGTTAAACATAATTAAGAAATAAACATGCTTTAAAAGTAAGCAATGGTGACGAGTTTGTGAATATAAAAAAATATTGGCAACGATAAGTATATATGAATACCTTCAGTTATATTCTTATTGATTAATATGGTTGCAATAAATTGTTTTTATTGATTTAATCCGTTCTGTTTAAATGGGGGAGGGCGGATTTATCATGCTGCAAGCCTGAGTTTCTGTCATAATTATGATTTAGTGTTTTTGACAATTTCTTTTGAAAGGTAGAACCGTAATGAAACAGATGAGGCTGACAGGCCCGGGTGGTAAATGGCTGGTGTTTTCAAATGGGGTGCTGGGGCACACCCTGTATGTTTTACCAGCCTTGAAAGCTCTTAAAGATAGATATCCTCAAGCATACATTAATATGGTTGTTGATTCCGCAAGCGCTGAGCTTGTGGCAGCGAGTCCTCTCGTTGATGAAGTTACTGTTTTCAACAGGAAGAAGGATTCCCTTGTTAGGCAATGGCAGATCGTAAAAGGATGGCGCAAAGAAAAATACGATGTATCAATTCATTTCCGTTCAGGTGTCAGGAATGAACAATTGGCCTTTCTTGCCAGTGTTAAAAACAGATTTGGTCACAAACTAAAAGGGTCTCTACAGTTTGTTAATAATATATGTTTCGATGTAAATGATGTTCATGTCCTAAAAAAAAGATCCTGTATGATAAGTCAGGTTCTTGGGGAAGATGTCGATCTGAAAGCACCGGAAATTCATCATGACGATATTGGAGCTGATCAGGTCGAAAAGTTACTGAAAGATACAGGCCTTTCGAAAGGTAAATATTTGGTTCTTCATCCTGCCGGGAAAACATTTGGGGGCATGAACTGGTCTCTTGAGAGGTGGGCATGTGTAGCGGCGGATGTTGCAAAATTGATTCCTGTAGTAGTTGTTTGTGCCCCGTTTGAAAGAGATGCTGTCTCAAAGGCAATTAACGGTAAGAATATTTTTCATTTTTCGGGAACAGTAGGTTTTTTATCTGAGTTGATTCGCCGTAGCGGTTATTTTCTGGGCAATGATTCTGCTCCAGCTCACATTGCTGACGCATGGAGACGGCCAAGAGTGGTTGTATATCCCGACGCAGAGAAAGAGTGCATAAAATGGGCTCCTTTGCATACGAAAAATTGTAGAGTCGTTCCAAAGAAGAAGTTTCTTGATAATTGTTTTGATGAACATCTGGACTGGCTTTTAACACAGAATTGATTGGTGAAATTTAAAAACCCGGCTTAACTAAGCCGGGTTTTTAGCTGTCAGACGTGTGAACTGCCCTTTGATCAGGTTTTAATGTTGGTAATAAGTCCAACGCCGGAATAGGCGGGACCAAGAACACTTTTTTGGAAATCATAGTCACTGCTAGTTGACGAAGATGTCTGATCGGAATTCATATAGTCGAGAGTTTTGGTTACTACCTGAGCTCCGAACAGCTGCTTTTCCGTTGCTTTGTCAACGGCTGTAGCCGTTGCACTGATTCCTGATACGTCCATAGACACCCCTCCTAAGCAGATAAAGGGTACACTACACGTCTATCTGCTATATCGGTAGATGTCTAAAATACTTTAGGGGTCCATACAGAAAAGTATAAATAAAATAATTTTAATGAAGTCCAGATAAAGAAAAGCCCCGCACTCTAAAGAATGCGGGGCTTTAGTTGTTGGTCAGAAGTAAAGGTTATTTAACCTGATTCCAAAGATCGTTGAGTTCCGTCAACTCCATTTCGGATACATCCTTGCCTTGTTCTTTCGCAAGATCTTCCATTTTGGAAAAACGGTCCAGAAATTTATTGTTGGAACGGTCAAGTGCACTGTTCGCCTTGATGCCTTTACGTCGTCCAAGTTCGACAAGGGTGAACAGGTAATCGCCGAATTCTTCCTCAGCTGCACTGGAGTCACCGGATTCAAGTGCATTACTCCATTCCTTCCACTCGCTTTGAAGCTGCTCAATGCACTGTTCGTCAGATTCATGGGTAAATCCGCTGCGAGCTGCCTTGGCATTTATACGATAGGATTTGAGAAGCGGGGGAAGACCTTTGGGAAGGGAATCGAATATTTTTTGGGATTCATCTTTTTCGCTGCGCTTGATCTTTTCCCAGTTACGCAGGAGTTCATCCTGATCTTCTACTTTGCAGTCAGCAAAGACATGGGGATGACGACGAATCATTTTGGCGGAACTTGAATCGATTGCTTCAGCAAGTGAGAATGTTCCATCTTCTTCATAACGATTGGCGATGAAAAGAAGCAGGAACATAACATCTCCGAGTTCCTCCATGGCTTCTCTTGTGTCGTCTGCCCTGATAGCTTCCACAAGCTCGAAAGCTTCTTCTATTACATAGTCGCAAAGGGATTTAGGGGTCTGTTTCATATCCCATGGACATCCCTCAGGGCCGGTGAGGGTGGAAATTACGTCTTTTAGTTTTTCAAAAGATTTGGTGCTCATTTAAATTATGTCGCTCATTGGGTTTGCCAGTTCCGATTGATCCGGAAACATGGATTTGATGTCTAAAGAGTCCAGTACATTGTCCGGTGCAAAGCTGATAAAGAAACTGGCTGTGGACATTACCCTGGGGGCCAGTTGAGACTTGGTCAGAAAATCAGAGTTTGGTGTGAAGCTGTTCAGCACGACGATAAGAATTCCGCCGACAATCACCGCTTCAACCAATCCCAGAATACCGCCGAGTACCTGGTCCGCCCAGCTGAGCATGCTGACAGTGAGGATCTTTTTTATGGTGATCCCGACAATAAATGCGACAAGCATGGTGGCAACAATGATGGAAAGATAGCTGAAAGCCTTAACAGCGCCGGGACCGTCGAAAATACTGGAAAAGTATGGGGCAAGCTCATGATGATATTTTGCTGCAAGATAAAAACCCAGAATCAGGGAAAAGACAGATATGGCTTCTCGAATGATTCCACGCAGCAATCCTCTGAAAATCAAGCCTGCGGCAATAACAATAAGTATAATATCCAGAGAGTTGAGTGCAATACCTGAAGGTTCCATCGGATATTCCTGACGAATGTTTGTGAAAAAAAGCTCAATATGCTCGTTGGAATTGAGCCGCTACATGACTAAAATGCAAGGTTATCAGACCGTGCCGGAAAAGTGAATATTGTGAACAGCCCTAAAAATAATAAAAAAATATTACATTCAAGTGAAAAATGAGGTTGTGTCATTTTATGATCTCGGGTAATTCTCGTTTAATTTTGGGGGAACGTTAATGTCAGGAACTGGATGTCTTCCTGGCCGGAGGAATTTAATGAAGCTGATCGAGACTGATTTTCCGGGACTTGTGGTTTTGGAACCGAAAGTTTTCCGGGATAACCGTGGGTTCTTTTTGGAAAGCTTTAGCTGCAAAGCTTTTGCTGAACAGGGATTACCCGTTGATTTCGTTCAGGATAATCATGCTTATTCGTCCGGGGTTGGTGTGATCAGAGGTCTTCATCTGCAACTGCCTCCTCATGCTCAAGCCAAGCTGGTCTGGGTGACCAGAGGGGCTGTAAATGACGTTGTGGTTGATTTGAGAAAGGGCTCTCCTACTTACCTGAGGTCGTTCAGAATCGAACTATCTACGGATAACTTCCGCAGGCTGTTTATTCCCAAGGGTTTCGCTCATGGCTATGAAACCTTAACGGAAGAATGTGAGTTTATGTATAAGGTTGATGCCGGTTATGCCCCCGGCAGCGAGGCCGGAATCCGCTGGGATGACCCGGACCTTGCAATCGACTGGAAGGCAGTAAATCCGGTACTTTCTGATAAGGACCGTAAGCTTCCTTCTTTGGCTCAATTTGACTCTCCGTTCGATTTTTAAATTGATCTGTGCAGGGCGGGCCGATCCTGTTCTGTGCACCCCTTGGTTTCTGAATCTGGGTGTTTTTCCATGTTTGAGGGGATTGTGAAAAGTTTCATATTCTCTTGACATGGAAAGATTCTCTATTTTAGAAGAAATGGCGTTAATTGGTTGTTTATGTTTCACAAAACTTAAGGAGTAGTGGGGCGAGGTTATGGAGGAAAAAAGAACATCGAAGCAGTGTGGAGGAGTTCTTCCTTTCTTCATCGGTGTCCTTGCGAGCCTGATCATCGGTTGGTGGGTTTTCCCACAGGTTATCTATAGTTCTAAGAGTCAGCCGATCGATTTCAGCCACAAGGTCCATGTTGAAGGTGAAGGTATGGACTGTGAGTCATGTCACATGTTTTTGGAAGACGGTTCCTTTGCAGGTCTCCCTTCCAACGAGCAGTGTGCTGAGTGTCATGAAGATATTCTCGGTGAAACCGAGGCAGAAAAAATCTACGTGACTGAATACCTGCAGAAGGGTGTTGAGGTGCCCTGGCTGGTTTATCAGTATCAGCCCGACAACGTATACTTTTCGCACATGGCCCACCAAGGCTTCGAGTGTACTGATTGCCATCCCGACGTAGGCAACAGCGACACGCTGCCGACGTATTACGAAAACAGAATTAGCGGTTACAGCAAGCAGACCATGAAGATGTGGCAGTGTGAACGCTGTCATGCGGAAGTTGGTACCAGCAACGCATGTTACGTCTGCCATAAGTAAGTGAGGGACTGCAATGGGTATTGATCGCAGAACTTTTATTCAAGTGGTAACAGGTGGTGTGGTAGGTTCCCTCTTCACCCCTGTGATTTGGAAATCTCTCGATGATGCATCTATCTGGTCTCAGAACTGGCCCTGGATTCCCAGACTGAAATACGGTGCAATCACAGAGCAGGGTTCTATCTGTAAATTCGGACCGTCTCCCTGTGCGGAGATTGTTAAGTCCGTAGGCGGAAGCCCTTATCTGACCAGAGGTAATGCTGAAAACGAAATGAGCAAGGGCGGCGTTGATGCAATCAGCGCTGGAGGACCCCAGCTCATGTACAGCCCTTCCCGCGTTAACGGTCCTATGAAAAAGGTCGGCGAAGGAAAATATGAATCCATTTCCTGGGAAGAAGCTGAAAAAATCCTCTCCGAAAAACTGGCTACCATTAAAGGAAAGGAAGGCAAACTGGCTGTCGTATCAGGTGATGCCACCGGTACTGCAACTGAAGTCCTTTCCGGATTTGCAGCTGGCATGGGCGGCGAATGCTTCCTGATGCCCGGAGAAGAGCAGGGCGCAGCAGTAGCTCTCGCTAGCATGGGCGGAAACGGACAGATCGGTTACGATCTGGACAATTCTGATCTCGTGCTTTTCGTAGGCGCTGATGCACTGGATTCCTGGGGTGCGGTTGTAAGAAACCAGCGTGTATTCGCTGAGAGCCGTCCCACCGGTGGAGAAGTTAAAACCAAGTATCTCTACGCCGGTTCTTTCCTGAACAACACAGCAGCAGCAAGTGACAAATGGATTCCGATCAACACCGGAACCGGTGCGATCTTCTGTCTTGGCCTTGCATATCACATGCTCAAGGCCGGCGCATCCGCACCTGTCGCTGACTTTGCTGATTTCAAGACTCTGGTAATGTCCAGATTCACCCCTGATAAAGTGGAAAAAGCCATCGGCGTAAACGGCAAGGATATGGGTAATATCGCTGCCGAGTTGATGAAGTCTTCCGCTCCCATCGTTGTTGCCGGTTCTGAATTCGGCAGCGGCGCAGGCGCAGCTGACGTTATTGCCGCTTCCGCACTGAACATCCTTCTCGGCCGTGTCAATAAAGACGGCGGAATGAAGATCCTGCCCAACCTGCCAAAAGCAGTTGAAGCAGCAGCTGATCGTTCCGAACTGGCTGCCAAGGATTTGGTGGGCTACCTCGCTGGAGTTGCTTCCGGTAAAGTAGCTGCTCCTGAAGTGATGATGACTTACGAAGCCAACCCCGTGTACGCACTGCCACAGACTGATGCTCTGGCTGCTGCAATCGCGAAGGTGCCTTTCCTCGTAGCTTTCAACACCTACATGGACGAAACCGCTTCCGCAGCTGACCTTATTATGCCTAACCCCACCGGTTACGAGCGCTTTGACGATGCACAGACTCCTTATGGTGTCGGTGCTGCAATGCTCAGCGCATGTGCGCCGGTTGCAGATCCTATCTACAACAGCAAGGCTTCTGTAGACGTTGTTCTCGCAGCGGCTGCCGTTCTGGGTATTGATCTGGGTTATGAATCTGCTGAAACCGTTTTCCAGGCCAAGGCTGAGAAAGCCGGTGCTGAATGGGATTCTCTGGTTGAAGGCGCAGCTTATGTATCCGAAGAAACTGAATCCGGATCCATCAAGTTTGCAGCATCTGTTCTGTCCAAGGCCATTGTTATGCCCAAGGGCGGAGAAATTGCTGTTGCTCCTTACTCCAAGCTCATCAACGGTTCCGCAAAGATGGCTCTGCCGCCGCTTAACGTTGCGCTGGTCAGCAAATTTGAACTTAAAGGTAATGACCTTCTGGTTCAGGTTAACTCCAAGACTGCCAAAGCTATCGGCAAGTCTGAAGGTGATATAGTCAAGCTGTCCGGAGCTGGCGGTGAGTGTGTAGC
Source organism: Maridesulfovibrio sp. (assembly GCA_963676495.2). GTDB lineage: Bacteria > Desulfobacterota > Desulfovibrionia > Desulfovibrionales > Desulfovibrionaceae > Maridesulfovibrio. Next base: position 793,111 of record CAXXRF010000003.1, on the reverse strand, counting down.
AAGAGTCCGCATCAATGAAGGCGTAATGAACAATGTTATCGCCGCACCGCTCGGATTCGGTCACACCGCTTGGGACGTATACTCCCGCGGAAAAGGCGACAACATCTGCAAAGTTCTCAAGGTGGAAACTGAAGCCGGTTCCGGCCTGTCCAAATGGACCAGTTCAACCGTGAGTATCGCCTAAATTAAATTCAGGGGATTCACGTTATGCAACAAATTGAATTAAGTAATAAATGGACCATGGTGGTCGATGTCGACAAGTGCACCGGTTGTGGCGCTTGTATGGTATCCTGCCAGGCTGAAAATAACATAGCTCCCATGGAGGAAGGGTCTAACAAGCTTAAGACCCTGACCTGGATGCTTGTTTATGAACTCAACAACGGTAAGGAATTCCCTAACAGGGAAGTAGCCTACCTGCCCAGACCCTGCATGCAGTGCGGTCATCCTGCCTGTGTTCCCGTTTGTCCCGTAGTTGCAACTACCAAGGACGAAGACGGTGGAATCGTCAGTCAGATTTACCCCCGCTGTATCGGTTGCAGGTACTGCATGGCTGCATGCCCTTACCACGCTCGCTACTTCGGTTGGTTTGACCCCGTATGGCCCGGCGGTATGGACAAGGCTCTGTCTCCCTCAACTTCTGCCCGTCCTCGCGGTGTTGTTGAGAAATGCAACTTCTGCCACACCAGACTGCTGAATGCACGCCAGCGTGCCCGTAACGAAGGTATGGACCCCGGTAAACTTCCTGACGGTTGGTATCAGCCTGCATGTCTGGAAGGTTGCCCCACCGGCGCAATCTCCTTCGGTGATGCACTTAACCCTGAGCACAAAGTTCATGAACTGATCAAAGACCCCAATGCTTTCCGCATTCTGGAGTCTATCGGTATGGAACCTCAGGTTTACTACATCAGCCGTCGTGACTGGGTTCGTAAACAGAGCGACAACCTTGACGTCGATGGCAACCATGTTGCCAAAGACAATCACTAGGAGGGAGGTTTACCATGGATAGCAATCTCTTCCCTGAAGGCGTGAATCGCTGCGGACTGCCCAAGTTCCTGCTTTGGATGTTATTTCCTACCGCCATTCTGCTTTGGGGTGTGTACGCTGCCGTTAAGATTTTCTACTACGGTATCGGCGTTACCGGCCTTGATAACTACTTCGGTTTCGGTCTTTGGATTACCTTTGACCTTGCTGTTATTGCTCTTGGAGCTGGTGCTTTTTTCACCGGCTTCCTGAAATACATCCTTAAGATTGACCAGCTCAAGAACATTGTAAACCTTGCGGTCATTCTCGGATTCCTGTGCTACTCCGGTGCTATGCTCATTCTGACCATGGATATCGGGCAGCCCATCCGTGCATGGTTCGGTTACTGGCACCCCAACGTGCACTCCATGCTCACAGAAGTTATCTTCTGTATTACCTGTTACTGTACTGTTCTGATCATCGAGTTCATTCCGCTGATCCTTGAGCAGAAGCAGCTGAACAAGATTCCTTTCCTGCATCACTTTGCCCATCACCTGCACGTGAATATGGCTCTGTTTGCTGGTATCGGAACCTTCCTGTCCACTTTCCACCAGGGTTCCCTGGGTGGTATGTACGGGGTTATGTTCGGACGTCCTTACGCATTCCGTGAAGGTTTCTTCATCTGGCCTTGGACATTCTTCCTCTTTGTTCTCTCCGCTGTTGGTTCCGGTCCTGTATTTACCGTACTGGTCTGCACCCTCATCGAGAAAATGACCGGTAAAAAACTGGTTGAGTACAAAGTTAAGGCTCTCATGGGTAAGATCGCCGGTACCATGCTTTGCGTGTACATGTTCTTCAAGATCATTGACACTTGGGCCTGGGCTGTAGGCTACCTGCCTTCCGTAGGTCTGACCTTTGAGCAGATGTTCCACGGTAATGTATACGGTCAGTGGCTGCTTTGGACTGAGCTGATCCTGTGTGGCGTAGTTCCCGCAATTATGCTGATCACTCCTTCCATCAGAAACAACCCCAGCCTGCTGTACACCGCTGCGATTCTGGACTGCATCGGCGTAACCATCAACCGTTACGTATTCACTGTTCAGACCATCGCTATTCCGGTTATGCCTTTTGATAACTGGGAAGTATATGTACCCAACTGGGCTGAATGGGCTACCACCCTCATGATCTGCGCTTACGGCGCACTCGTAATCAGCCTTTGCTACCGCTATCTGCCTGTCTTCCCTCAGGAAGTTAAGCTGAATCAGAAGTAGAACTGGTTGGATATAAGCAATTAAAAAAGCCCCGCTCGTGAGAGCGGGGCTTTTTTAATTGCTAAATGGTAGAGTCGTAATTGAACGGATCTGTTCAATTTTAGAACATTACTTAATCTGCTATTGTAATCCTGAGTAATTGTTTAAGTAACTTTTTAGCCTTAATACCCGATTGGTTATACATTTAAAATCCTCATCATTGTTGATTTAAGTTTCTGCATTAACATATTCAGGGATAAGAACTGAAGTTTAAATGTTAACCATTATTTCAGTGTTTACGCTGTAAGTTTTAAATTTCGTATCTGTCTTGTGTTGACTGATACTCTGATAGGTTCTTTTTGTTGGAATATCCTTAGTTTGTAGTGTGTATGGGGGCTACTTCCAAAGGCTTTGTTATGTTCGAGGTATATAATTTCTTTAATTTTGCTAAAATAAATAGTTCAGATTTTGGATAGCGAGTGTCTTTAATTGCGTTGAAATTTACACCAAGCATTTGGTTTGTGGTTTGATATGTTCATTAAAAAAGCCTCCCAGCTAATGCTGGGAGGCTTTCAATGGTTAACTAAGCTTTATACTGCTAGTATGGAAGAAACCATTTCATGCCTTCCATTTTAGCAGGGATAGGGACTTCCTTATTGTCCGGATTGGTCTCTTCCCAGCATTTCTGTTCCTCTTCAATCCATGAAGGACGAGATAGTCTGATGCTGTTACCATCAGTTATAGAATCATCGTCTCCGCTGAAATGCTGAAGGATAAGACTTATGTTGCCATATTCATCTTCAAGGGACCATTTCCATACTTTAAGAGTACCGAAAGGGTTTCCTCGCCAGTCATTAGGCTTGCCAAATCTTTTTTCGATTTTGGCATATATTTTATTAAAGAAATCCATGCTGCTGTTTTTATATTTAAGCTTCATACGCAGAATTGTGTCTTTGCGTTTACACTTACCTATAACAACATATCCACCCTTATAGCCTTCCATATCTCTAATTTCTATTCGTGCAATATATTCCTGCTGCCATGGTGAGGCTTCAGAACTCATATCAAGCAGGGAGTGAACGGATGATACATTTTTCCCGATAGTAATCCCTGCGATGGATTCAGGAGCGTTGTTAGAGGCCATAGCCACTGAAGCAGCAAAGAGCAGGCTCAGAATTAAGGCTGTTTGCGCTATTTTTTTCATCAATACTATCCTGTCTGTTCAAATATTATCTAATTAGATCAGCGTAAGGCCGATTCCAGCACCACAACCGGAACATCCTTCATTGAAGTTGGAGATAAATCTTTCTTCACGGTTGCTGATCATGTCTACCGTTGCCTTCAGGAATTTACGACTGATTTCAGGATACTGTTCCTGTGCTTTTTTAAATTTATCACTTGTAAGTCGGATACATACACAATCTGAGGTTGTTTTAAGGGTAAACAGCCTTTTGGAGTCTCCTATAAGTGACAAAGCTCCTACAAAATCACCGGGTTTAAAGGATTGGACCTTGATGTTGATTGTGTCAAGGTAGGCTTCCATTTCGCCACTGATAATATAGTAGGCAGATTTGTCGATGTCTCCACTTGTGAATACTGCTTCTCCTTCGCTGAACTTTTCGCGGACACAAAGGTAAGCCAGAAGTTTCTGAGCTTCAAGATCCAGCCCGGAGAAGTATGGGATTTCCCGCATTATTTCCAAATGTTCCTGATATTCGCTTGTTTCTGCTGCCATGACTAGTGTGCTCCGTGTACTAATTCGTAAAGGAGGCCTTTTTGGGCCATCAGTTCATCGTATGGGCCTATTTCCATAAGCTTACCCGCTTTCATTACAGCCACCTTGTCATAATTCTTGATGGTATCAAGGCGATGAATAACTGAAATGAGGGTAGACTTTCCTTTCCATTTGGTTTCAAGCAGCCCCTGAATTCTATTCTGGGATCTATTGTCCAGTGCAGAAGTTGCTTCGTCCATGATCATAATGGGTGGGTTTTTAAGGAATGTTCGGGCGATAGCAAGTTTCTGGCACTGTCCTCCTGAAAGCTTGTCTCCTTTAGTACCGACCTGGAATTCCATTCCCAGTTCAACAACTGTTTCTAGCAGATCTTCTTCGATCAGCAGCTGGATCATGGACTGGTTGATTGTATCCTGCACCCTTGGATGATCGGTTTTGGGCTTACCGAAAAGGATATTGTCCAAAATGGTCTGTGAAGGAATAAATTCAGTCATCTGGTAAAAACTGAAAGTGTCCGGGCGTTCTTCGCTGACCTTGAAGTTAAACATTTTGCGTCCATCAAGGATAAGACCTTTGAGAACTGAAGGCAGCGCAACAATCTTATGTCTGCCCGGTACGAAACTAAGGGCTAGCAGCAGAACCATTTCACGGTCCCGTCCATCAATTTCCTGAAGTGTCTTGTCTTCTATTCTAGCTACAATCTGTTTGTATTCTTCGAATTCTTCAGATGGGATGGGGCTCTGTTCAAAGAAAACTTCATCAGGTGGAAGATTACCCAGAATATCAACAGTCTGTCTTGCCAGTTCGCGGCCCAGACTCAGAAGCGGAGTCTCAAGTTGAGCTTCTTTAAGGAAACTCAGGAAGTACTCATTCGTAACCAGTTCCCGTCCGGCAAAAGAGCTGTCATTTGCATGACCGAAAGTGATGTTACCCGCGACGCTTGAGAATTCAAGATATTCTCCTTCACGGTAGAATTCCACGTGTTCAGCAAGCCTGTCACCGAAGTCCGCATGGAAGTTCCTGCGTACTCGCACAAGTCGTTCGGATAGCTCTGCCTCATTCTCCGGGTCAAGCAGGGTATTGAGTCCGAAGCGAAGGACATCCACGAAAATACCGGCCTGTTGAATGGCCTCAATCATGTTGTCCCGGCTCGGCATTTTCTTTTCTGAATCCGGGTCTCCTTCCAGGACAGCTACACAGGAATATAGCAGGTTCTCCTTGATGGTACCGGAGAAGATAAACGGACTCTGGGCAACAATACCCATATTGTGAACCATGTCGGCTTTGGTAAGGTCTCCGACCTCATAGCCGTCAATCTTCACAGACCCGCCCGTATATTTATACAGTTGTGAAATACACTGGGCCAGCGTACTTTTGCCGCTTCCTGAGAAGCCCACAAGGGCCATCTGTTCACCAGGCTTAAGGTGCAGATTAATCTGTTTAAGCAGCCTGATATTACCTGATACAGTGAAGCCGAGGTTCTGGACATCGATATTCCCCGTCAGCTTGACTGGTTCGCGTCCTTCCGGTTCAATTTCAAATTCAGGCTTGGTGTCGAAATATTCCATGACCCTGTTGTAGCGAACTGCAGCATCATTATGAACCTGATAAAAGTCCATAAGCTCTTTCCAGGGGTCATAAATCTTTTCATAGGCGGAAAGGAAAGCAACAAGAGCACCAAGGTCAAAACGGCCCTGAATTGCGAGGTAACCACCTACAATGAACAGAAGGAAGGGGCCGAGGTTCTGGAAGAAGTTGTTGAGTACCTTGATCCCCTGTTTGTAAAGAATCCAGGTGATCCTGATTTTAAAAAGTTTGTCGACAAATTCACCGTACTTTCTGTTTTCAATGCGGTAAGAGCCGTTCCCGTGGATTTCGTGAATGCCGGATATGGTTTCATTGATGTGGCTGCTCAAATGCCTTGTGGTATCAACTCTGTTTTTGTTGGCTTTATTCGATCTTTTCTGCAGCTTGGGCACAAGATATATAACGAACGGATACAGAGCGATGGATATACCGGCCATTATAGGGTTGAGGTAGAACATGTATCCTGCAAAAGCGATGAGGGTGAGCAGGTTTGTTACCGGAACGGCCACAGATTGCCCTACATATTCACCGGCCGGGGCCATTTCAGTAACCAGGGAAGATACAACCATGCCCGGGTTGGCTTTCCGGAAATATCCGAGAGGCAGGGTCAGGATGTGGGAGTATAGCTCCTTGCGCATTTTTGCCAGCGCCTCCTGGCCGATGTAAGTCTGCAGTACCGTAATGAGATATTTAAGCAGACTGGCTGCAACAACTGATACTATGTAGAATCCGCAGTACATGAAGAGAAGATCCACCTTGCGCATACTGATGGCCTGGTTGATGATCTTTTTCTGCATTTCCAGTGGAACCAGCCTGACGGCGACGGTGACAAAAATAACAGCCAGCAGAATTAACTGCAGTTTTAGGTTGCTGTTCTTCACCCAATAGGTCAGTGGACGTTTGGTGATCATTCACAACTCCTGTTTGTTCAATATATCAATAGCTCCGAGCCATGATTTTGTTATGTCGAATCGAACAGTTGGTTTTTATACAGGTGTACTATAGTAAAGTGTCTGTGATTATATTTGTATAAAAAAAAACTGATTCAGAATCATACAATAAGATTCAATGGCGGAAAAGGTCATTTTTATTAAAGAAATGAAACTAAGTTTCAAAAATTTATTACCTTTATGTTGACGCGTGGACAAGGGTTTTCTAACTTGATTGTGGTTAATTCGCACATTTGTCCACAATAGAGAAAAAGAGGATAAAGTTTTGGTGAATAAGCAGGGGCCGTCGGTCGATGGAGGGGTAGTATCTTCATTTTCACTGAAGTCGGATATTTCTGAGCTAAAAGTTCTGGCTAAGAAAATAGAAAATTTCGGCGATGAAAATGATATTTCTCCCAAGGCTGTGTTTGAGCTTAATCTGGTATTGGATGAATTGTTCACCAACCTTGTCAGTTATGGGTGTCATCTTGATTCTCACAATTTTGAGATCATGTTGCTGCTTGATGATGGAATTCTCTATATAAACATTGAAGATGATGGTAGGCAGTTTAACCCACTGGAAACAAAAGAACCTGATATCCAGTGTGACTGCACTGAACGCAAGGTTGGCGGGTTGGGGATTCATTTTATGCGAAAGATGATGGATAGCATGGAGTATGTCTGGGAAGACGGAAAGAATAAATTGAAGTTGACCAAAAATATTCAATAGCTTTATCTTAAAATGCAGCATGAAACCCGCTTAGGGGTGATAATACATACTTAATAGTTCCGGTTAGGCTAAATAGTACATCCGGGAATTAAATCTGGTTGATTATGGAGGAGACAATGGGTCTGGAAGTTGGTGAAGTTAAAAATGACGGGATCATTACTTTTGAGCTGAAAGGACGCCTCGATTCTAATACATCCAATGATTTTGAGGAAAGGCTGCTTGGATCAATTCAAAATGGTGAAAGCAGGATTATCCTTGACTTTGAAAACCTTGAATATATATCCAGTGCCGGGCTCAGAGTGTTGCTTAAAGCTGCTCGCGAGCTCAAGGGCGGAGATGGAAAGCTACTTCTCTGTGCTCTGAAGGATTATATCAGGGAAGTTTTCGACCTTTCCGGTTTTGTTGCTTTCCTTCCTATCTACGATACCAGGGATGAATGCGTAGCCGCCTTATAAGGTCTATTGCAATCTGGTCCGAGTTCTGGATCTACATGTTGTAAAATGGCTTCCTGTCCGTAATTTGGCGGACAGGAAGTTTTTTCATAATCACCGGCTTGTACACTGGAGGGTTGTATATGAGCGGTTTATTCACGTCACTTGCAGTAATGATGTCTCCAAGGGGGCTTGCCGCCGCCGGGAACGGTGCCGGATTAGGCGGAGCAGCTTTTATTGCTTTGCTTGTCCTTGCTGCGTTCGCATCTATTATTACCGCACGTAATATGGAGTCACTGGGAACGGGGAAAGTCCGGGCTACAAAAGCAGACAGCTTTGTTTTCGGTTTTCTTGATTCTGCACGTCTGTTTACGCTTACTCTTCTTGCCGTTTCATGGCTTGGAATAGCCGGCTATGCAATCAATGAAATCTTTTTTCTCTGGTTTCCGAATCTCGGAGCCTCATTTCTAATTCTGACTCTGGCCGTTATTGCCTGCATTATAGCTGATGAAAATGGCGCGGATGTATTTACCATCAGCATGACTCTTGGTTTCTGCGCATTTTTGTATGTGGTAGTCATGGCTGTACAACCTGCTGATTCAGGTGCCGGATATCCCACTGTTATTCCTCAGATGTTATCCCTTAATCTTCCCGATGGATTAGTGGCAGCCGGAGGACTGGGATGGTTGCATCTTCTTTTTATTGCAGTGTTTGCTTTTGTGGGCTTTGATATTCCTCTTGCTTTTGAAAACAGGGCAGCCCGTGCAATTCCGGCAATTCTTTTTGCTCTCGTTGCCTTTGCTGTCTTTTGCTGGTCAGCGCTTCTGCTGGATACCCCGGACAAGCTGGCAGAAACAACTGTTCCGCATTTTCAGGTCGCAAAACTGGGGCTTGGCGAACTCGGAAATTACCTTATGGGCGGGACTGTCGTTCTGGTGACTCTTGCCGGGTTGCTTGGCTTTTTCATGCTTGCAGGAAAACGCATGGAATCCATCCTTGCCGAGGATTACAGAGCTTATGCCACTAAAGGAGCTGCTGTACTGATAGCTTTGGTTCTAGGTGGCCTTCTGGCTACTGGATGGGCAGGAGAAGAAGCCCTTGAGTCTCTTTTAGCCGCAGGGCTCTGTTTCTGGTTTGGAACTTATGCCCTTATAGATCTGCTTCATTTGATAGGTTCACGCCGTGCAGGTGGCGGGCTGATTTCTCTGGTCCTTGGTCTTCTGGTATTACTGGTTCATGGAGGGGCAGCAGCATATTGCGCGCTGCACATAGAATTTCCTGCTCATTTTTATTATTCACTTGGTGGAATGACTGTGGCCGGAATAGTTTTCGGGATTGGTTGCTATATCCAAAACAAGCCTATTATTGATGCTGCAGTTGAAGCGGAAAAGAGTGAATTGGGTGATGATGAGGATTTCGATAAAGAACTCGAAGAGGCAGTTCCTGATACCGAGGATGAAGCACTGAAGATAGTTGATTACAAGTAGTTACCTGAAAGGGAAGCATAACTTTATATGCTTCCCTTTTTTTTATTGGCGAAGCCGATCATTAAATCTTGTTCTCCTGAGAGAATCTGATAATATATAATACAGGTTCAGAAAATGATTTCAGACTTTTTTGGTCTGAATATATTGGTGGAGGATAAGATGTTAAAGCGTATCTGTATTATTTTATTAACTATATGTTTTGTTTCCGTATCAGGGGTGGCCTTTATACCCACTTCCGGCAAGGCACAGGATGTTCCTCGGATTTCGGTGGAAGAACTCAATCGCAGCCTTGAAAACGACAAGCTGTTAATTATTGACGCTAGAAGTGGCTCAGACTGGATTGGTAGCAGTCTTAAGATCAAGGGCGCAATACGCGGTAAGGCCGGGAAGGAAAAGATCTGGGCCAAGGCGCTGCCAAAGGATTCTGAGATAGTAATTTATTGCGCCTGACCCAATGAATACACCAGCTCCCGTGTGGGGCGGATTCTTCAGAAGATGGGTTTCACAAACGTAAGTGTTCTACTTGGAGGATGGCATCAGTGGAGTCGCATGGGGTATCCTGTAGAGAACAAGTAGGTTTCGGATCTATAAACTGGTGACCCGGCTCATTCGTGAATGTGCCGGGTCATCAATTTCTGGTGGTATGAGCTGCCGTATAGTCCTGTCACCAGCTTTCATTTATTACCAGTGCTTGACAAGCCGGGGACAAATCCGGTTAATTAGCAGTGTCCGCTGATTCCATCCTGCTGTCTATCACGTAGAAACAGTTCAGTATTATCACAGCCGGTGTTGTGATTTCCTTTCCTTAGAAGGTCTATCGACCATTCCTGTCAGTGCTTGATTGCGCGCTGGCAGTTATTTCACTTTTTCATAGAAGAATATTTTTCAAATTTACTGATAAGTTCTTTTACAGGGCATGGTTGGCAGCTTGATTTTTCTAACTACACGAACAGGAGAAATTGTGTCCAATATTTATCTGATCGGCCCTAGAGCCTGTGGAAAGACTACCGTGGGCAGAATTCTGGCTGAGAAATTAGACCGGGTATTCTATGATAGCGACGCTATAATTGTTGAAAGGGCCGGCTGCGAGATTGCTGAGTATGTAGAGAAGAACGGCTGGGAAGGTTTCCGTGACATGGAGGTGGCAGTGCTTGCAGAACTGGCTGAAAGGGGCGACTCGGTTATCTCCTGTGGCGGAGGGATTGTCGTTCGTGGTGAAAATATGAAAATTCTGAAGGGCGGGTTTACAGCCTATCTCAAAGCCGCAGTGGATGTTCTGGCTGAAAGGCTGGGCGCAGATCCGGCGCACAGTCAGCGCCCATCACTTACCGGTAAGCCTTTGGTGGAAGAGATTCGTGAAGTCCTTGAAGCACGTGAAGATTTATATAGTGGCTGTGCGTCTTTCATAGCCGATGGTGCTGCATCAGTTGACGATGTATGCGATCAGATTCTGAATAGATTCAAATCCTTTGAACAGGGAGAATAATATGAGCGGAAGTACATTCGGTAGTATTTTTAAAGTTACAACATACGGAGAATCACACGGGCCGGGGCTTGGCGGAGTGATTGATGGGTGTCCTGCCGGTATTGACCTGAGCGAAGAGATCATTCAGATGGAGCTTGATCGCCGTAAACCGGGGCAGGGGATTGCCAGCACCGCCCGCAAGGAAGCAGATCAGGTTCAGATCCTTTCCGGTGTATTTGAGGGTAAGACAACCGGGACCCCTATTGGATTTCATGTGGCCAATACAGATCAGCGTTCCCGTGATTATTCAAAAATTATGAATGTATATCGTCCCGGTCATGCAGATTTTACTTTTGATTCCAAATACGGATTTAGAGATTATCGCGGTGGCGGACGTTCATCAGGGCGGGAGACAGTATCGCGTGTTGCAGCTGGAGCAGTGGCTCAGGAATTTTTAAAGCAGCAAGCCATAGAGTGCCATGCCTATACCACTAAGATCGGTGGAATCGAGGCTGCCGTTGTTTGTCCTGAGAAAGCATTTGAGCAACCTTTTTTCTCTGCAGATCCGGAAATAATCCCGCGCTGGGAGGAAAGGGTCAAAGAAGTCCGCTCTCAGGGGGATACTGTTGGCGGGGTGGTTGAAGTCTGCATTAAAAATGTTCCTGCCGGGCTTGGTGAACCGGTGTTCGATAAAATTGATGCCCGTCTTGCCTATGCACTCATGTCTGTTGGGGCGGTCAAGGGTGTTGAGATCGGTTCCGGGTGCAGAGCAGCAGACACACTTGGTAGCGAGAATAACGATTTCATGGATGGATCAGGATTCATATCAAATAATGCTGGCGGTATTCTGGGTGGAATATCCAGCGGTCAGGATATTATTGTCCGCGCCTATGTTAAACCTATTCCCTCAATCAGCAAGCCGCAACAGACAGTGGACCGCAAAGGTAATTCTACAGAAATAATGATAGGCGGTAGACACGATATCTGTGCCATTCCACGTATTGTTCCTGTTCTAAAAGCAATGGCCATGCTTACAGTGGCGGATTTTATTCTTCTGCAACGTAGAATGTCCTAAAAGGAGTACTGAATGTTTAGAGAAATTCAAAATAAGAAAAAAGAACTTTCCGAAGGGGCTGTAGAAGAAATTCTTAAAGCCGGTGAGGAAGGAGTATTGGCGACCATCGGTGAAGGCGGTTATCCCTACGCGGTCCCGCTCAACTATGTTTACCATAATGGAGCAATATACTTTCATTGCGCTTTGACCGGACATAAACTGGATAATATTGCTTTTAACGATAAAGTTTCCTTTTGCGTGTATGTGGACGCAGAGTTGCTTCCTTCTAAATTCAGCATAAAGTTCCGCAGTGTGGTGGTGTTTGGCAAGGCTGAAGAAATATCCGGAGAAGAGAAGAAGGGTGTCCTGCTTGCGCTTGTGCATCGTCTTTCTCCCGATCATATTCCTGCCGGAGAAAAATATATCCGAAATGATATTGATAAAACAAAAGTCATAAAGATCAACATTGAACACGCCACGGCTAAGGGGCGGATCAATTAAACCGTTTTAAAGGTTTAAGGCAGCATCAAAAATATAACGGCTGGATTTACATTAAATGTAAATCCAGCCGTTTTTATATATTATACGATGATGCTTTTTGGGGAACAGACTAAAACCATTTTTATGATGGTCTCAGCCCGTCTGAGCCGTAGGATATAAATCCTAGGCCCAATCAAGGATGACTTTGCCGGACTGGCCTGAGCGCATGATGTCGAAACCTTTCTGGAAGTCATCAATCTTGAAGTGATGGGTGATGGCAGCACTAATATCAAGGTTGGACTGCAGCATGGAAGCCATCTTGTACCATGTTTCAAACATTTCGCGTCCGTAGATGCCTTTGAGCTTGAGTCCTTTGAAGACAACCATGTTCCAGTCGATGGCAGTTCCTTCAGGGAGGATACCCAGCAGGGCGATATTGCCGCCATGATTCATTTTGTCGAGCATGTCGTTGAATGCCTGAGGACTTCCGGACATTTCGAGGCCTACGTCAAAGCCTTCGGTCATTTTCAGTTCGTTCATGACATTTTCAAGCTTTTCCTTGGAGACGTTAACTGTGCGGGTTGCGCCGAGCTTGGCTGCAATATCGAGACGGTAGTCATTAAGATCAGTGATGACGACGTGACGAGCTCCTGCATGTTTGGCAATGGCAACAGCCATGATACCGATGGGGCCTGCACCGGTAATCAGCACATCCTCTCCCACGAGGTCGAATGAAAGAGCTGTGTGTGCTGCGTTGCCCAGAGGATCAAGAATTGATCCTACGTCATCGGAGATGGCGTCGGTAAGTTTGAACACGTTTGAAGCAGGAACACACACGTACTCTGCAAAACAGCCGGGGCGGTTAACGCCTACACCGATGGTGTTGCGGCAAAGATGTCTTTTGCCAGCACGACAGTTACGGCAGTGACCACAGGTCACGTGTCCTTCTGCGGAAACACGGTCACCCAGTGCCAGTCCCTGTACTTCTCCGCCCATTTTTTCAATGGTCCCGACAAATTCATGACCAACAACCATAGGCACGGGAATAGTCTGCTGTGCCCACTTATCCCAGTTGTAGATATGGATATCAGTTCCACAAATTGCAGTTTTTTTGACTTTAATGAGTACGTCGTTATGTCCGCATTCAGGAACCGGAACTTCTTCCATCCAGATGCCTTCTTCTGCCTTGCTTTTTACCAGAGCCTTCATTGTCTTCATTATTATATAGCCTTCTATTTGATAATTTCGAGTTCGCGGCCGACCTTGATAAAGGCATCTACCGCTCTGTTGACCTGTTCAGTGGTATGTCCGGCAGACATCTGGGTTCTGATCCTTGCTGCTCCGCGGGGAACAACTGGGAAGCTGAATCCGATTACATAAATGCCTTCCTTAAGCAGCCCTGCAGCCATTTTTTGAGCAAGAACAGCATCTCCAAGCATTACCGGGATGATAGGGTGGTTGCCGGGGACAAGGTCAAATCCGGCTTCACTCATGCGAGTGCGGAAGAGTTTGCTGTTTTCTTCAAGCTGGTCACGCAGTTCAGGTTTCTGATCAATCATGTCCAGCACTGCAATGGAAGTGGATGCAATGACCGGGGCCAGAGTATTTGAGAACAGGTAGGGACGGGATCTCTGGCGGAGCCATTCTACAATCTCCTTGCGACCGGATGTGTAACCACCGGAAGCACCGCCAAGGGCTTTGCCCAGAGTTCCGGTGATAATATCAACCCTGTCCATAACACCGCAGTATTCAGGGGTTCCACGTCCGTTTTCCCCTATGAAACCTACTGCATGAGAATCGTCCACCATTACCAGAGCGTCATATTTGTCTGCAAGGTCGCATACGGATTTGAGGTCTGCGATGATGCCGTCCATTGAAAAGACACCGTCTGTAACAATTAAGCGGTAGCGGCAGTCCGCAGCTGCTTTGAGCTGTTCTTCAAGGTCAGCCATGTCATTGTTTTTATAACGAAATCTTTTGGCTTTGCAGAGACGGACGCCGTCAATGATGGATGCATGGTTGAGAGAGTCGCTGATAGCAGCATCTTCAGGACCTAAAATGGTCTCGAAGAGTCCTCCATTAGCGTCAAAGCAGGAACTGTAGAGGATGGTGTCCTCAGTTCCGAGAAATTTGCTGATTTTATTTTCCAGTTCTTTGTGTACATCCTGAGTTCCACAAATGAAACGAACTGAAGAAAGGCCGAATCCGTATTTATCAAGAGCGGCTTTGGCTGTTTCGATAAGGTCAGGGTTATTGGCCAGTCCAAGATAGTTGTTGGCGCAGAAGTTGAGCACTTCCTGCCCCCCTGCAACAGAAATTTGTGCCTGCTGCTGGGATGTTATGATTCTTTCATCTTTGTAAAGACCTGCCGATTTGAGCTCTTCAGTCTGCTCGGAAAGTGACTTAATGAAATTATTTTGCATATAGTTTTCTCCCGTCCGGATATAAGGTTGCTTCGATTTATTTAAAAAACTACATTAATAATGTTGTCAAGCAAAATTTATAGAACTAAAATTATGAAATAAGCAAAAATAATGCGTAAAAGTGTCTAAGGGGTTAAAAAACGATTATATTGACGGATTTGTCATTTTACCACTATGTATATTGCGTTATCTGACAAAAAGACAAGTTATTTTGAAAAAGGAGATATAGCGTGAAGGACAGGCCTTTAGTTCTCGATGAAGTAGATCGTAAAATTATTGAAGAGTTACAGTGTAATGGTCGTGAATCTTACAAGAATATAGCACGCAAGCTTGGTGTGTCTGACGGAACTGTAAGACTGCGTACTGAAAGAATGATCAAGAATGACTACCTGCGTATAACCGCTTCTGTGAATCCACTTTACTTTGAAAACAGCCTGATCGCCATGGTCGGAATCAACCTCGATGAAAGGGCTAATTCAGATATTATGGATAAAATTGCCCAGGTGAGCGGAGTTCAGTCTGTAATAAACGTGTCCGGACGCTTTGATCTTCTAGTGGAAGTCTTTGTTCCTTCCCGAAATGCATTCCGCCAGTTTCTTGTAGATGATCTCTCCAATGTCGGTGGAATCAAGTCTACTGAAACATTCATGTTTCTTGACGCCGTCAACAAGTGGGCTGAGCATAGAATCTGACCTGTTATGGGCCGATGATTGTCTTCCCTGCATCGGCAGTAAAGTCAGCACTTTTCGTTAGTTCGAACCTCCCTGTGCTTTTCGGGGGTGTCTTCTGTTGCGCTTGTGCTGCTATTTCGGTGCTGAGTAAATTCTATCGTACCCGTAAGGATTCACCTGAATCTGCTTTCCATAAGAAGAAGGTTGGCCTGTGCTGCCTCCAATTCTCTGGTATCTATTGAGCTGGATTTTTTGGACTCTCTTCTTTTTAACATACATGTCCATGCGTTCCCAGCGGTTGACCCACTGCTTGTAAAGTCGAAAAGCCGAGGCCATTTCCTCATAGGATTGGGACTCGTCGCCCCTTCTTCGTATGCCGAAGAAGTCCATCAACTGTTTAACCATCAGTTTGCGTGGTTGTATCTGGCTTTGAGCTGATACCTTAAGTCGTTCCAGTTCCTTTTCGTCAGGAGATAGAGCTGCTGCTTTTCTTGCGTCCGATGCTTTGAAGGCCGCGATTATTTGTTGCAGCTCTTTAAGTTTGCGGGATCTGGTTTCTTCTTCAGTTTCTTTTTTCAACTGAAGCGGGGTAAGTCCAAGCGAAAGAAAAATATCTTTCCCGCTGGTCAGTACTGTCATGTCGAATACCGATTCAAGATCAATGTCGGAATATGGCTGATGGTAAAAATACTGTTCTTCAATTTCATCGGGGTTGAAGGAGCGTTGAGCGTATGTCAGCTGTCCGTTTCGATAAGCATCAAGGACAGCTTTAAGCGCCGGTGATGGTGCGATATCTTGTGCTTCCACGGCTTTGCCTTCCGATTTGATTATTTCCAGCGTTCTTTTTGAAATAGTATTTTCTTTCCTGGGAGTCCCTTCGGACTTTGAGTGAGGAATAGTCTGGTTTTTGACCTTACGTATTATGTCCAGCAATTCCTGAGACGCAGGTACGTTATCGGCTTTGTGCGGATTTACCTCGTCAGGTTTTGGAATAGGAAGAAGTCTTGGAGAGGCAAGAGTTGCTTCTTTGGCTTCATTTTCTGGTGATAATTTTTCTATTTCAAGCGATTGATTCTCGTCTTTTACATTCTCGATATATCGTTCAGAGTAAACTGCGCTGAAGGCCGTATAAGGACAGGCATAAATTGCAATCAAAAAACAGGCACTGTATCTGATTAGTTTCTTAAGTAGATTGCGGTTCATGCCTGCAGTATAGCTTATATTTTTTTAAAATGATATATGAGCATGTAATGCCTCACGTTTTTTGTGTTGTGCCTCAATTTATGTGTTGATAGGATTTGTCAGGCATGCCGACAACGGCAAGTCCGTTTTTTAATTGATACGTAAATTTTAGTACTTAGCATTTTGTAATGTTCTGTGTTAAGCTGCCTGTAGTGTTTGTTGATTATCCTGATCAGAGAGTACTCTTTCTCGGTGGAGTTTATGGTAAAATTTTTCCGCATACGTAAAGGCCAGGTACTGCCATACCGGCTTCTTGTTTATATCCTGATCTGTAGTTCCTTTTTCACAATAATTGGAACCAGCCTGCAGCTTTACATGGAATATCGCAGTGATGTGGGCGAAATCCAGAAAGGGATGGAACAGATTGAGCAGAGCTACCTTAATACTATTGCGGCCAGTCTTTGGGATATAAACATCGATCATGTGAAAATACAGCTTGAAGGGGCTCTGAAACTTCCGGGAATGCGGTATCTTGAAGTTGTCGAGATGTCTTTTGGATCTATGGATCCAGTTGCTTCCATGGGAGTGGTCCCGGATGGAAAGAATACAATAGAAAAAACGTTCCCTCTCATACATGTAGTTGACGGAAAGAGCGTTGAGGTAGGGCAGCTCCGGGCCATCGCCGGACTGGATAATGTCTTTAAACGTTTGCGTCTTAGAGTCTTTGTCGTTTTGATGACTCAGGGTGTTAAAACCTTCTTGGTTGCACTGTTTATCCTGATGATAATTCACTATATGGTAACCCGGCATCTTCAGGCTATGGCTGAATATGCGCAGGAGATGGATATTAACAAGCTTGATCGAGAGCTTGTCTTGAACAGGCGTGGAATGAACAGGAAGCCTGATGAGATTGATCGAGTGGCTCAGGCTTTCAACGAGATGCGGCTTAATCTGATCAGAGATATCGCGGAACGCAAGAAGGCCGAAGAAGCTCTTAAAGAAGCTAATATGATTGTTGAAAAGAGTCCTGTTGTTCTTTTCAAATGGCGTAACGAAGAAGGCTGGCCTGTTGAACTTGTTTCCCAGAATGTTTCCCAGCTTGGGATACAGGCAGATGATTTTCTCTCCGGAAAAATTAAATATATTGATGTGCTTCACCCTGACGATCTTGAAAGGGTAGGAGCTGAGATGGAGCATTACACAGAGCATGGAGTTGACCACTTCATGCAGAAATACAGGATTATTGATCCGTCTGGAAGGGTGTACTGGATTGAAGACAGTACTGTGATTGTTCGCGATGTCTCGGGACATGTAATTTCCTTTTTAGGGATTGCCGTAGATGCAACCGAGAGGGTTATGGCCGAGAACGAGTTGGCCCGGCTGCGCAATCTGTTAAAGAATACTATTGATTCAATGCCGACAGTTCTTGTTGGAGTTGATGACCAGATTCGCATCAATCAGTGGAACAAATCTGCAGAAGAAGAAACTGAAAAGAGTTTTGAAGAAGTGAGGGGATCTCATCTGCTTGATGTCTTTCCTCAGCTTGAAGATGAAATGGGGTTGATAATCGAATCCGTGAACGAACTTGAGGTAAAGGAAAAGAATAAAATTCCATTTAATACTGAGGGTGAAGTTCACTACAAGAACATTAAAATTTATCCTCTGCTTGAAAGTGAGGACGGCCGCGGTGCTGTTCTGCTGATTGACGATGTGACCATGAAGTCCCGGTTGGAAGATATGATGATACAGACAGAGAAAATGATGTCTGTAGGGGGGCTTGCAGCAGGAATGGCTCACGAGATCAACAATCCTCTCGGGGCGGTACTGTCTGGAGTTCAGGGTACTGAAAGAAGGTTGTCCCCTTCGCTTAAGAAGAATATCGAGGTGGCATCCGAGCTGGGATTGGATTTGAACAAGGTACACGAGTATATGGATAAACGCGGAATTCTCGGTTATCTGCGAGGTATAAGCGATGCCGGTCGCAGAGCAGCCAGAATTGTTCGGAATATGCTCGAGTTCAGCCGTAAGAGTGAATCTTCAAGAACTGAAATGAATGTAAGGGGCATCCTTGAGAAGGCCCTTAGTCTTGCTGAAAATGATTACGATCTCAAAAAGAAGTATGACTTCAAGACAATTGAGGTAAGACGTGATTATGAACAGGGGTTACCTTCAGTCAGTATCACGGAAACTGAAATTGAACAGGTTTTTCTGAATATTTTCAAGAATGCTGCCCAGGCAATGGCTGATAAGGAATACGAATACGATAGACCTAATATTACGCTGCGGACCCGTAAAGATGGTGATTTTGTTCTGATCGAGGTGGAAGACAATGGTCCGGGAATGCCTGAAGATGTAAGAAAAAGGGTGTTTGAGCCTTTTTATACGACTAAGAGAGTCGGGCTCGGGACCGGACTTGGCTTGTCGGTATCCTACTTTATTATTACCCGTAACCATGAAGGTGAATTCCTTGTTGAATCTGAGATTGGAAAAGGATCCAAGTTCATAATCAGGCTTCCAGCAGTAAAGAAAAAGAATTAATAGAAGTAGATTCGGCTATAAAATGAGTCCCTCTGCCCGGTAACGGGCGGGGGGACTTTGTTCTTTGGATATCTCAAAGACGAAACGTATTCGTTTCTATGATGTTGAGTATCTGTTTGGATAAAAATAAAAAATAATTTATAATGCAGAAACAAAGAAGTGAAAATTGAGTTTATTAAAGCGGGTGGCTGGAATGGTGGTGCGTAATATTTTATTCAGGAGTGTGCTATGAGTATTAAAAATAAGCTTATTTTTATGGTGCTGGTTGCGGTGCTGCTGTCTGTGGCAGGGCTGTCTTCTACAGCATATTTCAAGATGACAGGTATGGCGGTTACTTTTTTTGCAGAGTCTTCTCTAAATGAATTGAAGCAGATAGATAATTTTGTTTCAGATTTTATGAGGCAGACTGAAGAAAATGCGAAATACCTTTCACTTGAGCCCGCTGTTTTGAACTCACTTGGACACAACCCCAACTTCGTAGAAGATCCTGACCTTGAAAAGATCAGCCGCAGTAAAATGGATGAACAGGGAAAGGAAGTTTTTGATTTGTATGGAAGGGTGGCAGAAAGTCACGCTGCATACGATTATGTTTACGCAGGAATGAAAGACGGGGGTTTTAATATGTACCCCGAGGATTCAATGCCTAAAGGCTATGATCCGCGAAAAAGACCCTGGTATAATGAAGCGCTGGCATCCTCCAAAGATACATCCGTGAGTAAGGCTTATAAATCCACAACCGGTCTGGCTGTAAGCAGTATTATGTCTAAAGTGCGCAAGAATGGTGAGCTCATCGGCGTTGTTGGCGTTGATATCAACCTTTCTACCCTCACGAATGTTGTGTCAAATATCAAGATTGGCAAAACCGGATATGTGATACTCATGGAAGGTGACGGGACTATCCTTTCTGATCCTGTTCACTCCGATTATTTGTTTAAAAAAGCAGGCGAAGTTGAAGATCCCGGATTTCAGAAACTGGGTGCTCTTGAGAATGAGCTGATTACGGTAACGATTGATGATACCGAGAAGTTTGTCAGGATTTACACTTCCCCTGAGCTGGGCTGGAAGCTGGTTCTGATGATAGATAAATCCGAGATCATGGCCGGTGCTTATTCAACCCTTAAGGATACTTTTCTGATCGGTCTTGCCATTGCAGTTGTACTTTGTGCCTTTGGCTGGATTGTGGCTCGCTCAATTGCCAATCCCATTCAGCTTTTAGTTGTTGCTGCGCAGGATGTTTCTGCCGGCAGGTACGATATCAAGATGGATGATTCCAAGTTCAGCGGAGAGTTGCGCACACTTCAGCTTTCGCTTGAGAATATGGTTGAAAGTCTTGTGGAGCTGCTTAAGTCTACAGAAGAGAAGGGGCGTGAAGCAGAAGAGCAGACCCTCCTTGCCAAGCAGGCCCTTTCTGATGCTGAAGAAGCAAGGGCTGAAGCTGACAGGGCAAAGAAGGAGGGCATTCTCCAGGCTGCAGGTGATCTTGGGGAAATAGTTATGATGGTTATTGAAGCTTCCCGCGAAATTTACGCTCAGATAGAGCAGGCAAAGTTCGGTGCGGAACGCCAGCTTGACAGAACTTCCGAAGCGGCAACCGCAATGGAAGAGATGAATGCCACTGTAATGGAAGTTGCCCAGAATGCGTCACGAGCAGCAGAAAGTGCTGACAGTGCCAAGAAGCAGGCGGAAGAAGGTGGAGATATTGTTCAGAATGTAATTTCGAGCATCGGTGAAGTGCATTCAGCTGCGGAACAGATGTCCACCGGACTTGAAAAACTCGGCAGTCAGGCTGAAGGGATTGGTAAGGTCATGAATGTTATTACTGACATTGCTGACCAGACCAACCTGCTGGCACTTAATGCCGCTATTGAAGCTGCCCGCGCCGGTGAAGCCGGAAGAGGTTTTGCTGTTGTTGCGGATGAGGTCCGCAAGCTGGCTGAAAAAACAATGGATGCCACCAAGGAAGTTGGAGAAGCTGTCTCTGCAATTCAGTCCGGAACCCGTAATAGTATGAATGATATGAAGAAGGCTTCAGGTATTGTCGAGACAAGTACTGCTTATGCCTCAGAGGCAGGAAAGTCTCTATCTTCAATCGTTGGTATTGTGGAAGAAACTGCTGATCAGGTTCGATCTATTGCAACTGCTTCAGAAGAACAGTCTGCTGCTTCGGAGGAAATCAACAGGAACACTGATGAAGTTAACCGTATTGCTTCTGAAACATCTCAGGCAATGGAGGACTCCTCTCAGGCTGTTAATGAACTTTCAAAGCTTGCTGAAGAATTACAGATAGTTATTGATGGATTGAAAAATGTTTAAAATAGTTTAGTTGGTTTAACATGCAAGGCCGTCTCTTTGTTGGGACGGCCTTTTGTTTTTTTAAGCTATCGTATCACAAGTATTTTAGACGTATCGGAATGTTCGTTTACTATAGTAGTTGTTAGGGCTGATCAGGTGAAAATTGTAAAAATGTAGTATTGATTGAATGTGCTGCTAAGGTAGAATTAAATGTTACAAGTCTGGTGTATTTGATGATGTAGATAATAATGTTCAGTATTTTTGTTTATATTAGTGAAAATAGCCGTATGGATATGGAAGTTGCTGATAGTGTTATTGTTTATTTGCAAAAGCAAATAATATATTTTCGAAGTGATCATCCCGTGCTTGATATTACTGCAGAACGTGATAGTGTTTCGCAACTGGATTAAATGCATTTGCTGGGGGGAGATGCATAACTGCGTGACTGATTTGCCGTCTCTAAGGGGTAATATCTATGACTATCAATGAGGGTATCAAACGTCGTGTACTGCGAGATGATGTGGTTGAGCACATTGTCGACAGTATTCTTAATGAATCTTTAAAGCCCGGCGACAAAATCGTTGAAACCAGAATTTCGCGGGAGTTGAACGTCAGTCAGGGGGCTGTTCGTGAAGCTATCAGGGATTTAACTGCTCGTGGTTTTGTTGAAACTGAGCCTTACAAAGGTTCCCGGGTCAAGGTCCTTTCTGAAGATGATATGGCTGATTATCTGGCTGTTCGTCGTGAACTGGAGCCTATTGCCATAAGCTGGGGCCATAAAATGAATGCGATTGATCTTGATGAATTGTATTCCATTGTTGAGGTCATGAGTGAAGGAGTCAGCTGCCGTGATATTGATGTCGTGCGGAAGGCTGACCTTCAATTCCACCGCAAACTGGTTCAATTTTCCGGTAACAATTCATTGATTCGTTCCTGGGAAGCTCTTGCCAATGATTACTGGATTTATACAATCGCCAAAAAAGAGTTCAATCGCAATGGAGATATGTCCAACCACGCTGAAGAGCACAGGCAGATTGTTGAAGCCATTGCAACCGGTAATGAGGAGTTGATGAAAGCACGGATGCAGGAGCATTTCATTTCAGAAATGCAGTACTGACAGGTCTGAGTTGTACTTGCAGTTTGCTCAGGGTTCCTTGCTACTTGAGTGCTGCAACTTTCCTGCTGTGATTTGAATACCGGTTTTGCTTGCTAGAGCGTATGAATGACTTAACTGAGCGGACACCTTTTATTCGCGAAGCAATCTGTCTTGCTGTGACTGCTTCCTGCAGGTTTGCAACACGGCCCATTAGAACAATATTGCACTGAACTGACTTAACCGCAAAGTTAGTCCCCCACACTGATGGGTCGTCGAGCAGGGCGGTCTTTACTGACATCTGAAGCATGTAGTCATCTGTGGAGCTGCACTTGGGATCGTCCTTTTCCGCGAACATGTATGTCGTAAGGGAGTTAACCTTTCCGGCCTTCTTTACTATATTGCGGATGCGCTGAAAGTCTTCCTTTTCATCATATTCACCGACAACATATACATGACCGTTGTATGCATAAGTGCTCACATCCATGATGTTGAGGCCCTTTTCTTTCATAATTGAGGACTGGATGCTTGTTTCAAGCATCTCGTCTTCAACGATGGTCTGAAAGCCTCTTTCGTCGGTAGTGATGGAATAAGCTGTCATTACCGATCCAACAGATGAAGGAATCATCATAGGACCCGGCAGCGGTGGAATAAGTACGCTGGCGGAGCACCCGTTTAAAAGGCACATTGCGAGCAGGATAAAAAGTATGGTCAGTTTGTTGCGCATCTCCGTATCATCCTTGAATAGAGGTTACGGCTACAAAGAAGCAAGAGGTGTGCCTTAAATTGTAATATGAAATTTATGTGATAAAGTTCAGAATGTTATCTATCCTGTTTTTGTATGTGTGTTCTTTGATTATAAGCTGATGCCAAATTTTTGAAAGTGTTTTCACAAGGTTTGGAAGAGTCAGAAATTTATCGCAAAGAGCGGGTATTTCCGGTGGAGCTGAAAAAGTGCATTCATTTACAAGTTCATCCGGGAATATCGACATGCCTTCTGTTTTATCGCTCAGGAGCATCCCGCCTGCAGCCCATACGTCAAAGTTACGTTGAGTCAGGCCGCAGGGAAGGAGCGGGCTTGTCAGGTTCATGGTTAGTCCGGCTCCGGCATAAATTGTGGGGAGTACGGTGAAATAATCCACCGGACCTCGCAGCTCTCCATTGTGCAAAAAATCTTTCCAGCCATCGTCTCCGAAGAGGGTAAGTCTGTTACCTACTTCTTTAAGAGCTGTAGTTCTCCACAACAGCCCTGATTGTTCTGCCCTGAATCCTGTCTTTCTGATTTCTTTTCCGGGGTAGAGTTTCGATATATTATAATGTCTTGCCCACCAGTCGAAGTCGGGTTTTATTCCCGACTCAATAGCTGTGGTTGCGTCTTCAAAGTTCTGCCTGGTGAAGGAGCAACCGGAGAAAAATGATTTTTTGTCCGGGAAGCTGGACCGTCCCACAAATACAACCCTGTTTTCGATGGCTGGAAATCTTTTTACATCCGGGTTGAAAATTTCCGGGTCTGTTGCAAGTGGGAGATGAGCTGCATTTAGTGCTCCGAGCTCCTTGAGGCGGGGGATGAACCAGTGGTCGGTTACCATGAGCGGAACCTGTTTCCAGTATTCGGATCGTATCCCCGATATAACATGGAAAGGATTGTCAACTATCCAGACAAGAACTTTAATTCCTGCTTCACGGAGCATAAAATATGTTTCACCCGAGCTGTCCAGTCCATTGAAATTTACAGAAATAACCAATTCCGGAAGTTCATTGTCTAAAAGTGAAAGCAGATTATTGCACATTGCATCCGGATCGATAACCCTGTATGAGAAACCCGCACCGGCAAGGGCCCTTGAAAGTTCCGGTACAAGCAATGAGTTTCCATCTCCGGGCAGCCATGCTGTTTTACTCCGTGTTTTATTGAGAGTTCCTGCCTTTTTCAGCACAACTTTTGAAAGCACCGGGCCCCAGAAAGATGGAAATAGTTTTTTGCCCGGTAAATAAATAAAGATATGGAAGCCATTGTACTGTTCAATGTGTTCCGGGGATATCTTTTTGAATTTTGACGGTAGTTCTTTTATGGTCGGCAGCTGTTTTTCGATTTCCGGGCATTCTATAAAGTAGATATGCTCCTCTTCAGAAAACAATTGTGTAATGAATGCTGGATCAGGGCCAAGGCCAAGCATCAGTACCGGACCATTGCCTCCAAGATCCTGAAAGTACTGTTTTCCGTCTGGAAGGGATTGCAGCTGGCCTGATTCGTTTTGGATTCTTATTCTGGTCGGACGTTGCATGAATTGTGCTACTTGGCTTGCGGGCCGTAATAAGTTAGTTTCACATCATCTATATAACAGGCGGAGGTAAAAGTCTTTTATCTACCGTTTGCAAAACAATTTTTAGTTATGAAACAATATCGCGATCATTATTTCAAAAGGGCTAAGAAGGAAAATTATCCTGCCCGTTCAGTATACAAGCTTCAGGAACTGGACAAGCGTTTCAAGGTTTTTGAAAAAGGCCAGAATGTTATGGATCTCGGAGCTGCTCCGGGGTCGTGGACATTGTTCGCCGCCAAGAAGGTGGGGGATACCGGGCGTGTGCTTGCCGTAGATATTCAGTCAACTGATACTGTATTTCCTGAAAATGCAACATTCCTGCAGGCTGATGTATTTGAAGATTCACCGGAACTGCTGGCTGCTATGGATAAGCAGTTACCTTATGACCTGATTATCAGCGACATGGCTCCCAAGACAACCGGTGTTAAGTTTGCCGACCAGGCCAACTCTCTGGAACTTTGCGAACGCGCTCGTGACATCGTTCCGAGCAGGCTGAAACAGGGCGGCCATTTTATTGTTAAAATTTTCGATGGTCCTGATGTTAAGGAATATATCGACTCCCTTCGCAAAATGTTTTCCAAGGTGAAAAGATTCAAGCCGAAAAGCTGCAGAGAGGAAAGCAAAGAGTTCTTTATTGTAGGACTTGGCTTTCGTGGCGGAGAAGGTTAAGAAGGTTCGTTCTTCAATAGTATAAGACCCGGCGTGGTTCAGCTTTTTTATTGTCGATTGATCCGGCAGTACGCATACCGCGCATGGAAAAAATAAATAGTAGTCTCCCGCAATATCTGCGGTGGGACTTGGATATTCTCAGGAGGAATAAATGGCCGGACATAGTAAATGGGCTAACATCCAGCACAGAAAAGGTAGACAGGACGCCAAACGCGGCAAAATTTTCACCAAGATGGCTAAAGACATCATTCTCGCAGCAAAGGGCGGCGGTGATCCTGCCATGAACCCTTCCCTGCGTCTCGCTATTTCTAAGGCGAAAGCTGTGAACATGCCTAACGATAAGATTGATACTGCTATTAAAAAAGGTACAGGAGAACTGGCCGGTGGCGATATCAACGAGGTCATGTACGAAGGTTACGGTCCCGGTGGTGTGGCTGTTCTGATCGAAGCTGCTACAGACAACAAGAACCGTACCGTTGCTGAAGTTCGTCATGCTCTTGGTAAAGGCGGCGGCTCCATGGGCGAAGCCGGCTGTGTTGCATGGATGTTCGACAAGAAAGGAGTCATGGTATTTGACTCTGAAAAGTACACTGAAGATCAGCTTCTTGAAATCGGCCTTGATGCCGGGGCGGAAGATGTTATTGCTGATGGCGATTCTCTTGAAGTGCATTGCGCACCTGAAGATTTCACCGAAGTTCAGAAAGCTTTTGAAAGCGCAGAATGTGAAGCTAAAAGTACTGATCTTGCTTTTGTTCCCAAGAACCTTGT
Organism: Maridesulfovibrio sp.; assembly: GCA_963676495.2. GTDB lineage: Bacteria > Desulfobacterota > Desulfovibrionia > Desulfovibrionales > Desulfovibrionaceae > Maridesulfovibrio. Next base: position 767,046 of record CAXXRF010000003.1, on the reverse strand, counting down.
TGAGCTTGATGTGCCCAATGCCAAGAAGCTTATGGCTCTGATGGAAAAACTGGAAGACAACGAAGACGTGCAGAATGTACACGTAAACGCTGACTTCCCTGATGAGCTCATGGCTGAACTGGAAGACTAGATGGGCGAATCCGGTATTGTAATAATCGGCATTGATCCCGGAACGCGAGTTACCGGATACGGTATTGTACGCGAACTTTCCGGGCAGGTTACCCTGATTGATGCCGGAACAATACGGACAGACACCAAAAAGCCCATGTGCTCAAGACTGGGAGAGATCTACTCCCGTATAGCAGGGCTTATCAAAGACCATTCTCCGGATGAGGCGGCAATCGAAAATGCGTTTGTCGCCTCCAATCCGGCTTCAGCTCTTAAGCTGGGGCAGGCCAGAGGTGCGGCTATGGCGGCTTGCGCCGTTTCCGGTCTTGTTGTTTCCGGATACGAGCCCACCAAGGTAAAACAGAATCTGGTCGGGACCGGAAGGGCCGATAAAAGTCAGGTCGCATTTATGGTTGAGCGTATACTTGGAGTAAAAAATACCAAGTGGGCCAACGACACGACTGATGCACTTGGTATTGCGATCTGTCACCTCAATGAACGAAGATTTACCAGGGTGACTGGAAAATGATTGCCTATATTCACGGAAAGCTTCTTGAAGCTACGGACAAGTCCTGTATTGTCTTGACTCCCGGCGGAGTAGGGTATGAACTTTTTCTTACCTTAACCGCTGTTTCCACATTGCCCGGATCCGGGTCGGACGTTACTTTTTATGTCCACTCCGTTATCCGTGAGGATGCCTTTGATCTCTATGGTTTTCCATGCTTTGATGATCGCGAAGTTTTTCGTACTTTGATTTCCATTGACCGGCTTGGACCTAAAAAGGCTTTGGCAATTCTATCCCAGTTCGGTCCCAAGGACCTGCAGGATATAGTCTTTCGCGAGGACGTTAAAACCCTGTCCATCGTGCCCGGTATCGGACCCAAGTCTGCCCGCCAGATTCTCTGGTCTCTCAAGGACAAGATGGAAACTCTTAAGTCTGCGACAGTTCGTAGCGGTGCATGCCCTGTTGACGGAGATCGCAGTGAATTTCTGGACGCTCTCTCGGGGCTGCGCAACCTCGGTTACGGAGATGATGAGGTCCGTGATCTCCTCAAGGAAATTTTTGAGGAGGAGCCAGATCTTGACGCTGGCGGGGCAATTCGTATGTCACTTAAGAAAATTTCTCAGGCCAATAAGTAATTATCAAGTAGCAGGCAGCACTGGAATATGATGGAAAATTCTTCTTCTGACGATCACATCAGACCGCAACGACTAGCCGATTTTATCGGTCAGGACGATTTGCGCGACAACCTTGATGTCTTCATTCAGGCCGCCCGCGGTCGTGGCAGCGCCATGGACCATGCCCTTTTTTATGGTAACCCCGGTCTTGGCAAGACCACTTTGGCCCGAATTATTGCTTCAGAGCTTGGTGTCAACCTTGTTTCCACTTCCGGTCCGGTTTTGGAAAGAAGCGGGGATCTTGCAGCAATCCTGACCAACCTGTCCCGCAACGACATACTTTTCATTGACGAAATTCACCGCGTTCCGGCTACTGTTGAAGAAGTTCTTTACCCGGCAATGGAGGACTACAATATCGACCTTATTATCGGGCAGGGACCTGCCGCCCGTACCGTGAAGATCGATCTTGAGCCTTTTACCCTGGTCGGCGCAACCACTCGCCTTGGGCTGCTTACTTCCCCGCTGCGTGATCGTTTCGGCTGCATATTCCGGCTCGAATTTTATTCACCGGAGGAATTGGCCCGTATTGTCATCAGGGCTTCAAGAATTTTTAATCTTAAGGTCACCGAGGAAGGGGCTCTGATCATTGGCAAGCGCTCCCGTGGAACACCTCGTATTGCCAACCGGCTTTTGCGGCGAGTGCGTGACTTTGCCACTGTTCATGGAGATGGGTCTGTCACCGCAGATCTTGCGGATATGGCCCTTGATAAGCTGGACGTTGACCCGCTGGGACTTGATTATATGGACCGTAAGATCTTATCCATTCTTATAGATCAGTTCGGGGGCGGCCCTGTTGGTGTTAAAACAATTGCCGTGGCCTGCTCTGAAGAAGTTCGTACAATTGAAGAAATCTATGAACCTTATCTTATACAGTGTGGATTCATGAAACGCACTCCACGTGGCCGGGTCGCTACAGCCAGAGCCTACCAACACATGCAAAGGACTGTTACCGGCGGGCAGGGCAGTCTATTCTAGCAGGATTTACGCCCTTAAAGATTTGTTGTTCTGTAAGGTTTCATAGTATATTGGTATGAAACCTTTTTTTATTATCAGTTTTGTGCAGGAGGGGAGATGTCTGTCAGAATTAAGCTGATGGCCGTTTTAACGATGATTCTTGTGGCTGCCTTCATTACACTAAGCCTTTTCAACTACAATGAATCACGTAAACGTGTTCGCAACGAGATAGTCAATTCTTCATTGCCGCTCACCAGAGATAACATATATTCCGAAATACAGGCTGGTCTCATGAGACCTATGTTTGTGTCATCACTTATGGCTAATGATACTTTTTTAAAGGATTGGGCTGTGGATGGTGAACGTGATTTGTCTAAGATCAAACGATATCTTTCAGAAATCCAGTCTGAGTACGGATTCTTCAGTTCTTTTTTTGTGTCAGCCAAGACCGGCAAGTATTATCACTCTGATGGGATTCTTAAAACTCTTTCTCCTGAAGATGAGCACGATGTCTGGTTTTATGATTTTATCAACAGCGGGGCAAATCACGATTTTGACGTAGATACAAATGAGGCTGCAAACGACATCCTGACCATCTTTATCAATCATAGAATAGAGGGTGATAAAGGTGAGCTTCTTGGAGTGACCGGGGTGGGCCTCAAGATGGACAACGTGTCCAGACTGCTGGATGAATTTTCCAAGAAATACGGGAAAACAATTTATCTCATTGATGGAACCGGCCTTGTTCAGGTTCATCATAACGTGGGGATGATTGAAGAAATTAACATAAGACACATGCCGGGGCATGCCCGGGTTGCAACGCAGGTTCTCAATACTTCAGCCGTTCCGGCCATGTATGATTTCGAATTTGACGGGGATACTGTCTATCTCACGGCCCGGTATATACCGGAACTGGAATGGATATTAATTGTTGAGCAGAGCGAGGAAGCACTGCTTGATTCTGCAAAGGATAATTTTATCAGAACTCTTGAGATTGGTGGACTCGCAACTCTGGTTATAGTCCTGCTGAGTCTTTTGGTCGTTAATCACTTTCAATTGCGTCTGGAAAAACAGGCTGAGACAGATGAGTTGACCGGAATTGCCAATAGGCGTGCATTTGAAAGAAGGATTAATTCAGCAATATCATTGAATCTGAACATCCTCCGCCCATTCTCGCTCGTTTTGCTTGATCTGGATGGATTTAAAGAAGTCAATGACACCTATGGTCATGTTGAAGGAGACCTCGTTCTTAAAAGAATTTCCGAGGCCATAATGGGCTCAATTAGAAATTCAGACTTCTGCGCCCGCTGGGGCGGTGACGAGTTTATCATTCTTGTTGATGGTGAAGCTGATCAGGCTAAAGCCATTGCTGAGCGTATCCGTTTGGCTGTCGAGGAAATGTCGGAAACAAATTCTGAGGCAGGTGTGACAATAAGCTGTGGCGTTGCCCAGTATGCAGACGGAGACTCACTGGATTCGTTAACTAAAAGGGCAGATACGGCAATGTACAACTCAAAGGAACGAGGCAGGAATACCATTACTGAAGGATAGTATAAGGTTTAACCCGGGTTGCTTTTACTGCTGCTTACACGACATTGCAGCAGTGCAGATAAAAAACACTGAAACAAGGAAGACTTAAATCTCTCTTGTTTCAGTGTTTTTATTTTGCATTCAGAATATTGTTCAGCTGTGGCTTTTCTTTAATCCACATCCGGAACAATCTTGCAGATATATGTGACCAGCAGATCAAATATATTTTTATTTCTGTTGTTGAACCTGAATTCCAGTTCTTTGAGATAAAGAGGAAACCGGTGTGGTGAAATTCCTTTGTAGCGTTTGAATCTCTCACGTGCGAAATTCCAGAATTCACCGTCCGATATTTCTATATGCGGAGTTACTCCCGGATACTTTCGAATGTAATCAAGGGGAAGTGAATCATCACCGCACAGGATTAGCGCATCGTACTTTTGGTAACGGTCAGTATGGATTATGGAGCCGTGCCGTACCAGTTTCAGGTGGAAATTGTGGTTGAAGTGGAAAACCGATTCTGCAGTGATATTTTGCATGAGGTCGATAAAAACCCAGCCGTTTTTTTCCATGATGCCAAAAACAGGTATGGCCCCTGTTACTGACTTTGCAGGTACTCCGGTGAGTTTTTTGCCTTTCAAGTGGGTATGCAGTCCTGTTTCCGGGCTAAGCAGCTGCTGGGCATCAATGGCTTGCGATAGAATAGCAAACCGAAGGGCTGTAATTGCCTTGTATGTGGCATTGTATGAAAGGCCGAGGTCCTGAGAAATGGCGTGAGCAGTGTTGTCTTCAGCAAACATCTGGATCAGGCGCACCCATTCACGGCAGGATAAACCTCCATTGTTGATCCAGCGTCCGCTGAACTCCTGAAATGTATATTTGCAGGATGAACAGCGGTAACGGTTTCCATTCAGGCTGTATAATTTGTGTTCTCTGCAACGTGGGCAGAAAAGTTTCCTGTCACCAAAACATTTATGGATAAGAAAACTTCGTGCCTCCTCTTCAGAGGTAACAATTTTTTTCATTGTCTGTTCTAGGGATTCCATGGATTCCTTTTGCCCGTTTCCGATTATCCGCCTATTGCGGACATCTGTGTTTCGCATACGCCCTCACTGCCTGTTCGGGATTGGAGCAGATGGTATCCAAGTGGCTTGTCACGGGTGGCCGCTGCAATGACTTTCCTGAGAACGTCATCGCCGAGTTTGGGGTTGCGCAGGATATCGCGAAGTTTATAAGTTCGGTCTGAGAACAGGCAGGTACGCAGGTAGCCGTCAGAGGTTATGCGCAGCCTGTTGCATGTTCCACAGAAATGCGAGCTTACCGGTGAAATAAGTCCCAGTCGTCCCTGACCGCCTTCAATTGTGTACATGCGGGCCGGACCGCTGTTTTCAGCTGTACGTTTTACGGGAATCAGATTTGTAATTTCTTTTCCCTGAGCCAGAATGTCTTCTGCCGACCAGAACCTGCTGTCTGATTTTGTGTCATCGCCCATGGGCATGAACTCAATGAAGCGCATATCAATGGGGTTGTTGCGTGCAAAATCAATAAATGACCCAAGCTCCAGATCGTTTATCCCTTTCATTGCTACAGCATTTACTTTAACCCTGATCCCGGCGGAAATGCAGGCTTCAATTGTTGCAAGGACATCTTTGAGATGGTCCTTGCCTGTAACTTCCTCAAAGGTTTTCCGATTGAGGGTATCAAGGGATATATTGAGACGTCCTACCCCGAGCTTTTTGAGTTCTGGAATCAGCGGTTCAATCAATGTTCCGTTAGTGGTGATCCGCAGATCCATATCACTGTGCCGGACCATAATCCTGCTGATGAAATCCATAAATCCCTTGCGGGCGAATGGCTCGCCTCCTGTCAGCCTCAATTTTTTAACGTTCATGCCTGCCGCCAAATCAATCAGGCGAAGCATTTCTTCATAGCGAAGGATATCTGGGTGCGGGATATGGGTAAAATCTTTGGTAACACAATACATGCATCTCAGATTGCACCTGTCAGTTACGCTGAGGCGCAGGTAGCTGACACAGCGTCCTAGCTTGTCTTGAAGTACCATTTTAAAACCCCCAGACAGACAGTGTGCCTCGCCGGTAACCTTCCTCTACTGCAACAAAGTCCAGCGGCAGGGATTCAAGGTCATCCAATGCCGGAATGGATATTTTAGCTAGTTCACGGAAGTCAGCGGTTTTCATATAGCTTTTACATGTTTCGCACACATCAACCCTGTACCCCGGAGAATCTTCAACTGTGAAAAATTTGAGTTTTTCAGGGTTGGATTCATCACAGTATCCGCAGGCAAGCCGACGAACCCGGTATTCAGTGTGGCAGAATGAACAGTTGGCATAGCGAAATCCCTGTTTGTGATGCAGGGTGTGCATAAATGCCACACTGCCGCAGACAGGACAGTGTGAATGAGCCCTGGCAGGTGGCAGGCTTATTTCAAAATCCAACTCGGCATTGGCAGGCTTTTTAGGTGTTTCCCTTTCCTGTTGAGGTAAAAATTGAGCAAGCTCCAGTGCAGCAGCCTTGATGGAAGGAGTTATTGCTGATTGTATAAGGAAATTAAGGGTTCTGGGAGCTTCGGGAGTTTTTTCCGACCAGCCCATAAAAAAGTTTTCATCGGTTTTGAGATAGGCTGTAAACGCTTCTTTAAGATCAAGATCTCCTGATTTTATGCTGTCTTGTATTTGAATGCATGCTTCAGAAATAACACCGTCGGATTTTTCAAGCACCTCTGCCAGTTCATGGAATAGTTCACAGGCCTGATCATAATCATAAGGAAATTCGTCCCTTAAAAGAAGCGGGCGGCCCTGCAGGTTCTCATCGGCAGGGGTAAGGGAGGAGGGATCAGGAATTACAGGTGATGCTTTTTCCTGTGCATCAAGCTGTATTCGGGCAACTGTGGAGATAAGGTCAAGCAGTTCATCCGGGAGAAAGGGTTTCTCCTTAAGGTCGGATATTTTTTTCTCAAGCTGTTTTTTTGCCGCATCATAATCGTAGCTCATTAATTTTCTCCTTGAAATTGCCCGGAATAGTTATTGCTAAAAACTTGTGTCATATTCGCATGTTTTGTGCATGCTGCATTTAGGTTAATTTTAGCACTTAAAGTCAGGCATAAGTCTTCTTGTCACTTGCTGCATAATACTGTCAATTGCTGTCGTTTTGACACAAGTGAGTGGCGGGCCGGTCCATGAGGAGTAATAAAACTTAACTTTGTAACAATAATTAGGTGGTTACAGAGGTCTTGCGGGCGTGTCATAAAGACACATAGTTGCTTGGTCGGTATTGGATGTGCAGTGGTTTACGGTAAAAAAATGATTTATAATAAAGTGTTAAGTGTGTGTCGTTTATGCTCTGCAGTGGAAGTGTGATAAATTTTGTTGATAACAAATTTTTATTTTCAACAAGGAAATCAATATTAATTGTGTCAGTTTGTGCACAATAGTTTAGATTGAGCATAACAATCTATTAAAGCCCGGAAATACGGCCTTGATCATTATAAACCCAGAATCCGTGATCAGATATATTTCCAACAAGGGTGATGCCGATTTTTCTGGCCAGTTCAACGGAAAAACTTGTCGCAACAGCTGTGGAGGCAAGAATAGGAACTCCAATTCTTACAGCCTTAAGCAGTATCTCAGAGGCAACACGTCCGGTTGAAACAATCATTTTACCGTCGGTTGGGACATTTTCCAGAAAGCATTGACCGACAATCATGTCGATGGCATTGTGCCTTCCTATATCTTCCCGGAAATAAAGCATTTCTTCGGGAGTGCAAAGGGAAGAGTTATGACATCCACGAGTTTTTCCGTACAAGGTTGAGCGTGCATGCAGCTCCTTGGCGTGGCTGAGGATCTGCTCCGGGGTAACAACAAGTTCGGAAGTGATGGAACGTTTGGAGATAGTGGCAACATTTCGTCCAAAGTTGGTACCTTTTCCGCACCCGGAGGTGATGGAGTATTCCAGGACCCGGTTTTTCCAAGGGTCATGGCTGACAGTGACATCTGCAACAATGCGTTCTGAGTTCTCGGTTATTTTGAGATCGGTAACCTGATCAAGTGATGAAATATAGGCATCTGATTTAAGAAAGCCGATAGCCAGATAGTCCGGAAATTTGGCAGTGGTCAGCAGGGTAACCACTTCGCGACCGTTAAGATTGATGGTCAAAGGGATTTCAAGGATACTTTTTATGTCTTTGTCCTTGAAGGTACCGCCTGAATATTCTTTAACTGTAAAATCAAAGCTGTCTTTCATCTTTTTCACCTGTGTAGATTTTGTTCAGGATAGGTGAAACCGCCCTTGGTGGGCAAGCATATCTTTTTTGCTCCGGTTTCAGCACTTCTCGTGTTATTAAGGGTCAGACCGTACATACTATTATGCTTCGGTTGACATAGACGTAAGTATCTGCTTTATCACTCTACCATGGTCCGTACCGTTTGTGTGGCCCATTGATAATGCGGATGTCGTTAAACATTCATAATCTTACAAGTAGTTTTTTGGAGGAATGATGAAAAAATTTAAACTGTTACTTCTCACTTTCGCTCTTGCTTCCCTTCTTGTTGCTCCAGGACTGGTCAGAGCTGAGCAGGTTCTTATGATGGCTACCACCACCAGCACAGATAACACCGGCCTGCTGGATTACCTTGCACCCAAGTTTAAAAAAGACACCGGCATTGAGCTTCGCTGGACTGCTGTCGGAACCGGTAAAGCTCTGAAGATGGGCGCAAATTGCGACGTTGACGTACTCATGGTTCACGCTCCTGCAGCTGAAAAAAAATACGTTGATTCCGGCGCTCTCAAAGATCGTCGTGAAGTTATGTATAACGATTTCGTAATTATTGGCCCTGAATCCGATCCTGCCGGTGTCAAAGGTCTGCCTGTTGTTCCTGCTATGAAGGCAATTTCTGCTAAAAAGGCTCCTTTCATCAGCCGTGGTGACAACTCCGGTACCAACAAAAAAGAAATTTCCCTTTGGAAAATCTCCGGTATGGCTGTTCCTGATAAAGAAGCATGGTATGTTCAGACCGGTCAGGGTATGATTAAAAGTATCACTGTTGCTGAAGAGCGTGACGGTTACATCATGACTGACCGCGGCACCTACATCAAATACAGCGCAAATAAAAACGGTAACCCCGAGCTGAAAGTTCTGGTTGAAGGCGATAAGACCCTGTTCAACCAGTACAGCGTACTGGCCGTTAACCCTGCTAACTGCAAAGACGCCAAATACGACCTGGCTACCAAGTTCTCTGAGTGGATGGCTTCTCCCAACACTCAGAAGGAAGTTGCCAACTTCAAACTTCTCGGTAAAAAACTCTTCATTCCCAACGCAAAATAGTTAGAATGGCGGGGACCCTTCGGGGTCCCTTTTTTTTAAGTGTGGGGGATATCTGGGCCCTGCTGAGAATCATTAAGCGTAGAAGCTGAATTTTAACTGACAGCTTTCTACGTATTTTTTTGCTTTTTAATGCCGCACCATTTATAGTGCTGAAATGTTTTGTGGTACATTTTGTCCTTAACTCACAAACTGAAGAGCTAGTCAAAATATATGGATTTTATTCTAAACGGTTTTGTGCATGCATTTGTGCTGCTGTTTTCATTTGATCATGAAACCTATTCCGCAATCAGCACGACCTTGTGTGTTTCAACCATTTCCATTCTTGCCAGTCTTGCCATAGGTGCCCCCCTTGGTTTCTTACTGGGCTATCATGATTTTTACGGCAAGAAGACCCTGCGAACAATTGTGGACAGCCTGCTTTCTTTTCCCACAGTTGTAATCGGACTGCTTGTGTATGCATTTCTGTCCAAAAGAGGTCCTATGGGGGAGTTTAGCCTCCTTTTCACCATTCCGGGGATAGCCGTTGGGCAGACCCTGCTCGGTTTGCCCATAGTTGTAGCAATGATGGCTACAGCCGTGGAAAGTCTTGACCGCCGTTTGAAGAATACATTGCTGACTCTGGGCGCCGCGCATAGACAGGTCCTGCTGACAACTCTCTGGGAAGCGCGATACAGTCTTATACTGGCTGCTGCGGCCGCTTACGGACGAATTGTATCCGAGATAGGCATATCCATGATGGTAGGCGGTAATATTAAATGGCATACCCGGACGATTACCACCGCCATTGCCCTTGAAACCGGTAAAGGCGAGTTTGCAATGGGGATTGCTCTTGGGCTTGTGTTGATGATGATTGCCTTTGTTGTAAACTTTTCCATGGCCGGAATAAGAAGAAGGGCAGGTCATTAATGGGGGAAATATACAAACTTTCACGAGTTGTTCAGCAGTATAATGGTCGCTCTGTACTTGAGCTGGATTCGTTTGTGGTTCACGAAGGTAGTATTGTGGGGCTTTCCGGTCATAACGGCAGCGGCAAGAGCACGCTGATGAGGATGCTGGCATTTCTGGAAGATCCTGTCTCTGGGGATATCTACTATGACGGACAGCTGGTCGACTATAACGGTGCTCCGTTGCGTCGTGAAGTTACCATGCTGACTCAGGAACCATATCTGCTTAAAAGGTCAGTTTTCCGGAATGTTGCCTACGGGCTGGAGCTTCGTGGGGCAGGGCGTGAAGAGATTGATGAGTCGGTATATGAATCGTTGATTCAGGTTGGTCTTGATCCGGACAGTTTTATGAATCGGCAGTGGTTTGAGTTGTCCGGGGGAGAGGCGCAGCGTGTAGCTCTGGCGGCACGGCTGGCTATAAAACCCCGTGTTCTCCTTCTGGATGAGCCGACAGCAAGCCTGGATCGGGAAAGTACAATGCTTATTCATGATGCAGCGGTTAAGGTCAGGGAAAAACACGGGACTACTCTAGTTATAGTAAGTCATGACCATCACTGGCTTGAAGATGTCTCTGACACTATCTTCAGGTTTGCTGCAGGCAGGATGGAATATTGATTCCAACTATTATGAATTTTTTATGAACGGCGGGGCAATGTTGCTCCGCCGTTTTTATTTGATCTGGATTTAGGGTGTTCAACCTGTTACAGTTGCTTATGTCATTTTAGTGAACCGCACAGGGGGCTTTATGAGTAAAAGCAGCTTTCAGATAAGAAAAAATAACGATCGGAAAAGCCTGACTGACGACATCAGGGATCATGTTATTTACTCTTTGAGTAAGGATGTAAAAGGGGCCAATGAGTGGGATATGGGCAAGGCCCTTGCCTTGGCAATGCGCGACAGGCTGGTGGAACGAATGATCCAGACCCGTGACCGCTACAGAAAATCAAAAGCCAAGCGCATGTATTATTTTTCAATTGAGTACCTGCTTGGACGCTGTCTTGGTAACTCCCTGTGCAATATGGAACTGCTCGATCTATGTGAAGATATTTTCAAGGATATGGGATTTGATCTGGACGAGGTCCGGGCCAGCGAGCGCGATCCTGCATTAGGTAACGGGGGACTTGGTCGCCTTGCAGCTTGTTTTCTTGATTCGCTTGCAACTCTTGATATGCCGGGCTGCGGTTATGGAATTCATTACGAATACGGTTTGTTCAGGCAGGCTATTCATAACGGCTACCAGAAAGAACTGGCTGATTACTGGATGATGGAAGGCATGCCTTTGCAGATAGCCCGTCCTGATCAGTCGGTTATTATCCCGTTATATGGCAGAGTGGAAACAACTGTCGGTCCTGACGGTGAATACTTGCCAATGTGGCTGGACTGGGAGGATATAATAGGTGTTCCCTACGATATCCCGGTAGTTGGTTATGGCGGTAAAACAGTTAACTATCTCCGCCTGTTCGCAGCCAAAGCATCAGAGAATTTCGATATGGATATTTTCAATCACGGTGATTATATCCGCGCGGTGCAGCGTAAGATAGAATCCGAGATGGTATCCAAGGTCCTGTATCCGACTGAATCAGTTTCATTTGGTAAGGAACTAAGACTGGTACAGGAATATTTTCTGGTGGCCTGTGGCCTGCGGGATATTACACGACGTTTTCTGGTTCAGAATAAGAATTTTGAAGAATTTGCTGATTATGTTGCAATCCAGCTTAATGATACCCATCCGGCACTTACTGTTGTTGAGTTGATGCGTTTTCTTGTGGATGAAAAAAGATTGGAATGGGAAAAGGCCTGGGAAATTACAAAATCCACCTGTGCCTACACAAATCATACGCTGCTCCCTGAAGCTCTTGAACAATGGTCCGTCTCACTGATTGAAAAGGTTTTACCGCGTCATCTGCAGATCATTTATGAAATCAATCGCAGATTTCTTGAGCAGGTGGAGAACCGTTATCCCGGAAATGAGGAAAAGCTTCAGCGAATGTCACTTGTTTCAGAAGAGAATGGGAAAAAGGTGCGTATGGCCAACCTTGCAGTGGTTGGTTCCCACTCTGTGAACGGGGTTTCAGAGCTGCATTCCGGCTTGGTCAAGACCAGATTGTTTCCGGATTTTTATGAATTTGAGCCAGGTAAATTCAATAACAAGACCAATGGGGTGACTCCCAGGCGCTGGCTTCTTAAAGCCAATCCGCTTTTGGCAAATCTGCTTAATGATACTGTCGGTAAAGGATGGATCACGAATCTTTCAAAGCTGAGACAACTTGAAAAGCATTCCGATTGTACAGATTTTCAAGCTCTTTTCATGACTGCAAAGCGGGAAAACAAGATCCGTCTGGCTAACTATATTAACTGCACATTGGGTATTCAGGTTTCCCCTGATTCCATTTTTGATATTCAGGCAAAGCGTATTCATGAGTATAAAAGGCAGCTTTTAAATGTGCTGCACATTATTCACCTTTACCTTCAGATTGTCGATCATGGGATTGAACCGTTATGTGCCCGGACCTTTATTTTTGCAGGAAAAGCCGCGCCGGGATACTGGGAAGCCAAGCAGATTATCAAGCTGATCCATAGTGTCGGGGCAGTTGTAAATTCTGATCCCAGAGTCAGCAGTTTTCTCAAGGTGGCTTTTATTCCTGATTACCGGGTGTCTCTTGCTGAAAAAATTATTCCGGCCTGTGATTTGAGCGAACAGATATCTACTGCCGGAACAGAAGCTTCCGGTACCGGTAATATGAAGTTTGCAATGAATGGAGCCCTGACTATAGGAACTTATGACGGAGCCAATATAGAGATGCTAGAGGAGGTTGGTGAGGAGAATTTCTACCTGTTTGGAATGAGGCAGGAAGATGTTGAGAAGGTCTTGAACCAAAGGGCCTACAGACCCCGTGATATTTACAACAGCTCTTTTGAGGTAAGACAGGTACTGGGGGCATTACTGGAGAATCGATTTTCTCCCCATGATTATGATCTGTTTCACTGGATTGTTGACAAATTGTTGTCGGATAATGAGCATTATATGCACCTTGCAGACTTTCAATCTTATATTGATACCCACAAGCTGGTGGATAGGGACTACGCTCAGCCTGAGCTCTGGGCTCGCAAGGCAATCCTCAATACCGCCCGGATGGGAAAATTTTCCACAGATAGAACCATGCAGGAATATGCAGAGGATATCTGGAGGATTAAGTCAATTAAATAGCATGTCATAGGTGGCTGTGCGAGGTGATATTTAATTAGATTCTACCTCCCAGCATCCATAGCCTTGAACCTTTCAGTAATTTTAAAAATAGGCCCGTGAAATTAATTTATAACGATAAAGTCCGTAATATAATGATATATTACGGACTTTATCGTTTGGGTGCTGAAAATCATTATGGAATATTCTAGATACTTTTTAAATTTATATAAAATAATCCAATTTTGTTTAGTCAGGGTTTATCCGGTACAGGTTTTACAGATTTTAAGGTTGGTAAAATCTCCGGCCTGATATTCACGTATAAGTTTGATGAAGTTCTCGGAGTTCCAGACTTCCTTGAGTGACTGTTCTTTCAGATTGCCCAGCACCACGGTGCGCTTCCAATCATGACAGCAGATAATTACATCACCGTTGAACAGAACGTAGGCCTGTTTAAGGAACAGATCACAGTTGCGGCGCAGTTTAGTCTGCTTGGCGGATAGCTCAGAAATGTCATCCCCGGCTCGATTATCCACACTGTGGATTTTGAAGGTGACATCGCGTTTGGCCCAGTGTTTTTTTGCATATTCCAATTCGTCATGGACTATGGTGGTATCAAGGGTGGTGATGGATAATTTGGGGCGTTTGGCACCTTTTTTATCTCTGATATCAAGGAAACGGTCGATGTTCTCGAGGATATTGAACTTTTTTATCCCCATACTCTTGGTGTATGTCTCCTCGGAATAGCCCTGAACGGAAACCCAGAGATGCCGGAGCCCGGAATCAATGAGTCTTTCACTCATATCGGCAGTGAGCAGGGCTCCGTTTGTGTTGATCTTGGTCTTAGTGAAAGGCTTTTTGTTTTTTTCAATATAGGCGATACGCTCCGGGAGCTTTTTGTCCATTAGCGGTTCGTTCATGAGATATGGGCTGACACGCCCGATGAAATGTTTGCTGGTTTCATCAATGATTTTTTTGAAAAGATCATCTTCCATATAGCCTTGAGGCTGTGTATTATGGGTATGTTTCCAGCCGCAGAACAAACACATGGCATTACAGTGGCTTGTGGTCTGAATCTGGATGGCGCGGGGGAATGATGGCCGGGGACGCTTTTTATCCCTGATCCAGGTCATGAGTTGATTGAATTTTCCCTCATTTTCCGCAGGCATGTAATATTCGCCCATGTATAAGGCTCCTTTAAAAATATGTATTTAAAATTTAAAAAATAGTTTTGAGATAGCGGCTAAGAAATAAAATAATTACCGAATCTGTGTCAACGTAAACGGAGAAATACCATGAGTGCACTTGTAGAATTGACAATTTTTCCAACTGATAAAGGCGCAAGCGTCAGTCCTTATGTCGCAAGGGTCGTTAAAATTATTCGTGGAAGCGGACTACCCTGTCAACTCGGCCCGATGGGAAGTTGCATTGAAGGTGAGTGGGACGAAGTGATGGCCGTGGTTACAAAATGTTATCGCGAGCTGGAAAAAGATTGTGATCGTGTATACATGTTGTTAAAGGCCGACTGCCGGAAGGGAGCGGTTGACCGTCTTAACGGAAAGATTAAGTCTGTTGAAGATAAATTGTAATAGTTACGTGTTCTTGAAGGAGAGGCACTCCAGCATGTTGAAGATCAGATTGTTTGTTCTGCCTGCGATGGTATTTATTCTGGGAGCGTGTGCTCATATAGATGTATCACATCTGAAGAATCAGCCATGGAAGTTGGAAAGCATGCGGACTCTGGAAATGGAGTTCATGCGTTTTAATTATGAAATTGTTCCCCGGAAAAACAGTTTCGGAGTACGCGGGCTTGCTTATGTTAAGAAATCCAATGTACCGGTCTGGGCTGAGTGGATAGGCGAGCTGTGGATTCAGGGGTATTTAAGTGACCATGACGGGGTTGTTCTTGCACAGGGATTGCAGGTCTTCTCGCCGGGAGAGCTTGAAAACGGCAAAGGTATTCCCTTTGATTTTGAGCTAAAACCCGAGGCGCTTGATGCCGGACCTCTTTTCATTTCCTTTGGTTACCGTTTATCACTCTCCAAAACAAAGGATGACAATAACGGACCTCCATTTATGGCTATTGAGGGAGCGGTAAGCGAGTAATATTATAGCGCTACAAGCTCAAGGTCTCCCCAGGCTCCTATCTTGGAGTCGTATTGAACAAAGACCCCATCAAGTCCGTATTCTTGCAGAGTGCGGGCTTTTTCTATGACCAGAGGAACATCCGCCGGAGAATTGAGCAGGTTTGCAAGAGCTGTGGCGGCAGCATCTGCAAAACGGCCGTCCTTGGAACGAACAGTAACAAGATCCCCGCTGCCGAGGCTGAGTGAATGTCCAATGGTTCCGGATGATGAACATATCGCCACCGGGAAATCATCTTGTTCTATTGAAAGTCCTATTTTAGCCCCGGAACCGGGCTCAGAGAGCAGTGCTACCTTTCTTGAGCGGGTGGAGTGCATAAAAATATCCCCCCCGTTTTCAACAATTACATTTGCAGAGCAGGGCAGAAGTGCCTCAGCAACAAACTGGGATACCGCCCCTGCAACAGCAGCCATGGGGCCGACGTTGCAGGCTCTGGCCGCTTCATGCATTGCCCGGATAGACGGGTGAACTTCCGTTGTAAATTTAATCGGCACAAGGCTGGAAGCAAATTCAGGATTCAGAAGTATATGTCCTTTTAAAATACCTCTGATCTCGTGCACAGCTTCAAGTGCTTCGGTGCTTAGATTAGTCTCGGCAACAATGAAAAGGTCCGTCTGCTCAACGACAACCTGAAAGGAAGTTTCGTTAGAGGAGGGTGTTACATTATCTCTGTAGCTGCGGGTATGGTCGGTGTGAACTTTTCTGCTCAAAATAAGATCCATAGGCTATGACGGGCATGTTGCAACCGGGGGCTGTGGTTTTAGTCTGACAAAGCCCTGTCAGCTCAATTCACGTACTGTCCGTTTACGAATGCGGCCGGGCCGTTAAAGTTGTTCAGGTAAACCCTGGCTCAGGAGGGGAATCCATCTACAAAAGTTTCCCCCTCCAAGCCACAAATATTTTTAGAAGCCGAGATCCTCATTAATGAAGACTACATGGATTCTACCGGCAGGTGATGATTTTTCAGTGATGGACCATACACTGCAGATACGGTCCTTGGAATCACAGTCCTGACACTTACCGGTAACGGCGCAGGGGGTTTTACGCTTGAGTCGCATGGCATTGACAGGTGCCGCAAATTCTTTGATGCGGCTTACTGCTGCGTCGAGGTCCACACAAAGTTTGTTGCGGCCTACCAGAACAATAACGTTCTTGGGACCGAAGGCCATTGCTGCCACTCGGTTGCCGGTTCCATCAAGGTTGACCAGTTCTCCTTCTTCGGTGAAGGCGTTTGCACCGGTGATAAAAACATCGGTGAGCAGGGCCTGCCTCCTTCGTTCAATGCGCTCATGAATTGGAGGAGCCATGTCATAGGTATCAATTACTTTGACATTATTCATCTTTTTGACCTGATCGAAAAGACCTGAATCAACAACTGTCATGGAACCGCCGAAGCTGACAGATTTAGCTTTCAGCTTGGGAATGATTTTATCGAGAACCAGTGAGGCTGCTGCCTTCTGGTTTTTGGCTACGTATGTGGCATAGCCGTTGTCTTCAAATACTTCTTTAATTTCACCCAGTTTAATGTCCCAGAAAGACTGTACAGGTTTCATTTGCGTCTCCTTATCGGCAGAGCTCTTCGTGAAAGAGGGCAGCTGCGAAATTGTTGATTTTCATCATATAAATTGTACGAAAAAAGCGGTGAAAAAAAAATATTCACGTGCTATGTATAGCTACACCCTTTAAGCATGGCTTTGATCATCATTAAATTATGATATATAGACTTTGACAGTTATAGCACATCAGGGTATGCGAACTTGTTTTCACTTCGAAGCAGCATAGATTATTCAGAGTGAGATTAAAAGCACTTAGCCTAGGGTCCTGCGTGAAAACATTTCTTGACGATATTCGCAGTTGGGGATATATGTTCCCGTTCCTCGTAGCCGGAATTTTTGTTTCGGCTTGATAACGTTATTTATTTTTGGAGAAATAGACATGAAAAGAACTTACCAGCCTAGTAAATGCAGAAGAAAAAGGACTCACGGTTTTCTCGTTCGCTCCCGTAGCAAAAACGGTCGTGCTGTTATTGCAAGACGCCGTGCAAAAGGACGTAAAAGATTAGCCGTTTAAGTTGGACCAAGGAGCATAAGCTCCTTAGGAAGCCTGAATTTGACCTCTGCTATGAGCAGGGGAAAAAACTCTACACGAAGAATTTTATATTGTTCGTGCTGTGTCATGGTATCGGCCCCAGCGGGGTTCGTTTGGGCCTTACCGTGAGCAGAAAGAAGGGACCTGCCGTTGTCAGGAACCGGATCAAAAGGGTGATGAGAGAGTTTTTCAGGCTTCATCAAATAAATTTCAAAGTGCGTGCGGACGTTATTTTTGTTCCGAAGCGTAATTTGGACGGCAGACGAATGACACTCGCCCTTGCCGAAAAAGAATTACTTCCACTCGTCGAAAAGATTAACGGGCTTGCCGTAGAGTGAGAAGAATAATGAGAAATCAGGGAATGCGGACTCTGTTTCTTTACCCCATACGTTTTTATCAGAAATTCATTTCCCCGCTTTTTCCGGGGTGCTGCCGCTTTCATCCTACCTGTTCGCAGTATGCCATTGAGGCCGTGTCCCTTCATGGAGTGTTCAAAGGCGGGATGTTTGCTTTGTGGCGTCTGATGCGTTGTAATCCGCTATGCAAGGGCGGATTCGACCCTGTTCCCGCCCCACGAAAAAAAATACCACCGCGCAGTCCCGACCTTACTTGATGGGACGATTACAGTGAGAAAACAAAGACATGGACAATAAACGCGTTATTCTGGCAGTGGCCTTATCTATGGTAGTCCTTCTCGGCTGGCAGTTTCTTTTCCCGCCCGCACAGCCGCAGACCTCTCCTGCCCAGCAGCAGGAACAAACAGCAACGCAAAGCCAGACCGCTGAGTCCAATGTCTCAGGTCCGGTTTCCAATCAGCTTCCCGATCCCGCGTCCACCGCTGCCATTGTTTCCGCCAAGGGAACCAAGCTTACCGTTGATACTCCTCTCTACTCTGCAGTGATCAACTCCCAGGGTGGACTTCTGGAAAATTTCAGGCTTAAAAAATTCAAGCAGACAATTGCTGCCGACTCTCCCGCTGTGGACATGGTCGGAACAAATGCCCTGAACAAAGCGCCCATGGGACTCATCCTCAATGGAATTCCCACATGGGCTAATGGTGTTTGGGGCTTTGAGGGCAGCGATCTCAAACTTGACGGTGACAAAATCGGCACCCTTGTTTTTCGTGGTGATGTTGAAGGCTTCAGAGTTGAACGCCGTCTCACCTTCCATGCCGATAACTACCTCATCGATGAAGATGTAAGAATTATCAACAAGTCCAACCCCAGCGGTATGGGCCGACTGGCTTTCACTACCGCCACCAAGAGTCTTACCGCAGCGGATAACCGTTACAACCCCACAAGGATTGCATGGTTGGGCCCTGAAGGTCTTAGCGAAGAACATGATCGTGACGATCTGCGCGAGACCGGTGTAAGTGCCGCAGGCAAGATTAACTGGGCTGCCATTGATTCCAACTACTTTATTCTTGCTCTTGTTCCCGGTTCAGATGAAGTGACCGTTAAAGGCAAAGTACAGGATGATATTTTCCGCTTGGCTGCAGAGCAGAATGTTTCTTTTGATAAAGATATCGAACGTAAGCTTGCATGTTCTTACTATTTTGGCCCCATGGACGTAGAGCTGATGGCCAAGGTTCCCGGAAACCTTGACAAGGCTATTGATTTCGGATGGTTCGATATCATCGCCAAACCTCTTGTCATCGCACTTGAGTGGTTCCATCAGTATACCCACAACTACGGTATCGCCATTATCCTGCTGACTATCGTTATCAAGATCCTTTTCTGGCCTCTTTCTCATAAGAGCTACAAGTCAATGGAGCAGATGAAGCGTCTGCAGCCCATGATGGCTAAACTGCGTGAAAAACACGGCGATGACCGTGAAGCTCTTAACAAGGAGATGATGCAGCTCTATAAGACATACAATGTCAACCCGGCAGGCGGCTGTCTGCCCATGCTGCTTCAGATCCCGGTTTTCTTTGGACTGTACAAGGCCCTGATGGGAACGGTTGCTCTCAGGCATGCCGATTTCATTCACTTCCTGCCTTTTACTGATATAGTTTGGCTCGCCGACCTTTCGGCCAAAGACCCGCTTTATATCACTCCTATCGTGATGGGTGCGACCATGTTCCTGCAGCAGAAGATGACTCCCTCAGCGGGCGATCCGACTCAGCAGAAGATTATGATGTTCCTGCCCCTTGTGTTCACATTCATGTTCCTCAACTTCCCCGCCGGGTTGGTTGTGTACTGGATGGTGAACAACATTCTCTCAATTGCCCAGCAGTGGATGATGACTCGCAAGGTACAAAATTAGGGCGCAAAGTTGATCGGAATTATTGGAGTGAAGAACACAACCAGGAGATAGAATGAGCGAATTCAAGGAATTCCAGGGGAAGAATTTGGATGAGGCGATCAGCAACGCCTGTGATTACTTCAATCTGAATCGAGATAAACTTGAAATTGAGATTCTAAGTGGCGGATCCACCGGTGTTTTTGGACTGGTGGGCAAAAAGAATGCAAAAGTAAAGGCTCGTCCCAGAGGCGGCGAGAAGAAGCCGATGGCTGGAGAAGACTCCGGTAGAGGAAGATCCCGCCAGCGTAGAAATGATAGACAGGAGCAGCGCGCTCCCCGTGGCTATGAGTCTCATGACAACGAGCGTAGAGAGGTTCTTCCTGCACCTGAGGAGGAAAATGTCCCTGCTCCAAGACCTGAGGCAGAAACCCCCGCTGTAAAACCAGAAGCTGAAGTTGCTGTTAAGGAAGAAACCGAGCTCGCAATCAAGGAAGAAGGCGAAGTTGCGGTAAAGCCTGAGAGCGAAGTCGCTGTTAGAGAAGAAGATGTCATCCCGGCTGAAGCTGAAACTGAAGAAGATGTTGAAGCAGAAGAAGGTGATGCAGATGAAGAATACACTGAGCGTCGCAGCATTATGGAGGGCGATCCCGAAGATATCGCTGCTGCTGTGCGTGAAGCACTTGAAATGATGATTGAACCCATCATCCAGGACAAACCCAATCTTGAAATCGAGGTGGGTGAGGACCGTGTAAACGTGCTGGTTGATGATGAAGAGAACTCCGGCCTTATCATCGGTCGCGAAGGACAGACTCTGTCCTCCCTGCAGTACCTTTGCAACAGAATGGTTTCCAAGAAACTTCAGACTTCTGTTCGGGTTCAGATTGATACCGGAGATTATCGTGAACGGCAGGATGAAAAACTGCGTCAGCTGGCCTGGCACCTTGCCGACAAGGCCATGCATACCGGTCGCGTACAGTCTACCAAGCCTCTTAGCTCTTACCACCGTCGCGTGGTTCACATGGCTCTGCAGGAAGACAAGTACGTCAACACCCGCAGCAAGGGTGAAGGTCCGATGAAACGCGTTCTGATTCTGCCCCGTCGCAGTCGTAATGCCGGTAGTAGCGGTGGGCGTCGAAATGACAACTACCAGAAGAATGATCGTTACAATTCCCGGACAAATGACCGTAACGAGCGTACCGATCGTAATGACAGAAATGATCGCAGTCGCGGTCGTCGCGATCGTAACGATAATTACGAACGTAACGATAATTTCGGAAACCGTCGTAACGACAACTATGGCGGTCGTCGTGATCGTAACGATAACTACGGTGACCGTCGCAATGATAATTATCGTGGCCGTCGTAATGACAACTACGATAACCGTCGTAGCGAGGGTTATGGCAATCGCCGTAATGAAAATTTCGGAAATCGCCGTGACGAGAACTTCGGTAACCGTCCTTATAATGAAAACTTTGGCAATCGTTATGACGACAATTACGGCAATCGCCAGCCTCGTCAGAACAACCGTCGTAACGATCGTTATAAAGAAGGCGGCCCTGACGGATTCAACAGCGAACGATACAACCGCTAGCAGCTCTGTTCACGAGCGGTTAATTAAGCTTTGCATGAACCCCGTGGACTTTTGTCTACGGGGTTCATTTATTGTGAGGACATAATGTCACTGACTTCAACTGGAACAATTGCAGCCATTGCTACTCCCCCCGGTGATGGCGGGGTGGGGATTATCCGTATCAGCGGTAGTAAGGCGCGCCTTATTGCCGATGAAATATTTCGCCCTGCTAAAGATAGTTTTGCAGGTTTTAGGCCTTACACGATGCATTATGGTTGTATTGCAGATCGTGCCGGTGTGGATATCGATGACGTACTTGCCGTTTTCATGCCCGGTCCCAATTCGTATACCGGTGAAGATACGATCGAAATAAACTGCCATGGAGGAAGGGCTATTCTGCGGGCTGTACTGGAAGAGATTCTTTCACGTGGTGCCCGTATCGCAAATCCCGGCGAATTTACCCTTCGCGCTTTCCTTAATGGCCGTATGGATCTTACGCAGGCTGAGGCTGTTGCAGAGATGATTCATGCTCCCTCAAAAGGAGCGGCTCAGCTTGCACGTGTGAAATTATCCGGAGTTCTTGGTGAGCGTATTGAGGAACTTCGTAAAAGACTTGAAGAGCTTCGAGCGCAGCTGTGTGTTGCCGTTGACTTTCCAGAGGATGAACTGGAGTGCCTGCCTCTTGATGAAATGAATACGGAAGTATCCAGTGCAGCTAAAAAAATTTCAGCACTCCTGGCAGGAGTTGAACGTACCAAGGCGTGGCGTGAAGGTGCTCTTGCTGTTCTTTCCGGCAAGGTCAATGCCGGTAAATCTAGCCTGTTAAACGCTCTTTTAGGGCGCAATAGGGCTATTGTTACCGATATTCCGGGAACTACCCGTGATTTTATTGAAGAAACGTTGAATCTTGACGGTCTTCAGGTTCGTCTTGTGGATACAGCCGGGCTCAGGGAAACTGACGATGCCGTGGAGCAGGCCGGTCTCGATATGGGACGTGATCTGGCCTCACAGGCAGATCTGGTACTCCTTATTATCGATGGTTCAATGCCTTTTGCCATTGCTGACCTTGATCCTCAGTTTTCCGCTGAGAGTGGAAAGTGCCTGGCTGTGATAAACAAGGCCGACCTTGCTCAGGCTGATCCGGCTCCGTCGCAGGTTATGAAAGACGCAGGATACGATGTTCTTGAAATCTCGGCTAAAAAGGGACAAGGTATCGACGAACTTGCAGTGGTGATTCGAGAACGGATTCTTAAAGGGGCAGGAGAGCCTGATCCTGATGAACTTGTTCCGAACTCGCGGCAGGCTGCAACCTTGAAAAAGGCTCTGTCTGAACTTGAGGAACTGGTTCTGGATATTGAGATGCAGATTCCTTATGACCTGCTTGGTGTACGCCTTGAGGCTGCCACCAGCGCTCTTTCTGAGATTACCGGGGAGATTACCCCTCAGGAAGTACTTAATTCAATTTTTGATAATTTCTGTGTTGGTAAATAGAATGGATAGCAAATTTGTTGATCTTAAGGCTGTTAGTTGCGGACTGGTTCCAATGATCGTGAATCATCTGGATTCAACATCAAATCCTGTTGTGGAGTTCCAGATCCGGCTAGGGATCAGGGAAGAAATTCTCAGCGGTTTCGGATCCGGTGGTAACTGGAGGATTGAGGTTCTCGATGATCTTGGGTGTGACAGGTTACGGTTTACCCGTATCACGTCCAAGAACGAAGATCGTCTCAATATAGTCGATTATTAAATTTGATCAATCTAAGTGTCCGGAGAATCAATTAAAATGGTTCTTCGGATTTTTTCGCGTTTGCCGCAAGTTGATTCCAGTGACGGATCTGTCATCTGTTATGCAATATTGATTTTGCTGCAGCACCAGCGTTTGGACAGTATTTAATTGCTGCATCATCCTGAATTAGACTTTTCAGGTCTTCAAGTGTGTCTACGTCAGTGAACACGGGCATAGTTGCAGGAATAATTTTCTCCAGATTGAAACGGATCATTGTTTCAGTATAGACTTCAGGTGTGCTCCATTTCATGTTTTTGAAAATTTCTTCGGTATAGTGGGCTTTCTGAAAACCTATCATGTAATATCCCCCGTCTTTTGCAGGTCCGATGCAGGCGGGGCTTTTTTTCATTTTTTCAAAACCTTCCCTGATTCTTTGCGGATTTAATCCCGGCAGATCACTCCCGATTAAAATTAAACGTTCAGATCCATCTTGAAAAGATGAACTGAATGCATTTGCCATTCTTTGGCCGAGGTCATGACCTTGCTGAGGCTGGAAGTCTCTTCTTCCAAGCCAGTTTTGATATTTATCCTTGGGAGTTGAATCATCATAAAAAATTATGGTTGATATGGATGCTTTTTCAAAGCTGTTTAGCATATCTTCAACAAAATTTTTGTATAAGAAGGCTGCATTTTCATATCCGATATCATGTCCAAGTCTTGTCTTTACCTTGCCCGGCTCCGGGAATTTGATGAAATAAAGTAGGCATTCTTTCATTTAAAAACCGTTTAGTTATACATTCTAGCTAGAGTGGCAGGTTTAATTCCGCAAAAATGCAGAACTCTGAGGAAGGTATTGTATATGGCACGGCGAAAGGGAGCCTTGGAGTACCTGCGGGGAGAAGTTTTTACAGCCGCTTTCAGTATAACAATTTCACGGCGCATTCTCTTGATATTCTGGAAAAACATAACGTCCTCCATCAGAGGAACATCGGGGAATCCACCGAGTTCAAAAAAGATGTCCTTCCTGATGAAAACAGCCTGATCTCCATAAGGAATACGCTCTATTCTAGTACGCAGGTCCGCGATAAAAGCAATTACATTCAGCGCAGTTGAATTGGAATCAAATGACAGCTTGAAAGCTCCTGCTGATGAGGCCGGGGCATTTAGTGCTTCACAGATTAGGTCGTACGCATTGGGAGGAAGGCTGGTATCAGCATGGAGGAATAGAAGTATATCACCACTGGCAGCTTGTGCCCCGGTGTTCATCTGAACTGCTCTTCCGGCTTCAGATTTTATGGTCAGAATCGTGCTGTCAGCGATTTCCCGGATAGTTGAACTGTCTGGGTGACCGTCCACCACGATTATCTCTGCATGCGTGCCACAAGCCTGCTTTGCATTTTCAATGCACAGGGTAATTGTGCCCTGTTCATTATAGGCCGGAATAATGATTGAAATTTTGGTAGCTGATGTCATGGCCCCTCATTACCCTTTTTACTTAGGGTGATAAAGGGGCTGTGACTCTCTTTCCGCGTGTCTTTAAACAATAAGACGCACAGTTAAGCAGCTATCGAAACTAAGGACCGGCATGTACGGGGACAATTGCGGCATTGCACTGCAAAAATAAAAAAACCGCTTGTTCAAGCGGCAGTGAAATCTTAACCTACGCGGCCAAGCTGTTCTCCCTCTTCCATGCGGCTCTGGCAGGAAACACAGAAGCGTGTAGTCGGTTTGGCTTTAATCCGGGCTATACCGATTGTTTCTCCGCAGTCTTCACAGATTCCAAAGTCCCAGTGGTCAACCCGGTTGAGAGTTTCTTCCATTTCAGTGATCAGCTGGGTTTCGCGAACGTGCAGGGCAAGATTGATTTTCTGCTCGCTGACTCTTGATGCGTATTCATTGTCGTCAGCGCAGTTTTCTACTGCAGTGTCGCGGCCGCGGATGCGTTCGTGGAGTTCTGCAAGCTTGTTTTCGAGATGCTTTTTAATGAGAGCTCTTTCGGGAGAATTCATGACTAACCTCCAAATGAAATGTTGAAAGCAGTTATTAATTTTTTGACTATTGGGCTTATACAATTGGTCGTCCCGATCTGCGTCTCAGTGATGTGACGGTCAAGGTACAATTCGGTGTCTATGCTAAATGCGTGATCCACGCGTAAATAGGTTGAAGGTAAATAAAATGGGATCGCTAAAATTAAATTATTTGAAGTATTGGGAAGGCAAGGGAGCTGAGAAAAGATACTCCACACCATTTCAAATGGATGTTTTCAGTCGTTATGTAACTAAATCTGCCTCAATTCTGGATATTGGGTGTGGATATGGAAGGGTGATGAGTGAGTTAAGGCTTGAAGGGTTTAATAATGTTCAGGGAGTCGAGCCTTCAGCTGTTTTGAGAGATAAAGCTGCTGCACTGGATTGTAGCTTGCCCATTACGGCATTAAATAATGGATTGATTCCTTTCGCTGCAAATTCGTTTGATGCTGTTTTGCTGGTGGCTGTTCTGACCTGTATACCGCATGATGCAGATTTAAAGTCATTGATGAGTGAAGCTCTTCGGGTACTTCGGCCCGGAGGAATAATTTATGTAAATGACTTCCTGCTCAATACCGACCAGCGTAATCTTGATCGGTATGGCAGGTATGAATCAAAGCATGGCAGTTATGGTGTTTTCGAGCTTGAAGGCGGGGGAGTGCTTCGTCATTTTTCTGAAGAGAGAATCATTGCCTTACTGAGTCATTTCGATCAGCTTGAATACAGCAAAGTTGTCTACACCACGATGAACGGCAACAAATCCAACGGATTTTATTATATAGGGCGTAAATAGTTATTTTCTGACTCTGACGACTTGTCCTTTGTTGGCGGCCATCATCTCATCGGTTCCGACCTTTACCAATGATTGTTCTGAACCTCCCCCTGTAATTGTTTTCCGGGTTTGTGCTACATTTGGATCAATAAGAAATACAGCATCAAATCCGAATGATGGTGTGCCACCGCATGGATAGCCGGTTCTGGACAAAATCTCTTCAGGGGTAGCAAGCCTTGGTCTTTTCTCTTCAAGGGCCTTGCCCACTCTGGATGTACTGGCCCTGTCTGTTCCTTTAACTATGGCTACGATGAATCTGCCAGCTTCAGTGACCATGCAAACATTTTTAACAAAGTCATCGGGGGAGGCTTTCGCCGCTCTGGCTGCATCACTTACACTATGGCATGACTGAGCAAATGTTAAATGCTCGGCTGACGGAATGTTTTCACTTAAATACTTTTTAAGTTTTTCTTCATATTCTCTCATCAAATTACTCTGAAATAGCTATTCTTAACGGTTGAGTTTGAATTTTGAAAACAGGGCAGACAAGGCGAATCCGAATACGCTGACGGCAATTATGGTTGCGCCTGATGAAAGGTTCAGTTCATAGGATAACAACAAGCCGCTTACGCAGAATACCATGCTTAGAATTGATGAGAAGAGCATCATTGTATGAAGTGAAGATGTGCGGCTTTCAGCAATTTGTGGCGGTATGGTAAGCAGTGCAATCACCAGAATCAGGCCGACTACTCTGATAACCATGACCACGCTGAGCGCAATCAGCGCCAGCATGATAAAGTAAAGGGCTGTGACCGGAACTCCTCTGGCGCGAGCGAACTCTTCGTCAAAGGACATGGCCCAGAAACCTTTATAGCAGCTGAAAACAACTATGAGCACCAGTGCAGCCAGACAGCCCATGAGAATAAGGTCCGACTGCGGCGTGGCTAGGATTCCTCCGAACAGGTAACTCATAAGATCCACATTATATCCGGGGGTGATATCAAGAAGTATGATTCCAAGGGCCATTCCTGCAGCCCACATAACCCCGATAAAAGTGTCAGCCCTTTCTTTTACTCTCATTGTCACCAAAGCCATTAGAAGGGCAGAGCAGACAGCGAAAGCAGCTGTAACCGGGAGCATAGGCAAGCCAAGGAAAAATGCCAGACCGACTCCTCCATACGAGGCGTGGGCGATTCCTCCTGAAAGCAGTACAACTCGGTTGACCACTACAAGGGCGCCGATTACTCCGCAGATGATTGACGCAAGCACTCCGGCAATGAGTGCGTTCTGCATAAAATCAAAACTCAATGCCTCAAGCATCCCAGTCTCCTCCATTCTTTCCGGATGGCTCGTCATGAAACTCAAGTACCCGGTGCGGCAGTTCTCCATGGGTAACAAGTTCGATGGGGCAGTATCCGTTCTCTGTTTTGCCGTATGCTTCGTCCAAAAGTTCGCGGGTGATTTTTGGCTGGTCGTGCAGGTGTACCTTGCGGTTGACGCAGGCTACAGATTTAACTCCCTGCCCGAGCACAGAGATATCATGACTTACCATAACCACCGTCATATCCTGATTCAACTCCCGCAGGAGGCAGTAAAGACCACTTTTCCCGGCCTGATCAACGCTTGCTGCCGGTTCGTCAAGGAGCAGCAGCCGGGGCTCATCAACTATGGCACGGGCTATGAAAACTCTTTGTTTCTGTCCACCGGAAAGGTCGCATACCTTTCGGTTGATATGGTCAAGCATTCCTACTCGTTCCAGTGCTATTTCCACTGCCTGCTCAGATTCACTGCCGAACTTCAGCCCGAATATTCCTTTTATTCCGGGTGATACTTTGCCCATTAGTACAGCGTCGCGAACGGTAATGGGAAAGCTTTCGGAAACAGTGGTATATTGCGGCATGTAGCCTACCTGTCCGCCGTGTTTGCCTGGAGGCATGCCCAGGATATCTATATGCCCTTTCTGCGGCTGCAGCAGACCAAGCAGGAGTTTGAGCAGGGTCGTCTTGCCTCCTCCGTTTGGTCCAATCACTGCAAGATAGTCCCCTTTGATAATATCAAAGCTGATTTCGTTTAATACCGTGTGTTGACCATATCCAAAGCTTACATCCCGAAAACTTATAACTTTTTCAGAATTCATTAAAATAGAACCTCCGCCATATTTCTTGAGGCATCACATACTTTCATTTTAATTGATAATCAACATGATAATCAATTGCATTTTGGTTCATTTTGTTAACAGTACGCAATTCTTAACTGTGTCTGGAGAAATGTGTATGCTGATTTCAAGTAAATTTATTCGTACTTATTATATGGCATAACATAACAATTTTAAAGGAAATTGAAAATGCAGCTATTTTTCATGGGAGATTCTCTTACCCTTGGGGTAAATGATTCTCGATGGCTTGGGTGGACAGGGCGGTTATGCAGTCGTCTTGACCCTGATGGTTCAATCATTACGGCCTATAATCTTGGGGTTCGCGCATCTACTACGCAGCACATAAAAGAGCGTTGGAAGCAGGAAGTTTATGACAGACTTATGCGGGACACTTTCGGGCTGCTGATATTCAGTTTCGGTGCTCCTGACTATGCGAATGATATCTGCCTGGAGGATAGTGTAGATAATGCCCGTAATATTCTGGGACCTGCTGCGGCCGAACAGAGGGTTGTATTTATAACTCCGCCCCCCATGAGTGATCCTGAGCGGGACAGTTGTACAAAGACTCTTTCGGATGCACTGGTAAAACTGTGTGAAGAACTTGACATTCCATGCCTCGATATTAATTACAGCCTGCGGCAGAACGAAGCCTATCTTGAAGATATCGGCAGGGGAGACGGTGTTCACCCCGGAAAGGCCGGTTACCAGATAATGGCCGACCTCATTTACGACTTCCTGATCCCCTTTGTACGTCCGCATCTTGACTGATTCATATTTTCCAAGAACTTCAGGAGCCTGTTCCCGTTCCGGAGCAGGCTTTTTATTTTTCCACCACGGAGACTTCACATGCGTTCTTTTGCCAGTGACAACTATTCCGGTGTACATCCAGAAATCATGGATGCCATTATGCAGGCCAATATCGATCACATGTCATCTTATGGAGCAGACCCTGTTTCAGGTGATGCTGAAAAATTGTTTCGCGATAATTTCGGCGAGCAGGCCAAAATATTCTTCCTTGCCACAGGCACAGCAACAAATACTCTGATTTTGAAGCACCTGACCCGCAGTTGGAACAGTGTCATCTGTTCTGATTGCGCACATATTACAGTTGATGAGTGCGGCTCATGTGAAGCGGTAGCAGGTCTGAAGCTGATCCATGCCGAGACAGTAAATGGCAAAATAAGTTTGATGGCTCTGGAAAATATGCTTGGCGATCTTGGTGATGTGCACCGAACTCAGCCTTCAGTAATATCACTTACCCAGAGTACCGAACTGGGAACACTGTATTCAATTAAAGAACTCAAAGATATCTGCGATTTTGCTCACAGTCGCGGTCTTCATGTACACATGGACGGGGCCAGAATTGCTAATGCTGCTGTTGCGCTGGGTGTTACCCTGCGTGAAATGACTGTGGATTGCGGGATTGATGTTCTTTCTTTCGGTGGAACTAAAAATGGCTGCATGTGTGCTGAAGCAGCAGTCTTTATCAATCCTGAACTTGGAGATAATTTTGAGTTTGTCCGCAAGCAGGGTATGCAGCTTGTTTCGAAGATGCGTTATGTAGGAGCTCAGTTTAAGGCTCTGCTCAGCAATGACTTATGGAAACGCAATGCCGAGCATTCAAATATAATGGCGTCCAGACTTGCTGAACGGGCTGGGAAAATTGACGGAGTGAATATCACCCGTCCTGTTGAAGCTAACGGTGTTTTTGCAATAATTACAAGGGAAGCAACTGAAGCATTGCAGAGTATCTATCCATTTTATGTCTGGGATCCGGCAGCAAACGAGGTTCGCTGGATGACATCATGGGCAACCACGGATGAGGATATTGACGGCTTCTGCACCGAACTGGAAAAGCTGTTGAAATAGACCCATTATTCAGGGCAGATAGTTAAAGCCCGCAATATCAAATATGATATTGCGGGCTTATTTCTTATTCTATGCAGAACTGTTTTAGATCCTTTCAAGTTTATCCAGCTGCTGAAAAAACCTACACAGCAACCTTCCCATCATCTCCGCCGCAATTATTAAACGCCTGCGGAGCAACTTTGTGATGGTAGTCCAGATAAGTTGCTGCCTCTGCTTTGCCCATGAATTTTTTCAGGCTTCGCTCAGAGGTTTCCAGCAGGTCAACTACAATCAGCCCGTCCAGTGCATTGCCGAAATCAGGGTCAACGTTGAATCCGGCAAGTTTACCACCGAGTTTAAGATAGTGGCGCAACAGAACCGGGATACTGGAGCCTCCTTCAATATCCTGTACTACCTTCTCAATATCCGCAGAATCACTGAAAGCTGATCGTGGTAAAGATTTTTTCCAATATTTCAATTTCTTGAATTTGATAGGTTTTATGGGAGAGATCAGGTCTACAAGATCTTCACGGGAATTTGTGGCCATAAGAGATTCAGCAATAAACTCGCGAGATAATTTTCTGTATTCGTTTGAAATGCTGACACATCCGAAAAGATACCGGTATTTAGGGTTTTTAACCAGATATCCGGCAATGCCTTTCCAGAGCATCATAAGCGAGTAGTAGTTGCGTTGATACTTGGAGCGGATAAAGGAACGACCGAGTTCAAGAGCCGGAGTGATAGTATTGAAAAATTCAGGGTTGAAACGGAAGAATGAATGACTGTAAACTGATTTAAGCCCGAATTTTTCAATGAGATCGTCCGTCCGTGCAAAACGGTACGCACCGGCAACCTCCTTATTTATTTTACTCCAGAGCACAAGATGTATAAAGGTGTTGTCAAATCTATCTAAATCGACGGACTTTCCGGTTCCCTCCCCGACTCTGCGAAATGTTTTTTCACGTAAGCGACCTATTTCGCGCAGGATGAATGGGCACTTGGATGAGTGTACTTCGTGAACGGAGAATTCGCTATTTTCTGCGAGTATACAATCAGGACCGAGGCCATCAAGTTCAGCCATGATTCTGTCCGGATTACTCCTTTGGCATAAAGGCTTTTCCTTTTTCCTGAATACCGGGAGATGAGGTTTCTTTTTCTTGAAACGCGAGCGTAAGGTGTAGGTTCTAAAACGCAGGTATTCTATAAGGTCGCGGTTGTTATCAAATGAACACAGGCGTTCACTTGAAATTGTATTACCCACCGCAAATTCCACTGGTAATCCCTGTTTCTTAAGATTTTCACGCGGTAGAAGTACCGTGCGAAGTCTTGGATGAACCATGCCCATGGCTTGAAACAGTGCGCTGTTGCGTCCATTGAAAAATACCGGAGTGGCGCTTGCGCCGGTGCGCTTGATTATTCCCGCAACGGTTGGGCTCCATGCAGGATCTTCAACCTTGCGGTCCTTGATTTTTAGGCTGGCAACCTCCCCGGCAGGGAAAACGGCCAGAAGACCTCCTCCCTTAACCCATTTTACTGCTTCCTTAAGCCCGGAGATATTTCCCGTCCGGGAATCTTTGCGCCCAAAAGGATCAACCGCAATTAAATGTTCATTCATTTCGGGTATAAGCCCCAGCATGAAGTTGGCCATAATTTTTATATCAGGCCGGACCATCTTAAGCATCCTGATCAGGATAAGCCCCTCAACGACTCCGAAAGGATGGTTTGCAACAACTACTGAGGGGCCGGTTTTGGGAATACCGTTCAATTGGTTTTTATCAATTTCAGTATTCACGCCGAGAAGATTGAGAGCCTTGCTGACAAAATCGGTTTGTCCATTCCAGCGTTCTTCATCCTGAGCTATATTATATAAAGAATTTAATCTTGGCAGGCACAAAAGGCTGGATAGCGGTTTTTCTAGAATTGAGAATAAAGTCCCTCTGAAGGGGTCTTCAAAGGGGGATCTTAAACGAAACAGTTCCGAACATCTTTCATGGACCATTGAGCACTCCCTGCTTTGATTTTTGATTATGCACAATAGCCTTTGTCCTACATTAGTGTGTTACCTCGCAGTTACGTGTATTTTACGTTTTGGCCTTAAACAATGTAGAGTTGTAAATATTAATATAGCTAAATCTATACAAAGATATCAGAAAAAGGGAGATCTAGTCTCCCTGTTGTTCTATTTTTACTTGCCATTCTTTAGAAAAATATCTACTGAATAGTTCCAAGATCGGTTTTCAGATGCCAGTGATCACTGGGAATGGGTATGCAGAAGCTTCTATTGGCAACGTCTGCACAAAGTATGAGCCCCCTTGTGTCTTCATCCCAGAAAACTCTGTCTATAAAAAATGCTATAGCCTGCGAGCTGGTAAGCTTTTCAGGGCGGCTTCCGGGCAGATATCTATGCATGACTGCTGTAGCGGCCTTTTTCAGGGTTTGAACTGCATTTGTAGAAATTGCTACATCCTGAAAATCGAGTTCGTGAAGAATAGCTTTTTCACCGCCCATAACCTGAGCGATTTTAACCTGTTCCTCTGTCGCTTGGGGATTGTAATTAGTAGTCATGGTCTGCCTCCTGATGCTGTTTACGAGATGCAAGTACTTAATCAGATGCAAAAGATGAGCCTACATTTGTAAATAGTATACATTATCGGTAAGAAAAATAAAATAATTTTTTAAAAGAGTATCTACATGGAAAATTCTTACTTTGGTGCCAGAGTGAATGATCAAGGCCATTGCTCTTTCAGAATATTCGCTCCTGATGTTAAACAGGTTGAAATATCAGTTTTAAATGGCAGTGTAGATAGCCATATAATGATTCCGTCCATGTTCGGATTCCATGAGATAACCTTGGCTGGGGTTGGAGGGGGAACAATTTATTCCTATACCCTTGATGGTATGACAGATGTTCCCGACCCTGCATCTTTATGTCAGCCGGAAGGGCTTCTGAATGCTTCTATGGTGGTTGACCATCATTATTTTGACTGGAGGGGGGACGGTTTTTCCGGTCTGCCGATAAATGAAATGCTCATTTATGAAATTCATGTCGGCGCATTTTCTCCGGAAATGAATTTTGGCGGTATTATCAATCGTCTGGATCATTTTTCCGATCTTGGAATAAATACTCTTCAGTTGATGCCGGTGTCTCAGTTTGCCGGGCACAGGTCCTGGGGGTATAATACTGTTTTCCCCTATGCTGTTCATCATTCCTATGGAAAACCTGATGATTTCAAAGAGTTGGTCCGGCAGTGTCATTTAAGGGGCATTGCCGTTGTTATTGATGTCTCTTTCGGGGGATTACATCCTGTCAACGAACTGACAGCTTTTTATCCATCCTTTCTCAGTAAAAAATATAATCTTAAAAATGGAAATGCAGTCAATTTTGATGAACGGTTCAGCAGCGGCGTAAGGGAGTTTTATATTCAGTGCGCGCTTTCGTGGTTGCGGGACTATCATGTGGACGGGTTGCGGATAAGTGATTCGCAAAATGTTTTTGATCAGACTCCGTTGCATTTTCTTGAAGAACTGTCATTGCGGGTAAAGGAGTTTTCAGCCGGTAATGACAGGCACTGTGTACTGATTACCGGAGATAAGCGTAATTCAATGCGCCCGGTCCTCCCAGTCGATAAAGGCGGCTATGGACTGGATGCCTTATATAATGATGATTTTCATAACGCGCTTTTAAGCAGAGTCACCGGAGAGACAAAGGGAGTACTGAACGATTTCAGCAGCCCTGAGAGGATGGTTTCAGCATTACAATATGGTTTCTCTTATAGAGGCGAGCTTTCTCCCCACCACATGAGACTTCAGGGACGGTGCAACTCTGAGCTTCAGGGCTGTAAGCTGGTTGTGTTTTCACAGGGGCATGACCATGAAGAGGGCATGGAAAAGAAAGGCCGTATAATAGATAAGGCCGGTTTTGAAGCTGCAAAGCTTTCGGCCGGAGTGACTCTTCTGTCTCCGTATATTCCCATGATCTTTATGGGGGAAGAGTATGGTGAAACAGCTCCATTTTTATATTTCAATGATGCCTGTGAGCATGGATATGACCAGAACTCAGGGATTCCGTGTCCCAAAGATAAGGCTACATTTGCATCCTGCTGCCTTGACTGGCGTACTATGGGATCTGATAAAGGCCGGGCCATGCTTGCCCTTTATCGCAGACTGATCGAAGTCCGCAAAGAACATCCGACAATTCAGGAGCCGTGCCGCAGCCGGTGTCAGGCTCAGGAAATAGCTCCGGGGCTGGTGCTTTTGTTCAGAAACTGCGCTTCAGCAAATCGTAATTACGCTGCAATACTTTTTAACTTCAGCCGTGAGAAAACTGACTGCAGCCCGAGCAGGTTTCTGCCGGAAGGTGTCTGGACTACCCATCTTTACAGCGCTTCAAAACAATATGGCGGTTCCGATGATCCTTTACCCGGGATCTTGCCGGGATTTGAGTCAATTAATATGGCTCCGCAGTCTTTTGCCCTGTTTTTCTACTCTGAACTAAGGAACAAATTTTAAAATTAACCGGAATGAAATCAATCCGGCTTTACTTCTCCCCCCTTGCTCTGCATTATAGTATGGTTTAAATCGTCCCCTCGTACTGAATCATACCAGCAGAGCAAGGAGTTTTTATATGAAGCGTTCAAGCGGGGTTCTCTTACACTTCACTTCACTGCCGTCCCGGTTTGGTGTTGGTGACCTGGGTCCGGCAGCCTACGATTTTGCAGATTTTCTGGCCGAGGCAGGGCAGAGATTCTGGCAGGTGCTGCCTATTACTCCAACAGGCCCTGAACTCTGCAATTCTCCTTATTCCGGTTTTTCAGCATACGCAGCCAATCCGCTGCTGATAAGTCCCGAGTTGATGGTTGACTACGGACTGCTTGGGTATGAGGAAATAGTAGATCACACACTGCCCGATCGGGATCATGCTGACTTTGAATCAGCAGCCGGAATCAAGGACAGTCTCTTGCGTACGGCCTTTTCAAGGGTTGCTAATTCACTTCTTGAAGACCCGTCTTTCAATCAATTCATCTGGGACAATATGCACTGGGTGAATGATTTTGCCCTATACACAGCTCTTAAAAAACATTTCAACAATGCCAGCTGGGTTAAATGGCCAGAGGATATTCGTGACCGGACTCAGGATGGACTGCGGCATTGGGGTGAGAAGCTCTACCGTGAAATCCTGTTTGCAAAGTTCTGTCAGTGGATATTTTTCCGTCAGTGGGGTCAGCTTAAGGATCATCTGGATGAGATAGGAGTGGAGCTTATTGGTGACGTTCCTATCTATGTAACCCATGACAGCTCTGATGTCTGGGCCAATCGTCATATTTTTAAGCTTGATGATAACGGAAGGCCTTATTGCGTTGCCGGCGTTCCTCCTGATTACTTTAGTAAGACCGGTCAGCTATGGGGAAATCCGGTCTATAACTGGGATGTGCTTAAGAATGATGATTTTGGATGGTGGATTAGTCGCATGAAGCACAATCTAGGTCTTTACCATTGGGTGCGGCTTGATCATTTTCGCGGTTTTTCCGCCTACTGGGAGGTCCCGGCTGAGGCTGAGACCGCAATGGAAGGATATTGGGTTCCGGCCCCCGGGCATGAATTGTTTGAAAAAATGTCCTGCGAGGAAGGATGTCTTCGAATTATTGCCGAAGACCTTGGGCACATTACCCCTGATGTTATATGGCTCAAAGACCGCTTTCAGCTTCCGGGAATGAACCTGCTTCAGTTCTCATTCGGAGATGACATAGGCTACTGCGGTGATGCTCTGCACAATCATAAGCGGAATTCGGTGGTCTATACCGGGACACACGATAATAACACCAACCGAGGCTGGTTTCTTGATGACGCGGATGATGTAAGCCGCAGGCATCTGCTTTCATACCTTGGGCAGGACTGGATTGATGATTCCAAAGTTTCCTGGGAGCTGATACGTTTGTTGATGTCCAGTGTTGGTTGTCTGTGCATAATTCAGGCGCAGGATCTTTTAAATCTTGACGGAAGGGCAAGAATGAATATTCCGGGAGAGCCTGATGGAAACTGGGGATGGAAGTTGACCCCGGGCCAGCTTACCCCGTTAGTCCGAGAAAAACTTGGAGATATGACAGAACTCTTCGGGCGAACCAGCAAGATTGATTAATCAGAATCCCGGCTTAGAATTAGGCCGGGATTTTTTACTGGATATGTAGTTGACCGACATTTAGCTGCTACTCATAAAGTTCTGCAGTCAGACCATTTATTGCGTAATGTGCTGGATGACAAGCACTGGATTTTACATATCCTGAAATCTGTTCTTTCCAGTGCTTGTTTTTTCAGCAGTCCCTAGCGAACTGCAGGGTATGAGTTCGGTCGCTGTTTCTTGTCAGACGGTACTTATTCTGTGGTGCGCAGCTTGGTTATGATCACTTTGAGTTCTTGCGCCAGTCTTGCAAGCTCAGTGATGGCCTGACTTGCTACGGACATGCCTTCAGCTGTATCGCTTGAAACTATTTTGATTTCATCTACGGCTCTGTTGATTTCGTCGCTTGTATGGGACTGTTCTTCAGAAGCAGCAGCAATGGAGCGAACCTGATCTGATGTTGATTCAACATGATCAAGGATCTGTTTTAGTGAATCCTTTGAATCATTGGCATAATCGGTAGCTTTTACAACTGCATCATTGACGTTTACCATTCCATCAATATTTCTGGATGCTCCTTTCTGAATATTATTGATAGCCTGACCCACTTCACTGGTTGCACTCACTGTCTTTTCTGCAAGTTTGCGCACTTCATCAGCTACAACGGCAAAGCCTCGGCCTGCTTCCCCGGCTCTTGCTGCTTCGATAGCAGCATTTAGAGCCAGCAGGTTGGTCTGGTCTGCAATGTCGGTAATCACGTTCATAACGCTGCCGATTGCTTCGGTTTGAACTCCAAGTTCGTTCATGTTTTTCTTGAGCTCTTCAGCCTGTAGATTAACTGCCTGAATTGCTTCAACCGACTTGTCCATGACTGCTGCACCTTCTTCTGCATTGTTTCTGGTGCTGTCAGCACTTTCTGCAGCTTGAGAAGCGCTTCTGGCAACTTCTGCAACTGTAGCGTTCATCTCTTCCATTGCTACAGCAGTTTCTGCGATTCTTTGCTGCTGAGTTTCAGTTCCAGAGTGAACCTGATTAACTAAGGATGAAAGCTCGTCAAAAGCGGCAGATAGATCATTTACGAGATCTTCGAGCATATCGGCAGACTCATGCATGCCCTGAACTTTTGCAAGCTCTGCTTCATTTTTGGCTTCTTCTGCTTCCGCCCGAGCTGCTTCCGCCTTTTGACTTTCAAGCCTGCTCTGTTCACTAAGGGTATTCGCTTCTGTTATTTTTTCCTTTAGGCTGCATACCATCTGTTCGAGCTTGTCTTTGAGAATAGCCATCTCTCCGGTAAATTTGCCTGATAATGTGGAATCTAGGTCACCGGAAGCAATTCTGCTTGAAAAATCTACCAGATTTTTAAGCGGATTGTTCAGACCCTGTCGGAGGATTATTATGCAGATGACGGTAACTAGGCCTATGAACAGGAAAGAAGCCACTCTGGACCTGTCCTGGATCCCGGTTATTGTTGCGTCAAACTGGTTTTTCTGTTTGAGGACCATTGTATCGATATTGTCGATATAGACCCCCATGCCGATTATCCAGCCCCAGGGCTTGAATTCTTTTACATAGGAAAGCTTGGGAGCTTCCTTTCCTGTTGCAGGATTATCCCACCAGTATCTGACGTACCCCGAGCCGTTATTGTCCTTTACTACTTTGACCATTTCAACAAAGAGACTGCTTCCCTTGCTGTCTTTTATTCCGGAAATGTCCTTACCGTTAAGGGTTGGTTTAACAGGATGCATCACCATTTTAGGTCCTGAATCGTTGATCCAGAAATATTTGTCTTCACCAAGCCTCATTTTAGCAACCTGATCAAGAGCATCTTTTTTCATCTGGGCTGTTATATCTTCGACCCATGATCCTGTTCCGATAACCCACTTAAGTTCGGGAAAATAGCGGACATAGGATATTTTTAGCTTAGGAGTTGTTTCTCCCTGCCTTGCCCACAGGTAGGATACCGTTCCGTGCCCGTTTTTTTCAGCAAGGGTGCTCATTTCGGCAACAAAGTGCACTCCTTTTGAGTCTTTCAACCCTGAAAGGTCCTTGCCTATGAGTGATTTGCTGGGATGAACAATCATCCTGTTGCTCAGGTCGTGAATCCAGATATAATTGTTACCATCGTATCTAGCTCCTTCTACAACTGCTTTAATTCTGTCCTGCACTATTTCAGGAGGGAGTATACCGTTGAATTTCTGATAAATATCTTCGACCTGCGCCGTGACAGTATCAACTATTTTCTTGAGTTTTTCTGCTTCTGATTTCTTAAGAGCTTCAATATCCTTTGACCGATCATAATATGATTTGACTACGCTGTAGGCCAGTTCAACAGAGTCCCGCAGTTTATTCTTTTCTCCTTTTTCAATTTCAAGGCGATATTCTTCGGAACGGGATTCTATAAATTTACCCAGATTATAGTTTGTGAAGGTGGAAATGAAAAAGCCTTCAAGTGCTAAAGCCAGAATGATCAAAGCAGCTGTTTTGACAGCTATGGAATGCAGCGGTGAGAATTTTTTCATAGCGACCTCCATGTCTGTGATAAAATCATAATTTCAGTATAGACAATTACTCTTTTTATGTAAGGGGCAATCTGGTTAAATTCTCGCGAATATACACCAAGTGTTACTAAATTGCATTGATAGTTTTGCACTTCAGCATATTGAATAAAAAAAGGCGCCTCCCTGCGGAAGACGCCTCTAAGTCGGTTATTGTACTGAATATTACGACTGCATATTTCTTATCAGATCTTTGATCTGTGCGGCCAGCTTGGCAACTTCTGCAATTGCATAGGCCGACTGGATGGTAGTTTCTGCGGCTTCGGCAGATATTACATTAATTTCTTCTGTTGCCCGGTTGATCTGTTCACTGGTCGCAGACTGCTCTTCTGCAGCTGTTGCTATTCCGTGAATCTGGTCAGCGGAGATTTCAACCATACGCACAATTTCATCCAGAGCCTCTCCTGATCTGGCTACAAGGTCGGTTGACTCAACAATAGATTCAACTGCATTTTCAGTTGCAGTAATGTTTGTCTTGGTGCTGTTCTGGATTGAGGCAATCGCTTCGCCCACTTCCTTGGTCGCGTCCATTGTTTTTTCGGCAAGTTTACGTACTTCATCGGCGACAACAGCAAATCCGCGTCCTGCCTCTCCAGCGCGAGCTGCTTCAATCGCTGCGTTG
This sequence comes from Maridesulfovibrio sp., assembly GCA_963676495.2. Lineage (GTDB taxonomy): Bacteria > Desulfobacterota > Desulfovibrionia > Desulfovibrionales > Desulfovibrionaceae > Maridesulfovibrio. Next base: position 727,942 of record CAXXRF010000003.1, on the reverse strand, counting down.
AGGGCCAGCAGGTTGGTCTGGTCTGCAATGTCGGTAATAACATTCATGACTTTGCCGATAGAGTCCGTACGAAGTCCAAGTTCTTCCATGCTGGATTTTAATTCTTCTGAGTTGGCTTCGAGAACTTTGATGGATTTTACAACCATACCGACCAGATCCTGACCTTCGAGAGCCTTGTCCTTGGTGGCTCTGGCGTTTTCAGAAGCTTCTCCTGCACTGCGGGCAACTTCAAGGACAGTGGAGTTCATCTGTTCCATGGCAGTAGCCGTTTCACTTGCTCTCTGCTGCTGGATTTCAGCTCCACGCCTTGATTCTTCTACCTGTGCAGAGAGTTCATCTGCTGCAGAGGAAAGCTGGTCGGATATTTCGTCAGCATCACGTGCGGTTTCTGCAATAGTATCACGCTGTTCGATTACGGCCTGCTCATTTTCTTTCATGGTTGTGATATCATTCATGACCATGAAAGCCCCAATCAGTGAATTATCAAGATCATGGAGTGGAGCTATATCGATAATTGCGTAGAAGGTTTTGCCTTTTTCTGTTTTTCCGTCAATTTCAATATCTGAAACACCTCTGTTCTCGGTGATGCAGTTGTTGATGTTATCGGTAACGGTTTTGTGCCTGATGATGTCTTTCACGTTCTTGCCAAGATAGCTGTCCGGTGCTCCGGTAAAGGCAAACTCGTTGAGCAGGTGCTGGTTTATAAAGGTAATTGAACCATCAAGGTCTACAACTACACATGGATGCGGAAGTCCCTTGAGCAGTCCTCCCGAGAATCCCAATTTGTTTTTAAGCTCAAGCACCATGCTTTTTACGGAGTTGATTGTTTTTCCGACTACATCCTGCGCTTCGTATTCAAGCTCGGTGTCGTAATCTCCGGCCGAAACACGGGAGGTGAATTCTGAAAGCTGTTGAAGTGGTTTTGTGGTTGTTTTGATCAATAAAAGCATGGTGAATACGGCAAGTGCTAGAACTACTATGGCGATGATGGCATCTGCTATAAAGATTTCACGGTCAACGCCATGGGCCATGTCGGATTTATCCATGATAAATGCAAATGACCACTGCCAGGGTTTGAAGTAGGTTACATAAGCGACTTTAGTTGTTCCTTCAAAATTGTATTCAACTTCTCCATTCTCGGTGGATTCGAAAAGATGCCAGAAAGGAGCACCGCTCATGTCTTTGCCGGTGAGTGTAGGATGAAGCATGGTCATCCCTTTCTTGTTGAATATCGTCGCGTATCCCTTTCCACCGACATTGGATGCCAGAATTGATTTCTTGAATTCGTCAGTAATGATTTTACGTCCGACAAAGATTACACTGACTATTCTGTCACGCAGGTCGGTTACTGGTTTGTATGCAGTAATATACCAGGCGTTAACAACATAAGCCATTCCGTAGTATGTCTTGCCTTCCATTACAGATTTATAAACAGGACTACTGCTTGGAATATATGTTCCAATAGCCCGCTCACCGTCAAGTTTGCGAACATTGGTTGATACTCGCAGGAGTTTATCGGGAAGGACTTGAAAGATTGTAGCTGTCCCACCGACACTTTTTTGCATCTCATCAACAATGTCGTGGCTTCCGTTAATGGCAATGCCACCAAATTCGAGTGTTGGAATTGTAACCGATTCGCTTTCTTTGGTGATCTGATTAGTAATGGTTGTGGTTATTTTGCTGCGCTTGTTGAGCTTGGGGAATCCCATGGAGAAAATTTTCTTATCAAGAATATCAACATCAGCCCTTACCTTATCCATCAGAATTTTGTCCTGCATCTCCATGATGGAATGGACACCTTCTGCAATGGATTTCATGGAAGTCTCACCAAGTTCGTGAAGAGACTCCTGAACCTTGTAGAGGTTGACTCCAGTTATAATGATAATGGTTAAAAGGATGATACTGACAGCCCCGAGCATCAGTTTTGTCTGGAAGGGCAATTTTTTGAACATACACAACTCTCCTAATCAATGTTTGCGTGCGATTATCCTGTGCTGGCTGTTCCCCGCAGACCAGCTTATTATTACTACATCAATAAAGAGCTGTTGTAGCACTCTTTATAATGCGGCTTTTTTGCTTATTGTGCATTTTTTTCTGGAATACCTGGCCAGAAATCTGACTACGGAGCTTTCCTTCTCATGCTCTATCCGGGACACCCCGGGTTCGGCTTTTGCAAAATGCACAATCACACTATCCCCTCGTACAACCCTCCTCCAGAAATTTGATTCAACACTGGCAGCCCTTTCTCTCGGGAGCCCTGACGGATCAATAAAACGATATTTAATTACATGATCCTGAGCATTTTCCGGGGACGGAGTGTTCTGTTCTGTTCGGATGCTTTTATCAATTACTATACCTACGGCAGAACTTTCTCCAAAGGCTCTGATTCTTTCAATCCTTATTTCTTTGTAAGGAATAAAGAAGAGGGCCAGAATCAATAATAGAGCAGCAATATGCGCTATTTTGTTTTTGGTGGAGGAAAGCGATATAGTATACAATGATCCCATAGGCAGAACTTAACATCTGTAGACATGGGGTGCAAGCAGCTGTGCTGACTGCTAAAAGATGTTCATCAGGAGAAATGAGTATGATCAGTCTGCAAAAAACAGGAAAGTGGTGGGTGCTTGCAGTTGGAGATAAATTTGGTGAAGCCGGATTTGAGGGACGTGATTTATGCAGGGCTGAGCTTTTACATCAGGTTCATGGAGCCGGTATTCGTTTGGATGAGAATGTCTGGGTTTTTGATGAGGATGAGCGTGCACAGCTGGTTCTCAGAACCTGTGATACCAGGGAAAGAGCTGAGGCGGTTGCCGGGGAATTATCAGCAACCGGCCTCACCCTTAAAGTTTCAAAAGAGTTTGAGTAGAATTAACTTTTAGAAAGAGCCATTCGCAGGCCAAGCCCGATAAAGACTACACCGGAGATGGCTTCGAGTCTTTTCTTGAATTTTTCACCGGAGATAAGGTGTCTTACCTTTCCAAGGGCCAGGGTTATGAACCCGAACCAGGTTATCCCCATGGTAAAGTGGATGGCCATAAGAGTCAGTGATTTATGAAGTATGTTGTCTGACGGGGAAATAAACTGCGGCAGAAGTGCCAGATAGAATACTGCCACTTTAGGGTTGAGAACATTGGTCAGAAACCCTTCACGTATTGATGCGGCAATGCCTTTACTGCATTGTTTGGAAGAAACTACATTCTGTACAGCCTGTCTGCTTGCTCTGAGGGACTGAATTCCCAGAAAGATGATATAAAGAGCTCCGGCCATTTTCACCATTTCAAAAGCTACAGCCGAATTCATCAGAATCATGGACAGGCCCAAAGCCGAGGCAAGGGCATGGATAAGCAGGCCCGCGTTTATTCCGGCGACGGTGCAGAGTCCGTCCGCTGTGGAGCGGGTCAGAGTGTTGTTGACCACCAGCATGGTGTCGGAACCGGGGGTGATGGTCAATACTGCCGCAACTGGAATAAAAGCAAGGGTAAGACCGTCCATGGTAGTGTCCTTAAATCAGGCCGAATTTGCTCATTTCGGCCTGTATCTTGTCTATGGTGATTGGTTTGGTGATGTAGGAAATGGCCTCACATTGAAAAAAGGCCCGGGAAGCCTTGGCATCGTCATCAAGGGCTGTTGTGATGATTGCCTTGGTTTTCTCATCTTCCGATGTATCGCTCTTTTGTTCTATATCCCTTATCTTTTCAAGGGCCTGCAGTCCGTCTATACCCGGCAGGATTATATCCATAAAAATGATATCGTAGCTTTCGCCGGAGACTCTTTTTTCTTCGTATTTTTCCAGGGCTTCTTCGCCGCTTGCTGCGCAGTCGATTTCTGAGTTTTCTCCGGTCACGTCTTTTAATATTTCACGGAGGTACATTCTGCTGGTGTTACTGTCTTCAACAACCAGTATTCTCATAATTTACGGCTCCTATTTTTACGAAGGTCCGTTTACTCAGCTGTGAGGTATGGTTCAAGTTCAGTTACCGCTTCAAAAAGAAAGTGGTCGATCAGGTGACAGAAAAGATGGCCTACTGCAATATGTACTTCCTGAATCACAGCGGTATCCTTGCTGGGAACGCTGATGATATGATCGCAGATAGGCAGCATTTCTCCCGCACTGAGCCCGGTCATGCCAATGGTAACCATTCCTTTACGCTTTGCTTCCTTAAGGGCACTGATTACATTTGGGCTGCTGCCGGAGGTGCTTATTCCAACAAGGACATCGCCGGGAGCACCAAGGGCCTGTACCTGTTTTTCAAAGACCATTTCATAAGAATAGTCATTTCCGATAGCAGTAAGGATTGAGGTATCGGTGGTCAGGGCGATTCCGGGAAGGGGAGGGCGTTCCAGTTTGAACCTGTTGACAAGTTCTGCTGCCAGATGCTGGCAGTCGGCTGCACTTCCACCGTTACCGCAGAAAAGAATTTTGGATCCCTGAGCCAGACGTACAGCCATGGCACGGGATACTTCTACCACCAGTTGTGAATACTGCTCAAAGAAAGCCTCACGGACTTCAAGTCCGGAACGGGCGTGATCAAGTACCTTTTGCAGCGCTGCTTCAGACATATTTTTTCCTTATGGTTGGTTCGCGTTATAGACGTTTAGAAAAACCCGTTTATAGCAAATCAACCCGTGTGGCAATATCGCGTATACGTCTTGCTAAAGTGCCGGATCGCAAATATAACACATTTTTCAAAAAATCGGCATTAAAAAAAATCGGAGCATAGTCGTGAAAAGGCTAATATTCTTGATGATAGTGGTTGTGGTTTCCATTTCCGGATGTTCTTTGCACAGCAGGCAGCCCGTTTCTGGTGATCTGGAAAAAATGATCGGGCAGATGGTTATGGTGGGATTCAGGGGACTTGAGATTACAGCCGAAAGCCCTGTTGCAGATGATGTTCGGGCCGGGGTTGGAGGTGTTGTCCTTTTCAACAAAGACTGTGCCTTGAACAGCACTGTGCGAAATATTGCAGATCCGGATCAACTGGCCAGATTAACGAGTGATTTGCAGGACTATGCTGAAATTCCTCTTTTTGTCGCTGTTGATCAGGAGGGAGGGATTGTCGCAAGGCTCACCCCTGAAACAGGTTTCCCATCCTCTCTTTCTGCAGCTGAAATCGGAAACAGCGGGGATTTGAAGTCTGCTTTTAACTCCGGGAAGGAAATAGGGCAGACCTTAAGATCTGTAGGTATAAATATGGATTTTGCACCGGTTGTTGATGTCAACCGTAACCCGGTTAACCCTGTCATTTCAGGACTGCAGCGCAGTTTCTCCGATGATCCTGAAATTGTTGCTGCATTTGCCTCGGCTTTTATGGATGGGCTTCATTCCGAAAAGGTTATTTCATGCCTGAAGCATTTTCCGGGGCACGGCAGCTCAGTAGGGGATAGCCACAAGGGCTTTACCGATGTGACCTCAACCTGGGATTCCCGGGAACTTTATCCCTTTGGGAAGATAATAAGTGAAGGGAAGGTTGACATGGTCATGACTGCACATATTTATAACAAAAGACTGGACAGCAGGTATCCCGCCACCCTTTCCCGAAAAACCATAAATGGCATGCTTCGTGGTAAAATGGGTTTCAATTCCATTGTTATTACAGATGATATGGGAATGGGAGCAATCAGCTCGGAGTATGGTTTTAAAGAGGCTGTTCTGCTGGCTGTGAATGCCGGAGCGGATATTCTGCTGCTGGGAAACAACCTTATATATGAACCCAATCCGGGCATCAGGGCCATAAAAACGCTTAAAGAGCTGGTGCAGGAAGGAAAGATTTCGGAGCAGCGTATCCGCAGGTCTTATGACAGGATTATGAAAGTCAAAGGCGTAATTTGACAATTAAGCTCTCAGAAATTTCATTAAGTAACGAAGTAGAGGATGAAAGTGCTTGAATCTTGCGATCAATGTTTTTAGAATCCGCCAGATTACACGCATTAAGGAGTATTGCTATGTCTGATGATAAAAAATGCGGTTGCGGAAGCGAATACGCTAAACAAATGCCTATTCCAGAAGTTAATTTTTCGACTTTTATCATGTCGCTCAGTTCTTCCGCTATGGTACATCTTGGTGAAGTGGCTGATCCTTCTACCGGAAAGGTCGACTATTCGCCGGTTCTTGCCAAACAGTCTATTGATGTCCTTGCTTTGATCGAAGACAAGATCAAAAACGGAATGACCAAGGACGAAGAACGCCTCCTTTGCGAACTGCTTTATAATCTTCGTATGAAATACGTGCAGAAAACAAAAAGCAATTAGCATCCTGTGCTAAGCAGGATTTTTTAAGTAGTATTTGGATCTGCTGAGATTGGTGATCCAAAAGTCGTCTGTACATAAATCAGACGATGAATCTTGCCGAAGCCTTCTCTCAACAGGGCAGAAATATTCTTTTGCGCCCTGTTGAGTCCTTTCTGGAAGATCTTTCAGGATAAAGAGGGCTCAACTCTCTTCACAGCGCGCTGGCGCATCAAATTTTCAAGGATAGATAAAATGAGTGCGATACCTGTAGGGCTTGTAGGTGTTACCGGATATACCGGGATGGAACTTGCCAGAATTTTGAACAATCACGGTAAAATGAAGCTTGTCCGGGTTACTTCGCGAGCTGAGGCAGGAAAGAAGCTCGCCGAAATCTATCCTTTTCTTAATGGTCTGGAGCTTGGCGATCTTGAAATCACTGCCCCCGATGTTGATGATCTTGAAAAGAATTGCAAGCTGGTTTTTCTTGCTGTTCCCCATAAGACAGCCATGAATATTGGAGGGCAGCTCTATGATCGCGGTATAAAGGTTGTTGATCTCAGTGCTGATTTTCGTATCAGGGACCGTGAGACCTATGAAGAGTGGTACAAAGTGGATCATACCCGTGAAGATTTGCTGCCGGAAGCAGTATACGGTCTGCCCGAATTTTACAGGGACAAGGTAAAAGGGGCCGGTCTTGTGGCAAACCCGGGTTGTTATCCCACATCAGTAATTGTAGGGCTTACCCCTGCTCTTCGGGAAGGGCTTGTCGAAACCGAGGACATAGTCATTGACGCAAAGTCAGGGGCAAGCGGGGCCGGACGTGGTGCCAGTGTGGGAACCCTGTTCTGTGAGGTTGCGGACTCTTTTCGTGCTTACGGTCTGACCACTCATCGCCATACTCCTGAAATAGAACAGGAGCTTTCAGTTGCAGCTGGGCGGAATCTTACCGTTTCCTTTAATACTCATCTGTTGCCTATTGATCGTGGCATCCTCTCAACTATTTATACTAAAATGAAGGAAGGCGTTACAGTTGCGGATGTTCGTGCCGCTTATGAGAAGGCTTACGGTAACGAAAAGATGATTCGTTTGCTGCCCGAAGGACAGCTTCCCGAAACCCGCTGGGTTAGGGGAACAATGTTCTGTGACGTAGGATTGGTTCCTGATCCAAGAACCGGAAGACTTATCGTGCTGACTGCTATCGATAACCTTTGCCGCGGGGCATCAGGACAAGCTGTAGCCAACGCAAACCTTATGCTCGGCTTTAATGAAAATGAGGGATTACAGTTTTCTCCCATGATGCCCTGATGCATTTTTATCTCTTAAGTATCATTGTACGTTGAAACCATTTATTGACTGAGTTAGGATAAATTATCTTGGCTATCAATTTGTAATTCGAGTTGAAAAGTGACGGGTGGTATGACTAACGAGTCTGAATTGTTTCTGGATTCTTTTTTTGTTGCTCGGCAGCCTGTATTTAATGTGGACAGGTCTGTCTGGGGATATGAGCTCTTATTCCGAAATTCTGCAGAAAGCTGTAAAGCTGAAATCGGAGATGAGGATGCGGCCACTTCCCAGGTAATTGCTGACGGCTTCGGACTTATTCAGGAAGACCTTGGTAAAGGGCAACGGCTGCTGGTCAATTTCCCGCGTAATATGCTGCTGGATAATGCTGCGGACCTTCTTCCTGCTGATGTCTGTGTTGTTGAGATTCTGGAGCATGTTGATCCTGAACCTGATGTCATATCCGCTTTGAATAATCTTAAAGAGCGTGGATATGTGCTCGCTCTTGACGATTACATAGGTCAGGAAGGTTTCGAGCCTTTTATTGAGCTGGCAGATATTGTTAAAGTTGAATGTCTGGGAGTAGATAAAGATCAACTCTCCAAGATAGCTCAAAATTTGAAGAAGTATGATGTTACCCTTCTGGCTGAAAAGGTGGAAGACAATGATATGTTCAACTTCTGTAAAGAGCTCGGTTTCGAGCTCTTTCAGGGGTTTTTCTTCAGTCGGCCCGAGATAATCCCGGGCAAGAAGATTTCTTCAAGCAATCTTAATAGAATGCAGCTGCTGAAGTCGGTAAGTGGAGACAATTTTGAAATTGATGACCTGACAAAGGCCATTAACTCTGATGTCTCTATCAGCTATAGACTATTGCGGTTTATGAATTCTCCTACCTTTGGGTTATCAAATACCATCAAGTCCATTCAGCAGGCCATTGTCTTGATCGGGCATAAAAAGCTGGCCAGCTGGCTGCGGGTCATTCTCCTTTCTGATATGTGTTCCGGACCAGCAGGTAATGAGCTGGCCTTTTTATCCATCAAAAGAGCTAAATTTCTCGAGTTGATTTCAAACGAAGATTGTAAAGGAAGTCTTCCTGCTGACTCCATGTTTTTATTGGGACTTCTGTCTCTTCTGGATGTTTTAATGGGCCGGCCAATGGTTGAGCTCCTCGAAGAACTGCCTATTGAAGAAGAACTTGCAAAAGCCCTGACAAAACAAAACTCCTCAGCATCAGTCTGGCTGGAGTTGCTGGAGGCATTTGAAATGGCTGACTGGGATGCATTGAGGGTAATAATTGCCGATAACGATCTTTCTGCTTTGTCAGTTGCCAGAAACCACATGGCAGCGATGCAGTGGGCTAATGAAGTTGTTCTTATGAATCAAGCAGGGTAGTTTTTTTACTCCGGGAGATCTGGTGAGAGTAGGTGATAAGGAATTTGACCTTATTCGTAAGGAAATTTACGGGTTGTGCGGCCTGAGGATTCCTGATGGAAAGCAATACCTGATTGAACACAGATTCTCATCTCTTTTCAAGAATCACGAGTGCAGATCATGGATGGATTTTTATGAACTGCTCTGTTCCGGTGATATATCGTTTAAAGATGAAGTCATTTCCTGCATAAGTACTCACGAAACCAGCTTTTTCAGGGACACACACCCATTCAATTCAATCAGGATGAAAGTGCTTCCCAAACTTGTCTGTGAGCGCAGGATGAGTACTAAGATCCGCGTCTGGTGTACTGCAGCTTCAACCGGGCAGGAGCCTTATTCATTGGCAATGCTTATCCATGATTTCTGCAAATCATCTTCAGCCAGAATTTCTCCCTCTGATTTCTCTATTCTTGCTACAGATATTTCAGGCAAGGTTTTGGATAGGGCAAGCGAGGGCATCTTCAGCAAGCTGGAAATCTCACGCGGCCTACCTGCCGGTTATATTAAGTATTTTGCGAAACAGCAGCGGAACTGGAAGCTTAATGATGATGTCCGGTCCATTGTGACGTTCAAAAAATTAAATCTTCTCAATTCATTTTCGTCATTGGGCAAGTTTGATTTTGTAATGTGCCGAAATGTTCTGATTTACTTTGATGACCAGACCAAAGTTGATATTGTACACAGAATCCATTCTTTGCTGCCAAATTCAGGATATCTTATGCTGGGGTCCACCGAGACATTGTCAGGACATACTGACTGGTTTACTCCTGAGCATCTCGGGCCGGTTATTTTGTACAGAAAAGATAAAAGGGACAACTCCCGAACGAGTAGTTCCTCCAAAGGCCTTGGAATAAAAAAAGCCTTCCCTGTCTAGAGAACAGGGAAGGCTTTTTAGTGATTTTAATATAAATCAGATGTCGTACTTGCTTCCGAAGAGATTTCTGATTTTCTGAATGAATAGGTCCATATCAGCCACAGGCTTAAGCAGTACGTTGTCTGAAGAAATTCCGTATGCCCTGACGTCTGGCGGGACTGCGTAATCTACCGAGCCTGTATGGATAATGAAATCCATATCAGGGTGAAGATCCTTGAGATGGATAATGAGGTCGTTTCCGTGCATTACCGGCAAGCGCATGTCAACGATGGCAATGTCTGCTTCTTCTGTCTTCATAAGCTTTAGTGCCTCTTCTGCACTGCCGACAGAAATAACATCCAGTCCCTCGTCTTCAAGATAGTCTACAAGATTTTCCCTGACCATCTGCTCATCATCTACAACCAATATACGCATATAATCTCCGTCCTTAATCCGATCAGGATTGGTATCTGCGTGCTAACTTTTTGAAATTGCAGCAGCAAGTAACCTCGGGCTCATCATATTTAAGCATAAAACAATGTAATTTTAATGGCAACGAAAATGATTGAAATCGGTGTACGGGTGATATTTAAGAAATATAAGGAAGTTCGATTAATAAAAAAAGGGCCTTGAAAACAAGGCCCTTTTTTAATGTATTTATAAATTATCAGCTAGCAGCAGAATGTGTTGTACACCTGTCTGTCTTTGTATTCAGCCTTTTTCCCATCGTTCCATTGTTTCACCGGACGATAGTAACCGACAATGCGGGTGTAAACTTCTGACTCTGCTCCGCAGTCAGGGCACTGGTGATGCTCACCCTGAATGTAGCCGTGTTCCTTGCAGATGGAGAATGTCGGGGTAATGGAAAGGTACGGAATCTTGGTGTTCCGGAAAGCCTTTATGATGAAGTTCTTAAGTGCATTAAGATCAGCTGTGGATTCCCCCAGGAAGGTGTGGAATACAGACCCACCGGTATAAAGGGGCTGAAGCTTATTCTGGTGTGTAAGAGCCAGAATCACATCTTCGGAAACACCTACCGGAAGAGTAGTGGAGTTGGTGTAGTACGGGGTTCCGTTTCCTGATGTTTTGATGTCTGCATAAAGGGACTTATCAATTTTTGCCAGACGGTAGCTTGTCCCTTCAGCTGGTGTGGCTTCAAGGTTGTAGAGATTTCCGGTTTCTTCCTGAAATTCAGCAGTCAGGTCACGCAGGTGATTAAGAACGCGTGTCATGAGCCTGATTCCGGATGGGGTATCGATGCCTTTGCCAAGCAGGTTCAGGCAGGCTTCATGGCCGCCAAGCAGTCCGATAGTCGAAAAGTGACCTTTGTAGCCGTTTTTAAGATAACGGCGGGACCATGGGAACATGCCGTTGTCCAGATTTGTCTGTATAAGTTTCCGCTTGAATTCAAGGGAATTCTTGGCTTGAACAGCATATTCTTCAATAAGGTCAAGAAAATCTTCCTCTCCCTGTGCAAGGTAAGCCAGCTTGGGAAGGTTCAGAGTTACCACGCCTATTGAGCCGGTCAGGTCACCAGCACCGAACAGCCCGCCAACCTTGTTGCGCAGTTCACGCAGATCCATCTGCAGGCGGCAGCACATGGAGCGGACATCTTCAGGGTTTAAGTCGGAGTTGATGAAGTTCTGAAAGTAAGGAACACCGTATTTGGCTGTGAGCTCCAGAAGTATCTGCCCTATCTGTGAATCCCAGGGGAAATCTTCGGTTACATTATATGTCGGGATAGGAAAGGAGAAAATGCGGTTGTGATGATCTCCCTTGAGCATAACTTCAAGGAAAGAACGGTTGATCATCTCCATTTCTTCGGCATACTCACCGTAAGTTGCGTCCTGAAGTTCTCCGCCGATGATGACAGCTTCTTCTGCAATGTGTTTTGGTGGAACCAGGTCAAAAGACAGGTTCGTAAACGGGCTCTGTCCGCCCCATCTGGAGGTAGTGTTCAGGTTGAATACAAATTTCTGCATTGCCTGACGCACTTCTTCATAAGACAGTCCGTCATGCCGGATAAAAGGAGCCAGATAGGTGTCCACATTGTTGAAAGCCTGAGCTCCGGCCCATTCATTCTGGAGGGTTCCCAGAAAGTTAACCATTTGTCCCAGAACTGCATCAAAATGCTTTGCAGGACCGGCGCAGGAACGACCTTCAAGGTTGAATCCTTCGAGGAGCAGATCTCTTAAGGACCAGCCTGCGCAGTAACCGGCAAGACCGTAGGAAAGATCATGGATATGAAAATAGCCGTGTTCGTGAGCCTGACGGATTTCCTCGGGGTATTTTTCCAGTGCGTAACGTGCCTGAATAGTACCGGAGAGATGGAGCATGAGTCCCTGAAATGAATGTGTCATGTTGGCATTTTCAGCCACACGCCAGTCACTTTTTTCAAGGTATTCGTCTATTGTTTCCTTGATGTCGAGATAGGCATCTTTCTGATTCCTGAGTCTGCGGCGGCTGTCACGGTAGAGAATGAATTTTTTGGCTACGCTGTGAAGGCGTGAATCCATAAGAACTTCTTCAACCATGTTCTGAACGTGTTCCTGTTCGGGAATATCAATTCCGTCCAGTTTCTTTTCAACCTGCCGGGCCATGCGTTTGGCCATCAGTGGGTCTTTAATTCCGCTTGCGTTGAGTGCTTTGAAAATGGCCTGTGAGATGCGATCATTCGACCATGTTTCCAACCGGCCGTCTCGCTTCATTATCTGAGTGGGCATGCTCTCTCCTTGGAGGAATGTAGTTCTGGATGGTCAGCTCAAAACCATCCGGAAGATAACCTTTGGCTATTTCCACATCTTCGGCTGTGAGGATAGGAACCTCGGTCAGGCGAAAGTAGAAGGCTTGGGGGTTGGCTTCAGCGAGCTTGAAGATTTTTTCAAGATTCTTCCGTGCTGCTTCAGCGGTGACAGCCCGCCCGGTGAGGGCAGGATACTTTTCATACGGTCCCTTGACGTCAATGGCGAAAACATCCGCCAATCCCTGCTGGAGAATATCCTCCACAATCTCAGGATGCATTCCGTTACTGTCCATTTTAATGGGCAGGCCGGAAATTTTTCTGATTTCGTAAAGAATTTCTCCGAGTCCGGGCACTGTAGTAGGCTCGCCACCAGTAATTGTGACCCCGTCAAGCCAACGTGCTCTATCTCTTAGGAAAGTTGTCATGTCTCTTCTGGAGAGAAGCGGCAGGCGTTCCATATTCCATGCCATATCAAAGTTATGGCAGGTAGGGCAGTTGAGATTGCATCCGCCTAAGAAGAAGACGCAACTTGATCTGCCTGGCCAGTCGCAAAGGCTGAGCGGTTCAATACCGCGAAGATGATTCCATCCGGAAGAGGTTTCACTCATAATACTTATTGTTCTGATTATTTTTCTTGTTTGATTTGAATAAACGGGTTTGATTCCGTCTAAATTATGTGCAGGCTCAAGTGGAAAGTTGGCCTGTTGCTGCTACGAAAGACATACTAACTCAGCAGATGAGTTTTGTACAGGGGGGTATTTGAAAATTTGTTGTTACATGCTCAAATTCAGAGATTATTCACGGTTAATAGAAAATAAATGAAAATTCAAAAAGTTTTCCACAGGTTCATAACCTTAAAAGAGGTCGAAAAAACAGGACTTTTTCTAAACAAAGTTTAGAAAAAAAAGTTGTTTTCAGTTCTGCAAAACAGTTTTTGACATGGGAGAATCTAAGTAAGGAAGGGCGCAGACTTGCGCAAAATGATCAGTACGTTTAACACAGGAGGTGCAGGTTTGAAAAGTGTTTTGCCTGCGATATTTTGCTTTAAAATTCATCCTGTACTTGGCTGGCTTAAGGCCCTTAAGTACCTAGAAATACCATTTGAAATTGGCAGCTGATTATTGATGCCTGTGACTGTTTGAGGGAATTTATGAGAAAAATTGTCTTGATTGCTGTATTAAGTCTGTTTGTCTTTTCTTCTGTTGCCCATGCCAGAAGCATGGAAGAGCAGCGAGCCATGTGTTTGACTTTGAATGCCTTGGCTCGTGCGCAATGTAAAAATCCTGCCGATTACAGCTATGTAGGCGTGAAGCAGGGAAATATTTACGTATATAACGGTTTTTACGGCGCCAAGTATACGGACTTTTTTTGCAAGATAGATTCGGGCGAGATCATGATCATGTCACGCAATAAAAAGTTCAGGCGCAGTGTTAAATATTATATTGATGAAAATGAGTGTGGGATAATTGATTACTTTCCCGCCTCTTGCAATGATCGCCATCAGATCCGCTGTTGTTTTCCCAAGTCGGAGAAGGAACTTAAGGCCGATAAGGAAGCAGAGTTCTGGCAGCGTACCATTCCTGATCTGTTAAAAGAGGATCAGGAGGAAGCTCTGAAGGAATTGAAGGAGATGCAGAATAGAACTGTTAAATCTTCCGAAACCAAGCCAGAAGAGCAATCAAAGGAGTAAGGGCATATAACGGCCAGTAGATTCTGTGGTAGGTGAAAAATATTACAGATCCGAGAAGGAAAAGTGCATATACCCAAGCTTCACCATGTTTAGAGAACATGCTGGTCTTTTCCAGATTTAGATGAAACATGTCTGATCTTCCTCCGGGAGTAAGGGATCCGTTTCCATTTGATGATCTTTTTCTTCCGGATTGCAGCTTATGCCCACAGGATGAACATACCTTGGCAATGTTGTTGTTTCGATGTCCGCATTTATTGCAAGTAATCATTTGTTTTTGTTCTTTCGTGGTAGTAAAAGTTTAATGGTATTGTTTTTGAATGTGTCAATATAATATCCTTTGAAAAAAGAGTAGCAAAAAAAGTACCATGGTTTTATCAGAATTAAGCGTAAATTATAAAATATTGTAATGAAAGCGTTTGAAAACGGTAAACTTCTTGACTAATACAGTAGATTTGAGACACTTTCGTGCAAATAAATTGCAATTAGGGATGGTTATTTCATGAGCGAAGCGTTGCAGGGAAATGCACAGGTTCCTGACAAAGATAAACGCATAGAATTTTATCTGGGAATTCTTGGCAAGCTGAAGGAGCGCAGCACCCTGCGCGAGGTGCTTGAAAGAGAAGTTTTTCTGGAATTTATTAAGTATAATAATAACCGAATTAATGAATTCCCCCTGCTTGAGAAACAGCAGAGCGGGATCATTTCGTTGCTCTGCCACAGGTCTACCGATCTACCAGCTCATGAGTTTATCAAAAAAAGCCTAAGTGAATTTATCCTTATGCTTGGCCGCTTCAGCAAGCTGAAAGGCGGAAAAGACAAGGATATGATGGACAATATCCGGTCCAGGATAATCAACGCGGAAACTCTGCTGATTAAGACTGTTCAGGGGGTTGTTTACGCTTCATGTCTTATTTCCGATAACTTTGAAGAAGTAACCCTGCGTCATTTCGGAGAACCGGCCCTTAAGAAATATAATACTCTTCTGGAGCAGTATGAGCTTAACCGGGACTTCTGGCAGGCTTTAATCAAGGAATTTATTACCAGCGAGCTTGAATCCTCTCTGCAGGAGATGGTTACCGCTGAAAAATATACCCTTACCCGTGATAAAAGTTACCTGATTCTTCGGTTTCCTTTCGACGCAGTAACCGGGCGTCTTTCTGCAGAGATTCCGGCAATTGACAAGACTAGAATTCAGGGGGCCTTTGAGAAGGTCGGTTCAGATGAGGAGTCTTCAGCTGTGCTGGGGATGATTTTCAAAACTCTCACCGAGGGTAGCTCATTTATCCGTAGTGAAGGTGTGAGCAATGAAAATATTGAGCGTATTGCACGAATTGTCTGTATTGATCCGGCTACCAGCAAGTTTCGCGAAGATTACGATAACGCAATGACTATGCTTCGTGAGTCCACATTTGATGCTGACGCAGATGAAAAAGAAGCCAATCTTGCCAGACAGCTTCAGTTTGCGCAGGATCAGATCAGTGCCTGCGCAATCGGGGCAAGCCTTACCCTCGACATCGTTCTCAGGGAATTTCTGCTGGGACTCAAAACTTATACCAATACAGATGAAAAGCTAATAACCATATTTTTGCGGCAGTTCGGAGTGGACTCACTGGATCGTCTTTTCTTTTATCTCACTGAGGTCAAGTTTGCTTCATTATTGAAAAAGAAAATGCGGGGAGAGGAAAATAAGCTCATGCTGCGGATTCTGAAGCGGCGCAGGGCCCCGGCGAGTAAGGTCAAGGCTCTCGCTGAGATCGGCATGACCAGAATCAGGATGTCCCGGATCTGGATGAAGGATTCAAATAATGAAAATTGGCTTATTTTCAAGCACAATACCGCTCAGGAACTGATCAAGGAAATGCAGCTTCTGGCTCTGGAGAAAGAGCTTGCCACAGCAATCCTTAGGCTTTTCGAACAAGGTGATTTCAAGGTCGAGTTTGTCGTTTTTATAAGCTTACAGGCTGTAGCAAAGGCGACTAAAGATATTCGTGGCAAGCTTAACGAGTTACTGGTCCGATTCGGAATAGGTGAGCAATCAGATGAGCAGCTGGCAAAAAAGCTGCAAAATAGTGACAATTAGTCGCACTCCTAGTTTTAAATACTACAAAAAAACTCTCCCCGCAGTGGATGCAGGGAGAGTTTTTATTTTTGGTGAAATCAGTTGGCTAGATGAAGACAACAGTCTTATTGCCGTCAACCAGTACGCGTTCAGTGAGGTGCCATTTTACAGCACGGCTTAGAACCTGACGCTCAATGTCACGCCCGAGGATTTTCAGTTCATCCACATCATGGCGATGAGATACGCGGATAACGTCCTGTTCGATGATGGGGCCCTGGTCAAGTTCTTCTGTTACATAGTGGGCAGTAGCGCCGATAAGCTTTACGCCGCGTTCGCCAGCCCTGCGGTACGGGTCTGCCCCTACAAATGCGGGCAGGAAGGAGTGATGGATGTTGATGATGCGGTTCGGGTAGGCATCTATCAGTTTTGGAGTCAGAATCTGCATGTAGCGCGCAAGGATGACCAAGTCTGCATTGCCTTCAAGAAGGCCGAGAATCTTCTCTTCGGACCCTTCTTTATTGCCTTTTTCAACCGGAATATAGTGAAAGGGCACACCAAAGGCTTCAACCGCATCTTTAAGATCCGGGTGGTTGCTGATAACCATGGTTATCTCAGTGAAAAGTTCATCACGCTTGGCGCGCCAAAGAAGGTCCATGAGGGCGTGGTCGAATTTGGATACAAGAATCGCAGTTTTCTTTCTAATCCAGGCCGGATTAAGGCTCCAGTCCATGTCGAATTTTTGAGCAACTTTCTCAGAAAATTCTTGCTTGAAGTCTTCCAGAGTGCTTTCAATGCCATTCATGTGAAATTTCATTCTGAGAAAAAAACGTCCGCCTACGGGATCACTGGAGTGCTGATCGGAATGAATTATATTCGCATTTTTAGAATACAGGAATCCGGAAACGGCTGCGACGATTCCGGGTCTGTCCTTACAGGAAACAGTAAGGTAAGCTGTGGATTCTCTTGATGATGTCATAGTGTTACTCTGTATATATTTATATTTTGGGTTTCGAAAAAAGGAATTCTTTTAGCAGCAAGGTTGTAACCAGGCAAGTACCCTTGCTTGTATCCGTACAGAGTTAAAATTGAAATACGATATAAAATTTAAGTTATGCTCATTAATATGTCTTTACAATGTCGGTTTGAGCATTTAAATGCTCTCAATTTTCAATATCAGGAAATAATGTCCGGGGTGTAAAAAATATCGATTTCCCGGGCGAGGAGATATTATGGCGGTCATAAACGGCGAAATTGTGCAAAACGCAATTCTCGGTTTTATGTATTTCGGAGATATTGTCTTTGCTGTCAGTGGTGCCTTGGCAGCCGGTAAAAGACGTCTTGATATAGTAGGATATGTACTGATAGGCACCATTACCGGGCTGGGAGGAGGATCTTTGCGTGACCTTCTTCTTGATAGACCGGTGTGGTGGACCCGCGAGCCTCTCGAACTTTACCTGTGTCTGGCTGCTGCCACGCTTACATATTTCTGGCGATTTACTGTAACAGATAAATTCAAGGCTACTGCCTGGTTCGATGCTCTGGGGCTTAGTGCCTTTGCTGTAACCGGAAGCACCGTTGCAATGCAGGCCGATGCTCCATGGTCCATTGCTGTCTTTATGGGGGTTATGACCGCTACAGGTGGCGGGGTAATCAGGGATCTGCTTACCGGCGTAAGGCCCATGATCCTTTGCGGTGAAATCTATGCTGTGGCTGCTTTGGTCGGTGCTTTTATCAATGTCGGGTTGATCGAGCTCGGGGAACCGCTCTGGGTATGTATGGCTTCAGGGTTTGTCGGTACACTCATGCTGCGCGGGGCTACAATCATTCATAATATACGCCTTGGCCCTCCTGGTGAATTCGTACGTTTTGGAAAATTGTCTTGAGTATACCTTCCAAGATTTTTAGGTTCTTAAAATTCATTTAAATATTTAACAGTTAGCTGAAAATATAATTAATAATAAAATCCCCTGCCAATATAATCGGCAGGGGATTTTATTCTGCAGAATCTTACACGCTTCGCGGGAAGTCTGCCGAAAGAATTTTAAAGTGATTTCACAGGGAAAAATTATGCAAAATTTTCCCCTGTGGTCTTCGCATCATTTTAAGAATTACCCGGTAAATCTACAGGCGATGGGCATTCTCCAGCCGGTACCGAATGCACGGGATGTGATTTTAAGACCCGGAGCGGCCTGTTTGCGTTTGAACTCGGATATCTTAATGAGTCTTAGCACGTAGCGAACCGTTTCTGGGTCATAACTAGTTTCAGCAATAATTTCACTTTCTGCGCGATGATGCTCCACACGAAGTTCGATAATACGGTCAAGAATATCGTAGGGAGGGAGTGAATCTTCGTCTTTCTGGTCCGGACGTAGTTCTGCGGACGGTGGCTTCTCAATGATGGGTACGGGAATAATTTCACCGCGACCCTGTTCGTTCAGCCAGCGGCAGATACGGAAAACAAGAGTCTTGTACAGATCCGAAATTACAGCCAGCCCTCCGGCCATATCTCCATAAATGGTACAGTAGCCGACTGCCAGCTCACTTTTGTTGCCAGTTGTTACAAGCAGTGCTCCCATCTTGTTTGATATGGCCATAACCAGATTGCCTCGAATTCGTGACTGAATGTTCTCTTCAGTAACGTTGGCAGGCAGCCCTTTAAAGGTTGGTGCCAGAGCACTTTCGAACTCAGTCATCAGGTTGCTGATGGGGATGGTGGTACAGTTGATTCCGAGATTTTCAACCAGTGCAAGTGAATCGTCAACACTTCCCTGACTGGAATAAGGGGAGGGCATAAGTACACCGGTAACGTTTTCTGGACCGAGTGCTTCGGCCGCTACAGCAGCGGTGAGTGCGGAGTCTATTCCTCCGGAAAGGCCCAGAACGACCTTAGTAAAACCGGTTTTGGAAAGATAGTTGTTCAGGCCGAGGACCATAGCCCGCCATGCTTCTGATTCTTCGCAGAAATCATCTTTCTCGATTATACCGTTGGAGCCGTCCATTTCTACAATAACGACATCTTCCTCGAAACCTTTTCCTCGTGCGGCAAGTACTCCGTCTGAAGTGAATACACAGCTTCTGCCGTCAAAAACGAGGTCATCATTTCCACCTATCTGGTTGGCATAAAAGACCGGGACCCCATGTCTGGAAGCAATATCTCCCAGCAGCTTTTCGCGAGCCATCTGTTTACCGATATTAAATGGAGAAGCAGAGAGGTTGAGCAGAACATCAGGCTTAGCAGCCATAATGTCCGGGATGGGGTTGCTTCCATATCTTCTATGAGAGTTTTCGTCCCGGTCATTCCAGACGTCTTCACAAATGGTTACTCCGAAACGAGTCCCATTGAATTCGAATGAATTTACATCTTTGGCCGGTTCAAAGTAGCGTTGTTCATCGAAAACATCGTAAGTAGGCAGGAGCCATTTATAAAAAACTTTGGGGGCAGTGTTGTGTTTGATAAGCCATGCTGCATTTCGCAGTGGATTTCCCATGGCATCATGGTTCAGGTCAACGCCTCCTGCCAGCAGGGCCATTCCTTCGGGAATGTTATGTGAAAGTTCTGTAACCGCTTCTCGGCAGCGGGTTACAAAGTCTGCATTAAGCAGCAGGTCGCGAGGCGGGTAGCCGGTAATTGCCAGCTCGGAAGTTACACACAGTTTAGCGCCTGATTCGGCTGCCTTTTTAACTCCGTCCAGAATGAGACGTATGTTTCCTTCAATGTCGCCTACTGTCAGATTCAGCTGCAACAGGGCTATTTTCATTGGTAATGACCGTCCTTGTATTTTTGATGCGCACTATTTAACTTCTGGATGGATGCTTGTCCATCGGTTAGCCGCAGGATTGCATGTCTCATATAGAAAAGTTCAGTTGCAACGAATATGCTGCAATGTTAAACCGTTGTCTATATCCATCCCAAGTCCATTGAAATCCAAACCTATTTTCTCGGCAAGGTTTTGAAATTGTTTAAGATAGATAAAGTCCAGACCCGAATCGGGCTGTTGATCATATTCATTTCCCTGATAACATTCGTGATATCAGGTGCCTATGACTACAGCTCCACCCGTAATAATATGCTGCAGGAGCTTAACGAAAAAGCTGACGGGTTGGTTGAAAGGCTGTCCGAGTCGTTGATTACTCCCCTTTGGAACGTTGATCAGGCTGCAATAAACCGCATTATCCTTTCTGAGATGAATGATAAGAGAGTGCGGGCAATCCTTGTTACAGAAGATAATGGTCAGAATGTTTTTGCAGGCAAGGTTCGGGACGAAGATTGGAATATTGTAGATTTCACTGACTGGCCTACGGGTAAACTCATTAAACGCAAGGCCGAGATTTCAATCATGAACCAGCCTATTGGCGCAGTTGAGATTTTCCTGTCTCCTAAATTCATTGAAGATGAGCTGTACCAATCTCTGCTCAACTCACTGCTGAGAACTATGTTTCTTGTTGTTCTCCTTATGGTCACCTTGTTTGTGACCATGCGTAGAATTCTCATTTCTCCCATTATCAAACTTACCGAGACTGCAAAGCAGATTTCTGTTGATAAAAATTACAGCGCCAGAGTCATGTTCAAATCTCAGGGGGAGATGAAAACACTTCTTGAAAATTTTAACAATATGCTCCAGCAGATTGAAGAACAGGACCATAAGCTCAAGGAATACAGCGGGCAGCTGCAGGAAAAAATCTATCAGAGTAATAAAAACCTTGAGAACAGTTACAGGGAGCTTAAGCAGATCAACCGTGAACTTGAGCAGGCCAGAGATGAGGCTGAAGCTGCTTCAAGATCCAAAAGCCAGTTTATGGCAAATGTGAGTCATGAGATTCGTACTCCCATGAACGCGATCATCGGGATGGCTGATCTGACTTTATCCACTGAGCTGAGTGCAAAACAGCGTGAGTTCCTTAAAATTATTGTCAGCTCAGGGCGGGTGCTTCTTCGCCTTATCAATGAGATTCTCGATTTTTCCAAAATTGAGGCCGGAAAGCTGTTGCTGGAAGAGGTTAATTTTAATCTGCATCAGTTGATCCATGATATTTCTGATTTATTTGTAGACCAGATGGTTGCTTCTAAAACCGAGTTGGTTATCGATATTCGTCCGGACGTTCCCAAAAGAATTATTGGAGACCCCTTAAGACTGCGGCAGGTGTTGATCAATCTTATTGCAAATGCCTTCAAGTTCACCAACCAGGGAGAGATCACAATTACGGTTTCAGCGGACAAGATTACTGCCGGAAAGTCAGAGATAGTGTTCGCCATAAAAGATACCGGAATAGGCATATCCGAAGAAGTACAGCCCCACCTTTTTGAAGCATTCAAGCAGGCTGATGGATCTACCACCAGAAAATATGGCGGCACAGGGCTTGGCTTAACTATTTCAAAGCGAATTGTAGAACTAATGGGAGGCGGGATCTGGGTCAGGAGCAAGCTGGGAGAAGGGAGTACTTTCTTTTTCACCATTACTCCTGAAGTGGCTCCTGATACATCTTCAACCGAGTTTAATCTTCCTGCGGATCTGCAGGGAACCTCGGTCCTGATCATTGACGACAACCTTGCTTTAAGAAGTGTACTCTCGAGATACCTGCGTCAGTTCGGGTTCAGTCCCGTAACGGCTTCAACAGCTGAAGAAGCATTTGAAATTCTGGATCAGCGTGGAGATAACGCATTCAAGCTGGTTCTGATCGACCTCAAACTTCCCGGCATGAACGGTGATGAAGCCTGTGTAAGAATACGTCAGAAGTATTCCTATGAAGAGTTGCCCGTTATAATGATTACATCAACAGATATTGATGAGGCACTGGCAAAAGCCAATCGGGCAGGTATAAACAAGCTGATGACCAAGCCGATTAAGCAGGGGCCATTGTTTGATGTTATCCTCAATACCTTTGGACACGAAGTCCGCAGCGACTATGTTCTGGAGCCATATCAGCACGTTGAAGAGGAGTTCAAAGGCTATAAAGTTTTGCTTGTTGAGGATAACCCCATCAACCAGCAGGTTGCAGAGCAGATTCTCGAGCCTACAGGCTTGGAAATAGAATCGGCCCTCAACGGAAGAATCGCAGTGGATAAGCTTTCAAGCGGTAAATATGATCTTGTTCTGATGGATATTCAGATGCCGGAGATGGACGGTTATGAGGCTACAGGAATTATCAGAAATGAAATGGGGCTTTCCAAGCTTCCGATTATTGCCATGACAGCCCATGCCATGCGCGGGGATAAGGAAAAATGTCTTGTTGCCGGAATGGATGACTATGTGCCCAAGCCGATAGATAAGGAACAGCTTATCAGTACAATCCGCAGCCATCTTGTAAAGGAAACAGTGGTGGGAAAAGTAAACAAGGTCACCACTGATTCCATGGCGGCTGACGTTTCGATGGTTGTTCCTGAACACAGGACATGCATAGATGTGGAAGAAGCTTTGGAGCGCATTGGCGGGGATATGGAGATTCTGCTCAGTATTCTTGGTAACTTTGACGAGTATAATGCCGGTTTCTGCAATGAGGTTCGGGGGATGCTGCATGCGGATAAACTTAAAGAAGCAGGGGACAGAGCACATACCCTTAAAGGTTCTGCCGCTAATATTTCCGCTTCAGAACTTTCTGCAGCAGCCCTTGCCCTTGAAAGGGCTTGCAAGTCCAATAATATGGATGATGCTGTCGCTGCACTGGAGAGGACAGAGCAGCACCTTGCCTTGCTTTCAAGAGATATAAAGCTGCTTTCAGAGCATACTGTGACAATTGGTAGCTAAACAATGTTTTATTGAGTTGAAATAATATCTTAAATGGGGCAGAAATCTTCCACCTGCTAAAGAATCAAAAAAAGGAAACAATATATGGCGTTAATGTTCGGTTCGCCCAGCCGTAAAGGGCGCGGAAGGTCTGTGGAAGACGCAAAAAAAGATCAGCGGCTGGATATGGCTCGTAATCTTTACCTTGGAGGCAGGGTAAAGATAGTCACTACCGAAATTGTTCCAAACCGGGAAGTGGTCGGAACCTTCGGGCTTATTGTCTGTCGAAGTTATAATTTTGATAATGCTTTTTACGGGCTTATTGCACAGGCTATCGATGCTAATGCGGACGCCATTCTTGGTTATAGAGAGTCCGTGTCCTTTCACCCTGAAGGGGATAAATTTTATTCCTGTTACGGGACTGCTGTGCGTCTTAAGAAAAAGAAATAATTTCATTTCAGGGGGCAGTGTCTACTCGCTGACCCCTACATCATCCTCCATTGCTTCCCCACAGGCTTCAAGCCATTGTACCAGATGAGAGGAAAAACCTTTCATTTCGAGCCACTGGGCATCGAGACGATGCGGTGCATATTCATTGTTATGAACTCTTAGTTCGTGATCAAATGAATTGGCAACATGAACTGCAACAGCAGGACTAAGATCATTGCTGCCCAGATTGTTCAGCTCATGATGGCAATATACCGCTTCCACAACATCTTCACTGAAACCCCAAAGTGCCAGCAGGTAAGCCCCTACCTCTGCATGGGTAAAGCTTAGAATGTCCTTCTCCACCTCCTGAATAGGGATATTGTTCTCGCGGACTTCACTTAGGATCATCTTGTATTCTTCACGGTAGGAAGTTGCCAGCAGCAGTTTTCCCAAATCATGCAGAAACCCCGCAAGGAAGGTCTTTTCCATCTGGTCGGCATCTGCTCCTTCAGATTTGATAATTGCACGGGCCATTAGTGCCGTGTAGCGGCAGTGCTCTCCAAGATCTTCAATTGAAAAATCAACAAGGTCTGCGCCCTTGGTGTTGAAGAGAAAAGTTCCCAGCACAATTCCCTTGACTGCATCAAGCCCCAGAAGGGCGACTGCCTGCTCCGGGTTTGTAACTCTTGAGAACAGCCCGAAGAACGGCGAGTTGACGATCTTGAGAATCCCAGCGGTCATACTCACATCTTCGCTGATGATTTTGCCGATATCCCTGATGGAGACATCTTCTTTTTTCAATTCATTTTCAAGCCGCAGAAAAAGTGAAGGCAGAGTCGGCAGTTTATCCACCGATGCAATGGCTTTGGCAGCCCTTTCATTCAAAAAGATGTTTTTAAGGCGGAGGCTTTTCTTGATTTTTCCCAACAGTTCAGTGGGAGCGTATGGCTTGGTGATGAACTGGTGGGCGAAATTGATGTACTGAAGAAAATTATCGGAATTAACTGCGGCAGAGGTTATGAACCGGATAGCTCCGGGCTGCCGGTGCTTGATTTCTTCAAGGATGCTTCCTTCATTAAAGCCATCCATTATGAGTTCTGTTGAAACAATATCAAACGGCCGAATGAGGAGTTGATCACGTACTTCGTCTGCAGTACTTGCGAAATGAACATCCCATCGCTTTTGCAAAGGTGTAAGCTGTTTTTGCAGAATTTTAAGCTGAGCTCTATCTTCATCGATGATAAGAATGCTTTTTGACTTGCTCATTCAATTCTCCTTCACTCAGTGTGGTGAGGCGTACATAGGAACTTTAGTTCATCTTATCATGGTGCAATTTCTTTGAAAACCTCAACTGTGTATTAAAATTAGAAATAAAAAATCCGCCTCTGCATCATCTGAATGCTGAGGCGGATTTTATTTGATCTATCCGGGCTGGCTATTTTTTTATGAGAACATACGGCCTGTCTGAAATGAACTGTTCGTGTATGACCTGTATGCCATCGGGTCTGTTTTCCCAGCGGTCATAATATTTCTTCTGCATAACCAGAATGACATTGTCTTTTTCGTTTAGAATAGACTCAATTTCTTCAAGATCGCTGGTCTCGTGGATGTCGGTTCCGGCATAGTACGAGAATATTCCGGAATAGATTTTGTGAGCAAGAGGGTAGCTTCCTTTTTGGACATACTCCTGCATTATTTCCCCTGTCTGACGTGGGCTCATAAGCTGGTCAAGTGAAGGGAGCGTATAAAGGGCCAATGGTTGCATCCAAAGTACCATGGTTACAGCCATAAGCATTAGTCCGCGTTTTGCTCCGGAATTTTTCAAAGCGAGAAGTCCAAGTCCTCCAAGACCGAGAATGAGTACGGTAAATGAAAGGCCGTGCAGATGGAAGTCAAACGGGAAAAAGGCTTCAGCAAAGGGAGCTGCCACTGCGATGAGCAGATAAACAGAAGCTACCGCAACCCAGAGACGTTTGGAGTTGATTGCCGGTTCCTGACCGTCCTCGCCGAGCAGGCCTCTTGCTGTGAGTATTGCAAGAGGAGCGAACAGAGGCAGGATGTAGATTAAAACCTTGATGCTGAGGCAGGAGAGAAGCACAAAGCCGCTTATGAACATTACCCATGCCCAGTCACGGCCATCAGTTTCATCATTACTGCGCTCGGTAAAGGTCTTTACCCAGTGATCAAGAGTAAACAGTTTTTTTAACGGTATTGCGAAAAGAGCCATGGTCCATGGAAGCCATGCCAGCGGAAAAGCGATCAGATAGTACTGGAAAGGTTCTTCGTGGTGGAACGAGCTTACTGCGCGCTGATAAATCTGTTTGTAAAAGATATTATGTATAAAAGATGTGCCGTCGACAATCAGGGCTCCAATCACCCATGCTGCCAGAATACCAAGCAGTACAGCCAGACCTTTGAGCAGGGATTTGTCTTTAAGCAGAGTGAATCTTTTTTTCCAGATCAGGAAGCAGGCTGCGGTAAGCAAAGGAAAGATGAGTCCCAGTGGTCCTTTGGTCAGGGTGGCTATGCCCATAAGAGCAAATGCACCAATGAACCAGCGGGCAGTCTCTCGGCTATGAAAACCTTTGTAAAAGCAGATGTTTGCCCAGATGATAAAACTGCCGAAAAGCAGATCCATGCGTGAATAATGGGCAATGCCTATGAAAAATATGTTTGTCAGCAGGACGAGGCCTGTGGCGAGAGTTGTTTTCTTTCCGCAGCCGAGTGTTCTTGCCAGAGCCACGGTAGAAAGCAGGAATATTGCCGCTGACAGGGCTGACCCAAGGAAAAATACTGAAATACCTTCAGCTGGAGTCAGGGTATCTATCAGTGATAGGAACCAGAAATATACCGGTGGTTTATCAGGATATGCAACACCGTTGAGGTACATGACAAGCCAGTGCCCGGCATCCTTCATCTGATGATATACGTTGGCGTAGCGGACTTCATCGGAGAACCATAACGCGCGATAGTCCATAGTGAAAATGGATTGCAAAAAGATCAGGAAGAGTACTGTAAGCCAGGGGTGGTCTTCCATAATGCCCCAGATCAGGGACTGTTTTTCATTGTGCATGTGATCAATCCTCTTGTGAGAGAAGGTGAGTTGCAAGTCCGGCTGCTGAGCCGATCATCCAGCCGCAGAGTACATCGCTGGGATAGTGCCAGCCAAGATATATGCGGCTGAATGCCACCGCTGCAGCGAAAGAGCCTAAAGTGAAAGTCAGCAGCAGTTGCCGATATCTGAAAACGAGGGGCATGGAAGCCCCGTATATCTCTGTTGTATGTCCGGAAGGCATGGAATGATGCACTCCTTTGGTTGAAAACGGCTGGAATAATCCACCTTCATCCGGACGTGGTTT
Source organism: Maridesulfovibrio sp. (assembly GCA_963676495.2). GTDB lineage: Bacteria > Desulfobacterota > Desulfovibrionia > Desulfovibrionales > Desulfovibrionaceae > Maridesulfovibrio. Next base: position 701,147 of record CAXXRF010000003.1, on the reverse strand, counting down.
GCCTATGGCTATTTTCAGAAATCTTACCAGTACAAGGCTGACCGTCAACTGTACTGCGAGAAATACAAGTGCAAATTTAAGACGCGATTTTGATGTCTTCCGCATTCGTATACCTGTGATGAGGAACCACAGATAGATAGGATAGAAGACAGCATTGCCGAAGTTCGTAACAACTTTAGCGACAGATTCCAGATCGGGGTGGGCCTGAGTATGGGCCTTGAACCACGAAATGGCATCAACTTCATTCGTAAAGTTGAAATTAATAATCCCCAGAATCAGCAGTAATGGAAAAGAGCCGATAATGAAATGGCAGAGGGTGGGGTATTTGTTGAGTACCGATGTCAACTTATTATACCTCTTCTGACTCTGTAACTTCCGTGTCCAGATTATTTTCAGGAAATGGATCGGCTGTGAATTTTTTCCATGTTTCCTTGTCAGCTCCGAGCTCCGCCAGGACTTCGGATATTTTTTTACCTTCTTTTTTCCAGTACTTATAAGCATGGTCCGGACATGAGAAGGGTATGACAAGGGTGCCGTCTTCGGTAAAATATGGTTTGTCGTTCTTTTCATCGTTCATGGGCACGGTTTACACTTCGTAGACGAGGTGTTCAAGTCAATCCTTAGCAAAAAATTAACTGCAAATGGAAAACCCCGCTGTGGGCAGTATCAGCGGGGTTTTCACGGATGATGGATGTAATTTTTTAAAATGTTGAATCCTGCTTTCAGGCAGCTTTTTTTCTGTCTGCCATGGACAGGCAGCGGTCCATGTGACGTACTTTTTTGAGGGTTTTTTTGATTATGCGTTTATACTGGGGCAGATCCTTGGGCGCATAGCTTGACCTGGCCCTTGCAAGTCCGGCCATATCCAGAATTTCATTATAAAGATACGGCATGTAGAGCGGATCCTGTCTGATGAAGAAATAAACCTCGTGCAGGGCCTGATGAATTTCTTTCTGGTGCTTTGAGTGCTTACGGAACAGTTTTTCAAGCCGCTTGGTCACGTGATTGAGAGATGATGTCCATTTAGGGCTTCTTGGCTCAAAAATGGGAAAATCTTTTGGAGTGCGGGCCATATTCATGGCTGTCTTGAAATAGTCCATACGACCGGGGGTAGAAGCCAGCAGACCGTCCATGAAAACTCTTTGGAGATCTACGTTGCGTGCCCCTTCAATCACGGCACATCCGCCGTAAAGGTTGAAGACTCTGGTTTTGATTTTTTTGATATCGTCTTCCATTTCCCTTTTTGATGACATGTACTGAACTGTTGAAGTTATGTCTTCTCCATCGGCGTTTTTAAGGTTGACGATGATGCTTTTGTTATATGTGGCACCGGAGTTCTGGTGACCGTGTGCGTGAGAGACCTTACCTTTCCAAGCAAAATCCTGCCCAACCAGCAGGATATGGTTGAAGCCGCACCAGTCAAGAAATCTTGTAAGAGTAACACTGACGTTACTGCCTGCATCAAAAATTTCTTCATGCTGGTTAAGGGCAAATGTTCCAAGTCCACCCATTGTCCACATTGGAATGGTGGGGCCGGGGTATTCGGCCAGAACTTTATGGTCAAGCTTGGTGGAGTATATCAGTGGAATGTCTTTCGCCCATTCCTTATCAAGCTTTTCGTAAACCCGGTTCATGGAGGCGTTGTAGTCAATACCGATTACGAAGTGGGGTTTAATGCCTGCTTTGTGTGCAGCAGGAAGACCCTGCAGGGAAGTGCAGTAAACCGCAGTGCCCGGATTTCTGGCCAGCTCCGGTCCGAACTCCCCAAGAGAAGGACCGGCACCGAGAATGACTGCTCCAAGTCCTTTGCCCGCACCTTTGAGCGGGGTGATTGTTCCGTCCTCAAGAATGCGTGAAAAGTTATCGAGTTCGTTGCCGACCATAACATCCTGCTTGAGGCGCAGTGTGGTCATTTCTACGGAGAAAGATTCCATCTTATTACGGATGGTTGCGGACCACCGTGCATATTCAGGTCCGATCTGTTGGCTGGGCAGATCAAGCCGCAGATAAATTTTGCCGTATACGAATTGAAGGTCGAGTTCTTTAATGATACTCATCAGTGAGTTTTCATCGACAGTACAGAAATGGAGTTTACCCTTTTCCATGAAGGGCCGGTAATCGGATTGCCCCAGACAGGCAATAAGCATTTCGGGGTTAGGTTCCGAAACTATTACTTTATGAGTGTCAGGAGTGTTCATGAGCACATGGTTTAAACCGTAACCAAGGTTGCAGCCGACAATAAAAGTCGCGCTGGTTTCAGCTTTTTCGGTAACTTTCCAGCTCTTGTAGATTATGTTGGGCATGACAGCTTCGAACAGCCCGGTGCCGTTTTCCATTTTCCAGTCGAGAATGTTCCACTTGTTCTTGTAGAGTGAGTCTTTTAATTTTTCTTCGTCAATATCCTGACTGCTTAGCCAGGCGTAAAAGGGCGGGTTGTATGTTGCAAGTGCTTCGATGTTGTCTTTAAGAAAAGGATAAGCTGACATTGGTTCCGTCCTTGGCAGACTGTTGTATTCTTTAAATCTAAAAAGCGTACCGGGTTCATTCCTTTTCCCGGTTACCACGCGCTGCTCTGATCTTCTCTCTGCCTACATTTGCAAAATTGTTGCCAAGTGCTTAAGGGCGATGTCTTGTTTTATTTTCTTGTAGATAACCTGTTGAAAGGAATAGATAAATGTTTGCTAGTAATATTCTGGAGCTGGTAGGCGGAACCCCTCTTGTAGAGATGCGGGGGCTCAACCCAAATAAAAATGTCAAGATTCTGGCTAAATTGGAGTCAATGAATCCCGGCGGTTCCATCAAGGATCGCGCAGCCGGTGCCATGATTCGTCGTGCTGAAGAGGCCGGAGAACTTACACCGGACAAGATTATTATTGAGGCCACATCCGGTAATACCGGGATCGGTCTTGCAATGGCCTGTGCTGTAAAAGGGTATAAGCTGATGCTGATTATGCCTGAGACCGCTTCGGAAGAACGCAAGATGATCATGCGTGCTTACGGTGCGGAGATCATGCTTACGCCCGGTCATCTGGCGACTGACGGTGCCATTGAACTCGCTTACCGTTTTTACCGCGAGGAACCGGAAAAGTATCTGCTCATGGATCAGTACAATAATGAAGGTTCAATTGATGCTCATTATTATGGCACTGGGCAGGAAATCTGGGATCAGACTGAAGGTAAAGTAACACATGTGGTTGCCTGTCTCGGGACTACCGGAACCATCATGGGAATAACCAAGCGTCTGAAGGAGCTTAATAAAAACATCCAGATGATAGCGGTTGAGCCTAAGCCAGGACACAAGATTCAGGGCCTTAAGAATATGCAGGAATCTTATCCTCCCGGTATTTACGATAAGCAGAAGCTGGATCGCATAATTCGTGTTGACGATAATGACGCCTTTGAAGCATGCCGCCGTCTTGCCAAGGAAGAGGGGGTCTTTGTGGGGATGAGTTCCGGGGCGGCTATGGCCGGAGCAGCTGCTGTTGCCTCAGAGCTGGAGAACGGTCTGGTGGTTACTATTTTTCCAGACGGTGGCGAGCGATATCTTTCCACGCCTCTGTTTCGTCCGCAGGTTCTGAAAGGGCCAAAAGTTTTTGACCAGTGCACAGGGGATGATAAAGTCCTATCCATCTCTGAAGCTGAAAACGGGCTGTTCACCATGGGGCCGTCTTTTGATAATCCCTATGACCCGGAAGCATATCGCCGTATAATTCTACTGGATGTAATAGCCCGTCATCTCGAGCGCGAGGGCAGCAAGGTTTCGGCTCTTGTGGGACTTGCCGATCTTGAAGATCAGACACTTGCCGCATCGCGTGAAAGAGGAGTGGACCGCAATACTTTTTCCGGAGAGGTTGCAACAGCAATACGTAAGGCAGCATATATTCTGGGTGTTCGCAAATCCATGCGTTTTGCCCGTTCTTCTGAATCGATAGATCGAACTGTAGAGTTATGCCGTACTCTGCTGGCTCATGGTCTGGCTTACGAAAAACTTAGGTCTGTTTATTTCGATATCTCCAGGGATAAAGGCTACGGACAGATGTCCAACATGGATATTGATAAAGTCAGCCTTGGTAAAACAGTGGATATGGATGATTATGTTAAAGAAAATCCAAGAGATTTTACTCTGCTCAAGAGGGCTACTCTGCAGGATCTCAAACTTGGCGATATTGTTGAAACAGAGTGGGGCAATGTTCGCCCCAGCTGGTTTATTCAACAGGCTGTAACGGCTCTTGAAGGTTTGCCCGGTGTAAGCCTGCTTCTTGCCGGAGAAATTCACAGGTTTCCTCATCTTGAGAACCTGCGGGCAATCTGGGCAGGTGCAGGGGTTTCTCCCCAGGCCTGGATGGTGGCACAGCCGGTACTTCCCGGCGGACCTGTTCTGCCGTGTGTTGATGAGCTTATTGAAAAAGCAGGTCAGCCTATGGCTGTGCGGATGTGGATGCTCTCATCATCTTATAAAAAACCGCTGGTATGCAGTGATCAGGCTGTTTCCATGTGGGTTAAGAATCAGCAGCGGGTGCAGGAGCTTGCCGCTGGACTGAGTGTTGTTGCCGGGGATTCCGGAGATGTTTCCGAGGATATTGATCAGGAAGTATTCACTTTAAAGAGCGGTCTTTCTCAGGCACTTGACGATAACCTTAAGCTGCATCGCTTCTGGCCGATTCTGTTTAGTTTCACCAAGTCTATCAACTCTCTACTCAGCAGCAGCAGGCTTTCCGCGCGTGAAGCAAGGTTCTGCCTTGATCAGCTCCTTGAAGTCGACGATATTCTGGGTATTCTTGATCATGATGCTATGCCGTTGCCCTTCACTTCATTACCAGAGGAAGCCAAGGATCTGCTGGAACAGCGTGAACTCGCAAGGGTAAAGAAAGACTTTACCACCGCAGATGCCCTGCGTGATAAATTAATGGAACTTGGCTTCAACGTGGAAGACAGTGCTGAGGGTGCACGTGTTTTTCGGGTTAAGTAGGATCTGATTTGTTACCGCCTGAAATCTGAGGTCTTTGTTTGTGGCCAAAATATAGTCCGCCTCAGTTTGCTAAATGGCTTCAGCCGAAAATTATCCATATTGATATAAATGAATACCCCCGCCGCATTAAGCGACGGGGGATATTCATTCTACTTCTTAGTCATCCGGTAAACACCATCCCACACTTCACCCTCTGGCACGGGAGGATTCGCTTTGTGTTCCTGTGCCCGTTTGATGAAGACATCGCAGGGAGTGAACTTAGTATCGTCAAAACGTTCGTACTTGTTTGCCTCGGTGTAGAGCTCGATGGCTTTATCCCAATTTGTCGCAACATATTCTTCGCGGGCCTGAGCAAACAGTTCAAAAAGTTTTTGCTCTTTTTCTGTCAGACCTCCTTTCATTGCCACCAGTTCGTAAATACGGACCGGTTCATTCTTACCGACAACCTGAATGTTATCGATAAGTCTTGCTTCAACTAAATCAAGTATCTTCTGGGTCTTGCCTTCGTATTCAACTTCCTGATCCAGTGTGAAATGGCTGACAGCATTGAAAATACCAAATTGCTTGGCCCCTTCTTCCAGACGGGCGGCAAGGTTAACCGAATCCCCCATCATCGTGTAGTTCATACGCATGGAAGAGCCCATGTTTCCAACTACTATCTCCCCGGAGTTGACCCCGATTCTGGTGCGCATATTGTGAACAACTTTGGGCCATTTTTCGCCCTTGGCCCATTGTTCTTCTGGAAAACCCTTGGTGTTGCGGTCCGGTTCGTCCGGGAGTTGAGTCTCCTTGGCCCATTTATCGCGCAGTTCGTTATTTGCATTTTGCATGCGTACTGCTACCCGGCAGGCGCGCAGGGCGTGGTCCGGCACATCCATTGGGGCTCCGAAGAAGGCAATGATGGCATCACCCTCGTATTTATCGAGAGTCCCCTTTTCCTCAATCAGGATGTCGGTCATGGCAGAGAGATATTCATTGAGCAGCTCTACCAACTGCGGCGCTGTCAGCTTTTCCGAGAAAGTTGAGAAGCTCTGTATATCGGTAAAGTAAGCAGTTATCTGCCTTGCTTCTCCACCAAGTTCCGGCATCTCGCGGTTGGAAAACATTTCATCGATCAGCTCCGGAGCCAGATAGGATGAGAACGTAGCCTGCAGGAATTTTTTCTGTCCTTCCTCACGCCAGAATTTAATCAGGGTGAGCATGGTGAAGTTGGTACCAAGAATAACCAGTGAGTACATCGGAGTAAGGTAGGCCTGATATTCCCGGAAAATATAAAGTGATCCGTAAACGATTGAGGCTCCCATGGCAGCAATGGGTAGAATCATCCATAAGGAGCGGGTCCAGGTAAGCAGCATGGTTGAGGCTATTCCAGCGCATAGAAGCAGCAGAAGTTCCAGTCCGGGCACCCAGTCAGGTTTTAGAATGAAGTCTTTAGTCAGGATGTTGTCGATTATGGTGGCATGAACTTCGACTCCGGGATAGTCGGCGGCAAAGGGAGTTACTCTCAGATCTCGGAGACCAGCGGCAGAAGTACCCATGAATACGATTTTACCCTTAAGTTCTTTTTCCCCAACCTTTCCACTGAGTATGTCCCTGGCACTATAGTAGGGAAATTCCGCCATTCCTCCGCGGTAGCGGACCATCATCTGTCCTTTTGCGTCTACGGGAATGGTTGTTTTGCCAAGACGGATGGATTCAATGCCGGTGATGGCTGTTTTAACGATGACATTCTTGCGCCCCATTGCCTTCATGAGTGTAGCCAGAGCAAGGCTCGGATACTGTTTGCCGTTCCAGGTGATGATCAGCGGAACCCGGCGTACTACACCGTCGTAGTCGGTGATACTGTTGTAAAATCCGCATAAAGGGGAAGCTTTTGCCAATACAGGCAGCGGGCAGATTGCATTGAGTGCCTTCAGGGTAAGGTCATTAACCGGAGGAGCTCCTTTGGCTTTGATCTGGGCAATGGGCAGCGGTTTAACAAAACATGGCAGGTCGTTAACTGTGGGGTCCTTTGCCTGTTCCATAAAGTCGAAGTAGAAACCCAGAACACAACGACCCTGCTTAAGAACATCTGCAAGGACTTTATCATTGTCCATAAGAGCTGACGGCAGTCCTTTGAAGTTTACATCCACTCCAAGCTCATTCTTCAGGCTTTCCTGAATGGTGGCCGGGGAAGTGCGGTCCGGTTCACCGATTAAAATATCGACTCCTGTTGAGAGTGCCCCTGCCTGTTGAATTTTTGCAAACAGAAGGGCCATACGATAACGAGGCCAGGGCCACTGCCCCAGTTCGGCCAGACTTGCATCATCAATATCAACAATTGCAGGAATGTTGGTTTTCTGCCCCACAGGACTTGTTCTCATAAACTGGTCATATATTTTGTAGTCGACAAATTGCAGTATCGCTGGTTGAAAAATATACAGGGTTGCAACAAGAATTGAAGCAGCAAATCCGGTGAGCAGTAGCAGTAATGTGTCTGAACTTAGAATCTTTTTAATTTTAGATAACATTTTTTTGTGCACCCCACCGAAATTGTGTTAAGAAATTGATTAGAACTACCGACTAATATTGTATTATTAATCTGGATTTTTCAATTGAATTTATATATATATTGAAATGTTAACAACACTATCCAATTTCTTTGTTTGGTGAAATAATATATTTTTTTAGTTAATTCGGGGGTTTTAAGTGAATATTTTACGTTTTTCCATAAGTTTGCTGGTTATTTCCATGCTGGCAGTTTCTTCCGGAAATGTATTGGCTCAGCCTGCCATGTCGGAGGGAATGTCCGCCATGAACCCCAAGCAGGTAGATGGAAAACCGTATCTGCTGGGTATTCTCAAAGACCTCCTTTCCACCCATGACAGGATCAAAGCCGCTGAAGCACGGGTTGAATCGGCAGAGCATGTTGTTTCTCAGACATGGTCCGGATGGACTCCTTCTTTCGACATTTCAGTTGAAGCCGGTCGGGAAGAGATTGATAAACCCGGTGGTGGAACAAATAAATACAGAAACGAACAGTCGCTGACCGCCACTCAGCTCCTTTATGATTTCGGCGGTACTTCAAGTTCCATTGACAGTGCCAAGGCTTCCCTTAATGAAAGCAAGGCTGTACTTGAGCGTATTCGTCAGGACCTTATCATCGAGGGTGTTGCCGCCTACATGGGGCTTATCCGCGCCCGTGAAACTCTCAAATACGCCATTCAATCCGAAGAAAGCATGAAAAGGCTTTCCGGAATGGAAGAGACTTTGGTCAAGCGCGGTGCGGGGCTTTCCTACAAGGAACTCCAGATTAAAGCACAGCTTGCAGGTGCAATGTCTTACCGGGTAACTCAGGAGAGGGCCCTTGAAACTGCCCGTAACAGATATAAAGCTGTTTATGGATATCCGGTTGCAATTGACGAAATCCAGAAAATGGTTCCTGTTACCATGCCTGCCAAGTTTATGCCCGGAACTATTGATGACGCCATTGCTCAGGCCAATAAACAGAACCCCCTGCTGACCCAGATCAGTTTTATTAAAGATCGACTCAGTGAAGAGGTGGATGTTCAGGAAGCCACTCTTTATCCCAAGTTCGAATTTGAGCTTGAGGGAAAGAGAAGAGAGCAGGATCAGGGGGCAAGCGGAGTCAGAACCGAGAACAAGGCTACTCTAATGGTCAGTTATTCCGGTTTCTCTGGATTGTACGAGTATGAAGGCATGAAATCCGCTAAAGCCCAACTGCGTGAAATACGCAAGCAGGACCTTGATACCCGCCGTACAGTTGAGGAGAATGTTCGCAACGCATGGCTGGAGCTTATGACTTTGCGCAAGAATGCTGAACTTTACCGCACACAGGCCAATATTACTGCCGAATTTCTCGAGCTGATAAAAAAGAAGAGAGCAACCGGTGAACAGGTTGAACTGCTGGATATTCTGGTTGGTGAACGTGACTATTCAACCGCGACTAGTGCCAGCGTAGCTGCTGACATCGACAATATTATTTACGCCTACAGACTGCTCTACCAGATGGGGATGATGAATCTCGACGTTTTTGAGTAGCAGCAGGAACATTGATATGCAGTTCTATGAAAATTCCATGTGTGTATGCTCATGGAATTTTCTTTTTTAAGGCTGTTCCGTTTAAAAGGATATGAATGATGAGAGAATTGCTGCGCAGACTGTCGCTGCATCCGTTTCTTGCCTTTGAGATCACACTGGCTTCACTTTTTATCAATGTGTTGTCTCTTGCCTCGCCTATTTTCGTTATTCAGGTTCTTAACCGTTATGTTGGATACGGGTTTGACGGAACCCTCATCACTCTGACAACCGGTATGCTAATCGCCGGTTTTCTTAATCATGGATTTACCGTGGTGCGTGTCAGATTGGCGTCCGCAGTTAACGTGGGACCTGACCGCGCTTTGTCAGAAGCAGTGTTGACCTGTCTTGCCCGTGCAAAAATGAATACACTGGGGCGTATTCCTCCAGCTCGTATCCATGAGCTCATGGGTGGTATCCAGACCGTTCAGGCCGGGTATGATGCTTCTGTGCTGTGTGCTGTTCTTGATATGCCTTTTTTCATCCTTTTTGTGGGGGCGATATTCTTTTTAAGTCCGGTGCTGGCAATAGTAACCGTTACAGCGGTTTTCTGCACAATTCTTTCCGGGTGGCTGAGCATGCGCCGGGGGAAAAAGATGAGTGATGCCATGCGCAATGAATCCGTTGTACATCGCGGTAATCTTTCCAACGCAATCTCAGGTGCAGATACGGTTCGTGCCTTTGGCGGCAGGGATTTCCTTTCCGGAATTTTTCATGCTCAGGTTGATAATATTCAAGGGATAAAACGCGATATGGTTCAAAGCGGAACCAGAGGACAGGCTATGCTTCAGACACTGGCTATGCTCCTTCGCGTTCTTGTCTATGCTGTGGGGGCGCGTGAAGTTGTTGCAGGGTCTCTCAGTATGGGGGGGCTTATCGGCGCCTCAATCCTGTCTGGAAAGGCTTTGGCTGTTTCTGCGTCATTCATGAAATCAAGGAGCATGATCAGTCAGGCTGCGACCATGATGCACTCTTTGCAGGAATTCATGCGCCAGCCTTTGGAGAGCGAGTCCGGAACCGAACTCAGTAATTATCGCGGGGCTCTCCAGATCAAGGATCTCGGTTTTGCATATCCCGGTTCGACCGGTCCTCTTTTTGAAGGACTGGATGTGGAGATTAAACCCGGAAATGTGGTGGTGGTCACCGGGCATAACGGATCAGGAAAAACCACACTGGTCCGGTTGCTTCTGGGGCTTATTGATCCGGGGCGCGGGCAGATTCTGGCTGGCGGAGTTGATATCCGGCAGCTCTCTGCGCCGTGGTGGAGAACTCAGGTTATGTATCTTCCCCAGGAACCTACTTTTCTCAATGCAACTATCAAACAGAACATCTGTCTGAATAATCCTGCCCTTGACGATGAACGGGTCAGAAGAGTTGTTGAAGCGGCTGGTCTCAAACGCTATCTGGATACCAGTGTAAAAGGCCTTGAGGCAGAAGTTGTCAACGGTGGGGCCGAGCTTGCTGTGGGAATCCGCAGAAGACTGGCTCTTGCCCGGGCGTTGGCTGTACGGGGGGCTGTTGCTGTTCTTGACGAACCTGCGGAGGGGTTTGACATAGAAGGCTTGAGGATCATGGACATGGTGATACAAAGCATGGTCAAAGCCGGAAAAACCCTCATTATAGTTACTCAGGATATGCGTATCATGCAGCGTGCTGATATCATTATTGATCTGAGCCGGAAGCCTAAACCTGAAGTTTCTTACACTGCGGAAACCAAAGAAGATCGGGAAGCATCCAAAGAAGCCGAGAGTGTGAAGAAAAGTTCAGAGCCTGATATGGGCACGCAGAAGATATCCGATTCTGAAACCGGGGAGGTCCAGTAAAATGGATATGGAAAAGAAATACTCCGGTGAGGTAAAGGCTGCTCATCACCTTTTTCTGCTTTTGTGTATAGTAATGTGTATGGGGTTTTTCGGCTGGGCCTGTTATTTTGAACTGGATATCGTGAGTCAGGCTGAAGGTGAGGTCATTCCCAGTTCAAGAGTTAAGCCGGTTCAGCATCTTGAAGGCGGAATTATCCTGAAGATTAATGTCCGCGAAGGAGATGATGTTAAAAAAGGTCAGGAACTGATTGAGCTTGAGGCCACGGCCAGTGACTCCAGTGTCGAGGAGCTGGATGTTCGTGTAACTTCACTTCGGGTCAATATTGCAAGACTTGAAGCTGAGGATAAGGATTTGAATGAACCTAACTATCCCGAGGATATTGCAAAAAGTTTTCCTCAATTGATCGAACGTTCACGCAGCCTTTTTCATACCCGCAAGGACCGCCTGAGCAGCGATCTTGAATCAGAAAAGGAAAAGGTCAAGCAGCGGGAGCAGGATATCCGGCAGATTACATCCAGGCAGCGAAATTCGCGCAACAGTTTGAAACTGCTGCGTGAACAGATTGAAATAAGCGCGGGACTTCTGGAAGACGGATTAACCTCCCGGTACAAACACTTAGGATTTCTTAAAGAGGAATCCAAATTGAAAAGTGCTATAGAGGAGGATACCGCAAAGCTTGCCAAGGCGAGGTCCGCTCTTGTTCAGGCCAAGGCGGATATTCAGGAGATAACCAACTCCTATTATGCTGCAGTACGTGAAGAGCTGCAGGATGACCGCAGGGAGCTTGAAGAATTTACCCAGCGGCTTCGCAAGTTCAAGGACAACCTCAAGCGTACTGTAATCCGTTCTCCTGTTACAGGGGTAGTCAAGACATTGTATGTTGTCAGCGTCGGCGGAGTTGTTCGCCCCGGAATGACTGTAATGGATATTGTCCCGGCTGGGGACAAACTTGTGATTGAAGCCCGGCTGCCTATCAGTGACATCGGTTATGTCAAAGATGGGCAGAAGGCTGTGGTTAAGCTTGCTTCCCGGGATGCTTCAAGGTTTGGGAATCTGGACGGTAAAGTCATCAATATAAGCCCGGACGCGGATTCCACGGATAGAGGGCTTACTTTTTACCGGGTTCGGATTGTAACGGACCGGGATTACTTTGAGCATGACGGCAACTATTACAAGCTTTTCCCCGGAATCAGAGTTATTGCCGGAATTCATATCGGAACCCGGACTGTGCTGGAGTATATCCTTGAGCCGTTTATGGGGTCCATGAGCTATGCCATGAGGGAACGATGAATCAGGACCACGCAGAAGTACCTGAAAAACAGGAAGACGGATTATGGATTGACCAGTTGCCTTCCAATGCCCGAAGGGCTTTTGAAGCAGCAGTTAAAAGTCATTCTGCCGGTAAGTTCGACGATGCCGTGAATCACTATGCCATGGCTTTGTCTTTTGTACCTGATGATCCGGTAATTTTGACCAACCTTGGTGTGGCACTGCGCTCGCAGGATAAATACAAGGCTTCAGAGATGTGCTACCGCAGGGCAATAGCCGTTAAGCCTGATTCTCCGGGCAGCTGGAGCAATCTTGGAAATGTCTTACGCAGACAGGGGCGGTTAAAGGAAGCTGTGGCCTGTCATCGTAAGGCAGTTGACCTGGATAGGAAGTTTATAGATGCCTACTACAATATGGGCCTTGTTCTGCAGGATCTTGGAAAACTTGATGAGGCCATTAGAATTTTTGATTATTGTCTCAAACACAAGCCGGATAATGTGAATATCAACTGGGACAGATCCCTCGCTCTTCTTGCTAAGGGTGATTTTCTGCGCGGGTTTGAAGCTTATGAGTATCGCTGGAAACGCGAGGAACTGCGCGAACGTCATTTTCGTCAACCTCTTTGGGACGGAGCACCGCTCGATGGTAAAAGGATTTTTCTATACACTGAGCAGGGGTTTGGAGATACACTTAATTTCAGTCGTTACGTTGCTCTGATAGCTGAGTCCGGGGGCAAGGTTATTCTAGAGTGCCAGCCGGAGCTTCATTCCCTGATGAAAGAGCTGGATGGACTTGAGCAGATTATTGGCCCCGGTGATCCGCTTCCGGATTTTGATGTACAGGCTCCTCTTATGAGCCTGCCGCGAATAATGAAGCATGAAATAGACAGTATCCCCACGCAGTGTCCATACCTTAAGCCTCCGGCTCAGGCTGGATTTCCCGTTCACGTTCCACCTGGAACCATAAAGAAGATAGGCATTGTCTGGGCCGGAAAACCAACTCATAAGAACGACCACAATCGTTCGGTAAGTGTAGAAAATTTTCTTACTTTTGCACGGATTCCCGGAGTCACTCTTTACTCCCTTCAAAAAGGTCCGGAATCTTCTCAGCGCGAGGAATGTTCCTGTGGAACTCTGATTCGTGAACTTGCCGGTGGTTGCGAGGATTTCGGAGATACCGCTAAAGTTATGCTTCAACTGGATCTGATAATTACCGTGGATACTGCCGTTGCTCATCTTGCCGGGGGATTGGGGCTGCCTGTCTGGGTTGCTATTCCTTATAACCCTGATTGGCGCTGGATGCGTAAACGGTCCGATTCACCATGGTATCCGACCATGACTCTTTTCCGTCAGAAAAAGGCTGATGAATGGGGCCCTGTTTTTGATGCAATGCTTAAAAGGTTAAAAAGTGAGATTGTGGCACGGTAGCAGTATTGTTAGTTTTCTGTGACAGGGCTGGACGTGAATGAACTGCTGCTGTAATTGCTAAACATAACTGTTTATTGGTTGCGTACATCGGATCACGATTTTTTATTAAGGGACAGGGTAAAATGACGGGGAGTAAAATTCTGCTCAAAGCAGGCACCAATGAGGTGGAATTGCTTGAACTTTATCTCGACGAAGGAGTTGGAGATAAAAGTAAACGATGGTCCTTTGGGCTTAATGTTGCGAAAGTAAAAAAGATAATCAAAGAATCTGATCTGAAGAATTTTTCCGGTCGGGGGCATAATATCAGGGGAGAGCAGCGCAGGATTGATACCAGCAGCCCCCTTGTTCTGGGGATGTTTGAATTCATGGGATCAGTAATACCGCTTATTGATTTGAGCGGTTGGCTGTGCATGGAGCAGGTTCGCGGAGAGAACCGCATGGTGCTGGTGACTGAATTCAATGAGCTTGTCAGTGCATTTCTGGTATCGGGAGTTAATCGTATTCATCGCATCAGCTGGAGTGAACTGGAATCATTACAGGGTAATATGGCCAGTTATGCGGAAGGAACTATCATAGGTACAGTCAAGCTCACCAACCCGGACCGTATTCTGCAGGTGCTAGATCTTGAACAGGCCATGGATGACATCAGTCCCGCAAAAGATAAGGCCGCAATTCAGCAGGTGGAAAAATACGAAGACAAGATCTACAATGCCATGTGTGCGGATGACTCCCGGTCTATGCGTAATCTGGTAAAAATGTCTCTTGAGCGTGGCGGGTTTGAAGTCAGTGCATTTCCTAACGGGCTGGAGATATGGAAAGCTCTTGAAGATTTATCTAAAAAGGTGAGAGATTCCGGTCGTCCCGTTACAGATTTTCTGCAACTTGTAGTTTCGGATATTGAAATGCCCGGAATGGATGGACATGCCCTTACCCGTAGAATCAAATCTGATCCCTACCTTAACGGGCTGACAGTTTATTTGTTTTCATCACTCATCACTGAAGAATTGCTTCATAAAGGTATTTCTGTAGGAGCTGACCGGCAATACTCCAAGCCGCAGATCGCAATGCTGATCAAACAGGCCAGAGAGGATCTGTCACAAAGCGTTCACATTTAAGGATATCACAGGGAGCTGATTCAGTTCATAGGGGCCAGTTTGAGTTGGACTTTCTGTGGTACTGCCTTGCGCCGATATTTCTGCCTGTATTTTGTTGCAAATTCTGTTGCTTCTTCTTTGGAGTTAAACATTTTGATGAACAGGTAGTACCAATAGTCCCTATTTACTTTCTCTCTTACAAATATAAATGGTGAAAAGCCTCGCTCTTCAACTGCTTTTTTACCTTCTCTTGCTTCTGTTAAGGAAGCGTAGATTCCACCGCGCACAAGATAGCGGGTAAGAATCCCTCCATAAGGAAGATCTGATGTTTTCGCCGTAATGATGGGGGGATCTGTTAAATAAGGTTCCTTTCTTTCAAGCCGGTTGCCGTCATACACCAGTTCCTCTACCGGGATAACTTCAAAGTCACAGACCGGGCTGTCCGGAAAATCAAATCTGAAAGACCATTTTCCCGGCTGAAGTTCGTAGTCCTCAGAGAAATTCCACCCCGCAAAGTATTTCTCCTCAGGTTTTAGAATTATCGGAAATGAGTGAATTGTTGTGTAGCCAATACCTGTAGTGGTTGGAAGTTTCGGATGGGTTACCCGCAGTAAAGTTGTAAGATGATTCTTTCCTTCAAAGCTGAACTCGAACCCAAAGGATGCCCCCATTATGGCATCTATTTTTTCGGTCTTTTCTATCAGTGCATAGTCTTTAAGTGCCAGTATCGCGTTATTATCATTTATTGCGTTCTCCGAAGGAATAATCTGGTAAAGGCCCTTATTGGAAATTGTTATGGTCTCCGCAAAAGCATCAATTGAAATATTTATAAGTATGAGCAGTGTGGCTGCTGCCAGAAGTAAGGTCCTTGCGAGGCTCTGCATTTGCTTGTAGCTTTCCTTTAAATTAGACTGTTTCGAATCTTTTTATAAGTATTTGTGATTTCCTTGTAAATATAATCAATAAGATCTTAAGGTGCGGGATGGCAAAAGAACAGAGTAAAGCAGCTAAGAGGCGTTTCAACCTAGGTCCCTTTCACACCAGATTCTTCGCAGGTGAAGGTATCGATATCGGTGGCGGCCCCGATCCGCTTGGGCAGTATGCAGGACTTTTTGCCCGCATGCGTTCATGCAGAACATGGGATAAGGAAGATGGAGATGCAATGCTGATGGCTGGTGTCGCCGATAATTCATACGATTTCCTGCACTCAAGCCACTGTCTTGAAGACCTTGAAGATGTCGGCATTGCACTTAAAAACTGGATACGTATTGTAAAGCCGGGTGGTTTTCTGGTTATAACCGTGCCTGATGAGGATATGTACGAGCAGGGCTTCTGGCCCAGCCGCTACAACCGTGAACATAGATGGACATTTACTGTATATAAGGCTCAGTCATGGTCGCCCAAGTCTGTTAATGTCCTTGATCTTGTCACCGGTTTCGGGGATCAGGTTTATTTGGAAAAGCTGGAAGTGGTCCGGGATTTTTTTCGCATGAGTCTGGCCGAGAAAAAAATAGATCAGACCCGAACCCCGGTATGCGAAAGCTGTATTGAATTTATTTTGCGCAAATTATAGCTGCTCTTCGCCGCTGGCAATCAGCTCAAGGCCGTCTTCATCAATGATTTCGATAGTATTTCGTTCAACTGTGATTAAGCCCTGTTCACTCATCTTTTTGAAGATGCGGGACAGGGTTTCCTGAATTGTTCCCAGATATGATGCGATCTGCCCTTTTGGCAGATCAAGTTCAAGAACATTTGAATTCTGCGTGGATTTAAGAAGTAGAAGATAACTGGCCAGACGTCCGGGGACTTCGGCAAGACTAAGTGCTGCAACCTGATTGACCATCTGGCGGAGGCGTCCGGAGAGCAGTGCAAGCATGGACATTGCCAGTTCCGGATCTTCACGGATGATTCTCTCAAATTGTTCACGGGAGAAGTAGAGCAGGGTGGATTTTTTGAGACTGGCCGCGCTTGCTGGGTAGCTGCTGCCCTGAAAAACCGGAACTTCTCCGAAGATTTCTCCGGGACCGAAAATATGGATGATCTGTTCCTTGCCGGAAAGAGATTCGCGGTAGATCTTTACCTTTCCGGAGACAACACTGTAGAAACCCTTGGCTTCTTCTCCGGCCATGAAAATCTGCTCTCCCTTTACAAATTCTCTCGGTATAGCCACAGATTCCAAATGAGTAAGCTGTTCCTGCGAAAGTCCGGAGAACAGATTAATTTTTTCCAGGTTTTGTGTCTTTTTCATTACAGCCGCACTTTATAATATTTATGGATTGGCTAAATGACTTAAGTCAGATAGTTAGTTTGTTTTTTCATCTATAAATTTAAGTAACAAGCCAATAACATGTACTGGGGATCTTTACTATGAGTAATATTTCATCAATAAATATCTGTCGTGGAAACCGTGGCGGGGCATGTCGATTTGCTCTTTTTGTTGAAGATGATTTTGCTTCGCGAATAGAGGAAACCATCAATAAGACAGGATGGCCCGAGTTCCTGAAAGAACGTTTCGGTGAAAAGATTAATCGGCATAAATCTTTTTCAGTTAACAGTGCGGCCTGCCCCAATGGGTGTTCCCGTCCTCACATCTCAGATATCGGGCTGATCCGGTCATGTGTTCCTGTTGTTGATCCTGAAGGCTGCATCCAGTGTGAAGAGTGTGTGCAGGCCTGCCCTGATGATGCAATGGAACTTGTTGACGGGCGTATTGTCATTACCCGTGAGAAGTGTCTCGTTTGTGGGTACTGCCTTAATGTGTGTCCTACTGAAATTATTTCATGTTCTCGTAACGGATGGAGGGTTTTAGCCGGAGGACGTCTTGGACGCCATCCCAGACTTGGAACCGAGCTGCCAGGCGTATATACCAGTGAAGAAGCTCTGGCGATCATTTCCAAGGCGCTGAAGCTTTGGATGGAAAATTATGAAGAAAACAGGCGTTTTGGATGGATCATGGATCGAATCGGTTATGAAAAACTTCTGGAAGAGTAATCGCGGGGAGCACACTTGTTTTTCGTTCTGATTATATCATCATACCTGTTGCTTGCAGCTCATGCTGTTCGTGGCGGAGATTGGGGGCTTGCCGTTTTTATGGCGGGTTCGGCAGCACTGGTTTTTACCCGTGAACGCTGGGTCGGAAATGTTGCGGCTGTAGTTCTGGGGGGCGGGGCGGTTGCATGGCTGGAAAAGGGAACTGATCTGATTGGGATCCGCGTATTTCTGGGTGAAGACTGGATACGACTTGCTTTTATAATGGGCAGTCTTTTTGCTTTGAGTCTTTTTTCCTGTGCATATTCTTTATCTGACTCAGGAAGATCTTATTTCAATAGAAATTCTGGTAGCGGCTGGTTCAAGGCTTCGATTTTTCTGTTAACAGCACTTCTGCTGGAAATTACCAGAACTAAGGTGTCCTTTCCTCTCCTGATGGCAGACCGGCTGTTTTCTGGCTGGGGGAGGGCAGAAATTTTCCTGCTTGCCCTCTACGCCTCGTGGGTGGGAGGAAAAATGCTCACTCCTGAAGGATCACGCAGAACTCGTCCTTTCATCTGGGCCCTATTTTCGTTGGTCTTTTTTAGTCAGTTGGGACTCGGGCTTGCCGGAGTCGAACAGTTTCTGATGACCGGAAAGCTTCATCTTCCCGTTCCGGCCCTTATCGCTGCAGGGCCGGTGTTCAGAGGCTCAGGTTTTTTCATGCCGATACTTTTTACTGTCTCGGTACTTTTGGTCGGACCGGCTTGGTGCAGCCATCTGTGTTACATTGGGGCATGGGATGATTTGAGCAGCCGTAGTGCTAAAGGAAGGCCGTCCCGAGAATTCTCACGAGGGTTAATTTGGATGAGATTAGTATTGCTTGTTGCAGTCGTCTGCGCTGCATGGGTGATGCGAAGGGCTGGAATTCCTGGAATTGAAGCTGTGTGGTGGGCAGCCGGATTTGGTTTGATGGGCCTGTTTGTAATGGTCTATTTTTCCCGTCGTATGGGAATGATGGTTCACTGCACAGCCTTTTGCCCAATGGGTATCGTTTCCAATCTGCTGGGGCGTCTTTCGCCATGGCGAATCAGAATTTCCAATGATTGTTGCAAGTGCCTGAAGTGCAGCAGATCCTGCCGTTATGGAGCTCTCGGCAAATCAGATATAGAAGCCGGACGTCCCGGTCTTTCCTGCACTCTTTGCGGGGATTGTATTTCGAGCTGCTCATCTTCCAGTATCGGCTATCGGTTTCCTTTCATTTCAGCTGACCTTTCAAGAATGATCTTTCTTGTTATGGTAATATCTTTACACGCCCTCTTTTTAGGAGTGGCTCGTATCTGATTATTAATTTTAGCTTTTCTTCTATTCATACTTCACAAAATATCAATCAGTAACTATTCTTGATTGTGCTGTCTGTTTAGTTGCAAAAAAAGTTTTGCTGTTTGTTTATCTATGATAATTTAAATCTGAAACTGATTACTTTGTTTCATTATGCAAAGGAGAGAAAGTATGGGTCGTTCTGTTGCAATTGATGCTGATGCTTGTATTGGCTGTGAAGCCTGCGTTGATGAGGCTCCTGATGTTTTTGCTATGGGGCCCGGAGATATTGCCCATGTAATTAATCCGGATGGTGGTAATGAAAAGGATATAGAATCCGCAATGGATTTGTGTCCTGCCAACTGTATTTACTGGGAAGATTAACAATAATTAAAAAAAGTCATCCTCTTGACCTGAATCAAATACTTTTGAAGTCGGATTTTCTAGTTTGAACTCAACGAACAGGAAATCAATCCTGAAGGCGGTGGCTGAAAAGCATGACCGCCTCAGGTTAACTTCAAGATAATATTTAAAGGTTAAGGGGAAAAATTATGGCTTTTGACCTGAATCAAATACTTAAGAAGGTAGTTTCAGTATTCGGTAGTGAAGAAGTAGAAAACAAAATACCTGCAAAGGAGTTAAACATGTTTTGCAACCAGTGTGAACAGACAGCAAAAGGCCAAGGCTGCACCGTGAAAGGTGTCTGTGGTAAGACCAACGAAGTTTCCGCAATTCAGGATCTTCTAGTACAGACTCTTATTGAACTGGGAACTGTTGCTACTGCCGCCCGCAAGGAAGGCGTTGAAGTTTCCAACGCAGTTAACCGTCTTACTGCTCAGGCCGTTTTTTCCACTCTCACTAACGTTAACTTTGACGACGAAAGATTTGTTCCGGTTATTAATGATGTTGTCGCAGCTCGTGACGCTCTTTCAGCAAAGGTCAAGGCTGATTGCGGTGAGTTCACAAAGGTTGCAGGCTCTGCCGCAGAGCTCAGCAAGCTGGGCGAATCTTTTCCTGTAACCGCCTTTGACGAAAATGAAGACCTGCGCTCTCTCAAACAGATCATTGTTTATGGTATCAAAGGTGTTGCTGCATACGCAGATCATGCCGCTATACTCGGACATGAAGATGATAACCTTTACGCGCAGATGCATGAACTCCTTAGTGCGGTTCACCAGCAGCTCGGCCTTGAAGAACTTGTAGGCCTCGCCATGAAGGTGGGCGAAATCAACCTTAAAGCCATGGAACTGCTTGATGCCGGTAACACCGGTGCATACGGCCATCCTGTACCTACTGAAGTTCCTCTCGGCGCGAAAGCGGGCAAGGCAATCCTTGTTTCAGGTCACGACCTGAAAGACCTGCGTCAGCTTCTTGAGCAGACTGAAGGTACCGGAATCAATATTTATACTCATGGTGAAATGCTTCCCTGTCACGGTTATCCTGAGCTGAAGAAGTTTGACCATTTCTATGGACATTACGGGACCGCGTGGCAGAATCAGGCTAAGGAATTCGCCGAGTTCCCGGGTGCTATTCTGATGACTACCAACTGCATCCAGAAGCCTGTTGAAAGTTACAAGGGCAATATTTTTACCACCGGTCTGGTCGGCTGGCCTGGAGTTACCCATGTTGCGAACGGAGATTTCGCCGCGGTAATCGAAAAAGCACAAGAACTGCCCGGTTTTG
This sequence comes from Maridesulfovibrio sp., assembly GCA_963676495.2. GTDB lineage: Bacteria > Desulfobacterota > Desulfovibrionia > Desulfovibrionales > Desulfovibrionaceae > Maridesulfovibrio. Next base: position 680,517 of record CAXXRF010000003.1, on the reverse strand, counting down.
CTGCCGATACCGACAAGGGCGCAGTGCTCTGCGGTTTTGCTCGAAATAGTGTCCTCGGTGTGGCAGACAAGGTTATCGAAGGAGTAAAAGCCGGTGCAATCAAGCACTTCTTCCTCGTCGGTGGATGTGATGGTGCAAAGCCCGGTCGCAACTACTATACCGAGTTCGTGGAACAGACTCCCGCTGACACCGTTGTTCTTACTCTTGCCTGCGGAAAGTTCCGTTTCTTTGATAAGAAGCTTGGAGATATCGGCGGTATTCCCCGTCTCCTCGATATTGGTCAGTGCAACGATGCCTACTCCGCAATCCAGATTGCAGTAGCTCTTGCCGGCGCATTTGAATGCGAAGTCAATGACCTGCCCCTGTCCCTTATCCTGTCCTGGTACGAGCAGAAAGCAGTATCAATCTTGCTGACCCTGCTGTTCCTCGGCATCAAGGATATTCGCCTCGGGCCCTCCTTGCCTGCATTCGTAACCCCGAACGTGCTGAACTTCCTCGTTGAAAATTTCAACATTATGCCAATCAGCACCCCGGAAGAAGATCTTAAGGCAATTCTCGGCTAGGGAATGCCTCCGGCGACCGGAGAGGGGGAAATCTTGATAAATTTCCCCCTCCCGGGTCCCGTGTATTTTATAACCTATCAGGATGCTTAGCTCTTAGTCCCGGAAGACTTTACTCTATCTATTGAATATATATTTACCCGGCAGAGTGTAGGCAGATAAAAATTAAGCAAATTTCCAGCTGAGGGTTTATTCCTCTGGCACAATTAAAGAAGCATATCAGGCCTTAAGTTTGGGATTCTTAGTCACCTTTAGAAATGAATTTAAGACCCCGTAGGGACCGGATAAGGTCCTCCAAAGGCATTAAAATAAAGCGCAAAGCGCATCAAATCCCGCCCCATAGGGCCGCTGCAGGTGAAGGCCGCGGTGAGGAGGATAGTAAAATGAAAGTTTTAAGAAAGATGATCAGTATAAATGAAGAGCTCTGTGACGGTTGTGGGCAGTGTGTTCCCGGTTGTGAAGAGGGTGCATTGCAGATCATCGACGGCAAGGCCAAACTTGTTGCCGAGAAGTACTGTGACGGGCTGGGGGCATGCCTTGGCGAATGTCCTACCGGAGCATTGAAAGTCATTGAAGTTGAAGCTGATGACTTTGACCCAGAGGCTGTTAAGGAGCTCCTGACCGAGCAGGGAAGGACTGTTCCCGGCCACATGCCTTCTCCTGAGAGCCTGCGTCTTGATCGTCCTGATGCAAAGCCTGCTGCCGGAGGCTGCGGTTGCGCCGGATCGAGGATTGAAGCTTTTGCTCCCGCGGCTTCTCCCTGCCAGCAGGCCAATGTTCCGACCGGAGTTGCCGCAGATGCCGGGCCATCACAGCTAACCCATTGGCCTATTCAGATTCGCCTTGTGCCTGCAGACGCACCGTTTCTTAAGGGAGCAGATCTTCTCCTGACCGCAGATTGCGTTGCTGTATCCCTCCCCGGATACCATCAGAACTATCTGCCCGGTAAAAAGGTGCTTATGGGCTGTCCAAAGTTTGATGATGTCCAGCTTTACGTTCAGCGTCTTACCGAAATTTTTAGCGTAAGTGGTGTGAAGTCTGTTACCGTTATGGAAATGGAAGTGCCTTGTTGCTCCAACTTCAGCAAGATCGTTATGACTGCGCTTAAAAACGCAAATGCGGATATCCCCGCAGAAAAAATTATTGTTAAGCGTACCGGCGAAATCAAAGCAACAACTACACTTGATCAGCCCGTACCGCTTTAAAATCCATAAAAGAAGGCTTCATCTACCTCCTTTGATAATACAAGCTGAAATGGGGAGGCACTTATCCGGTGCCTCCCCATTTCATTTTTGTCTTTGTGAAATTACTTTTAACACCATTTTATCACTTGGCATATAGCCATGATAATGTGCCATAAAAAAGACCGCACTATCATGAAAGATAATGCGGCCTTTATTTGTAGTTTACGGTTTTGAAAGCAATGTGGCAAAGCCGAGATAAGAGTTGGTTCGGGATACCTCAAGGATCATCCTGAGGTGTTATCCTCCCAAGTAAGCTTTTTTAACTTCGGGGTCTTCTATCAATTGAGCTGAAGATCCTTGGGCCACTATTTCTCCAGTATCAAGCACATAGCCGCGATGGGCGAACTTGAGTGCCAGGTTTGCGTTCTGTTCGATGAGCAGAATTGTCAAACCTTCTTCGTTGAGCTGCTTGAGGGTGCGGAACATATCGTACATGAGTAGCGGAGCCAGTCCCATAGATGGTTCATCAAGCATGATGAAGTCACATTTGGACATAAGCGCGCGGCCAACGGCCAGCATCTGCTGTTCGCCGCCGGAAAGGGATTCGCTTCGCTGTTTGCGTCGTTCTGCAAGGCGCGGAAACAAGGAGAATACTCGGTCGTAGTCACCGTGAATATCCTTGATGGAATCCTTACGGGCGTATGTGGCCAGCTTGAGGTTTTCCTCAACTGTCAGGTTGCCGAAGATGTGACGGCCTTCTGGTACCAGTGCCAGATGCAGGTCTGAAATAACCTTGTGCGGCGGCATGTCGAGAATGGATTCTCCTTTCCAGCAGATATCTCCGGTAACGACCCTAGGTGCTTCCGGAGGAGGAAGACGGCTGATGGAAAAAAGCGTAGTGGTCTTTCCCGCACCGTTGGCACCGATAAGGGTAACGATTTCGCCTTCGTTGACATTAAATGAGATGCCGTGAAGCGCCTCAATATTACCGTATTTTACGCGGAGATCTTTGATTTCAAGTAGAGTACTCATCAGATTGAATCATCTCCCAGATATGCTTTGATAACAGTCTCGCTGGACTGGATATCTTCAGGTGTCCCTTCGGCAATTGTTGCGCCGAAATCAATACATTTAATCCATTTGCACAGGGTCATAACAACTTTCATCTGGTGCTCAATCATCAAAATGGTAATGTCGAATTCATCATGAATCCATTTGATAAGCTTGATGAGTCCCTCAACATCGGAAGAGTTGAGGCCCGCTGCCGGTTCATCAAGCAGCAGGAGCTTCGGCTGAATTGACATGGCCCGGGCAATTTCAACACGCCTTTGTAATCCATAGGGCAGGTTGGTGGGCAGCTCATCCGCATACTGCTTGAGATCCATGAATTCGAGCAGCTCAACGGAAATGCGTTCAATTTCTTTTTCTCTTAGCATGTAGTTCTTTGATCTGCGAATGGCGTCGAAGAATCCGTAACCCATACGATAATGTTGGGCGATACGAATGTTGTCAATGACAGTCATATCATGCCAGAGCCTGATGTTCTGGAATGTGCGTGCGATGCCTAGGCCTGTTACCTGATGTGGTTTTAATCCCCGCGTGGGGGTTTTTGCGAAGGTGATGGTTCCTTCTGTAGGCTGGTAAAAGCCGGAAATGAGGTTGAAGATGGTGGTTTTTCCGGCACCGTTGGGCCCGATCAGCCCGGTGAGTGAACCTTCCTCAAGCTCGATATTAAAATCGGAAACGGCCTGCAGCCCCCCGAATCTCTGTGTGAGTCCGTCTATTTTCAAGAGTGACATTTTATCTCCTTTTCTCGCGGGTTATGGCTACTTGAATTTGTAGAATTTCTTAAGCCGCGGGAACAGGTCGGACAATTCCTTGTTGCCCATAATACCTTCAGGCCTGAACTGCATGAGCAGGATCAGAGTCAGCGGAATGAGCACCCATTTCCAGACCTGGCTCAAGTGGTAGCTGTCTGGAAGGAGGTTTAGGAAATGTAGGCCGGTATCAATTGCCGGAATGATGAAGCGCAGCATTTCGAGCATCAAAGTAAAGAATATTGCTGAAATGATTGACCCACCAAGTGATCCCATTCCTCCAAGGTAGACCATAACCAGACACTCAGTGGATTTCATGATGTTAAAGGATTGCGGGTTAACATAGCCCAGAACATGGGCGAAGAGCGCTCCTGCTACTCCTGCAAGACCAGAAGAAAGCATAAAGGCAGCCATCTTCATCTTGTTGGTGTTAACACTCATGATTTCAGCGGCAACTTCATCCTGACAGATAGCCATGATTCCTTTGCCGTAAGTGGATGAAACAAAACGGCGAATCATCCAGATACTAAGGAAGGTTCCAAGGATAACCCAGATCATCATCCAAGGGATATCGGCGAAGTCTTCCATTGCATTGACCACCCTCTTCATTCCCATAAATCCGCGAGGACCACCGATTATGTCCATGTTTTCGATGGCTGAAATAACCATGTAGTTTGCCGCAATTGTGATAATTGCCAGATAATCTCCCCTGGTTTTGAAAGAGGGAATGGCAACAATAAGACCGGTAACTGCGGAAACAAGTCCGGAAATAATAACAATTATGGGAAATCCAAGAAAGGCCATTTCAGGTGGAAGAATGGGAGCCCCGAAGATTTTATCCTGTGTAAAGAACATAACACTAAGGACAGATGAGACATAAGCCCCGATGCACATGAAGCCTGCATGGCCACATGAAAATTCACCCATGTAGCCGTTAACCACGTTGAGGCTGGCTGACAGAATGATGTTGATACCGATGAACATGATAACCGACTGTACGTACAAGTCCAGCGCGCCGGACTGGGACAGGAGCACCACAATGGCAGCCATGGCCCAAATACCAATGTTGAAGCTGTATTTCTGCATTATGAATATCCCGCCTTAGATCTTAGTGGTCTTGGCTACGCCGAATATTCCGGTCGGCTTGATCCATAGGATTACCAGCAGGATGGAAAAGGCGAACAGGTCACGGAAAGTGGATGGGAACATGGCAACAACTCCGACTTCGATAAATCCAAGCAGGAATCCGCCGATAAAAGCTCCCCTGATGTCTCCGATCCCCCCTACAACAGCAGCAATGAATGCTTTCCAGCCTATAAGAGCACCCATGTAAGGCTCAAGAATTGGATATGACATGGCGAAAAGCAATCCTGCCAGTCCTGCCATACCGGAGCCGAGCACAAAGGTGAAAACGATTACATTGTCAATGGGAATGCCCATGAGCGGAATTGCGAATTTATCGTATGAAATACCGCGCATTGCCATACCGATTTTAGTCTTGGTGACAATGAACTGCAAAAGCAGAAATACTGCTATGGCAGCGAAGATAACGATGATTTTGAGGTTGGTAACGGAAACATTTCCAAAAGTGTAAACTACCTTGTCGAGGAGTTCGGGGAATTTTTTACGGCTTGCACCAAGCAGGGCGAGGTTCCCGTTTTCAAGGATCAGACCACACATAAGAGCGGTGATAACCACATAAAGCCGGTGAGCACCTTTTCTGCGTAAGGGACGGTATGCAATCCTTTCGATAGTTACTCCGACCCCGGCTGTCAGAATCATGGTAAGCGGGACAGTCAGTGCAAGCACCATCCATGGGGCGAAGTCAAAAAGTCCGAGAAAAAATGTGGCTACAAAAAAAGCGATGTAAGCCCCGACCATGAAAATATCGCCATGTGCGAAGTTGATCAGCAGCAGAACACCGTAAACAAGGGTGTATCCCAAGGCAATGAGGGCGTAAAAGCTGCCCCACTGCAGGGCATTAAGCAGGTTCTGGATTAGGAGATCCACCGTAGGTCATCCCTTTCTTATATAAAACCCGGCAGGGTTTCTCATTAAAGTCAAATTATCCGGCGGCCCGTCCGGACGTCAGCATCAGTGAAAAAGAATCAGACGGCGGAGTATGTCCGCCGTCTGATTGTATAGTTAGGATCTAGGGGCAGACGGACTCGGCAAATACAAAGTTGCCGTTTTCGTCAATGCGTACAACAACTGCGCATTTAATGGGGTCACCCTGTTCATCAAACTTCATGGATCCGGTGATACCGGCAAATTCCTTGATAGAGGAAAGGGAGTCGCGGATTGCTTTACGCTCGTCTTTTACGTTGGACTTGTAAGAACCTGCATCCTGAATAGCCTGCAGAACGAGACGGGCTGCGTCCCAGGTAAGTGCGGCAACATCATCAGGAGTTTCGCCGTACTTTGCTTCGTAACGGTCGATGAATTCCTTGGTTGCGCCTTTAGCTCCGGCTGCGGCGTAGTGGGTAGAGAAGTACTGGCCTTTGCAGTCGTCGCCGCAGAGTTTCATCAGTTCGGAAGAACCCCATGCATCAGAGCCCATGAAGGGGCCTTTCCAGCCAAGGTCGCGAGCCTGTTTAACGATCAGTGCAACCTGGTTGTAGTTGTCAGGTACAAAGATGAAGTCGGGCTTAGCGTTGATGATTTTGGTCAGCTGTGCAGAGAAATCCTGGTCTTTGGTTCCGTGGGATTCGAAAGCAACAACTGCTCCTTCGCCGAATTTTTTGTCAAATACATCTTTGAAAATTTCGGCCAGACCTTTTGAGTAGTCGTTTGAAATATCAAAGAGAACAGCAGCTTTCTGAGCTTTGAACTGCTTGGATGCAAAGTTTACAGCAACAGGACCCTGGAAGGGGTCGAGAAATGCCGCACGGAAAACCCAGGGGCGGTTTTTAGTGGTATCCGGGTTGGTGGACCATGGGGAAACCATAGGGGTGCGGTTGTCGTTACATGTACCACCTGCGGGAACAGCCTGTTTAGAAGAGTTGGGGCCGATAATGGCTACAACGCTGTCCTGTTCAATGAGTTTCAGCGCAGCGTTAACAGCTGATTCTGCTTTAGATTCATTGTCTTCATAGAGAAATTCTAGAGGGATTTTTTTCCCACCAACTTCAAGACCGCCCTGAGCGTTAATATCTGCCAGCAGCATTTCAGCGGCGTTCTTTGAAGATTCGCCTACCTTGGGGATATCACCGGTAAGGGGGATGTTGAAACCGATCTTGATTTTTTCTTCCTGTTTAGAGCATCCGGTCATCATGACCACTGCAAGGCCGAGGATCATAAGGGCCAAGAGAGATCTGAAAATTACTTTCTTCATTCTTTACCTCCTGAAGTGTTCATTGAGAAGTTCCGATTTCGTTATTGAATGATGAAAATTATCGTAAAAGGAAGAATTTAAAAAGACATTTTTGCAAAAAATGCTAATTTAGAAACTATATTCTGTTATTTTAGTTGTTTATATTTTGTGTTCTGTTTGTGTATACAAGGTTTGATTATCTGTGGTATAATTTAAAATTTGACTGTATTTCGAAATATACTAATGATTACAGTTGTTTATGTATTATAAAGGTTGGCCTCAGAATGTTTAGATAGGTCTCTTATTGGTGAGGTTGTACCATGAGTCAGTTCTTAATTGTAAAAAATGTAAATTTTGATGTAAAATTGAGATATTGTTTAAAAAGATATGGATAAATTTTGCAAAACGACAATGACTTGGGGTTGAGATAGGATCTTTTGATTGATTCTGGCAGTTTTGTATTGAAACGCTTGATCAGTGATGGGGTGAGTTTGATCTTAACTATCTGAATTGACGTGCTAAACCTGGTTATGAATTTGTAATATTCCTGATCACATGTTCAGTGTGCTCGAAATGGAAAAGAAAAAGCTCCCGGTGAGACTAATCACCAGGAGCTTAAAACTGCAGATCAAAAGATTGCATAAGCGTTACTGAAAATACATATCTGTTCTCAAGTAACCTTTTTATATCCGTTTTCCAGTTTATTAAAGAGCGGATCTAGACTTTAAAACGCTCCATCATATCCCTAAGAGATCTGGCCTGCTGATCCAGATCCTTCACAGCCTCTTCCAACTGGCGGGAGCTCTCGAGGTTCTGCTCACCTGCCTGTTTTATTGAAGATAGTGCAACTGCTACCTGATCCATGCCGGCAAGCTGTTCCTGACTGGAGGCAGCAATCTGGGCCGAAGACTGGGCAGACTGGTTGATTACCGAGCTCAGGTTGAGGATGGCTTCTCCTGTCTGTGAGGACAGCTTTGCTCCGGATTCAACAGCCTTGCCTCCTTCTTCGGTGATCATAACAGCTGAACTTGTAGCTTTCTGGATGTCAGCAAGAATGGATTGAATCTGGGCTACCGAGTGTTTGGACTGGTCTGAAAGGTTTCTGATCTCCCTTGCGACAACAGTGAACCCTCTTCCTTCTTCTCCTGCTTTGGAAGCTTCGATGGAAGCATTCACTGCCAGAATATTTGACTGGTCTGCAATGTCGTTAACTACATATATAATGTCACCTATGTGCTGTGATTGTTCTGACAGCTTGACGATTGACTGTGCAATGGTGTCCATCTGGGTGCGAATGTTCTTCATGCCGGATGCCGCATCCTCGGCAGACTTTTTGCCGTGCTGGGAAGTGGAAACAGCTTTACGGGCTACATCGGCAACCTGTCTCGATTTTTCATTGGAAAGATGGGCAGTCTGTTTGACTTCTTCAACAGTGGCATTGGTTTCCGCCACTGCACTTGCTGTTTCTGCGGCGCTTGCAGTCAGTTCTGCTGAAGCGGCCGAGATCTGGCTCAGGGAAGTGGAAAGGGTTCTTATTGCTTCGTGAATTTTGAGGTTGTCACTTTTAAGGTTGTCCACCATTACAGCAAGAGCTTTTCCTATAGTATCCTGGTCGGATCTAGGGGTGACGGAAACGGTCAGGTCTGAGTCTGCTACCCGTTCCATTGTTTCTGCCATTTCATTAAGAGAATTGGTCATACTGTTGAAAGCGTTTGCAAGTGCCCCTAGTTCATCACCGCGGTCAGTGGTTGTTATTGTGGAGCTCATATCACCCTCAGCTATCCTGTGGGCGGCATCAACCACTTTCTGCAGCGGTATAGTAATATCGCGGCCAATTAAAAAGACAGCACACAAACCAAGAATTACAACAATCAACCCGATTATATAGGTATTGGTAATGGCGCTGTCATTTTGTGCCTGGAGGGTCGGGCCGAGTTTCTCCTGATCTGCTATTACAGATTGTTTTGCCTGTTCAATCAGTGCGGCCATTTTAGGACCGAGTATATCAAGCTCGGAATTAATCAGGCGATCCCGTTTCTCAGTGATTGAAACAAGCTCATGCATCCCTTTTACATAGGAGTCCCGAGCCTGTTTAATCGCTTCAAGCCTGTTGGTATTCTGTTTGCCCAGTATATCGGAGAGACTGTCTGTGGCTACCTTGAGCTCTTTCATTTCATCAATTGAGCGCTTGGCGTGGGATTCAAGGCTTTCATCCAGAAATTTGGCAGCGTAGAGTCTGCCGAGGATCAGGTTGCGAACCCCCTTTGCACACCAGTAGAGAGCCTCAGTGTTTTTTCCGTTCTTTCCTATGCCGTCGATAATCTGTTCAAAAGTCTGTTCCATTACATCGCCGGCTGGAATCATTATATCGTTGGCGATCATGTCTCTTTTGTTTTGAGCCTGAGTAACTTCAGCAAAGCTGGCATCATATTCAGCCAGCAAACGTTTAACATCACTTAGCAGCGCCTTGCGCGATTCAGAGGTGATTGAATTTTCAGCTGTTTTGAAAAGGGGCTTAATGTTGACCTGATTGTCTGTGTATTGCTTCAGGTACTTACTGTCACCGGTTATGATATAATCTTTGACGTCGGTACTGCTTTCCAGCAGTTTGGCCTGAATTTCTCCCAGAACATTGGAGTCCTGTGCGTATCCACGATAACCTGTAAATCCGGTTGATGAATCCTTCAGGGCTACAAGGGATTCCATCCCCACTATGCCGAAAAGAATGAACACTACCAGAAAACTACAGAAAATTTTTTGCCCGACGGTCAACCGTTTAAGCATGGCAGCAAGTCCTTTGGTTGGTGTGATTTAACGGAAGAACGGCAGTACCTGCAAAATAGGGCAGGTACTGCCGGAATATTTAATCTGCTTTTACGCCAGAGTTTACGATCTGGCAAGCTGAGGCAATATTTGGGTTGTCTGTTATTTGTAATTGTCGTTGCAGAACTCGTTACATTTTCCTTCCACTGCCTGGTAGAGTCCAAGGCAGTTTTGCAGATCGGCGGTAATAGCCGAATCCTGACGGACCTTTTCACAGGCCTGACGGCATTCTTTTGCTGATGAATACTCATGAAGGGTTACTTCAGAATATTGTGCACAAATGGTATCCTGAGAATCGCAGTCTGCGTCCGGGGTTGAAGTGCGGCAGTATGCACGGACATCCTGCATGGTAGTGGTGTGTCCTGCACAACCGGCGAGAAGGCCGAGAACTGCTATTATGAGCATTATTTTTTTCATTATTCCTCCTGAATCAGACTAAAGAATATTTTTCATTGCAGCCAGGAACATGCGGTTCGTGGAGTTATTGCCAATAGATACTTTGAGAAGATCCGGCAGGCCGTATCCGTCCAGTATTTTTACCCGGAAACCGTACTCCTGCAGAGTGGAGTGGATTTCTTCTGCCGGGATAGGACAACTGAACATAATGAAATTTCCCTGACTCTGATAAACAGTACAGCCCAGATCTTCCAGTCCTTTCTGAACTCTTTCACGTCCTCTGATGGTGAGGTCGATGGTAGAGTAATAGAATTCGTTGTGGTTGAGAGCTGCCTGCCCCGCTGCGAGATTCAACGGGCTAACAGGAACAGGGAGTCTGGACTCCTCAAGTATTTTTGCCCTGTTTCTATCCATCAATGCATATCCGAGGCCGACACCACGCAAACCGAATGACCACGAAAAACTTCTTAAAATTACAAGGTTGGGAGCCTTTTCCAGAAAGCTGACCATGGAGTAATCATCTTCCGGCCATGCAAATTCCACATATTTTTCATCAACTATGAGAAGTGTGCGTTTGGGTAGCAGGTTAACCATAGTTGCAAGTTCTTCTGCCGGGACACCATAGCCGGAAGGAATGTCCGGGTTGGTGATAATGACTGCTGCAGTATTTTCGTTGGCAGTGGTGACAAGCTGATCAAGCGGCGGAGAATAGTTGCGCCCTCTGGGCAGACGCATGATCTCAACTCCGTTCAGGGCTGCAACCCTGCTGTATTCAATCATTCCGTGTTCATAGCTGAGCAGATGGTCAATGCCGGGGCTAACGCTCAGTCGCAGGGTCAGGTCCAGAAGTTCCACTGCTGAGTTTGCAAGAACAATGGATTCTTCGCTCACGTCATGACGTTTGGCGAGGCTGAATTTGAGGCCATCAGCAGTGTTGTTTTCAAACGCACTGCAGTTGTTGGCCATGTTCATGATAGTATTGGATACGGCCTTGGAAACTCCAAGCGGGTTGGCATTACTGGCGAGGTCTATATCTTTTTTGATCCTGTATTTCTTTCTGAAAAGACTAGCCGGAACACTGCGGGCTTCTTTCTTTCGAACTGGTTCAGCTTCTATTTCTACTTCATCAGCCTCGTTGACCGGAGGATTTTCAGCAGCAGATACTACTTCGGTTTTTTCTTCTATTTCTTCAACTATCGGCTGGGGGGGAGAAATGGCAGGTGGTTGCTCTTCGATTACTTCTTCCTTAACAGATCCGTGCTTACTAATTTCTTCCAGGGGAAGAGTAACAATTCGCACATCATAGCCATTGCTCAAGGTTGCGTTACTGACCATTTCATTAAGTTTGTCAAAAGAGTCGATAACGATATTGAGAAGGTCGGAACTCAGTTCAAGTTTGTTTTTGTACACCTGATCAAGAACCTTTCCGATTGCATCAGCTACTTCACTGATTTTACGCAATTCCTGAAGAGCCGCGCTTTCTTTGAGCGCCACCAGAATGCCGTATACCTTGGCTACTGTTACCGGAGAAGGACTTTTGCTGTTTTCCAGCTGGATGAGTGCTGTTTCTATCTGGTCCAGTTTGTCCAGAGACTGTTCAACAAAATGCTGCAGTGCCGGATCTTCGTATGTTTCAACTGACATGTTAATCTCCCCCTGTTTATTTTTCAGCTCGAATGTGAATGCTGTTTCTGTTTAAATGGAAAAGTTTACATTTATATTTCAGATAATTGGATGAAATATATCATTCGCGTGGCTTGAGATATTTCTTTGTGCATTTTTTTAAGCGATAAATCCATTATCTTTTTATATGTTGAATTAGAAAAAAACGAAATGTTCTTTTGTAAATATATAACTGATTCAGGTTGCGCTTTTGAGCGCAGTAGTTAATATTGTGGGCAATGACCGTCTGTTTGCAGAGATTCGACTGATTTTAAACGCCCAATAAATCAGACTGAACGATCCCTATAAAATAGATTAAATCCATGAGGAGTTAAAATGGTAACTTTTTTTAATGCAAATGAAGTAGTTGAGCTGGCAATGCGAATTGAGCAGAAGGGTCAGGCTTTCTACCTGCTTGCAGCAGACGAGGCAAAGGATCCCGGCGCAAAGGAATTCTTTGACTTTTTTGCTGAAGAAGAATCAAAACATGAAATGTTTTTCAGAGATATGCGCGACCGTCTGGGCAATATTGAAATCCCTGCCGGAAGCGATTACGAAGAATACACCCAGTACGTGATGGCTCTTGTTGATTCTCATGACGTATTCAACTTTGATTACACTGCCGCATTTAAAGATGAAGATTTTACTTTTGAAGATGCTGTACGTGCTGCCATGAGATTTGAGAAAGACACCATTCTTCTTTTTACTGAGCTCAAAAGAATGGTTCCCGAAGCCGAACGCGGAATTGTTGAAGACTGTATTGAAGAAGAGCGCGGACACCTGCGCATGCTGGCTGAAAAACTGAAAGGCTAGTCGATTGCAGCGACTCACTTTTTAGAACAGTAAAAAAGCCCCCACATTTTAATGATGGGGGCTTTCTTTTTTTAAAAACCGTCAAAGGTATTAACTACCTATTTCTTGATACCAAGCGCTGTATTGATCATGCTTTCAGTTGTAGATATGGTCTTCGAGTTTGCCTGAAATCCTCTTTGAGTGAGGATCATCTGGGCAAATTCTTCCGCAAGGTCAACGTTTGAAGTTTCGAGCGTGCTTCCTACTACCGACCCGAGCCCTTCCTTGCCGGCAGTACCTTCAATTGCATCTCCTGATGCCTGAGTATCCGAGAAGTAGTTGGAACCTTCCCGTCTGAGTCCAAACTCATTTTTAAAATTATAGAGATTTACCTGATACAGCTGCTGACTGAGCCCGTTTGTGAAATGGGCAGTCATGATGCCGTCGGTATCAAAGTCCACATTGTGCAGGTATCCTTCACCGAATCCATTCTGAGACTGGCTGATGGTTGATGATGAACCGTAGTATGCGGTTGTAGACAGTGCATTGATCCTGCCGGTGTCCATCACCGAAAGGTTGGAGGCGTTGCTGCCCACACTGGAAGCATTTGCTCCCGGAATAGTCCAGCTGTCAGTGGCGGACTGAATTCCCATATTGAGGGAAATGGACTGATCACTGGTGGTTCCGTCGGAGGCCTTCAGGGTGGTATTCATCACCGGCAGCCCATTGCTGTTGAGTGTGGCTACTGACCAGTTGCTCAATGATTTCGGATCATCTGCACCACCATTTAGGGTATAGGCACTCTGATTTAGCAGTGTGCCGTCTCCGGAGAAGGTGAGGGTTCCGGTCATGAGCAGACCTGCCGCGGAGGTGGCTGCGTTTGCGCTTCCATCACTACCCGGAGGAACAGTGACAATGTATTCCCAGTACATTCTGTCCGAGGAATCCCCATCGCTGGTAACTTTATCGAAATATACAACCAGATCATGAGTTTCACCGCTGGAATCGTAGATCTTGATTGAGGTGTTGTATGCGTATTGCTCGGAATTTAGCGGTGTCTCACTTGTTCCGTCCCATGCCTGCATCAAGGAGAAAAATGGAGATCCTTCCACCTCAGTGTTATCCACAGTACCGGAGTCCAGGTTGGTGCGGATAGAAACCTCATTGGTGGGTTTGGGGTCGGACTTGACGACCTGTACTGTCTGTCCGGAGGAGTTTATCTCAGTCTTCATGGGCAGAGCTATATTTTGTGAGGTGGTGTCGATATTACCGTCAATATCGATTCCGTATCCCTGCAAGATACTATTGTGGGAGTCTACCAGCAGACCGTTCTTATCAAAATGGAAATTACCGGCGCGGGTATAATAGCTTCCACTGCCGTCATCTTTTGCCACGCGGAAAAAGCCCTGACCGCCGATGGCAAGGTCTGTACTGTTGCTGGTCTTTTCGAAGGAACCTTCTTCGAAATTGATACGCGTTGTTGCAACCCTTGATCCAAGGCCGATCTGCCCGACGGTGTTGGTTCCGCCACCGGCTACTACGCCTGAAATGGAACCTACCTTGCTCTGGCTGGCCATTGCCTCTAGGAAGGTGTCGCCGCTTTTATAGGCCAGCGTATTTACGTTAGCCAGGTTGGCGCCGATCTGCTGCATCAGCATTCCGTGAGACTTGACGCCTGCTGCGCCTGTATACATTGAGCTGAAAGCCATGAAAAACTCCTTGAGCGGTCCGGCATATAATAGTGACTCCGCCGGGACCTGTTAAAACCATGCAAGCAGGAATAAAAATCCGCTCACACTCATTTAAGCAAAGGCTGTGCCTAAAGTTATGATTAGCTTAGCTCGAGGAATCATAAGGAAAAATAAAGAGAAAAAGGGAAAAAAAGTCCCTCTTCTCCGGTGTTAACCAAAAAAGAGGGATAAAATTTCAGTCCTGTAACTCTGAATAAGACTATACGGAAATTTTCTTAGATATATGTTTTTTAAGCTTGATGGCTGGCTTGGATTCGGGGTTAAGATTCAGACATCTATCCACGTAGATGAGGCATTCTTTACGTTTGCCCAGTTCATAGAGGCAGCGGGCAATATTAAAGTAAAGATTTTCATCATCATCGGTGAGGCCGATTGCCCTTTTGTAAAAATCAATAGCTTCGTTAAGCATCTGATTCTTACGCAGGGATATTCCAAAGTCGTTGAAAAGGTGTTTGTGCTGCTTTTCAAAAGCCGCATCAAGCTTTACCAGACGGTTGAAAATATCGACGGCCTTCTCATCTTCTTTTCGGGAAAGGTAGCAAAGTCCTATACCGAAATTAGCACGGATATTTTCTTCATCGATATTGAGGGCCTTACCGTATTCCACTTCTGCAGTGAATGTATTACCCATTTGACGCTGGCGGTCTGCTTTGGCGAGGGCTTTGTTCAGTTCCTTCATGGCCGGGAAAACTTTGGAAGTATAAAGTTCCAGTTCCGGTGTGAAAGATTCCAATAATTCTTCTTTGCTTATTGTCTGGGCTTCTCCGGAGGGAACGTCGTTCTCGTTAAGGGCCTGCAAGGAAATATCACCGTTCTCTTTTTCTTCTGCGTAGTACAGAAAGGACTGCACAACCTTTCGTTTGGTTGTGCCTGTGCCTATTTCTTGAACTATTTTGGTTGAAAAGGTGCCCCTGATTCTGGGCTGCTGGGAGGTTTTAGTGTCCATGACTCTCCAGTCGTTTGGGATCAAACGCATTTATAGTGCTTTCGTGCAGTCAAGAGCCTGTCTAGCATATTTTGTTCCTGCTCACAATTTCAAGAAATATAAAAAAAGCGAGGGATTACAGTGTAATCCCTCGCTGAGGTTCTTTATATTCAGGAAATGTTTCTTATAAGATGTAACGGGACAGGTCTCTATCTTCCACAACGTCCTGAAGTTTTTCCTGAACATAGTCACGGTCAATGACTATTGTTTCTCCGGAGCGATCGGGGGCATCGAAGGAAAGGTCGGAGAGAATCCTTTCCATGATTGTGTAAAGACGCCTTGCGCCGATGTTTTCGGTTTCTTCATTGAATTTCTGGGCATTGGCAGCAACTTCTTCAAGTGCTTCCTTGCTGAAGTCGATAGTCAGGTTCTCAGTTTCCAGCAGAGCTTTGTACTGTACAGTTAAAGCATTCTGGGGTTCGGTGAGGATGCGGTAGAATTCATCTTTGCCAAGTGAGGAAAGTTCCACACGAAGGGGGAAACGGCCCTGCAGTTCAGGGATGAGGTCTGAAGGCTTGGCATAGTGGAAAGCACCTGCGGAAATGAACAGAATATGGTCAGTCTTGACCATGCCATACTTGGTGTTGACCACACAGCCTTCTACAACAGGCAGAAGGTCTCGCTGAACGCCTTCACGGGAAACATCTGCAGATCCTCCGCCTTCCTGCTTGCCGGCAATCTTATCGATTTCATCAAGGAAAAGGATTCCTGTCTGTTCGACACGTTCACGGGCAAGTTCAGCAACATTGTCCATGTCGATCAGTTTATCTGATTCCTGCTGGATGAGGATTTCGTAAGCTTCACGGATGTTGACTTTACGGGTCTTTTTCTTGTTGGGGAACATTTTGCTCACCATATCGTTGACCTGCATACCCATGTCTTCCATTCCGGGCATGGACATGATTTCAACACCACCGCCCTGAACTGTAACTTCGATTTCTACTTCCCGGTCATCAAGTTTGCCTTCACGCCACATTTTACGAAATTTTTCACGGGTAGAAGATGCATCTGCAGCCGGTTTCTCCTCCTGCTGAGGTTCAGCATTGCTGTTGAAGAATCCCATTCCCTGCTGCTGAGGTTTAGAGCTGGGCAGCAGAATATCCAGAAGGGCATCTTCGGCATGCTTTTCCGCTTTGACCTTTACTTTTTCAGTTTCTTCCTTGCGTACAAGGTTTATACCTATTTCCATAAGGTCGCGGACCATGGACTCCACGTCTCGGCCAACGTAACCGACTTCAGTGAATTTGGTAGCTTCAACTTTGAAGAAAGGGCAGCCGGAGAGTTTTGCCAGACGGCGGGCAATTTCTGTTTTACCAACCCCGGTGGGTCCCATCATGATGATGTTTTTAGGTGCTATTTCATCACGCAGCTCTGCTGGGAGCTGCTGTCTGCGCCAGCGGTTACGCATGGCGATTGCAACCATACGTTTGGCATCTGCCTGCCCGATAATGAATTTATCCAGTTCCGAAACGATTTCTCTAGGGGTAAGATTGCTCATTATAAAACCTTTGCAAATTTATTTGTCTTATTTCTCGAGGGTCTTGAGAACGTAGTTGTCATTGGTGTAGACGCAGATTTCACTGGCTATTTCCATAGATTTTTCAGCGATATCCTTGGCAGGCATGTCAGTGTTGCGCATAAGAGCACGTGCTGCGGAAAGGGCGTATGAACCGCCGGAACCGATAGCAGCTACTCCGTCATCAGGCTCAATTACATCTCCATTACCGCTGATGATCAGGATATGCTCGGCATCGGCAACCATGATCATTGCTTCCAGTTTGCGCAGGAATTTATCTGTGCGCCAGTCGGTTGCCATTTCAACTGCGGAGCGGACAAGGTTGCCGCCATAGGTCTGGAGTTTTTTTTCAAAGCGTTCAAAGAGGGTGAAGGCATCGGCAGTGGCTCCGGCAAATCCGGCAATCACTTTGTCATTGTAAAGATTACGCACCTTGACGGCGGAGTGTTTCATTACAATGGCCTGTCCCATGGTTACCTGACCGTCGCCGATCATGGCAGTGCCTTTATCATCCTTGACGGCCAGAATGGTAGTACCTCTGAGTTCCATTTTCATCTCCTGATTCATCTATTTATCTTCTGTTCAACGTGAAGATTGAATTCAATTTTCTTTTTGCGAATCTATCGCGTTCCGGAAGTATGCCCGTTCCGGATAAGGGTGAATTTCGAATTATCAGAACATAAGTCTTGTGGGGGGGATGGCAAGGGGGGACATTAAAAAACCCTCCCCCGACAATTTTCGGGGGAGGGTCCTAAATGATTTCTATACGTATAATTACAGCCATTTTGAGCTGAATAGTGAAGTCTATTCGGCTGCCTCACGAAGTTCTTTGACCGACTTGGCATAAGCCCGAAACACGTTTTCCCTGTTGAGAATACCGATGATCCTGTTGGGATCTTCCTCGCTTACAACCGGAATCTGTCCGTAGTCCGTATCAACAAACTTAAGGAGTGCGGTGTAAAGATCATCGCCTTCTTTAAGTGTTGCAGGTTTTGTTGCCAGGTCTTTGGCAAGGATCAGGTCGAAGAGATCCGGGTTGAAGAGGTGGTTCCTCACGTTCTGGATAGTAAGAATACCTGTGATAACGCCATCTTCATTCTTGACCGGGAAGTACAGCTCGTTGGTGTTTGCAATAATGTCCGTAAGTGCCTTGAGAGTTGTTGCTTCCTCAAGAGTGGTTACCCGGCCGGGTTTGTAGTGGGTGTCCACGTGCAATCCTTCAAGGATATTGATGGTCTTATCCTCAATGTGAGCTGGGGAATCAAATTTGCTTTCCACCTGATGTTCATAGAGCGAGAAGCTTCTGCCAAGCACAATGCACAGTGCGGAGGCCAGCATCAGCGGAGCCAGCAGACCGTAACCCTGAGTAAGTTCGCAGACCATGATCAGCGGTCCGATGGGGGCTTTTGCCACTCCGGCGAAGAATGCAGCCATTCCCACCAGTACATAGCCTCCGGGCTGGGTTACAATATCCGGGTAGTACTTTCCTGCAATCTGTCCGACAATACCACCGCTCATGCCGCCCACAAACAGGGCCGGAGCAAACATACCGCCGGACATCCCGGAGCCGATTGTTGTTGAAGTGGCGATTGTTTTACCGATGACAATTGCAACCATCATCATGATAGGAAGTTCTCCCATGATGGCCATCTCGAGCCATCCGTAACCGCCAGAGAGCAGCTGCGGGAAGAACATACCCATGGTACCCATCATCAGTCCGCCGATGCCGGTAGCCCACATGAGGCCTACACGGTCCTTAATCTTGAAGAAAACTGAGTATTTGATGAACCTGAAGGTGCGGATATACATCCAGCCGGCAAGTGTGCAGGCCAGTGCCAGAACGGTATAGAAAATAAGTTCCCGAGGGTCGTGGAAAACGAATCTCGGAATACCGAAAATCGGTTCTGTTCCATAGAAAAGGGTGAACAGAGAGTATGATACAACCGAGGAGATGACTGAAGGTAGAATTGCTTCAGATTCGAAGTCTTCACGGTAGATTACTTCTATTGCAGTCAGCGCGCCGCCAAGAGGGGCACGAAAGATTGCCCCAAGACCGCCAGCAGCACCTGCCAGCAGCAGAATCCTTCTTTCCTTGGTTGACAGCTTGAGTTTTTGAGCCAGCCATGAACCGATTCCGGCTCCCATCTGAGTGATGGGGCCCTCACGACCGGCACTGCCACCTGTCGCAATGGTGAATATCGAGGTGATCCCTTTTATTATCGGAATGCGCGGGCGCATGAGGCCGCCGCCCTGATGGAAGCATTTGATGGTTGAGTCAGTTCCGTCCGTACCACCGGCAATTGTCTCCGGTATATAACGGTTAACCAGCCAGCCGGTGACAAGACCTACAATCGTGGTGCAGATCGGGATTGTCCATGTACGAAGTTCTCCGGGAATTCCGTGGAAAATCTCTTCCCCTTCAGGAGCGGGCAATGAAAGTCCTGCAAGTTGATTGAGGAAGATGTACTTGCCGAACTCAACGGCAGCAAAAAAGAGAACAGCAACCACACCGGAGATGATACCTACCAGGATTCCCAGCAGAAGCCATCTGAAGTGGCTGATATTACGATACGAACGGACCAGTTCAGTCCATGTCTGAAATTTTAAAAGGGGACTCATTAACAGGCTCCGGAACCGGATTCGGTCAGATGCAATCCTGGACGCACCTGGGATTCGGGATATGAAAGGATTTCTTTGGCAAGTCCGATGTCGATACTTATGCGCTCTTTAAGTTCATCAAGTCCGTTGAACTTACGCTCGGAACGAATCCGCTGGATAAAATGGACACGGATCTGTTTGCCGTAAATGTCTTGTGAAAAATTGAGAATGTGCGCTTCAACAGAAAGAGCATCATTTCCAAATGTGGGGTTTTTTCCGATATTGGCAACACCGGGCAGAACCTGACCGTCAACTTCAACCCTGATGGCGTAAACGCCCTTCTTGGGGAAAAGCTCATCGTCAAGCTTTATGTTTGCAGTGGGAAATCCAAGCAGGCGTCCTCCACGGTTCATACCATGAACGACCTCTCCCCGTACCTGATAAAAGCGACCAAGCAGCGGGCGGACATCCCAGACATTGCCTTCCTGAACAAGATCACGGATACGCGAAGAGCTGACAACAGCATCATTGATAATGACCGGTTCAAGCCGCTCAATGCCATATCCGTATTTATTTCCAAGTTCAGCAAGAATTTCATAATTGCCACTGCGCCCTTTGCCCAGAGCATAGTCATAACCTACAACCATCTCTTTCATATTCATTGGCTCTAGAAGGAATTTATTTATGAATTCTTCAGGAGTCAGCGCAGCTATATCATGGGTGAAATTAAGTGCCAGAATAATGTCTGGATTGTGTTGGGCAATAAGTTCCAGCTTTTGTGAAGTGAGAGTGATAAAGGGCGGGGTTTTGCTGTTTACCAGCACCCTTAAAGGGTGTGGATCAAAGGTTACAACAACACTTTTAAGTCCGTTGGCTTTTGCCTTCTGGCAGGTGCTGCAGATGAGCTTTTGGTGTCCTTTGTGGACCCCGTCGAAATTTCCGATGGTTACACAGGTACCATTTTCTGGCCTGGTGATTTCTTCAATGGATTTTGCGATTATCATTATTGAAATATGTTACGGTTTCACGGTGTAATACCGGGGGTATCACCATGAAATATTACTGTTGTTTAAGATGAAAACTCTTTTGATCAGGGCTGTTGCCCCTTCTTCCGCAAGTGATCAATTTAAAGCATGCAAATAAAAGCAGTAAAGGGCGGAAGAACAAAACACATTATCTTATGTAGCCTCAAATCACAAGGGTTGGAGAGAGCCTGAAAATATGTGGATCTGATTCAAAACAAAGCAAGCATAAAATCTTAAAGGACGACCATTTCGGCCGACCTTTAAGTTGGTTACTAAATGGGGAGGGCAGCATGCTTATATATTTTATATGCAGGTAGCTGCTTAACCAGAAACGTTAGTTGCGGGAAACTGCGTAAAGTACAGCAGTTACCACTCTTCTTGAAAAGGAACCTGTATAACACGGGTATTTATTGCTTTCCGCTGTTGCCGTCTTCTTCCGGCGGAGTGATGGTCTTTTGCAGCTCTCGAAGCATTGTTTTCTGTGTTTCGGTGCGGGCCAGTCCTTCCGCTTTTTTGAGGTGAAACATGGCCTGTTTGGGATTATTTCCGTAAAGCGCTGCGTATGCGAGTTGAACATGGGCTTCAAAGTAGTTTCCGGATTCACCGAGCATGCGGCCGAGGTGGTAGTGGATTTCCTGATCTTTAGGAACCATTTCGGCAACGCGGCGCATGGTCAGGATGGCCTGATCGTAATTTTTGCGTGCAGCATCAACGCGAGCAATAAAGAAAAGTGTCATCGCATCGCGGGGATCGCGCATGTAGGCTTCCCTCAGCAGGGGAGCAGCTTCATCCATTTTGCCGATTGTGAAATAAAATCGCCCCTGTTCGCGGAGTATCAATGTGTCTCCGGGGCATTCACTACTGGCTAATTCAAAAGCTTTTTGAGCTTCCTGATTTTTTTTCATACGCGAAAGAATTATGCCCAGCCCCAGATGATCAAGGCAGGTGCGTTTGGCTTGCGGTATATTGTTATAGTGGGCGAGTGCCACTTCCGGGTCAGTCATTCTGGCACGGATAAGAGTCTGAATTTTGTGGAAACTGGCATCATCGTCCCTACGCTGAAAATAGTCCGGTGGCATTCTCCGGAATCTTTCCTTGAGATAATCAATACGTGCATCAAGTCCGGGGTGAGTGGACAGATAGGTAGGAATGTTGCTGTTGCTTACATACCATTGTCTTTGTTTCATTGCCTTGAAGCTGTTGACCATGCCTTCGGGGTTGAAGCCTGCAGCGATGAGGTAGTTCATTCCAAGATGGTCTGCCTCTCGCTCGTTTGCCTGAGTATAGGAAAGGTAGGCACTCTGCCCGGCCCCCATAGATCCCATAGCAAGGGCGGTGCCAAGGTTTCCGGCATTGGTTCCGCCGGACATGCCGATAAGCATTCCGGCCAGTGTACCAAGAGCGCTGGCGATGTTGACCAGTTTCATTTGTTCTATACGTCTGGCAACATGGCGCAGGGATACGTGTGCAAGTTCGTGTCCGATAACTGCTGCGAGCTCGGATTCATGTTTAAGGTTAAGAATAAGCCCGGTGTAAATGTAGATGTAACCACCGGGAACAGCAAAAGCGTTCATGGCGTTGTTCTGGATGACTGCTGCGGTGATTGGAAACGGCTGAGGGGGCATCTGGTTGGCGACACGAGCGACCAGTTTTTTTACGTAGTCGGTTACCTGTGGATCAAGAACAACAGGCATCCGCTCATGGACCATTTTGTCGAACTCTTTACCAAGTTTAATTTCATCAGTAACGGTGAAATCCCCGAAAAGGGATGAGGCCAGTGCCTGCGGTGTCATCCAGAATGTCAGGAAAAAGAGTAGAAGAACTGCAGTCGTATTTATGATTGTTTTGTTTCTTAAAGGCATAGTTGTAACCGCTTAAGGTTCAGTTTTAAGGCAGGGCTGAATGGTAATAAATCAAACAAACATTATCCCGGAAGCTTGTAAAGAGAATCTCAATGTGCCTTATTATCCTGAACTTTAAGTTTTGCCGTCGTGCTTGTAAAGACTGCTACTTGAAATCCAACAAAAAAGGCTCCATGAAAATTCATGGAGCCTTTTTAATTATCGTAGTGATGAACTGCTTATTTGCCCATCATATCGAAGAATTCGTCGTTGTTTTTAGTGCCTTTCATCTTGTCGAGCAGGAATTCCATGGAATCGATGGAGTTCATGGGAGCAAGAAGCTTACGCAGTATCCAGACTTTGTTGAGAACATCCTGATCAAGCAGCAGTTCTTCCTTACGGGTTCCGGAACGGTTGATATCGATTGCCGGGAAGACACGTTTTTCAGCGAGTTTGCGATCAAGGTAAAGGTCCATGTTACCGGTACCTTTGAACTCTTCGAAAATGACTTCATCCATACGGGAGCCGGTATCGATGAGCGCGGTAGCAATGATGGTCAGGCTGCCGCCTTCTTCAATATTGCGGGCAGCACCGAAGAAGCGCTTGGGACGCTGCATGGCGTTGGCATCAAGACCACCGGAAAGGACGCGGCCGGAAGAAGGGGTGACAGCGTTGTAAGCACGTCCCAGACGGGTGATGGAGTCAAGCAGGATGACAACATCACGCTTGCGCTCTACCAGACGTTTGGCTTTTTCCAGAACCATCTCGGTTACCTGTACGTGACGCTGCGGAGGCTCATCAAATGTTGAGCTGACAACTTCTGCTTTAACAGTGCGGGCCATATCGGTAACTTCTTCAGGACGTTCGTCAATGAGGAGAACGATAAGGTCTACATCGGGATGGTTGGCATTGATGGAGTTGGCAATGTTCTGGAGCATCATTGTCTTACCGGTACGGGGAGGAGCAACGAGAAGTGCTCGCTGGCCTCTACCGATGGGGGAAAGAATATCGATTACTCTGGAACTGAAATTTTTGTGGCCGTTTTCCATTTTGAAACGGCTGTCCGGGTAGATTGGAGTGAGGTTGTCGAAGAGAACCAGATTTCTGGAGTGCTCCGGGGGTTCAAGTCCTATTTCGTTTACACGGAGCAGGGCAAAATATCTTTCTCCCTCTTTAGGGGGGCGGATCTGTCCGGAAATGATGTCACCCTTTCTAAGGCCGAATCTTCTTATCTGAGAGGGGGAAACATAAATATCATCGGGACCGGGCATGTAGCTGTAAGTGGGGGAGCGCAGGAAGCCGAATCCGTCAGGAAGCACTTCCAGAACACCTTCACCGTAGATCTGCCCGTTCTGGGATGCACAGCCTTGAAGCAGGGCGAATATGAGTTCCTGCTTGCGCATACCACTGGGGTTTTCAACTTTAAACTTGGCAGCCAGATCCATTAGGTCTGACATATTCTTCTGTTTCAGTTCGGTCAGGTTCAGGTTGTTTATCTTTTTGTCTTGGCCCATACTGTATAACCGGAGTTAAAAGTTTAAAAATTATTAAATTTTTACTGCAAAAGAAAAACCATGCAGGCGCTATGGCCCTGCATAGGGTGGTTCGCTTTAGCGTAAAATTAATGAAAATATTGTATTGGATTTATTTCCTAAGTGAGGGGCAGTTTTTATGCGCGAATTGCTAAAAACAACTTAAGTATATGATTCCCGCATTGCCCTGCGGCAGTCGAAAAGCCAGGTTTTGCATGCGTCACATTCGGTTAAATTAGAAAGGAGCATTCCTGCGGCTGCAACTAATAGGGCATTAACTGAAAGAATCGTTTATGACAAGTCGTTTGAGTTAGTTTTTTAGGATTCCGCTTCCTGCTTTTCAATGACGTCGCTGAAGAGTTCATTGATTTCGTCTTTGATCTCTTCCTGATCGAGGTCCAGCGCAAAGGAAAGTTCCATTGATACCAGGCCCATGGCCTGTTCTAGGAGTCTGCGTTCACCAAAGGAGAGTTCTTTATCGCGACCGATAAGAAATAGTTCCTTCAGCACATAGGCAACATCCTGCAGATCACCGCTTTTCAGCTTTTCTGAGTATTCACGGTAACGTCTGTTCCAGTTCTGGCCAGTGTACCCGGTAAAGTCAGATCTGTCTTTGAGGTTGTCGAAAATTTTAAGGCCCGCTTCCTTGTCGCATACAGCTCTCAAACCTACGTTGGCTGCGTTCATGACCGGAACCATGAGCGTCACATTGTTGCTCAAGATACGGACAATATAAAATTCGGCGGTAGCTCCGCCGATTTCCTGACTTTCAATACGTTCTACTTTGCCTACTCCCTGTGAAGGGTAGACAACCAGCTGGTCTAACTCAAACACTCATGGCTCCTTGGATTATCAAAAGAAATGCGTTTCTAGAATGGAAGTGCAGGTCCGGGTGACAGTCCGTTTTTCAAATATGGCGCAGTCTACAAACGGATGTTACGAATGCTATTGCAGCGGATTCCTTTTCCATTTCCTTTGAACCCCTGATTTAGTGTACTTTATTTTGGGGAATTGTTGTGTTGGCTAAGTGTAACCGAAATGTAAAAAATAGTCTATGGCTGCGTTTCGTTTACTTCCGGAACAAAGGTGTGCATGAATTGTGTCGCTGTACCCTGTCCACGTCTGAAATAAAGGTTGAGCCCCTTTATGACTGCCTGAGACATCTGGTCGGCAATATTCAATTCATCTGCAGAGAATTCTTCAAGGACATAATCCTTCACCTGAGATGAGAACTCAGGACGGCCTATTCCTACCCTTACTCTGAAGAAGTCCGGTGACCCCATAGTCTGCTGTATGGATTCCAGTCCCCGGTGTCCGTTATTCCCGCCGCCTTTTTTAAACTTCATTTTTCCCTGAGGCAGGTCCAGTTCGTCATGGATGACAATAACATTTCCAACGGGAATGGAGTGCTTTCCGCAGATAGCTGCAACAGCTTTTCCGCTGAGGTTCATGTAGGTCAGCGGTTTGGTAACGAGAACATTATTTCCGGCGATATTTACCGAGAAAAGCTCATAGTCACCTGAAACGCCCATGTTATTAAAGCGCATGCTTTTGCGGGAGGAGGCCATTTCCGCCAGGGCGTCAACTGCCATGAACCCGATATTGTGTCGAGTTTTGGCATACTCGGGACCGGGGTTGCCAAGTCCTGCGATGAGTGCCTTGTATTCCATTGCGGCTGCCCTCCGTGCAAAGATTTTTTGTGAAAATTTTATTCGGCCCAGAAAATAGGAAAGGCCCCGGAAAATCCGGGGCCTGAATACACTTATGTATTAAGAAGCTATTTTTTTGCGTCAGCTTCTTCCTCAGCAGCCTTGGCAGAACCACGGCCCTGAGCACAGCGAACGAGAGCAAAGTTGTTGTCGAAAACAACTGATGCACCTTCGCCAAGTTCGATTTCGTTAACAAAGATGGTGTCGCCAACATTAAGCTTGCTGATGTCCACAGAAATTACTGCAGGCAGGGTTTCAGCAGTACATGCAACGGTGAGTTTGCTGCGGTAAATAGCCATACGGCCACCGAGCTTTACACCGGGAGCTCTACCTTCGGTAGTAACGGGAACATCAATTTTGAGTTCTTTACCGGGGGTAACACCGAGAAAGTCGATATGGTTTACACGAGGACGTACGGGGTCCTTCTGAACTTTCCAGACCAGAGTGTCGTAGGTTTTGCCTTCGACTTCCAGGCTGAATACACGTGTGGTACCGGTGGAACGGTACATTTTTGCGAATTGGTTTTCGTTAACGGTCAGGACTTTGTTATCGCCATCCTGAGTGTAGAAAACCACAGGTACGAGACCTTCGTTACGCAGCTTGCGGTTAGCGGACTTACCGGTAGCGGTGCGTACTTCTGCTTTGAGAATTGCTTTCTCAGACATAATTTTCTCCTTATGTGTTAACCTGCCGCCGCTCAAAAAGACCGGCGGAGGGTGGGAATAGGCTGTTTATACGAAGAGTACGCTAACGGAAGACTCGGTATGCACGTTGTGGATGCACTTAGCGAGGATTCCGGCAACAGATTTAACTTTGATCTTGTTGCACTTGGCGATTTTCTCTTCAGGAATGGGCAGAGTGTTGGTCACAATAACCTCGGAGAAAGGTGCTGCGGCAAGTCTGTCCATTGCAGGTCCGGAAAGGACCGGGTGAGTTGCACAGGCGATTACGTCTTTTGCGCCATGATCCATGAGAACCTTGGCTGCCTGACACATGGTGCCTGCTGTATCGATCATGTCGTCCATGACGACACAGGTTTTGTCCTTTACTTCACCGATTACGTGCATTGCTTTAGCCTGGTTGGGGGCATCGCGGCGTTTGTCAACGATTGCAAGCCCGGCGTTGAGGCGTTTTGCGTATGCTCTTGCGCGTTCAGTTCCCCCTGCATCAGGAGATACCATGACCATTTCTTCGTCACGGGTGCGCAGTTCATCAAGAAGTACGGGAGCTGCGTAGATATTATCTACGGGGAGATTGAAAAATCCCTGAATCTGACCAGCGTGAAGGTCTATAGTAACCAGACGCTGCATACCGGCTACTGTCAGGCAGTCTGCACAGAGTTTTGCGCTGATAGGTGCGCGGGGGGAAACCTTGCGGTCCTGTCTTGCGTATCCGTAGTAAGGAACAACAGCAGTAACACGACGGGCGCTTGCTCTTTTGAGAGCGTCCAGCATGAGACAGAGTTCCATGAAGTGAAAGTTTACGGGATCGCAGGTAGACTGGACTACAAATACGTCACAGCCGCGAACATTGTCTTGAATCTCAATGCGGATTTCGCCATCACTGAACTTTTCGCGCAGACAGGGAGTAAGTTTGCTGCCGAGATGGTCACAGATTGCTTCCGAAAGCGCCAGATTTGACGAGCCGCTGATAATCTTGAGTTCACCGTTCATTGTCGGTCTCCACCTTGACCACTCGGGGACAGGAAATGAATTTGGCAGGGATGGAAGGACTCGAACCCTCGAATGCGTGGACCAAAACCACGTGCCTTACCAACTTGGCGACATCCCTGCACTAGATTATGTAGAAAAATATACTTTAATTATGAAAATGTGTGAAGAACAGAGGGCGTTCCAGCCAACTTAAGTTCGGATGCGGCTTTTACAGCATTTTTTTCATCCCGGAAGAATGAAATCACGCTTGCTCCGCTTCCGCTCATAACAGCCCCGCAGGCTCCGTTTTTCAGCAGAAATTCCTTCGTCTTCCGTATCTCGGAAAATTCGGGAAGGACAACTTCTTCAAAGTCATTGAACAAAGTCACCCTCGTTTTGGAGGCCGTCTTGTTAGTACTGCTGGCGATTGTTGTCAAGTGAAACGAGTCATTTTTTTTCAGATTTTTTGATCTGCCCTGACTGCTCCATGCTTTGTACGCCCATGCAGTGTTAACGTGTACGTCCGGACAGGCTAGTAACGCAGTAAGACCCGAAAGGTCAACCTCACAGGGCGAAAGAATTTCACCAATTCCTTTTGCCCATGCCGGACCGTCCAGTAAAAAGAAGGGAACATCCGCGCCAAGCTTTGCTGCAAGGGCATTAATATCCGAAGGGGAAATGCCCGGACTGTCTGGATGTTCATTGAGATAACGCAGCATGCTCGCTGCGTCAGAGCTGCCACCGCCAAGGCCCGCTCCGGTGGGAGTTCGTTTTGTGAGTTCCACATGCAGTCCCGGACGAAATCCGGTTGCTTCGGCGAATTTGTCCCAGGCTTTATATATTAGATTATCTTCAGCAGGCAGATCGAAATCTACGCAGTGAATTGTACATCCTGCGTCTTTTTCAGTGATTTCGAGAGTGTCCGCAAGTGCAGGGAAGGGCAGGAACAGGGTGTTCAGTTCATGGTAGCCGTCTTCTCTTTTGCAGACGATTTCAAGGTATAGATTAACCTTTGCCGGGGCTGTAAGAATTGTCGATTTTTTGTTCATGAGGAGCTTAATAGCTGAAAGTTTTCTTCAGAGGAAGACCGTTCCGCACCCAATTTTATGATAAGAAGCAAAAAAATCCCCGCTCAGCAGCAGCTGGGCGGGGATCGTATTTGAGGGTCAACAACCTGTTTTCAGGTTACTTGTTTTTTAGTTCAATGGTGCGGAAGATGTTTGTGCCCTGTCTTTTCAGGAGCAGCATCACCAGTCCGCGTTTTTTACCTTCAGTATTGATTATTTTCTGAAGAGCGCCGAGCGAATCAACTTTATGCTGGTTTGCTTCGAGAATCACGTCTCCTACAGCAAGGGCCGCTTCTTCAGCCGGTGAGCCCTGCAGTACTTCTATGATCAGCAGGCCTTCAGGCTTATCCAGCCCAAGTGAGCTGGCTTCCGCTTCACGGTCAACCTTACGCACTATGAGACCGAGATCATCAAGGTTTTCTTCGGCAGCCTTGGGAGACATCTGTTCGGCTTTGGCTACAGCGGTTTTGCCGTTGCGGTCACCAAGGGTGATGCTTAGCCTTTTACTGCTGCCCTGACGCCATACTTCAACTGAAACCTTTTTGCCCGGGGGCAGAGCTGCAACAGTTCGCAGCAGATCGTTCGTGTCATCAATAACCTGACCGTCAACCTTGAGGATGACATCGCCAACTTTCATACCGCCTTTGTCTGCAGGGTCTCCGGGGTTAACGGAGTTGACCAGCGCTCCGGTCTTCTGCTCCAGCCCAAGGGCTTTAGCGGTTTTGGCGTCAGCATCCTGAATGGTGACACCAAGCCAGCCGCGGCTGACCTTGTGGTCGGTCTTGAGCTGGGTAATGACATTTTTAGCCATGTTGCTTGGAATCGCAAAACCGATTCCCTGTCCACTGGCAATAATGGCGGTGTTTATACCGATCACTCGTCCCTCTAGGTCAATGAGTGGCCCGCCCGAGTTGCCGGGGTTGATGCTGGCATCGGTCTGAATGAAGTTATCAAAGGGACCGGCCCCGATGATGCGGCCTTTTGCGCTGATGATTCCTTTGGTTACGGTATGGCCGAGGCCAAAGGGGTTGCCGATAGCCAGAACCCATTCGCCGACCTGCGCCTTATCCGAATTGGCGAATTGCAGGAAGGGCAGTTTTTTGTCTGTCTCAATCTTCAGCAGGGCCAGATCGGTTTCTTTGTCGCGCCCGATGATTTTTGCCGGGTAATCCCGTCCGTCATTCTGGAGTTTGACTTTAATTTCATCCGCTGATGCAACCACGTGGTTGTTGGTTACGATGAATCCGTCTGCGGAGATAATGAAACCGGACCCGAGAGAGCCGGTTTTACGCTTTTGTTTAGGCTGAGAGCCTTTTCCCCTGTTGTTGAACTGCCTGAAAAACTCCTCAAAGGGATTGTTTCCACCGCGTCCATCTCCATGGAATCTGAAAAAATCTTCCATTGGGTTGTTTACTTCAACCATTTTAACTGTGTTGATGTTCACAACCGCAGGGCCGCATTTTTTAGCAAGTTCTGCAAACGAGGGCAGGCCTTCCGCCTGCGCGAATACAGGTGATACGAGTACAGTAATGAGAGTAAGTAGACCTAAGTAGTGTTTCAATTTCATGTAAACCTCCTCAAAGGTCGCCCGGAAAACGGAGCAGGCGACAGTGTCTTGAAGTATAGTATTCTTTTCTCAAAAGTAAATAGTGTAACTGTAAAAGCCTTGGAGTTGTTAAATATAAGTTTTTTCTGTTATGGAAAATCCAATGGAGGATGAATGGACAGTGATCCAGTCAAAAAAATAAATCAAAGGGTGGCGGATGAAACCCTGGAGATTTTCAAAGAGGTTGAAGAACTGTTCGACGCCCGTGATTTTTATCTTGAAAAGATCGGGGACTGGTATGCTGTTCGTTTTGCACCGGTGCTGGGGTATAAGCCTGACTGGAAGTATGAACCTCTGGTCCGTTACTGTTTTCATCGTAAAGCCTGGGAATGCAGGATTGGAACAGCGTATTTCCTGACTATCGGCTGTCCGTTCTTCGAAATTATCTG
Organism: Maridesulfovibrio sp.; assembly: GCA_963676495.2. Taxonomy (GTDB): domain Bacteria; phylum Desulfobacterota; class Desulfovibrionia; order Desulfovibrionales; family Desulfovibrionaceae; genus Maridesulfovibrio. The sequence continues at coordinate 650,299 of CAXXRF010000003.1, read as the reverse complement.
TGAACTTCGTGGATATACGCTGCCAGGTAAGATAAGGAGCGACGCCGTGGTGTTGGATGCCGGGCCCTGGAATGGTATTTCCGGGATGTATTTCAGTGCTCTGGCAAGGAAGGGCAAGGTTATTTTTCTTGAGCCAGATCAGGAGAGTGCTGATTATCTTGATGAGGAAATACGGTTGAACAGGTTTTCCAATACCGAGCTGGTGCGAAAGGCACTGTACGTCAGAAGCGGAGAGATAGGGTTCAAGCACCGGGCATTCGGAGCCAGCTCTATTGCTGACCGGGACAGTGACAGCATGGTTCAAGCTATAAGTCTTAAGGAGCTTGTCAGGGATCATGCCCCTCGGGGGATTGATTATTTCAAAGTGGATATTGAAGGTGCCGAGGTTGCCGTAGCTGATGACCTTGCCCGTTACATAACGGAAAATTCCGGGACATGGGCCGCCATCGCATCTTATCATAAAGTTGATGGAATAAAGAGTTTTATTGCCTTGGAGAAGTGTTTTTCCCGTTATCCGGATCTGGTATACAAAACCGTCTATCCCTACCACCAGACCACATTTGTAGCTAATAAATCCAACGAAGATGTTTCTTTGAATATCGGTAGGTTAACAAGCTTTGAAATAGGCTGGAAGGCCATTCAGCGTGATCTGCGAAACAGAGGGTCGGTTATTTAATAACTATGCATGGAGATTCGGGTTCTTCAGCGGAAGACTGCCTGTGAGATGCTCCTTGACCTTTTAAGAAAGGCGTTTATAAGGTCCTCTTTTCAGTTTTTAAATATCAACACAAAACATGTTGAATTTTCAGGAGTTTCTATGAGTCAGTCTTACGAGTTAAAGCAGCAGTGCGAGAGTCAGCTTAAGGAGTATCAGAAGAGCGGAGATTCCAAAGGCTGCGCCGAAACACTTTTTCAACTGGCTCAGCTTGAGGTGGCTGACGGCAACCAGCAGGAAGCAATGCTGATGCTTATGGAGGCATATAACAGATTTCAGAAACTTGGGGATGCACGCGGACACTGCTTTACCGGAGAACTGCTGGGACAGTTGTTGTTTGTATCCGGCAACCCGGAAGATGGTTTGCGTGTTGTACGTGAATCTCTTGCAGGATTCAGGATGCTGGGGCTGGAGGCTGAAGTTCAAAAGACGGAAGCTTTGCTGTCGGCAATGGAAGAACACATCGGTTCAGATTAATATGTGATTGATGATTTTGGTTGATTTCAGGGCCGATCTCCTAAGGAGGTCGGCCCTGTTTTTTGTGGTAATCAGTTTTGGTCTACTCGAAGTTCAATGGCATCAAAACGCCAGTATTCGTGCTCAACGGTAAGTACTGTGTCTTTGCCGTCTGTTTTTATTCTGCGCACGTAAATTCCTGGAGAGCCGTGAGTTATTCCAAGGTTCGAAGTTACATCCCGTGGAAGAAGCTGCGGTCTGATAAGCAGGTTTCTCTGCTTTAAAATGATCCCGTAATCCTCCTCAACAACCTTTGTCATTGCTCGCTCGGCTGTTTTGGGCACTATCCCCTTTAGAATTTCGGAATTTATATAGTTAAGAGTTCGCGCAACTTTCTGCCCGTCCATGAAAAAAGTGTTTTCCATCGAATAGACGACAGTCCCTTCAGCAAAGCCGTCGCCATTGGTTTCGGCCAGTTCATCGTCTATTGTGACCTTTCCGTTGTCTTCGGTGGTCCATTCAGCTTTTCTACCCTGAGATGCGGCAAGTTGTGCAAAGTTGACATGGTTTGTTGGATTATAAACCATGCGAATCTGGTTTACGTACCAGCCCTTTCTTTCCAGCCTGAAGATCTTACCGTCCCGTTGAAGCTGTAGAAGTGCATGCCGGGCGGTATTTCTATTCAGAGAAAGCTCGGAGCAGAGCTTTCTTTCCGATGGCAGTTTATCTCCCGGACGCAGTTCGCCTGAATTTATTTTTTGGAGAATTAGTTCTCTGGCTTTTTTATATATACATCTTTTTTCCATGATTCTGCACTATTCTTTGATGTTAAGTGGTAGATTGACTCCATGGTTTATACTGAGTCGCTCTTGATTTGTAATATTTTTTCAGAAATCTGGTTTAAACCAGTTGAGCTGTGCTTGGCAACTGTGTATTAGAACTTCAGCACGATGAGTGATAAGGAATGACTGGCTTCGGTTCCCGGGTTTATTGCTTGGGCAAGCGGAAGTCAGAAATGTCGGTGCAGCGCAAAACCGTATTTTTACGAATGCGGGTTGTATTCCCTCACGAGATTGCGTTGTGGAAGTTTGAGGGTGGAGGTAGTTTTATGGCTCTTTTTCGTACTTCTTTCGTATGTCTGCTGATTGTGGGCATGGCTTCTATTGCACAGGCCAGCACCTTGGAAAACGTTAAAAAAGACGGTTTCCTCAAGGCCGGAACTCATATTGAAAACCCCGGATTTTCCGCTCTGGACAGCAATGGAAAGCGTGTTGGTTTTGATGTTGATTTTATTCGCGCAGTTGCTGCTGCTATTGATGTACCGGAAATTAAATTTACCGCACTCACTTCCAAGGAGCGTCTGCCTGCTCTTCAGTCCGGTGAAATTGATCTCCTTTCCCGCACCACAACCCATACCATGAGCCGTGACGTAAAACTTGGTCTCGATTTTACCGTGACAACCCTTTACGACGGTCAGGGTATGATGGTCCGTAAGGAACTTGGTATTAAAGACGCTAAAGATCTCGATGGAGCAACCGTTTGTCTTCAGACCGGATCCACCACTGAACTTAATATTTCCGACTTTTTCCGCAAAAACGGCATGAGCTTTACTCCCGTCGTTTTCGACAAGCAGCCTGATGTACGCAAAGCTTACGATACCGGCCGCTGTGACGTTCACACAACTGACGTTTCCGGTCTTGCAGCTCAGCGTTCTCTGATGGAAAAACCCGAAGATCACATCATCTTATCTGAAGTTATCTCCAAGGAGCCCCTTGGTCCTGTTGTACGCCACGGGGACAACCAGTGGTCTGACATTGTCCGCTGGACTATTTGGCTGACTATGGCTGCAGAAGAGAAGGGTATCACTCAGGCGAATGTCGAAGAGATGTATTCCAACAGCAAAGACCCTGAAGTTCAGCGTATGCTAGGCAAAACCGGAACCCTGTGGTCCGACCTTGGGCTTGATAAAGGTGCGCCGGTTCGCATTATCAAGACTGTAGGTAACTATGGTGAAATTTTTGACCGCAACCTTGGGCCCAAGACTCCTCTGCGTATGGAGCGCGGCCTGAACGAGCAGTGGAATAAAGGTGGACTTATTTACGCTCCTCCTTTCCGCTAAGCCTCAAATTAAAAAAGATATTCGCGCCGGGATGTGTTCCCGGCGCGTTTTGTTTTTTACTATATTTATGCAGAGCATTTTTGCCTGTTACGGGCATAGTGTTATAGCTTTCAGACGGGAAGTTAAGCTTAAGTTTTTTAGAGATTAAAATCGCAGAGAGGCTTAGTTTCTCTGCTCTCCCTAGTTGTGGGGCTGTCATTTTAAATTTTCAATAGGTTTATTTATGTCCGAACGTTTAGCACCGCAGGAGAGAGTCCCTTTCTGGCGCAGTCCGCAGGGAAGGGCTTGGACATTTCAGATCTGCATGCTCGGAGCTTTTCTCTGGCTGGCCGTATCTGTTTATAGGAACACGCTGGCCAACTTGGAAACTCGCGGGATCAGTTCCGGATTCGGTTTTCTCAGCAACGAGGCTGGTTTCCGTATCGGTGAAGTTACCGGAATTCCGCTTCCGCAAGGGGGGGTGCTCTGGTTTCTTCTAAGCCTTGTCGTCGGTCTTGCTGTTTCTCAGCTCATCTCGCGGCACTTGAAGAATAAATCAGACCGCCCCATGAACAGCAAGTGGCTGTCTGTGTGTCTGTTATTCAGCCTAGGCCTGCCGATGCTGACTCTGTATCTTTTCAGGGACAGTGTAGAAATTGCGCATTATACTGAATCTTCGAGCTATTTCATGGCGCTGTTAACCGGACTGGGCAATACTCTCAAGGTTACGGTTATTGGGTGTGTGGCTTCAACAATACTTGGCCTGGTGGTCGCGCTCGGTCGTCTGTCACCGAACTGGCTGCTATCAAATATCTGTCGCTGGTTTGTTGAGCTCAACCGAAACCTTCCTGTCCTTCTTCAATTGTTCTTCTGGTATTTCATAGTTTTGCAGCAGCTGCCCAATGTTCGTAAGTCAATTGATATCGGTGGCTGGCTGATTCTAAATAAACGCGGACTTTATCTGCCTTCGTTGATTCCCCAGCAGGGTGCATGGATTTTTAGTGCAGCCGTTGTCGTTGCCCTGGCTGTAATCTGGGTTATCCGCAGGCGTGCTGGACGAATTCTCGATGAAACCGGGGTCCCTGTTAAGATTCTTTTTCCGGTTCTTGGCGTACTGGCAGGGCTTCCTGCTCTGGCCTGGATGCTGGGGGGGCAGCCCTTTACCTTGGAATTCCCGGTTCTTAAAGGTTTCAATTTCAAGGGTGGAACCGTCCTTACTCCCGAGTTCACTGCTCTGGTAGTGGGGCTGACGGTATATGTTTCTGCCTTCAACGCAGAAATTATACGTTCCGGTATCGAAGCTGTTTCCAAGGGGCAGCGGGAGGCTGCGCGAGCTCTGGCTATGAATGAGCGGCAGGTTATGCGCATTGTCATTCTCCCACAGGCCATGCGGGTTATCGTTCCGCCCATGACCAGTGAGTATTTGGCAATTGCCAAGAACAGTTCTCTGGCTGTAGCAATTGGTTTTCCTGATTTTGTAGGTGTAGGGGGAACCATTTTAAACCAGTCCGGTCAGGCGGTTGAAATTGTGGGGATATGGATGGGAGTCTACCTGTGTATTTCTCTGCTTATTTCCTTTGGTATGAATCTCTATAACAGCAAAGTCGCTTTGGTTGAGAGGTAGGTCATGGTTCAAGATATTCCTGATAGAGAACCACCGGTAACTCAGGTTGGAATTATCGGCTGGGTTAGAAAGAATCTTTTGTGTCCATGGTATAATGCTGTGCTTACTGTTCTGTCCTGTTGGGCAATATGGTCGGCAGTGGCTCCTTTCTGGGAGTGGGCGGTAACAAATGCCTCCATTACCCTTGATCCGGCCGCTGCAAAGGAACATACCGGGGCTGCCTGGGGATTTATACGTGATATGTGGCCGGTTTTCATGACCGGGGTTTATCCTGCAGAAGAGCGCTGGAGGCCGCTGATTGCATTATGCATTGTTGTCGTTCTGGTAAGCCTCAGTCTTGTGGGGGCATTTCGCCGCACCAGCTGGATAAAAGTACTGTGGCTGTTATCACCCATTGCCGTTTTTGCACTGGTATACGGTGGCGGTATCACCGGGCTTCCCGTTGTAGGGACACATTACTGGGGTGGATTGATGCTGACCATCATGCTCTCCATAGTGGCTATGCTGGCTGCATTTCCCATAAGTGTGCTCCTTGCCCTCGGACGAACTTCCAATATGCCCATCGCCAGACCTTTTTGTGTGGCTTACATTGAGCTCATCCGCGGTGTTCCACTGATTACCATCTTGTTTATGGCTTCGGTAGTTCTGCCGCTGTTTTTGCCTTCCGGTATGGAGCTGGACAAGGTGCTGCGAGCACTGGTGGGAATCACCATGTTTTTCTCGGCCTATCTTGCGGAAAACATTCGTGGCGGATTGCAGGGAATAGGCAAGGGACAGTATGAAGCTGCTGATGCCCTTGGCATGGGGTACTGGAAAAAGACCATTGTGGTAATTCTACCACAGGCTCTGCGCATAGTTATCCCTCCCATGGTTAATAATTTTATCGGAATCTTAAAAGATACTTCTCTTGTCGGCATTGTCGGGCTGGTTGACCTTTTGCAGATTGCTTTTGCTACAACATCCAACCCCAAATGGTTTGGTCGCCTGGAAGAAGCGTATGTCTTCATTGCCTTCTGGTACTGGATTCTCTGCTACGCACTTTCAAGCTACAGCCAGTATTTAGAACGTAAGATGCCTTCTGCAAGTAAATAGAGGAGAAATATATAATGACTGCCAATAGTATGCATACAGCCACTCATCTGGGCGAAAGCCCTGTGGTTATCGATATTCAGGGACTGAACAAGTGGTACGGACAGTTTCACGTACTTAAAGACATCAACCTTCAGATACGCCAGCAGGAAAAAGTTGTTATCTGTGGTCCGTCCGGTTCAGGTAAATCTACCCTTATCCGCACAATAAACAGGCTTGAAGAGCATCAGGAAGGTGTTATCGTGGTTGACGGTTCGCCTTTGACCAATGATGTGAAGCAGATTGAGCGGGTTCGCCGTGAAGTCGGGATGGTTTTTCAGCAGTTCAACCTGTTCCCGCACATGACTATTCTCGATAATGTTATTTCTGGTCCCATCCATGTTCGCAGCATGCCTCGAAAGCAGGCGCTTGATCTGGCACATACTTATCTGGAGCGTGTTGGAATTGCAGAGCAGGCCAATAAATTCCCCGGCCAGCTTTCCGGAGGACAGCAGCAGCGTGTTGCTATAGCCCGTGCATTGGCCATGCAGCCCAAAATTATGCTTTTCGATGAGCCTACTTCTGCTCTTGACCCTGAAATGATTAAAGAAGTTCTCGATGTTATGAGAGAGCTGGCTGATCAGGGAATGACCATGATCTGCGTTACCCACGAAATGGGTTTTGCCCGCGAAGTGGCAGATACCATGGTGTTCATGGATAAAGGGCAGATTGTTGAATATGCACCGGTCAGGGAATTCTTTACTGCGCCCAAAGAAGAGCGCAGCCGCATGTTCCTTGAACAGATTCTTAATCATTAATATCTGCCGATTATAACGCTGAATAGATTTGTGCCGGAGGCACCTTTTAATGTCGCTATCCTTATTTAACGAGCGCCCGTTAATTTTGGCGCACCGCGGGGGGCGTTCCCTTGCAGCTGAAAATACCTTGTCAGCAATTCGTAAAGCAAAAGAAGCTGGAGCTGATGGATGTGAAATTGACGTTCAGATCACTAAAGACGGTGAACTCATTGTCCTTCATGATTTAAATCTGTTGCGTTCCACAAATGCATGCGCTCATCCTGTCTTTATTAATAATCCTCCGGTACTTCCGTGGAGATTTACTCTTGAGGAAATAAAAAAGCTGAGCGCGGATGTCTTTCCGCGTCGTTTCTGTCCTCCCAAATATAAGGAAAAGCCGTGGCTGGAGCTGCCCGCTATTGTGGACCCAGATCTTGGCGTGCCAACATTGGATGAAGCCCTGAAGTTATGCAGGGATCTTGGCATGGTAGTGAATGTGGAGATCAAAGATCTTAGTCGTGCATGTCCCGAGAATCTCGAGAAGAGTATAGTTGAAAAGGTTCTAGCGGCAATTGAGGATGTGAATATGGAAGATGAGGTGATTATATCTTCCTTCAATCATGAATATGTTTTCAGGAGCAAACAGCTTGCCCCCAATGTTCTAACCGGTGCGCTTACTTTTCATAAGTTCACGGGGGACCCGGTTGAAGTTGTGATGAAATCCGGAGCTGACGCATGGCATCCCGGTTTTCGATCTCTGAATGCCGATAATGTTCGGGCTGCCCGCGAAGCCGGATTCGCTGTTAATCCATACACGGTCAATGCGGCAGAGGATGTGGATCGTCTGATCAAATGGGGGGTAACCGGGCTGGTGACTGATTATCCTCAGGAATATGCTTTAAAGTAACTATGTTCATATTTTTACTCGCTTAAAACTTAAAAGGGCCGATCTCGTAATGAGATCGGCCCTTTTTTTAATTCATACAATTAAGGCTAGGAAGTAGCATTGTTTTCAGCCCAGCATTTAGAATCAATTTCATTTTCAGTATTGGCTACAGCACAGGTTACTGCGAGGTCGCCGGTTACATTTGTACATGTTCTGCCCATATCGAGCAGAGCGTCAATACCGAAGATCATTGCATAAGCAAGTGCTGCCGGTGAACCGGCAGTGATATCAAGCCCGACTGAATGGAGAACAATCATGAGCATGATAGCACCAGCTCCGGGGATTCCAGCAGTACCCAGAGAAGCAAGAACGGTTGTTCCTATGACAGTGATCTGCTGACTGTAGGTAAGGGGTTCGCCGATGGCATAGCCTATGAACAGAGCACATACCCCCTGATAGATGGCTGTACCATCCATGTTGACGGTAGCTCCCAGGGGGAGTGAAAAGGAGTAGATGCTTTTGTCTACACCCAGTTCTTTATCAGCAACTTCCATGCTGATGGGGAGAACTCCGCTGCTTGTTCTGGTAACAAACGCCGAGATGGCCGCAGTCTTGATTTTTTGGAAAAAGGTGATCGGATTAACTCCGAATAGAAGCAGACCGCCTCCGTACACAAGGGAAATATGGCATGCAAAAGCCAGATAAACAGTACAGACTACGACTCCCAGAGGTCCGAAAGCCCCTGCTCCTTGAGAGCCGAAAACAACTGCAATCAGTGCAAATACGCCGATGGGAACATACTGAAGAACCCACCCGATAACGATATACATCACTTCAGCAAGTCCTTCGAACAGATGAAAAAGAGTATTTCCCGCATGTCTGATGCGTTCGTCGTCACTGTGACGCAGCATAGAGATTGCAATACCGGTGATCAGACAGAAGAATATAGTTGCAAGTACGTCACCGTTTGCAATTGCCTGAAAGGGGTTGGTTGGGATTATGTTGATCAGAATATCAAGAAGGGATGTTGCTTTAGGTGCTACTGCCTTGATTGCGGAGGCATCAACTGCAAGTTCAAGTCCTTTACCCGGCTGTAAGATATTTCCGAAGAAAAGACCGATGGCAACAGCAAAAGCAGTTGTGACCATGTATATTCCCATGCATTTTGCACCGACCCTGCCGAGCTGACTGGGTTTAACATTCCCGGCCCCGACAATAATGGTCGAAACGATTACTGGCACAACAATCATTTTCAATGAGCGAACCAGAATATCACCCAATGGAGACAGGACGGTTGCTTCAGGACCCATAACCAGTCCTGCAATTGCTCCAAGAATAAGCCCGATAATAATACGGATCAATAAATTTGATTTAAAATACCAAGAAAACATCTTCCCTCCTGATGCTGCTAGTAAGTTCTCAAAAGTTATTTTACGACGAATCAAATTATGATTATCGAAAAAATATACTACTTATTTAGTGATATGCGAAAAGTGAGCTTTGTTTAGCAGGTCTTAGTGAAGCACGCAACAGTGGGCTATGCAGCTACGAATTATCAGTTTCAATTTTGCATTGTTCATTTGATTTAAGCTGTCTGTTCTGATTGAACATGGGAGTGCGGCAGCCTTTTATAGATAGCAAAAACAAGACTATATTTTTCCATGCTCAGTGTTATGGATCATTTGTTCCTGATTGAGAAATGATGATGCTTTTATGGTTTCCTGTCTTTTCGTGCAGTATATCCTTTGCGATGTTTTCCGGGGCATTTTCTTTTGAAAAATTTATCTTGAGTGTTGACCTGTCTATGGCTTCATAGTTTACGCCTGTATTTAAAACAGGAGCAGCCGATTATAAATTGAAAGTTTTTCTTATCGGCAGATGGCTCAGCACCGAGATAATAAAAAGAAGGATAGACCATGGCGAACTACGCGTTGGACTTGCACCAGATGGGCTGGGGACATTTTTTTCAGCAGCAGCTCAGTATTGAGGAGTTGGAGTCTTGCAGCCTTGCACGTGTTGCAGGTGTTAACCGAAATCTTTTGAGCCTGATAACTGAAGAAGGGGGCTTAGAAGCTTTTATTCCGGGCAATTGGTATCTTAACGGAACTGATGCTTTGCCTACTGTAGGCGACTGGCTGCTTCTTGATGAGGCGACTGGTCAGCCTCTCAGGTTACTTGAGCGCAAAAGCTTTCTGCATCGTAAGGCTGCTGGACGTGAGTCAAAGATACAGGCGCTGGCATCAAATATTGACACTCTTTTCATTGTTACTTCATGTAATGATGATTTCAATCCTTCGCGCATTGAGCGTTACCTTACTCTTGCGCTTGGTTGTGAAATCACCCCGGTGCTTGTAATTACAAAAAGCGACCTTGTTTCTGAGACGGACAGCTATTTAAGACAGGCACAAGATTTAAGTAAGGATATGGCCGTTCACACAGTCAATGCTTTGGATGCTGTTTCTGTCTCTCGGCTGCATTTCTGGTGCGGAACAGGGCAGACTATCGCACTGGCAGGTTCTTCCGGAGTTGGTAAGTCTACACTCGTGAACACGTTAAGCAGTCTGCAAGTTCAATCGACAGGGAGCATAAGGGATGATGACTCAAAAGGGCGGCATACGACAACTGAGCGCAGTCTGCATTTTCTGCCCATGGGCTGTGTGTTGATTGATACTCCGGGAATTAGGGAATTGCAGCTTTCAGATTGCAGGGAAGGGCTTGCTTGCGCTTTTGATGATATTGAGTCTCTAGCCATGTCCTGCAGATTCAATGACTGCTCCCACGAGCATGAATCCGGTTGTGCTGTGCTGGCTGCTGTACAAGAGGGCGGGCTGGATATGCGTCGTTTGACAAACTATCGTAAAATACTGCGTGAGCAGGAGAGGAATTCCCGGACTATTGCTCAGCGAAGGAGTAGGGATAAGAAGTTCGGGAAGATGTGCCGGGAGGTCATGGCTGTGAAACATAGCAATCGTAAGCGGTGATACTTTGTTTATGGGTATCTGATGTGTAGCCCTCTTGAAATCGGACTGCTTTTCCCTGCATTTAAAAAATGCTATCTAGCAGAATATAAGATGAAATTTAACGGGTCCCCAAGTGGATTGTCTGAGTTGTATTAATAAGCAAAATCTACGGCAGGAGGTCTGCAGCTTAAACTATGCCTGCTAAACTTTCAAAAACGTCCTTCGGCGGCGATATATCCGGCGGAATCTGTTCAGGAACCGTCGCTATTACCGGTAATATGGCTTTGGTATTATAGCATTTGCCCCTTTGGGGCCTGATTATATCGGGCAGGGGATTCTTGCGGGTATGTTCAGTTCTATCATTGGCGGGGCTGTAGCCAGTCTTTCCGGAGGTGCTCCCGGAGTTATCTCAGGACCAAAGGTCCCGACAGCGTTGCTGTTCGGTTCGTTGCTGGGGCAGCTTACGGCAACCGGTTTATTTTCCGTTTCAGATGCTGCAGATGTAAATGTTCTGCTTACTATTGCATTCGGGGCGGTGCTTTTAAGCGGATTGATTCAGCTGCTTTTCGGGGTAACCAGGCTTGGCTCCATTGTAAAGTTCATTCCATATCCGGTCATTGCAGCCATACGGAATTGTACGGCTTTACTGATTATTGAAGGTCAGCTTGCAGGTTGTCTGGGATTGCCGAAGGGCGGGTTTTCGCAAGTCTTATCCAGTATTTCTGAATTTCAACCAGTCACTTTGTCTGTAGCTGTCCTTACCGGGCTGTTAGCTTTGATAGGAGGGAAGTATATCCACAAGGCTGCTGTGCCGACCCTAAGCATCGCGGCAGGATCATCGGTATACTATCTGTTCAGCTGTCTTCATCCAGAAGTCATGGCAGGGCCGACATTGGGGTATATTCCTTCTGTTTTGCCTAAGCCTGAGTATTTCATTAGATTTTTGGGTTTGTTTTCTGATTTACCATATATGAAAGTCGTTCTGCCTGTATTTTCCACTGCTGTTGCGATGGCAATTCTTAATTCCATTGCAACTCTGATTTCTCTTGTTATTCTGCAAAGCCTTTCCGGAAAGCGGTTTGATGCAAACCGTGAACTTGTGGGGCAGGGCTTGGGAAATGTGGCCGGATCCATATTCGGAGGGATTTCTTCGGCAGGTTTTGTCAGTCGTACTTCTCAGAACTACAATGCCGGGGGCAGATCCAAATTTTCCGGGGTAGTAAACAGTATTACTGTTCTGCTTTTGATCATGGTGTTTTCCGGAGTAATTTCATTTGTTCCCAAAGCAGCTTTTTCAGGTCTGGTTTTTGTAATTGGTTGCCAACTTATAGATAAATGGAGTTTCAAAGAACTCTATGCTTTTTTGTCCGGCAGTAAATCGGGTAGCGATACTATTCTCAACGCAGTTATTCTTGTAGTAGTTATTGTTATAGGTGCTGCTTATGATCTTATGATTGCAGTGCTGGTAGGCGTAGTTATTTCAGTGATTGTATTTGTTATACAGATGAGTCGGACCCCGGTACGCAGGTGTTACTCACGTAGGCAGGCACAATCCAGAAGAAGCCGCCTTCTTAACCAGATGCAGTTCTTATCAGATAGGGGGGCAGAAATAGTTGTGCTGGAGCTGGAAGGAGCAATCTTTTTCGGTTCTGCTGACAATATAGCTTCGGAAGTTGAGACCCTTATTTCAAACGGAGCCAGATATGTGGTTCTGGATTTGAAAAGAGTGGTGAGAATAGACAGCACAGCGGTACGGGTCATACAACAGATACAGGCCCGTTTGGCGAAGGATGATTACGTTCTGGCTCTCAGTTATGTTCCCATATACAGGGAAGGAACAAGGGGAATCGTTGCTCTTGAGCTGGTGAGGCACATTGGCGAACGCTATGTGTTTGAGGACACTGACCGTGCCCTTGAGTATTTTGAGGAGGAACTCCTTAAGGAGTTGCCATCGGATTCTCCGGATTCAGATCAGTTTCCTCTGCATCAAATATTGGGTCTTGATGTTCTCGATCCTTTGGATGCAGCTATGATTGCGGATTATATTGATAGGTGTGAATTTAAGGAAGGCGATTTTGTTATAACGCGCGGTGCCAGGGTTGAAGCCATATATTTTATCGTGAAAGGACTGGCTGATTCCATGATATATCTGTCTGACGTTAAACGCAGCCGTAGATTGGGAACATATACGCCCGGAACCTATTTTGGTGAGTCTGCTCTTTTGGAAGGAGAACCCAGTCCTGTAAACATCGTGGCGCATGGGCAACTGGTTTGTTACCGAATCTCGTTAAATGATTTTGAAAGAATGAAAGTTGCAGCACCTGCTTTGGCCATGGCAATTTTAACTACAATCAACAGGACTCTTGCTTTCAGGGTTAACAGTGCAATTGATATGATAACGAACCTTGATCATTGAGTTTGATGTCTGGTCAGTCTGGATTTTTGTCTTGCCGTAAATAAAAACAGTCTGGAAAAACAGTTGAGAGTATAAGTGGGGCATTAATGAATAGGGAATTGAAAAAGCATATTGTGGTTGTTGAAATTCGTGATGGGCTTGGAAAAGGACCTGATGGTCTAAGGAAAGATACTGTAGCAATCCTAAAATCGATTGAATCAAGGGGATGGAGCGGTGAGGCTGTACTTTATTCCGATGAAAGGCGCGATGAGGTTTACAACTATATCAAAGACAGAGCCGACGCTTTTATCCCAAGGGTTATGCCCGGATATCTTCCCGATTTCAGGCCTCTTTATGACATGCTTCAGGAGTTACATGATAACGGTGTGACTGGTTTCGCGCCGCCTTCCACAATACTTGCCTATGGTAAAAAAACGGTTCTTGAGAAACTCATCCACCTGCCCTTCTCTGCTGAAGGCATGAATGTCTATAGGGATAAGGAGTCTTTCTTTAATGGATTTCCCGGTAGCCTTGAAAGAAGTGGAAGGGTTTTGAAGCGAAATTACAATGCTGAGGGCAAAGGAGTATGGAAAGTATTTCTGGATGATCCTGCAGCAGATGGCAGAGTAACAGCTGATAGCATGATAGAATGTACGCAGGCGGTTGACCTTAAAGTTCAGCGTATGAGGCTGGGAGAGTTCATGGATAGCTGCATTAAATATCTTGATGAGCCGCATGGAGGGCTTGTGGATATGCCTTTTTACAAGCGGATCAAGGAAGGTGAGATTCGAATATTGATGCTGCGCAGTACCCCCGTCTTTGTTATTTTCAAGAAGCCAGCAGGCGGGGAAGAGGCTTTTTCTGCCAACCTTTATGCAGGCGCATCGCGGAAATATGAATCCGTAGATGTTTGTCCTGAGCTTGTAGGTAGTTTGCTGGAGAATCTTGATGCCATCAGAAGTGCAGTGGACTGCCCCGAGCTTCCATTTATCTGGTCTGCAGATTTTATAGCGGATGATGGAGACGAAAGGAATCGGTACATTTTAAGTGAATTTAATTCTACATGTGTAGGTTTTACTCCTTATCTTGATTTCAGTGAGAATGTTGCCGATGCAGTAATTTCAGAATTGTCCGCAAGGGAAAGATCGTGACGTGTTGTATTAAACTGATATTTTGATTGCAGCATGAAGCAGCTGAAGCCATTAAATGGTTTCGGCTGCATTTTTCCATTGTTTACTCATCTCAAAATCTCCAACTTTATTGTATAAATGCGATAAGCGCAGAGCGGAACTTTTTATGATGCTTCCTATCGTTATATCAAAGTAGCTGGCAAAGACTTTATCATTGTTCAAATCATCGGCAGGCAGCTTGGTATTTCCATCCATCGCGTCGGTACATATTTCTGAATCGATTTTCTTCCCTCCAGTTACTCCGGCTACTGTGTTGCCCACAATTACCACAGGAAAGAGTACGGTTTTTAAAATTCGGTCAGAAGAACTGTTCTCAATAAATCTGCTGTATGTTGTTGGGAATTTCATTTTAGAATCAGGGGCGAAAGTCTTACCTTCATTATATAAGTTTTTATTTAAAGCCAGTGCTTCCTGATAGTTTACAGCATGGTAAGTGTATATGTCTGCAAGCATGTTTTTGAAGTATAATGAACGTTTATCGTCAATATTATTATATTTAGAAATGTCTTTTATGATACTGTTGTATTTACGGTCATCCAGCTTTGTCTTAATTGCAATTAATTCTTTGGTCTCAGGATTTGAAGTTTGTGCATAAATATTACCGCTTACATCATGACCGATTTTAATTGCTCCATTTGGTTTTGATGCGCATCCCTGTAAAATAGCCAGAGTAATTAACAGGTAGAGTGATTTGTAGCTGATTTTATATTTCATTATTATTGCCTTTTCTATATGTGTTCGATGGTTTCAATGTCGCTTTTTTCCTACCAGGGCAGTCCTTCAATCTTAAAAGCAATCCACGTAAGATCTCGTTCATTTCCGTCTGGCCTGATATAGTAGCGTGCATCCTGCAGGGAGCTGTTCAGAGATTGGTGTGGAGCATGTTTGTTTTGAAAAAGATTTTTATAAAACGATGTCATTATATCGACTGTGGATTCATCACTAATCGGCCAGAAAGTGGAAACAATACGCTTGGTTCCGAGTGTAATAAAAGATCGCGCCAGACCGGTGTGGTCATCCCCTGAGGTCTGCTGTGTAGCCCCGCTTTCACAGGAAGATAAGACTGCCAGTTCAAGAGGATCTTTACGGTTAATACGGTATAATTCATGGGCATGGAGGATGCCGTCATTCTGTTTGTCGTCAGCTAATATAATAAACGAGTTTTCGCCGTTTTTTTCATCAAATACGGAGTGGGCTGCCAGATGGACGATTGTGCTGCTTTCAAACTTATCCAGTGCTCTCGATTCTGTTGCTGCACTGGAAAGATATATTTCAGAACTGTATGCAGGTAAGGATTTATATATTGACCTTGCTTCAAATGCAGCTCCTGAAAGTCTTGGCGTATTAAGTATCTTGTTATGAGGATCACCGAAAATTGAGATGCTATGGTTTTCTGTTGACCAGCTCTCTTTCTGGTTTTCTTCAGTCAGGATATGCAGCAGGTTAAGGCTGTAAATGTAACTGATAGAGAAATCGTCAATCGTGAATTTATCAGTATTCCTACTGTATAGGCCTGAGAATGGAAAATGGTGAAGTGCTTTGTGAGGCGATATTATTATGTGTTCTATGTTTTGTTCGGCTAATGAAGATTCGTAATGGTCAAACAGTAATTTTCTTAATTCATTGGATTTTAAAGTAAATTCACTGTAGTTGTTGTTTCGTGCGAGAATGCAGTATTCTTTGATCTTATTATTTAAATCTAGGTTGGATAAGTCAGTAAAATTCTGGCTGGTGACTTTTCCGCCGATAACCAGAGCTGAAATCAAAAAGTTGTCAGATATATAGTATGCAAGACATGCTGTGTTCGCAGGCAGGGATTTATATCTTGCTGCCGCAATGGGAGTCACACTCAGGCTGCCGGTTAAGATCTTGCTTGGATAAGTAGATCTGAAATCTTTATAGATCACTTTGATGGAACGATTTAAGTCTTTGATATCGAACCTGGTCAAAGTCGGTTTTTCGTTTGCAACTTCAATCTGGGCCTGAGCGAACTGAATGGGATTGATCGTATCTTTTCTATATTTTCTGCTGGCTTTGGACAGTAACAGCTCTGATGTCGTCTTGGCCTTGCTGTACTCCATATACTGGAGCATCACGTCATAGTTTTTATCAAGATATAATGAGTGTATCAGTCGGTCCATGTCGTCCTGAAAATTATGGTTGTAACCCTGACGCATTTTTTCATCGGCAATGGTGATACGAAAGTTGTTTTCAAGATCAATGGCTTTTTTTAAATAGATTGAAGCCTTGTGGTAATTGGCCGTCTTATATGCAGACCTGCCCATCATTTTGTACAGTTTGATCTGCTGCAGTTTTGTGAACAGGCTGTCTATGGGGTTGTAGTTCCGGTTGGCAACTTCCTGCTTATCTTCTTTACTCTCTTTTTCTGAAACACTGTCAATTGCGTCACCTAAATAGAAGACCCATGAAGTTGGAACAACGGTTATAAAGGTAAAAAAGAGTTTATCCCCAACAGAGTCAGCATTACCGATTTCAGCTGTAAGTGAGCGCATCGCTGACGCATCATTTGGAATTATGGGAGTATCCTGTATCTCAGTGATTAGTGCTTCACCTGTCTCAAGAACCCTGCTGTACTTCTCTTTTAAATATAATTCTGAACAGTTAGATAGCTGATTGTCAGCGTATTTGAAATAATTCTTAGATGTTCTTCCCGCGCATCCTGCAGAACTGAATATGATGAAAAATATCAGAAAGATGCCAGATAACTTAATGCAGCTCATTGGTTTTTGCCAGTGTTTTTAGTTAGATACAGTTTGTTAATGGGTGAGTATTGATTTTGTTGGATAAAGTTTTGATGGTATATAGAGAGAGTTTAAATTTGTAAAGAAAATCTAAAGTCGGCTTAAGGGGCTTCGATTAATGTCCTCAAGTTTCAGCATCTTAAGAATGTCGTGTTCCTTGATTATTAGCCTGGCTGCAGGTTTTCAGGAACTCTAAGCGTGTGATTAATACTTTTTTCAACCTGATATTATAGATATATTTGCATTTTTAGTAATTAATCATAAGTGTTTGTTGTGTTAAATAAGTATATTATGTCCTTTTGTTGTTAACAGTGTCAGGCAGGGGTTAAAAAGTGTTGACTTTTATTCATCATATCTCTAATCCCGCACTTATTAAGGTCGTCCCTTCAGGGACTTCCGATCCATCCGGGAATTCTTTCCCACTTAATATTATGAATGGAGGGTTTATGAGTGACCCCTATACTGGAAAGGTGGACCGCAGATAAGTCCACGGAACTCTATGGTGTCCGCGAATGGGGCGCCGGTTTTTTCGGTGTTTCTGAAGATGGAACTCTTCAGGTAACTGCTGATCCCGGACGTTTCGAGCATGCTGTCAGCATTCCTGAGATTATCTCAGGTATTCAGGAACGCGGACTGGATATGCCTGTGCTTCTTCGCATCGAGAACATCCTCGATACTCAAATCTCACTTCTAAACGAAAGCTTCCTTTCAGCCATCGATAAACTTGATTTTCGTGGTTCGTATCTTGGAGCTTATCCCATCAAGGTCAACCAGCAGCAGCAGGTTGTCGAAGCAGTGACTCGTCATGGTGAAAAATACCACCATGGTCTTGAGGCCGGCAGTAAGGCTGAACTTATTGCAGCTATGGGTATGTGCCGTGATACTGAAGCTGTTCTTATCTGTAACGGCTACAAGGATGAGGAATTCATTGATCTGGGACTTTATGCAACCCAGCTGGGATTCAAGTGTGTTCTTGTTGTTGAAATGCCCGGTGAGCTGCCGCTTATTATTGAGCGCGCCAAGGCGAAGGGAATCAAGCCGATTCTCGGCGTAAGGGTTAAATTGTCATCTCAGGCAGGGGGACTCTGGTCCGAATCAGGTGGTGACCGTTCTATCTTCGGTCTTAACTCCACTCAGATTATTGATGTGGTCGATTCCCTGAAAGATGCGGAAATGCTCGATTGCCTGCAACTGCTGCATTATCATCTGGGTTCACAGATTCCCAATATCCGTGAAATCAGAAGTGCGGTGGCCGAAGCGAGCCGTGTCTATGCCGCTCTCGTTGGAGAGGGGGCAAACATGCTCTATATCGACCTTGGCGGCGGACTTGCTGTTGATTATGACGGCACCCAGACCAACTTCATGAGCAGTCGAAACTATTCCCTCGATGAATACTGTATTGATGTCGTGGAAGGGGTGATGACTGTTCTTGACGAGCAGGGCGTGGAGCATCCGACTATCGTTACGGAGTCGGGAAGGGCACTTGTTGCTTATTATTCCATGCTTCTGTTCAATGTGCTGGATACGGCCCGGTTTGAACCGGATCCGCTACCGGAGAAGCTTTCCGAAAGTACCAGCATTCATATTCAGCACCTTTTTGATGCTCTTAAATCGTTGAACCTGCGTAATGTGCAGGAGACCTTCAACGATGCCCTGTATTATCGTGACGAAATTCGTCAGGATTTCAGGGGAGGTAAAATCACATTCAGAGAACGGGCCATGGGCGAAAACGTTTTCTGGGAAGTGGTGCGCAGAATCAATGTATTAATAAAGGATCTTCCTTCTCTTCCTCAAGAAATTGAAGGAATTTCACACGCTATATCGGATATTTATTATTGCAACTTCAGTGTGTTTCAGTCCCTTCCGGATGCCTGGGCAATCGGTCAGCTTTTTCCCATCATGCCTGTACACAGGCTGGGGGAGAAACCTAACCGTGAAGGCATTCTGGCTGATATCACCTGTGATTGCGACGGCAAGATTGATCGTTTTATCGACAGCCAGGGAGTTAAACGAACAATGCCCCTGCACGAACTTAAAGAGGACGAGGAATACTACCTCGGAGCCTTTCTTGTAGGGGCGTATCAGGAAACTTTAGGCGACCTGCACAATCTTCTCGGTGATACAAATATTGTCACCGTCAAGATAAAGAACAACGGGGAATTTGATTTTGTTGGCGAACTGGAAGGTGATACGGTGGAAGATATACTTTCCTACGTTGAATATGATACAAAGTATCTTCTGACCAGATTCCGCGAAACTGCGGAAAATGCGGTTCGCAACAAACGCATCACCCCCACTCAGCGCAGGGAAATCCTTCAGGCCTACAAGAGCGGGCTGCAGGGATATACTTACTTTGAAAGATAAAACAATTCCCGGTCAGGGAATATAAGAGGGAACAATCATGTCCAAAGTTTTGATTATAGGTGCCGGTGGTGTGGGAAGCGTCACCGTTCACAAATGTGCTATGCTCTCCGAGGTTTTTACTGAAGTTCACCTTGCCAGCCGTACACTTTCCAAGTGCGATGCAATCGCTAAGTCTGTAAAGGAGCGCACTGGTGTTGAAGTTCCTACCTATCAGGTAGATGCTGACAATGTCCGTGAAACAGTGGATCTTATCAACAGGGTCAAACCTGATCTTCTGGTCAACCTTGCCCTGCCTTATCAGGATCTGCCGCTGATGGATGCCTGCCTTGAGGCCGGTGTAAACTACCTTGATACCGCAAACTACGAGCCGCCTGAAGAGGCCAAGTTTGAATACAAGTGGCAGTGGGCATATCAGGAGCGTTTTAAGGAAGCGGGCCTGATGGCACTGCTTGGTTCCGGATTTGATCCGGGTGTAACCAACATTTTTGCCGCCCATGCTCAGAAGCATCATTTTGATGAAATTCATGAACTGGACATCATTGACTGTAATGCAGGAGATCATGGACAGGCTTTTGCCACCAACTTCAACCCCGAAATCAACATTCGTGAGATCACCCAGCGCGGTCGTTACTGGGAACGTGGAGAGTGGGTTGAGACTGATCCCCTTTCATGGTCAATGGAGTATGACTTTCCCGAAGGCATCGGCAAGAAAAAGTGTTACCTCATGTACCACGAAGAACTTGAGTCTCTCGCATTACATCTCAAGGGGCTTAAGCGTGCGCGTTTCTGGATGACCTTTGGTGACCAGTACCTGACTCACCTGCGTGTGCTGGAAGGTATCGGCATGACCTCCATCGAACCTGTTGAGTACAACGGTCAGATGATTCAGCCTTTGCAGTTCCTCAAGGCAGTGCTGCCTGAGCCGGGGTCTCTTGGTCCGCTTACCAAGGGCCGTACCTGCATCGGCAACGTGATGAAGGGAATTAAGGATGGTAAAGAGAAGAAGATGTATATCTACAACATCTGCAGCCACGAGGAAGCTTATAAAGAAGTTGGTTCTCAGGCGATCTCTTACACCACCGGTGTTCCGGCAATGATCGGAGCTATGCTGATGGTTACCGGAAAATGGTCCGGCAAAGGGGTTTTCAACATGGAGCAGCTTGATCCTGATCCGTTCATGGAAGCTCTTAACAAATACGGCCTGCCCTGGAACGAAGTGGTATTCTAGTGAAAAAGAGTGCATACGGCTTCAATCCTTTTGAAGCGAAAACACCATGCTATATTGTTGACGAGGACCTTCTGGAGAAAAATCTGGAGGTCCTCGCCTCAGTTCGGGAGCGTGCGGGATGCAAAATCCTGCTTGCTCTGAAGTGTTTTGCCATGTTCAGCACTTTCACCCGGTTGGCAGAGAAGCTTGACGGTGTCTGTGCCAGTTCCCCGCACGAGGCACGGCTGGGGCGTGAAGAATTCGGCAAAGAGGTACATACCTTTGCCGCAGCATATTCTGACTCGGATGTTGTTGAACTTTGCGAAACAAGCGATCATATAGTTTTTAACTCCTTTGCACAGCTGGAACGGTTCAGGCCCGTAATTCACGAGTTCTGTTCGGGTGAAGGCCGGACAATAGATATGGCTTTGCGCATAAATCCGGAGCATTCCGAGGGAGCTGTACCGCTCTATGATCCGTGCTCTCCCGGTTCCCGGCTTGGAATACGCAAGGCCCATTTCGAATCCGATAACATAGACGGCATTATAGGCCTGCACTGGCACAATCTTTGTGAGCAGGATGCAGACTGCCTCGAAAGAACTATTGCAGCTGTGGAGGCACGCTTTGCCGATATTCTGCCACGTGTGAAATATGTCAATTTCGGCGGTGGACATCATATAACCCGTGAAGGTTATGATGTAGAGTTGCTGGTTGGCCTTATTCGCCGCTTCAAAGATAAGTGGGATGTGGAAGTATATCTTGAACCCGGGGAAGCTGTGGCTCTTAACAGCGGTTTTCTGGTTGCCACGGTCCTTGATGTGACTGAGGCTGATATGCCCGTTGTTATCATGGACTCTGCTGTGCCGTGTCACATGCCGGACGTCATTGAAATGCCTTACAGGCCTCATATCGTCGATTCGGGAGAAGCTGGTGAAAAGGCGTGGACCTGTCGCATAGGCGGACCATCCTGTTTGGCCGGGGATGTTGCCGGGGAATACTCTTTCGATGAGCCGCTAAATGTTGGCGATAAGCTGGTTTTTACCGACATGGCTATTTACTCAATGGTCAAGACCAATACTTTTAACGGAATACAGCTTCCGTCTCTATGTCTCTATAATTCAGAGGATAAGGTTATCAGAGTCGTTCGGGAATTTGGCTATGAGGATTTCAAGACCCGTTTATCTTAGCCATGGTTTTTATACTGTAGGTTGAAGGATACCAGTATTATGGGAAAATATTTTCTCGAGGGTGAGATTCCCAACTGCGCCCCTAAAGAGAGTGCAGTTTACGTTATTCCTGCGCCGCTTGAAACTTCTGTTTCATACGGCGGAGGAACTGCCGGTGGACCTGGGGCTATTCTTGAGGCTTCTACTCAACTTGAGCTCTGGAATGGTCGATCCTGCCCAGCCGAAGCCGGTATTCACACGTCACTTTCCATTGAAGGTACAGGATCAACGGAGAACTGCCTGCTTGAAATTGAGAAGGCTGTCGCTCATGCCCTGTCCTGCGGAGCCGTGCCTTTGGTTCTTGGGGGAGAGCATACCGTAACTCTTGGCGCACTGAGGGCCTTGAAAAAAAAGTATAAAACTTTTGGTATTGTCCAGTTTGACGCTCATGCAGACCTGCGTTCAAGTTACGAAGGAGATGTCTTTAGCCACGCCTGCGTCATGCGTAGGGCTGTTGATGATCTTGGGCTGCCTGTTTTTCAGCTTGGAGTTCGGGCCTTGTGTGTTGAAGAGGTCGAGTTCCGCAGGGAAAGTTCGCTGGTAGAAGGAATTGATGCGAGGGAGCTGTACTTGAATGGTCTCCCCGAGGTCCTTTTGCCTGATAATTTTCCAGAGAACATCTATATCACTTTTGATGTGGACGGGCTGGATCCTTCAGTGATCAGGGCCACCGGAACCCCGGTTCCCGGTGGCATCGGCTGGCACGATTCTCTCAGCTTGATTGAAAAAGCAGTTTCCGGGAGAAATGTTATCGGAGCCGATGTTGTTGAGTTGGCCCCTCAGGAGGGTGATCATGCATCTGACTTTGCTGCGGCCCAGATGGTTTATGAGCTGATCGGACACTGTGTTGGGTCTGCTGGCAGAGACGACTAGCAGGTGAGCCGGTTGCAGGATTATAAGGGTTTGACAATAAAGCTAAAGTTTTATGCTTTATACAGTGATTTGCATCTGCACTTAGTTTGATAAATTCAGGCCAGCCTCTCCAGAGGCTGGCCTTTTCATTTAGAAGGCCTTTTATGAATTTGATACTTAACTGTAATGAGGTCATGCCAGGCAATCAGATCTGCTTGCCGAATAGCGGGCCTCTTTGTTAATTATGGGTATTTGGTGTTTTTTACAGATGCAGTGCTAAAAAGAATTAAAATAAAGTAGTTACAAGGTATGTTAAGAGATAAAATTTCTTTTTTAAAAAAGTTTTGCAAGTTGATAGCTCCCTATTGGAAGTCGGAAGAGAAGTGGAAAGCATGGGGACTGTTGGCTGTAATAGTTTCTATGAATCTGGGCGTAGTTTATATCAATGTGCGTTTGAACAGTTGGTATAAGAGTTTCTACAATGCTCTTCAGGAAAAAAATGTTGATGCTTTTTTCACGCATATTCTCGAGTTCAGCGTGCTGGCAGGGATCTTTATTTTGCTGGCGGTGTATGCGTTATATTTAAATCAAATGCTCCAGATTAATTGGAGAAAATGGGTCACAGACAAATATTTATCGCGCTGGCTCAAAGAGAAAAATTATTATCGGCTGACTCTCCTTTCGCCCGATACGGACAACCCGGATCAGCGAATAAGTGAAGATATCAATATGCTGGTGGAGCTAACTTTAAGTCTAGGTCTGGGATTGATGCGAGCAGTAGTTACCCTGGTTTCCTTTGTGGTCATTTTGTGGGGTATTTCGGGCTCTTTGGATTTTTCATTTAGCGGGGTAGATTATCATATTGCCGGATATATGGTCTGGGCTGCTCTTATCTACTCTATATTAGGAACATGGCTGACTACTTTAGTCGGAGGACCCTTAACCCGGTTGAATTTTAATCAGCAGCGGCTGGAAGCGGATTTTAGATTCAGTCTCGTTAGATTGAGAGAAAACAGTGAGAGCATCGCTGTTTATGGCGGTGAGAAACAGGAAGAAAAATATTTTCTGGGACAGTTCAGGCTGGTTGTAAATAATTTCTGGAATATCATGCGCAGGCAGAAAAAGTTAACTTGGCTGACGAGCGGATACAATCAGGCTGCAGTCATTTTTCCTATTCTAGTGGCTGCTCCGCGTTACTTTTCAGGGACCATCCAGCTTGGTGGACTGATGCAGATCTCTTCTGCTTTCGGTCAGGTGCATGATGCTCTTTCCTATATCGTAAATTCCTATGTAGGAATTGCCGAGTGGCTGGCGGTGGTTAAACGACTTACCGGTTTTACCGAGCAGATGGAAAGGGTTGAGCTGCATAGAAAAGCTGAAAAGATAGCAATAGAAAAGAATGATAGTAGGCTTGAAGTAGATTCTCTGGATGTTTCGTTGCCGGATGGTCGTAAGCTGCTCTCGGAACTTCACTTAAAACTGGAACCGGAGAAAAGTTGATAATTACCGGACCTTCCGGCTGTGGGAAGAGTACTTTGCTAAGGACTCTGGCCGGAATCTGGCCTTTCGGACAGGGCAGAATAGTTATGCCCGAACGTGAAAGGGTTATGTTTTTATCACAAAAGCCGTATCTGCCTCTCGGAACTCTTCGTCAGGCCATGTATTATCCTGGTTCTCCTGCCGAGAATGATAACGGCATCGAGGAGTTGATGAGGTTTGCCAGCCTTGAACATCTTATTGGTGAGCTTGATAGATACGGAAACTGGGCACATGTTTTGAGTCTCGGAGAGCAGCAGCGAGTAGCCTTCGTTCGTATTCTCCTTAACAAACCGAAATATTTATTTCTTGATGAAGCCACCGCTTCTTTGGATGAAGATCTGGAAAACAGGATGTATTCAAGGATTTTCAATGACTGCCCGAATACAGCAGTTATCAGCGTCGGCCATCGCAGTACTCTTTTGGGACTGCATGACCTTAGGTTGAAACTGAGCGGAAACGAAAAATGGGATTTGAAAACTGTTTAATATCATTTTGTACTATGGTTGTCAGTTAAAGATAAATATGCCCGCATCTAAAATTGGGCCGAAGTGAATAAGTTGTCTTATGGATTCTTTTAATTAAGAAAGTATATGGTTAAGATCCGGACAGAGATATATTGTTAGGAACAGCTTTAGTTTCTTTAAAGAATATAAAAAAGGACTGAAGGAGTCTCCTTCAGTCCTTTTTTATGTGTGGCACGCTAAAACAGAAGCCTAAGACATTTATGTCTAACCTGCTGGTTAATGGTGGATAAACTCCAAACTTAAGTTCAGTTATTTCGTTCGGTGGCAAAACAGGAGAAGCCCTGTCTGCAGAGTCTTTATCACATTTACGGGTCGCTGTGATTGTCTCGTTTTTTGCAATTGGATTTCAAGGTAACCAAGCTTGTTGTTCACCCGTAGTTCTGACCCGGTTACCTGTTACTGAATTTTGTACTCCCGGTACCGCATGGCCCTGAATTTGCCGAAGGCCGCCCGGGCGAGGCGTGCAAGTAGGAGCGCACCAATAAGCAAGGCCATGAACAGGCGGCCTTGGGAAACAGACTCGGCAGTCAGCAGATTCTTGATGCGCACAATAGGGGTGACAAGGAAAAAAATAGTCACAAAAGATCCGAGGATGCCGTACCACCAGAATATCCTGCGTTCGCGGTTGGTGTGCGGTGGGCTTGCCCCTTTAGCTTCGCTTTCAAAACCCAGTCTGCCGAAAATTTTGTTTTCCAAAAATTTGAAGGATTTGGTCCGCAGATTGGAAATGCCGGTGTAATCTACCAGCATATAGTAGGCGTCCATCTTGATGAACGGATTGAAATTCATGACCAATCCGAAAAAAGTGAACATACTGTAGGCAACAAATACATATTTCCATCCGGAACCTGTGTAGGCATAGTACGCCGCGCCCCACAATCCTGCCCCCAGCAGGGCAAATGAAACCAGAGGACCAGCCAGTGAAACCAGAATCCGCTGCCGTTTGTCCGGAAACGCCCAAGCTGCGGTTGTGTCGCAATAGAAGATGAACATGGCCAGATAAAACATGATGCCCAGTCTCGGAACCTTGCCGCCGTAATGCTTGCAGACTGTACCGTGCCCAAACTCGTGAATAGCCACTTGTCCGAGGGTCATGAAGTAAATGGGGAGAAGGTATATTGGCTGACTGATGAGAGCTGCTTCCAGTCCGGTAAGGATCTCACGAAAATGATCCCATTTACCCCACCAGGGGTACACCCCCGACAGCCCCATACCCAGCAATAGAATCAGTCCGGCTGGCGAGAATAAGGGGCGAGTCGCTGCATAGACCGCCGACACCACCCTGTCCGCATTGGGGATGGTGAAATTCGGGTTTATGATGCGTCGTACAATGCGTTTGGTTTTTGAGTTTTGTGCGACATCGTCGGGACGGGCTAGCATGTCCATGCGCTCCAGTTTTTCATAAAGCATGGCCAATTGCGCTGGCGACATCAAGCCGACTTTGTCCGCATGTGCCATGTATAGGTCGTGAAACGAGGTTTTGCCGTCCATATTACGAACAATAAACGTCTCGCTTACACCTAGCTTAAGTGCTCCTTGCCCCTTGCCCTGCAAGACGCCGGAGGGAAACTCGGCCTCAGGGTCGTTCAGGTGGAGAATGAGTCGCTGGCGGAGCTTGGGAGTGATGGACATGATCCAGGCCTGCATCTCCTTGCCTTCTTCACGTCTGTATTTGACCAGGCGCAGAACATGGCGCCGTCCCCTGACCATGAACCGGACCCTGTCCATGCGCCTCTTGATGAGATGGAGCCACAAAGTGCTGGTGTCCAGATTATCCAACTCGGTGCCTTTATCAGGCACCTCGAAGTCCTCTGTCTCATGGGGGTTGAGGGGGATATTTTTGTTGTAACTGATATCCACCACAACGGCCCCGCCTTTGAAGTCCATGTGCAGGTGCACGGGATCCGTGATGGAACCCTCGGCCGACAGCCGGAACAGTTCTTCGCATGCCTCCATGACTGAACAGGAAAACATCTCTTCAAGCATGGGTGAAAATCCGACCATCCCACCGTAGCGGCGAACGGTATCATGAACGAAATGCAACCATCGCTCATCGGACGGCAGAGTGACAGAGATGTGGTTGTCGGTCATAAATTATGATTCCCAGACGGCAATAATTATTTTGATAACTTATTTTTTCGGTAGTTTAAAACATCTTCAAGCGTACTCTTCCAGAACGTGGGTTGAATGCATTTTTGTCCGCCTCAAGTCGGATCTATAAAATCGTCACAGAAAAGAAAACTAACACAGTTTCCAGCCGCCAATCGTTCCTCCAGCTCGGCAAGCTCAGAAGCCTCAAGTGGCTCGGGCAACAGGAAATACGCATCGGCTTTGCCTTGCTCGAAAACTTGAACATTCACGCCTTCCGGCACTTCAAATCCTTCTTCGGCCAACACCGCTGCCGTGTTGTTTAAAAGCCGCTGCTTGTAGACTTCATCCGCCCACGCCTTACTTACGATTCTGACCCATGCTTTTCTTCGTTCGTTTTTATCTGCCATGGTAGTCTCCTTGTGGAAAAGAAATATATTAATTTTATAAATCAAAAGCCGTGCTGTGGGCAAGGGCATGACGATTGCATTTTAAATGTCGGTTAATTGTTTATTTTCATGGACATTCCTCTGAAGGATGTCATGGTATTGATAGTGAGCTTGAAGACTATGCCCGTAATGAAGATGCATGCTTGCCACATAAGAAGTTGGCGAAGTTCGTTTATATCTTGCTTTGCTGACCATTGAGTATGTTGAGATGTAGGGGATTTATACTGCTTGCCTGAAATGCAAGATGTCAGGGAAATTTGGCGCAACAGCAGATAGAATATAGTTTTCGAATTTGATCAATAAATACGGATTATTCTTCTTGAGGATGCGACTGGTGAATAGAATCAGGAACTGTCCAAAATACGAATGGTTAACATTTGGTGTCTAAAAATGTTGACCTGCGGGCGCTCAAAAACGAAAAAAGGACTTAAGAATTTCTTCTTAAGTCCTTATAATTTCTGGTAGGCACGAGCAGATTTGAACTGCTGACCCCTTGCGTGTCAAGCAAGTGCTCTCCCCCTGAGCTACGCGCCTATGTGGTGACAACTCCGTGTCAACGAGGCAGGTTCTACGTGAGAGGTGCTTCACTGTCAAGCATGTTTTTTAATTTTTTTTGATTTAGCCTCTTTTTCTGAATAAACAAATGGTTGGAGCCTTATATATTGCGGGCTGAGGTGGTCTGGTAGGGTTTGAAGAAAAATTGGAGCTTGAATTTCAGACAGATATTAGCCCTTTAGGTCTTTTCTAAGATTTGCCTCTCTGTTACTAAGATTTTATGTCTGAACAGAGTGATGAAAAGATATACAAAATAGGACAGGCGGCTAAACTGGTCGACCTCAAATCCTATGTGCTGCGCTTCTGGGAAGGCGAGTTCGAGCAGTTGGAACCTATCCGCACTCCATCCGGGCAGCGGCTTTATAATGACGGGCATATCAGACTGATCAGAAAGATTAAGACTCTGCTTCATGATGAAGGGCTTACAATTGAAGGGGCACGCAAACGGCTTGATGTACCTGAGGATCTTGCGATTGATTCTGAAGTTGATCATCCTGATTCAGGCCGTTTCATTCCTCAGCTTCCGCTTTTCAGTAATGCTGGCAATGATTCGGAGCCAGCTGAAAAAAGAGTTTTAAAAGATGTGCACTCTGAACTTTTGGAGATAAAGAAAATACTTGGTTGATAGTTTGTATAAAACAAAAAAAGCGCATGGATTTCAGAATTCTGAAATCCATGCGCTTTTTTTGTTTTAATTGTGCAGCAGAACTATTTGAGGGGTGGAAAAACTCTTTTGTCTCTGGAATTCAAGTACAGGCAGAAAGCAATAAAGGCTGCAATGAAGCCTGGGAGAATTGGTTCCCAGGGTATTTTATAAAAAACAGGATTTACCATTGAGGCCCCGTATAGAGCGCCAAAACATACAATAAAAGACATGTAGAATGAACGTGACAGTGCTCCTGCTGCTGCTATGGCCATACCGGTCCAGAATACCTTTTCAGGAAGAATGTGAGGTTCTGTTACATATACCTGCCAGGAAAGAAGCATACTTCCTGCGGCAATCAGGGCTTCAAGGATTGGGGAAAAGCTGTTCTGATTCAGCACAAACATTATTGAACGAGGTAATAGAAAGCATGAATAAACTGTGAGACCGAGAGAAAAGGGGAAGATATAAAAAAAAGCTTCCGTCATGTATGGCGGGTCAGGGTCCGGATTAAGCATATTTGATAGAAATCCCTGAGAGTGAGCGTAGAACAGAAATGATCCTGCCAGTACTATTATGCTGGGCCAAAGGATAATTCCGGGAACATTACGGTGGGGCTTTAAATCGAATTTTCTAGCTATGAACAATGGAATGATCGCACCGAATACTGCCATGTGTCCGAGGCAGAAATAAAGCAGCACTGTATCCTGAAGCTTAGTCGCAAATCTGTACCCAAGCTGCTGGGGCCAGAAGCCCAGCTGTTGATCCAGATATACAGGAAGTTTTACCATGGAGATCAGATACAGTACGTATGCGGTGACACTCGCCAAAAGTAGATACCACTTATTTTTCATGGTGACTTATTGCCCGATTATGAAGCTGATGGCAATAGTAAATGAAATTCATTGGAAGCTTATTGCAAGTTAATTAGTCTACGGCTGATTTCTTTGAATAATAGTTTGATTTTCTCTCTCTGAAGGTTATATTGATTCTGATAAGTTATTTTTGTTTCGATTTCAGGTTGGTTTGGGTTTTTTAATATAATATCCAATCATAACAATTGGATCTCAGTGGAGTTTCTTATGGGTAAGGCATCCAAAATTGTAATCTCGGTTGTGGCAGGGCTTGTTGTGATAGTTGTTGCGGCCATGGTGCTCGCAACCATCCTTATTGATCCCAACGATTACAAAGATGATATAACTAAAGCCGTTCGGGATAAAACCGGGCGCGAGCTGGTTTTCCAGGGAGACTTGAAGCTGTCGGTATTTCCCTGGATAGGGGTAAGCACTGGGGGAATTACTTTTTCCAATGCGCCTGGTTTTGATCAGCAGAACATGTTCAGTTTAAAATCGGCCAATGTAAGCCTAAAGCTACTGCCTCTTCTTTCCGGAAGTGTGGAGCTCAATAATGTTGATGTAGTTGATCTGCAGCTTTATCTGATGAGAAATAAGAAAGGGATTACCAACTGGAGTGATCTTACCGGAGATAAAAATGACACTGCTCAGTCTTCTGCAGCCCAGCACAAAGAAGAATCAGCAGCTGTCGGGAGCAAGGAACTTAAGCTTTCTGTTGCCGGTGTAGACATTCAGAATGCGAAGATTGTCTGGGACGACAAAATGGAAAATGTCAGACAGGCTGTTGATGATTGTGATATCAGCGTAGAAGGATTTGCTCCGGGAAGTCCTTTTAAGTTTTCAGTACATGTAACGGCCTCTTCCACGAAACCGGAGGTAAAGGCAGATATTAATGTTTCCGGTGAAGCAAAGATTTCAGGTGATTTCAAGCAGATTGGCGTAAAGGATCTGGCTGTAATTGTAGATGCTGCAGGCAAGGCTGTCCCCGGTGGCAAGGCGCAGGTTAAATTTGGCTCTGCCGCAACAGTCGATATGGTCAAGGATTCTGCCTTGATTGAAAATCTTGTACTGGAAGCTTATGGAATGAAGGCCGAGGGCGGACTTAAGGCAGCAGGTCTCACAAGTTCAAATCTCAATTTCTCTGGGGATATCAGCGTTCCGGCTTTTAATTTAAAAAGCACTCTTGAGCAGATGGCAATGGAGATTAAAACCACCGACAGCAAAGCTTTAACATCAGTAGGCATGAATTTTAATTTTGCTGGAACAAAGACTTCCGCAGAAATTAAGGACCTGCTGGTAAATCTTGATGAGACAGTCATCAAGGGGCTTTTTTCTTTTGCCAACCCTGACAGGCCGAATATTGTAGCTGATGTTAATGTCGATAAGATCGATGTCGACAGGTATCTGCCTCCGAAGGAAGAAAACAAAGGTGAAAGCAAAGCTGCTGGGACTTCTGGTAAAACGGATACCGGGACTGAAAAGCAGGAATTAATCCCTGTGGAACTGCTCCGGAAGCTTACGTTGAAGGCTGACCTTAATGTTAAGCAGCTTATTGCCTCAAAAGCAAAGCTGAGCGACATTGTCGTTTCTGCTCGAGCCAAGGATGGTGTTCTTACTGTTAAGCCTGCTGCGCTAAATGTTGCCAAGGGTGCGTTTACCTCAACAACTGTGGTAGATGCCCGTGGTAAGCTGCCTGCTATGTCTGTTGTTGCATCACTTACCGGATTGGATGGGGAAGTGCTGGCCAACGAGATGACTGGTGAAAGCAGTTTTGCAGGAAAGGTTAATTTTAACACCAGCCTCAATACCGTCGGCAACGATCTCAAAACCATTTATGCAAATCTTGATGGAAATCTTGGATTCAAAATGCTTGATGGTTATGTTTCAGGGTTTGATATCCTTTACATGGCTGGAGATGCCTTCTCTGTTTTAACCGGAGGAGTGTTCGGAAAGCGGGACAGCAAGAAAACCGAATTCGGCGAAGTTTCAGCTACCGCCACAATCAAGAAAGGTGTTGCAGATAACCGCGATCTGTTGATGAAGTCCCCGCTATTGCGTGCTTCCGGGGAAGGAACTCTGGATCTTAACAGCATGATGGTTGATTATGCTCTGGACGCAAAGATTGTGGGTACTCTTGAAGGACAGGGGGGTAAGGGCATGAAGGATCTGGTCGGCCTTACGGTTCCTGTCACAGTCAAGGGAGCGGTTGCCGATCCTTCAATTATGGTCGACCTGCCTAAGTTTGCAGCGGTCCTTGCCAGATCCGGGTTTGAGCTGGTTGGAAGTGTAATTGAAGGTGTTGGTGACGTTCTTGAAGGAATCGGTAACACAATTACCGGTAAAAAGAGTTCCAGTACTGGAACTGAAGATGAGACAAAGAAGAATCCGGTGCAGGAGATCGGCAACACAATTAAGAAGTTGTTCTAATCTCTGATTACTATCTGATTTTAAAAGGGCTGTTTCCTGAGGAAACAGCCCTTTTTTAATTTTCCGACAATGTCTGGCAGGGGGTGTCCTTTATAAATCTTAATATAGACTTAGAAATATTCATGAAAGGAGATGGTATATGAGAACAAATGGTCTTTATGAAGTGCTTCTCAGGGAGATGGAGAATGTTGATAAGGGTAAGAAGTCTCCTGAAAAAGCCGTAATGAGTGTGTTGAATGAGTTTTCCAGAGAAAGCATTTATGTATCAACCCGTTATGCAAAGCATGCAGCTCTGGCTGCCAAGGTTCTGGAGCTCAGGAACAAAGGGCTTGAAACCGGTGAAATTGCTCAGCGTCTTGGAATTTCAAAGAGGCATGCACGTAGAATATATGCCAGTATGACAAACTGAGCTCTGTTCAGGTGCTCTCCTATTCAATTATATTCTGCTCAAACCCCGGAGTAATATTCTGCTGTTCCGGAGCGTATCCTGAGTTAAAGCCGGAGTTCTCTTTATGGTCCAACGGCCCGGAGGTGTTAACCATTGGCTCGATATATGGTGATTCTTCAATGGGCAGCAGGGCTCTCGTTTTGGAGTTCAATGGAACTGTCCAATCGTATGACCCCAGAATCTCTCCGTCACTGACTGCGCTGACGGCTGCCGTAATCGTAATCTGCTCTGAACCGACAGAATAGGCTCCGGCAAGAACACATTTAATGGGTGGGGGAAGATCATCATCCAGCGCTTTCATCGGGAACTGTGAACTGTCAGCAACAACAGCGAATCCTTCCTGTGCAATCTTGGATGCGACCTGCTCTGTGAGAACTTTTGCAAAATCAGTTTGCAGATCACTTCCGCGCATGCGGAACATGGTGACAGTTATAGGTGAACCGAGCGGAAGTCTCTCTTCAAGCTGACCTGCTATTTTGTCACCAGCATCGTAATTAAGTTCCACCATGGGAGTATTGTCTTCCTGAAAAAAGGGACCAGTGGTGGGTCTTTTGCCAAGGTAGTCCAGAGACCGATCCTTCCAGCCTGAACATGCGGATGCTGAAAGAACTAAGATAACGGCAAAAATAAAAAATATTGTTTTGGATTTCATCGTGTTCCCCATTGTTGTTGCTGCAGCTGGGCAGGGATTGCTAACGCAAAATATCAAGCAATGAAAATGCCACGAAAAAAAAGGACTGTTTATCCAGCCTGTTGAATCCGTGGCATTAGGAAATACTGTAGCAAATCAGGTAAATCGGGTCACATAATTGACTTTTGATCAATCAAGCCGGGAAATAATTTCACGGATAAGTGCAGACATGGCCCCCGATGATTTTGCAGCCTGCTCGATAACTGCTTCGTGAGTTGTCTCATCCATGCAGTCCGGCAGGTTTTTATTCGTCAGGCAGGCTATCCCCATGACTTTTATACCCATGTGAACCGCTGCAATGGCTTCGATGGCGGTTGACATGCCGACGGCGTCTGCGCCCAGAGTCCTGAACATACGGGTTTCTGCGGGGGTTTCAAGGTTCGGTCCTGAAACCTGAACATATACTCCTCGCTCAAGCCGGACTGAAATATCCCCGGCTGCGTCCATAGCGGTCCGGCGCAAGGATTTGCAGTAAACTTTACTCATATCAGGAAACCTCAGCCCCCATTCGTTATGGTTGGGGCCGGTGAGGGGGGAGTGACCTGTGAAGTTGATATGGTCTGTTATAAGCATAAGATCACCTGCGTCATACTGAGGGTTCAGGGCTCCTGCCGCGTTGGTGATAAAGACCCTTTTTATACCCAGTCCTCCCATCACTCTTACCGGGGTGCAGGCCTGAGCTGCGGTATACCCTTCATAGATGTGAAAGCGTCCGCTAAATACAAGTATCGGTTTCCCTTCCATAAAACCATATATGAGGCTGCCGCTGTGCCCTTTGACAGTGGACTGCGGGAGGCCCGGTATTTCATTGTATGGAATTTCAATTCGTTCATCCAGACGGGTAATGGCTTCTCCCAAACCTGAACCAAGAATTATTCCGGTTGCATCGGGTTGAAAATTTTCTATCTTTTCTAGTATATGCCTGTTAATAATAGATATGGATTCGGGGGAGGTCATAGTCTTTCACTCGTGTTTTGAGGTTGAAATGCAGGGGCGACAGATTCGGGGTCTGGTTGTTTATCTGTCCGACTGCTTCACTACTAACTGAAAAGAGAACGGGATTCTATGGATTTTTCCACTTTAATTGGCATGCTTGTTGGGCTTTCCCTTGTTGTGGGAGCTATTTTCATCGGCGGCGCGGTAGATGTTTTTATCAACGTTCCGGGGATGATGATTGTTGTGGGTGGAACGCTGGCCTCAATTTGTGTTGCCTTTCCTTTCGAAGAAGTCCTTCAGGCAATGATCGCGGGATTCAAGGCTTTTTCTTCGAGAAAAGTAAAAGTTAACGATGTCGTCAACATTATGGTCAAGGTTGCAGAAATCAGCCGCCGTGAAGGTCTGATTGCACTTGAGAATGTGCAGACTGAAAACGTTGTCCTCAGAAAATCCTGCCAGCTTATTGCCGATAATGCCGATCCGGAATTGATCCGGGCCACTCTGGCTATCGAAATTTCAGCTATGAAACGAAGGCATAAAATTGCTCAGGACGTATATAAAAGACTTGCCGGTCTCTCTCCTGCCTTTGGGATGCTGGGAACTCTCATCGGGCTGGTTCAGATGCTTTCAAACCTTGAAGACCCTTCCTCTATCGGTCCGGCGATGGCTGTTGCCATTTTGACCACTTTCTACGGTTCCTTGCTCGCAACTTTGCTGTTTATCCCAATCGGGGCCAAGTTAAAGGCCAGAACCCTTCAGGAGCAGCTGCATCTGGAAATTATTTTTGAAGGGGCTAAATCCATTCTCGAGAATAACAACCCAAGGCTTGTTTACGAAAAATTATCTTCATTTCAGGCTCCGAAAGACCGTACCGGGGAATAGCTTATGGATGATGATCTTCTCAAAAGCTCTTTGCTCGGTGATGATGTTGAAGAAGAGGATGATTCCAATGATTGGATAACGACCTTTGCGGACTTGTCCATGCTGCTGCTGGTCTTTTTTATTCTTCTCTACTCCATGTCGGAAATTGATGCTAAAAAGTTTGATATGACATTTCAGTCTGTGACCAAGGCTATCAGTGGTAAGCTTGAAAAGGTCGCCACGAGTAAGACTGAAAGGGAAGAGGCGGGAGCTATTCTCAACCAGGTGATGACCAGGCGTGAAATTATCAAGGCTCAACGCAGGGTTTTTGAGAGTGTAAAATATCTCCAGACAACCAAAGGTGTTGAGGGGATAATGAGTGCAAAATTTGAGGATGGGAAGATTACAATCAAGCTGCCCGCAGATGTCCTGTTCAACCCTGGGCAGGTAGAACTGACACAAAAAGGACGTGACGCGGTAAAGGCGCTGAAGGACTTTTTTCTTAAACATCCCGATCAGTATATCAATATCAAAGGGTATACTGACAACACCCAGCCTAAACAGGGCAGCCGTTTGAAGGACAACTGGGAAATTTCTTCTTTAAGGGCTGTTAATGTTTTAAGATATTTAATGAAGCTGGGTATTAAACCAAACCGGCTTACAGCTACAGGGCTTGGTGAGATGGACCCGCTGGTACCGAACAATTCACCCCGCAACCGCCAGCGCAACCGGCGGGTGGAATTTGTTCTGGATAAGATTATGACAGGGCCGTAGTTTCTGCTTCTATGTATGAAAACTCGGGGGAAAGATATGGGAGAGAATAAAATGGATATAGCTTTTGACAACAAAAACACAGCGCGAGGAGCCTTTCGGACCAGCATACCCGGTCTTGTGCTTAAAATTCCCGGGCACCCGGCTCCTCTTCCCGTTAAGGACTTCAGTGTGAACGGGCTGGCTTTTGCTGCCGGTAAAGACAGATTCAAAGTCGATGAAGAATTTACAGTGGATTTCGTTCTGGGCAAGAAAGTGCTTCTTTCCGGGCTGACAATAAAAATAGTCAGGGATATCGGCAAGGGACTTATGGGCTGTACCTATGTGGATCTGGATAAATATCAGGAAGAAAGGCTCGATAAGCTTGTTTTAGAGGTGCAAAAGCGCATGATAGCACTGCGCAAGAAGAAAGGTGCCAATGGCTGATTTGCGGTGGCGGTTTAATCGTGCGTAGTGGAAAACATAAAGTCCTTATTGCCAACCGTGGCGAAATCGCAATTCGTATTGCTGAGTCCTGCATGGAACTCGGGCACGAATTTGTTTGTGTTTATACGGACGCTGACCTGGAGAGCGGACACGTTCGCCTTGCCCGCGAGAATGGGCACGCAGGCTCTCTGTTCCGGGTAAGCTCCTATCGTGACGCGAATGAAATATTCAGTGTCGCGGACCGATCCCATGCGACAGCCATTCATCCCGGCTACGGTTTTTTCTCCGAGGATTTCAGATTCGCAAGACGGGTGGTTGAGCGTAATAATCCTTTGGTTTTTATCGGTCCGTCATGGTGGGTCATCAAGGAGCTTGGGGATAAAATAAACACCAAGCGTCTGGCCAGAAGCCTTGGGGTTCCCACAGTTCCCGGCTCTGACAGTCCGATTTACAATGAATTGGAAGCATCGGATTTAGCTGCAAGTCTTTTCTCATTTCAGCAGGAACAGGGTTTTCAGGTTCCTGCGATCATGGTCAAGGCCTCTGCCGGTGGCGGAGGAATGGGGATTGAGGAAGTAAATGATCCCGATCAGTTCAGGTCCGTTTACAGGCGCATCCGAAACTATGCCAAGCGCCAGTTTGATGATGAAGGTGTGCTGATTGAACAGAGGATATATGGCTTCAATCATCTTGAGGTTCAAGTCGTCTCAGAGCGGGGTGGGGATAAGCATGTCCATTTCGGAACCCGCAACTGTTCTGTTCAAAGTAGCGGCAACCAGAAACGAATTGAGGTTGCTCCTGGTTTTGCCCCTGATGAAATCCATTATATTTTTGATGCAGGTTCACTGCTTAGCAGCATTACCGAACATTCGCTGTCCATGGCTCGTGAGGTCAAATATGACAGCGTGGGCACCTGGGAGTGGATTGTTACTCCAAGGGGAGAGCCGTTCCTTATGGAGGTGAATACCCGTATTCAGGTCGAAAACGGTGTTTCTGCTGCGATTGCTTCCATAAACGGTAATGATAATATCGATATCGTCCGAGAACAGATTCGTCTGGGACTTGGAGAGAAAATGGATTATTCGCAGCATGATATTTCTTTGGATGGAGTTTCCCTGGAGTATCGCATAATTGCTGAAGATCCCTATGCCGATTTTGCTCCATGGGTGGGCACAATTACAGAATTCGGCTGGGAAGAAGAAGACTGGCTTAAAGTCCATACTCAGGTTCCTACTGACAGGGCATACGAAATTCCCACAGAATTTGACCCCAACCTCGCACTTGCCATTGTGAGGGGGGATTCCCTCCAGCAGGTTCGTGAGCGGGGTGTTCAATTTTTGAATAAATTGATTCTGAACGGAGCAGACCGCCACGGAAAGAAACTGGAATCCAACATTTCCTATCTAATTGAAAAAACATCCGGGCTTCTGGAATTTTAAGATGAACATTGATAAGCGTATAGACGCTCTGAATGAGCGGCTGAACTATATCCGTGATATTTTCGGCAGTAATGAAAATGCCAATATCACCATGCTCAGTACCGAGCTCGGGGAATTTCGCCAGTTGCGCAGTGATCTCTCCAGGGCAGAGTCACTTCGCCGTTTATCCCGTCTTGAAGATCTGTTTTCATTTCTCGAATCCAAGCTTGAAAAAGAGCTGACACCCATGGATAGGGTCAGGATTGTCCGCCATCCGCAACGGATCTGCCTGACTGATATTCTTGAAAACGTTTACGATAACTACACAGAGCTCGGAGGTCTTGGCGAGTTCAGCATTGATCCGTCAATGGTGATTGCTCAGGCCTACATAACAAGACGTGTGGGGCAGAAGGTTGTACATCAACCGGTAATGGTTATCGGGCAGGAAAAGGGGCATGGGCAGGATTTTCGAAACGGTGGGTCTGCCAAACCATGGGGGAACTCCAAGGCCCTGCACTATATGAAAGTAGCACAGGCCGAAGGCAGCCCCATCCATACCTACATTTTTACTCCGGGATCTTATCCTGTTGAGGATAACCCCGGCGCAGCACAGCAGATAGCCAGAAACATATATGAGATGTCCTGCATTGATGTACCCATCATTTCCATTATTTCTGAAGGCGGTTCCGGCGGGGCTGAGGCAATCGGTCTTGCCGACCGTAGGTTGATGCTCTCTCATGGTTACTACTCTGTAATCTCACCGGAAGGCGCTGCGGCCATTGAAGCCAATCTTGATGTCGGTGAACGGGTTAGTGATGAGCTTATAGAGAGTTGTGCGCGAAAACTTCGTATCACCGCTGAAGATAATTACAGAATGGGATACGTGGACCGGATCATACAAGAACCCAACCTTGGAGCTAAACCAGCTGATTACGACTTTTTCAGGAAACTCAGATCAGAGGTTATAAGGGCTACCAATGAGGCCTGTATTTCAGTGAAAGGCCTTAAGTTGTTCAGGGCTATGGCTTTAAAGCAGGGCAAAGGAAATGAGGGCGAAGATGTCTTCATGCGCTGGGCTTTGCCTCCCCGGGCCCGGACCAGGCTGGTTGAGAAGCGTTATGAAAAGTTTCGTCAGCTTTCAACTGATGCCTACATGGATAATCGGTCGATCTTTTTAAAGGCCGGAGCTGCGGTACAGGGGGCTGCATGGTCTACCAAGTCGTGGGTTGTCTATAACTTTGTAGGAAGGGCAATCCGGGCTGCCAAGCACGGTATGGAAGAGATGCAGGCTGAAGCTCATCTCGTTAAAGAGCGTACCAGCCGTTTTCTTAGGAAAAAGACTTCCATCCAGAGACAAAGCAGTATTCCTGTTGAGGTCCGGGATAAGCTTTTCTGCCTCTCTGATATTGAGCAGGGACCCTGCTTTGAGGAAGGGCGATGGAAATACAACAGCCTTAGAGTTCGGGAAGATCGAACTTATACCTGCCCCAATTCTGTAAAGGAAGGTTGCCTAGATCTCTGGGGGCCGGATCTTTTCGGTGATTTTGCCGGGGTCTGCAATCACTGTGGGTATCATTTCCCCATGGAGTATCAGTGGTATTTATATAATGTTTTTAATTACGCAGACGGTTTTGAATTCAATTCCGGTATCGAGGCAGCCAATCCGCTCGGCTATGAAGGTTTTGACCTGAAGGTGGAAGAGGCGCGTAAGAAAACAGGATTACGGTCGGCCTGCATCACATTTGAAACCCGTCTGGATGAAATAAATGCAGTTGTCGTCTGTCTTGCAGCTCCTTTCCGGGGCGGAACTGTAGGGGCTGCCGAGGGTGAGAAAATCATTCGCGCAGCTGAAAGGGCCCAGCGCAAGCAGCTTCCACTTATCATGTATGCGCATGGAACTGCCGGAATCAGGATTCAGGAAGGAACAAACGGGGTCCTGCAGATGCCTCGCTGTACCATGGCTCTGCGAAAGTACGTTGATGCGGGGGGGCTTTACCTTGTTATTTACGATACCAACTCGTATGGCGGGTCGGTAGCAAGTTTTCTGGGGTGTTCACCTTATCAGTTCGGTGTGCGGTCCTCGCGGATTGGGTTTGCCGGTCCAAGGGTTATCGCAGAAACTACAGGAATTACAGTCCCTCCTGACTATCACAATGCCTGGAATGCCCTTTCCCGCGGGCATATTCAAGGAATATGGGATCGCCGCGAGATGGCTAAAAATATCCAGCAGGCTTTTATGACTATGGGCGGGAGAAATCTGTATTACAGGTGATTTTACCTTCGTTTGTGTATGTGGTTATCTTAATTTGTTTTCTATGCTAGGGACGTCATGAATCTGTTGACTTTGGGGGTAGAGTCTGCAAATTTCCCGGAGCCGTAATTTTCTACACTTCATTTTACGGACCTACTTTTAGAAAATGTATATACCCGGTTGCCGCATGAATGTGCGTTGCATCAATCAGAAATAAATTGAGGTTAATATAATGCTTAATATCAAAGAGTTGCTTGAAGAAATAAAGGCTTCTCCTTACGAGGAGATTGAAATTTCTGTTCCCCATACTGGCTCTGTAGAGTTTGCAGGCCTTAAAGTTGGTGACAAGGTTCGTGGACCTTCCGGCGAATGGAAAGAAAAGCCCGGAACTGTTCTGGCAAAGCTGACCCGTGAGCGTAATACTAAAAACATCACCGCTCCTGAAAAGGGTGAAATTGTTTCTATCAGACAGGAACTCGAAGGACAGTTTGTTGAGTCCGGAGAAGTTCTTATCAAAATCCGTCACTTCCTCTCCAAAGAAGAGGTTATAGAACTGATTCTTAAAAAAGCTCTTTTCCTGTTTAATGCTCCGGAAAAAGCAAAGTACTACTTCACTCCCGAGGTTGATAACAAGATCAAGGGTTCAGGCGAGCGCTCAGTAAAGGTTAACGAGGGAATGGATCTTTTCATTGTTTCCAGAATGAAGCGTGAAACACCGCTCAATTACAGCGGTCCTGAAGGTTTGATATATTCTGTCTATTTTCACAATGGTGATAATGTTGATGCTGGACAGCCCCTTATTGGCGTATGCCCTGCTGATCAACTCAAGCAGATTCAGGAAGTTGTGAACAGGGTTCAGAGTGAGTGGGAAGAACGCGACTAAAAGTTTGCGCTTCACCATTATCCGTATTAGTAAAGGATTTTTCGTATGGGAAATGTGCTTCAGATAAGAGTAATGGCCCAGACATACGATGAGGCTGAAGTTGAGAAAAACTGGCCTTATCTGGTAAAGACCGCATGGGATGAGCCTAAAACAGAAGGCCGCCCTCATGGGGTCTTTGAGCTTGTCGATGACTTGAAAGATAGTCTCGAACTGGGCATGATACCAAAAGAGAAAGCCGAGGCCATGGCTGATTCCATCCGTAAGGCGTATGATCTTAAAGTGCGTCTAGAAAATGCTTTGGGTAACTGGAAGGCTTCTGAAGCAAATACTATCAGTTATGACCTTGAAGAAGAATTAAGTGTTGCTGAGAAGATAGCAGCCAAAAGAAAATACAGATAAATGGGGGCCGCAAATGGCAGGAAGCATGAATAAAGTAATATTGATTGGACGTCTCGGTCAGGACCCGAAACTTTCATATACAACATCTGGTCAGGCGTTTGCCAATCTGTCTGTTGCCACTGACGAAGGATATAAAGATCGCAATAGTGGACAGAGGGTTGATAAAACAGAATGGCATCGCGTTGTAGCATGGCGTCAGACTGCAGAGTTTGTAGGTAAATATCTTTCAAAAGGCCGTTTGGTCATGGTTGAAGGGAAATTGCAGACCCGCAAGTGGCAGGATCAGAATGGTCAGGATCGTTATACCACTGAGATTGTAGCAAACAATATTCAGGGACTTGATAACAGGCAGGAGGCCGGAGGTTATCAGGGCCAGCAGCAAGGTGGTTACCAGCAGCAGGGTCAGTATAACAACAACCAGCAGCAGGGCGGCTATCAGCAGCAGTCTCAGCAGAATGGTTACCAGCAGCCCCAGCAACAGCAGGGCGGCGGTTATCCTGATGATGAAGATCTTGGTCCCGCTTTTCCGTCTGAAGCAAGCGGAATGGACGAGGTTCCGTTCTAGGGTTTCAGGTTCAGCTGAATCAAAGTTAATTCAAAAGGAGGATGTGAATGCATCCTCCTTTTTTTGTATCATTGTAAAATCTAGAGTGCGTCTGTCCCTGATTCTCCGGTACGTATCCTGATAACTTCCTCGACCGGGGAAATGAAAATTTTTCCATCTCCAACCTGTCCTGTTCTCGCGTTTTCGGAAACTACTTCAATGATTTCACCAACGAGATCTTCATCGACGACGACTTCGATTTTTATTTTGGGCAGAAAGTCGACCTGATACTCCGCTCCGCGATATACTTCTTTGTGCCCTCCCTGTCGTCCGAATCCTTTTACATCGGTTACAGTCATACCTTTGATGCCTATCTGCTGCAGGCATTCCTTGATTTCTTCAAGCTTGAAAGGGCGAATGATTATTTCAATTTTTTTCATTTTATTCTCCGTATTAAATCTGCCGGATTAGTGCTGGTAAGCGCTTTCGCTGTGTTCGCTTGTGTCCATGCCTTCTTCTTCTGCTTTTTGAGGCATGCGTAATGGTGAAAATGCATTAATGGCTTTAAGCAGGATGTAGCTGATAACGAGAGTATAGCCGCCGACAATGAATATGCCTTTGAACTGAGCGATCAGCAAGTCCAGATTCCCGTATATAAGTCCGTCAGCCCCACCGGGGTTAATTGCAGTGGAGGCAAAAATGCCCAGACAGATTGTTCCGATAAGGCCACCGACACCGTGAATACCTACTACATCTAGACTGTCGTCGTATCCGAATTTGGATTTTGCCATAACAGCCCCGTAACAGATAGATCCGCCGAGAAATCCGATAATTACAGCTGAGTTGGGGCTAACGAAACCGGCCGCGGGGGTAATTGTTGCAAGACCGGCAATTGCTCCGGAAGCAGCACCAAGTGATGTTGCCTTGCCACTGTGATACCATTCAATAGCGCACCATGCAGCCATTCCAACCATGCCTGCAATGTGTGTGGCTGCAAAAGCTCCTCCGGCAATGCCGTCTGCGGCAAGTGCACTGCCTCCGTTGAATCCGAACCAGCCAAACCACAGCAGTCCGGTACCGAGCAGGGTCATGGGAAGATTGTGAGGGATGAACATGCGTTTTCCGTAGCCTGTGCGTGGACCTATGAAAATACAGGCCACAAGAGCTGCTACGCCGCAGGTAAGATGAACCACCAGTCCCCCTGCAAAATCAAGAACACCCATATCAGCCAGAAATCCGCCACCCCATATCCAGTGGCAGACCGGGTTGTAGACCAGTATCGACCAGAGAAGGCTGAAAATTATGAAAGGAGCAAAGCGAACACGTTCTGCAAATGCTCCGGTTATCAGTGCCGGGGTTATAACCGCGAACATGCACTGATATATCATGAACACGATCTGTGGAATGGTCGTGGCATAAGTTTCACTGGGGGCTCCGGTGACACCATTGAGAGCAAAAAAAGAAAAATCACC
Source organism: Maridesulfovibrio sp. (assembly GCA_963676495.2). GTDB lineage: Bacteria > Desulfobacterota > Desulfovibrionia > Desulfovibrionales > Desulfovibrionaceae > Maridesulfovibrio. Next base: position 607,520 of record CAXXRF010000003.1, on the reverse strand, counting down.
GATCAGTCCTGCTATGTCGGGTCCGAAAGACATGGTGTACCCAATATATATCCATTCAATGCTTATGACTGAGATCATGATGAAGCTCTGCATTATGGTTCCGAGCACGTTTTTGCTGCGGACCATCCCTGCATAGAAAAGTGCAAGTCCAGGAGTCATCAGCAGCACAAGTGCCGCTGAAACCAGAATAAATGCGGTATCTCCGGTATTGATCATGAAAAACTCCACTTGCTGACTCAGATTATCAATGAGGCAGCTCCCGCATTGCACGGGGTTACAATTTAGAAAGGTTTTTGTTCAAAAATGTAAAATAGTAAAATTCATTTTTGTAGCTTCCTACAAAATGGTAACAAGTGTGTCAATATATTGGTGGTATTGGTGTCTAGGTCAGTGGAATATGATTATTTTGCTGATTTCGAAATTTATTTACAAGAAATAAGGTAGAGACTGACTAAAATAGAGGTATTAAATTCGTATTTCTTCTCAATATACAAAAATGTAGCTATATTTACAGTATTATAGAAAGAAAATAATTAATAGAAGTGTAAAATTAGCGAATTTGCTTTTTTTGCAAAAAATGAAACTGTAATCAAAGGTGAGCTATCTCGGCAGACCGGGGAAGAGCGATTTGACTAGAGCTGAAGCTTCCTGAGTCGCCATTATCGCGCCGAAATCACTGGTAAAAGGTTTCAGTTCATCAATAAGTAAGGGGATTGTTTCTATGCAGGCAACTGATGAATTGAAAGATGTGTCTGGTGTTTTGTTGTTTTCAGCCGCGGGAGGGCTGGTCTGGTAAAGGTGGCAGGATAGTTTCCATGCCACTTGTAGATCCCGATAGGCATGCCTGTATTCCTTGAGCGCTGTGTAGGCTTCACCCCTGAGTAGAAAGGCTTCAGCTTTTTCAATTTCAGGTGCGTCTGATTTTATTATCGAATCAAGACGTTCTACAGCAGCGTCATAGCGTTTTTCATGCAGATAATCATGAGATTGCTGCAATGAGCCGGAAAACATAGCACATCCCGGAGAAAAGGATATGGAAAGCAGTATTATAAACTGAACTGCAAGTTTAAATCTGAAGCATGTGTTCTTCATGGCCAACTAACTATGCCATAGCATTCAGTTCCATGTCCATTATGCTGGTGCAGTTTAATCTTATATGCAATTACATCCTAATAATTGATGTATTTTTTGCTGAGTTCCTGAAGCTGGTCATCTTTAATATATAGGAACCTGACCCTGTAGCCGCATGAATGGAAATCAGAGCCCTGTTCGTTGCATACTCCGACATATATTGGGAGACTGTTTTTAAGGGTATAAATTTTAAGATAGAAAAAATCATTTCCGGTAAGATCTGCATCTGTATGAAAAGAGCAGCCATTGTATGTCAGGTGGTGGATTGTCCCGTTGCAGCTTCTTGCCATTGCCGGGTCGTCATCAAGACTTATTTCCACCGGTATATCCACGTTCAAAGGGCATGCTGCCCCCGGTAAGAGGCCTCCGTATTGCAGGCAGTCACAAATAAATTCATCCTGATTGTCAAAGTAGACGGGTTCTTCAGCGTTAAGTGTAGTTCTCATTGTTGGGGTACTTGCTATAAAAGACAGAATCCTGTCTCGCGAACAGCACGGTGTTTCCATTACCTTACGCATATCCAGTATCTGACCTGAGTAATTATACCTTAGCATGGCGCAGCAGAATTCTTCCGGGCAGGAACAGAACTCAATGTTCATATACTGCGAAATCTTTTCACAATGGTATGATTCCGGCCGATCTGTGAAGATAAGTATTTTCTTATCAGTCAGGGAAGTGGCTTTATTTTGAGTCATGGTCTTATTGGTGTGTTGTGTCACGGGACGCCCATGCTCGAATATGGAAATATCCGAACATGGACCTTTTCCAGGTGTTGAAGACATTGGAAAAGTGGGGAGTATGTCCCGTGAAATTTTTATGATTTATTCGTTGTTTGACTGACTGCCGACAAATTCAAAATGGCAGGGTGGTATTGTGATGTGCATGTCGGCGTCTATTTCTGGTACGTGGAAAAGAAAATAAAGGTTTTCGGAAGGCGGGGCTGTATAAAGATTGCCTTTCATGTGTTGTTTTATAATACCTTCAGGCAGGCCGTGTTTCGCAGCAAGTTTTTTAATTCCCAGTCCGATCAGTATCATGGCTTTTTCAGTGAAAACCACTTCAAACAAGGATACTCTGCTGGTTCTACGGTCATTAAGTTTTACTTCGCCTCCGCAACCGCACATTGATTCATCAATAAACATAATTGCCTCCTTGTGGCTGTTTGCTGATGTTATTGTTTGTGAAATTGAAATTCATTTTCAACTAAAACGAGGGGTGAGATTTGTCAACCTAAAACGAAAAATAAATATGGTGGTTTTGTTATTTGTGATTGAACAGTCTTTACAGACCATGAGCAACTGTTAGTCTAAAGCTGTTCAGGGCCGGGAATATTGGGTTTAATGTGTCTGCTGCAAAGCTCATCAAGTTGATCACTTTTAATACTTATAAAGTGTATTCCGTAGCCGTATATGCCATTTTTAGGGGTAGTTTGCCAGCGTATAGCTCCATAGATCGGGAGCTTGTTACGAATGTCATGAAATTTTAAGTGCACAAAATGGTTTGCAGAAAAATCAGTTCTTGTTCTGAAAAAACATCCTGCCTCTGAGATATTAAGAACTTCAGCACGATATTCATTTGCCATTACGTGATCATCTTCATGGCTGACTTGAATCTGAAGATCTACATCAGCACGTTTATAGCGACGGAGTTGACCTTTCCTGTTCATTTTACAGTCTGATCTAAAGCGATCGGGGTCATCAACTAAGACTGCTGTTTTACTTTTTGTTTTAGTTCTTAGCAGCGGTTTGTTTGCGGCGAGGGTGAATATTTTATTCCGGTCATTCACCGGAGTTGTCATAACTTTTTTCATCTCCAGAATCATCCCTGAGAACTCGGAACTCAGAGCTTCATTTAAAAATTGTTCAATGTTTGTGCAAAAACTAATTTTCAGGTCTGAGTGCATTTCCATATCAAGGTATGGAACATCGCTGTCTGTAAAGGCTAAAACTGGAATTTTACCGTTACTGGTCATAGGTTTCTCCTTGAAAAATAAAGCCCGGAACCTTTTTTGAAGGTTCCGGGCATACATAACCATGACCAGTTATTTTTTTGTTACTACCAAGTTAAATTTCAAACAACATTTCGAGATCATCACGGGTAAGTGATTTAAGTGCTGATTGACCCGGAATGATTGCGTCCGCAACATTCTTTTTCATTTCCTGCAGACCCAGTATCTTTTCCTCAACGGTGTTCTGGCAGATCATCTTGTATGCAAAAACCTGACGTTTCTGACCGATACGGTGGGTTCGGTCAGTTGCCTGGTTTTCAACAGCCGGGTTCCACCACGGATCGTAGTGAATAACGTAGTCAGCTGAGGTCAGGTTCAGACCTGTTCCTCCCGCCTTGAGTGAGATAAGGAAGATAGGAATATCCGGGCTGTCGTTAAAACGGTCAACCTGCTCAAAACGGTCCTTGCTGGATCCGTCAAGGTAAGTAAACGGAATATCCTTAATAGTCAGCCAGGAGCGGATTACATGAAGCATCTGCACAAACTGTGAGAAGACCAGAACCTTGTGACCACCTTCCACGATGTCAAAGACAAGGTCCTTGAATGCATCAAACTTACCGGAGGGCAGGTTGGTTGAAAGCCCAGGCATATCGAGTTTGAGCAGTCTGGGGTGGCAGCAGATCTGGCGCAGTTTGAGCAGTGCGTCGAGGATGGACATCTGGCTTTTGGCCATGCCTTTCTCATCGACATCCCTGAGCACCTGATCTTTGAGGCGCTTGGCAAGAGCGTTGTAAAGCTCGCGCTGCTCTTCGATGAGGTCGCAGTAATGTACGGTCTCGATCTTGGGCGGCAGATCTTTTGCCACTTCAGATTTGGTACGGCGCAGGATAAATGGTTTAACCCTTGTGCGCAGGTAATTTAAGGTGTCCTCATCTCCATCCTTGATGGGTTTGACGATTCCGCGCTGGAATGCGTGCTGGGAGCTGAGGAAGCCCGGCATAAGAAACTCGAACAGAGACCACAGTTCGAAGAGGTTGTTTTCAATGGGAGTACCGGAGAGGCACAGTCTCATATCACTCTTGAGCTTGCGTACCGATTTGGCGGTAATAGTGTTCGGGTTCTTGATGTTTTGAGCTTCGTCAAGAATTACCGAGGTATATTCATGTTTGAGGAGCTCCTCCAGATCACGGCGCAACAGCGCGTAAGTGGTGATTACAATGGTGGAGTCCGGAATCTTCTTGAAAAGATCTTCGCGTCTGGATCCATAAATGGTCAGCAGGGGCAGCTGCGGGCAGAACTTCTGTGCTTCACGTTCCCAGTTGGGCATGACGGAAGTCGGCACGATGATCAGGTTTGGGCCGGTGATTCCACGCTCATGCAGGGAAAGAATGAAGGACAGGGTCTGGATTGTTTTACCAAGTCCCATTTCATCAGCAAGAATACCACCGAAATGATAGTCGCGGAGGAAGTTCATGTAGCTCAGGCCCTGTACCTGATACGGGCGCAGGGTCGCGTTCAGGGTCTTGGGCTGCTCGAGCATCTTGATTTCATCGAAATTGTGAATCTTTTCCCTGAGTTTGACGAACTGTTCGTCAGTCTTTGCATCAGGGAGATCTTCGATGATCTTATCAAGAACAGGTGTTTCGTATTGTTCGAACTTCTGCCTCGGAGGCTGCTCAGGATCGTAGCCAAGAGCTTTGAGCTTGTGGCTGAGCTTCTTGAGCCATGATTCCGGCAGGCTGGTGTATGAACCATCCTTGAGCTGAACATAACGTTTGCCCTGACTCCAGGCTTCCCAGATTTTGTCAATGGGCACACGCTGATCGTCGTACTCAACGTTGATATCAAGATTGAACCATTTGTTCTCTTCGTCAGTCTCAATTTCAGCAACAATCTGCGGAGCGGTGAGTCTGACCTTGTAACGGGTCAGGTTCTTTTCGCCGTAGATTCTGTATGCTTCAACAAGCTGGGGATAGTAGTCCAGAAGGAAGGTTATAGCTGCTTCCTGTTCCATGAACCAGACAGCGTTGCTACGCGGCTGAAAACCCATATCGCGCAGTTCTGAGAAAAGCTGGGCTTCCTCGTCCTGAGCTCGGCGAACAAGGTAGGATCTCTCTCCATCCTTGTAGCTTCCGGTCTGCAGGTCGGGGTTGGGATCGCCCATGGATATTTCTCCATGCTCGGTCTCGTAAATATTGTCGACCCTGATGGTCAGCAGGGATCCTTCTTCGTTGAGGTAGAGCTTCGGGTTGAAGGTCGCCGGAACAAAGAAAGGCTGCATCTTTTCAAGGAATTCCTCATGGTCATGCAGGTCGGACACAGGAATCTGGGTCCATACACGGTCCAGGAATTCCGGAATATCCGCAGGGGGAATGACCGGGTTCTGGATGCGCATTTCCTGAACGAGCTTGGGAGCAAGGGTGGTCTGAACCGGGTAGAATCCCTGTTTCCAGTATACCCATAACGGAAGTCTTCCGTAGAAGAAAACTTCGTCGTCATCCATAATGGAGAACGGTGGCTTTCCTTCATCGGAAAGAAGAATATCGAAACTCAGGCCGTCCTCTGAAAGTTCAGGGGAAAGCTTGAGCTGCATGGTCCTGCTTTCAATACGGATGGGAATGTCCGTATCACGCAGGAACATATAATACTCGTCCTTGATTGCAGTGAAAAACCATGCATGCAGTCCGGATGGAATTTCCACGCGATGTCCGCGGTAGTCCAGATAGTGTCCTATCTGTTCAGCAACATGTGGCAGACTCGGGGAAGTTTCACTCCATTCCGGTTTTTCGATGATGGTTTGCAGTTCAATCTCGTTTTGAACCTGCGAAAGCCCGGATTTGTTCTGGCGGGCACGGAAAAAAGCTACCTGCAGGCGTTCCGGTTCGGGAAACATGCGGTAGATGATATAGTGCTTTCCAGCCTCAGGCTCAAGTTCCGTGGCAAAAAATGAGCGGAAATTCTGACGCCAGTCCACCTGTTTCTGGGCTTCAGGCTGGTCTTCATCCGTATCAAGTGATTGCAGCAGCTTAAGTGCAGCTGCACCGACGTGTTTACACACGCCGGAGAATGATTCCGGGCAGTTGCAGTAGAAATTTATGCTTTCTTCAGCAAGGTTCAATCCCAGCTCTGTGGAATAGATCTGAAAATCTTCACCTTGAATAGAAGCATCAACATCCCAGTATCTTTCGCGTTTCTTTAAATCAAGTCTCTGAACTCCATCGGAAGCCACAATAGAATGCGAGCCGTCAAGAATGTATTCCGGAACAGTACCGGATACAAACGACTTCAGAATCGATTTAACTACATTTTCTTCATTTTGAGACATACTTACACGTTCCCCCGAACTATAACTTCAGTATGTTATTATATATAAGTCATTTCTTGTTATAATGATAATTGGTCTTAGTTGTGACAGTTACGATGTTTCCGTAAAGTAAAAAGTGATTGCGGTCAATCTGTCACAGCACTTAGCTTGGCTTTTCTTTCACATTAGTCCATAGTGTCTATATTAGCAATGTAGTTGGCTTTATGGAAGATTTTTATGCACAAAAACAAGGAAAACATGAATAGATCAGCAATACTTTTCATAATTTTCGTTTTTTTTACCCTGCTTGGCGGTTGTGGAGAGCAGGGCACATCGAAGAATGAAAGCCATACAGATAAATCTGTTAAGACAGTTCCGGTTAAAGATTCCAAGCCTGTTTACGGTGGACGTTATACCGAGGCGACACTGGCTGAGCCTATGTGTCTTATTCCCATGCTGTCGACTGATTCTGCGAGTTCGGCAATTCAGGAGAGACTGTATGTCGCACCATTGAGATACAATAAGGATATCGAGCTGGTCCCGGAGGCCGCAGAATCGTATGAGGTGCTGGATGATGGAAAGCTTTTCCGTTTCAAACTCAGGGAAGATATCCGTTGGACCGATGGTCATCCCCTGACTGCTGAAGATGTTGAGTTTACCTATAAAATGATGGTCGACCCTGAAACTCCGACCGCGTATGCCGGAGACTATCTTAATATTAAAGAGTTTAAGCGTACAGGAAAGTATACATTTGAAGTGCGGTATGACAAAGTCTTTGCCCGTTCTTTGATTACCTGGGCACATCACATTCTACCTAAGCACATCCTGGAAAACGAAGACCTGAATACAACCAGATACAGGCGTGAACCGGTCGGGGCCGGGCCGTATAAGCTTAAGGAATGGGTTCCCGGGCGCAGGGTTGTCCTTGAGGCCAATGATGATTATTTTGAGGGAAGACCTTTCATTGACGAGCGTGTCTACAGGGTAATTCCTGATCTTTCAACCCAGTTTCTGGAGTTAAAAAGTCGATCCATAGATGATATGGGGTTGACCCCTCAACAGTATCTGTTTCAGACCAAAGGCCGTGAATGGGAACAGGATTTTCAAAAATTCAAGTACCTTTCATTCTCTTATGCCTATCTTGGTTTCAACATGGAAAGTCCTTTTTTTAAAGATGTGAAGGTTCGGCAGGCAATCAGTTACGCCATCGATAAGGAAGAGATAGTGAAAGGAGTTCTTCTCGGGCTCGGGTATCCTGCTATGGGGCCATATAAACCGGGCACATGGGTGTTCAATGATAAGCTTAAACCCTATGGATATAATCCTGAGAAAGCCAAAGCTTTACTGGAAGAAGCAGGGTGGACTGATACAGACGGCGATGGTGTAATTGATCGTAATGGAAAACCATTTTCATTTACAATTATCACCAACCAAGGAAATACCTTGCGTATTAAGTCTGCAACAATTATTCAGAACCGTCTGAAAGGGCTTGGAATCGATGTAAAGATCAGAACTGTGGAATGGGCGGCTTTTATCAAGGAGTTTATTGACAAAGGTCGATTCGATGCCACTATTCTTGCTTGGAATATTTTGCAGGACCCGGATATTTATTCCGTATGGCATTCCTCCAAAGCCGTATCCGGCGGACTTAATTTTATAAAATACAAGAACAGCGAGCTCGATGAACTGCTTGAAAAAGGGCGTTCCACACTGAATCAGGAAGAGCGCAAGGTTATTTATGACCGGGTTCAGGAAATTCTGCATGAGCAGCAGCCATATTGTTTCCTATATGTGCCCATGGCGTTGCCGATTTTCAATAATCGCATTCACGGGCTCGAAATAGCTCCTGCAGGAATCGACCACAACTCCAATGAATGGTGGATTCCCAAGCCGCTGCAAAAGAAATTAACAGTACAGCAGTAGAATATGATACGAATTAACGAAATTACTGACATTGTCAGTTCCTATATTGATGATCCCGACCTTGCCCTGATCCAGAGGGCGTATGTTTTTTCTGCGCGGGCTCATGAAGGACAGGTGCGTCTGTCCGGTGAGCCTTATCTTGCGCATCCCCTGCATGTGGCCAAGATTCTTGCTGACATGCGTCTTGATGAGCCTACAGTTGCTGCCGGGCTGCTTCATGATACTGTTGAGGATACGGATGCCACCATTGATGAAATTGCCGATCTTTTCGGCGAGGAAGTGGCTGATATCGTCGATGGTGTTACCAAGATCAGTATGATGGATTTCGAATCCAAGGCCATTGCAAAAGCGGAAAATATTCGAAAGATGATTCTGGCGATGGCTGAGGATATTCGTGTGCTTATGGTTAAGCTGGCTGACCGCCTGCATAATATGAGTACTCTTGATTTTCAGAAAAGCTACAAGCAGATACTCATCGCTCAGGAGACCATGGATATTTATTCCCCCCTTGCCAACAGGCTCGGGCTTTATATGGTCAAAAGGGATTTGGAAGACTTGTGCCTCTATTATCTCAAGCCGGATGTTTACAAGGACATAACGGATGGGCTGGCGCGTCATACAACCATCGGCAAGGAATATGTTGATAAGGTTGTGGGACTGCTTGGTGAGATTCTTAAAGATAATGAGATCCCGGGCAATGTGTACGGCAGGACCAAGCATAAATACAGCATTCATAAAAAAATGCAGCGGCAGAACCTCAAGCTTGAGGAAGTGCACGATATTATCGCTTTTAGGGTCATCACTGATTCGGTAAAGGACTGTTATTCCGTTCTCGGTCTGGTTCACTCCATGTGGAAGCCGGTTTCCGGGAGGTTCAAGGATTACATTTCCATCCCCAAGGCCAACATGTATCAGAGTCTGCATACTACGGTTATCGGGCCTGAAGGGGAGCGTATCGAGATTCAGATACGTACTGATGAGATGCAGCAGGTTGCTGAGTACGGTGTTGCAGCTCATTGGCAGTACAAGGAATCAGGAACCAGTGCATCCAAGCAGAACCGTGATGCAGAGCGTTTTTCGTGGTTGCGGCAGATTATGGATTGGCAGCGGGAACTTGAAGATCCGCGTGAGTTCATGGCTTCCCTGCGTTTTGATCTTTTCAATGAGGAAGTCTACGTTTTTACTCCGGCCGGGGAGATCAAGGAACTTCCAGACGGAGCCACTCCGGTTGATTTTGCATATTCAATTCATACCGAAGTCGGAAACCATTGTGCAGGAGCCAAGGTCAACGGAAGATTGGTTCCGCTTAATACTTCCCTTAAAAACGGTGACACCATTGAGGTTATCACCGATAAGAAGCGCAAGCCCAGTCGTGACTGGCTTAAGTTTGTAAAAACCGCAAAAGCCCGGACCAGAATCAAGCATTACATTCGCACTGAGGAGCGGACCCGTTCCATTATGCTTGCCAGAGAGATGCTTGAAAAAGAAGGTCGCCGCATGAACTTGAATGTGGCTAAGGCAATGAAAGACGGTTATTTCGTCATGCTTGCGGATGAGTTCTCCTGTGGCAGTGTAGACGACCTGCTTTCCAACATAGGCTATTCACGGATTACACCCAAGAAGGTGTTGCGTCGCCTTTATGCTGTAATCAATGAGGAAGAGGGAATTCCTGAAGAGCCTAAGCAGGGCACTCAGCCCGGTACAGACGGGGATGCAGCCAAGGGAGCGACCAGCTCAATTAATATTGAGGGTGTAGACAATGTTCTGATTCGTTTTGCCGGATGTTGTACTCCATTGCCCGGTGAGCCTATCATCGGTTATATCAGCCGTGGGCGCGGGGTTGTCATTCATTCTGCCACCTGTCCCAACATCAAGAGTCTCGAGGCGGAAAGACTGCTCAACGTTTCCTGGGTTGGCGGTCAGGAGGAAGCATCCCATCCGGCCCAGATCAGGGTGCGTTGCCGTAACCGTAAGGGAATGCTCGCCGAAATCTGTACCATTCTCACCAATATGGATGTGAATATTGATTCCGGTAACTTCAAGTCAGACCTTGATGGCAGCTCAGTACTTGAGTTTACCGTGGAAGTTACTGACCTTGGGCATTTGCACCGTTCTTTGAACAAGGTTAAAACCATTGAAGGTGTTCTGGAGGCCACTCGCCTGAGTTAGGTCCTAACGAAGATAAAGATTAAAAATCCCGCGGAGTAAACTCAGCGGGATTTTTTTATGAATTTTCCTTATCTATAAGATTCAGGATTTCATCTGTAGGCAGTACCTGTACAGGGGCCGGGCTGTAAAACTCCGACCAGACAAAGTTGTGGTGCTCAATAATTATTTTGGCATCAAGGTACGGTTTGTCGGCTGTGGTATGCGCATCTGATGCGACCAGAATCTTGTATCCCTGACTTGCTGCCTGCCTGACTGTGGTATCGATACAGAAGTCTGTGCAGCATCCGGTAATAACAAGTCTGTCGGCATGTACCCTTGTCAGTTTTTCTGCAAGATCTGTCTTGGCAAATGAATCACAGCAGGTTTTGTCCACAGTTATATCCGATTTCCTGAAATCAAGCTCCTGCACTATCTGCCAACCCTCAGTGCCTGATTGAAGTCCATCATCATCGCATCCGCAATGACGAACGAAAATTACAGGCAGGCTCTTTTCACGTGCTTTTCCTATCAGGGTGTTTATTCGATGAAACACACCCTTAGCATCGTAACGGTCGGTATTTTCAAAAAGTGCCCGCTGCATATCAATGACAATTAATGCCAGCATTTTATCACCTGTTTTAGAGAATAATTTTTAAGTAAGAATAAATATATCCTGTCTTCATTAATAAATAAAGACCGCAATCGGCGGTTTAAGTTGCTGTATTGACAGGAGTTGTGTGGTTAATCATGAGTACAAACGTAGGTTTAAAACATTTTTTTTAAACAAACGTTTGACTTTGGGTGGGGCGATGATTAATTACGGAGTAACGAGAACAAAAATTTTATGAATTTTTTTGATTATTTTCATACTTCAGAATTTATGAGGTTATTCAGATATGACGACGATTCCCAAGGGTAAAACGAATAAGGCCAGAGGAGAAGAGACTCGCGAGAGACTGATTGAAGTAGGAATGAAGCTCTTTGGTATGAACGGTTTTAACGGTGTCAGCATGCGCAATCTTGCTTCGGAGGCAGAAGTCAATCTGGCTACAGTCGGATATCATTTCGGGGGCAAGCAGGGGCTTTATGAAGCGATCTTGTGGAAAATAGTCTCCGTCCGTGATGAGGTCATGCCGGGTATTGATGCTGTTAAGGAGCAGGTTGTACGCTTTGAAAACAACGAACTTACTAAGAAAGATCTTATTTCATGGTACTTTAGGGAGATGATGTATGGTATGATCGGCAACCCGGCTTCAGTTTGGGGAACCATGATTATCCATAGAGAGCTTGCAGCTCCCAGTGAATCGTATGAAATTCTTGAGAAAGATTTTTTTGATCCGAGCTGGAATTCAATTGAGGCCCTCTTAAGGGCTGTAATGTCTGAAGGTACAAGTCAGATGGATATCCTGCTAACAGGACTTTCTCTAATTGGTATTGCCTTGAAGTTTGTTCATCCGAAAGTCTTTAATGATAGAATGGGGTGGGATGAAATTACTCCGGAACGCCTCGAAATGATCACAGAAATTCTGACAAAGAGGGCAGTGGCTTTTGTCTGCTGTCAGGAGGCATAAAATGAAAAGAATAACAGTTTTATTAGTACTGATAGTTGTTTTAGCTATTGCCGGATGCAAGGAACAACCCGCTCCCGCTCAGGAAGTTCTGCGTCCTGTCAAGACCATGCAGGTTGGAGAGGCGTCATCAAGCAGGCAGTGGGTCTTTTCAGGAACAGCCGAAGATGCTCTGCAGTCAGACCTGTCTTTCCGTGTTGGTGGTAAGATAGTTTCCTTTCCCGGTGATCAGATTGGGCGCAAGTTCAAGTCTGATGAAGTTATCGCCCGTTTGGACCCTGCCGATTATGAACTGGAGGTTCGCCAGAGCGAATCCAACCTTGAGCAGGTCAGGGCAAACTATGTTCGTGCCAAGGCTGATGTTAAGCGTATTGAAACCCTTTTTGAGCGTAAGGTTGTTTCAAAGTCCGAACTGGACCAGGCTGTTGCTGATTTCAAATCGTATCAGGCCCAGCTGAATGCTTCTGCTAAGATGCTCGATATCGCCAGAAAGAGGCTTCGCTACACAGTGCTCCGCGCTCCTTTTGATGGATGGGTCGGAGTCGTTGCAGTCAATATTCATCAGAATGTGCAGTCCGGCCAGACTGTTGTGGGTTTCAATGCCGGCAAGCAGATGAAGATGTATATATCACTGCCTGATACCCTTATCTCCCAGATTGAGGAAGGTGAAAAGGTCAAGGTCACTTTTGATGCTTTGCCTGAAAGGGTTATGGATGGAGTCATCATGGAAGTCGGCATAGGAACCAATGAAGGGTCCTCCTTTCCGGTCAAGGTTTACCTTGATAACTCCGAACAACTGGTTCGCAGTGGCATGTCGGGAAATGTCTGCTTTTCAAACCGTGCTGTCAGCTCAAATGTATTTGTTGCTCCTTCGGCAATTGTTGGCAATCCGGACGGTACCAAGCATGTATGGTTGGTTGAAAACGGTTCCACTGTTAAGCGGCGTGATGTTCAGGTCGGTCCAGTCTCAGCAAAGGGAGTACTGATTCTGGAGGGATTGAAGTCCGGAGATATTGTTGTTACCCGCGGTGTCCATTCTCTCAAGGATGGTATGAAGGTTAGAAATGTCGGAGGACTGTCGTGAATCTTGCTAAGTGGTGCATTGAGAACAACAGGACCTCCATTGCCCTGTTTCTGCTGATTGCCTTTGCCGGGGTTTCAACCTTTTTCAGTATTCCGAAATCTGAAGATCCGGATTTTACCATCCGGACTGCAGTTATTACGACGGTATTTCCTGGAGCATCTCCGCAAAGGGTTGAGGAACTGGTTACCGACAAGCTTGAAGAAAAGATCAGGGAAATTGATGTAATCAAAAACGTCAAATCCCAGTCTATGACCGGGTTGTCCATCATTGAGGTGGAGTTTCAGGATAATCAGAAAAACATGGACCCCATCTGGCAGAGGCTTCGTAACAAGGTGGATGATGCTAAATCAACGCTGCCGGCAGAAGCTTATGAACCGGTGGTCAACGACGAATTCGGCGATGTTTTCGGAATTGTTGTTGCCCTCACCGGTGACGGTTTCAGTTATCGTGAACTTAAGGATGTTGCCGACTATACCCGTGACGAACTTCTTAAGATTCCAAGTGTTGGCAAGGTTGATCGCTGGGGTCTGCAGGATGAGCGGGTCTTTATTGATTTTTCCAATTCGAGAATGGCTGCTGCCGGTATAACTCCTTTCGCTCTCGGGCAGATGATTAATTACCAGAACGTCATCCGTCCCAGCGGGTCCGCTAAAGTCGGCCCGGAGAGAATCTACATTGAGCCTACCGGTGAATTCAAATCCGTAGATGATATTGCGAACATGTCACTGCGTATTGAGGGAATGAAAACATCCCTTAAGCTGGCAGATGTAACCAATGTTACTCACGGATTTGCAGATCCTCCGGGAGTCATGGCCCGCTATAACGGTGAACCGGCTATCATTCTGGCTGTTTCCATGGCTGACGGGAATAACATCATGGAAGTTGGACAACATGTCACCGAGGAGTTGAACAAGCTTTCCAAGGATCTCTACCACGGTATGGAGTACAATGTTCTTGTATACCAGCCTGATTATGTTGATACAGCCGTAACGGATTTCATGATCAACCTTCTGGAGTCCTTTGTATTTGTTGTTATCGTAATTCTCGTTTTTGCAGGTTTCAGGACCGGACTTGTTGCAGGTTCTCTGGTTCCCATGGCCATGCTGGGCTGCATTGCCCTCATGCCTCTATTTGATGTGGGCCTTCAGCGCATCTCAATTGCTTCTCTCATCATTGCTCTTGGTATTCTGGTAGACAACGGTGTTGTTGTCTCGGAAGCTATTCTTGTACGTCTTGCCGCCGGTGAAGATAGGCTCAAGGCTGTTATTGATTCTGTTTCCGAACTGTGGATGCCTCTTCTGGCTGCTTCGCTGACTACCGTTTTCGCTTTTCTGCCTATTCCGCTGGCAGAGAACACCACAGGTGAATACTGCTTTTCCCTGTTCATCGTAGTCAGCCTGACACTGATCTGCTCTTGGGGACTTTCCATGTCCATGGTCCCCATGCTCTGCTACTACGTGCTTAAGCCTAAAATTGTCGTTCAGACATTTTCCAGCCGTATGTATCGGGCATACAGAGGGATGCTGATATACTGCCTGAAGCATAGAACTATATTTCTGGCTGTAGTTCTGGCTGGCTGCATGGCGGCTTTCTGGGGATTTCAGTTTGTACCGAAAATGTTTTTCCCGCCCAACGAAAGGGCGCAGTTTACCATTGACTTCTGGCAGCCATTCGGGACTGATATAACAGCCACGGCTGAAGAAGTAGGCAAGTTGGAACAGCTGCTTCTTTCTGATGAAGGAGTGGACAGTGTGGGAACATTTATCGGTCATGGCGGACCGCGCTGGTACCTGCCACTCAACCTCGAACAGCGTAACGATAACCTTGCTACTTTTGTGGTGAACACAAAAAGTGTTCCAGCTACTGATGAAGTGATTGAAAGGACTCGTCAGGCCCTTAAAGCCGATTTTCCTGATGCCGACTTCAGTCTTAAGAAGCTGATGAACGGTCCTCCTGTCGGTGCTCCTGTTCAGATAAGAATTTCCGGTCCTGATCAGGAAACTCTCTATCATCTGCGGGACCGCATTGTTGCCCTGCTGGATAAGACTCCCGGAGTTTCAAGGGTATGGGATGACTGGGGGCAGTGGACCAAGAAGATGGAAGTTGTGGTTGATCAGGACAAGGCTCGTCAGGCTGGACTGACCAGTTCTGACGTGGCCGTAAGTCTTCAGTCCAGCATGAGCGGGTATCAGGCTTCCACCTATCGCGATGGCGACACCAATATTCCTATTGTTCTGCGTAGTGAAGGTGATTTTCGCAACCGTCTTGACAAGCTGGAAAGTCTGAATGTCTATTCTTATCAGGATCGTAAAAACGTGCCCTTAAGTCAGATAGCCAGTTCCAAGCTTGTCTGGCAGCCTTCGGACATCCGTCGCAGGGACCAGACCAGAACCATGACAGTAAAGGCAGATCTGTTTGACGGCTATTTTGCCATGCAGACCCTTAACGCGGTTCGCCCGGATATCAATAAAATGATTGAATCCCCTGATTGGCCGGTTGGATATTCCGTTGGATACGGCGGCGAGTTTGAGAAGAGTGAAGAGAGTCAGGAAGCAATTAACGCAAATATGCCTCTTGCAATGGGATTGCTGGTGCTGGTGCTGATCTTTCAGTTCAACTCCTTCAGGCGTCCGTTGATTATTTTACTGACCCTGCCGCCGATGATGTGCGGTATTACTCCGGGAATGATTCTGACCAACTCGCCATTTGGATTCATGCCTATGCTGGGGATGATCAGTCTGCTTGGTATTATCGTCAACAACGCAATCATGCTTATCGACCGAATTGAAATTCAGCGGAATAAGGGGATCGGACTTGATGATTCAATCGTATTGGCATCCCTTGAACGTGCAAGACCGATTATCATGACTGCGACTACAACGATCATCGGTATGGTGCCGCTTTCCCTTCAAGGTGGTGAAATGTGGCGCCCCATGGCTAACTGCATCATGTCCGGGCTTATGTTTGCCACTGTACTGACCTTAATCCTCTGTCCGGTCCTTTACTCCTTGTTTTATAAACAGGGCTTTAAAGAGTATCAGTGGGATCAGGCTGTAATTGCCAGAGGCAGTGACTAGGAATCTTAAATTAAAGAACTAAAAAAGCCCCCGGCTCATAGAGTCGGGGGCTTTTTTAGTGGTTAATTTTCAGTCTGCTATAGTTCTTCAAGAATTTTCTGAATTCCGTCAACAAGACGTTTGGGTGTGGAGGCACCCGCTGTCAGGCCGATTTTATTCAGCCCTTTAAGTTCCTCAAGGGGGAGTTCATCAGCAATCTCGACATGGGTGCATTTGGTCCCTGCGGTTTCAACCACCTGAACCAGGCGGCGGGTATTACCGCTTATGCGCCCGCCGACTACGATCATGTGATCCACTTCACCGGAAAGAGATATGGCCTCTTCCTGACGCTGACGGGTTGCGTCGCATATTGTGTTCAGAGTTACAAAGTCAATCCCTTTGCTTTCAAGATACTTGATGCTCTCTTCATAAATAATACGATCTTGAGTTGTCTGAGCAGCAAGACAGTATTTTTTGTTCTGGTCGAGTTCAATTGCTTCCAACTCTTCCATGGAATCAAAAAGGTGGGTGCCGGAAGGGGCATAGCTCAGAAGACCTTTTACTTCAGGATGGCTGTCCTCACCGTAAAGAAGAAGTACACGGTCGTCTTCAGTGTTCTTTTTGATAAGAAGCTGGGCTTTTTTCACCTTGGGGCAGGTGGCATCAATTACGTTCACACCGCGGGAGCGCAGGTCTTCCTCTGCCTGTTTGGGAATGCCATGAGCCCTGATTACAACATAGGCTCCTTCGGGAACATCTTCAGGTGTGTTTGCAGTTATAACACCTTGTTTTTCATAATCTTCCAAAACCTGAGGGTTATGGATGATGGGGCCCAGTATATATATTTTGCCACTTTCATTTTTATCAATAAGAGAGTCGAGCTTGTTGAGGGCAAGGTCCACGCCCATGCAGAATCCTGCTGTTTCAGCTCTGATAACTTCAACCATTTACGGCCTCCTGATTATACTTTGCGTTTGCTACGCATTATTTGCTTGGCATATCTGCACCAAGTTACAATCCAATGATGCTTTTGGCAATGCGTGTTTGAGGGTCGGAATCAGCTGATATACCATTGACCGCGACGGGGAAGGGAGGTATTTCTCGAACAAAATCAAATTCAACTGTATTTCAAATTGTACATTGGAGCCTGATAAAATGAGTTCTGAGATTATTAATAAATATAAGGAAAGAATTGCCGAGTCTTATGACCTTCACCGTAAATACGTGAACCCGCAGTTTGTGAGGGTTTTGGAAGTCATTGGCTATGACCGCAATTATGTTTCTGCCGAGGGCGCATACCTGACCGACGCCAAGGGCGTTAAAGTCCTTGATTTCCTTTCCGGCTTTGGAGTCTACAACATCGGTCGAAATCATCCCCATGTGGCGCAGGTGCTGCATGACACAATTGATGCAAAAACTGCCAGTCTTGTGCAGATGGATCTGGGAGTTCTTTCCGGTATGCTGGCTGAAAAGCTTGCGGAAATCGCCCCCGGTGATCTTGAAGCTGTGTTCTTTACCAACTCCGGAACTGAAGGGGTTGAGGGCGCTCTTAAATTTGCACGGCAGGCCAACGGCAAGCATAAGGTTGTTCATTGCCATCACGCTTTTCACGGGCTCACTCTCGGCTCACTGTCCGTCAACGCCAACCGCGAGTTCAGGGATCGTAACGAGCCGCTGCTGCCTGACTGTATTCCAGTGCCTTTCAATGATCTTGAAGCACTTGAAGATGCCTTTCGGGCCGGTGACGTTGGTGCGTTTATATTTGAAACAGTTCAGGGAAAGGGTGTCTTTGTCCCGGAAGAAGGCTACATGCAGGGTGTACGTGAACTCTGTGATCGCTATGGCGTTTACATGATAGCTGATGAAGTTCAGTGCGGCATGGGCCGGACCGGGAAAATGTTTGCTGTTGAACACTGGGGTGTGAAGCCGGACCTGCTGGTAATTTCCAAGGCTCTTTCCGGTGGATTCATTCCTGTCGGAGCTGTTATCACCACGCGTGAGATTCACAGCAGAATTTTTGACAGTATGGAACGCTGTTTCGCTCATTCCAATACATTTGGTCAGAATGACATGGCGATGGCTGCCGGTCTTGCTACCATCGAAGTTATAGAGAATGAGAATCTGGTAGAAAATGCTGCCCGCATGGGAGACAGGATTCTGGAAGGTATGCAGAAACTTGTCGATAAGTATGAAATGCTTAAAGAGGTGCGTGGCAAGGGGCTTATGGTAGGCATGCAGTTTGGTGAGCCCAAGTCCATGGCGCTGAAAGCAAGCTGGAAGCTGCTGCACAAGATGAATGACGATCTGTTCTGCCAGATGATTACCATGCCTTTGCTTGAAAAACATAATATCCTCAGTCAGGTTGCCGGGCACGGTTTGGATACCGTAAAGATTCTGCCGCCGCTTGTGATAAATGATGATGACGTGGATAAGTTCCTTGAAGCTATGGATTCAGTACTGAAGGAAGCTCACAAGATAACCGGCTCAGCGTGGAAGACTGTTAAAGACCTTGGAATCAGAACAGCAAAAACTTCTTAGCTTGTAAGTTTCTCGAATCGTTCCGCTGGGACTTCGAAGATATCAATCGGTTTATTTCAGAAGGCAGACTGTGTTATAGTTTGCCTTCTTTGCTTATATTTTAGAAAAGCCCCGTGTCTTTTCGCGGGCATGATTTAAGTGAACGTATTTAAAAATATTCAAATCGGGCTTATCCGCGCCATTTTGAACATGGTGCGCAAGGCTCCGGTCCTGATCGTTATATGTGCCATCCTGCTGGCTGTTGTCAGCGGAGTCTCTTCTGCTCTCTGGCTGCGGCTGGACAGTGACCAGGACAATCTTATTTCTCACGAACTGCCTTTTCAGAAACGCAATCTGGAGCAGATCAGAAACTTCGGTGATCAGGAATATATGTTTGTGGTCATCAAGACTGAAGGTACTGAATCCGGCAAGCTGGAAGCTGCAAAATTTGCTGGTTCCATGGCCAGGAAGCTGAAAAAGCACCCTGAATTGGTCAAAGAAGTGCATTACGCTATGTCCGCACGCGATATGGGGCCTGGCGTTTTGATGTTTGCCAGTCAGGACGAATTACGTGAATTTGTAGACCTTGCCCGGGATTTCGGCCCGCTGGGACGGGAATGGTTTGAGCAGCCGGGATTGACCAGATTTCTGGATATGACTGCCGGGCTTCTTTCTGGAAAATCCGGAGGCGGCGGGGCTGACCCTGAAATGTTCGGCCCGGTAATGAATTCCCTTGATACTTTTGTTGGTGATATGAAGTCAGCACTGGTTCACGGTTCTGATCCTGAATTGGCTGATGCCCCTGTTCTGGGGCTTGATAAGGCCGGAATCCATTATTTTTATACCCGCAATGGTAAACTTCTGATCATGCGCATCCTGCCCAAGAAGGATTTTGGGGCTATGGATGTTATCGGACCTTCGCTGGAATTTGTGCGCAATGTGTTGGAGCAGACCCGTGAGGAATTTCCGAAAATTGAAGCTGGTCTTACCGGGCGGCCTGTGCTTTCTGCTGATGAAATGCATACTACTGATCAGGATATGACCATTGCAGCTATCATTTCTGTCGTTGTCGTCGGATTGATGTTCATGGTGATTCTGCATGGCTGGTTGCGGCCCATGCTTGTTATGGTATCCCTATTTTGCGCTATGGCCTGGACCTTCGGGTTCACGCTGGTTACGCTTGGCAGCCTGAACCTGCTATCCATAGTCTTTGCACTGGTCCTTGTCGGTATCGGGGTGGATTTTGGTATTCATATTGTTATGCGTTATGTTGAAGCAACTGATACGGGAATGACACCTGATCAGGCTGTGGAAGAGGCCCTTGTGCATACCGGGCCCGGAGTTCTGCTGGGTGGGCTTACTTCTGTCTGTGCATTTTATGCAGTATTGGGACAGGATTTTGTAGGTCTTGCTGAACTGGGACTTGTCGGTGGAACAGGAATTATTTTTTGTCTGATATCCATGCTGACTGTCCTTCCTGCCATGCTGCTTATTGCAGGACGCCGAAATCTTTTTCCTTCTTCCCGGCCGCGCATGGCTACCATGCCTTTTATGGAAAAGGTGGTATCCCGGCCTGTTGCTGTACTTCTTGTCTTCATTGCTCTTACCGCTCTGGCCTATCCGGGATTCAAGAAAGTTGGTTTTAATTACAATCTTCTTGAACTTCAGGCTGAGGGTCTTGAATCTGTTGAGTATGAACATGTACTTATCAATGATTCAGACGAATCGACATGGTTCGCCGTTATGACCAGACCTGATCTTGAAAGCGTACGGACTCTTATTGATGAATTAAAGCAGGTTCCATCCGTTGGAAGGATAGAATCCATTCTTGACTACCTGCCGGAAGGACAGAAGGAAAAGGCGGAGATTCTTCGCGGTGAAGCAAAAGTTTTAAGCGGCATCGATTTTGATAAAAATGAATTTTATACTCTAGAACCTTATAAAGTTCAGTTGGCTTTGGCTGATTTGATCGAAGCACTTGAAGGTCTGGAAGAAAAACTGTTCTCTGCCGGAGCGAAGCAGGAGCTGGATACAGTTACTGCTATTATTGATAAGGCCGAACAATGCATAGATCTTATTGAGGAGAATCCATCTGTTATCGTTAACCTTAATGATCTGCAGAGCCGTTTGGTCAGTGAACTTGCTGATTCTTTCAAATGGCTGAAGGAGATTCTGGAAGTTCAGTCGGTTACTCCGGAAACCCTTCCGTATCAGTTGCGGTCCATGTACGTTGGTAAAGATGGAATGTTCATGGTCAAAGTTTCACCGGTCGGAAATGTCTGGGATTTTGAAAAGCTCAAAGGTTTTGTTGCCGATCTGAGAAAAATAGATCCTGAAGT
Organism: Maridesulfovibrio sp.; assembly: GCA_963676495.2. Classification (GTDB taxonomy): domain Bacteria; phylum Desulfobacterota; class Desulfovibrionia; order Desulfovibrionales; family Desulfovibrionaceae; genus Maridesulfovibrio. Next base: position 586,502 of record CAXXRF010000003.1, on the reverse strand, counting down.
GACCGGAGTGCCAGTAGTTGTCCTTGAGTCTTCAATGCTGATGCGGGAAACTTTTCTGGAGGCAGCAGGACTTACTTTGATTCTTGTTTCTCTGATCTTGTTCCTTACCTCCTTTAGCATCAGCTATGTGCTGCTGACTCTTGTCCCGCTGATGGCCGGAATATTCTGGTTGCTTGAGATAATGGGCCTTACCGGTCTCAGTTTCAATCTCGCCAACTTCTTCGCCATTCCGGTTCTTATTGCCATCGGTGTTGACGGCGGAGTACATTTTCTCGCCCGCTGGAAGGAGCTTGCCGAGGGTGAACGTTTGTACCACACCAGTACTCCTGTTGCTGTGGGGCTTAGCTTTTGTACCACTATGATCGGGTTCGGAGGCCTGCTTTTGGCTCACCATCGGGGGCTTGCATCTCTTGGCGGAATTATGGTCACGGGGTCAGCTACCTGTCTTGTAGGGTGTATGGTTGTTCTTCCGGCTGTGTTCAGACTCATTGAAAAGTTCAAGAGGAGATAGTTTATGTTCAAAAAAGTTTTACTTATTGCGCTGGTTCTTGTTTTCTCCTTTGCTGTTGCTGCATCGGCTGCCGGAAGATTTGATTTTGCCGTAATTCAGCCCGGGCAGCCCGGTAGCACAGCCGAGGCTCAGCCTGTTATGGATGAATTAGCAGCTTATTTAAGTAAAAAAATCGGAGAACCCGTAAGTGGAACCTACTACAACGATCTCAACGATGCGCTTGCTTATCTGGGCAAAAACAAACCGGCATGGGGAATCACCGGTCTTACTTTTTTCAAGAGTTATGAAAAAAAGTTCAAGATGGTTCCAGTGGCGGCCACCCTGCCTCAGGGGATGGATAAAGATGTATGGCGGCTGATTGTCCCTGCAGACGGTCCTGATTCAGTTGAGGGTGTTAAAGGGAAGGTATACGGATCCATGCTTTATACACCCGAGGCCCGCAGTATCCTGTTTGATGGTTCCGGCGGACCGGAATTTGAAATGGAAGGTACCCATAATTCCCTGCGTATGCTTCGTAAAGTTAATAAAGGCCGGGTTGACGGGGTCTGCCTTGATGCAGTCCAGTTTTCGGTTATCGAAGGTTCGGATCGTTATCCTAACACAAAGGTTCTATTCACATCCCATAAGCTGCCCACCAGTCCGGTTGTCTGGTTCGGTGATGCTTCTGATGATGCCGTTCGTCTGCAGGCCGTTCTGCTGGATATGGTTGAAGACCCTGCTGCAAAGAACCTGCTTAATCTTTTGCAGACGGAAGGTTTCAACCCTGCTGACGGAGATTTGAAATAATGCTTTGCCTGCGTATTCTGCTTGGTATTGTACTTGTTCTTAGCTGTGGCTGTTCCGCTGCCCGTTATGATCTGCCTCTTTTTGAGTACAAAGCCGACAATGATGTAGTGCTTTGGAAGCCCTGTTCCCGTGCGCAATCGGATATTCTTTCGGCGGGAACCGGGGAAGCGGATATTCTTAAGTCCGCAGCTTGTTCTGCATGGCTTCTGGAGAGTGGGACTGTTAAAAGTGCTGATTATGCAAAAGACAGCCAGGTGAGGTTGCGCAAATATCTGCAAAAAAATCAGGACTCCGGCCTTGGACACTATCTTTTGGCTTATTTAGTTGCTAAAGAGGCTCAGCTTAGTCCGGTCAGGGGGCTTGACCTTGTGCCTGTCATGGAGCAAGAAGCACTTCTTGCATCGAAGCTATCTCCCGAGGTAGATTTCGGTGGCCCGGATAGGATGCTGGGCGAACTGTATCTTCAGGCTCCGTCACCGCCGATAAGTGTCGGTGACATGGACAAATCTTTGGAGCATTATGAAAAGGCTGTTAAAGTTGCACCTGATTTTGCGATGAACAGGTTGGGACTTGCAACAGCTCTGCTAGAAGATGATGAGCCGGAAGAGGCCTGTGTTCAGTATGAAAAGGCTCTGGCCAGTAAGAATTTTCATGAAAAATTATTGAAAGTGGATGCGGCTGAAAAACTTGTAAAAGCCTGCACTGCTAAAAAATAACCCGTCCGATGAAGGCGGAAATGAGGTTGATCCCTTGGCAATTCCTGCAATTCAAGTAGCTAGACTTGGCAAATATATTCTCACCCAGACTATTAAGGGCAACAAACACTACCCGCTGGTGCTCATGCTGGAGCCCCTTTTTCAGTGCAACCTGCGTTGTAAAGGGTGTGGTAAAATCGGGCATTCTCCCGAGATCATGAATAAGCGTCTTTCAATTGAAGAGTGTATTGAGGCCGTCGAAGAATGCGGAGCACCTATTGTCTCCATTCCCGGAGGCGAACCTCTTCTGCATCCCGATATGCCTAAAATTGTTGAAGAGCTGATCAAACGCAAGAAATTCGTATATCTCTGCACCAATGGACTTCTTGTTCCCGAGCGTATTCATGAATTTACTCCCAGCCCTTACCTTACTTTCAATCTGCACCTTGATGGGCAGAAAGAAATACATGACAAGATCGTATGTAAGGACGGGGTTTTTGATAACAGTGTTTCCGTTATCAAGATGCTCAAATCCAAGGGCTTCCGTGTTGTTACCAACACAACCCTTTTCGGCGGTCAGACTGCCGAAAATGCGGCTGAATTCTTTGATATGCTGATGGATCTCAAGATCGACGGCATGACTCTTTCTGCTGCTTTCAGCTACGAAGCTGCTGCAGATCAGGACAGCTTTCTTACACGTGAACAGTCTGTTAAGTTGTTCCGTGAGATCTTCAAACTGGGCAAGGGCAGAAAGTGGGATTTCAGTCACAGCAGCTTCTATCTTGATTTTCTTGCCGGAAATCAGGATTACAAATGTTCTCCTTGGGGGAACCCCTCTCGCTCTGTTCTCGGTTGGCAGCGTCCCTGTTATCTTCTTGAAGATGGTTTTGTCTCTTCATACAAGGAGCTCATGGAGCAGACTGATTGGGATAAGTTCGGCGTCGGCAATGATCCAAGGTGTGCCAACTGCATGGTTCACTGCGGTTTCGAGCCCACTGCTGTTGCAGATTCAGTAAGGCGTCCCCTTAAAGGGCTTATGCTCGCCCTGAAGGGAATTGATGTAGAGTAGTTATTATTGATCCTTTGAAATTGGAAAGCCCGCTGGATAGATCCGGCGGGCTTTTTTTATTATTTAAATATATTTCCTAACGACTTGAGAGCCTTTGAGTAATCCATTCCCATGGGAATCAGTTCAAAGATTAGCGCAGGGCGTTTAAGTATCGCTTTTAGAATCGGTTTTAATTGTGATTTTCCGTTTTCATCCACACCTTTCATTGCTTCAATGGGGATTGCTCGTTTTGAGTCGTCGCTTATTGCCCGGATGCAGGTGAAGGGGATGTTTTCGGTTATGGCTGTCTGTGCTACGGCAATAGACTCCATGTCTACAGCCAGAGCTCCTGTACGGTCGTGTAGAAGTTGCTTTTCCTTTGGGGTTAGAACAGCTTCTTTCACTGTTACCAATGGTCCGCATTGTATTTGTCCGCAATTGAGGGAAAGAGCATTTCGGGCTGTTGTATCGTTGTCACTCTCATGCCAGTGTTTAATCTCGGCAATATCTGAGTGGATGGTTGTTGCCGCTACAAGAGTACCTGCACTTAAGTCGGGGGCGATTCCGCCTGAAACTCCAATGCTGAGAAGTAAATCCGGACTATCTTTACACAGTATCGCAGCGGCCTCAGCAGCTCTGTCCACACCCAGCCCGGAAATAATGCATTTGAATTCTATATTGTTCTCAAATTTTCCAGTTAATATAGTGAACTTGCCGTTATAGCTTACTTTTTCAGGTGATGGAACAAGTGCTTCAGCTTCCTGTTTCATTGCAGTGACAATTGCTAATTTGTGTATAGTCATTTTTTCATCCTTTGTTATGAATGTATGAGGATAGATTAGATGATGAGTTGGGTAAAGTTTTTATCTTTATTTTAAAATTGATGTTAAATATTACGTAAATTGAAAGTTTGCCGGTTTATAATTTTTAAATGCGTATGGAGTTATAGTTTGTACAAAATAAAATTGACAAAATTGATCTATTCAGTAAGGAGTTTGCTTATATAATTTATATTAAAGAGGTTGGTGCTTAATGAATTGGTATAAGAACTTGAAAATGATGTACAAAGTGATGCTCCCGGTCGGCTTACTTCTTGTACTTACTCTAGGTAGTATAGAATATTTTGCTACGACAAAAAGCTCCGATGCAATTGATAATGTGGCACGAAAGGAACTTGATGCATTAGCCGGAGAATATGGTGGTAAGATTCTTAATTATATGACGTATGCTCAGGGGCAGGCCAAGGGATTGGCCAGTACCTTTGCGCAGATGAGAAGAGATAATATCCCTCTCAGCCGCGATGTGGCGATAGCCATGCTTGTAGGGCTCATCAATGGAGATTCCAGTTTTATCGGCGGCAGCAACGGGTGGGAACCCAATGCCTTTGATGGCCGGGACGCAGAATTTGTAGGAACAGAGCTGCATGATAAGACCGGACGTTTGATTCCCTATGCATTTCGTGCCGGCGGAAGCATTAAAGTTGTACCTCTGGCAGAATACTTCATTCCCGGAGATGGGGATTACTACCTCAAACCCATTGAAAGACGCAAACCCTACATCACCCCTCCCTATCAGTATGAGGTTGATGGCGAAATGCTTATGCTTACTACCATAGGTGTGCCCATTATGCTTTCCGGTAAACCTCTTGGAGTAGTTTGCGTTGACCTTCCCATTACCAATGTTAATAAGCTTGTTTCAGAGATCAGGCCCTATGATGATGGTTATGCATGGCTGATGATGCCTAATGGAGATATCATCTATCATCCTGAAGAAACAAATATCAATAAAAATGTATTTGATATCGCTACGTTTGAAGATAAATCCGGCCTTAGGAGAGCGATGAGTGAAGGCAGGGATTTTAGTGAAATTCGTGCTTCCACCGTTACAGGCGAAGAGTCGATGGTCCGGTATATCCCAATTAAATTCAAGGATTCAGGACAGTACTGGTATCTTGCTGTAACTGCACCAATGGATAAAATCCTTGCTGAAGCCCATCACCTGAATAAAGAGCTGATGGTGATCGGGATTGTTGCATTTGTGCTGGTCATGATTGCAATTGTCTTTGTGGCTAGGTCAATTTCCAAGCCCATCGGACTGATTACCGATGCAGCTAAAGAGGTGGCCGGTGGTAATTTTGATGTAAAGCTGGATGAGACTAAGTTCGGTGGTGAGCTTTATGACTTGAACAGTTCTTTGCATAACATGCTGTCATCACTGATAGAAAATATATCTAAATCTGAGAAAATGGCTGAAGAAGCTCATGAGCAGACCCGCAAGGCGCAGGTTGCCCTTAAAGAGGCAGACGAGTCGCGTGCGCAGGCTGAGAACGCAAAGCGTGAAGGTATGCTTCAGGCCGCAGACAGGCTTGCAGGCATTGTTTCACAGGTTGCAAGTGCATCACAGCAGCTTACCGCTCAAATAGATGAATCAAGCCGCGGTTCAGAGACTCAGCGCGAACGCACAGCTGAATCAGCCACAGCAATGGAGCAGATGAATGCCAGTGTGATGGAAGTTGCCCGAAATGCAGCTGAAGCAGCAGATTCCGCAGATAATGCCAGAAATCAGGCTGAAAACGGTGGTGCTGTTGTAAGTGATGTGGTGGAGCGTATCAATCGTGTCCAGTCCATGACCAGTGAAATGGAAAAAGGACTCGCAACCCTTGGTGAGCAGGCTGAAGGAATCGGGCAGATTATGAATGTAATTTCTGATATTGCCGATCAGACCAACCTGCTGGCTCTCAATGCTGCCATTGAAGCTGCCCGCGCAGGCGAAGCCGGACGAGGTTTTGCCGTTGTAGCTGATGAAGTGCGCAAGCTTGCTGAAAAGACCATGGATGCAACAGGGCAGGTCAGTGATTTTATTACTGCAATCCAGAAAGGAACCCGCACCAATATTGAAGGTATGTCCAAGGCTGCTGCAGAAGTTGAGCAGAGCACCGAGTATGCCGGTAAAGCCGGTGAGGCTCTGCAGAGCATTGTAAGTATTGTTGAGGATACTGCCGAGCAGGTTCGTAGTATTGCTACAGCTTCTGAAGAGCAGTCTGCTGCCAGCGAGCAGATCAACAGGGGTATTGATGAGGTAAACCTTATTGCCAATGATAATGCACAGGCAATGCAGGAATCTGCCGCTGCCGTTGAAGAGCTCATGAAACTGGGCGAGCAGCTTTCATCGTTGATTGAGGAACTTCGAAACTCATAGGCTTTTGTTTCTTAACATATTGAAAGGCCGGGATAAATTATCCCGGCCTTTTTTTTGAGTGATGCCGGACTTCAGCAATAATTAAATTCAAGTTTGACTTAACTTTTCAGCCGGAATAATAACCTGATTATTGTTCAAACGTTTAATTAAGTAATGGATAGGCTTATGAGCAACCGAATGTACTACCTTGATAACTTGCGTGGGGTAACAATTCTTCTAGTGGCAACCCTGCATGTGTTCTTATGTTATATGAAATTTGCTCCTTCGTGGTGGTTTGTTATAAACCCGGAACAGAGCATATTTTTTACTTACGGTGTGATTCTTATTGATGTGCCGATTATGCCGATAATGTTTTTTCTTGCCGGGTATTTTGCCTTGTCCTCTTTGCAAAAACACGGACTGGGGGGATTCTGGCTCGGAAAATTAAGGAGAATTATTCTGCCCTGGATTGTCGGAGTTCTGTTTCTGACTCCGCCAGCCATGTACATGATCCTTCTTTCAAGAGGAAAGGCACCTGATTATCTTGAGTTCTGGGGTGGACAGTTCTGGACCTCAATGTTCAGCCAGTCTGTATTCTGGTTTCTGGGACTGCTTACTCTATTTTATATCATTTTAAGTGCATGTTATAGAAGTTTTCCCGCTCTTCAGACACCTGCAAGGCGTAGCAAAGTTCCATCACCTATTCTCTGGGTGTTGTTTGTGGCCGCTACAACAGCTGTATTCCTGTTGATGAATCAGTTTTACCCTGTGGATACTTGGATTACCGATTATTATATAATTGTCTTTCAGCCGTTGAGAATTGCCGTTTATTTTATTTATTTCTGGCTCGGCATTCTGGCCTGGAAACGAAACTGGTTTACCCGTCAGGGGTTTAATCCCCGGTTGCTTCCGTGGCTGGTGATCAGCATTGTTTCGGCTGTCTTTTATCTTTCCTTCAAGCTGATGATGGCTCCCAGGGGAACTGAGATGGCAATACAGGCAGGAAATGCCTTAGGGTTCAACCTGTTTGCATTCTCGACAATGATGACCGGTATTGCTGCTTTCAGAATATTCCTGAACAGAAGCACTCCTCTTTGGAAATCCTTTGCTTCCTGCTCCTACGGGATTTATCTGTTCCATTCGCTGGTCGTTTATTATGGGGCTTATTTTTTACTTTCAATTAACATCTCTGCGTTTATCAAAGCTCCCATATTACTGGCAGGAACAATCATTTCCTGCTGGGGGCTGACGCTTATTCTGAAAAAAAGCAGAGTTGGAGCGAGTATTCTGTAGGCTTAATCAACCATACTATGGTCTTATAAAGGCGGGGGTGAAAAGATGATTTTTTACCCTCGCTTTTTTACGTCCGTAAAACATATTCTGTTTTCCAGAGCAACGAACTGAAATGTGATTTGAGCAAATTCTGTTTCCGGACATTTCAACGCTCAGAATAAGGAATTAACCGCTATCACATACACAAGCTGTGGTTATACAGAGCAGTATCATGGAGAGGAGTGTGTTGGAGAGAATTTCAGATTTCAGTGGTAACTAGATAAACATGCCTCCCTCCCCGAAAAGGCCGCAATATCGTATGATATTGCGGCCTTGCCTTTTCTGTTTGAATAAATTGATGAAGGAAGAACAAATCTTCTTATCTCTCAAACTTTTGTTGGCGAGAAGAAGTTAAATGGTCAGGCTGTGTCAGTGAGTCCCTCTGGACAGCCTACTTGGAACACCCGCAGGATGAACCTTCTTTCTTTTTCTCGTTTTTTTCTTCGTCTCCGGCGCCGAAGTTTTTAAGGCCTTCAGCCAGTTCGATAAGTCTTGCATCGACCTTTCCATAAATAGAATCTTCGGAGAACTTACCGTCTTCGCCTCTTTCTCCGGCGGACAGCCCGGTCAGAATCTCAATTCCCTGCTCGATGTTTTCCACCGACCAGATATGGAACTTGCCTTCGCGGACCGCTTCCACAACTTCCTTACGAAGCATCAGATCCTTGATGTTGGGTTCAGGGATCATAACTCCCTGCTTGCCGTTGAGACCCGCATGCTTACAGCATAGATAGAAGCCTTCCACTTTCTGGTTGACTCCGCCGATGGGCTGCACTTCACCTTTCTGGTTGACTGAACCGGTTACGGCTATTCCCTGACGGATGGGTACTTCAGCAAGGCTGGAGAGCAGGGCATAAAGTTCGGTTGAAGATGCAGAGTCCCCGTCAATGCCTCCATACGACTGCTCAAAGGCGATACTGGCAGTAAGGGAGAGTGGTTTGTCCTGAGCGAACTGGCGGCGCAGGAAACCTGAAAGGATGAATATCCCTTTATTATGGGTAGGACCGGACATGTCCGCTTCACGTTCGATGTTGATTATGCCGCCTTTACCCATAGCGGTGACTGCGGTGATGCGCGAAGGTTTGCCAAAAGAGTAGTCCCCAAGGGAGTATACGGCCAGTCCGTTGACCTGACCGACGACTTCTCCGTCGGTATCTACATAGAGGCTGCCACGGTCAATCATTTCTTGTAAACGTTCTTCCGCTTGATTTGACCGTTTGCGGTGGGCTTCAATTGCCTGATCCACATGCTTGCTCTGAACGGCGTCAGAGCCGTTACGGTCAGCAAAATAACTTGCTTCTCCAAGCAGGTCAGCAAGCAGCGGGAAAGCCGTGGATATCTTTTCCTGACGTCCTGCCATACGCACAGCGTGTTCAATGATGGCGGATACGCCCGAGCGGTCAAAGGGCATGAGGTCATCTTTTATGACCATGCGGCTGATGAATTTTGACACGGCATTGATAGCGTCTCCGTCGCGGTCCATGGATGTTTCAAAATCTGCGCGTACTTTGAAGATTTTGGGTACATCCGGATCGTAATGCCGAAGCAGCTGGTAGAGGTACGGATCCCCCAGAACTACAACTTTAACATCCATGGCGATTGGTTCGGGCTTTAAGCCGGTGGAGGAGATAAAGTAGTATGGGTCGAAGGTCTGGATTTCAATCTTTTCGGTTTTAAGGGAGCGTTTTAATGTCGGCCAGACTCCGGGCTCAACAATGGCGTCCATGAGGTTGATCACAAGATATCCGCCATTAGCCTTAATGAAAGATCCGGCCTTGATCTTGGTGAAGTCCGTGCGCCACCCTCCATGACGGTCCATCACTCTTTCGATTGAACCAAAGAGGTTGCGGTAGGTGGGGTATGACTCAAAAATGACCGGAGGACTGGTCTGCTTGGCATTGTTGACCAGTTGATTTACCTGGTAGGGATGGAGAATTGCTTCTGCCTGCGGGGGCATGAACATCATGCCTCCCTCGGCTGCCTGAGGCTTTTTCCCTATCATGCGCAGGGAATCAAGATCTTCGCTCATATTTTCGAGCATGTCACTGAAATATTTAAGAATTCTCTCATCAGTGTATTTGTCGTTGAGCGGGCTGATAAGGTCTTCTGCCAGAGTCATGAACATGAGTTTGTCTACATCGTCACTCTTTTTCTTGACCTCTTTCTGAAGCTTGCGGACCTGCGCCAGAATATTATCCACGTCTTCTTTGAGCTCTTTCTGTTTTTCCTTGAGACGTTCGAACTCTTCACGGGGGAAGCGTCCTTTTTCAACTTTTTCTTCAAGCTGAATCATGCGGATAGGTTCTCCGTCAACAAGAGGAACAACGTCCGGTCGCTGATAGTGCCCCATCTGCATATTGACTATAACAAGTCCGGAGTCTTTAACTTTATCTTCAATGCCCTGAAAGAATTCCCTGGTCTGCTTTTCGTGCATCTCGATGATTTCGTTTTTGCGGGCAATATATTCCTGGCTCTCGAACAGCTGAGGCACTTCTCTTTTGATACCCTCAAGAAAATCATGGATATCCTTCTTGAAAACAGCGCCTTCACCAGCAGGTAAACGGATGAGGATCGGAGACTCACTGGCCTTGAAGTTGTTTACATACAGCAGGTCATCAGGAATTTTGTCGGATTTGGAGAGCTCTTTGAGCATCTTTTTAACGCTGGACTGCTTACCGGTTCCTGCCGGTCCGGTTACAAAAATATTGTATCCCTTGAGTGGCATTCCCATGCCGAACCGGAATGCTTCAACTCCACGGCACTGACCTATGATTTCATCTTCAGGGTCAAGCTCAGCAGTTGTGTTGAAGGGGAGTTCTTCGGGATTCAGGGTCCACCTCAGTTTATCAAGCGGGAGTTCTCGCTCTTTAAGAATTTCAGTCATGTCAGTCTCCGAGATAGGAATTATTCGGCGTTGATGGAAATAATCTTCTGGGGTTTGATGACACATTTGAGAAGCACTATTTTAAGCACACCATCTCTGAAAGTGGCTTTAACATTGTCTGGGTCCACCCTGCACGGTAGAGGAATAGTCTTTTTGAAGTGGCTGGTTTTACGCCCTCCATCAAAAGTAACTTTTTTTTCACCGGCAATGGTCATACTGGTTTCAGTTACTTTCACTTCCAGATCTTCAGCATCAAATCCGGGCATGGTGGTGGACACTTCAAGAGATCCTTCCACTTCCTGCATCTGTGTTCTCGGTGTGCAGTCAATAATCCCGCATACAGAGGGGATGCCGTAATCTTTGCACAGACTATTGAACAGTCTGTCCATATCGGATTTTAATTTGTCGAGTTCGCGGCTTCCCCATGAGGTAAGGTTAGGCATTTACTGTCTCCTTTTTAAAGCAGATGGAAGTATGAATTACAGATAGGTTAGCACATGGAGAAAAAGGTTAGCAACCGCTTTGCAATGCAATGAAGTTGATTTGAGTTGTATTTATAATAACCGCTATTATGACAGTAAAACGGGCTTAACTGGCTTACGATCCTCACAAATTTGATAAAAAAGCTAATAGAAGTTCAGTTTTTGATCGGTAACAGTCTTGCAACTTGACGCTTCATGGGCTATTCGAATCAACGCTTCGGGTTTCTGACAGACTGGCTGGAAGTGTTTTCTCTGTCGGGGACGGAAATCTGAAAGTGCATGATAAAATTTTTAGGAGTGACGCATGAAAAGGGTATTAGTAATTCTTATGGTTGCAATGATGCTGGCATTCGCAACCACCGCTATGGCAGGTGACGGTTCTTTTGAAAAAGTAAAGAAAGCCGGACAGCTCGTTATCGGTCTTGATGACACTTTCGCACCCATGGGCTTCCGTCAGGACGACGGTACTCTGGTTGGATTCGACGTTGATGCTGCTGAAGAAGTTGGTAAGCGTCTCGGAATCAAAATTGTATGGCAGCCCACTGCCTGGTCCGGTGTTGTTCACTCCCTCAACGCTAAGAAATTTGATTGTATCTGGAACGGCATGACCATTACTCCCGAGCGCGAGAAAGCTGTTTCCTTTTCCAAGCCTTATATCATGGATGGACAGATCGCTGTTATCGCCATGGGCAACAAATCCATCAAGTCTCACAAGGATCTGGGTGATAAGGTTGTAGGCGTTCAGAAAGGTTCCCCCGCTCTTGAGGCTGCCAAGTCTCTGGATCCCGCAGCCAAGCAGATCCGTGAATACGACACCAACGTTAAAGCCCTGCTTGATCTCGAGTCCGGTCGTCTTGACGCTGTTGTTGTTGATAACATCGCAGGCCGCTACTCCATGGCTCAGCGTCCCGGCAAATATGTAGCTCTTCCCGGTTACATCACCAGTGAAGCTTTCGGTGTTGCATTCCGCCAGGATGAAGTTTCTCTCAGAGAAGCAGTTCAGAAGACCATCGACGAAATGATTGCTGACGGTACTATGGGCAAAATCTCCCGCAAATGGTTCGGTGAAGACGTCACCAACCCCGCTAAATGGTAAGAAATGATTAATTTAAATAATAAACTCGGAAAGAGCGGGGCACTTGCCTCGCTCTTTCTGCTGTTTGCACTTCTCATATTTCCGGCTGCAAGTTCAGCCTCTGCTGATGCAGATGCCTTGCTCAAGCAGGCTCGTGATGCTCTGACTGTAGGGCAGATTGATCAGGCTACCTCGCTGTTCAAGCAGGTTCCTGCACCCGGTCCCGAAGGGGACGACGGGCAGTTTGTATATTCACGTATGCAGCTTGCCCGTATCAGCTATTCCATGAAAGATCCGGGAAAAGCCCGCGAATTTGCCGAGCAGGTAGTCGCCGTTTACCCTGACAACGTGGAAGCAAAGAATTTCCTGACTTCCCTTGACCGGGAAACCAAGCCCGAGTGGCAGAAGACCCTTGAAGATTGTAAGCGCTTTATGCCTAATCTACTGAAGGGCGCGACCATGACCCTGGTGCTGGTCTTTTTTACCATGATAGTATCGCCGGTGGGTGGTCTTTTTATCGCTCTTGGTAAGATCAGCCGTATGCAGCCGTTTACTTTTATCAGCTGGTTTATCATTTGGTTCTTCCGTGGAACACCGCTTCTGCTGCAGCTGTTTTTTATTTATTACGGGTTGCCGGCAATCGGCATTACGCTTTCTCCGCTTGCTGCTGCGCTTATCGGCCTTGGGATCAACTATTCCGCTTATCTTGCAGAGATTATCAGGGCCGGTATTGAATCCATTGATGATGGTCAGACCGAGGCAGCTAAAGCTCTGGGTATGACTTATGCCCAGACCATGCGCAGGGTAATTATTCCGCAGACATACAAGCGGATTATCCCGCCTATTGCAAACGAGTTCATCGCGCTTATCAAGGATACCGCTCTTGTTTCCACCATTGCCATGGTTGAGCTCATGCGTGCAGCGGATCAGATGTTCAATGCTTATTTTAATGTGACCGTGCTGGTTATGGCTGCGGTAATCTATCTTATTTTTACCTCCGTATTCACTTTCGTTTTCGAGAAGATCGAATACAAGGTCGGGGTATACGAGAGGCGCTAAATGGAAACTATTTTAGAACTCAAAAAAGTTGTTAAAAAGTTCGGCAGCCTAACTGCTGTCAACAATATCGATCTCAAGATCAGCCCGCAGGAAAAGGTTGTAATCGTAGGTCCCAGCGGGTCCGGCAAGTCCACCCTGCTGCGGACCATGAACTTTCTGGAAACTATTGATTCCGGCGAAATTCATTTTGAAGGTAAGCCTTGTGGATATATCTACAAGGATGGCAATCCGGTTCTTGATTCCCAGAAGAATCTGTGCGCGCTTCGTTCTGAGATCGGGATGGTTTTTCAGCAGTTCAATCTGTTTCCGCACATGACCGTTTTACAGAACGTTATGGAAGGGCAGGTTACCGTTTTGGGTAAATCCAAGGATGAAGCCCGCGAAGTTGCACTGCAGATGCTTGATAAAGTAGGTCTGTCTGATCGCGCTACCGTTTATCCGGTAACTCTTTCAGGAGGACAGAAGCAGCGTGTGGCTATAGCTCGTGCGCTTGCTATGAAGCCCAAAATGATGCTTTTCGACGAGCCTACTTCCGCTCTGGACCCGGAGCTTGTCGGTGAGGTTTTTGATACTATTCGTTCACTGGCTGAAGATGGCATGACCATGGTTATAGTCACTCATAACATGGGTTTTGCACGGGAAATTGCCGATACGGTTATTTTCATGGAGACCGGGGACTTTATTGCCAAAGGTGCTCCATCAGAATTCTTTTCTGCCGAGACTCAGCATCCGCGAATCAAGGAGTTCATGGATAAGCTTCTTTAATGGAGTTTACCTTGTTTTTTGAAGTCTGTGACGGATTTTCTGTAGACTATGGTCTTCGCAAAGGAGACTAATAATTTCAGATCATGATCCGTTTCAGTAACTATCGGAAATAACAAAAAGGCCATTGCGATATCGCAATGGCCTTTTTGTTTGTTGGTTAAAATTAAATTGAAGTGTTAAAAATAGAAAATAAGTTTGATACATATTTATCATATTTATTGTAATCAGCAACCTTGTGGCTGGTGGAGCTGCTGTGGTAATTGACAACTTGTTTTGAAAATGATTTTTGATCCTGCATCCAAGGAGTATAGGTATGAAGTTGGAAGGTAAACGTGTTCTGATGTTTATTGATAATGTTTTTGAAGATATGGAACTTCTTTACCCTTATTACCGCCTTATAGAGGAAGGCGCGGAAGTAGTAGTTGCCGGTCCTGAATATGGTGAGATCTATACCGGTAAGAACGGTTATCCTTTTCGTTCCACAGCGGCTATTGAGGATATGAACGCAGATGATTTCGACCTGCTGGTTGTTGCAGGAGGTTTTGCCCCGGATAAACTGCGCCGTGACCCAAAGGTGCTGGAACTTACACGTGAGATAAATGAAGCCGGAAAAGTTGTAGCCCACATTTGTCATGGAGGTTGGATTCCCATTTCCGCCAAGATCATGAATGGCTACACCTGCACATCGACTCCCGGTATCAAGGATGATCTCGAAAATGCCGGTGCCAAATGGGTAGATGAGGAGGTTGTGGTTGATCGGAATCAGGTTTCTTCACGCAAGCCGGATGATCTCCCTGCTTTTTGCCGTGAAATTATAAAGCTGGTTGCGAAGTAGTTTTTTAAACATATTCATAATGCCGGACAGTTTCCTGCCCGGCATTATGAAGAATAAGTTACCTACTTGATTTTAAAAAACGACGTGGTTTCGGTAAGCTGGGAGGACTGATCCGACAGCTCTTTGGTTGTAGCCGCTATTTGCTCTGCCATCGCAGCATTCTGCTGGATTACATTATCAAGTTCCTGAAGCGCGGTATTGATCTGAGTCGCACCTTCTCCCTGCTCACGGCTTGCTGCGGCAATCTCTTCCACAAATTCAGCGGTCTTTTGTATTTCGGGCACAAGTGCGGCGAGTTTCTTTTCTGCATGATTTGCAACACTTGAACTGGCATCGGATATTGACATGATTTCAACTGCCGCTTCCCCGCTGCGCTCGGCCAACTTGCGCACTTCTGATGCTACAACAGCAAAGCCTTTACCATGGTTGCCGGCCCGTGCTGCTTCAATTGCAGCATTTAGTGCCAGAAGATTGGTCTGGCGTGCAATTTCATCAATCACAAGAATCTTGTTTGCGATTTCTGTCAGTGCTTCAAGGGCTTGAGATAGAGCCTTACCGCTCTGCATGGCTTCAACCGCGGCCTGACGGGCTATCTCCGCTGTCTTGTTAGAGTTCTCAGCGTTTTTATTGATGCTTGCAGTCATTTCTTCCATTGTAGCAGCAACTTCCTGGATGCTTGACGCCTGACTGGCTGCTCCGTTTGCAAGACTTTCCGCAGCTTCGGATAATTCCCTGCTTCCCGTATTAACGGATTCGGTTGCATGGCTGACTGTTCGGATGACATCAGTAACACTGTTTACCATTGTGTTGAGGGTCCTTTTAACGATTCCAACCTCGTCATTTCGATCTTCATCAAGTCTATGGGTGAAGTCGCCATCGGCCATGGCATTGGTTTGTATGGTTACATCTTCCAAAGGCTTTGCAACGGTAAAACGAACAAGTTGAATTGCTGCTATTGAAATCAGGATGATAATTCCACCTGTCCAGAGTGTTACATTCATAAGTGCTGCGGTTGTTCTTTCCTGCGCAGGTTTAAGGGAGCTTATGATTTCAAATGCCCCGTGAATCTCGCCTACTTTCCATCCTTCTTTGACTCCACCCGTTACATCCTTGCTGCCGATAGGGTCGCCGTGGCAATAAAGGCATTCTTTGGTCAACCTGATGGCCTTGAAATATCTAATCTGATCATCTTCAATTATCGTAACTTCATCCTTACCGCTTGATTTCATTTGTCTGAGAACATCACTTTCAAGCAGTGTCGGCTTGTTTGCCGGGTTTCTTGGGGATACTTTCGGAACACGGAATGTGTATCCGGATGCTGCGGCATTTTTCATAACCAGGCTGATTGCTGATATTACCGGCACAGCATCCATGATTTTGTCATTGGGAATTTCTTCAAAAGGCTTGATTATGCCGTCAGCAAGTTTCTTGCTCATCTGGTTACGAGCAGCTTCTGCCATCTGGACTATGGCCTGGCTTTTATGAATGATGGATTTCTGTGCTTCTTCATTGATTGATTTTACTTCCTGGTAGCCCATGATTAGAGCTATGATTGCTGGTCCTGCCAAGGCAATGATGATGGTCTTGGTTCTTATTTTTAAGTTCTTGGACATAGATTTCTCCCCCTTCGCTTCGTATTGGGCCTTGTGACAGTGTGGAACAGGACGATCTTTTGATGTTGACAGTATCATTTATTGTTAGCTTTATTCAATAAATAATATAATTGAAGTAGGAGAAGTGTAAGGATGGAATATATTGTCTCTTTGTTTCGATATAGTTGAAGTTTATAAATCCCTACTTTAGTGTCTGCTACAAATGCAAAAATTAATATCCGAATTTTACAGAATTTTTATCAGGCCGGTAGATCCGGGGTTGTTTATTACCAAGTACGCTCTGAAATCCGTGGCAGCATGTGCTGTTGCTCTTTTTCTGGCCTGGATGGTTGGTGCCAGCGGTAAGTTTATGCAGTGGTGTGCGTATGGTTCTGTAGCCGTGGCCCTTTTTCGCGCTGGTAGCACTCTGGCCAGGCGTAAAATGGTTGCGGCAACTATTGTGGCCATGACCATGCTGCTTGTCCCGGTTTCAACAGTTGCCGGAAATTATCCCGGAGTTCTGGAAATATACCTTTTCGTGCTAGCGTTCGCAGTCTTTTTTGTTCCTGTTTTCGGGATGGCAGCAGCTACTGCAGGACTGGGAATACTCATAATAAATATGCTGGCCCTGACCTCTCCAGATGTTATCTGGACTGGGGTGCACAGGTCAGGAGCAATCTTGTTCGGGGCATCTATATCGTATATTTCCCTTTTTCATATCCTGCCAATGAAGCCTGACAAAATTCTCAGTCGTGCCGGTGCAGTGGCTCTGACTGATATAGGGGACTATTTCCGGACTGTAGCCTCATCCACCGGCAGCAAAGAAGATATACAGATGGTGGCTGAAATTCATGAACGGTCTGTAGAATCGATCCGGCGGTACAGGAGGTTCATGGAAGCAATGAACGTTGACCCGGTGAAGAGTCTTGGAAGTTATGAAGGGCCGTCTGCTTTATATGCTTTGTTGGTCCGAATGTTCGAAGCTGTTGTGGGACTTGCCAACAGCAGGCAGTTTGCAGATCACAGTGCTGTTTTTACTGAGATGAGGTTCAAGTTCAGCGACATCGCTGGGAGAAGTTCGATAGCTTTTGATGTGCTGGCGGCAAAGCTGACTACAGGCAGAGGATATGTGAACCTTGCTGAAATAGAGCAGGGGATTGCCGGGCTTGAGGGGGAGCTCCTGCAGCTTGGAGCTTATGAGCGTGACGCGGGACTCAAAGATGAATTTCTTGAGGCATGGGGAGCAATATACGGGCTGAAGAATCTCGTTCTTGAATTTGCGGAGATGGATAAAGTCTGCTGCACAGGAGGTGCCTGCAGTGTTCGCTGATATGCGCGATATACTTCGTCGTGAACTCCGTTACGATTCAGTACCTTTCAGACATGCGATCAAGGCCGCCGCAGCGATCACTTTTGCGGTAATTGCAGCCCGTTTTCTGGAGTTGAGGCACGCAGTTTGGCTGCCTATCAGCGTGATAGTCGTTATGCGGCCGTCTGTTGGGGGAACCCTGCGTCTTGGCTGGAAGCGGCTATGGGGTACTGTGATAGGTGCAGCCATCGGAGTTGGTATTCTGTTTCTGAATCCCGGAACTGCTGTGCTGGTTTCACTGGTTGCCTTTTCTTTTTTTCTGATGATTCTGTTGCGTGTATTTAACTACACTGCCTTTTCCGGATGCCTGACAGTAGGGGTAATCCTATTGCTGGGACTTATTTTTATAGACGGTTGGCAATTCGGTCTTGAGAGAATTCTTGATACCGTTTTGGGGGTTCTGATCGGTATTGCTGCTTCATTCGGAGTCTGGCCCAACCTTGCCCGTAAAAATCTGCGCAAGAAGATGGGAAGGTTGGTTGAACTGCAGGTCATCCATTTCAAGAAACTGTCCGAATCATACTTGTATGGTGAGGTCAGTGAATCTGAACTGGTTATGACCAGAATTGAGGCTTCAACCATGCTTGACGAGTGTGCAGAGTCTTTTCGAGAGGCAGCAGCAGAACCAGGTCTGCAGGGATGGCAGCGAGATGACTTGAGTCGGCTTTTGCGTACTTTTACACGTATGCACAGTCTGTTGGTCAGCATGGCGACAATTATCCGGCGTGGTTACGGCGGGCCGTTGCCACCGATTGCTGATGATATGAAAAAAATTCTGACCAGCACAATAGATTATTACACGTGGCTCGAGTGTTATGCACTGACCCCTGAAGAGTGTCCTGAACAGCCCGATTTTGAGCTTATGGTCGATGATTTCATGAAGGCTGTGAGCGATGCACGAATCAGGGGGTACTTTGAAGACGTTCCGCTAGAGCGGCGCAACAATATTTCGGCTTTTATCTGGAACATTCATGCGCTTGGCAGTGAAATCAAGCGTGCCGGCAAGCGTCTAAGAGAGCTTCGTTACGGTCGGGGTTATTAATGATGATTCTACCATATCTTTACAGGAAGGCTGGATATGCTTAGCGACAACAGTCCTTATACATTTGACCGGGTTGTCCGGTTGGTACTGGGGGCAGGGTTTATATGGATAACGGTTAAGCTGCTTGGAGAACTAAGTGATGTGCTGGTGCCTTTTGCCATTGCTTTGACTTTAGCCTATCTGCTCAACCCTCTGGTTAAATTTACCGGCAGGTTTATCAAGAACAGAACTGCTGCAGTCCTGCTGACCCTTGTGGCAATACTGGTCCCGACAATCAAAGTGTTCTGGGGGGCGTTAAGGGCGATCGGATCGGAACTGAAGCACATGGGACAGCTGCTGGCCCGGCTGGTTAATGATTCCGCAGTGGCTCAGAGGGCAAAGGATTATATACCGGAGGACATCTGGCAGGCTGTTCTTGATCTTGCAAAGCAGGATGATGTCCGATCCTTTTTAACCGAAAGCGGCCTGACGGATCTGCTGCAGACTTCCGCCCAGAAAGCTTTGCCGGGGATCTGGAGTCTTGTCAGCGGCTCAGCCCATACTCTTGCGGCCTTTGCCGGACTTTTTGTAATTATACTTTATCTGGTTTTTCTGCTTACTGATTATGATAAGCTGCAGAGTTGGAGGAATCATATTCCCCGAAGCTACCGGGAACGCGTTAGCTCGTTTGTTGATGAGTTTACCAACGTAACCAATAGATACTTCCGGACTCAGGCCCTTATCGCATTGATTATCGGCTGCCTGTTTTCAACCGGATTCCTGATCATAAATCTGCCGCTGGCCATCCTGCTTGGGATGTTCATCGGTCTTTTAAACATGGTTCCGTATCTCCAGATTGCCGGGCTGATACCCGCATTTGTTCTTGCCGGTTTAAGTGCCTTGGCAACGGGCGGAAATCTATGGTGGGCCCTTGGCGGTGTCGGAATTGTCTTCGTAATAGTTCAGGTTATACAGGATGCAGTACTGGTGCCGAGATTGCAGGGCGAAAGTCTTGGACTGTCTCCATGGATGATTCTGCTCTCTCTTTCTATCTGGGGTAAGTTGCTTGGTTTTCTGGGGCTGGTTCTGGCTTTGCCATTAAGCTGCATGGCTTTGGCTCTTTACAGACAATATATGGCGGAAACAGGAGAACTAGGGGCGGAATCGAATCTTCCTTAGTTCTTATTTAAAATTTTTAATTTGATGAGGGTAAAGCTCGAGCTTTACCCTCATTTTTTTGTTTCAATAATGTTACATATTTGTATTCATGAGAATTTTATTCATCTATTCATGATTGAATTTTTACAAAAAGGTATATACCATAACACAAAACAAGATGAAAGTTCAATTATATTTCATAAAGGTAAACTGAGCTTCATGTTGATGTTGAATTTACCAAGTTGTTTGCTGTTCGTGCATTTTGTCTTTTGTTTTCAGTCAGAATGCTTTTGAAGTGATAGCTGGTCAGCGATCAGGGTAAGGGTGATGTTATGGAAAGGTCTATGTTGGATGTTTTATGGGTTTTAATCTGTTCAGCTCTGGTTTTTTTGATGCAGCCGGGCTTTATGTGTTTAGAGTCGGGACTCACCCGTTCCAAGAACTCAATCAATGTTGCTGCAAAGAATATCGCAGACTTTGTATTTTCTGCCTGTGGTTTCTGGATTGCCGGTTACGGTATAATGTTCGGTGCTGAGTATTCAGGTCTTATCGGTACTGATTCATTTTTTTACAATTTAGACACTTCTCCTTTCATGGCCTCTTTCTTTATTTTTCAGGCCATGTTCTGCGGAACAGCCACAACTATTTTTTCCGGTGCCGTGGCTGAGCGCATGTCATTCACGTCCTATCTTATAGTAGCCGGAATTCTGGCTGTATTTATCTATCCCGTATTCGGGAACTGGGCCTGGAATGGTCTTGAGAACGGAGCTCTTGAGGGATGGCTCGGAGCCAGAGGTTTTGTTGATTTTGCCGGATCAACAGTCGTTCATTCCGTTGGTGGATGGGTAGCTCTTGCGGCTTTGCTGGTAATAGGTCCCCGAGCGGGGCGGTTTGCCGTTGACGGAACAGCGCATGAGATGAATCCTTCAAATCTGCCTATGTCCGTACTCGGAACTCTTTTGCTTTGGTTCGGGTGGTTCGGCTTTAATGGCGGTTCAACTCTCACTATGGATGGTTCTGTACCCCTCATTATAGCCAATACACTTCTTGCCGGTGCTGCCGGGGCGGTTGTCTGTCTTTTTATCGGCTGGGCTGAAAGCAGTATTCCCAAAGTTAATTACATCATTAACGGTTCCCTTGGGGGACTGGTTGCCATTACTGCAAATTGTCATGTGGTTAGCGGTGGAGATGCTGTCATAATCGGCGGCATTGCCGGGCCGTTATGTATCTGGGCAGAAAAGATGCTTGAGCGTAAGAGGATTGATGATGCAGTGGGTGCGGTTCCTGTGCATCTTGCCTGTGGTATATGGGGAACACTGGCTGTGGCTATTTTCGGCGATCCGGAGCTTATCGGCAGCGGGTTGGATTTCTTTTCACAGCTGATGGTTCAGTTGACGGGAATTGGAACTGCTTTTGTCGTCGCTTTTCTCCTGCCGTATTTCATATTGAAAGGAATAGATCGTATTCATCCCTTGCGGGTTAGTGATGAGGATGAAGAAGTAGGGCTTAATATTTCAGAGCACGGGGCACGTACTGATCTGCTGACACTGTTTGAAGCAATGGAACGACAGGCCTCAACTCAGGATCTCTCCCTGCGGATTCCTGTAGAGCCCTTCACCGAAGTGGGCCGGATTGCCACCTGCTATAATCAGGTTATGGATGCCCTTGAGGAGAGTGTTTCCAAAACGGAGGCTGTTATTGACTGTGCCACTGATGGAATACTGACTTTTGCCAGGGATTCGTTTTCCGTGCTGCAGGCTAATCCCAGAGCCATGGAAATGTTTGCTCTTCCTGACGGTGGCTCTCTCAGCAGGTTCAGCTTTACCGATCTCATTCGTTCTGATGTTCAAAATGTTGAGGAATTGTTCTGTTCCCAGCCGGTAGAAGTCTTCGGAAACAGGTTTGAAGGTGATTGCTTTCCCATGGAAGCTGTGATTACCCCTGCCCACGATATGCCGTTTTACATGGCAATTCTGCGCGACATTACCGAGAGAAAAGAAGCCGAGCGCAAGATGCACGTGCAGCAGGCTTACTTCAGGCAGCTTTTTGAAAGTTCTCCCCAGGCAATATCTCAGGTTGATCGAAAGGGTGTAATTGTAAATGTTAACCGGGCTTTTGAGGAACTTTTCGGGGTCAGGAGAGAAAATATTCTAGGAAGACTTAACCGCAATGTTGTGGTGCCGGATGATCTGCAGGCAGAGGCAAAGCAGTTCAACGAAACCGTTCTCTCCGGGCGAGCTGTGGATAGAGAAGGATACAGACAGCACCATGATGGTCGATTGATCCCTGTTTCTGTGCTTGGGTACCCGATATATGTAGATGATGTTGTTTCCGGTATTTACTACATCTATACGGACATAACAGAACGCAAGGCTTTTGAGGAGCAGCTTTCCCATCAGGCTTTTCACGATGCTCTTACCGGTCTCCCCAACAGGGTTTTATTTTCCGAGCGGCTTAACAGGGCTCTAAAAAGGTCCAAGAGACGGGAGGATTACAGATTTGCTGCAATGATGCTTGATTTGGATCGGTTCAAATGGATCAATGACTCCCTCGGACATCAGGCAGGAGATGATTTTCTTGTTGTTATTGCAGATCGTCTGAGTTCATGCATCAGGGAAGTAGATACTGTGGCTCGTCTTGGGGGAGATGAATTCGGCATTATTGTGGAAGAGTACAGTTCTTTTCGCGAAGTCATAAAAATTGCCAAGCGAATACAGGATTCATTGCAGGTTCTCTTAAAGCTTGCCGGGACAAAGATTACATCCAGTGCGAGCATAGGGATTGTCCTGAAGAGCGCGGAAAATGATGACGCCGATTCAGTGATGCGTGATGCGGATATTGCCATGTACCGAGCCAAAGAGGCCGGGCGCGGTAAGTTCAAGGTATTCAACCAGAAAATGCATGCACAGCTCGTCGCTGAAGTTGAGCTTGAAAATGATCTCAGGCAGGCCATTAAAGATGAGAAATTGAATCTGTTTTATCAGCCTATTTTAAGTGCTGTAAATGGAAAGCTGAAAGGGTTTGAGGCTCTCTTGCGTTGGGATTGCCCTGAACGGGGGGCGGTTTCTCCCGGGGTTATCATACCCATGGCTGAGGATACGGGGATGATTGTTCCCCTTGGGCAGTGGGTCTTGCGAGAAGCCTGCGACCGAATGAAAGAGTGGATTGATCAGACCGGTGCTTCCGATTTAACTGTAAGTGTAAACCTGTCTTTCAAGCAGTTTTTACAGCCTAATTTCACCCAGTTTGTTGAAAATTGTATTAAAAACTCAGGATTGCCGCCCAAAAACCTCAAGCTTGAACTGACCGAGAGTTGTCTTATGCAAAATCCTAAAGAGACGCTTCCCAAGCTCAGTGCATTGCGTGATCTCGGCGTTCAGCTGGTAATAGATGACTTCGGCACAGGATATTCATCCCTTAGTTATCTGCAGCAGTTTCCGATTAACGGCCTTAAAATTGATCGCTCGTTTATTTCAGGCAGGGAAGGGGCCGATATCAATCAGGAAATAGTCAAAACAATTGTAGATATGGCAAAAAGTCTAAATCTTGAGGTTGTCGCTGAAGGTGTGGAAGAATCAGATCAGCTGACAATGCTGCAGAAAATGTCCTGTGATGATGTGCAGGGGTTCATGTTTTCCCGTCCTGTAAGTGTGGATATGGTTGAAGAGATCATTAAAAAGGATATGAAAAACGAGGCAGAATGAACTCCTGTGTATTATAGCTTAGCAGCAGTTTGTGGTAGTTTCTGAGAGCTTTATATGTTGGATGTATTTACCCGTAGGTAAATATTTTACTTAGTTCGCGGATGTGGGACGGTGTGATTCCGCAGCAACCGCCGACTGCATCTATGCCGGAATCGAGCAGTTCCTTTGCAAAAGTGGCAAACTTATCTGGCGTAATAGCATCATGGAAAATCCAGTTTGGCATTTCAAAGCGTCCTGCATGTGGATAGGCAAAGGTTGAACCTTTCCACTTGTTTTTAAGTAGCTTGATGGAATCTGGTGTGTGTTCAATCAGAGTATGCATGATGCCGACTGATTCTGCTTTTGAGAGGTCTAATGCTTCCAGCGCAGCGGCCAGCGGAGTCGTGGTGTCCAAGAGCAGCACTTCCCCATCCCGATCAGTATAGCAGGTGAACCCGACCCAAACGGGGATTCCTGTACGAAGTGCTCCCTCCAGGGCCAGTGCGGTTTGTTCAATATCTCGCATCATTTCAAGAATCATGATTTCCGCACCTGCTTCAACTTGTATTGTTGCCTGCTTTGCGTACTGCTCTACAGCTTTAGTTTCAGATAACAATCGGGAATAATCGAGGGATCCTGTAAATGTAGTGGTGGAGATTGAGCCCGCCACAACACATCTTTTGGGGGAATTATCTGCAACTTCCCGGGCAATGCGGACGGAGTTGCTATTAATGCTTTCAAAGTGACTGGAAAGTCCGGCTGTTTCAAGATTGTGGATAGCTGCCGAGAATGTGTTAGCAATCAAAAGCTCCGCTCCGGCATCAAGGAATAATTTATGTACCTTTCGCAGAATACCCGGGTGCGATAGGGCGGCGGCTGCTGACCACGAAACTCCATTCATGGGAACTCCAAGTCTTTCAAGTTCGGTTCCTGTTCCTCCATCAATGATGCGGGGGAAATATTCTTTTTTGGACATCTTTATAAGCTAACGTCATTGACAGAAAAAGAGAAGCCATAGCTGTAATATTCTTTGCTGCTTGCGGATAAAATTAAGAATCAAAAATATTTCATATAAGATTACCGGGCTTAATGCGGGTTTGGCAGAGTCTGCATGATAAATAAGAACTACAGACAGTTGCTGTCTCTGTTGGAAAATGGGATATGGACACCGTTATTAACAAATATTGGTAAATTAAAGGTGTATACATGTTTTTCAGGACGGTTGTTTATTGGGTTATCTTGTTGTTTTTTCTCAGTCCGCATTGCGCTTCGGCTGATAAGGTTCTTCTAAAAAATGGAGACAGAATCAGTGGAGAGGTGGTTTCCATGGAATCCGGGGTCTTGAGGTTTAAAACGGATTATGCAGGAGTTCTGTCCCTTGATTGGACGAAAGTTGAATCAGTTGATTCTGATAAGGAACTGGTTGTCTATCGCAAAAAATTAGAAAAAGACGATAACCCAATTGAGAACACCAGAAAAGTTGGAAGCGGGGCAGAAGTTGCTGTTAATGAAACTGAAGCGATTAACATCAGGCCCAAAGATTATGAGTTTAAAGCTGCTCTTAAGGCCGGCTGGGATAAGTCCGAGGGTAATACCAGAAAGGAAAGTATAAATGCCGCTTTTGATTTAACCTACAGGCTGGATAAAAATAGATGGAAGGCTCACGGCGATCACTACTGGGGAACATCCAAAGGAGTCAGGGCGGATTATAATTGGATGCTTTCTGGGGAATACAACCGTTTCCTTGATAAGAAGATTTATCTGAGTGGAACAGGGTCTGTTAAGCAGGATCAGTTTCAGGATTTGAGTCTTAGATCCGTACTTGGGATTGGGCTGGGGTATCAGTTATTTAATACCGAAACTCTGAGTCTTTCAGCTGAAGCCGGCCCAGCTTATGTATGGGAAGAGTATTCGAGCCGTAATGATCGGGATTTTACTGCCGGGCGCTGGAGTATTGATTTCGGGTGGTGGATATATCCCAAAAAAATCAAACTTTTTCATTCACAGACAGGGCTGCTCAGCCTCGAAGATTCCGAAAACTGGATCTGGCAGACCAAGTCCGGAGTCTTGTTTCCGATTGTTAAAAGTTTTTTTGGAACTTTCCAGTATAATTATGATTGGACCAATGATCCTGTCTCCGGGAAGAAAAAAGAGGATTCCAAGATGATATTCAGTCTTGGTTATACTTTTGCTGATTTACCCTGGGAACGGGACTGATTCATCTCCTGATTTTCAGGGAAAAGTTAGCAAAAATAAAAGGGTTTACGAAGTTTTACTTCGTAAACCCTTGAATTATCTGGTCGGGATGAGAGGATTTGAACCTCCGGTCTCTGCGTCCCGAACGCAGCGCTCTACCAGACTGAGCCACATCCCGTCGTGCGAAGAGGGTAGTTAGCCAAAGTTTGCGGTAATGGCAAGAAAAAAATGTGCAAAAAAAATAATTTCAAATCTCTTTCTAATATTTTTTTAATAGCCTTGCGCGGAAACTTTCATTGTTTTACAATTAGTCACCTACTGGTGTGCGGATGTCCGGAAAAAATGTAATATGATTTTTTGGTGAAATTCAGGCAGTTTGTTGGACAAATACTCTCATATATGCGAAGTTTTACTTACGGTTGTGGAATAAGGGAGAATTATCCTGAGCTTGGTTTTTTGTATTTCTTTTCTAAATAGCCTTTTTATACAAGCTGTTAGCTGTTCTAGGGACGCGGACGTAGTTGGAATAAGGAGATTGGGTTAGTGATAAATGTCGTAGTTGTAGATGATTCTGCTTTCATGCGTAAAGCCATCAGCACGATGCTGCAGAAGGATCCCGGCATCAAGGTTGTGGCTACAGCCCGTGATGGCGAGGAAGGATTGAAACTGATCAGGCAGCATAATCCTGATGTGGTCACTCTTGATATTGAAATGCCGAAAATGGACGGGCTTACAGCCTTGAGGCATATCATGATGGAAATGCCACGACCCGTCCTGATGGTCAGTTCTCTGACTACAGAAGGTGCAGAGGCAACTCTTAAAGCCATGGATCTGGGTGCTGTTGACTTTATTCCGAAGCAGCTTTCCAAAGTTTCCCTAGACATCGTAAAGATTGAAAGAGATCTTATTTCCAAAGTTAAAACTGTTGCCAAGCGTAAAATGAGGCCTGTGCCTCGCTTGAGGGCTGCAGCACAAAGACGCACTGCGGTTCCGGTAAGAACCCCTGTTGGACGTCCTAAACGTGATGTTGTGGCTATCGGGGTTTCCACCGGTGGTCCTCCGGCTGTTCAAAAGATTTTATCCTCTCTGCCCAAGGATTTTCCTGCCGGTATTGTAATTGCGCAGCACATGCCGAAAGCTTTTACCGGCCCTTTTGCGAACCGCCTCAATGGTGTCAGCCAGATTAAGGTTAAGGAAGCTGAAACCGGTGACAGGCTGCTGCCCGGTCATGCTTTTGTTGCTCCTGGCGGTTCTCATTTGATTATAGATCAGAAAGTCAGCAGAATTGATTTGATAGTGACCCCCGAGCCTAAAGAGGCTTTGTATAAACCTTCAGCAAACGTTCTGGTTTCATCTGTCGCGCAGGCGGTGGGAAGGCGCGCTCTTGGTGTTATCCTGACCGGCATGGGAAATGACGGCCGCGACGGAATCAGAGAACTAAAGAGTAAAGGCGGAAGGGCTATAGCCCAAAGTGATTCTTCCTGTGTTGTTTACGGAATGCCCAAAGCGATTGTAGACGACGGACTTGCTGATGAAATAATTGATATCGACGATATGGCTACTGCCATAATTAACAATCTTTACTTGTAGCAAATTTAACAGCGTGCAACCGTAAGCTGTTTTTCGGCTTAAAAAAAATGGGGAACTGGCAATGACGGATTGTTCCAAGGTTCTGGAAGACCTTAAAAGTGACGACAATGAAGTTATCCGTGAGGCTGCATTTCAGGCCGGAGAGATGGAGTGCGCCGAGGCTGTGCCTGTGTTGGCGGAGCTTCTGAAATCGAACCATCTGGGGCTGCAGGAAGCTGCAGATCATGCCCTCCGCAGTATCGGCGGCAAGGGAGCTGTTCAGGCTGTTGTGCCTCTTCTGCGCTCCGACGATGCTCCAGTCCGCAACTTGTCCATGGATATTCTTCGCGAAGTAGGGGCTCAGGATTTTCCTTCTCTCGTTGAACTTGTTCACGACGAAGATCCGGATATCAGAATTTTTGCAACAGACATCCTTGGCTCTACGGACAGCTTCATGGCCGTGGACCCTCTATGTGATGCACTGCTCAAAGATCCCGAGGTCAATGTGCGCTATCAGGCCGCTGTAAGCCTGGGAGATCTTGCCAATCCAGCAGCAGCCCGCTGTCTTAACAAGGCAATGCAGGACGATGAATGGGTGCAGTATGCAGTTATCGAGGCTCTTGCCAAGATCAAACATTCCAGTTCAGTTGACGCGCTTGTAAAGGCATTGAATACCAGTTCTGACCTTGTTGCCTCGATGATTGTGGATGCTCTGGGTGAGATGGGTAATATCAAGGCTGTTACCATGCTGCTGCGTCATCTGGATAAGGCTCCCACTGCTCTGCGCAATAAGATTGTAAAATCGATTGTCAGCATTCTTGGCGGAAAATCCCTTAAGCTCCTTTCTTCCGTTGAGCGTGAAAAGCTTCGTGAATACATGCTTATCGCCCTTAAGGATGAAGATGAGGATGTTCAGGATGCCGCAATCAGCGGGCTTAGCTTCGTTGGCGGTGAGAAAGCCACTGAAGAAGTTCTCAGCATCGCGTGTGAGCTTAATCCTGACCGTGACCGTGACAGGCTTGCTAAAATCATCGAAGACATGTCCAACCTTAAGTTCAACAGTGCCATGGAAGAAGCTCTCAAGAGTGAAAACACTCAGAAGGCAGCTCTTGCCGTTGAACTGATGGCTCGCCTTGATGACCCTGCTGTTCCGGCTGCTTTAATGGGCGCTTTTGATCATAGTGACCGTGATGTTAAGCGTGGAATTCTGGAAGCTCTTGTTGCCACAGCCGGTGAGGAGGCTCAGGAGTTTTTTGAAGGGGTTCTCGAAAATGAGCAGGATGGCTCCATGCTCAAGTCGGCTATTCACTTCCTTGGCGGGAAGCAGCGCGATGAAAATGCTATCAATGGAATTTTTGCCCAACTCAGCCACCCCTATGATGATGTTAAAGAAGCGGCCCTTGATGCTTGCGTTATGATCGGAGGAGAAGAGGTAAACAGCCGCTTTGTAGAACTTTTCAACAGCGACGAACCAATTGATAGGCTCATGGCCGTTTTTGCCATGGGTAAGATCAATGCACTTGGCAATCTTGAATATATCAAGAGGGCTTTGGAAGACGAACTGCCCGATGTAAGGAAAATTGCTCTTGAAGCTCTCCACGATTGCGCATCAGATGCCGACAGCATGTCATTGGTCTTTTCAAGGCTTCATGATGAGAATCGTGAAGTTCGACTGACAGTTGTTGAGCTCCTTGGCAATTGCTATCGGAAAGAGGTTATCCCATATTTGATTCAGGCTCTTCAGGATGACGATGACTGGGTCCAGATCCGTGCTGCGGAAGCCCTGGGTGAGCATCGTGAAGAAAGTGCGCTGCCGCAATTAATAACAATGCTGGATTCTCCGCACAAACTTGTGGCTCTCAAGGTGATAGAAGTTCTCGGAACTATTGGCGGAACCATGGCTTTTCAGGCTCTTCTGGAAGCCTCCAATGGTGATGCAGATCCGGAAATACTTCAGGCTGCCGAAGAGGCTATTTCAAGAATCCAGGAAGAGCAAGGAGATGGAGACTAGATGTCTTCCCTTTTTTCAAAGACTATATCACTGCGCAAAGAGTTAAAAATTTCCGAGTTGGAATTTACCCAGCTCAGGGATTTTATCTATGACCAGGCCGGAATATTCATTGCAGGTAACCGCAAGTATCTGCTTGAAAACCGGTTGTCCAATCGCCTCAAGGAACTCAATCTCAAGAGTTTTGGCGAGTATTACTATTATCTGCAGTACGATCCCGGAAAAAAAGCTGAGCTCAATAAGCTATTTGAGGTTATCACAACCAATGAGACAAGCTTTTACCGCAATCCGCCGCAGTTGAAGGTGTTTCAGACAAAGGTTCTGCCTGCTGTGCTGGATGAGCTGCGTAAAAAACGCAGGAAAAGGCTGAGGATCTGGTCTGCAGGATGTTCCACCGGGGAAGAACCGTACACTCTGGCAATGATTCTTCATGATGTGCTTGGGGCGGAGATTTCCAGCTGGGATATCAAAATTACAGCCAACGACCTCTCGGAAAAAGTTCTCAAGTCAGCAAGACGGGCTGTTTACAGTGAGTATGCACTTAGAACAACTCCGAAAGAGATTGTTAAAAAGTATTTTGATCAGGACGGGAAACAGTACAAAGTTAAACCTGCGATCAAGCAGTTGGTCAGCTTCGGGCAGATCAACCTCAGTGATAGAATGCAGGTTAAACGGGTTGAAAAGTCCGAAATCGTGTTTTGCAGAAACGTAATTATCTACTTTGATGAAGCAATGAAGAAAAAAGTTATCAACGCTTTTTACGACAACCTTATCAAAGGTGGATTTTTGATTATCGGACACTCTGAGTCTTTGCATAACATAACAAGGGCTTTCAAACCGGTACATCATCCCGGAGCGATTATTTACCAGAAGCTGGAATAATACCGGTCTGCGGTAACTAAATTTTAATTTCTGCGGACTGATATGGAAACTGATAAAGAAATGCAGTCAAGTAGTACTGCCGGCAGGGCCAGGGTTCTGGCCATTGCCAACCAGAAGGGTGGAGTAGGCAAGACCACTACGGCGCTGACTCTGGGTGAGGCCCTCAGCAGACTTTCAAAAAAAGTTTTGGTGATTGACCTCGATCCTCATGCCAATGCCTCGGTTTACATGTCTTTCTACCCTGAAACCCTGACAGTCACAGCGCATGATCTTTTTTATGATGACGCGGATTTCAAGACTGTCTGGCCGAGCATAGTTCAGAAGCGTGAATGGGCGGGATTTGATTTTGTCCCGGCAAGCATCAGGCTTTCTGAGCTTGAGGTGGACCTTAAGGATCGGAAAAACAAAGGGATGGTGCTGTCAAACGCACTTGACCATGTTAAAGAGCATTATGACTATATCCTTATTGATTGTCCGCCTCATGTAGGTGTTTTGCTGGTAAATGCCATTGTGGCTTCGGATTGCGTGCTGATTCCAATTCAGACCGATTTTCTGGCCCTTTACGGTATTAGACTGCTCTTTGACACCATTAAGATTCTGAACAAGGTTCTACCCAGTCCGGTCAAGTTCATGGCTTTGCCCACGATGTATGACGGAAGGGCTGGAGCTTGCAGAAAAATCCTCAATCTGATCAGGAGAAAGCTTGGGGATAAGGTTTTTAGCACTATTATACACATGGATACAAAGTTTCGAGAGGCCTGTGCCAGTGGGCGGATCATTTTTGACATAGATCCCAAAACACGCGGCGCAATGGAATATATGCAGTTGGCAAGAGAGATAATCAGAAATGAAAACTCCTGAGGAATATTTCGTCGAGAATGTTAATCTTCCGAGCGAGGAAAAGCAGGCCGGAGGATATACTGATGCCGAGTCCGCCTTTATGGATAAGTACATGGGCATCGGAGGGCAGGCTGCTTTCAACGGAATGCAGAGAGTTGACCCCCGCGGGGGATCGACAGTTCCCGGCTTCGGTGCTGGGCCTGCTGTACGGGATGATGCTGATGATCTTGGTGATGACTTTGAAGAAAAACTTCGGGAAGATGAAGAAGTTCAGCTGGTGAGTTTTGTGGTCGGTGATCGAGAGTACGGCCTGCCCATCATGCTGATTCAGGAAGTTGTCAAAAAAATCCCTGTGACTCTATTACCGGCTGCTCCGAGATTTATGCAGGGAATTATCAATTTGCGCGGAAGAGTTACTCCGGTTCTTGATCTGAGGCATCTGTTGCACGATGGAAAGGGGAGTGCGGATCATTTTGTTGTTGTTTGCAAACACAAGGGTCTTCAAATAGGATTGGCTATCAGCGCGGTCCGCACCATGTATCGTGCCGATAAGAAAGATCTGGTCTGGGGAGTGGAATCCGAGGTGGGCGTCGCCTCTGATTTTCTGCTCGGCCTGTACAAATATGATGATAAGCTGGTCAACATTCTTTCCGTCGACAGGCTGGTTGAGCAGATTTTAAAGAGTGAAGGAGAGGGAAATGCCTAAACATATTCTGATAGTGGACGATTCAAAGACTGTAAGAAACCTCGTCGCCTTCATCATGAAAAAAGAAGGGTTCAAGGTAACTACTGCTGAAGATGGACTTGACGGGCTGGAGAAGCTCTACAGTCTTGGCAAGGTTGACCTGATCATTTCTGATGTCAACATGCCCAGAATGGACGGGTTTACTTATATCAAGACCGTACGTGAACAGGATGCCTACAAGGACATTCCCATAATTGTACTCTCTACGGAAGGCCAGGAGAAAGATATTCAGACCGGCCTTAGCCTTGGTGCCAACCTTTACATGGTCAAGCCGGCGCAGCCAGAGAAAATGGTCAAGAATATTAAGATGCTTTTGGGTTAATGTCCTTTTCCGACGGGCTGTCCAAAAATTGCATTTTAGCTGTGAATGATCGCAGACGAACTTTTAATACAGGGGTCTCTAGATGAGCCAGGATTTCATGGATCCTGAAATTTTTGCAGATTTCATTATTGAGGCCAAGGAACATCTCGAAACAATTGAGCCCAACCTTTTGGAGCTTGAGAATAATCCTGAGAACCTTGGACTCCTGAATGAAATTTTCAGACCGATGCACTCCCTCAAAGGTGCTTCGGGATTTTTGGGGTTGAATGTCATCAACGGACTTGCCCACAGAGCGGAGAACATTCTCGATGAACTCCGTAAAGGCGAAATTGCCGTTACTTCCGAAATTATGGATGTTATCCTTGCAGCAACAGATTTGCTGCGACAGCTTATCGATAATCTGGACGAACTGGGTAACGAAGGTGAAGTTGATACTTCAGTTACAATTGACCGTATCGATGCGATCATGGCTGGCGAAGTTCTTCCTGCACAGGCTCAATCTGTAGAAGAAGAGCAGGAGCCGGAGCCGGAAATGGCAGAAACAGAATCTGACCTTGAACCGGAACCGGTATACGAAGAAGAATTTGAAGAACCTGAAATTGAATTGTCGGAGGTCGAAATGGTGCAGGACTCTAATTCATCCGAATCTTCAGGCCGCAAGCAGTCGTTTCAGTTCGTAGCTATAGTTAACGAAGATGCTGAACCGTATAAACTCACCACCGTCGGTGAAGGTCATCTCGCTGATTTTCTTGAGGAAGCTCATGAAATCATCGAAAACCTTACCAATGGATTGCTTGAGCTGGAGCAGGACCCGGAAGGTAATGACGATCTCATTAACGATATTTTTAGGTATTTCCATAACCTCAAGGGAAACAGTGGTATTATCGGTTTCAGGGAACTGAACTCACTTACCCATGAGTCCGAGACTCTGCTCAACAGAGTACGTAAAGGCGAAGTTGATGCTACCCATTACATGATCGACCTGCTTCTGGCTGTCGTTGACGGTATTGAAGCTCTCATTGCTCATGTCGCTCCTGCTACCGGGGAAGTCCAGCCTCTGGATATGGACCAGCTTATTGAGCCACTGCAGGATGCTGTAGAGAAGGGAGAGGTTATCCCTCCTGCCATGGATGAAGTTGAGGAAGTTCTGTATGAGGAGGAGCCCGAACCTGAGGTTGAGGTCATTGAAGATGAGTCTGTCGATGGTCTTGACCCGGAAGATATAGCTATTTTCCAACAGACAGTTGAGCAGCAGATAGATAATATTCAGCTCGCACTCAAAACCCTTGCTGAAGATTCCGGTCAGAAGGATTATATTGACGGCCTGTACAGAAGCCTGGTTTCAATTCAGAATTCTGCTGGTTATATGGGTTTTGATGATTTGCGTGAATATGCAGAAAGAACTGCAGGTCTTGTTGATCAGGCTCGTTCTTCTGACATGGATTTCTCGCTTATGCTCGATCTTTTGCGTCAGGAATGCGGGATCATAAGTGAAATGATTGATTCTGCTGTCAATGATCTCCAAGGTGGAACTGCTCAGCCGGAGCCTGAAGTTGAAAAGGCTTCTGCTCCTGCACCTGAGCCCAAGCCTGAGCCCAAGCCTGAGCCCAAGCCTGAGCCCAAGCCTGAGCCCAAGCCTGAGCCCAAGCCTGAACCCAAGCCCGAGCCCAAGCCCGAGCCCAAGCCTGAGCCTAAGCCTGAGCCCAAGCCAGCACCCAAGGCTGCAGCACCGAAGCCTGCTCCGGCACAGAAACCGGTTGCCAAACCTGCCAAGGCAAAGCCTGCAGCACCCAGTGCTCCGCAGGCAAAGAATTCCAAGCCCAAGGCAATGTCCACTATCAGGGTTGACCATCAGAAGCTCGACCACCTGATGAACCTTATCGGCGAGCTTATTATCAGCCGTGGACGCTATACTATGCTGGCCCGCGGACTTGAAGAAGGGCAGATTGAAGTGCCGATAGTAGCCCAGCAGCTGACCGAAACTACTTATGCGCTTTCAAGAATTTCTGACGACCTGCAGGATACCATTATGAAGGTCCGCATGGTCGCGGTGCAAACTGTTTTCTCCAGGTTCCCTCGACTGGTTCGCGACCTTAGCCGTAAAAGCGGCAAGAGAGTTGAGCTGATAACTGAAGGCGAAGAGACCGAACTCGATAAGAGTGTTGTTGAGGAGATCGGTGATCCTCTGGTTCACCTGATCAGAAACTCCGTTGACCATGGTCTGGAGCCTGAAGAAGAGCGTATCGCTGCCGGTAAGTCTCCACAAGGGCATGTGTGGCTTCGTGCCTACCACAAGGGTAACTCTGTTGCTATTGAGGTTGAAGACGATGGTCGCGGCATTGATCCTGAAAAGATGCGCAATGTTGCAATCAAGAAAGGTGTCATTTCTCCTGAGGAAGCACGCAACCTTGATGATCGTGAAGCGATAGAGCTTATTTTCGCACCCGGATTTTCATCGGCTGAAAAGGTGACTGATATTTCCGGACGAGGTGTTGGAATGGACGTTGTGCGAAACAACATCAAGGATCTCAAAGGCAGTGTCCACATTTCTTCCGAAGTGGGGAAAGGTTCCAAGTTCACTCTGACCCTGCCGCTCACCCTTGCAATTATTGATGCGCTTATGGTTCAGATCAACGGAGCCAACTATGCTATTCCGCTTGATGCCGTTTCCGAAACCACCAAGATTGAAGCTGAGAGACTTACTGAAGTCAATAGCCGTAAAGCTGTAACCCTGCGCGGAGAGGTTCTCGGTATTGCTGAGCTTGCAGAGCTGCTTGAGCAGCCTGTCAGCGATCCTGACCGTGAAGTTCTGCCGGTGGTAATTATTCATGACAATGAACGCAGACTCGGACTTGTCGTGGACAGACTGCTTGAGCGTCAGGAAATAGTTATTAAACCTCTTGGTAACTATTTAAATGGTTTTGACCTTAAGGGTGTATCCGGTGCTACCATTATGGGAGACGGTAGTGTTGTACTTATCCTTGATCCGCATGAAATCTACAGCATGGCCACAGTGAAAGGGTCCAAGTAGATTCGACAACGGAACGAATACAGAATTAAAAAACTCCCCCTGAAGATATCTTCAGGGGGAGTTTTATGTTTTATTGAAGTCCGAAGACTTGATCTAAAACTATGGCTTATTGCACCTGCTGAGCCAGTGTCATGTAAAGCTTCATAGCTCCACCCATCAGGGCTGCATGAGCAATGATGAGCAGAAATGGAGCAAGGCTCAGACCTATTTTGTGTCTCATGGGAGTTTCACTTTTCCATGTAACAACCCAGACAGCACAGCATACAAAGATGAAAAAGAATGATCCTCCCATAGTTGCTGCTATGGTAATATCTTTGTAGAGAATTTCAAAGTTCGGGTTGGTCATGTAGTACACAACACCAGCTACGGCAGCGAGCATGGCGCATGTGGGAGCAAGGGCCCATTTGGATATTACCGGCAGGGAAAACTTGTAGTAGTCACGGCCGAAGTCGTCTTTATTGCGGCGCAGTACAAGATAAAATCCGGCAGCAGTGCCAGCAAAAGACAGTGCCATGACAAAATAAAGACCGGCAAGGCACAGGGCTGCAGTGCTCGGCATTTTCATGAAGTGGGTATAAAAAGGGACCTGAGGAACTGCCGGAGTCGCACTTTGGGTCTGAAGAGTGAAAAATTGCTTCATAATAACAGTGGCCGCGTGTACAGAGGCCATGCCTCCAAGCATGCCAGTTATGCCGAGAGAGATGTGAAGCGCTTTACTCTTTTTGAGTTTTTTCCAGGAAAATTTGTAGGGAATAAGTCCAAGAAGGGCTACTCCGACGGTGATGTAAAACATCATTACCGGAGAATTTGGATTGATAAACCAATCCTTAAGCCATGGCAGTTGCTGGCTGAAATACGCTGCTGCCCCGCCAATGCATAGGATGAAAAGAAAATACAGGATCAGGGACAGGGCCGTGACCTGCTGGGCCAGTTTGTCGTAAAAGATCTTTTTGCGGGCCTTGGCTGTGATCTCGAGGATTACTGCCAGAATTGGTGCGCCGATGGCGGCAAGGGTCGTAAAATCAACAACAGCCTTGGGCAGCATCTGGACGGTTAAAAGGCCCGCAAGTCGAATCGGTTCCATGGGAATGTTCATTTTTTGCTTCCTTAAATGTGGTATCGCCTTACAGGTAAGTTCCTTTCAATAAAAAGCAAGGTCTGTCCTAAAGTTCCGGTTATCTTTATGCCGGCTGACAGGCTGTTTCGGAAAGATTGAGTTTCAAAATAAAGAGGTTCAACCTTTTCGGGGCAGTCTACAGGGTATAATCCGGTTAGGCCAACACCTTCTTTTGTGTGCACTTTTGCCTTAATTTCGGCCCGGAAGCAAGCGCGCTAAGGCGTTCATTCCGTAAAAGGTGTGATATACTTGCCAAATGGTCACAAGTGGCCTACTTTAATTCCGTTGAAACTTGAGCCAAATTCACCATTTACAGAGTGGATGATTCTTTTTCATGTAGATTGTGTCCGGGATCGACTAGTTATTTGGAGATTTTTAGATGAAATATATTCGCATCGTATCCTTATTCGTGCTGGCTTTGGCTTTAAGCGGATGTTTTGGCGCAAAGAATACTGCCCCTGAGCAACCCGCATGGGGTGGGAGTGAAGAGTGGCGCCTGAAGAGCCTTGAAGAAAATTTTCTTAATTTTAAAGAAGGTCTGCGTCAGCAAAACGATCAGATTGATCGTAATCACAAGGAAACGACTGCGCAGATTGAAACTTTGCAACAGCGTATGAGCGAAATAGACAGTACTCTGGCCGAGCTCAAAGAAAACCAGCAAAAAATGATGGCCATGAAAACTGAAGAGGAAATTATCCCTGTTCCCGTGCCTGTTCCAGTTGCTGAAGACGTCGTTCAGGGAGGAGCGCAGAGCAGCGAAGAAAAACCGTGGATGAATGTTCCCGGTGAGAATGCTGCCAATGAATCCAAAGCAGAGGCTGTTGCTGCGGTTTCCGATAAAAATCCCAAGACTTCTACTCTTGCAGGTGATGCTCTTTATCAGGAAGGTGTTCGGCTGGTAATGAATGACCAGCCTTTGAAAGCACGAGACCTGTTGAACCAGTATATCAGTGACAATCCCAACACTAAGCTCACTCCTAATGCTCTTTATTGGCTTGGCGAGACTTATTACTCAGAAAAGAGTTTTGCCCAGTCCATTCTTAAATTCAAAGAAGTGAGCAGACGTTTCCCTAAAGCTACCAAGGTTCCTGATTCCATGCTTAAAATAGGTCTTGCCTACGATAAGCTCGGCGATCGTGAAAACGCATCATTTTACCTTAAGACCCTGATTGAAGACTACCCGAAATCTGCTCCGGCCAAGATCGGCAGGGAGAGACTTCGTGAAATCGGGGGCTAATAAGACTGCGACGGCTTCAGTTTGAGTTCCCTGAAGGAAGAATATTTTGCCTGTCTGGCACTGCGTCATACACCGGGACTTGGCCCTCGAACCTGGGTCGGGATTCTTAATTATTATCCTAAGGCGTATGAAGCTCTGAAAAAGTATTCTGACTGGGCTGCGGCAGGTCTGGCTTCAGAACAGTGTGCTGAAAATGCAGGCAAGGAACTCTGGAGATCCAAGGCCGAGGCTGAATACCTTGAAGCCATGAGGCTTGGTTTCGGAGTTCTGCCATGGACTCATCATCTTTTCCCCTCTGCCTTGAAAGAAATTCCTGATCCCCCCGCATACATGTATTATTATGGCGATCCTGGTTTGCTTAAAAATCCGGCGGTTGCGGTAGTTGGGTCCCGTAAAAGCAGCAGACAGGGACTTGAGAATGCCCGAAGAATTTCCAGAGACCTTTCAAGTAAAGGAATAACTGTTATTTCCGGTTTTGCCCGGGGAATAGACAGCTGTGTCCACCATGAGGCTCTCAAAGGGGTGGGATCTTCTATTGCAGTTCTTGGTACCGGTCTTGATATTGAGAATTATCCTGCTGACAGTGAAAACCTGCGTCGGGAGCTGATTGATAAAGGTCTTGTCCTTTCTGAATTTGCTCCTGGAACCCGTCCTTATTCAAATAATTTTCCATTTCGAAATCGTATAATCAGTGGCCTTAGCATCGGGGTTCTTGTGGCAGAGGCTGATGTTGCAAGCGGAAGCCTGATAACTGCAAGACTTGCAGCAGAGCAGGGGCGCGAGGTAATGGCTCTTCCCGGCCCCCTCGGAGACAAGAATTTTTCCGGTTGCCTCAAGCTGATCAAGGAAGGGGCGGCTCTTGTGGAAACGGCTGATGATGTTTTAATGAACATAGGTCACGCCCTTGATCTGGAGAGAAATAATATCCCGGAGATTGAAAGAGGGAAAGTTTCACAAAGAGGATATACGGCAAAGGTCACTCCTAATAATAATGTACAAAAGACTGAAAGCCCTGCTGAAGTAGCAATAGATATTTCTTCCCTAGAAGCACCTCAAAGTGATATTGCAGATTTTCTTCAGAGAAATGGAAAACAACATATTGATGAAATTTCGCGTAATATAGGTCTTGATGTGGCTGTTACGGGAGCAGTCATACTTGGTATGGAGGTGCAGGGAATTGTTGTGCGCTTTCCCGGCATGTATTATGATCTCAAACGTTGCTGAATCATTACAGCCATTTTTTGATTTTTATTAGGAGATGTTCGACTGATGCAGAAAATTCCAGTTAAGCTTGCAGCCCCGGGAATGAAACTAGCCAAGCCTGTAACCCGGGATAATGGAATGGTTGTGCTTGCAGAAGGCCTGGAGCTGACTGACGGCATAATCAATAAGTTGGAATCCATGAATGTCGAACGGATTGTGGTAAAAGGGAATCCTGTTGATATGGGGGATACTGGAGATTCCTCATGGGCTCAGAAATCTGAACGATTGGATTATCTTTTCCGCCGTTACTCCCGTGATAAGTGGATGTTCAGGGTTAAGGGGTTCTTCCGTGAGTATTTCAACCTCAAGGCTGCAGCACAAAAGGCCGAAGAGGAAGCGGAAAGACTGGCTGAAGAGCAGGCGGCGGCAGAAGCTGCAGCTGCTGAAGAAGCGGAAAACGGCGGGGTGAATTAAGTTATGGCTCAAGATCTCAAAACAAGTGTTAAGGGACAAATTCTGTCCACTTCCGACCTGCCTACACTTCCATCCGTCCTTGATGAAGTAACCAAACTGGTTGATGACCCTAATTCCTCTACAGAGCAGGTAGCAAAAGTTATTTCGCAGGACCAGGTTTTATCTGCCAAGGTTCTGAAAATGGTGAACTCGCCCATTTACGGATTTCCGGGTAGAATTACCACCATCCAGCATGCTCTGGTTCTTTTGGGGCTAAACGTCATTCGCGGTATTATTATTTCTACTTCTGTTTTTGATATTATTCAGCAGGCCATGTCCGGTCTTTGGGAACACAGTCTGGGTTGTGCGATTGCCAGTGGTGCAATTGCCAAGGCAGCCGGGTATGAAGATCCAGAAGAATTCACCGTCGCCGGTCTGCTTCATGATCTGGGTAAGGTTGTTACCGCCGTACAGCTGCCGGAACTCAACGAAGCCGTCCGAGTTACAGTCAAGGAGAAGGATGTATCCTATTATGAGGCAGAGCGGCTTATTCTTGGGTTTGGACATGACCGGATCAACGCATGGCTTGCCCGGCACTGGCATCTGCCTCCCAATGTTCGCGAGGCTATGACCTATCATCACCACCCTGACAGGGCCCAGTTTTATCAGCAGACGGCTGCAGTTGTTCATGTTGCGGACTTTATGGTTCGTTTATTTGAATATGGCAGCGGCGGAGATGATCAGATTGCATACTTCAAACCAGCGGCCATGAAAATCCTTAAACTCAAGATGAAAGATCTCGAGCCAGTTATGGATGAACTATCCGATCAGTTTGTAGAAATTTCCGGTTTTGGGTTTTAGTCCATTCTGATTATTTTTTTGTAACATATCGGATCATACCTGTTGATACAGGCTTGGAATCTTTGACGTGGGCGTTTAGTAATGCTAAGCATAGCCCATGGACAATAATAAGAATCACGGCTTGTTGGGCTTTGCCAGACAACGGGCCATCCTCGTTTCACCAGATGAAAAACTTAAAGATCTCATCTTGAGTATCTGGCCCGATGAAGTCATTACTTTTACGTATTACTGTCAGGCCAAAGGTGCTGTGGAACATCTTTTTAACGATCCTCCGGATCTACTCATTGTAGATAACCGGCTGAAGGATGTACCTGCTGCAGAGCTGGCCAGACTTGTCAAAAGCGAGAATGTATACCGCCAGCTACCGGTAATCGTCTGTCTGGATGATTCTGATCTTGAGAGCCCTTGGGATTGGAACAAAGTAGAAGTTGATGACTTTCTGCTGCGTCCCTTCTTCAAGTCTGTTATCCGTGAACGGGTTAATCTTACTCTCTGCCGGGCTATGCGCGCACTTGATGCCAACCCACTTTCAAAACTCCCCGGCAACACATCCATAATTCAGCGTATTCAGACTCTTATTGATCGCAAAGAGGACTTTGCGCTTGCTTATTGTGACCTAGATTACTTCAAGTCTTTCAACGATAAATACGGCTTTTCCCGCGGAGATGAGGTGCTCATGATGAGTGCCCGCATTATTGTCAACACGGTAAAGAGTTTTCCCGGAGAGAAGACTTTTGTAGGCCACGTGGGTGGGGATGACTTTGTTGTAATAACTGCCCCGGATATTATCGAGGAAGTCTGCCAGCGTATAATTTTCTCTTTCGATGGTATCGTGCCCAATTTTTACGATATCGAGGACCGAAAACGTAAATCCATAGTATCTACTGACCGTCAGGGTAATATACAGACCTTTCCGCTTATGGCTATCTCAATTGCTGTTGTTTTTAACCTCGACGGCTGCATGAAGCATTACGGAGAGGCATCGGCTATTGCTATGGGCCTTAAAAAGAAAGCAAAGGAAAATCCAAAGAGCAGTTATGTCATTGACCGACGCAAGAAATAATAATCTTCCAGAGCCTGTTCAGGTTTTCATGACTTATCTGGACGTCGAAAAGAGATCGTCTGCAGCTACTTTGCGCTCTTATGAAAAGGATCTCGAACAGTTCGAATCTTTTTTGCAGGAAAGGAAGAAGAGCCTGATTAACCCTGATAAAATCACAGCTGACCTAATCCGGGGGTGGCTTGCCAGACTGCACGGACAGAAGCTGGCCAAGTCAACAATGTCCCGCAAGCTTTCATCGTTACGTTCTTTCTTTAAGTATATGATAAAGCATAGGTTTATCCCCGCTGATCCCATGGTCGGAATCCGCAATCCCAAGCAGGAGATTAGGCAGCCTCGAGCCTTGAATGTTGATCAGGCGGTCAGCATTATGGATTCCCATGTTGGGCTTGAACCTCAGGATAAAAGAGATCTTGCCCTTGTGGAAATGTTGTACGGCTCAGGACTTCGAGTAAGTGAGGCCATTTCACTTGATATTTTTGACGCGGATACCTCCAGCGGGATTGTGCGTGTAACAGGGAAGGGGAGTAAGGAGCGTCTTTCACCTATGAGTGATGCCACCTGTAGGGCATTAAATGATTATCTATCCGTTCGGTCCGAGCTGGGTCCTGATCTTGAAGAGCAGGCTCTGTTTGTAGGTAATCGTGGGGGAAGGATTAATCGCAGACAGGTCAACCGTATTCTTGCTCGTATGGCAGAGCAGGCCGGAGTATATGGCGGGGTGCACCCGCACATGCTAAGACATAGCTTTGCTTCCCACATGCTGCAGTCGGGGGCTGATATGCGTTCGGTGCAGGAGCTGCTGGGGCACGAGCATTTGAGCACCACACAGCGCTACACCCATCTTAACCTGCAGCAGATTATGAATGTATATGACAGGGCTCACCCGCTGGCCGGAAACCAGTCACCTGATTCATCCAAGGATGAGGATGAAGACCAGTTTTTAAAATTTTGAATCGGGACAGAAGTTATTAACTCAGTAAAACCGGAGGACATTTCATGAAGAAGCAGACCGCAGCCGCAGTAACCAATGCCATAGATGCCAAGAGTGAAGAGGCCAGAAAGGATGCTCTTTTTGAGATCCGTTCTTTAAAAAAAGATCTTGCTCAGCTTGAGAAGGAGCTTTCCTCCAAGAAATGCGAAGTTCAGGACCCTGCTTTTGATCTGGTGCACAGTGCCTTTGAAATATTCAGGCACACACAGGTTATGGCTGAGAACCGCAAGTTGAATCAGCAGATTGATGATAGTTTGGAGAAGGCTTCCTTCAAGGATTATCTTGACTCAAAGGGGGCTAGAATTCTCAAGAAGCCGGAAGGATGGCATTGGATTTCTCCTCAGGGAGAAATGCACTATCTCGGTGAGGCGAATGATACTCAGGCTGCTGCGGAAAAACTAGAAGCAATCGTATCTAGTAAGGGCAAAAAGCCAGCTAAAAAAGCAGCAGCAAAAGCCCCTGCCAAGAAGCCTGCAACGAAGAAGGCAGCAGAAAAGGTTGAAGAGCCGAAAGAAGAAGCACCAGATAATAAATAAGTTGATCGTTTTTATAGGAAGAACAAAAAAAGGGCACTCCAGGAGGAGTGCCCTTTTTATATTTCGTGTGAATTTGTTTTACCTTGCGCAGGCCCGGTCGAATTCTGATTTAAGATCGGAGAACAGCTGCTTAACGGAAATGATTTTTTCAGTTTTCCATGCGTTTGAACCGGCGAAAGCAAAACCGTTTTTCAGTCTTCCTCGCTGAGCATTAATCAGTGCGGAAGCGATGCAGTAGGGGCTTTGTTCGACTTTGCAGCTTTTAATGCAGTGGAACGGGCATTTGAAGGGAGATTTTTGACCGTTACTTACTGCCTGCAGGAATTCATTGTTAACGGCGCGTCCAGGGAGACCTACCGGGCTTTGAATTACAGCCATGTCTTCTTTGGTTGCCTTAACGTATGCCTGTTTGAACTCTTCATCGGCATCGCATTCATGTGTAGCAACAAATCTTGTTCCCATCTGTACACCTGCAGCCCCCATGTCGAGGAATTTGCAGATATCTTCGCCGGAGTATACTCCACCGGCAGCGATAACCGGGATGCTTCTTCCGGTTTTTTCTTCGAAGGGTTTAACAGCTTTGATTACTTCAGGGAGAATGTTTTCAAGAGCGAATTTAGGATCGTCGAGCTGCTCACGTTTGAAGCCGAGATGGCCGCCGGCCATAGGGCCTTCAACCACGAAAGCATCAGGGATATAATCAAATTTTGACATCCATTTTTTGCAGATGATGGATGCTGCGCGTCCGGAGGAAACAATGGGAACCAGTTTGGTTTTTGCTCCTTCGGTGAGGTATTTGGGAAGGTCCAGAGGCAGGCCTGCGCCGGAGAAAATGACGTCTGCGCCTTCTTTGACGGAAGTGGAAACCATGTCTGCAAAGTTGGAGAGAGCAACCATGATGTTTACACCAAGGATGCCTGAGCTCATTTCCTTTGCTTTTCTGATTTCTTCAGTGAGTGCGTCGATGTGCGCTTTGGCGTGGTCCTTACCACCGTTTTTATTGGTAAGACCGATCATTGCAGCAGCGATAACGCCGATGCCGCCCTCTTTGGCTACTGCGGAAGCAAGGCCGGAAAGAGATATTCCTACACCCATGCCTCCCTGAATAACGGGCACTTTGGCAACAAGGTCGCCAATTTTGAGCTGAGGAAGATTCATACTTAAGTTCTCCTGTGCTGTATATGTTAAAACTGCCCTTCCCTGTAGCAATGCTATAGTGAAATAAATTCGGGGTAAGGATCTCCCTAGATACATACACCCTTGTATTTATTGCTTTAGAGCAGCTTTTCTGTTCGAGGAAAGTTTTTTCCTGTATAAGGACTTAAGTCAAGTCTTTTTTAATGTTGCAGCTACGTGGCGACAATGTTGCGGTGCTGTATGTTAATGCATTTTAATTTACATTCTCTACTGTATGTATTTCTCCACAATCATTTCAGCAAAGTACATGGAGCTGGTGAATGCTGGTGATATCGCATTAAGAACATGTATACTCTTTGTATCACTTTCTACGAGAAAATCCATGACAAGTTCGTTACGTTTAAGATCAACTAATTGCGGGCGAATACCCACTTTAGGTGAGCTTTCAATATCTTCAGGGCTTAGTTCTTTAACGAGTTCTTTTGCGTCATTGAAAAAATATTTAAAGAAGTACTTACGAGGCTCTTCAAAAGCTACCGAGCGGAATTTGGGATTTCTAAAGAACAATACGGCATCCCTGAGCATGATGTCGAAAGCTTCTTTGTCCAGCCCTGCGAGTATGCCGTAATTTTCGCGACCGAAGGCAGGGATTGCGGTTGGGCCGAGGTAAACGTCTCCGCTGGCACCGCGTGTGAAATGAATTCCGAGAAATGGATTCTTGATATTTGGA
The DNA here is from genome assembly GCA_963676495.2 of Maridesulfovibrio sp. GTDB lineage: Bacteria > Desulfobacterota > Desulfovibrionia > Desulfovibrionales > Desulfovibrionaceae > Maridesulfovibrio. The sequence continues at coordinate 542,109 of CAXXRF010000003.1, read as the reverse complement.
ACAGGGTAGATACTTCCCCGGATTGTATGAGCTTTCTCCTTCTTGAGCTTCTTGTATATACCTTTGAAAGGAATCAGTTGGTATCCTTCGCCGAAACCGAAAGGGCGGGCAACGCGGTCACTGTATGCTCCTGCTGCGTTGATGAACAACCCACAGCTGATCTCACCTTTGTCTGTAACTATTACATTGTTACTTTTAGTTGTCATGAAGCTTGTGCCGAGCATAAAAGTCACTTTTCCACTATCCATGAGGTCTTTATACAGTGATTTCATGACTTCTTTAGGGTCTACTACAGCTGTATAGTGTGATAAAAGTGCTTCGGATGTTGTTTTTGCATTAGGTTCAATCTCTGCAAGTTGCTGCTCGTTAATGATTTCTACTTTTGCGCCATTTGCAGTTGCGCGGGAGTAAAGTTCGTGGAGCGTAGGCAGCTCGGATTCATTGCGGGCAACAATGACTTTTCCGGTTTCAAGCAGAGGTAGATTTCTTTCTCGGCAGTATTCTTTCATTCTAAAGTTTCCAGAAAGACATGAAACAGCACGCAGACTCCCCGGTGCGTAGTAAATTCCTGCATGCAAAACACCGCTGTTTCGTCCGGATGCGTGTTTTGCTATTTCATTTTCCTTATCTATAATTAAAATGTTTTTGTAACCTCTGCCGACGAGTTCTTTTGCGATAGTAAGACCTACAATACCAGCTCCGCAGATCATTATTTCAGCTGTCTTCATATATTATCTCTTCTTATAATTAATTTGTTCCACACTGATTTTTACAGTGCATGGTTAATCGTTAAATATTACCTGAGTTAATGCTATGCTCCGCAGGCTTCCCGATAAGAGCACCACTGGCACTGAGCAGAGCGTATAGGTTGAAAGTAATCTTCTTTGAGCATGTTGTTTATTATCAATTCTGTCAGGGCCGGAATTTTATTTTCGATTATATCTTCACGATCTTCATCGTTCATTTTTGAATCGAAAAGACCCTTTTCCTGACCTTCCTTGATAAGCTCCACCAAAGAAGCCTGCCTTGGAATTTCATTGGAAGTATGGTGATCCATGATCAGGTACAGAGGAAGTTGCAGACTGTCAGCCTCTGATTTGATTTTTTCAAACAGAGGAACACCGTCAAAATACATGGCCTGAGGATCATCCATGATAGGGGCCCAAATTGATTCATCGTTCCAGAATGCTTTTTTAGGCAGGTGCAGTCGACCTGTCTTATAGTCAAGTACATGCCTTTCTCCGGCCCGGCGGTCCACGCGGTCAATACGCCCGTGAACGCTGACCGGAAAATCATCCAGATTCATTATTGCCTTGGAATCAGATTCAAGCTCGACAATTATTGTCGGTTTCAGATTTTTTAGAAAAAGTGAAAGTCTGTTCTGTCCTGCCCGGGCAAGAGATTTCTTGATATCGTAGGGAAGGTTCGGATACAGTGAATCCCTTTCCAGCCTGGCGAGGAAGAGCTCATTGAGTTCGTGACCATCAAGATCCCTCCCACATATATCCTTATCGATATGAGGAGTAAGAAAATCTTTTAAAACAGCGTGAATCAGATCTCCGAATCCAGCGCGGTCACCATCCTGATCCACCGTCGCACTTTCACGAACATTGGACAGGTAGCGAAAGAAAAAGTTTTTGGGGCATCCCACGTAGCAGTCAATAGCAGATGGAGAGAGACCTTTATTCTTGAGCATGCTGCGCAGCTTGTCCACAACCGGTTCTTTGGGGATTGCTGCAGGGGCGTTGACGATTGCACCCACCGGAAAGCTGACAGCCTTAAGCGGAAAACTATCTGTAGGAGTAATTATTGCTTTTCTTTGCTGCTCTATTTCCCAGAGCAGCTGCTCAACAAATCGGGAGCGAACACTCTTTGAGTCAAGGAGCCCCGGTTGAACACCGCTCTGGTAGAAAATACAGGATTCTTTACTGCCCATTATCAGCCGGTAAAAGTTATAGGTGGCAACTGATTCCCTCTCGCGTGAGTCCGGTAGGTCCAGCAGGTGTCTCAGTTGATCGGGCAGTAGCGGGTCATAAGGATCAGTACCGGGCAGTTTTTCATCCACAGTATCGAGGATAAAAGTCCGTTTAAAGTTGAGCAGGCGGCTTTCCAGCATACCCAGCACCTGCATGCCGGAAATCGGGTCCGGCTCAAAGGATACGCGCTGTGCTGAAAGAAGCTGCTTGAAAATGGCAAAGCATAAGTTCTGTCCGAAAATTTCATTGCTGATAGAGCTTTCGCGCAGTTCGGGTATAACTTCGTTCAGCAGTCGGAACAAACATTCTGAATCCAGCAGATAACGATTCCAGAGTGTACCGCCTCGTTGGCGAAGCATCTCTGCAAGGGCCTGCAGACTGTCGGCTAGCTCAGTTAGAGTTTCAATGTTCCTGAATCCCTTTACGCAGGTGTCGACAACTTCTTCACGAAGTTCTTCAGTTACTTCAGGGTTATCTACCAGGTTTCCGTTTTCGTCACTGTAAACCGGAATAAAATCTTCCGGCCTTATATACGGGGCTCCATTACGCAGAACTTCTTCCCACTGGTGAAAAATTGTGCGCAAAGGCTGATCTGCGTTAACTTCCAGCATTTTCAGGTAAGGATGCCGGATCAGAGTCAGGACATCTTTCCAGTGGTAGTCGTTATGGTTCCGATTTTCCTGAAGTTTGAGAACTGCCTGCAGTAAACCGTTCAGTGCTGAGCGTTCAAGCGGGTAGCCCATACTGATGTTGATATCCTGTTCCGGCAGGTGGTGCATAACCGGCAACAGCAGGGAAGTATCCGGCAGGACAACTGCACAGTCTTCCACTTTTTGGGAACAAAGCTCATCACGCATTGCGGCAAGCTGTGAGTGCCGATCAAAGCCTTCGAAAAATTTTAATTCCGGCAGGCTGCAGCATCCTTCAACACTGTGTTCACTTACAGCTTCAGCTTTCCATTCCCGCAGCCAGTTACGGTGTTCCTTGACTGCGAAATGTCCTTTCCTTCCCTCTGCAAGAGCGGGATCACTATGCCAGACAATTTTGAGGCCGACTTCTTCCCATAAGTATCGGAAAAACATCTCTTCAACACCGCTTAAACCGTAGAATCCGGCAAGGTAGATCTGCCGGTCACCAAGAATGCCGTCAAGACGTTCGAAATTCTGCACCAGTGTATGACTTTCCAGCCCCGAGGTCGTCCATCCCCGCTTATCCAGTTCCTCCAGATAACGGGTATAGATGACTTCTATTTCTGCCAGCAGGGCGGATGCCCATTCCAGAATCTCACCCTGAAGCATGGTCAGGTTGCGAGGTTTAATGTCTTGGCGCAATAGCTCTTCCAACAGTGAAGCCAGTCGTGTTCCCCATGGGAAAAAAAGTTGCAGATCTGCCGGAAGCTTTGAAAGCAGTCCGTCTGATTCTCCTCGAAGCTTCTCTACAATATTATAGAGCAGTCCAACCTGATCCAGCTTGCCAATTCTGCGGGGGAAATCACCTGTAAGCCTTGGCATCAGCCGGGATACGAAATCTGAAAATGAGTATATTTCTGGCAGAATACAGGGTTTTGGCAGATTCTCAGATGCTGCAAGAGCCTTCTTGAGATATCTCGCAGGGCGGTGGTGCGGCACGATAACAGTCACTCTGCTCAAATCTCCGCCTGACTCTTTAATGATCATGGAGCTGAGGTTTTCTATAAAGTCCTCTTTCCATGATATAATCTGGATGGGAGTTTTATTAATCATAAAGTTACTTCCCGGGTGAACCTGCCATCAAGGTAGACCAGTACTCCTTTGAGTACTTTGCTTTCGCCATACATTTCACGGAGCAATTTCAGATACCTTTTAACTTGTTTTTCATTTTCCGGGCTTGGTTGCCCTGTTTTGTATTCAACCACCAGAACTTGTTTTTCTTCCATAAGGAGAAGGTCTGCGCGATGGGTTTCGCCTTTTTGGTCCATGATTGCAACTTCCGGACGGCCGAATTTTATTGCGCGACGAACCTCGGGGATGGATAATGCCCATACCCCCATATCAGTCACTTCCGGGACCAGCACATCCTCTTCTTCGGTAACAGCTGGGAATTTTGCAAAGGCTGCTTCTGCACTTCTGCGACAATCAGCTTCATCGTCACCAGTCAGAATCAGATTTTCCATGGCATTATGTGCCAGTTCCCCGCGCATGCGGGCATCGTAGGAATAATCCTCAAGGTTATGGCGGTATACCCTCAGTCTTGGCAGCCAGCCCATAAGTTCCGGGGAGCTCAGGGTGTCATCTCCTGGTGTGCACTCATCCTGAATCGTTTTGACTGATTCCGGTTCCGTCACAGAGTTATCTTTTTTTATTATGGATTGAGGTGATATTCCATATTCTAGGAGTCCCTGATCATTGAAATCTTCTGACAGAATCATTTCGATAGTCGCAAGAGCCGGGGAAACCCCTTTCGTCTTTTCCGAGGGCAGAAACCCGTATAGTTCCTGTCCTGCACGGGTCCATGCGACATAAAGCAGGTTAAGCTGCTCTGTGAACATGCGGGTGCGGTTCTCGTAATAAACATCGCCAAGAGCACTGTTCATGGTTGTCAGCATGCGCTTGCCGCTGATTTCAATATCAGTGAAATCAGTGTCCGGTCCGGATATTGACCAGTTATGGAATGGAACCACAATTACCGGGAACTCCAGTCCTTTGGATTTGTGAATAGTCATTATGCGGACTGCATTAACGGATTCCGGCAGGGGAACTTTCTCTTCGGCTGAGGAAAGTTCCCAGAAATCAAGGAAGGCAGCCAGTGATGTGCCTCGTTTTTCCTCGGCAAGGTGAACTACTTCCAGAAAACGACGTATATACAGTTCATCCTGAGGGTTGTTTTGGATCAGTTTAAATCTCGAGACCATTTCACTGGCAAGGTCGTAGGGTGTCATCAGTCCTGATTTGCGCAGGAATGGTGAAATATGTTCTGCCCAGAAATCAGGATACTGCTCTGCAAAGCGTCGATAAAGCGGTCCTTTGTCGCGTTCGGAAACCCATTTGAATAAGTCTTCATGAGCTATTCCGGATATTGATCCGAAAATTTCACTGCCGCAGATGAACTCCAGAAAAGCAAGGTCGTCCTGCGGATAGTCAAGAAATTTAAGTAGAGATACCATTTGCCTTACAACCGGGTGGCGGTCGAGTTGCAGACTGTTTTCGGTGATAACCGGAATGGATTTTTCCACCAGCCAGTCACAGACAAGCTGGGCGTGAGTGTTGGAGCGGACCAGCACACATACATCCTTATATTCTCTTCGGGTGGTGATTTCATCCATGAGGATATCGAAGTTGCGGCGGGTCTCTTCCACAATTTCGGGAGCAGTGGCGGCAAATATTTTCTGCAGACGTACATATCCGCCCTCACGATTCTGGCTTGGCGGAAGTTTTTGTGATGCCTTTTCAAACGAATGAGAAATTTGCTGAGCCAGATCAATTTGTTCTTCTTCCGGAGCATTTGGATAAAGCACTTCGGCAAGATCCAGCGTCAGGTCATAGTCCGCAAGGGCGTCAAAGAATTTATTGTTGAAGCCTATGATATGTTCAAGGCTGCGCCAGTTGTAGGACAGGTTTCCGGGAGTGAATTCCGAAAGGTTTATGAGATCCGGATCTTCTCCAACAGCATCGAAGAGTTCAGACCTGCCTCCACGCCAACTATAAATCGCCTGTTTTACATCTCCCACGTAAAAGAGGCTGCCCCTTTTGGACAGGCATTCAATGGCCAGCGGAATCATGGCCTGCCACTGGGCAAGGCTTGTATCCTGAAATTCATCGATAAGCAGATGATGCAGGCGCGAACCCATGCGGCAGAATGCATCGGGCAGGGCGCTGCCGCCTTCAAGAACAAAGCTGGCAACCTTTGGTAGGTCAGCACTCAGCAGCATGCCATTGCGGGTTTGGTACTCGATGATGTCGGAACGTATTTCTTCCACTATTCTCACAAATGGAGCCAGAGCGTAAGCACCGCGGATAATCATGGTCTGGTCGCGGTAGCTTTCATGAGCTGCTTTAAGCTCCGAATACACCTTTTCATGGTAGGAGCTGATCTCTTCCTTGGACTTTTTATTCACACAGTCACGGAAGCTGTCCTTGGCAACCATTGCCGAATCTTTAGGTTCACCCATAAAGTCCAGCTTTTCGGCATGGTCCAGGTATTTAATCAGATGGGCTGAAGCTGCAAGTTTGTCTGTTGCAATCAGCTTTTTCATGGATGAAACAGCTTTCTGAAATTCATCGAAATGACCTTGCAGGAGCCCTGCTATTTCTTCCTGATCCGTTAAACGTTCAGAAGGGTTGTCGATAACAAATTCCAGAATTGCGAGCAGTCTTAGGCGCATTTGCTCAGCCAGCCAGAATCCCTGTTTTTCCTCTTTGAGGATCAGGCTCTCCACAGCATTATCCATCAGTTCTTTGCGGACTTCATCCCCTTCCTCGCATTGGGCAAGAAACTTGTTGAAGTTCGGTTCGAACAGAGCAGTAGGTTCAAACAGAAGTTCGAACTCCGGGCTCAGTCCCAGTTCAAGCGCAAATATCCGGACCAGCAGGTTGAGAAGGCTGTCGATTGTGCGAATATTAAGGCGGTTGTATCTTTGCAGAATGGGTATCAGTTGTTGTCTTGCTTCATGTGGGGACCAGTCATTTCCAAGACCGTCTCCGGGAATGTCCAGAGCCCGGTTTTTCAGTGAACGGACAACACGCTCCTTCATTTCAGCAGCGGCTTTGTTGGTGAAGGTGACGGCCATGATTTCAGGCCAGCAGTATCCTTTGGCCTGTGATGATTTGCAGACCGGAACAGAATTCTCTTCCTGTGCTCCTGCCAATAAGTGCAGGAAGCGGGCAGTCAATTCGTACGTTTTTCCCGATCCGGCGGATGCTTTAACCTGTTTGAGCATATAATTATCTGTAGGCTGATTGTGTTTGAGTTCTGTTAAAAAACGCTTTGATTTTATTTTCCATAACGATCATAAGCACTGCGGAAATAATCATGGCACTGCCGAGATAGCCGGTCCAGTCAAAGCTTTCATTCCACCAGAGCCATGCAAGTATTGCGGCAACAACCGGTTCGATGGTGGCAATTACCGAGGCTGTGGTTGGTTCAAGAAATTTTAATCCGGCGTAGTATACTGAATACGCACCGTATGTGCAGATGATTGCCAGTGCTATAATGCTCATCCACGATGTTCCGGTTTTGGGAGAGAACTCAAAAAATGGCGTAAGGCATAATGCACCGATTGGAAGTGCATAAAGGAAAATTGTAGGAGTTGTATATCTGGCGAAAATTGTCTTGCCGTAGATATAGTAGAGAGCATAGGTAAAACCGGAAGTCAGGCCGCAGATTATGCCGAACCAAGTAAATCTGATTCCGCCGCCTGTCCCGAAAATCTGGGGGCCAAGTGAAACACAGACAACACCGCTGATGGTGACAGCAAGTGCGGCAATTTTAATTGGTCCCATTTTTTCGCCCAGCAGTAGCCATGACATGAAGGCAACCCATGCCGGGGCGGTATAAAGCAGTACGGAAGCCAACGCGGCTCCGACATCCTGAACTGCCAGTTGGTATGATCCGTAAAATACAGTAACCCCCACAAAGCCGAATCCTACTATCTGCGGCAGGTCTTTCAGCTCTATTTTGATTGATCTTATGCGGCAGGCATGGACAGCAAAAAGCATCCATGCGAAAATAGCTCGCCAGAAAGCATTTTCCAGAGGGGCTACCCCCTGCTCGATGGGGAATTTGGAAATGGGGCCGATTAGTCCCCACATGATGGCGGCGGTGATGATGAAGATACAACCCTTTATGTTCACAGCATGTCCCTCTCTGGAATGATTGAATGTTTCTGCCGGGCTGTACAGGTCAGGAGTGCCTGTGTACGGTCAGTCTTATTTCTATTATTAGAAAAAGCTCCCGGAAGTTGTAAGCTGTTTTACTTCCAGCGTAAAGCCTGCTCACTGGTGGCTGGCACAATGCTGGTAACAAATCTGGAAGATTAAAAATTGAATAAATTTGACTCAAAGACAGCCACAAGTGCCCACGAAGGTATACGGCTTGATAAATTTATGCTGGAATTATTGCCGGACAGCGGCCTTCGCGAACGCAGGAGGCTGATTGAAAACGGATATGTGATGGTTAACGGTAAACAGCGAAAAACCGGATTCAAGATGTTTGCCGGTGCTGAGGTAACCCTTATTGCTGCAGAGAAACGTATCTGTGCAACGGAAATTGTTTCCCGGTTATCCGTTGTAGGTGAAGAGGATGAATTTGCTGTTATTTATAAACCGGGGAATATGCATTCGGCGTGGGTGGCGGGAAGCCTTGAGCCTACCGCGGAGGAATGCCTGACGGAACTTTTTCCCGGTAAGGAAGCGATTCTGGCAAACCGGCTGGATAAGCTGACCTCAGGAATGCTCCTTATTGCTTTCGGTGTGGAGAATGAAAACAGCTTTCGTGAACAGGAAGATGCCGGTCAGGTTGAGAAATACTATTATGCCCGGGTGCACGGAGTTCCTGAGTCCGGGTTTATAGTAAAGAACAGACTGGATACTGCTGACAGGAAGATGACCAAGGTGCTTAAGGAGTATGCTGATCCTGTTCGCTGGAGTCTGGTTGAGATGGTCGGCGGCTTTGACGATGGAACCTCACTTGTAGAAGTTCGCATCTCCAAAGGAGCCAGACATCAGATCAGAGCCCATCTTGCCTATGCCGGTTATCCTATTGTCGGCGACCCTGTTTATGGTGTGGGCGGTGAGAAGGGACCGATGTATCTACATCATCGCAGGATTGTGTTTCCTGGTTTTGAGGCTGGTTGTGAGCCTGATTGGTAGTGTTGATTTATCCGGATAAAAGTAAATCCCCCTGAAGCATTGCTTCAGGGGGATTTACTTTTATTTTGATAACAGATGTTACGACAGCAGTAGTGCTTTTGCGAAATCCTCACCGTTGAACGGTCTTAAGTCTTCCATCTTTTCGCCAAGCCCCACGTGGGTGATGGGAATCTTGTGCTGCATAGTAACTGCAATCATGACTCCGCCTTTGGCGGTTCCGTCAAGCTTGGTCAGGATAAGCTCATCAACCCCGATTGACTCATTGAAAATTTTAGTCTGGGAGAGGGCATTCTGTCCTGTTGTGGCATCAATGACCAGCACACTGCGGTGAGGGGCTTCGTCATGCTTTTTGCCGAGGACCCTGCGGATTTTGAGCAATTCTTCCATGAGGTTGGTCTTGTTGTGCAGGCGTCCAGCGGTATCCAGCAGCATGAGGTCGTAGCCGTTCTTGACTGCGTAGTCGATTGCTTCATAAGCAACTGCTGCAGGGTCGGAGCCTTCCTCCTTGGCATAAAAACCGGCACCAACACGGCGGGCCCAAACTTCCAGCTGTCCGATAGCGGCAGCGCGGAATGTATCACCAGCTACAATCAATACTTTGCGGCCCTGCATCTGAGCACGATGGGCAAGCTTGGCGATAGTAGTGGTTTTACCAACACCGTTAACTCCGATCATCATTACAACTTCCGGCGGGTTGAAAGCTTTAATGCGTCTGGGAACCTTGAAAATATCATCGAGTTCATCGCGGAGCAGATCCTTGAAGTTTTCAGGGTTGGTTTCGCCGGTCTTGCGGATGCGTTCTTTCATGCGCTCGACAAGTTCCATGGATGCTTCATAACCAACATCTGCCATGATCAGGATTTCTTCAAACTCTTCCCAGAAATCGTCATCAAAGGCGGTATGACTGGAGAGCATGGAATCGATGCGCTTGGTGATCTGTTCCCGGGTCTTGTTCAGGCCTTCGGAAAGCTTAATGAACAGACGGCTGCGCTCATCTTCCTCGTCTTCAAGTTCGAGGGCTAGTGCGAGGCGGTATTGGAGCTCTGAGCGGAATTCTTCCACATACTCATAGTCCATTTCTTCGAGCCAGTCTTTGAAGCGTTTGATGAAGTCTTCTGATTCTTCCTTAGGTGCTTCAAGGGCCTGGAGCAGAAAGGAAAGTCGATCCCAGAGATCATCTCCGGCTTCTTCAATGCCTTCAAGGATAAGTCCCAGCCATTCGGAAAGCTTTGGTTCCGCCTGCTGCAGCTCTTTAGTCAGGTCCCGCTGCCACTGAGGTTTGTCCTCATCCGGCTGAGCTTCAACCTGCATGACGGGTTCAAGAATGGTTGGCCCGAACGGCTTTTCCTGTGGCTCAGGTTGTGGGGCAGGCTCCGGTTCAATCACTTCAGTTTCTACTGGGACTGAAGCTTTCGGTTCTTCCGCAGCAGAAACTTCTGATGCGGTTTCTGTCTGTGTCTGTTCTTCTGAAATTTCTTCTACAGGCTCAGCTGCAATTTCATTTTCTGTTTCATCTAAAATATATTCATCAGCGGCAGCTTCCATTGCTTCGTCTGTTGCGAAGGTGGATCCAACCGGCTCCATTTCTGGTTCCGCTGCAGATTCATTCACTTCTTCTGCAATTATTTCTTCTTCCGGCTCACTTACGATGTATTCTTCCGCAGCGGCTTCCATTGTCTCGTCGGTAACGTATGTTGTTCCGACAGGTACCATTTCCGGTTCTTCCATTGCTTCTTCAACTGCAATTTCCGTTTCCGGCTCCGGTTCCTGAACAATGTACTGCTCGGCTGCTTCTTCTGCTGCTTCGGTTGTTGCAAATGCAGGAGCCTGGGTTTGAATTACCGGCTCCGGTTCTGCGATGATTTCGGGGGCGCTGACCGGATCTTCTGCTGGAGCTTCCGGCTCATACTGCTGAGCTGGCTCAACTTCAATTACTGGCTCTTCAGGTTGTGGCTCAGGTTGTGGCTCCGGTTCAGGCTCTGGAGCAGGTTCAGCTTCAGTTTCCGGTTTTTCTTCGTAATCCTCACCGAGATAGTCTTTAAGTGCTTGTTCAGCCCTTTCTTCCGGGCTGCTCCATAATTTCTTTACTTTAGAAAAGAATCCCATTGAAATCCCCTTTGCAGTCTATTTTGAACAGGCGACGATAGCGCAGTCGGTTCAGATGCGCAACTCTGCTAATCGGTCTATTTTCTTTGCATGCTTTATATAAGACCTAGACTAGATACGTCCACCCTGATCAGGGGATATCAGTAAAATGGAGAGTGATGAGCTATATATTAATGTAGGCAGCATAAAAAAGAACCGCCCACGGGTGGTTCGTGGGCGGTTGCTGGGGGGAGTGTGAAAAAATAAGTGGTTAGTCCACTTTGGTGTAGGCTTTTGCAGCTGCACCACAGATAGGACATTTTTCAGTGGCAGCACCATCCTGGGTGTGACCACAGACAGAACAGATGTAAAATTCTGCTGCTTCAAAAACATCGCCTTCTGCTTCAAGAGCTTTAGTGTAAAGGTCTGCGTGAATTTTTTCAGCTTCGTTTGCAAAACCGAAGTAACGAAGAACTGCGTTTTCGCCTTCAGACTTGGCTTCTTCCATCATTTCGGGGTACATTTTTTCAAACTCATAAGTTTCACCGGAAATTGCAGCCTTGAGGTTGTCTTCGGTAGAGCCGATACCTTTCATGAGGCGCAGGTGTGCATGAGCGTGAATGGTTTCTGCTGCAGCAGCCGCACGGAAAAGTTTTGCTACGCCGGGCTTACCTTCGGATTCTGCTTTTTCTGCGAATGCGAGGTATTTACGGTTGGCCTGAGATTCACCTGCGAATGCTGCTTTCAGATTTTCAAGAGTTTTAGACATTGTTACTTCTCCTAATGTGGTTTTCAGTGTGTATGTGATTTTTGAAATTCTTTTACCGTTTCGTTGAATTTAGTAGTAATGATTCCTGTTAAGAAAGGCAAGCAAAATTTTAAATTATTTCAAAAAAAAATTTTCAGTCTGATAACAAACATTAAACAATAAAAAACAATTAGATTAATGGCTTAATTTAGCATTAATTAATTGTTTGGGGTATGATCTTTGATGCCTATATATATGATGCACAAGTTAGTTGAAATTTGCCTCGCTTGAAGCTACATCTTTAGCAAAACGAAGTGATTGGAGACTTTTTATGAGAAGAACATGCGTAAAGGATATTCTGACTGCGGAAAACCCCGCAGCTGATATCTTGGTCAAAGGATGGGTCCGCACCAAGAGAGACAGCAAAGGTTTTTCATTCCTTGAGGTCAACGACGGTTCCTGCCTGAAAAACGTGCAGGTTATCATCGACCACACTCCTGAAATTGAAGCCGAGCTTGAAAATATTTCAACCGGGGCTTCTGTTGCCGTAACAGGTGAACTGGTAGAATCTCCAGGGAAAGGGCAGAAGTGGGAAGTTCGAGGCAAATCCATAAAAATGCTGGGTTATGCTGATCCTGAAACTTTTCCATTGCAGAAAAAGCGTCATAGTGATGAGTTCCTGCGCTCAATCGCACATTTGCGCCCCCGGACCAATAAGTTCGGGGCTATGTTCAGAATTCGTTCAGAACTGTCCTACGCAATACATAAATTTTTCCGCGATAAGGGGTTCTTTTATGTTCACACCCCCATTATGACCGGTTCCGACTGTGAAGGAGCGGGAGAGATGTTCAGGGTTACATCTCTTGACTACGCGGGGCTTGCAAAGAAAAAAGAAGAGCAGCTTGCTGAAGATTTTTTTGGCAAGGCAGCACATCTGACTGTTTCAGGACAGCTTTCAGCCGAGATGTATGCTCTTTCGCTTGGTCAGGTTTATACTTTCGGCCCGACTTTTCGTGCTGAAAAATCCAACACTCCCCGCCACGCTGCTGAGTTCTGGATGATCGAACCTGAAGTTGCCTTTGCAGATCTTGATGACAACATGGATCTTGGTGAAGAGATGGTCAAATACCTTATCAGCCATGTACTTGATAAATGTGCTGATGACATCGACCTGTTTGCCAAGTTTGTTGACAAGACTCTGATGGATACTCTGCGCAATACTCTTGATAATGATTTTGAGCGCATAACTTATACTGATGCGGTAGAATTGCTTCAGCGTTGCAAGCAGGCCAAGAAGTTTGAGTTCTGGCCGGAGTATGGTGAAGATCTTCAGACCGAGCATGAAAGGTACCTTACCGAGAAGCATTTTAAGAAGCCGGTTATTGTTTATGATTATCCTAAAGAGATCAAACCGTTCTATATGCGTGTTAATGATGACAATAAGACCGTAGCTGCAATGGATCTGCTGGTTCCCCGGATTGGTGAACTGGTTGGCGGATCTCAGCGCGAGGAACGCCTTGATGTTCTGGAAAGCAGAATTGCTGAAACAGGCATGGATTCAGAAGACTACTGGTGGTATCTGGATACCCGACGTTTTGGAACTGCTCCGCACTCGGGATTCGGAATGGGATTTGAACGCATGCTTATGCTGCTCACCGGCGTAACTAACATCCGTGACGTTATTCCGTTCCCAAGAACTCCGAAACATCTTGAATTCTAGTTTTTTCGGGCCGTCTTGTTCAAGGCGGCCCTTTTTCAATTTGACGGCTGCTGTGTTTTTGATGATTCAGGCGAAGAGTTGAAGTTGAAGTCGAAAATTTTTGATTTTATTTCTTGCCAATCATAACAAGTCGCCGGATATTAACCCGGCAGGTTTGAGATAACGCACTAGTTTTTTACAATGATCACCATTCCCCGTACTATCCATAATTCCTCCGATATCCCGAGTATTGATCTGGGTGGCATTACTTTTGTTCAATATCGCAGTCAGCGATCTGAAGTCCGCCATGAAGTCTGTGTTTCGCAGCATTCACTCGTATTTATTCTTGAGGGCACCAAGCACATACATTCTGCTGATGGTGATATTGTGTTGGAAAAAGGGGAGGCCTTTTTTTGCCGCAAAGGATGTCATCTCATGTCAGAGATGATTCCTGAAAATGGAGCCTCTTTTGATACTGTTCTTTTCTTTTTTAATGATTCCATGTTTACAGGATTTGTAGATCAGCTTGACGTTGTTGGACTTCAGGAGCCGAAGAAAGATAAATCTGTATTTCCCATCAAGGTAAGTGATCCGATAAGAATATTTCTTTCTTCCATGATTCAGGTTTTTGATTCATCACTGGGTAAGGATGACGATTTCTTGCGGCTTAAGGTTCGTGAACTTTTGCATTACTTATGCTCATCTGAAGGAAACGAGGAATTTATCAATTTTCTTCTGTCCTGCCGAAATGGAATCAGAAGCGATCTCGGCTCTGTAATAGAAGAGTATTTCAATAAAAATATAAGCCTCGAAGATCTGGCTGAACTTTCCGGCCGCAGTCTTTCCACATTTAAGCGTGAGTTCAGCAGAACTTTTGATACCACCCCTGCTAAATGGATTCGTGAGCGTCGTCTTTCCTGGGCTGCTCAACTTATTCGAAATTCCCAAAAGAACATTACTGAAATTTCTTTTGAGTCCGGCTACGAAAGCCTTTCTCACTTCAGCAATCTTTTTCGTAAGAAATACGGCATGACTCCACGTGAATATCGTGCTGAACTGAATTCATCAAAATCTGGACTGTAATCGAAAGCTTCAGCAATTCGATTACGCTAGTTTTCTCACATATCAAATCAAGGAGAAAACTATGCGTAAATATTTTTTTATTTCATTTGTTCTGCTTTTTGCCATGCAGCTTGCAGCCTGCAACACCAAATCAATCAAAGTAGATGGTTTTTCAGCTCCGGAAAGTGTTACATCTGATGGTACATATTTTTATGTATCCAATGTAGGCGAGGAACTTAAACCTATGGACCGTGATGGGGATGGCTACATTTCAAGACTTTCTGAAGATGGCAGGGTTCTGGACAGTCGTTATATCAGCGGTCTGAATGCTCCAAAAGGAATGGTTGTTGAGGGCGGGGTCCTTTATGTAAATGATATTGACCACCTTAAAGGTTTTTCTGTTGTTGACGGTAAAAAAGTTGTTGATCTTGATTTTTCCGGCGAAGGAACATCTTTTCTTAATGGAATTACCGTGATCGGGAAGAAACAACTGCTTGTTTCGGCAATGGATACCGGTGTTCTCTATGTGGTTGATGTACAGGACAGTCCTTCTTTTACCCGGCTTGAGTGTGAAGTGGATCTTTTGGGTCCCAACGGACTTTCTTTTGATTCTAAAACAGGGACAGTTTATTTATGCTCTTTTGGAAAGAATCATGAACCTAATGGTATTGTGGGAAAAGGGCATATTGAGAGCACTGAGTTTATTTTTGAGAAAATTTATCCTGTTGGCGGACTTTATGATGGAATGGTTTTTTATGACGGGAGCATAATTTTCTCTGACTGGGTGGCCTTCAAGAAGGAAGGGGTATTGATTAAAGAAGATGTTATGACCGGAGAACATACCATTCTTGATATAGGAGAGAAAATAGCAGGCCCGGCAGATTTTTATCTTGATGAGAAAGGGAAAAGATTATGGATTCCCATGATGATGGAAAATAAAGTTTTGATTGTAGGAATGTAATCTATTGATGAAAACTCCCCGCCATCGGTAAATCGACGGTGGGGAGTTTAACTTTTAAAATGGATTATTTCAGAGGCATTAACAGAACAGTTACCAGATGCTCGGGTTTTGTGGTTTTAGGGTCATTCATATATTGCTCATAGCAGGGAGAATCAGCATGATCGTAGCCACTTTGCGGCAGCCATTTTTCGTAAAACTCGGTCCATGATTCACCAAGGTTGTCATACGCTCCAAGATGTACAGTTACTGCGTATTTGCCTCCGGGGAAATCCCTGAATTTTACTTCGGCCGGAGCTTCTGCTTCGTCTTTAATGGTAATGCATGCTTCCGAACGCAGATTTTCAGGCGCAACCTGTCCCGGGTCATCATAATACACACCGTAAAATTTGGTAGTTTCGGTGAAATGACCGGCCGGTGCTGCCCATGCGCAGAGTTTTCCCCATGCTTTATCTACTTCAGGGTAGGGGCCAATATGTTCAACATAGGCCATTTTTGATGGATCTAAGGTCCAGATTTGTACGTCCATTTTGTACTCCGTTTATTATGTTTTTGATCAATAAATCCCCAGCCAAACCTCAGTTACAAGTTCATCGGATTTAAAATCGTCCGATGTTTTTATATATTTTTCAAATGAGGCGATGTTGTTTTTTACCTGATAGCCGCTTGCAGGCAGCCATTTTCCATACAGCTCTCTATAGGTGTTGATCAGTTCTGAATATGCACCGTAGTGGGTTGTTACTGCATACTTGCCGCGTGGAATGATCTGAGTCCCGATTTCGGGATTAAAATCAATTTCTTCAGCGATGGAAATACAGGCGTCATAACGTATTTTCCCTTCAGGAGTTATTTCCGGGTCATCGTAGCAGAGGCCAAGATACTCAGTATGTTCTTTAAGCAGGTCCTGCTCTAAGCCCCATGCGCAAAGTTTTTGCCATGCTTTATCAACATCAAAGTAAGATCCGATATGTCTTATAAAAGCGACCCTTGTATCCTTACGTGTTCTGACTTCCACATCACATTTGAGTGGTGAACTATCAAGTTTGAATTCTCGAATACTTGGTTCCGGCCGGTAGTGGATTCTGCCGTTTCCATACGGGCTGACCATAGCGCGGGTCTTTTTACGATAATCACTTGGAGGAATGGTGAAACATTTTTTAAATGCTCTGCTGAAAGTTTCGGGAGATTCAAATCCTGCATCCAGAGCTATGTCCATTACTGACATGTCAGTATACAAAAGTTTATAGGCTGCCCTTTCCAGTCTTAGCCTGCGGACATGCTCTTTAAGGCTCTCCCCAACCATTGATTTGAAAATGCGATGAAAGTGAGCAACTGAAAAGCAGGCTATTTCAGCCAGAGTTTCAGGAGACAGGTCTCCATCCAGGTTGCGCTGGATATAAAGGAGAACATCCATCATTGGCTCATTATATGGTTGCAGCAGTGTAGACATTTATTTTTCCTTTAATGTTTTGCTGTGTTCAGTTGCAGTGAACATGTTGCGCGGGAAACTTTCATGACATTTTTTATCATTCGAAGATTTGTTTGCAAAGAAAGATGTTAATCCCTGAAATAGTGACTTTTATACTTAATTTATTGATGCTTACAGCTTTGTTGTATAGTTATTATTTAAGGTTTGTATTGCCGGATGGAGTTTGCTTTCAAGAATCATTTGGGCTTCACACAGCGTCTAAAATCATAGAATGAGGTTGCTCTTTGAGCAGCGATTTGTTTAGTATCGGGGTATGAACAAGCTTATATATCTCATATTGACATGTGCAGTTTTTCTTACATTAAGTTCATGCAATTCATTCAAAAAGATATCATGCAGTCCATGTGTAAGCAGCTCCAATTCAACAACTCAGCAGATAGTAGATGCTGCGGCTTGTGCTTTGAATCAGATTAGGGAGGTTACTGACGGACCAACTATTGATTATTATCTTGAGCAGTCCCGGGGGGTATTTATTTTTCCCGATGTTTATAAGGCCGCATTTATGGTCGGCGCGGAAGCCGGACCCGGAGTTCTGTGCGTGAAGGATGATACCGGATTCTGGAATGGTCCGGCTTTTTTTAATATGGCAGGCTTGGATATCGGGTTGCAGGGTGGAGTGGTCGGTAAAACTGTCCTTGTTTTCCTGCTGGATGACCAGGCTGTGCAGGAAGCCATGAGTGGGAATATTGATCTTTCTCTGGGAGCTGACCTTGCGCTGGGGCGTGCTAGCGACAGTTCGCATAGAGGGAAATTTGATGTTGAGGGTAATGCTTTTGCTTTGGTCTTTCAGGCCGGAATGTTTGGTGGCATGACCTATCGCACCGGAGCATTCATGGTCAGCCCGGACTTCAACAAAAGATACTATGGAAAAGAGGTCAGCGTGAAAGAGCTCCTCATGTCTCATAAGTATGATAAACCTGAGGCGGATATATTGCTTTTAAGCCTGATAGGTATTTAGCTTTAAGACCCGGATCTTTCTTTTTTAATTCGTTTCCTTTCTCTGGCATAGCGCAGCAGGTCTTTACAGATAAACTCCGCACTGTGGTAAAAAGCAAAAAATTGAATAAGTTTCTGCAGGTAGAAGCGTTTGGTTACTCCTTCATCGCGGAGATTTTTCAGCCGTATTTGTGCAGTTTCAAGAGCAGTCTGAAGATTTTTTTCGTTAGGTATTTTTTTCGATCCAATGTCACGCATGGCTTTGGAAGTTGTTTTTGCCAGTACACTTAGTTCTTGCTGCATGATGATATCGTAGCCGTCACCTTGGACGTTATTGAGTGTCGTCAGCATTGTTCTCAGGTGAGATGCACATTTTTCAAGTATCTCCACCTTCATCCCAAGCAGTTCTGTATCATCCAGATAAAGCAGGCTTTCAAGGCGCAAAACCTTGGAATATACTTCCCTGTTTTTGGCCATTCTGGAATTGGAAGCATCGAGCAGGCTGGGAGATAAGGCTGTCTGTTTATGTAAGAAGCAGTCCATCAGCATTTCATAGTTGTCAGCGCATTCCTCAAATTGCTGGTATAGGTCGTTTTGAAGGGCTTCTGCGGCTCGTATCGGCCAGATAATAATATTGACCATAAATGCGCTGGCAACTCCAATGGCAATTTCAATCATTCTGAACATGCCGAATTCGATACGATCCGGTTCGCCCAAGCTGGCAAGAATAACGATCGTAGTGGTTATTGCCGCCATTTTGTAGCGGTTATTGTACTTAGTCATGTACGCGCAGAACGCCACTGAAAGGAATAAGGATAAAACCGTCATAGACTGAGTTGGAGGAAAGACCTTCATACACAGGATGCCTATGAATGCTCCAATAGCAGTACCCGAAAAACGATACCAGCACATCTTGATTGAGTCGGCGACGTTGATCTGCATGACAATAACTGCTGAAAGAGCTGCCCAGTATTCATGCTTAAGTTCGAACAGTTGAGCTGTATAAAATGCAAGGACAGCAGCAGCTCCGGTTTTGAGACCGTGAAGAATATGTGCTTTTTGGGAATTAATTTGTAGTTTTCTCATAAGATCTTTGTTCATTCTTGGAGTATATAAACAGTTCAAAAAGAAGGGTAGTAATATGTTTATGAATTAGGCAATGGCAATAGTATCGAGTTAAATTTTTCGAAAAAAAATTAATGCCAAAACCATTCATGTTTATTGCAATGTGTGAGAATTTAACTCAGATATACATTCAATAATTTAAAAACATATTGACGCATCGGTGAGTTTTCCCTAGAACGTCTTTCCTCGGCTGATGAAGCCGGGTGAGTTGATGCGCGTTAGCGCTTTTGAAATCAGATTTACGCCTTCGGCGGCCAAAGGAGCCAAGCTCATTTTTGAAGCCCTGAAGACCCGAAATCCTGCCTGAAATTTGAAACTGCATCCCAAAAGGAATGCGGAAAAGTGGAGGGCAGATTCACTGAAACAGATCAGATTCAAAAAACTTTCAAAAAGTTGTTGACTTCTTCGGACGGTTTACCTAGTTTCCGTCTCCGCGCTGAGCAAATGCAAGGCGCCAAGATCATTGAAAATTTTATTCAGCGAGAACAAAAAGAAAGTGATTGCATAAAGGCTAAGCCGTTTGGTCATGCCTTAAATGATGTTAGACATCATGGAGCAATCATCGAAAGTTTAAGACCAGAACTTGATGGCTAACCCTTCTATATAATGATCATTTCGGAAAGCGGGTATTCTGAACGAAACCCACCGAAAGGACGCGGGGAAGAGCGAAGCCTACTGAGTAGTTT